>NZ_JBEYZJ010000003.1:0-925579 GCF_040645995.1 Nocardia sp. NPDC046473
ACTCCGAAGAGCGAATCAGAAATATCTAAACTAGAGTCCGAAAATCTAGCAAAACAAAACGCCAGCAAAAAGATTTGCTGACTAAATGTCCGACCCCACCAACCGGGGGGTATGAGAGGCCGGAACCAATTCAAATAATTGGCACTGACATTCATCGACACACTATTGAGTTCTCAAAGAACACACGCACACACCATCGCACAGACAAAATCCGCTTGATCGGTGAGGCAACTTATACAGCTTAGCTCGGCTAAGAAACAAGTACTGTCTCCGAGAGAGCTAGTGTGATTTCAGGCGCTCCTCGTACTACCTCGTTTCCCGGTCCATCCGCTCAGCGTTTCCGCTGCGCTTCTCGGCTCCGGGTCGGTGTCCGTGTCGCTCTGACCTGGAATAAGTTACGCGGCGGCGAACGCTACGTCAAATCGCCTGCGCAGCCCGAGAATTCGCAGGCCAAAGGGCCCGGCACGGTGCCTGTCGCGGTTTACCGGTCTCGAGAGTGCTCACGGTCACACCACCAAGCGATCACCCCTACCTAACGAGCAAGGCCCGCACAGCGGCTAGAGGTCGCGGTTGATCGAGGAGTGGGCGCGGCGGCGCGTGAACGCGCTTGCACCCTGGTGCAATTGACCTCGCACGGTGATCGGACGTACGCACATCGTTTCTACGGCAAGCTCGGATTCGAGGCCGTCCGCCTGGATTCACACTGACCGCAGACTTCTCAGTCGGCGTCTTACGCCTTCTTCGCCGAGCTTCAAGGGGCCAACACGTCCCGCACTGTCAACGTCACGCCCAGGGACGGCAGGCGACTGATCAACCGAATCACCAGAAGCGAGTGACCGCCGAGATCGAAGAACGAGTCGTCCACGCCCACTGTCGGCACATCCAGCAGTTCAGCGAACAGTTCGCCCAGCAGCTGCTCACGTCGCGACTCTGGCGCACGTCCGGAACCGCGCCACGTGCCGGACCGCCGGACGCCGGACGAACACGACCTGCGCCGCATGGGGATCGACCCGGATACCCCGCACCTTCACTTGGTCGGCGGCCCGGCCGACGAATTCCAGCCGTCCATCCGACTGCCACCTATCCCCTGGCCAGGAAATCATCGGCAAGGTACAGCTCCCCGGGCACGACCAGATCCAAGCCATGGCTGGCATCTCGGCACCGCCGTACGTGAGACAGTTTGCGCCCCGACGGGCTGCCACGAGCCGAAGCCCGAGGATCGATGCGCGGGGAAACCATGAGGACTCAACCTTTTCCACCACACCTGGGCACGGCCCCAACGTGCCGACCTCCTGGGGCCGGGACGACACAGTCGTGTCGAATAGGCAAGCCGGTCACCGTTGAAATCCTCGCCTAGTTCGTCCAGCACACACACAACGGCCAGCGCTCGGCCTGATCTGTGCAGAGCGTTTCCTGTTCTGCACCAACTGTTTCCATGTTCAGTGGCCGTTTGCGGCGGATCGGCTGCCTGACGATCGCGGCAGTGGCATCATCGAGGCGATCGTTCTCACGAACGCCTGGAGGGGATCCCATGAGCGCCGAATTGCTGGCGGTGCGGCTCGGAACCACGCTGGTCAGCCGCGTGGCAAGCCTGATGCTGGCCAGAGCGCATCGCAATGACGGGACCCGGCTCGACATGGACGAGCTGATCCGACGGCAGATCCCCGGCCTGCGATCACAACGAAGCGTTCGGCGCCAGTTCGAGCAGGTCGCGGACGCGGTTGCGGCTCGTGTCGAACCGATGTTGGCCAACGAGTTCCGGGATGTCGACGGCACGGAACGCACAGCGGTGGTCAATGCCATCGCAGATGCGTTCACCCGTACGGATTTCTCCGATGCCGCTGTTTTCCAGTCGAATGCCGATCCAGCACAGTTGTCACGTCGTATTTTGGCGGCGGTACCACCCCCGGTAGGTTTCAGTGCGTCCGGGACAGCTCTCTACAACCGACTCGTAGCCGAGTGCTGTGAATACTATGTGCAGATTGTGCGGCACTTGCCTGTTTTCACAGAACGTGCCGTGGCTGAACTCCTGAGCAGGGTCGACGAAATTGGTCAAGATATTGCCAAGGTTATCGAGCAGTTGCCTCGGCGTTCACTGTATGCGCCCGATGGCGCCGATCATGATGAGGCTTTTCGACAGGAGTACCTCGAACTGGTCAGTAAGTCTCTCGACGAGGTGGAGGTGTTCAGCTTCGCCACCGAGACGCCACCGCGCACCAAACTCTCCGTGGCATATATAAGCCTGAGCGTGTCGATGGATCGTTTGTTGTCAGACGATTCCAATTCGCAGCGGCACGCGCATATCCAGCTTCGCGTCGAGGAAGCACTGAGTGACAGCAATCGTGTGCTGCTCCGCGGCGAAGCCGGTTCCGGCAAGACGACTCTCCTGCGTTGGTTGGCTATCAATGCGGCACGCGGAAGTTTCACTGGTGCGCTGACCTCGTGGAATCGACTGACCCCCGTCCTGGTCCGGTTGCGGAGATACTCGTCACGCGAGTTTCCCAAGGTCGGCGAACTGCTCGATGACGTGGCCGGACCGATCACCGGCCATATGCCGCCTGCCTGGGTCGACCGGCAACTATCGGCTGGGTCCGTGTTGCTGTTGGTCGACGGGGTCGACGAACTACTACAAAAAGATCGCGGCAGAGTCCGAGAGTGGATTACTCGAATTCTGCACTCCTATCAGAATATTCGGGTAGTGGTAACTTCCCGGCCCGTTGTCGTGGATCAAGACTGGCTGATCGAGGATGGTTTCACATCTATATCATTCGAGCGAATGTCAACCGAAGATTTGAACGCGTTCGTTCGTCAGTGGCATCAAGCCGTCGCCGCCTCAGGACAACGACTGCCGTGCGCTGTCGAAGAGCTGCCGCACTACGAGCGGTCGATCATCGCAAGTCTTCGAGATCGGAAGCATCTGCACGCAATATCTTCCAACCCGTTGCTTGCGGCCGTGCTGTGCTCGCTACATCTCATCAGATACCAGAAATTGCCGCGGAATCGTATGGAACTTTATCAGGTCGCGGTAGAGCTGTTGATCGATCGTCGTGACGCCGACCGGCATGTGCCAAGTGCCGAGGAGATTCAGCTCAGCATCGCCGACAAGGTCAGCATATTGCGGGATCTGGCATGGCGACTTTCCGACAACAACCTGAGCGAACTCGATATCGACCTTGCGCAGGGCTATGTATCCGAAAAGCTTGCCACGATGCGGCACATCTATTCATACCCCGATCAAGTCATGGATCATCTGCTGAACCGGTCGGGGATCTTGCGTTCCCCTGCAGTGGGACGGTTAGAGTTTGTACACAGAAGTTTTCAAGAGTATCTTGCTGCCGCCGAAATCGCCGCGCAGGACCGTATCGGAAATCTGATCGGACGTGCCGACCAGGATTTGTGGCGGGACGTCGTTGTCATGACCGCGGGGCATGCCAACAGACGGCAGCGCAACGAACTTGTTACTGGGATCCTGAATCGCGCCAATTCCGGAGGGGCGAGCGAGCGGCAGCTGCGCATGCTGGCCATCTCCTGTCTCGAGACGATCGAATCCATGCCGCCGGAGCTTGCTGATCGACTGAAGGTCAACCTCGTCGATCTGGTGCCTCCGCAGAACTATGACGATGCGGTAGCCCTGGCCTCGATCGGGGACCCCATCTTGTGGGAGCTTCCGCGCGATCTCGATGGACTGTCTACGACCACAGCTATTTCCACCATTCAGTGCGTCATGTTCGTCGGTGGCGCATGGGCTATGGAGCTGTTGGCCGGGTACGCCGAGGACCCGAGATGGGAGATCCATGAGAAGCTGTGTGAGGCTTGGCATTACTTCGAACCATCCGAATACGCTCATCGAGTGTTTCCGAAGATATCGGCCGAGGCGAACCTTGCCCTTGTGCTCAGACATCCGAGCCAGGTAGCGCCGATCCTGACATTACCCAACGTCGGTCACCTCACCGTGGCGTACCCGATGAACCTCGCCGATGTTCCCTTCGACAAGCTCCTGGTGGCATCGTCGCTGAGTTTCCTCAGCCTGACCAGTGTCAATGATCTGGATCTTTTGTCGACAACCCCTTCGGCCAGCAACATCCGGGCTCTCGATCTCGTTGCGGGCGATGAGAAGGCCGAGATCACCAACCATGCCTCACTTGCGGCACTGACCGGCCTGTCGACTCTCCGCTTCGGCGGATGGCGTGCACTCCCCGCTCTTGTGGAGATTCCGCTACCTCCGAAAATCTACTCCCTCGGTATCGGTGAAATATCCGATACCGACAGCCTCCAGCATCTCACCCAGTACCGGGGTCTACGAGAACTGGATCTTGCCGGCCGTGGCGCGGCCACCGTACTGACCTCGATTGCGCAACCGCTGGCGGTGGAGCGGCTATGGCTCAGCCGATGCGATCTGGACCAGCAGATATCCACCCTTGGAGTCGTCTTTCCCGCACTTCAAGAATTGCACCTGCTCGATACCGTGCTGCCCGACGACCTGAGCGGAATCGCCGAACTGCCATGGCTGAGTGAGCTAAAGCTCGTCAACTGCACCGGTACGCGCAGCAACCGCGTAAATCTGCGTTCCATAATGCGGTCGAGCAACTCCACGCAGTTGAATATTACTGTGACCGACACTGCCTTCACCGAACCAGAATCGAGAATGACCGAGACCGGCCGCATCACCGTGCGACACGGTAGACAATCGGATCCGGCGATCAAGTTCTGAAGACCTATGAACATCCTCCTGCTCGTGCGATGGGAGACCAAGCCCGACAAAGTCCATCAGGAGGACGTTCCCCACATCGCGGGATGTCACATGCGTATCCGAGGTCTCCCGGCAGTTGAGCAACCCGCACATCTCGGGACGGTCGATATGCGACACTGGCGCTGTGCAGCCTAGGCGCAGGATTCACTTCGTGGGCAGCTTGCCCGCGCCGTTGGACAGTCCAGAGAAGGCAATGGCGTTCGCCGTCGACACAGCCGGTGAATTCCTGGACGGCATGGTTCCGGGCGGTGAAGCGGAACCAGTTCGCGCCCAGTGGTATGTCAGACCCATCATCGACCGGCTCGGTAAAGTCCCGGCGCTGGCGCCCGTGCGCAGCGGTGATTGGTCGACGCTGCGTTCCCGCGACACGTTTCGGCTTCGGGCAGGACGATCGCTGGGCGAAGCCGATATCGATGCCGCGCTCGGTTATGCGGCGGAGGTCAGCCGTGCCATGGACGCGTTGGCCGACGTGCGCCGCACCGATCCCGGACTTCGCTTGCAGGTAGGCATACCAACGCCCTTTGTCATCGGTTTCATCGCCTTCGAGGCGCGGATGCTCAGGTGGCGGCGCGGCTCAGCCGGCCGTGGTGACCGAAGCTTCCCCTATTACCACCCGATTGTCGACGCCACTGTCCGAGAGATCGTCCGTATCCATGAAGCGTTGCGGGACAACGTCGTCTTCCAACTCGAACTGCCGGCGGAGACGCTCGTCTGCGCGGCGACACCCCCGGTCCTGCGGCAGGGCCCAGCCACCGTGGCGGGCCGAGCGATCGCACGCCTCGTCGCACGGGCGCCCCATGATGCCCGTTTCGGAGTGCACCTGTGCTACGGGAGCCTCGACGACAAGCCGGTCGTGCGGCCGAGATCGACGGCCCCGGTCGTCGCGCTGGCAAACGCGATAGCGCGCTACTGGCCTGCGGGGAGGCATCTCGATTTCGTCCACCTCCCCATCGGCGACGGCAAACAGGCGCCGGTTCGGCCGCAGTACTACGCACCCCTTGCCCGCCTCAAATTACCTACCGCCACAAGGGTTATCGCCGGACTTGCGCATCCGACGCAGCCGCTCGCGCAAGCACGACAGGGCCTGGCGGCGGCGGAGTCGGCCTACGGCGGCCGGTTGGACGTCGCGTCCCCATGCGGTCTCGGCCGCTATACAACCGTCGAGCGGGCCCGGTCTGCGGTGGCACAGGCGGTCGCCTTGGCTGAAACAGATCTGTAAAACGTTGTGTCGGAACACGGTTCGCCGGTGATTCAAACCGGGGGGCCGGTTCGGGCGAGCAAAGCAGCGCCGCGTTCGGACAACGCACCACATCCGGGTGACAGATCTATGAACGCCACCCGCCTGAGGTAGCGATCGGCTACCGTTACACCCGTGGTCGAAGGAACTGAAGGGCCGGTGTCGGAGAACGACCGAACGCCGCAACCGTTCAACGGCAACCTGCCGAATTCTGCCCGGGTGTATGACTACCTGCTAGGCGGAAAGGACAATCGCGACATCGACCGAGACATTGCCGATCAAATGCTCGCTCAGGCGCCCGAAGTCACGACCGTGGCCTGGTTCGCCCGGAGTTTCGCGCTTAAAGCGGTCAAGATGGCCGCGGAAGCCGGCATCCGTCAGTTCGTCGATCTCGGCTCGGGTATCCCGAACTCGCCCAACGTGCATGAGGCGGCTTGGGAGATCGAGCCGTCAGCGCGGGTGGTGTATGTGGATTACGACCCGGTTGTGCACGTCCATTGCGAGGCGCTGCTGGCGGACCCCCGTGGTGTCACCGCACTGCTGGGCGACATTCGCCATCCCCACGATATCCTCGATCAGCTGAAGAGCAACGCCCTGATCGACTTCAACGAGCCGGTGGCGATCTTGCTCATCGGTGTGCTGCATTACATCACGGACGACGAAAACCCCGCCGAGATCATCGCCGCCTTCCGCGATCAGTTGGCGCCAGGCAGTTACCTGGCGATCACTCATGGTTCCCTCGATTCCTCCCCGGAGATCCTCCAGGTGCTCACCGGCACCAAGAGCACTTCAGCCCAAGTCGAATTTCGGTCCGCAACACAGACGGAGGCCTTCCTCGCCGGCTTCGAGCTGTTCGAACCCGGTGTGGTGCCAGTACAGCAGTGGCTCCGGTCCGACTTGCCGGAGACTCGAATGGTCATGGACGGTGCCATCGGCCGCAAACCCTGAGGATCCGGCCGGAACAGGAGTAACCTCGAATGCGCCAATTGTTGTTGGCCGCCTGAACATTCGAGCGTGATTCAGGCACTGCTTCAGTCAATCAGAGGATGAAAGATGAAGACCCTCAAAATTGTCGCCGGTATCGTGTCGACGATCATAGCGGTCGCCGTCACCGGCTCTTCGGTTGCCAATGCCCCTATCGCCTCCGCCGCTCCCGGCGAGTTCCTCATCACCAAAGACGTCCCCACCCTGGACGATCTGCACGACCAAGTCGTGTTCCTGATCGAAACACCCGCCTCGGACGAGGCCAAGGCCGCCAATATGGAAGGCGGCATGCGGGCGGTCGTGGTTGCGCGCACCCTCTACAACACCGGCCTGTTCCGAGCCCCGATCGGGTCGAATGACATCACCGGTCCCGAAACCCATGACGGCAACGTGCACACCGCTATGTTGCGCAGCAAGTCAGCGGGACGACCGGATTTGGTTGCGCGTGTGGTCTGGAAGCGCATCGACGGTGTCTGGAAGCTGTCCAACAGCTCCGTGTGCGAGGGCATCAAGGCCGTCGGACTGGCGATTGCCTGCGACTTCTGACCGGCTGCGGGCGCCGTGATCGAGATCCGTGACCTCACGCTGAGCTACCCGGGCGTGACAGTCCTCGAGGTCCCCGAACTGACCGTGGCAGACGGGGCACTCACCTACCTGATCGGTCTCAACGGCACCGGCAAAACCACGCTGCTGCGGTGTATCTGCGGCATCATCGCGCCTGCCACCGGCACCGTCCGGGTCGACGACACCCTCATCCGGGCCAAGCACACCACCCCGGCAACTCTCGGAATGCACCTCAACTACCGAGCCTTCGACCCACGCCACACCGCACGTCGGCACCTGCGCTGGATCGCCCGAGCCCGTGGGATATCCCCCGGCCGGGTCGGCGACGTCCTCGAGATCGTCGACCTCGGCCGGGTCGCAGATCGCAGGCTGGGGCACTATTCGCTCGGCATGCTCCAACGTGTCGGCATCGCCGCCGCATTGCTCTCCGAGCCGCGAACCCTGCTGCTCGACGAGCCCCTCAACGGCCTCGACATCGCGGGCATCCGCTGGATACGCGAACTGCTGCGCCACCTCGCCGACAACGGGACCTGTGTCCTGGTAGCCACGCACCTACTCGATGAGGTCGAACGCAACGCCGACCACATCGTCATCCTCGGCAACCAGCGCATTCTGACCGACCAGCCATTCGCACACCTCATGAACACCCTGGGTCCTGGCGAAACCACTCTCGAAGACGCCTACCTGCGCATCGCCGGCCTGCCCACCCACCGTGCGTTCGGCGTGGCCCCATGAACAGCCCCGGTCCGGCCACCCTGATCCGCCGCGGCATCGCCGCCGAATGGACCCGCACCACCGGACGCAGCTTCCTGTGGACCGCCGCCGTCCCCCTCACCTTCGTGCTGCCGCTGATCGTCACCTTCGGAATCGCCGCCGTCGCAGAACGACTCGCCACCGTCCCCGGACAGAGCTACGTAGCCGCGGTCTCCACCACGAATTCCGTGTACTGGGTGATCACCTTGTCCGTGTCGGTCATGATGGTCACCGCCGCCTACGCCCACGCCACCCAATGGCGCGGTCAGACAAGCGATCTCAATGCCTTCCTGTTTCCCCGATCCTGGACGGTCGCGTTGGCCCGGTGGATCTACTACGGCACCATCGCGGCGATCTCGACAGTTGTGCTGCTCGTCGTCGTCATGGTGACGCTGCCACACCAATTCCCCCAGATCTATGGGGATGTGGACATCACCGACTCCGCCGGTATCCGGTTCCTCTGGACCGTCCCGACCTACGCGTTCGCCGCATGCGGAGTGGGTGTCGCGGCCGGGTCACTGATTCGCACTCCGTCCGCCGCCGTCGCCGTCCTCCTGTTCTGGGTCTATGTGGCCGAGAACTCCCTCAATCTGCTACCCCATGGCTTCACTCTGCAGTCCTACGCCCCGTTCCTCAACGCCGTCGCCGCGACCGGCCAGCAAGTCGCCTTCCTCCCCCGCTTCGGCCGCAACGGATCTCTGCTCTACTTCCTTCTGGTCGCCGCCACCCTCTTCATCACCGCAGCCGTCCTCCCCAGCCTCATTCGCCGGTTGTCCGGGAACCGCAGAATGGCGCTCGCCAAATCAGGCACAACCCCACCAGCCCGGTGATTACGGCGTCGACTGATGCCCAGAGACTGGACGAACCTCGAGCGGAAGCCTGCCCATCGCCGGGATCGGACCCATGGCACGCGGGAGCTTCTTGGTGGGCACCGGCTGGAATTCCCACTTCGACAGCAGACTGTGCAGTGTCGTTTGCATTGACATCCAGGCATAGTTGCTACCGATACACATCTGGTTGCCCATGCTGAATGGAACGAAGCTCCTGCATTTCGAACCGGAGCTCGTGGCCGGCCACCGATCGGGGTCGAAAGTGTTCGGATCGGCGAAGATACGCGGGTTGCGGTGAATAGCGGCCAGGCTGTAGCCGATATCGGTCCCCGCGGGAAAGGTGAAACCGTCGAGTTCGACCGTCGCGACGGTACGTCTGGTCTGCAGTAGCGGCGAATGGAACCGCGTGACCTCGTTCAGGAACCGGTTCAAATAGTCGAGTTGGTCCAGGCTTCGGGGGCTGAAATCTCCTGCTGCGGAGATCTCTTGCTGCAGTTTCGACGCCACCTCCGGACGCTGTGACAACTCGTACAGTGCCCAGGTCAACATGGCGGTCGAGGCGTCGATCCCGCCGAAGAGAATGGTCACGGCCTGCTCTGCCAGGAACTTGTCACTACGGTGTTCGTCACCGAACGAATTCAGCAAGATGTCGATCAGGTCGTTCCGGCGCTCACCGCTGACCCGGCGCGCGACGAGCAGCTGCTGACAATAGTCCCGCAGTTGCGTTCCAGCCGACAGGAATTTGCGGTTCACCGGCAATGGCAGGCTCGCCAACCGCTTCGGCAGCACACTGCCCACTATGGCGCCTGCGCCTATGCTCTCGATCAGACCCGAGATGAGTTGCAGCTCCTCGGCATCGGGTTCGTGCGAGAACATGGACCCGAGTAGGTCGGCGATCACTAACCCCAGCAGCTCGGAACGGACCTCGATAATCTGGCCTGGCCGCCACGAACTCGCCAACTCGTCCGCGTTACGCTTTACGGTCTGCGCGTAGCTCTCCAACTCTGTCCGATGGAACGCTGGTTGCAGCAGACGACGAAGAGCCCTGTGCTGCAAACCATCCGCGACAATCAGCGATTCCTCGAATATGAGACGGATGCGTTCGAAGAGGAGCCCTCGCTCGTAGGCATCGGAGTTCTCTACCAACACCCTGTGCAGTAATTCAAAATCGGTAATGACGTAGACAACGCGACTTCCGATATCGACACGCACTATTTTCCCGACGCCGACCAGATCCACCATGAACTGGACGGGATCACGCCACAATTTCCACCCGTGCCCGAGAACCGGCAAACGTCCAGGCGCGCACGGGACGTCACGGAGATCCACCGCATGCGGCCTTTCTATCGGCAGGTTCGAGGCCAGAGACTTCGAGTGATCGGACGACATCTCAGACATCAGCGATCCCGCTCCTTCCCTGATGCTCGTCGGCGATGTCGCCGAACAACCGGTCCACGCCGTCGGCGGCACGACGCTGGATGTCCTGTCTACGCGAAGCGGTCCTTACGACTAGATCAGTCACAGCCAACTCCCGGATCAGCGGTCGAGCAACGATCTCCGCACATCTGTCGACAAACCTGCCTCGGTCTCAGACTTCCCCGATCGTCCACGCAAGGACTCCGGTTCGAATACGTGTCGACCGGGCTGGACCACTGAGGCCTGTTGCCCATCAACACGTTACATTAGCCGGGTTCTTGAACCGGCCCCGACTATATGCCGAAACGCCAACGGCCCGAGCGTCATTCACGGCCGAATCACACCTTCCCATTGATGCCGATCGCGGTCGGACAGCTGGTCCGGGCTCACCACCTTGTCGTAGGCAATGAACACGCTGAAAGAGATGGGTGCGACGAACGGAGCGAGGACGACCGCTCGCGGCGACGAACGAGTCACAGTCGCGGCACGGGAGGCAGTGCGCGCAGATCTACCTGAGCCGCTGTCACGTTCCGTACCCGCCTCGACATGCACCAAGGGGCTGATGCTGGTACGCGACCGTGACCGCGCCGAGGGCGTGAGGCTCGCGCAAGCTGCACTGAACGCGCTACCCGGGAAGTATTCACTCACGGTCAGGATGCTCATGGGCGAGAGCACTGGCCCGGCAACGACCGCCGTCGGCCGGCAGGAGCCTCCCAGGTGACTACTCGCGCTGTAGCCAAATCCGCATGATCGCAACGACAAACCCGCCTGCCGCCGCAATAACCGCAGCAGACGCTGCTCCGAAAACCACCAGGGCAACCACCGAGGCAAGGACGGCCACCAGCACCAGGCCATTGTGTTCGATATCGCGCCCTGTGGGACAAGGCGGTGTCGGCTGATTACAACCTGGCGGATCGCCTGGAGCCGGAGTTACGATCGCTGACATTCCGTTTCGTTCTCCGCTCGGGCATCTCGCACAATTTCCATATTTCGGCCGAGTAATGCGGTCACGCATCGAAGAACCGGGAGGCCTGTACACGGATCCGGTTCAACCGTTTCGAGACCGCGCTGTGGTTGCGATATCCCATGATCTCGGCGATCTCAGTCAGGTTGGTGATCCCACTGTAGACCAGAACTACCACTTCCCTGTCTTTCTCATTGAGCAGTGCCAGGAAGTCTCCATACACCATGCGGTCCACTATCTCCGTCTCCGGCCCCTGGACAGGGATGATGTCGGTCAGTTCGACAAAGCGGACCTTGATTTGGGATCGTTTTCGATACAGTTTTCGCTCGAAATCCTCCCGGGCGTACGTCCATCGATCAGAGAAATCGTCTTCGGCACGGTTGGAACGGACAGCATCTAGAATCCCTCTCAGCTGTTCATTCTTGTCGGCCTGATCAACGGTTCGGCGGACCATGTCTGCCGCCTCCCGCTCTCCCCTCCACATATCCATGACCGCGGTATCAACTGGGAGCTTCTCGCGCAGCGTCTGTTGGATTGTCGCTCCTACCGGGGGGATCCAAAAGTCGAGGTTATGTGCAAGCAATCGAATTGGGTCCGAGGCCGTGAACCCGCTTATCGGTGACCCAGGAACAAGGTGACGCCATACGGTCGATGCCCATGCCCGCGAGAGACGATTCTCGAAGTCCAGGGGAAGCTGAGGCTCTCCAGGGAACCAATCCATTCGATATGGCCAGTGCCCGCGAGATAGCAACGGAAGACCGTACCGCTCTACGGTTGACCGGGAAAGCAGATGGAAGAGTGCCAGGTACTCGGGGTAGCGCGACCGCGTGCGCAGGACCAACAGAGCATTTGCATTGTTGCTGCCCAGCGCCTTCTCCAGCCTCGAGGGGATCCCATGCCCTGTACATGCGGTAGCCCAGCCCAGCTGCCGAAACTCCCAACAACCGTTCCAACCCTCGACCGCGAGAGCCAGCCTCGGGTTGTTGCGTGGGTCGGCGGGCATGGGAACAGTCACGTACTCGGGAGGCGGCGCAGCTCCAATCGAGGGGTCGAAGGTATGCATGCCTACGCTGATTCTCTGTAGACACGGGTACTGATCAGACGCTGCCCGCTCATCGCCGGCGCCCAGCATCGCAGCGAGACGTGTGTTGGGCAACCTACGTTCATCGAGCATGGTCGAATCCGTCGCAACTAAATCGGTGAAGCTCATATACACGTCACGACAGCCAGGTCGCGTTTCGTTCCGTCGATCGTAAACCCCCTGGTGCGAAGTCCTAGTTCGCGGTCGAGATGTTGAAACATCGCCGCAAGCAGCTGACGGCGCGGAAGCCGGCATCGACACTCTGGTGTTCCCGTCTGCGGCACGGACGTCGCGCGCCAGAACGTCGGCCATGCATGACAGCGGGTTCGCGATGCGCTCGGCATCCCCGTGGGACGCCGGATCCCTTCCAGGCCGGTAACCCAACGGTTTCCACGGAGGTAAGGCCGTGGTGGAAGATCAGCCGGTCTGGTCGTCTTTTATCGCCTCGACTCGCGCGGGAACGTGTTTGTACCACGGTGTTCCGATGATGGGGTCTTGGTGTCGGGCGCTGGTCAGCTCGTTCGGGGAGACGCCGGTTGTGACCGAGTTTCCGTTGGCGTCGGGGTAATCGAGGCCCATGCCGTTGGGGAGGGCCACATGCCCGGGCCGCATGGTGTCGGTGATTTCGATGGTGACGATGGCGGTGCTGGTTTCGGTGGTGATGCGTGCTTGCGTGTTGTCGGTCAATCCCAGCCGGTCGACGACCTAACTCCGGGTGCCCGAGCGGTGTTGTCACGGGTCAGTGGCAACACCCCAACCGGATTTTGGTGCTGTCCGGCATCCGCTCATCAGGATAAGACGTTCTGCACCGCACTTATCCGTGCTGACTTCAGTCGACACGAGTGAGTGGTAAGGCCGGCGGTGCGCGCGTTTCGAGCGGAAGGCAGCCAACCTCAAACTAGTCGGCTACCAACGCATCTGGAACGTTTGCCTCGGCCGAATGTCGAGCGATTCGGGCCCGTCTCCCGGATCCGTTGATGAATCCGCCTGAGCGGTCTGCGACTTCGCCGTCAGATCGACAACTCGACGGCGAGGTGGAGTTCCACGAGACCGGGAGCATGGGCTCGATCCGAGCCCATGCCGACACGGCCATGACACCGACACACCCGAATCCACACAGCGGGTTGGCGACGCCTTGAACAAACTGCATGCCAACCTAGCGGCTGGCGGCATTTGTCAGCAGGGCTCGTGAACGGTGTTGCTCCACAACCAGCCCGTAAGGTCGTTGGGATTGCTGCGGCCATCGCTGGCGGAGAAGTGGACCGTGCGCGCCCCGTGACAGATTGGGCCGGTGGGGAATCGGAAGTTTCCGTCTCGGTCCGCGCTGATCTCGAACCGTCTCTCGGGCAGGTTCGGGTCGAGACCGTTGTCGTATACGGCACGAGCGTGCACGGCAGCCGATGGCAGGAATTCGCCGCCGCTGACGGTGAAGGCCCCGCCGCCATCGGGTTGCACCGCGATGTGTGGTGGTGGTGCGGGCGGCGGAGTGGTGCCTGCCTGCGGGATCCGTACCCAGGACCGCACGGACCAGCCGTGACAGGCCGCACCGCCGAGGTCTTTATCGCAGCCCTCGACACGCACCTCGTACTTTCCGTCCCCGAACGGATGTGGGGTTTGAGCGCGGCCCGTCGTGCCGCCGGGGTCCGGTGTGATGTCGCGCTGATCGACGTGGCCGCGCAGGTCGTCCCAGTGGACGATGAAAAAGCGGTACGGATGGGTTGGACCCCAGTCCGAGTAGATGGTGTGATCGACTGCCCAGTTGGCAACTGGTCCCTGGTCCGCGGACCAGACGATTTCACCGTGGTCGAACGACTGTGCGCGGCCGTTGTCCCGCCCTCCTTCCGGTGACGTGGGGCAGCCGAGCGGACCGTATTGGGCGCGCAGAGCCTGCCATTTGGACCCGATGGCGCCATAAACCGGGACTCGGCATCCGGTGTCCTGCTGGGCGATCGGGTGCGCCGAGGTGCTCGCCGCAGCGGCTACTACGTTGGCGGCGATCACGGCTGCGAAGACAACTTTTGCGGATCGGAACAGTGACATGGTTTTCTTCTTTCAATGGGGGTGGCGCTCGACACGAAGGCGAGCCGCGAGGGCCCTAACGCCCTCTCCCGCAAGGTGGTCCAGACCGGCCGGGCGACCGGTGATGACAAGCAGTAGCGCGACTATCGGTCCGCGGACCTGCGCGCCACTGCCGATCGTCCAGTCCAGGTCGGTAGCAGTGAGGCGGAAGCCGTCGAGTCGGTGCTCGTTCCAGACGGGCCAGCCGACCTGCCAGGCACGCGAGGCCGCCGCCGCGGCGGCCGTTGCGGGAACGCCGATATGACGCCCCAAGGGGATGGCGATGTCCTGGCCATGGACGATGACGTCGAACAGTGTGTTGCCGAAGTTGGTGAGTGCAGGCAGCTTTCGAGAGCTTGCGTTGTCATGGATGTCGCTGACCAACTGCGCGGTGGGTCGTTCGGCAGCGGCGCGGGTGAGGCGATCGATCGCACGGTTGTAATCGCCACGCGCCCGCACCAGTGTGCGAGCGATTTCGCTCATCGGCGGGGAAAGCGGGGTGAGGCACAGATGGGCGGCCACGTCTCGAATGCGCCAGCCCGCGCACAGTGAGGGCATCTCCCATTCCTCGGCACTCAGCCCGCCGAGCACGTCCGCGATCGCGAGACGCTGTTGCTCGATCACCTGCCATGCGCGGTCCTCGTCGAACGCCACGGGTTCCACCTCCGCTAGCATTAAGTCAGCTTCTCTGACTAATTTAATCAGCTTATCTGACTATCTACAAGGGAGTAAATCGTGTCCGAGGCCGTCCCGAACGTCGCAACGTTGATGTTCATCGCTTACCGGTCGGTAGAGAATCGGGTCTTCGCCGCGCTGGCCGATGCGGGCTTCGGCGAGGTCACCCACGCCCAGGGACGACTACTGGCCCGAATCAACCCTCAGGGCAATCGGCTCACCGACCTCGCCGAACAGTCTCAGATCACCAAGCAGACTGCAGGATTCCTCGTCGACCAGCTCGAGCACGCCGGATACGTGGAGCGGATACCCGACCCGACCGACGGCCGCGCCCGCCTCATCCGACTCGCCGACCGCGGCATCCGCGGCGCCCAGACCGCCAACGCCGAAGCTGCAAGGGTCGAAGCCGAATGGGAGGAACACCTCGGCGCGCGGCAGATGGCCCAGCTGCGCACGATCATGACCCATCTGCGCGAGATCACCGACCCCTACACCTGAGCGCACCGCTCGTCGTCTCCGCGGATTTCGAGGCACTGCCGCGGACCAGCGATAAGGCGATACGCGTCCGCACAAGGTCAGAACGGTTCGAACCGGTTTTCAGCCACCCGCACCCCGAGCAGTGACCCGGTATCGGGTGACATCGGTGGACCACACCGCGCCCTGAGCCGGGGATATGTTCTCGCCGAGAGAGTTTCCGCGGGCTGGTCCATCCGTGGACCCAGCGGTGAGCGAACTGACTACCGCCGAGAAAGCGCACGTTCCGCAGCAGGCACCGGCTTGCCGAAACCAGAACGCACTAGCCGCGACCCGCGCGTTAGCGAACGTCCGCATCTGGCGAGAAGCGCGCATCCATGGGGACGCGCACTTCTGCCGATTATGTGATCCTCGTTGTCCGCAACAACATCCGAATCGACGATCGGAACGGAATGTTCGAGTACAACCCTGAAGTCATCGCCGAGTTCCGTGCCAACCGCGGCCGGGTCGGCGGCCGATTCGCCACGTTCGAGCTGGCATTGCTGACCACCGTCGGCGCCCGGACCGGCCTGACGCGCATCAGCCCTGTCGTGTACTTCACCGACGGTGGCGACATTTTCGTCATCGCCTCCGCCGCCGGTTCCGACCGGAATCCGGTCTGGTATCACAACCTCGTCGCCAACCCGGAACTCACCGTCGAGGTCGGTGCCGACAGCTACCGGGCCGAAGCGACGCCCACCGAGGGTGAAGAGCGGACCCGGCTGCTCGCGAAGGCCATAACCGTCCAACCGGGTTTCGCCGAGTTCGAGGCCAAGACACGGCGACTGATCCCGGTGCTGCGGATCACCCGAATCAGTTGATTCGTGGCCTGGCCACGGGGCGGGCGTTTCGAGCGGACGGTGGCCGGCGTCTGATTGGCTGGCTACCAGCATCTCTGGAACGTCCGCCGACAAAGGCCAGGAAAGCGCGGAGGACATAAATGATCACCTCCCTGCAAGCGCGACCGATGCCACCAGAAAGGATACGGCGAACGAGGTAGCAGCAGCGAAGAAGGCCGCAAAAGCCGCCCGTGCCGCTGCCGGCGCCCGTACCGACGTCGCCTTGGCAAACGCGGCCACCGAGGCCGAGAACGCCGCGATCGTCGTCTACAAGATGGACGGCCCGAAGATTCCACTGATCAAAGAATAAGCCCGCTGGAATCCAACGATGTGATGCCGCAGCGGCCGCACGTGCCGTACGGCGCGCGTTGGTCAGTCGATCAGATCGGCTGTCTAACAGGCTGGACACGCCGACGCCACAGTCTGTGGGCTCGCCTGGATCCGCACTCCCGCACCGGCCTGGTAGACGCGCTCGAGTCTCAGAGCGGCCAGGTGCGGGAAGACAACAGCCACCAAACCAAGATCAGCACACCGGAACCATGATCAAACATCAAGCAGCAGGGCGTATTTCACCTCAACCATGCCCGTCCAGCAACACACGGTAATGCCGAGAAGCGCGCACTACTGCAATGCTGGCCGACCTGTTCCAGTCCCTGTGCCATGCACCGGCACTGGAACAGACCGACCAAGCTCATTGTGTTCTGGTGAGTCCGTTCGCCACCCGCTCGGAGCAGGTCATTTGATGCGGCGAATCCGGGGGCTGTCGAGGTAATGCTTCAGATTCTGGCCGGGGTTGTTCCGGTTGTAGACGCCCCACTTCGGAGACCCTGAATAGTCCCAGGTGCGCCCTCGGAACTCCTGCGCCTGGGTCGGGCCGTTGTTGTCGTCCCGGCTGAAGTCCTGGGCTTCCCCGTTGAGGTACAGGCGAATCCATCCCTGTGTACGATTTCCCGAGAAGCGGACACGGAGGCGAATGTCTTGCCACTGACCGGATTCGATCGCTCCCTCCCAGATGGTCACTGATTGCCTGGATTCGTTCGAGTGAACGAGATCCAATCCGAGGCCACTCCCAGCCTTCTTGCTCACTTTCAAGTGAAACGGAGAGTCCTGCACGCCGCCTTGGTAGGACCTCCAGTCGAAAACAATGTAGCTGCCGAACTTCTGGCTCTCTTCGTCGGTCATGGGCATCAGCAGACTGCTCCAGCTGATGTCGTAGATCTCTCCCTCGTCCCATGCCTCGTAACGAGCACCTGGTTCGTAGAGCGGCACGATCCCACTGGACTGACAGCGAACGCTTGTGTCGTGGGATGGCTTGTCGAACAACCACACCCGACCGCGCGTCTCCTGCGGGTCGTCGACGACCTTGATGCTGGCCTCGGTATCCACATCGACCTGAACCTGATGGAATATCTCCAACGGGTCCTTGTCGTAATCCGACTTGTCCGCCGAGCGAGGAGTGGTAGTCCCCACCCAGTCCAGATACCTCTCGCTACTACTCATCCAACACCCTTCCCATCCGCCGAACCGCAACCATCCTCTGCTCTCGCAGAGGCCCTACCAGCAACCTTGTGCAGAACACTCGACCCGCACCACTCGGCTTCGTGGCGGAGCGAATGACGCCTCGCCACATACGAGATGGCCCTAGGGCGATGTTGATCGTTCAAGGTTGCTGCGATGTAAGTTAGCGGACTGCCCGGCCGGCGGGCTACCAATGACCCAGGCGCGGAGATCATCTCGGCGATCACAGCACTTTGCCGACCATGCTGCGGGCGGACATCCGCTCATCAGCGTAAGACGTTATAAGTCAAGCGGTTCGGTCGGTGCTCCGTGGTCTGTCGTCGTCCCGGCATAGCGTTAATGGGGTTGGTGCCCGGCAGCGTGTAATCGGGTTTGTGTGACGACAGGTCGGAGCTGCCCATGATGAGCGACGAGATCACCAGGGTTGTGTCTCGATGCCGCGTGGGGCTCGCCCCGACCTTCCGCTCGACCGGGCCGCCGTTAGGCGGCGGTCGAGATCATGGTGGTTGCCGAGGTGGTCGTGCCGTGGGTGGCGATGTGCGGGTTCCAGGGTTGTCGGGTCGTAACGACCGCGTGGAGCTGGCGCAGGATCGCCGCGGCGATCACGGCCTGAGCTTGGGTGGGGGTGAGCGGGTTGGCCTCTCGGGTGGTCAGATGCCGATAGCGGGCGGCATAAACCGGGTTGGCGCGTTGGGTGCCCCACACGCCTCTCCAGGCAGCCACCCGCAGCCCGGGACGGCCCGCCCCGGTGAGTCGGGCGCGGCCGGTGAAGGCACCGGACTTCTTCTCCCTCGGTGCGAGACCAGCGTGTTTGACCACCGCCCGAGCGGTGGGAAACCGTGCGGGGTCGCCGGTTTCGGCCAGGATCGCCGCGGCTCCGACCGCGGACAACCCGACGATCGAGGTGACCAGCTCGGTGAGCTTCAGTTCATCGAGGATGCTGGTCATGCGGGCCTCGGTCTCAGCCAGGCGCCGCTTGCCCTCGGCCCAGTCCTCGACCAGCAAGTGCACCCGTTCCAGCGCACCGCGCCGATGCGCGAGCACCCCAGCCCGATCATCGAGTGCGGCAAAGAGTTTCCCGGTGATCCGAAAACACGCCCGCTTCGCACCACCGCGGGTGACCTCGCCACGGACCAGGCGCTCGAGCCGGTCTCGGCCCAACCGGCGGCTGCGCGCGAAATCGCCGCCATCGCGACCGCAGATCACCCCTAACGCCGCCATCCAGGTCCGGGATTTGAACGGTTGCTGGGCAGCCTCGAGCGCGGCCGGCCACACGCACTCGAGCAAAGCCCGGATCTGCTGGATCTGGGAGACCATCTCGACCAGCAGTTGCTCGCGGCGCGCACCCAGATGCCGCAACCGGCCCCAGGTTTCATCGACCGGCTCGGGGGCATAGCAGCGCAACTGCGCGGTCAACCGCGCGATCAGCACCGCGTCTTTGTCGTCGGTCTTGTCCGTGGTCAAATCCTCGGCACGGCGTGACCACGCGGTCATCGCGGGCTGCACACACACGAATAACATGCTCCGATCAGCGGCCAGCTGCCCCAGCACTCGCCACCGATGCCCGGTCGGTTCACACGCCACCGTCACCCCAGCGAACCCGGCCGCAGCGGCGCGTTGCCCGGCCCAGTCCAACGCGGCACCCATATCCCAGGCTCGGCACCGGAACGTTCTGCGGGCCAGGACTTTCGAATCATGGTCACACACGACGACCATCTGTTTACGATCGGCCAGATCAATCCCCACGATCGCGTTCTCGATCGGCACCAAGGCCCGCAAACGCGCCAAACGCGCGTTGCGGTTGCGATCACCCCGGGACACACCGCTACCGTTACCCATGGAACGTCCTCCTCACGGCGATGGGACACCAAGCCCGACAAGCGCATCAGGAGGACGTTCCCCACGTCCACGGAATCGACGCACTAAACGTCTTTCTATGCCGCTGCGCGGGCGGCTCGGATCGACTAAAATCGCTGGCTGGCGATCGAGTCCGGCTGCGGCTTAAGACATCCTCTATGCCGCTATGGAGCGATTACCATGGCCAAGTACTACGCCGCGCAGCGTACTAGCAACGACCGAGTTGCGTGCCGCCGACCACGACGCCCTCAAACGCGCGGTTCTTATGCTGTCCAGAAACAGAAATCCGCAGGCCCTGGCGACCTGCGGATTCTTAATGAAGTGGAGCTAAGGGGACTCGAACCCCTGACCCCCACACTGCCAGTGTGGTGCGCTACCAGCTGCGCCATAGCCCCGAGTGGGTTGCTTTCAGGTTTCCCTGACTGCCTGAACGAAGTTACACCACGGGTACGGCGGCGGCCAAATCGCGTTGAATCGGGGGTGGCGGAGTGGGACCGGCGGTCGTAGACTCGAACGCATGTTCGAAGGAAACGATCTCTCAGCGCTGGACTTTCAGGCCATGAGCGATGAGGGGCTGATCGACGCCCTTCGGACTGCGCATGGGGCTTCGGCGGCGGCGCAAGCGGCGGAGGTGTTCGCGGTACGGGAGTTGTATCGGCGGCATCGGGCGGCGAATGCGGAGCCGGGGCCGGGTGGCGTGCGGGCAGGTGAGTTCGCGGCTACGGAGGCGGCGGTGGCGTTGCAGGTCGATGAGGGGTCTGCAGCGGCGATGATCGATGTCGGGTTGGCGCTGGAGGATTGGTTGCCGCGCACGCGGGCGGAGTTCGCGGCGGGGCGGATCGACCTGGCGAAGGTGCGGGTGATCATCGACAACACGCGTGCGGTGGCCAGGGATGTGCTCGGCGAGTTGGAGCCGAGGTTGCTGGAGACGGCGGAGCGGACTACGCCGGTGCGGCTGCGACAGGCGGCGCGGCGGTGGGCGGCGCGGCTGGATCCCGGTGGGGCGCAACGGCGGCGGGAGCGGCGCCAGGATGATCGGGACGTCCGGATTCGGGCGGTGCAGGACAGCATGGCGGTGTTCGACGGGCTGCTGCCCGCGCCCGGCGCGCAGACGGTGGCCATGCGGCTGCGGGAGATGAGTTTGCAGGTGTGTGCATGGGATCCGCGGACGATGCCGCAGCGGCGCGCCGACGCGCTGGTGGCGCTGGCCGACGGGTCGGGGCAGTTGCGGTGCACATGTGGGCGCGGTGTGCGATGTCCGAAGGAGGATATGGTGGGCGACCCGCCGCGCCGGCCGTTGATCCAGATCGGGATTCCGGCCGACACCTTGCTCGGAATGCGGGACGCGCCCGCGTTTCTGGCCGGGTACGGACCGATCGATGCCGCACTGGCCCGGATCCTCGCCGAACATGCCCGGTTCCAAGTGATTCCGGAACAGTCGGACGATGACCCGGGCACGCGGGCACCACGCCTGGATCGGGAAGTGCGTGCGCGGGACGGGATGTGCCGGTTCCCGGGATGCACGATTCCCGCGGCCGAATCGGAACTCGATCGGTCACTCGCCGAAGCAACGGTGCTGTGCGCGCGTCACCATCGCCTGAAAACGTTGGCAGACAACAAGAAAGCGCCATGGGAAACTTGGTTGGCCGACCCGGATCGATTGCAGTGGACCGCGCCGACCGGCGAGGTGCACACCACCGCCCGCGAAGGCGCCCGATACCTGTTCCCGCACAGGGACATCGACGTACCGACCGGCCCGACCGACGCCCCACCCCAGGCACTCGCGATCAACCTCCCCGACGACCTCGCCTACCCCTTCCGCGGCCACGTCCTGGTCCACCGCCAACTGTGCCAAGTCACTCCGGAGGACGAAATCCCCGATGACACAACAACTCCCGCGATCAGCACGGCGCAGTGAACCGCCGAACCGATGCGCGAACCCACTGACCAACTGAAAACTCGACGCGCGGCGGTCCCGGCCGACTGGGGAAGCAGGACCGCGCCGTCGAACGGGCCGAGCCGCCGACTGGTGGAGCCGGCGGCTCGGCCCATGAACCAACCGACTCGACGCCGAGAGAATGTCCGGGCCATCGAACGCGACCGTCCTGCGACCAACCGAATGCTCGGCGGTCCGGCTGACTGGGGAAGCCGGGTACCCCACCGAGCGGGCCGAGTCCGCGACGAGTTCGTTGGCTCGGCCCCCGAACCAACCGAATGCTCGGCGCCCGCGGTCCCGGGGAACTCCTGGAGTCGGATCGCCCACGTCGAGCGGGGCCGGGCCGCGACAGGGTGGTGTGTCCGGCCCGGCCCCACCCACGCTCAGGACTTGACGGCAATCCCGCCGACGATGATCTCCTCGACGAGAGTCAGCTTGTCGCGCACGATCTTGTCTGGTCGCCAATACGACAGCGGCACCAAGCCGGGCTCGACCAGGTCGCAGCCGCGGAACAAACGCATGATCTCCTCGCGGGTGCGGAACCGCCCGGTACCGAGGAAGTCGAGGAACGACTTCTCCAACGCGCGCGATTCGTCACCGGTGTCGAGGAAGTGGGTGATGAACAGGTGGCTGCCCACCGGCACGGCATCCAGGTACCCGTCGACCACGCCCTCGGGATCCTCGTCGTCGTGCAGGTGATGCAACATGCCGACGAGCATGATGGCCACCGGTTCGGAGAAGTCGATCATCTTCTGCACCTCCGGATGGGCCAGCACCGCGGCGGGGTCGCGCAGATCGGCGGTGATGACGCGCGTCTGACCGTTCTCGCCCAGTAGTGCGCGCCCGTGCGCCAACACGATCGGATCCTTGTCGACGTAGACGACCTTGGACTCCGGCTGCAGCGCTTGCGCGACCTGGTGGGTGTTCTCCATGGTGGGCAGGCCTGCACCAAGGTCGAGGTACTGCTTCAGTCTCGCTTCGCCTGCGAGATATTTGACCCCGCGGCCGAGCACCGCCCGATTCAGTTTGGCCAGCTCATCGACCTCGGGCATGGTTTCCCGCAGGTGGTCGAGCACGACTTCGTCGGACGGGTAATAATCCTTACCACCGAGTAGCGCGTCGTAGACTCTCGAGATACTCGGCTTCGACACATCGAACTCGACTGGGGCCGACTCGGAATTCGTCATCGTTCATCCCTTTACGCGCGATACTCGGGCACATGACCGCTTTCAAAAAAGCCTAGCCACGCAAGTCGATGTCGCGCGGCGCATTTGCTCGATCCATGTCAAGTCGTCATCAGCGGGTCAGGGCGACTACCCAGTCCTCGTTGTTCACCTCGATCTTCGTCTTTCCGTCGAACACGGCGGGCGTTGCCGCGGAGCCGCCGAGGGCCGCGCCGAGGGCATCGGTCGTCGCGGTCGCGCTGGTGCGGGCCGCGTCGACCTTGGCGCCGGTGGAGATGCACTGCAGCACCGACTCCGGCGCGCCCGCGACCCTGGCCTGCGCGGCGAGTTCGTCGTTGCTGAGGTCGGCGCCGCCCTCGCTCGGGCGTTTGGTGGTGAACAGTTCGGTGTGGAACTTCGAGTACACCGGACCCGAACCACCCTCTGCGACACACTGATTGGCGGCCACCGCGCGCGACGAATAGTCCTTGCTCCGTGAGCGGGGATCGAGGAAGTTCACCAGCCGGTAGCGCACCGCCAGCTTGCCCTCATCGATCTGCTGCGCGATCTCCTGACCGTAGATGCGTTCCATGTTGCCGCAGCCGGGGCAGATCGGATCCTCGAAGATATCGACCGTCTTCGGCGCACCGGGCCTGCCGAGCAGAATCGAACCGTCCGGCTCCAGCATCACGTGCACACCGGGATCGTGCGCGGCCCCGTACCCGTCGTTGCGCACACTCGCCTCGTCATGCCCGCTGCGGATCGCCACGATAACGATCACCGCGATCAACGCGAGGGCAACGGCGCCCAACGCATAGGTGGTCTTGCTGGACATGGGCCGCGGGGTGTAGTTCGAACGCGCTTCGCTCACCCCAACACTCTGCCGCAACCGACCAACACCCCCGCCGCCAACCCCCACCCGCTGCGAGACTCCGCACACCTGGTCCACCCGTCAACCGTCCGACCGCCATGTACAGGTCCCGCCGCGCACAAATTCGCGCCACGCGCACAACCCATCCAGTAATAACGGACGCAGCAGACAAATCCGTGCGCGGCCTCACCGCCGCGCACGCGCCTGACTGAGGACACCGCCGCAGCGAGCCCACAACGGGAGCCTGGCGCGACTGCCGCGCACGAATTCTCGGCAAGCGCACAACTCATCCAACAATTTCGCGCGCGGCAGGCAAATCTGCGCGCGGCCGTGCCTCTGCCACTTTCCGTGGCTGAGCTGACAACACAGCCACGCTCGACACCGCGCACCTGCTGCGTATGCATTCGCACTACGCGCACAACTTGTTCGGCGAGTTCGTGAGAGGGAGGCGAATCCGTGCGCAGGATCCCTGTCGCTACCCGGCTGTGACGCAACGACCTCGGCGGGGCAGAAGGGGAATGCGCGGCGGCTAGCGCGCGACCGAATTGCGGGCATTCGGTTCGGTGTCCACGTCGGTCACCTCGCCCCGCATCGGGCCGCCGATACCTGGCACCTCAGCTATGGGCCGCGCCGCACTGCCGATATCGGGCATCACCCGCTCGGCGGTAACAGGCTCGGCAATCGGTGGCACCGGACTGTCGGCGATCGGTGCGCCCGCCGCATCGTTCACCGCGTGGTCGATGTCGGGATCATGCCCCGCCAGGTGATGATCGGCCCCGTTCGCACCACAGCCGTGGTCGCATTCCGACTCCCGCACCGGATCTTCCCGCTTACGCAACGGCTCCGGCACCACCGCCCACGCCACCGCCGCGACGGCGAGCAGCGCGCCGGTGACGGCAAGCGCGAGGCCATACGACGCCTGCTGCGCCAGCGCGCCCACCGCGACCGGGCCGAGCACCGTGCCGAGATCGGCCGCCATCTGGAAGCCCGCGAGCACCGGTCCGCCGCGGGCGTTCGGGCCGATGATGTCGGCGACCGCGGCCTGCTGGGTCGGCGTGAACATGCCGGCGCCGAGGCCGGCCACGAACGAGGTGGCGAGCAACCAGGGCAGCGTGTCGGCGATGCCGAGACCGGCCGTGCCGAGCGCACAGATCAACGACCCGGTGATCAGAAAAGGCTTGCGCCCCCAGCGATCGGAGTATCGACCGGCCAGGAAGAGCACCGCGATATTGCCCGCCGCGAACACGGTCAACGCCACCCCGGCCATGCCGGGCGTCTGATGCAGCACCTCCACGACGAGCAGCGGCACCAACGCCATGCGCACACCGAATATCGCGGCCCCGTTGGCGAAGTTGGACCACAGCACCGCCCGATACTCCGGCCGGACCCACGCTTCCCGGAACGACATCATCCGCAGGCCGCCAACGGGTTCCGGCGCGGCAAGCTGCGAATTCCGCAGGGCCAGATACACCGCGACGGTCACCACGAGCAACGCGACCGCGTAGATCACGAACGGCATCCGCAAGCCGAACCCGGACAGTGCCCCACCGACCAGCGGACCGCTGACCGACCCGATCAGAAAACCGGTCGACCACAGCCCGGACACTCGACCGCGCGCAGCAGGCGGCGACATCCGAATCACCAGCGCCAGCGACGACACGGTGAACATGGTCGACCCGACCCCGCCGAGCGACCGCAAAACCATCAGCTGCCAATAGCTTTGGGCCAGCGCACTGGCACCGGTGGACAGCGCGACGATCAGCAGACCGGTGAGATAGACCGACCGCTCCCCCAACCGCTGCACCAGCCGCCCACTCACCGGCGCGAACAACAACCGCATCAACGCGAACGCGCTCACGATCGCCGAGGCCGCCGCGACGCCGACCCCGAAGCTGCGGGCGAACTGCGGCAGCACCGGGGCGACCAGCCCGAACCCGATCGCGATGACGAACGCGCCGCCGACGAGCACCCAGATCTCGATGGGCAGTGGCTCCACCCGGTCGCTGGACCGTGCCGCGCCGACTGCCGACGATCTACTCACCGGCTAGCGCCTGTCCCACCACTTCCTCCGCGGCCGCCTGCACCTGCGCGAGGTGCTCGGGACCGTGGAACGACTCCGCGTAGATCTTGTATTTGTCCTCGGTGCCGGACGGCCGGGCGGCGAACCACGCGTTCTCGGTGGTCACCTTGAGCCCGCCGAGCGGCGCGCCGTTGCCCTTCGCCCTGGTGAGCACGGACGTGATGGGCTCACCGGCGATCTCCTTGGTGGTGATCATGTCCGGAGTCAACTTCGCCAGCAGCGCTTTCTGTTCCGTCGTCGCGGCCGCGTCGATCCGCGCGTAGGCGGGACTGCCGTACCGGCGTTCGAGTTCGACGTAGCGCGCCGACGGGCTCTGCCCGGTGACCGCGGCGATCTCGGCGGCGAGCAGCGCGAGCAGGATGCCGTCCTTGTCGGTGGTCCACACGGTGCCGTCCATCCGCAGGAACGACGCGCCCGCGCTCTCCTCACCACCGAAAGCGAGGCTGCCGCTGAACAATCCGGGCACGAAGAACTTGAAGCCGACGGGCACCTCGTGCACGTCGCGGCCGAGCACGCTGACCACCCGATCGATCATCGACGAGGTGACCACCGTCTTGCCGATCTTGGTGAGCGCGTCCCACCCCATCCGGTTCGCGACGAGATACTCGATGGCCACCGCGAGGAAGTGGTTCGGGTTCATCAGCCCGCCGTCGGGCGTGACGATGCCGTGCCGGTCCGCGTCGGCGTCATTGCCGGTGGACAGGTCGTAGTCGTCCTTGATCGCGATCAGCGAGGCCATCGCGTAGCGCGAGGACGGATCCATCCGGATCTTGCCGTCGCTGTCGAGGGTCATGAACCGCCAGGTGGGGTCGACGAACGGGTTGACCACCTCCAGCTCGAGGTCGTAGCGCTGCCCGATCTCTTCCCAGTAGTCGACGCTCGCGCCGCCCATCGGGTCGGCGCCGAGCCGGATGCCCGCGCCACGAATCGCGTCCAGGTTCAACACGTTCGGCAGGTCGGCGATGTAGTGGTCGAGGTAGTCGTAGCGCTGGACGTTGGTCTCCAGCGCGTGCTGCAGGGTGGTTCGCTTGATCCCGGCGAGCCCGCTGCGCAACAGTTCGTTGGCGCGCGCGGCGATGGCGTCGGTGGCCGTGTTGTCGGCCGGACCGCCGTGCGGCGGGTTGTATTTGAAGCCACCGTCGCGCGGCGGATTGTGCGACGGAGTGATCACGATGCCGTCGGCCTGATTGCGGGTGCCGCCCCGATTGTGGCGCAGCACAGCGTGACTCAGCGCCGGCGTCGGCGTGTATCGGTCGCGGGCGTCGATCATCGCGGTCACGTCGTTGGCGGCGAGTACCTCGAGCGCGGTGACCATGGCGGGCTCGGACAGCGCGTGGGTGTCCCTGGCCAGATACACCGGACCGGTAATCCCGCGGGTCGCACGGTATTCCACGATCGACTGGGTGATCGCGAGTATGTGCGCCTCGTTGAACGCGGTGTCCAGGCTGGAGCCGCGATGTCCCGACGTGCCGAAAACCACCTGCTGTGCCGGATCCGACGGATCCGGAATCTGGCTGTAGTACGCCGTGACCAGATGTGCGATGTCTTCCAGATCGGTGGGACGCGCGAGTCGCCCTGCTCGATCATGGGCCATGCTCGGGTCTCCCTTCCGTATCGGCTGCGCCCTGCTCGTCATCAGGATCATGGCCACAACCACTGTGTCGTCGACGCGGCGACGAAGACCGCGATCAGGCAGGCCGCGACCGTCACCGGCCGGAGCGTCTCGTGACCGAAGGTGCTGAACCCGGTCAGCGCGCCGCGAAAACCCGTACCGGCGGCGGCTGTCGGCCGATTGCCCGCACTCGCGCCGCTCAATCCACCGAGCAGCGCCGAACCGACAATGTTAACGGTCTGCGTGCCAAGTGGCAGCAGAGCACCGAAACGTGCTGGTACGACAGGATCTACGCGACGCCGAACGGGCGCGTCGAGCGGCAGGATCATCGGGCGGCTCCCTGCCACAGTTCCAGCGGCGAGAGCGCGACGTTGAGAGTGGTGAACAGCTCGGCGTTCTGCTCGACGAACGCGCGCAACCGGTCGGCTTCGTCGACGAGCATCAGCACCAGCGGCAGATGGTCGGCCATGTCCAGGACGCGCGTGGTGTGGATCCGCGAGGACGCGCCGTAGCCTTCGATGCCACGCCACACGCTCGCCCCGGCCAGGCCGGTGTCGCGGGCGCGTCCCATGATCTCGGCGTACAGGGGGGTGTGCCGCCATTTGTCGTCCTCGTCGAGCAGCACCGTCAGTCGCGCCGCGGGTTGCCACTGTCCTGCGTCTCCCACTGCCTGGCCCCCTTCCGTCGTGCCGTTGCCGTTGACTGTCGAGTGATTCCCGTTTCCAGCCTCAGCGACGCCACCACCGTTCCCCCGAGCTAGCAGGCGCCTGGACCGCGGCGCCCGATTCGAGCAGTCTACGAACCGCGACACGGTAGGTGGAAAAGGTGGTGAAGCCGCCGAGCACTCCGATACCGGGAAAGGGACGCAGCAGTTTCTGGGCTACCCATCTCGCGATGCTCAGAACCATCAGAATCCCGATAGCAAAGCATCCCATGACATTTACCGCGAGCGTCGACCAGGGGACCCGCTCGCGCCACCGCGACCGGACACCCGCCGCCGCTGTCGCCGACGAGTGCGCCGAACGAGATCTGCCCGGGCTCCGACGGTTCGATCAGCGCGGTACCCCCCGCCTGCTGCCCCTCCGCGCCGAATGCCACCTGCGCAATGTTATCGGTTGGACCGGTCGGTCCGTTCAGCCGGACCTACCGGGAAAGACACTACGAACAGCGTTGTTCGTTGACATCCGGCCGAGTTCCGCGTACGAATGGCCTGAAGGTTTGGCCGAAGTTGCCTCCACCCCTCACTTACTCAGGTCGGAGCAACGATGGCGGCACAGCGGGCACAACCGAATGCGCAACCGGAGACGGCGGAGGCTCGCCGACCGGCGCGTCAGCAAACCTCAGGCAGACGACAGCTAGCCGTCGGCCGTACTCTGCGTCGACTCTCGATCGTGGCCCTCGCGACGGCCTCGGCCGGGCTCGGACACCTGGCGCCCGCGGTGGCCGCACCGATCTATCCGGTGCCCGACGGCGACGGCTTCTACAGCGCGCCACCGGATGTCGCGAACTTCCAGCCGGGCGACGTGATGCGCAGCAGGCCGGTGGCCGCCAACGGTTTCCCGGGCGCGACGGCCTGGCAGCTGCTCTACCGGTCGACCAATTCCGCCGACGAACCGATCGGCGCGATGACGACACTGCTGCTGCCGCCCGGTGGCGGCATGAACCGGCCGATCGTGTCGTATCAACCGTTCGTCAACTCACTCGGCATGCAGTGCGCGCCCTCGCACAGCATCTTCGACGGCACCATGCAGGAGGCGCCCGCGCTGAACGCACTGCTGGCCAGGGGCTGGGCGGTCGCGGTGCCCGATCATCTCGGACCGACCAGCGCCTACGGTGCCGCGCGCCTCGGCGGCAGGCTGACCCTCGACGGCATCCGCGCCGTAAAGCGTTTCGGCCCAGCCGATCTCGGCGGCAGCGTGGTCGGCATGGCGGGCTATTCGGGTGGCGGCATGGCGACCGGGTTCGCCGCGGCGCTCGCGCCGGAATACGCGCCGGAGTTGCCGATCGTCGGCGCGGCGCAGGGCGGTGTCCCGATGAACATCGGCAAGCTGGCCCAGGACGTCGGGCTGCAGCGGAGCCCGCTGTTCGGCCTCGGCTTCGCGGCCGCCATCGGACTCGAGCGCGAGTACCCGGCCGAGTTGGAGATGGCTCGGATCCTGAACCCGGCCGGCTTCGCGCTGCGCAGCCAGATCGCGAACGCCTGCACCAACGACATCATCAACGCAGGCGCGAACAAGAGCTTCAACGATGTCTTCTACGGCGCGATGGACGCCGACCCGACGGTGGTCCGCATCCTGCACGAGAACAGCATCGAGATCTACCCCGGCGTCCCGCGCACCCCGATCTACGAATGGCACGGCGCCAACGACCAGGTGTCACCGCAGCTGGTGCGTGACGTCCTCGGCCGGTACTGCGGCCAGGGCGTCCGCGTCCAGCTCGACCTGATCCCCGGCGCCGACCACGGCACCGCGATGGTGCCCGGCGCGATCAACGCGTTCAACTACCTCGGCGACCGCTTCGCCGGTATCCCGGCACCCAGTAACTGCTGAGTCGGTCAATACAACACAGCGCCCGCAGTCTTCGTTGACTGCGGGCGCTGTGTCGTTCGAGCGAACGCAACACTCGGGACTCTGGCGACCACCACAGCGCGAGTTCTGCGAGCGCGTTCGCGGCCCGTCTCGCGTCCGAGTGGTCGAAGCGCATGCGCCGCAGGCGCGAGTCTCGACCACTCGGACGCGAGACACCCGGGGCCGCGAACACGCCGCGGCCACGCGGCCAATAACACCGTCAGTGCGCGAGCACCGGCTCACCTTCCGACGGCACCGGCACCGTGTTCGGCATCAGCACCGCGGTGATCACCGCGCCTGCCACGAAGATCGCCGTGGCCCACCAGAAGCTGGTGGTGTAGCTCTCTACCGCGGACTGCGCGACGGTCAACGGATCCGGCGCACGGGTCGACAGGTAGTTGGTGGCGGCCGAGGCGGCGATGGTGCTGAGCAGCGCCGTGCCGATCGAGCCACCGACCTGCTGGCTGGTGTTGATCATCGCCGAGGCCACACCGGCGTCCTCGTGGTGCACCCCGGAGGTCGCCCCCTGGAACGCGGTCGACATCGCACCACCGAGGCCGAGGCCGAGCAGGATCAGTGCGGGCAGGATGTGCGAGGAGTATCCGGTCTCCAGGCCGATCTGGGTCAGCCAGGCCATACCGCCCGCGGCGATCAGGAAGCCGCCCGACATGACGACCTTCGGGCCGAGCTTCGGCAGCACGAACGAGGGCACCGTGGTGGACGAGACGACCATGGCCGCCACCATCGGCAGGAACGCCAGGCCGGTCTTGATCGGCGAGTAGCCCATGCTCAGCTGCATGTAGTAGGTGAGGAACAGGAAGATCGCGAACATCCCGATGCCCATGACGAACACGGTCAGGAATGAGCCACCGCGGGTGCGGTCCAACACGATGCGCAGCGGCAGCAGCGGATGCGCGACCTTGGTCTCCAGCCAGGCGAACACACCGATCAGCACCGCGCCGCCGATGAGGAAGCTCAGCGTGACCGGATTGGTCCAGCTGGTCGACTCGGCGTGCGAGAAGCCGTACACGATGCCGAACAGCGCGGCGGTCACCACGATGGTGCCGGGGATGTCGAGTTTGGGCCGGTTCGTGGTCACGTGCTTGGCCAGCAGCAGCACTGCGCCGACCAGGGCGACGGCCGCGAAGGCCAGGTTGACGAACATCACCCAGCGCCAGTTCGCCCACTCGGTGAGCATGCCGCCGAGCAGCAGGCCGATCGCACCGCCCGCACCCGCGACCGCACCGAAGATGCCGAAGGCCTTGGCCCGCTCACTCGGTTCGGTGAAGGTAACGGTGAGCAGCGACAACGCGGCCGGGGCCAGCAGTGCGCCGAATACACCCTGCCCGACGCGCGCCGCGACCAGCATCTCGAAGCTGGTGGCCGCGCCACCGACCGCGGAGGCGCCGGCGAAGCCGATCAGGCCGATGATGAAGGTGTTGCGGCGACCGAAGAGGTCGCTGAGCCGGCCACCGAGCAGCAGCAAGCTGCCGAACGCCAATGCGTAACCGGTGACCACCCACTGCCGGTCGCCATCGCTGAAGCCGAGGTCGCGCTGGGCGGCCGGCAGGGCGATGTTCACGACGGTCGCGTCCAGCACGACCATGAGCTGTGCCACGCCGAGGACGGCGAGCACCCACCAACGCAGGGCGTGCGAGCCGCGACGGCCCTGATCCGTTTTAGCGGGGGCGGGTGCCCCACGGTCGAACGTGGTAGTCATGTGTCCCCTTTGTCTCGAGTATTGATGCGGAGTTGATGCCTCCGGTTATCGTAAGAAGCTACCACCATAACGGAGAGAACGCCTCCGCTTAATCCCGATACTTGATAGGATGTGAGTGTGAATCACGCCACGGCCCTCTCTCCGCCCCGCCGCCTGCGTGCCGATGCCGCACGAAATCAGCAGCGGATCATCGCCGCGGCGCGCGAACTCTTTGCCGATCACGGACTCGAGATCACCCTCGACGACGTCGCCGAACGCGCAGGCGTCGGCGTCGGCACCGTCTACCGACGCTTCGCCAACAAGAAGGAACTGATCACCGAAGTCTTCGAACAGAGCATCAGCGAGTTCGCCGAGGCGGCCGACGCCGCCTACCGGCACGCCGATCCCTGGTTCGGCCTGGTCGAGTTCTTCGAGTACGCCTGCAGGCACATGGCGAAGAATCGCGGCTTCAGCGAGGTGATGCTCGAGCTGGAAGACGACGTCGACCGGTTCGTCGTCGTCCGCGACCGCATCAAGCCGACCGTCACGGCCATCGTCGATCGCGCCCGCGACGCCGGCGTGCTCGCCCCGGGCATCGAGCCCTCCGACTTCTTCGCGCTGATCCACATGGTCGACGGCATCGCCGAGTTCGCCAGGCCGGTCAATCCCGATGTCTGGCAGCGCTACATGGCGATCGTGCTCAACGGCGTACGAGCCGACGGCACGCCGCCGCAGCAGCTATTGATGCCGCCGCTCAACGACAGCGAGGTAGAGCAGGCCAAAGGCGCCTGCGCGGGACGCAAAAGGTAACAACTGCGTTATTAGCAGGCCATACCACACGCCGATCCCCTACAGTTGGTCACATGACCAACTCGTGGGTGAACTGGGCTGGCGATCAACAGTGCGCGCCGGCCACCATCGCCTCCCCGCGCACCGCCGATGAGGTCGCCGAGATCCTCGGCCGAGCGAGCGACGCCGGACAGATCGTGCGCGTCGCCGGAGCGGGACATTCGTTCACCGACACCGTCCTGACCGATGGCGTGCTACTGAACCTCGCGAACCTCAACCGCGTGCTCGACGTCGACACCGCCACCGGACGCGTCCGGGTCGAGGCGGGCATCACCCTCAACGCCGCGAGCAACGCGCTGCACGAGCACGGCCTCGCCTTTCCCAACCTGGGCGACATCGATGTACAGACCGTGGCGGGCGCCACCGCCACCGGTACCCACGGCACCGGGTCCACCCTGCAAAACCTCTCGGCCGCACTGCATTCCATCGAACTAATGCTCGCCGACGGCAGCCGGGTCGAGTTGAACGCGCAGACCGACCCCGAGGGCTGGCGCGCGGCCAGGGTCAGCATCGGCGCGCTCGGCGTGATCACCGCCGCGACGCTGCAGCTGGTGCCGTCGTTCGTGCTCGAGGGCATCGAGCGGCCGGTCCCCGTGGACGACATCCTCGCCGACCTGGACGCCTACGTCGACGACAACCAGCACTTCGAGTTCTACATGTTCGGGCACAGCCCGCTGGCGATGACCAAGCGCAACAATCCCGTCGACCTACCCGAGCAGCCGCGCGGCAAGGCCGTCGACTGGCTCACCGACATCCTGATGTCCAATTACACCTTCGACGCGCTGTGCAAGCTCGCCCGCCGGCAACCGCGGCTGGTGCCGTACATCCAGCGCGGCGCCGCCTACGCGGGCAGCTACCGTCGCCAGGTCGACCGCTCCTACCGGGTCTTCGCGTCCCCGCGCCTGCTGCGCTTCACCGAGATGGAATACGCGATTCCGCGCGAGCACGCCGCGACGGCGATCCGCGAAATCAAGGATCTCTCAACCAAATTCCATACCGCGATGCCGATCGAGGTCCGCTGGGTCGCCCCCGACGACGCGTTCCTCTCCCCCGCCGCCGGGCGCGACACCTGCTACATCGCGGTGCATCAGTACCGAGGCATGGCGTACGAGCCGTACTTCCGCGCCTGCGAGGCGGTGTTCGACAAGTACAACGGCCGCCCGCACTGGGGCAAGCGGCACTTCCAAACCGCAGACACGTTGCGCGAGCGCTACCCCGACTGGGATCGCTTCGCCGAGGTGCGCCGCAGGTTCGATCCGAAGGGCCGCTTCAGCAACGCCTACCTGAGCCGGGTCCTCGGCCCCGTCGACTGAACATGCGTTCGGTCATGCGCGGGCGGCGAGTATCTCGGCGACCAGGCGTGGCACGGCGGTGCCGATGGGTTCGCGGACGAGCTCCGTGGCCATCGAGTCATACGGCGTCGCTTCGTTGTTGACGATGATCAGGTCCGCGCCGTTCTCGACGGCGATGGCGCACATCGAGGCTGCGGGCTCGACCTGCAGCGAGCTGCCGATCGCCAGGAAGATGGCGCTGGTCTGCGCGGACAACGCGGCCTTCATCATGGTGCGCCGGTCCAGCTGCTGGCCGAACATGATGGTCGCCGACTTCAGCACGCCGCCGCACTGCGGGCACGGCGGGTCCGCCTCGCCCGCCGCGACGCGGTCCAGCACCGCGGCCATCGTTGTCCGGTAATCACATTCGACGCAGACCACCTCGAACATGTTGCCGTGGATCTCGATCACCCGGTCGGTCGGCGAACCGGCGCGCTGGTGCAGCCGGTCGATGTTCTGGGTGATGATCGTGACCGCGCGTCCCGCCTGCGCCAGCTCGGCGAGCGCGACGTGCGCGGCGTTGGGTCGGGCCGCCCAGGCCGGGTTGTCCCGCCGGGCCAGCCACGCGCGTTGGCGCAGTTCCGGATCTGCCAGGTAGTTGTCGTAGGTCGAAAGCAGTTCGGCGATCGGATCTTTCGTCCACACGCCGCGCGGACCGCGAAAGTCGGGGATGCCGGAGTCGGTGGAGATGCCCGCCCCGGTGAGCACCCCGATGCGGCCGTCGCGGCTGCGCCACTCGCTCGTCATAGCAGCAAAGCCTAGGGCGCACGGAACCCTCGCGTCATCCACGCTCGGTCAACCCTACTCAAGATGATGAGAGAATGTTACGCTAATCCTCTCATCGCTTTATGGGTGTTGATCAAAGGAGATCACGATGACCGCGTCCGCCGCCCTCGAAACCACCAGCGCGCGTGCGCGCCGTCCGTTCGAGCCGGGTACCCGCCTGTGGGATGAGACCGGGCTGATCACCTTCTCGTTGACCGCCGGTTCCGCCTTTCTGCTGCAGACCATGGAGCCGAGCATCTCCGCGGTGGTCGACGAACATTCCACCTTCCGCACCGACCCGATGGGTCGCGCGCTGCGCAGCATCGCGTCGGTGATGATGTGGATCTACGGCGGCGAGGAGGCCCTCGTCGAGGCCGATCGGCTGCGCACCATGCACGCCTCGCTCAACACCACCGACGCGCACGGCGTCCGGCACAAGGCGCTGGCCTCGGGGCCGTGGGCCTGGGTGCTGCACACCGGAACGTTCGCCTTTGCCGAAAACGCGAAGTACTTCGCCCGCAATCCGCTCTCTCCGGCGGAGAAGGAGGCGGTCTACCGGGAGATGGCGCAGTTGATGCGCAACTTCTCGGTGGCGCCCAAGGAGATTTCGGCGAGCTATGCCGAGTTCGAGACGTTCTTCGCCGACATGGTGGCGAACCAGTTGCAGGCCACCGGGACCGCGCGCGACTACCTGCGGGTGATCCGGTCGGTCGCGCCGCCGAAGCAGTTGCCGCGGATCTTCGCGCCACTCTGGCGGCGGGCCGTCGCCCCGGTCGGGCGGATGCAGTACTTCGTGACGGTGGGTACGACACCCGAGGTCGCGCGGGAAAAGCTCGGACTGACCTGGAGTGAATCCGATGAGCGCAGGCTGCGGGCGCTGGGTTGGGTGATCGCCCGCACGGTTCCGCTGCTTCCGGAACGGGTGCGGTACTTCCCGATCGCCTATGAGGCCCGTCGCCTCGAGCGTGATCGTGCGCGACTGCGCAAGATGATCGACTTCCGTCCGATCTGAGCAGCTGCGACGGCGCTGTGGCCACCTCCGGCTACGGCGCCGTTTTTGTTGTGCGGCAGTAGCTTTCGGCAATCACCAACGCGTGTGTTGCCATCTTCTCAGTTGACACGAACGCGGGTGATACCGCCCAGTTCGGACATCGGCCGATTACACGCTGGCAACCCGTTGTGCGCCAACGACTCTCGCCACGCGCCCATTGCCCGAGCAGAATCCGGCGCCAGCCTTCTTACAAAACCGTCCAGTCCGAAAACGACGTCCTGCCGATCCCGACAAGCACAGCATCGCAGCAACCGAGGGGCGTCCGCGCAACCGCTGTGCAGCAACAATTTTCGAGCCCTATGCCCTGAACCGCAACGGGCGTCAATGCGGACGAGGACCTGTCCGCAGTAACGATCTTCGTCGCGCTGGTATACGTATCCCGTACGCTTCGACAGCGTTTCGGCCTCAACACGCCGGATAACCCTTATCTGGCAGCACAGACAGTCCAAGCTTCAGATCCGCTCACCGAAAGGCGCTTCTATGCCGCACAAGCCCAGCGTGCTGTTCATCTGCGTGCACAACGCGGGCAGATCGCAGATGGCCGCCGGGTTCCTCACCGCGTTCGCGGGCGACCGGATCGAGGTGCGAACCGCGGGCAGCGCACCGTCCGCCGCACTCAACCCGGTCGCGGTCGCCGCGATGGCCGAGGTCGGCATCGATATCTCGGGCCAGACCCCCAAGCCGCTGACGATGGACGCGGTGGGCATCTCCGATGTGGTGGTGACCATGGGCTGCGGCGACGCCTGCCCGTTCTTCCCCGGCATCAGCTATCGCGACTGGGTGCTGCCCGATCCGTCCGGGCAAACCATCGACGTGGTCCGCACCATCCGCGACCGCATCCAAATCCTGGTCGAAAACCTGATCGCCGAACTCGTCCCCGCCCTCGCCCGCTGAGCGTCTTCGCACATCCGCTTCGTTCCTCGCACACCCTCTGCATGGCGGGGGCTGTACAGCGCGAATCGCGCGTGCGAAGAACCGCGCACTGTCCGATTCGTTCAAGACCGGCCGGGGCCTGGCTGATTACCGTGCGGGTATGACTCCACAACTCGACGTCATCGGCATCGTCGTCACCGATATGCCCGCCTCGGTCGCCTTCTACCGCCGCCTCGGCCTCGACTTCCCCGCGGGCTCCGAGGCAGCGCCGCACGCCGAGACCGCCCTGCCCAACGGTTTCCGGCTGGCACTCGACACCGAGGCCACCATCCGGTCCTTCCACGCCGACTGGCAACCTCCGACCAGCGCGGGTCGCATCGGACTCGCTTTCCGCTGCGCCGGCCCCGCCGAGGTCGACTCCGTCTACACCGACCTCACCGACGCCGGCTACCACGGCGAGCTGAAGCCCTGGGACGCCTTCTGGGGCCAGCGCTACGCCGTCGTCCAAGACCCGGACGGCAACGGCATCGACCTCTACGCGGCGCTCCCGACCACCGACTGAGCCGACTCCGCCCGCGCGGTGCTCGCCTGGATGATCAGTCACCGCGGCGGGCCGATTCCTGTGCTCGGCCCGTAACCCGACACGACTTGTCAGCCCACCATCCGCAGTGGGTCCGGTCCTTCCGACACCGCCCCGGTCGACCGAGTCAGTACCTGCCCCAACGGCATTCCGGTGAGATCGCGCACCTCCCGTGCCAAGTGCGCCTGATCCGCGAACCCGGTCGACGCGGCGGTGTCGGCGAACGACATCCCACGCCGCGCCGCCGCCAGCGCGCGCTGCATCCGCAACACCCGCGCCAACGTCTTGGGCCCATAGCCGAACGCCGCCAGCGAACGCCGATGCAACAGCCGCGTATTCAGCCCGGCCGCCTCGGCGGTCGCCCCCACCGACCACCCCGCGTCCAACGCCGCGACCACGCGCCGCAACACCGGATCGGGCGGCGCCACCTCCTCGACCCGCCGCAACGCGATCCGCTCCAATGCCGACACCGGATCATCGGCCTCGCCGAGCTGCTCACTCAACCGCCGCACCGTCCTCGACGACCACACATCGGCCAGCTCTATCCGCTGATCCCGCAACTCATCCGCAGGCACCCCGAGCAACGCAGGCGCAGTCCCGGGAAAAAACCGAAGCCCCACATACCGCGTCCCCACCGCCACCACCGGCCGATAGGCCCGAGTGTCCGGCCCCGCGACAAGCAGCCGCCCGCCAACCCACAACAGATCAATACATCCGTCCGGTAACACCGGCGACCCGGCGTCGTCGCCAGTAACCGTCCGCGTCCACACCACGGCCTCCCCGAACCTGGACGGCCGCTCCCGATACCCCAGACCATCCCAGGCATCGTCCACATCCTCGACGCTACCGCCACCCTCCGACATGCTCGACGGTCGACGATTCAGTGGATCCGAACAGGCGGGCTCAGCGTGGTGGCGGGGTGGGGAACACGCCGCGCGGCACGACCCGGACGAACGCGTCAGGGTGTGCGGCGGCGATTTTCGAATCAGGGTCGGTGCAGCCGACCGTGACATCGCCGACCGGGGCGGCGGAAAACGTCCACACCGTCATCCAGTCCTTGCCATTCACCGATTCGGTCTTTTTCACATCCGAGGAACGGAGATCTTCGTTCCGGCCGGAACTGTCGACCACCGTGCAGCGCAGCTCATTTGCGGCCGGTCCCCACTCGGCGGGCATCCGGATATCCATCACGGCGTCGGCCGGAACGGCGACTTTTTTGGTCTCGCCGAGCGCGATCCGCACGCCACCACCGGTTTCGCTGTCGTCGCCCGAAGCGGACGTGCTCGGTTCCGAACTGGAGGTCCCCGGATTACTCGACGAGGACGATTCCTTGCTCGCCGACTTGTCGTCGGAACACCCCGACACGACGACCGCGACCAGCGCCGGACCCACCAGCCAAATCAATTTCACAGATCAAACCCTCTCGTCGCGCCCACTTACCCGGCGATTGGTACGGATCAGCGATCGAACTGCGGGGTGCTCGTCGTGATCATGTGCACGCCGCCGACAGACAGAGCATGACAACTTCGGAGTCGAATGGAGACTACACGCGCCCGAAATCGCCGATTTATTCAGTAATTTGCCGGAGTAATGTTGGCTCGTTCGTTGTCACCATTACACGGAGACTCGTCTGTTAACGCTTCCCTTGCCTGAAGCAGGAGATTCACAGCTCAGACCGCAACCGAACCACCCACCTGAGGGAGGTGACCCGCTTGTCTCACGTCCTCGACACTGTTGTGGCCGCGTTCTGCCACAACCAGAATCACTCTGGCAGCGTTCCGATCCCGACCAGCGGTATAACCGCAGTCGCAACACCGGAAGGTTCTCTCGCACAGTTCCATTCGCTTGGCTCTCGCAAAACAGTCACTGCACGTCATCGACGTATAGGCGGGCTGAACCAACACCACCCTCCGGCCAGCCCGCACACCACACTCGATCAACGCTCGCTTCGCCGCACCGATCGCCGCATCCGCGGCTTTACGCGCCATCGTGGACTTCGCCAGAAACTTCGGCCGGAAATCCTCCACCGCCACCAACCCATGCTCGGCGACAACACGTCTCGCCCACACCCGCGAATCATGTCGGGTTTGACGGGCCGCTTTCTCGAGCAGCTTCGCAGCCTCGCGAGTCGCCCGCTGATAGCCGCGAGACTGCGGGCGCCCTTTGCCGCTGCGCCGACGCGCCATGCGGCGTTGCGCTTTCGCCAGTTCCGCCGCGCACCGCTTCCGGTGCCCCAGAAAGGGCAGGTCGAACCGGGTGTCGCTGGCCGTAGCCGGTAACGCTCACACCCCAGTCGATACCGACACCACCGGTCGCTACCGGCACGGTTTCCACCTCCCGGTGGACGACGAACGAGGCATACCAATGCCCTACACTGTCCCAGGTGATACGGACCGACGTCGGGTCCGACGGCAGCTCCCGCGACCACACCACCGGGATACTCACCCCCTTCGCCAGGACCAGCCTGCCGTCACCGATGCTGAACCCGCGCACGGTGTACTCCAGCGACGGCAGCGCCTTCTTCCGTGGCTTGAACGCTGGCCGACCACGCCCCTTGACCTTGAACGAATCCTCGAGGGCCCGCGCATAAGTGCGCAGCATCTGCTGCTGGGCCACCTGCGACCCCTCCCGCAACCACCCTGTCCGCCCCCGCGCCTCAGTCAGCAACTTACCCAGCTTGCCGAAACTCAGACGTGCACCCGACTTCTGCTGATACACAGCCTCATTCCACTGAAACCGGCACCGACCCCACTCCGCGACCAACGCCCGCTCCGCCCGCACACCAGGACGCAGCCGATAGCTATACCGCACCACCTCCTCCACACCCGACAACCTAACCGCCACCACCGACAAACCACACCACCCAACCAGCGAAAGGAGGATGGCGCTTCCCCTCCCCCTCGAACGAGGGAGTACCCGCGCCAAACACCTGATGACTTCACCTGTCGCGTTCCACGCGGTCGAAATCCCACTGCCCGACGGCACCGCCGACGCCTACTTCGCCCATCCCGACGACGGCGCCGCCCACCCGGGGCTGCTGTTCTATCAGGACGCGCTCGGCCTGCGACCGTGGCTGCGTGAGATGGTGGAAACCATTGCCGCGCATGGGTTCGCCGTACTCGCGCCCAACGTCTTCTACCGCTCCGGCCACGCCCCGGTGCGGCCCGTGCCCGATTTCACCGAGCCGAACGCGATGGGCGAGTTCTTCGCAGCCCTCGGCCCGGTGCGCGCGGCACTCACCCCCGACAAGGCCATGCAGGACGCGCACGGCTACCTCGCGTGGCTGTCCGCCAACGAGCTGGTGGCGCCGGGCGCGCTGGCGACGACGGGCTACTGCATGGGCGGCCGGCTCGCGCTGCGCACCGCGGCGACCTTCGGTGACCAGGTGGCCGCGGCGGCCAGCTTCCACGGCGGTTTTCTGGCGGCCGACGACCGGCCGGACAGCCCGCACCACACCGCGGCCGATATCACCGCCGAACTGTTCACCGCGCACGCCGACCACGACTCGTCCATGCCCGCCGAGGACATCACCCGCCTCGAGCAGGCGCTCGACAAGGCGGGCGTTCGCTACACCTCGGTCGTCTATCCGGACGCCCAGCACGGTTTCACCATGCGGGACACGCCCGCCTATCGCGAGGACGCATACCAGCGCCACCTGCATGATCTCCTGGCTCTGCTGAATCGCACCGTCAACGCGGAATAAAGAACTATTCATCCGATGTTTTGGCTGGAGTCGGCATCGACTCCAGCCGCCAGGCCGGGTGTGCCACTACGCGACCAACCGGCCGGTTTTCGGGGGCCGTTGCCGCTGGAACCGCCGGTTCCGCATAGTGTTGTGAGTAGGCGATCATCGGGAGGACCACATGGCAGAGCTGGTGTGGATGGAGGAACGCGACAACGGGGTGGAGTCCAGGCGTGAGTGACGAACGGGGCATGGCAGCGGCGGCTCAGCGCTACTCGGGCTTCACCGGGTACCGGCAGGCCGCACTCACGACCACTCCTTCTACCCGTCCGGTCTTCATCGGCGTCGCGCTGATCGTCAGCGTGTTCCTGGTGTACGCGGCCCACCCCGCAGCGAAAGACGGCGCGGACCACGCATGGTTCGTCGGTATCGCGGTGGCGGGCGTCTTCGTCGCCCGCGGTCTGCACCTGCGGCGTCCGATCACCTTGGCGCACTTCGCGGTCGCCGTCCTGGTGCTGGCGATCGCGAGCCTCGCCTACCGCGCGGAGCACCCCGGCATCGGTTTCGTGCTGCTCGCCTCCAGCGGATTCATCATGGTGCTGCCGCAGTCGAGCAAGCCACAGCCCGAACAGCTCTATCGCGTCGCCGAACTGGTGGGCCGGACCGAACTGGACCCGCTGGCCCCGTTCGCCCTGCACTCCTCGAAAACCTACTTCTTCAACGCGAACTCGACCGCCGGAATCGGCTACCGCACCCGCTTCGGCATCGCCGTGGTGGCGGGCGATCCGATCGGCGACCGCGCGGCGTTCCCCGCCTTGCTCACGGACTTCTCCGAATTCGCGATCAACCAGGGCTGGCGGATCGCGGTGCTCGGCGCGAGCCCGGACCTGGCCGAGATGTGGCAGCGCCGCGCGCTGGATCACCGTGGGCTGCACGCCGTTCCGATCGGCCGCGACGTGGTGATCGACGTGGACAACTTCGCCCTGGTCGGCAGGAACTTCCGCAACCTGCGCCAAGCCGTCAGCCGCACCCGCAATTTCGGCGTCAGCACCGAGATCGTGGACGAGTCCGCGCTCACCGACGCCCAACGCGACGGGCTGCTCGCCATCGTCGACTCGTGGGGCAGGGGCAGGCAGACCCGCGGTTTCTCGATGATCCTGGACCATCTGCTGGACGGGCGGAACCCGAACATGCTGGTGGTCATGGCCAAGGACGAGGACGGCACGCTGTCGGGCTTCCAGCGCTACGGTGTCTCCAACCGCGGCCGCGAGCTCACCCTCGACGTACCGTGGCGGCGCAAGGACGCGCCGAACGGCCTGGACGAGCGGATGATCATCGACCTGGTCGACTACGCCCGCGAGCACGACATCCACCGGATCTCGTTGGCCTTCGCGCCGTTTCCCGAGCTCTTCGCCGACAAGGCGAAGTCGCGCACGGCGAAGCTGATCTATGTGGCTGTGCACCTTGGTGATCCGCTGATCCGGCTGGAGTCGCTGTATCGGTTCCTGCGCAAGTTCCACGCGCTGACCGACCAGCGCTACGTGCTGATCCGCTGGCGCGAGGTCGTCATCGCCGCCGCCGCGCTGCTTACCCTGGAGTTCGCACCGCACCGCCGCGAACACTGAGGAAGCCGATGGAACTGACCCACAGCGATATCAAGGCCGCCGTCGAGCGGGTGGCGGGCCGGGTCCGGCCGATTGCCCTCGCCGACGACGGGCACCTGAGCTTCGCGCTGGAGTTCCTGCAGCACACCGGCAGCTTCAAAGCGCGTGGCGCGCTGAACTTCCTGCTCGCCCATCGAGAGAACGGCACGCTGCCGGACACGGGCGTGACCATCGCGTCGGGCGGCAATGCCGGACTGGCCTGCGCCTGGGCCGCGCGCAGCCAGGGCGTGCGGGCCACGGTGTTCCTGCCGGCCACCGCGCCGAAGGTGAAGGTGGACCGGCTGCACTCCTATGGCGCCGAGGTCACGCTGATCGGCACGCAGTACGCCGACGCGCTTGCGGCCAGTCGCGAATTCGCCGCGACGACAGGCGCTCTGCTGTCGCACGCCTACGACAACCCGCTGATCGCGGCGGGCGCGGGCACGCTGATGGAGGAGATCCATCAGCGACTCCCCGACCTCGACACCGTGGTGGTCGCCGTGGGTGGCGGCGGGCTGTTCGCCGGAATAGCCACCGCCGCGGATCATTACGGCGTCCGGACGATCGCGGTGGAGCCGTCGCGCTGCCGTGCCCTCAACGCGTCGATCGAGGCGGGGCACCTGGTCGACGTGGACATCGATTCGATCGCCGCCGACTCCCTCGGCGCCCGCCGGGCCACCGAACTGGCGCTGTATGCCGCGCAGAACTACAACGTCACCTCGGTCCTCGTCGACGACGTCGACATCATCGCGGCGCGGCGCGCCATCTGGGAAGACCGCCGCCTCGTCGTCGAATACGGTGCCGCCACAGCGCTTGCCGCACTGCGCGGCGCCAATCCACCGTTCCGGCCGGCGCCCGGCGAGCGGGTATGCGTCGTGGTGTGCGGCGCGAATACCGACCCGGCCGGTCTGACGACGTAAGCGCGCGATGGCGCCGCCCGGATTTCCGGCGAACACCGCCGAGCGGCGTTAGGCTCGTACCGTCTTCGATCCCGACGGAAGCACTTCCATGGCGCTCGCATCCCGCATGGTTCCCCTCGGCACACCGGCACCGGACTTCACGCTGCCCGATCTAGATCACCGGACGCATTCGCGCGCGGACTTCGCCGGCGGGCCCGGCCTGCTCGTCGTCTTCGCGTCCAACCATTGCCCGTACGTCAAGCATCTCGAATCGGCGCTCGGTGAGGTGGTCGATTCGCTCCCCATGCCGACGGTGGCGATCTGCACCAACGACGCCGCCACCCATCCCGACGACGCGCCGATCCGGCTGCGCGACCAGGCCATTCGCGCGGGCTGGACGTTTCCCTACCTCGTCGACGAGGCACAGGAGGTCGGCCGCGCCTTCGAGGCCGCGTGCACCCCCGACTTCTTCCTCTACGACGCGGCCCTCACGCTCGCCTACCGCGGCGCCTTCGACGAATCCACCCCCGGCAACGGAAAACCGTTGACCGGCAACGAGTTGCGTGCCGCCATCGAAGCCGTGCTGGACGGCAAGCCGGTGCCGCAACCGCACCGGCCGAGCATGGGCTGCTCGATCAAGTGGCGTACCGACTGACGATCCGCGACGACAAGCAGTGCCCGGTGGGCGAAAATAGCAACGTCAAGGACTCGACCGTCCGACGAAAGGGGAGGGACGTTGGCAACCATCGTCCTCGTACACGGGATCGCGCAGGAGCAGGCCGCAGCCGACACACTGGAGGCGCAGTGGCTGCCCGGACTCGCGGGCGGGGTACGCAACCACGGCGACAACGACCTAGCTGATCGCCTGTGGCGCAACGGTTTACCCGGCGACATCTCGACCAGGATGGCGTTCTACGGCAATCAGTTCCTGGCCAAGGGCGCCCAGGGCACCGCGGTGGGCGACCTCGACGACGAGCAGCTCGAGCTGATGGAGCAACTCGCCGAGGAGTGGTTGGCGACCGCCGCCGAGCACGCGGGCGACCAGCGCGACCGGGCGACCGCCCAGCGGTTGGTCGCCGTGCCACCGCCGGACGCTCGACCGCAGGGCGCCCAGGCCGCACTGCGCCCGGCCCTCAACGCACTGGTCCGGCTGCGCTGGTTCGCGCCGTTCGGCATCGGGCTGGCCGAGAAGTTCGTGGTGCGAGCCCTTTCCCAAGTGACCCGCTACTTCACCGATGAGTCCGTCCGTGAGTACGCCCAACAGCAGGTGCTCGCCCACGTCGGCCCCGAGACCAAGCTCGTCGTCGCCCACTCCCTCGGCTCAGTGGTGGCCTATGAGGCGCTGCACCGGGTCGATCAGGAGGTGACCCTGCTGACCATGGGCTCGCCGCTCGGATTGCGCACCGTCATCTACGACCGGCTCCACCCGAAGCCGTCCACCGTCCCCAAATCCGTTGCCAGCTGGCACAACCTGGTCGACCGCGACGACCTCGTCGCCGCCCACCTCGACCTCGTCCCGTTCTTCCCACCGTTCCCCGGCGCCGAGGTCGCCCCGATCACCGAGGAACCGGTCGACAACGGCGCCAGCCCGCACGACTCCACGAACTACCTGACCAAGGAGATCACCGGCGGCATAGTCACCAAAGCACTGACGGGCTGACCATTCAACCCGCGTCTGCATGTCCTGATCGAAAACGCCAGCGCGCCGATCAGGAAAGTCAGTGCCGCGGCGCATATTTGACTGCTACCGACCAGCCAGAACGCGAACCGCACCCGACGGACCGTCGCGCCAAGCAGATCGTTCTGACACCGACAGGCAAGCGCCGCCGCGCCACCGCCGTCGAGCTACTCGGAGCCGAGTCGCCACTCACCTCGCTCACTGCCACACAGCAGCAAGCCCTGCGCGATCTACTGCACGCCATGGCGGAAACCCAGGACTGAACACCACTTGATATAGACATACGTACGCACGTATTGTTTGTCTATGACCGTGGCGATCCCCACCACCGAAGAAACCGATCCATTCTGCCTGCCGCCCCTGGAGGCCGCGGCGCTGCTCTACGACGCCCCGTGGCAACGATTCGGCGTGATCGGCGACAGCTTGTCCGCGGGCACCGGCGACCCGAGCCCGGGCTACGCCACCCTCGGCTGGCCCGATCGCGTCGCCGACATCCTGCGCCGCGTGCGTCCCGACCTCGAGTATGTCAACACCGCGACAGACGGGGCGACCACCGTGGAAACCCTACGGCGCCAAGCAGATCAGATGCTCGAGTTCGCCCCCGACCTCCTGCACCTACCGTCCGGCGCGAACGATATCGTCCGCCGCACACCCGATTTCGGCGAGATCGAACAGAACCTGCGCGACATGTACCGCATGGCGGCGAGCACCGGAGCCAGGCTGACCGTCTTCACCCTCGGCAAAGCCTATGTCGTGCCGGTCTTTCCGGACTGGCGCGACCGCGTCCGTCGAGTCAACGACCTCACCCGAACGCTGGCCGCGGAATTCGGCGCCACGGTAATCGACATGTGGGACCACCCGATCAACGATCGCCCGAACCTGTTGAGCGCGGACGGTATTCACTTCAGCACCGCCGGCCAGGCGGTGCTGGCGGCCGAAGTGGTCAAGCAGCTCGCGCATTTACTGGAAGCCCCCACGATGCGGGCCGGGCACGGCGGCCCGCATCGGATCGACCACTAGTCCTTCGGCAGCGCGGCTTTCGCTTCCTCGTAGCCGCCGGTGGGCGCCGCCTCGTCCTTGGTGTAGACGAGGTGCAGCACACCGGTGCTGAACGTCTCCGAGGAGAGCAGCCGCAGCGGCAACGTCGAGTCGCGATCGTCGAACAGCCGCAGGCCCTTACCCACCACGATCGGGTGCACCAGCAGATGCAGCTCGTCCAGCAACCCGGCCGCCAGCAGCTGACGCACGATGGAGACCGAACCGCTCATCCCGATATCGCCGCCGGGCTCGTTCTTCAGCGCGGCCACCGCCTCGAGCAGATCACCCTTCAGCACCTCGGAATTACGCCAGGTGAGGTCCAGGTCCTGATGCGAGACAACGATCTTGCGGGCATCGCCCATCGACTTGGCCATGCCCGCGTCCTCGCCGCCCGCATCCTCGCGGTCCGGCCAGGCCGCCGCGAAGCCCTCGTAGGTGACCCGCCCGAGCAGCAGCGTGTCGGCGGTCCCCAACTGCGCGGAGACCGCCGCACCCATCTCCTCGTTGAAGTACGGGAAGTGCCAGTCCTGCGGGTCCGCGACGACGCCGTCGATCGCAACGAACATGCCTGCGGTGATTTTCCTCATCGTCCATCTCCTGGATCAGTAGTGCCGGTGTTGCCTGATCTGACGGAGCGACGATCGGAAAATCATCGGCCGCGGCATCAGACCCGTTCAGCCTCCACTACCCAGATCGGCAGCAGCATCGAACCCGCCGAGTCGAACTCGAGCTGTGCCGCGCTGCGGTCCATCACCGCCTTGAACTCCGGCGACGGCTTGATCGCGGTCAGCTTGCCCGCGCGCAGCTCGGTGAGGTTCCAGTCCGGCGCTCGGAAGGTCGCGCGCAGTTCGTCCTCGCCGATCGAGTACGGGGCGTACGTGTCGGAGAAGTCGGCCTCGGAGAAACAGAATTGGATCAATCGCGCGCCGGGCCGCATCACCCGGCGCAGCGCGGCCACGTGCGCCTGGCGCTGCTCGGGATCGAGGCAATGTGCGAGGGCACTGCTGACGACGGTGTCGAACCGGCCGTCATAGCCGGTGAGCACGGTCGCGTCCGCGACGGCGAACTCCGCGGTGACACCGCCCTCGGCGGCCTTGGCGCGCGCCTTCTCGATCGCGGTCGGCGCGAAATCCAGCCCGGTCACGTGATAGCCGAGGCCGGCCAGGTAGATCGTGGTATCCCCTGGGCCGCAACCGATGTCGAGCACGTCGCCGGTGATCCGGCCCGCCTGCTCGAACTCGACGAGCAGCGGTTGCGGCCTGCCGATCTCCCATGGCAGCCGGTCCATGGTCAGGCCCTCGACGATGGTGCCGCCTTGATAAGCCTGTTCGAAATCGATGGTCGTCGGGTCGAGCTCGGGTATTCCGTCATTGGCGGTCATAGCTAACCTGTCCCTCGCCTTGATGGTGGATCGGGAAATTCAACGGCTGAATTCTAACCAGAAACGGAGTAAGAGTCTCCGTTTTGACGTGACATGCTTTCCGCCGATTCAGCCGCCGACGGCGGCCCCATGGAAGGCGGCGCGGTAGCTGTGCGGACTGGTGCCGACTATCCGCTTGAAGCGGTCCCGGAACGCGGTGGGCGAACCGAAACCGACCTGCCCCGCGATCCGGTCGACCGGGTGGGCGGTGGACTCGAGTAGGTACTGCGCCTGGCGAATTCGCGCCCGCAGCAACCACTGCAGCGGCGTGGTTCCGGTCTGTTCCCGGAAGCGGCGGTTGAGCGTGCGCGTGCTCATCCCCGCCTGCGCGGCGATCTCGTCGAGGGTCAGATCCTTTGCGAAATTGTCCTGCAGCCACCGTGTTACGGGTTCCAGCACCGAGCCGCGCGGAGTCGGCGGCTGGTCGTGCACGATGAATTGCGCCTGTCCCCCTTCACGTTCCAGCGGCACGACGGACAATCGGGCCGCGTCGGCGGCGACGGCAGAGCCTTGATCACGACGAATCAGGTGCAGGCACAGGTCGATTCCCGCAGCAGCGCCCGCCGAAGTGAGCACTTGACCGTTGTCCACGTAGAGCACGTCCGGGTCCACCTCGATGGCGGGATAGCGGGCCGCGAACTCCGTGGCGGCGGCCCAGTGCGTTGTCGCGCGGTGTCCGTCCAGCAGACCGGTGGCCGCCAGCACGAACGCGCCGACACAGATCGACGCGATGCGGGTGCCGCGGTCCGCTGCCTGCCGCAGCGCATCGAGGACCTCGTCCGGGACCGGCAGCGCGAGATCGGCGCGGCCGGGCACGATGATGGTGTCCGCATCGGCCAACGCCGTCAGGTCGAACGGCGGCCGCAGCGTGAACGCCCCGGCGTCCACCGTCTCCGTGACACCGCAGACCCGCACCCGGTACGCGGCTCGACCGTCGGGCAGCCTGGCCGCGCCGAACACGTCGATCGGCGTGGTGAGGTCGGAGGGGATGACCTTGTCCAGTGCGAGCACAGCCACGACATGCATGACCTCAGCGTAGGCGGCCACCTGATTCGAGCCAATGCCTGTGACCTGCGTCATTCGCCAAAATACGATGTCGGGGCGGCTGGCGAGAATCGACCGGTGTGTGGCAGTTTCGCCTATTCCTCACCGGCCGATTCACCGTTAGCCTCGCCGCTGTGACGAAGTTTCTGCTGTCGGTCCATGTGCTGGCCGTGATCCTCGCCGTCGGACCGGTGACGGTCGCCGCGAGCATGTTCGCGCCGACCACCCGCCGAGCCCTGGCCGAGCCCGGTAGCGAACCGGTCGTGCTCGCCACACTGCACCGCATCTGCCGGGTCTATGCCTACCTCGGCATCCTCGTCCCGATCTTCGGCGCGCTCACCGCACTGAGCCTCGGCGTGCTCACCAACACCTGGCTGATCATCTCGATCGGCCTGACCGCGGCCGCCGCCGGCGTGCTCGGGCTGCTGATCCTGCCCGGCCAGCACAAGATCCTCGCCGACCTGCCTGGCACCACGCCGACGCTGATCCGCCGACTCGGCATGGACACAGGCATTTTCAACCTGCTGTGGGTGGCCGTCACCGTGCTGATGATCGTCAGGCCGGGTTCGACCACCGGGGCGTGACGCCTACTCGGGCGCGGCCATGTGCCTGATCGTCTCGCCGCCCTTGGCGTGGTGCAGGCGGCCGAATTTGCTGTCGAGCAGGTGCGCCATGCTGTCCGCCGCGCCACGAATCGCCTCTTCGAGGGTTTCCCCGCGATGGGTGGCCGCCACCGGATGCTGTCCGGCGGGCCGCGCCTCCAGCACGCACTGCTTGTCTTCCGGCCCGCCCTTCTCACCGTTCAGGTCGGTCAGGTGGGCCTCGACCCGCGTCAGCTGATCGCTGAAACGGTCGAGCACCGAGGCGATCTCGGCTTCCGCCCACCGCATCAGGTCTTCGCCGCCGTGGATGCCGCTTCCGGTATTGATCTGGATCTGCACAGCTTTCTCCATTCCGTTAGGTAGCAAACTCCACGAAACCGACACTACCTGCGCGAACCCTGTGGTCGATGTCATAACGAAAGGCCCGGTCCGCGTGGACCGGGCCTATTCCGCTACTGATCAGGCGCGTTGACCACGCTTGCGGGCCAGCATGGAGATCGCGAACAGCGGCCCGACCACACAGATCATCAGCACCGGCGACAGCCACGCCATCGTGTGGACCGGCAGCTGGTAGGCGAGCACGACCCGCAGCACACCCTCGCCGAGCAGGCCGCCGCCCCACAGCACCGACAGCGCGGTGAACGCCCTGCGCTTGTCGGGATTGGTGCGGTAGGCCGCCTCGAATTCGGCCAACTTGGCCGGGCCGCTCGCGGCGATCCCCTTGCGCGCCGCCAGGTAGATCAGCGGCTTGCCGATCATGGCGCTGATCAGAAACGCGAGCCCGATCAGTACCGTGCCCACGGAATCCTTGGCGATCATCAGCCGAGCATCGCCGGTGACCAACGAGAGCACGAGCCCGACGACGAAGCTGCACAGGACGATTGCCGAAATCACCTCGAGGCGCCGGGACCGGATCGCCAGAAAGATCAGCATCGCGGCGGAGAGCACGGTACCGGCGAGCAGTCCGGCGAAATCGCTGTAACCGAGCGCGTGCATGGCGAAATAGGCGCCCACCGGGACGGCGATATCGCGGGCGAGCGGCGCCAGCCAGGTGCGCACGCCGCCGGACGACTCGGTGGGCTGATCGACCGTGCTGGTGTCGGCGTTGGTCATGGTCATCGGAGTTCTCCTCGTCGGCGTATTCAGCGGTGCGCTACGAGAATTGACGCTACGGGCGCCGACGAGCGAGCGAATCTGTCAACCATCACGACTGCGGCATGACAGATGTCATGCCGGGTTACCGAGCCAGGTAACCCTTGTCGACGGGGATCTGGGCGCCGGTGATGACACCCGACGCATCCCCCGCCAGCCACACCACGACCTCGGAGATCTCCTCGGGTTCCACCAGTCCGTCGGTCTTGAGCAGGTTCGGCTGGAAGCTGTAGACGAAGGTGGGGTGCTTCTCGAACATCGAGTACATCGACGTGTCGTTGCCGAGCGGGGTGTTGGTGCCGTACGGCAGCACCGTGTTCGCCCGGATGCCGTACTCGCCGAGCTCGATGGCCAGGGACTTGGTCAGCCCGACGACGCCGAATTTGCTTGCGGCGTAATGGCCGCAGCCGGGCGGCGCCTTGACACCCGCCGAGGAACTGACGGTGATGATCGATCCGCCGTTGCCCGCCTCGATCATCGCGGGCACCGTCGCCTTGATGGTGTTCCACACGCCGACCAGGTTGACGTCGATGGCCTCCTGGAACTGTTCGGGCGAAATCTCCCAGAGCCGGCCCCAGCTGCACACCCCGGCATTGGCGACCACGATGTCGAGGCGGCCGAAGGTGGCGATGGCCTCGGCCACCGTGTCCTGCAGCCCGGCCAGGTCGCGCACGTCGACCTGCTTGGACAGCATCTTGCGCCCCTCGCCCTCGACCAGCCGGGCCGTTTCGGCCAGGTCCTCGGGCTCGGCCATCGGATATCCGCTGAACGGCGTGGCCTGCGCGCAGACATCGATGGCGACGATGGCGGCGCCGGCCCTGGCCAGCCGGACCGCGTGCGAACGTCCTTGTCCGCGAGCGGCTCCGGTCACCAGTGCGACTTTTCCGGCGAGTGCGGTCATAGTGTTCCCTCGATTCTCGATGGATTCAGTTGTGTGCTGTGAACGAGTAGTCGTCGATCGGCGAGAACCGGCTGAACCACAGTGCGCCACTGATGGTTTGCGGCCGGTAGTAGAGCGCCTCGCCCTGTGAGTTGACGAAATAGGTGCGCAGGCCGGGGTTGCAGTCGACGGTGTAGGTGCTGATGACCTTGCCGTGCCGGTTCATCTTGCGGACCCAGCGACCGAACGCTTCGGTACGGACCTGTGCCACAGTGGCTTTCCGTCGGCCCGCCTCGGTGATGACCCGGACGGCATGGCGCGCGGTGAGGTCGACGAAGGTATGCCAGGCCGCGCCGACGAAGCCCTGCGGCGCGACCAGCGACCAGCGATTGGGCAGGCCGGGATGGGCCGAGCCGCCATAGCTGCGCAGTCCGTTGCTCCGGTACTCATCGGCCAGATCGAAGCCGTTGGGGCCCAGGGTCTTTCCGGCCTGGTAGGTTTCCGGATCGGTGAACAGCTCGTAGCCCGTTGCCAGGACGATGAGGTCGTACGGACGTTCCACGCCGTCAGCCGTGCGAATGCCGTCGGCGGTGATGCGCTCGATCGGATTCGCCACCAGCGACGCCGAATCCGATTCGAGCGCACTGAAGAAGCTGCTCGACAGCACGGGGCGCTTGGCGAGGATGCCGTAGCGCGGCACCATCGCCTTCCGGTCGGCGTCGTTGCTCACCTTGCTCCGCAACAGGATTCGATACAGGCCGCGCCAGATCTTGTCGTACTGGGGCAACACGGCGGCGAGCAGTTTGCGCGGCAGCAACGGAAGTACGTTGCAGATCAGTTGCAGCGGCAGCTCCATGATCGCCAGCACCGATCCGTTGATTGCCGCGGCGACGCCTGGGATGGCCAGAATCCGTTGCGCGCGTGGCGAAAACGCGAAGTCGGGCTTAGGCAGAATCCAGGAGGGAGTGCGCTGATAGACGTCCACCTGCTCGGCCGCGTCGACGACCGCCGCGACGATCTGCACCGAACTCGATCCGGTGCCGATCACCGCCACTCGCTTACCGGCACAGGAGTATCCGGCGTCCCACGCGTTCGGGCGCAGTATCGTCCCGCCGAATTCGTCGGTGCCCGCGATGGTGTCGGTCGATTTCGCGTTGATGTATCCGCCGACGGCATTGATGACGAACCGTGCCCGGACCGGCTCATCCCCGGCGATGTCGAGCACCCAGACCTGGTCTTCGTCGTCCCATACTTCGCGCTCTACCGTGCAGTTGCCGCGAAAGTACTTGTACAGGTTGAGATCCGTGGCAACCTGCTGGTTGTATCGCTGGATCTCGGCGCCCTCCGGGAACAGCCGCGACCAGTCGGCCTTGCGAGCGAAGGGGAATTGGTAGAAGAGGGTCGGTATGTCGACCGCCAGGCCGGGATACACATTGTCGCGCCAGCTGCCGCCGAAATCGCCTGCCCGATCCAGGATTACGAAATTCGTTAGGCCGGAACGCAATAGGTGATGCGCCGCGGTGATACCTCCGGGCCCGGCTCCGATGATCGCGACCTCGAAGTCTGCACTTGCCATCTGTTTCTACTCTCTAGGTGACACGGGGTGCGAGACCGTTCAGCAGGAAGTCGCTGGTGCGAGCCCGCACGTCGTCCGCACTGCCGAAACCGGCTACGGCGAACGGCAAGATCTCCAAACTGAGCAGCACACGCACGATCCAGTCGCCCGCATGCAGCGGCTCCAGCCCGGGGTCCACTTCGCCGCGATTTTGCGCCTCGGCGACCAGCGTCGCCCAGAAGGTGGCCCAGCTGAGGCACAGGTTGTCGCCGTAATGCTCCAGCAGCGTGACGATGATGCTTTCGGTGCGCAGCGCGGGCGAAAAGGCTTGCGGCGTCTTGACGTGGTCGTAGATCATCGCCGCCGCCGCGCCGATCTGATCGCGCAGCGTCGGCAACGGCCGCACGCCCGCCGCCAGTCCCTCGATGAAGGCGTTGCACAGGTACGCCAGCCCGGCGTTGATCGCGGTTTCCTTGTCGCCGAAGCCGTTGTAGACCGTCCCGCGCGATACTCCGGCGATCTTGGCGACCTCGGTCAGCCGAAAACCGTTGACCCCGAAGCGCCGAACGCATTCCGCCGCACCTTGGACCAGTTCGATCGAGGCTTCTCCCCAGGGTGCGTCCTGCGCCGCGCTGCTCATGTTGAACATATTGCGTCAATATGTTCAAAGCGTCAAGAGTGGGTCGACGAATTCCGCGGACGGAAGGTGTCTCGACGGGCTACGAGTGCGTCAATCCCACAGTGCCGCAACGACAGTCTGATAGTCGCCCGATTCGAGGGTCGGTCGCCCGGTCGCGAGCAGCCACCGTTCGACCGCGCGATCGCCGTCGGTGCGATACGTCCGCTGCTCACCGCGCGCGATCTCGATGACGCCGCGCCGCACCCGCAGGATCTCCTCGTCCGACAGTCGCGCGATGAAACCCCGGTAGGCACTGTCGTTTTCGACATCACCCACCGTCGATCGCGGTGCCGCGGCGATCAATCCGTGTAGCTGCGCCTCGTCCCCGGGCGCCAACTGCCACTTCGGATTGGGCTTGTCGGAATGGATGTCGAGTTCGACCCTGATCATTACCGTTCCCCTGACGACAGCGCGCCGCTCACCACAGCGGCAATAACCGTCCCGCGCGAAGACTCCGGCAACACTGACCTCCGCATGGGCGCCTGGATGGGGAGATGGTAGCCCCGGGGCGCCGCGCCCACCACTCGGCGAAACAAATTCTGACCAGGCAATTCCGCACGCGGTCTGCGCATTTACCATGGGGCGTGCGCAAGGACGTCGAGACACCCGGATTCCTCCGCGAGATGCGGTTCGCGTCGGATGGCGTCGACATGGCCGAATATCCGTTCTGTCTGCCCGCCGTGACGCATCTCGCCGAGGTGGGCAGCCTCGCGCTGTCGCCGGGCGTGACGTTCTTCGTCGGCGAGAACGGCAGCGGGAAGTCGACGCTCGTCGAGGCGCTCGCGGTCACCCTCGGCATGAATCCGGAGGGCGGCAGCCAGCATTATCGCTTCACCACCCGCTCGACCGAGTCGGTCCTCGGCGACCATCTGACGGTGAAGTGGGGCATCGACAAGCCTCGCAGCCGATTCTTTCTGCGCGCCGAGTCGTACTACAACGTCGCCACCCAAACCGAGGAGCTCGGGCCCGACCAGTTGGCGATCTTCGGTGGCGTGTCGCCGCACGAACGCTCCCATGGCGAGTCGTTCGTGGATCTGATGCGGCTTCGGTTCTTCCCGAACGGCCTGTACCTGCTGGACGAGCCAGAGGCGGCATTGTCACCGCGTGGCTGCATGGCAGTACTGGCGCTGTTGTCGGACCTGACCGCGAAGCGCTGCCAGTTCGTGGTCGCGACCCACTCCCCGATCCTGCTCGCGCTGCCCGGCGCCACCATCTACGAGATCGCCGAGGACGGCGACATCGGCGAGGTCAGCTACGACCAGGCGCTACCGGTCCGCCTGACCAGGGATTTCCTCGCCGATCCGGACCGCTACCTGCGCCACCTGGTCGATGGGGAGTAGCGCTCAGCCGCCGAAGACATTGCAGCCGTAGCCCAGGTGCACGCCGTTACCGACCCGCAGGTCCACGCTGGCCGCAACGCTGTCGTCGGGCGCCTGCGCGGCACTGATCGTGTGCAACCCCGGCGTCGCGGGTACCCAATCCACGAGCGCGACACCGCCGGACGGTCTCACCGTAGCGAACGGAATCCCGTTGTCGTAGAACACAACCGGCTGCACCACATCGGTCAGCTTCGCTTTCGCCTGATAGGTACAACCGGTCCCATAATTGGTCGCCGACCCGAAATTGATCCCCGGCGACATTCCGACCTGCGTCACCGTCGCGCCCGCGCCGGGCATGACACCCACCGCAGCGGCGCCGACCATTCCCGCAACAACCCCGACTCGCATCCAGATGGTTCGCTCCGCCATGAATTCGGTCCTAAGTCCTGGGCGCCGGAGCACCACGCCCCAGCGAGATACCTTGCATCCTCACTCCCCCAGCCCACTTCTGTGACACAAACGGCCGAATGTTTCAGATCAGTCCGCGAATGTCGTCGGCGATACCGGGCAACGGCGTCGTCTCGCCGATGGAGGCGAACCAGTCCCACAGCTCGAGGGCGTGATAGAGGCGATAGAGCGTCGATCGTTCGGACCAGTCGTCAGGTAGCGGGCCATAGCCCTGCGCCAGCGCAGCTCGCTTTACCGGGTTACCGCGGATGGCGTAGTAGTCGGTCTTGGCGAGATCCAGGAGTGGGTCTGCGGCAGCGGCGTTCTCCACATCGATGAAGCCGGTCACCGTCCAGTTGCCTGCGTCTTGCTGCACGAGAACGTTGCCTTCATGGAAGTCGTTGTGGCACAACACCGGAGCTTCGCAGCGACGGAACAGATGAGTTCGTTTCGCAACATAGGCACGGATAGCTGCGTGCAATGCCGAGTCACCACCGAGTTGTTCGAACTCGGCGAGCTTCTTGGTGAACTGGCGTGTCATGTAAGCGGTGTTGTCCGGCTCCGGATCGAGTATTCGGGTCGTCAGATAGCCGTAGGCGGACAGCTCGATGTGATGAATCGCCGCGAGGGCCGCGCCCAACTGCCGGTAGACGTGGGCAAGCTGCGCGTCGTCGAGATAAATGCTGATGTGTGAAAGCGGTTGGCCGGGCAGCGTCGTCATGACCGTGCAGGCACAACCCAGCGGCCCGATATCCGGCTCCACCCGCAGGATCACCGGAATCGGAACCACGCCGCCGGCCTGCAACAGCCGATACACGTGAACCTCTTTGGCCTGCTTCCAGCGCCACTGATCGGCATATAGCTTCACGATCACCGATCGCGCAGGCTCCGCGCAGCGCACTTCGTAGACCGAGCTCAGCTGCCCGCCCGTCCGAGCGCGAATATCGGTCACAACCGCATCCGGCCATACCGGACGGAGGATTTCGGTGGCCTGGTCCTCGTCGAGAGGTCGATCGAACACGCACTCGACCGTAGACAAGGCCGCATCGCCGGTCGACCGAATTTCCCATACGCTCGAAAGGACCCGCACGCGCCCAGGACAACGAACGCACCGAGGACTAGTGATGACCGATTCCGGACCGTCCGATCCCATCACCGTCTATTGGCGCTGGGGTTGTCCCTACTGTCTGCGGCTCGGTGCCCGGCTGCGGCTTGCGCGGATTCCGTTCCGGCGGGTCGACATCCGTGATCCGAAGGCCGCGGCCGAGGTGCGGGCGATCACCGGCGGGGACGAGATCACGCCGACCGTGCTCGTGCACGGGCGTGCGCTGGTGAACCCGAGTATCGGCGAGATTCGCGTCGCACTGGCGGGTTGATCAGTCGGCAGACAATTCGAACTTCAATAACGTATTCGTTGCCAGGACAGTTCTGGATGGGTGTAATTTTCAGTCATTTCAGAGCATTTCACGCACTCCCGCGTACACCCGCTGAGCTGGCATTTTGCCGCACCTCACCGGGTACGCTAACCTTTCCGCGATCCATCTGATTCCGCTGGTAGGGCATGTGGCCGCCGCACATAGCCTGCCCTTGCGGCCCGTGATTCGGGTCGACAATCGGGCCCCGGACAATGCGATGGACGCTGTTCGAAAATTCTCATGAGCACGCCAGAGTCTGCTTCACAGTTTCAGATGGCAGTTATGCCAGGAATCCATGACGCACAGGTGGCTCTTGGCTCGGCTGCCGGCGTCGCCGAAACAGCAATGGGAGGTAGCGTTTCTATGCGTACATCGAAGGTTCTGGCCGGCAGTGCGCTGGCGATCGCCGCGGCGATGCAGATCGGTTTGGGCGGTGCGGCTTCGGCCGCTGAAGGCGAGTCGCTTGCCGTCGCCGCCGCGGCCGTCGATAAAGACGGAAAACTGATGGTCGACGTCCTCTACACCTGCGCCACCGATGCGAAGCACAAGATGCTGAGCATCTCCGCCGAAGAAACGGACAAGGACGGCAAGACCGTCGCCGAAGGCACGGGCACCGGCAAGCTCGTCATTACCGACTACGACCCCGACACGAAGAAGAACACGGAGAAGCCGGGGTGCAACGGAGAACAGCAGCGGTTGACCGTCACCGTCGAGCCGGATGACGAGGCGAAGAAATTCGTCAAGGGCGGAATGGGCACCGTAACAGTATCGTTCAGCGATGACGTCCAGTTCAACGCGAAGCAGAGCGGCGTGAAGTTCATCGGCTGGTAGCACAACGACGACCAGTCGGCCCCGGTCCGGGAGTCACATGAACGATGTCTCCTTGGTCAACCCGAGGGATTCGTCGCCACCGGTGATGATCGGCTGACAGTTGCCGATGCCGGTCGCACCGGTGGAATCGGTTACCCGGACCACGGTGTCGCGGATCTGATGTAGGCGGCGAGCGGATTCGTAGGTGGAGCAGTCCTCGATCCGCTCGCCGTCCACGTGCAGCCCCGGCCCGAGCCATGAACCGTGGTGCCGCCCTTCGAATCCGAAGTAGAGCCCGGCACCGAGATGAAACCCGGTGTCCGACAAGGTCTCCACCTTCAGCACTCGCTCGGTGCCGTCTTCCGTCGTCGCACGGAGCTCACCACCGAGCAGCCGCCGGTTGTCCGGGTCGAAGGACAGGTCAGGCACCAGGTCCTGCCACTTCTCGAACCGACCGTCCGCATGCTCGACCCCGCCCATCACCGTCTTGCTGAAAAACCCGTCCATCTGCACGATTTGGTAGTGCAGGTGCAGTCCGTATCGTGACCCGTCCGCCCGAGTCATCAGAATCGGCGCCCAAATCATCCGGAACGACACCTCCGGCGGCAGATCCATCGACTCCACATCACCGAGCGGCACGCCGACGTCGTACCGCACACCCCACGAGTGATCTCTGGTCGACACCCAGTCGTCGAACGTGGTCCGCACCCCATCGATGCTGACCCACCCCCTGGCGGTACCGATCTGGTGATAGCGCACCAGATCCGACATCACCCGATACCCTCGCCGCATGTGCGTGCGATCCTCGAGCTGCGCGGGCAACGCCGCCTCGAACGTCCACTCGAAAGCCACCGGCTGACAATCGTTTTCCGCCAAGCTGAAGCGAATCTTCCGCAGCGGCTCCACGATCTCGTACTCGATCGGCCCCACCGACAAAACCTCCGGCGTCGGCAGCAACGTCCGACTCCCCCGTACCGTCACCTGCTCGACCCCGCGCGAAACCCCCGCGTACCCGTCGAGCACATTGCGATTCTTGTACTGCCCCAACCCGAACCCGAGCTGCACCGACCCATCCGGCGCGCAAGCCATCGCACACACCTTCTCGGTCCACGCCAAGTCACTGGTGCCGACCGTAGCAACGGTATCGACGATCTGATGATTAAAACCTTCGTCGGCAGCGCCGAGCGGTCCGATCGGATTCACACCCCCGTCGTAACACCCCGGCCTGTCCTCCGTCGACCCCCGATCCCGCCCACCGGTCGAGGAGCGTCGTCTCGGCCCCCGGCGGACAGCGCCGTCGTTTCTGTCGACCGCTCGCAATAACAACACGAGCGCGAAATACCAAGCACCACAGAGATTAACAGCAATTCGACAGCAATAGCGAAAGGAGTTCGAGTCAATTTCCCTCGCACACAACGAATTTCGACAACCCGGACATCACACAGCAAGCCGACATCAACCATCGGATCCGAACTGCGAACCTTACTGCGAAGTACGGGTTTACGCAGAATAGCCGATGGCTATAAACTACTCATGGGCGTACCTTGATCAGATCGTTCGTCGGGATCGTTCCCGAGATCATCACACACGCAACGGCTTCCACAGTGCGTTGTGCGCCGGTATTCGCTACAGCCAAAAGAATCCACCATTGCGATCGCCCCGACCCGACCACAGCGGGTTCGCGGCATTCGTATCATCGTCGAGCGCCGAGCCGACATCCCACGGCAGCGCTGACCGAGGGGAAATGCACATCATGGAGACGCTGGCTTCCGACCTATCCACACCACCACCCGCTCAACCGACAAACGCATTAGCTACGAACGCATTACAGCGTGTGCTGACAGCGCCGACCGGGGTGGGTACCGCCGCGGCCCGCGCACCAGGTCTACCCACACCCGCCCCGCCCTATCTGGAAAGACAGTGGGGCGACGGCTCCGCCCCGCCGCTGTATTGCCCTGCGCCGGAACGAAACGACGTAGCGCTCGCCGCAGAGGTCGAGCAGCGCCTGGCCGCATGGGCTCTCGACGTCGGCTTCTCCCCCGACGAGATCGACCATCTCCGCGCGGTCGGCTTCGGCAGCTTGATGATGCTCACCCATTCCCAGAGCAACGACCCGGACCTGCTGCTGCTGGCCGCTCAACTGAATACCGGATGGTGGGCGGCCGACGACTACTACGCCGACGACACCGCCCTCGGCGCGGTACCCGAACTACTGTCCCCCAGACTGGCCCTGGCGATGGCCGCCATGGACCCGCTGCCACCCGCAGGTGAATTCACCCCGCCGCTCGAGCGCGCGCTGCAATCCGACCTGGTACTTCGCACCCTGGGTTCGGCCGTCGACCACCTGCACAGGCACGCGACCCCAGCCCAGATCCAGCGCGTCTGCTACTCCACCTTCTCGATGTTCGTGGCCTGGACCGCCTACGCCACCTGGCGGCACACCGGCGACCTACCCACCGCCTGGGAATACCTCGGGGCACGCCAGCACGACAGCTTCTACACCTCGATGACACTGATCGATGTGGTCGGCGGATACGAACTGCCTGCCAACCTGTTCTACGAGCCGCGAGTGCGCCGTGCGGCAATCCGGGCCGGCACCGCCGCGGTCCTCGTCAACGACCTCATGTCGGTAGCAAAAGACGCCGCCGACGAGGTGCCGGTCTGCAACATGGTGCTGCTGATAGCGGCCGAGCGGAACTGCTCGATCGAGCGCGCGACCGAGATCACCGTCGACCTGCACAACAGGATCGTCCGCGACTTCCGAGCGGGCCACGACGAGCTGCGCGCGGTACCGTCGCCAGAACTCCAACTGTTCCTGCACGGGTTGCAGGCTTGGCTGGGCGGCGGATTCGAATGGCATAACACCAATCCGCGGTATCACTGACGATACCGATCCTCCACGGGTCGACGGGGCAACGGCGACACCATAAGGGAGGTTGGTACCCGCGGTGCGTGAAAGCGCCGCCATGCTCCGGTCAAATCTGCCGTATCACAAACGCTCAAGCCGCTGCATGCTTCGACTCGGTCAGTAATGTCGGAGCATTTACCGTCACGCGCGGAATATTGATTCCGAGCAGCGTGTGACGTAATTGATCGCGCCCATTTTCCGAGCATTCTTTCGCCGAAAAACATTGGTAGATAAAGGTTTACGAGACATCCGATCAGGGCATACCATAGATCAGGAAGTCGAATTCATATTCTCGGAACCCGACCTGAAAGCCGCGAAAGCGACGGGTCGCATCGCATCCGTATTCCACCCCCAGCAAAGAGGGCATCGCCATGACTGTTACGCGAGACTCCGAAACCTCTCGACTTGCCGAAGGCCCTGCCGAAGTGACCAAGCAAATGTCGCTCAGCACCGCCGCCGCCCGAAACTTGGCCACCACCACCAAGACTCCGCCGCAGATGGCAGGCATCACCTCGCGCTGGCTGTTACGTCAGCTGCCCTGGGTACAGGCCTCCGGCGGGACCTATCGGGTCAACCGCAGGCTTTCCTGGCGCCGCGGCCGCGGTCGCGTGTCGTTCGTCCAGAACGGCGCCGACAATGTGCGGATCATCCCGGAGTCGCTGGCGGAGATCCCCGTCCTGCACGGTTTCAAGGACAACGACGTACTGACGGAATTGGCAAATCGGTTCTCCCCCAGAGACTTCCAGCCGGGCGACCTGCTGGTCGAGGAGGGACATCCGGTCCGCGAGGTGTTCATCCTCGCGCACGGCCGCCTCGATCGCATCACCACCGGCGAGTACGGCGAGCAGGAATTGCTCGGCGTGCTGACCGACGGCGACCACCTCGGCGACGAGGCGCTGATGCAGGCGGATCCGCTGTGGACCGCCAGCGCGCGCGCCTGCACGGCGGGCACAATCCTTGTGCTGCAATGGGATTCATTCCTCGAGCTGCTCGACAGCTCACCCGAGTTGCGCGAGCACCTGCGCAAGGTCGTGAACGAGTCGAGCCGGCGGGTCAATTCGAAGGGTGAGGCCGAGATAGCCCTGGTCGCAGGCCATCAGGGCGAACCCGTGGTGCCCTCGACCTATGTCGACTACGAGCTGAGTCCCCGCGAATACGAACTCTCGCTGACCCAAACCGTGCTGCGGGTACACACCAGGGTCGCCGATCTCTACAACGAGCCGATGAATCAGATCGAACACCAACTGCGGCTCACCATCGAGGAGATGCGCGAGGAGCAGGAGTGGGAACTGTTGAACAACAGGGACTTCGGCCTGCTGCACAACACCGACTATGACCAGCGATTCTCCACCCACTCCGGCCCACCGACCCCCGACGACATGGACGACCTGATCTCCATGCGCCGCAACACCAAACTGATCCTCGCCCATCCCAAGGCGATCGCCGCGTTCCTGCGCGAATGCAACCACCGCGGTCTGACGCCGGGCATGACCTCGGTCGAGGGACACAATGTGCTGGCCTGGCGCGGGATACCGATGTTCCCGTGCTCGAAGATCCCGATCAGCGAGCGGCAGACCTCCTCGATCATCGCCATGCGCACCGGCGAAAAGGACCAGGGCGTGATCGGGCTGCACCAGATCGGTATCCCCGACGAATTCGAGCCGAGCCTGAACGTCCGATTCATGGGCGTCGACGATCGCGCCCTCATCGAATACCTGGTAACCGCCTACTACTCGGTCGCGGTGTTGGTCCCCGATGCCATCGGGATCATGGAAAACGCCAATGTCGCGGCCCCGAAGGGTTGAGCCATGACCGGTCTTCCCTCCTCGATCCCACCCGGACCCACCGGGCTGGGAACGGCGTCCGCCCGCATCGTGGACGCTCTGCGGCGCGGCGGCGGCCCGCCCCGTCCTGCCGCCGCGCCGCCACCCGGGCCGGTCGATCCGGTCGACGAAACCGTCACTGCCACCACACCCCCGAGCAGCCGCACGCCCGTGCACTGCACCCGCTGAACGAGCGGAGGATCGCATGGCCACCACCGAAGACGCCGGCCGGAACCGCCCGAGGACGGTACTGCTGGCCTCGCCGCGCTCGTTCTGCGCGGGCGTCGAACGAGCCATCGACACGGTGGAACGGCTACTCGCGGCGCCGGGCCGCAGCGAGCCGGTGTACGTGCGCAAGCAGATCGTGCACAACAGGTACGTGGTGGACGATCTGGCGGCCCGCGGTGCGGTGTTCGTCGAGGAACTGGACGAGGTCCCGGCCGGCGCGACAGTGGTGTTCTCCGCACATGGTGTCTCGCCCGAGGTGCGCGAGCAGGCTCGGGACCGCGGGCTCACCACCGTCGACGCCACCTGTCCGCTGGTCACCAAGGTGCATTCGGAGGCTCGGCGTTTCGCCGCCCGCGGCGACACGGTGGTGCTGGTCGGACACGCGGGCCACGAGGAGGTGGAGGGCACCCGCGGCGAGGCGCCGGAGGCAACCGTCGTCATCGATGATCCCGCCGAGGCCGCCGCGCTGCGGGTCGCGGACGAGTCCAAGGTCTCGTTCCTCACTCAGACGACACTGTCGGTCGAGGAGACCGAGGCGACGATAGCGGCGCTGCGCCAACGCTTTCCACTGTTACGCGGACCCGGTAGCGCCGACATCTGTTACGCGAGTACCAACCGCCAATATGCCGTGGAGCAGGTCGCCGCGCGCAGCGACGTGGTCCTCGTTGTCGGTTCGACGAACTCGTCCAACTCCCAGCGCATGGTCGAGGTCGCCGAACGGCACGGTACCCCGGCGCATCTCGTCGAAGACGCCTCCGCCATCCAGCCCGCCTGGATCGCGCCCGCCACGATCATCGGTCTCTCCGCGGGCGCCTCGGCGCCCGCGGTCCTGGTCGACGCGGTGATCGCGGCGCTGCGTTGCTGGGGACCGATCACGGTCGAGGAGTGCGTCACCACCGTGGAGGATGTGTCCTTCGCACCACCGACTCCCGTCAGGCGCCGATCATGAAGTCCCCCTTGCCTTTACCTGAGACACTGCTCGCCGGGCTGTCCGGTCCGGACGACCTCCGGGCGCTGCCGAGGGACCGCCTGGCCGCGCTGGCCGCCGAGATCCGCGAGCTGATCATCGGCACCGTCCTGACGACCGGCGGCCACCTCGGCCCCAATCTCGCTGTCGTCGAGCTGACCATCGCGCTGCACCGGGTGTTCTGTTCGCCGCGCGATACCTTGCTGTTCGACACCGGACACCAGTCCTACGTGCACAAGATCCTGACCGGCCGCGGGCACGCGTTCGCCACCAGCCTGCGGCAGCCCGGCGGGCTGTCCGGGTATCCGAATCGGGCCGAGTCTGTCCATGACGTCATCGAAAATAGCCACGCGTCAACGGCACTCGCCTATGCCGACGGTATCGCCAAAGCCCGCGCGCTGACCGACTGCCGGGATCGCGCCGTGGTCGCCGTCGTCGGCGACGGCGCGCTCACCGGCGGCCTGGCCTACGAGGCGCTCAACAACATCGGCGCGGCCCAGCACCGGCCGGTCATCGTGGTCCTCAACGACAACGGCCACTCCTACTCGCCGACCTTCGGCGCCATCGCGGCGCACCTGGCGCAGTTGCGCGGGACGGTCGGCCGGGATTCGCGCACTGCGTCGTGGTCGCGCCCCGCGAACCCGACCGTGTTCGAACAGCTCGGGCTGGCCTACCTCGGGCCGTTCGACGGCCATGACGTCGGCGCACTGGAAACCGCACTGCGCCAAGCCAAGAGCCTGGGCAGGCCGGTCGTGGTGCACGCGGTCACCGTCAAGGGCAAGGGCTACGGACCGGCCTGCGCCGATCCTGAACGGATGCACACGGCGAGCCCGAAACCCGTTGTCCCCAAGCCAGGTTCGCCGACCGCCTCGTGGACCGACATCTTCGCAGGCGAGCTCGTCGACCTCGGCGCCAGGCGCGGTGACGTCGTGGCGATCACCGCGGCGATGCCGGGCCCGACCGGCCTGACCCGGTTCGCCGAGCGCTATCCGGACCGCTGCTTCGACGTCGGCATCGCCGAGCAGCACGCGGTGGCCAGCGCCGCGGGCTTGGCGATGGCGGGCCTGCACCCCGTGGTCGCCCTGTATTCGACCTTCCTCAACCGCGCCTTCGACCAGCTGCTGCTCGACGTCGCGCTGCACAGACTGCCGGTCACCTTCGTGCTGGATCGGTCGGGCATCACCGGCCCGGACGGTCCGAGCCACCACGGCATGTGGGATCTCACCCTGCTCGGCACCGTTCCTGAACTACGGGTAGGCGTGCCGCGGGACGCGGTTCAGCTGCGGGTGATGCTCGATGAGGCCGTGGCGCACACGGCGGGGCCGACCGCACTGCGTTTTCCGAAGGCCTCCGTCGACGCCGCCATCGCCGCCATCGATCGGGTCGGCAGCCTTGATCTGCTGTACCGCTGCGGAGCGCCCCAGCTCCTGCTGGTGCCGATCGGGCCGATAGCCGCGGAATGCGTTGCGGCGGCGCGGAACCTGACCGACAGCGGCATCGGTGTCACGGTGGTCGACCCACGCTGGCCACTGCCGGTACCCACGGAGCTGCTCGAGCTCGCCGCCGAATACGAGCATGTGATCACCGTCGAGGACAACATCCGGCACGGCGGCATCGGCGCCCACCTCACCCGCGCGCTCGGCGATGCCGCCATCGACCTGCCCGTGACCACCATGGGCCTGCCGCAGCGCTTCCTCGGACACGGCAAGCGCGCCGAGATCCTCATCGCCGCAGGGCTTTCCGCCACAGGCATCACGGAAACCGCGCTGCGCCACGCGAACCACCTCAGGAGGTAGTCCAGTGACCACCAGTGAGCTAGACCGATCCGCTCCGCCGCCCGGATTGCCCCGCCGCCACACCCGCAGGCTCACCGTCGGCACGGTACCGGTCGGCGGCGGCGCACCGATCTCGGTGCAGACCATGACGACCACCCGCACGGCCGACGTCGACGCGACGCTGCAGCAGATCGCCGAGGTCACCGCGGCGGGCTGCGACATCGTCCGGGTCGCGGTGCCGACCCAGGAGGATGCCGATGCGCTGGCCGCCATCGCGGCCAGGTCGCCGCTGCCGGTCATCGCGGACATCCACTTCCAATCCCGTTACGTCTTCGCCGCCCTGGACGCCGGCTGCGCGGCCGTGCGGGTAAATCCCGGCAATATCAAGCAGTTCGACGATCGCGTCGGCGACATCGCCAGGGCCGCGATGGCGGCCTCGGTGCCGATCCGCGTCGGTGTCAACGCGGGCTCGCTGGATCGCCGGATGCTGGCGAAATACGGGTCCCCCACCCCTGAGGCACTGGTCGAGTCGGCTTTGCTGGAGGCGGCGCTGTTCGAGGAGCACGGCTTCACCGACCTGAAAATCGCGGTGAAACACCACGATCCGCTGACGATGATCACCGCCAACCGGCTGCTCGCCGAGCGCTGCGACTATCCGCTGCACCTCGGCGTCACCGAGGCGGGCCCGGTGCTGCAGGGCACCGTGAAATCAGCGGTCGCGTTCGGCGTACTGCTCGCCGAGGGGATCGGCGACACCATCCGCGTCTCGCTGTCCGCCCCGCCGGTCGAACAGGTGAAGGCGGGCAATCAGATCCTGCAGGCACTCGGGCTGCGGCCACGCAGCCTGGAAATCGTCTCCTGCCCGGGCTGCGGGCGGCTCCAGGTCGACATCCACCAGTTGGCGAAGCGGGTGGAGGCGGCGTTCCAAGGCTTCCCGCATCCGCTGCGCGTCGCGGTGATGGGCTGCATCGTCAACGGGCCCGGCGAATCCAAAGAAGCCGACCTCGGCGTGTCGTCCGGCAACGGCAAGGGCCAGATCTACGTCAAAGGTCGCGTCATCCGCACGGTCCCCGAGAACCAGATCGTCGATGCCCTGCTTGCGGAAGCGATGACGCTGGCCGAGGCGGCCGAATCCGAGGAGCAGCCATGGCCCATGTGATCACGCAACAGTGTTGCAACGACGCGAGCTGCATCCCCGAGTGTCCGGTCGACTGCATCAGGCCGACGCCGGATCAGCCGGAATTCGCGCGCGCCGAGATGCTGTACATCGACCCGGCCTCATGTATCGACTGTGGCGCCTGTGTCGATGTCTGCCCGGTGGACGCGATCTCGCCCGATGAGGATCTGGTCGGCCTGCCCGCTCGGTTCACCGACATCAATGCCGCCTACTTCCGCAGGTATCCGCTGCAGGCCGATGTCACCAGTCCACTGCCCGCCCCGCAGCGCCTGCCGAAGGGACATCCGCCGCTGCGGGTCGCCATTGTCGGGTCCGGCCCAGCCGGGTGCTACGCCGCCGCGGAACTGCTGGCGCGCGCCGACGTCGAGATCACCATGCTCGAAAAGCTGCCCACACCATGGGGTCTGGTGCGCGCCGGGGTGGCGCCGGACCATCCGGATACCAGATCCGTAACCGACACCTTCGCACAGACGCTGACGGCGCTCCGTTGCTACCTGAATACCTCGGTGGGCGAGCATATTTCGGTCGCCGAGTTGCTCGAACATCATCATGCGGTCATCGTCGCGGTCGGCGCCGCGGCGGACCGGCGGCTCGGCGTGCCCGGCGAGGACCTGCCCGGCTGCCATTCGGCGACCGAGTTCGTCGGCTGGTACAACGGCCATCCCGGCTACTCCGAGCACAGCTTCGACCTGTCCGGGGAACGCGCCGTGCTCGTCGGCAACGGCAATGTGGCGCTCGACGTCGCCCGCATGCTCGCCGCGGAGCCCCGCGATCTGGCCCGCACCGATATGGCCGACTACGCGATCGCGGCGTTGCAGGACAGCAAGATTCGAGAGGTGGTGGTGCTCGGGCGGCGCGGGCCCGTGCAGGCGGCGTACACCGGCCCGGAGTTCCTCGGGCTCGCCTACCTGCCCGGGGCCGATGTGCTGATCAACGAATGCGAACTCATGCTCGACCCGCACAGCCAGGCACTGGCCGACGATCCGGGCGCAGATCCGTCGTTGCAGCTGAAACTGAAGCTGGCCCAGCAGTACTCGCGCACCGCCCCACTCCCGATCCTCGGACGCAAACACATTCGGCTGCGCTACCTCGTCACGCCCGTCGCCGTACACGGCACCGATCGGGTCGAGTCGATCGAGCTCGCCCACACCGAGATCGTCTCGCGCGATGGCGAATTGGTGGCGCGAACGACCGACCGCACCGAGACGGTCGGCACCTCACTCGTCTTGCGATCGATAGGTTCGTGCGGCGTCGCACTGCCCGGTTTGCCGTTCGACGAGCGGCGCGGGGTGATTCCGAACGATCGGGGACGCGTGCTGAGCGCCGAACAGCGGCCGATGGCAGGGGTTTACGTGACCGGTTGGATCAAACGCGGCCCGGTCGGCGTGATCGGCACGAATCGAACCTGTGCACAGGAAACCGTCGACCGGTTGCTCGCGGATTTCGCCGACGGATCACTGGCCGAACCCGCGCGCAGCCGGGAATCGCTGACCGAGTTGCTCGCCGAACGGCAGCCGGACGCCATCGACCACGCGGCCTGGCAGGCCATCGACGCCGCGGAGCGCGCCGCGGGCCGGCGACACGGGCGCCCGCGAGTGAAGCTCACCAGCATCGAAGCCTTGCTCCATGCCGCACGATCGGCGACCGAGACCGGGCCGGATCGCACCGGATCCGCAACCGAAAGGGCAAGCGCGTGAACGCTTCCACCACCTCTTCGCCGCCGGCAGATCTGGTATCTATCCGGCGACAGATCGACACCATGCTGGCCGACTTCGTCGCCGCCAAGGCGCGCGCCGCCACCGCGACCCGCCTGCCGGTGGACCTGGCCGAGGCCGTGCGGGAATTCCTGTCCGCAGGCGGCAAACGCATCCGGCCGCTGCTCTGTGTCCTCGGCTGGCTGGCCGCGGGCGGCAGTCCGGACATCCCCGAATCGGTCCTGCGGGCCGCGGGCGCACTGGAGATGTTCCACGCGGCAGTTCTCATCCACGACGACATCATCGACAGCAGCGACACCCGCCGTGATCGGCCGACGGCGCACCGTGCGCTGGCTGTACGCCACCAAACCCGTTCCGATGCCGATTGTTTCGGCGAGCACGCGGCCATCCTGCTCGGCGACCTCGCCTTCATCTGGTCCGGCGAACTGCTGCACACCGCGGGACTGACGCCCCGCATGCTGACAGCCGCGCTGTCAGTGCTCGACGCCATGCGCGGCGACGTCCAGTACGGGCAATACCTGGACCTGCTCGCCACCGGGCACCCCGACGCCGACCTCGACCGCGCGTTGCAGATCATCCGCTACAAGACCGTCGCCTACACCTGCCAACGCCCACTGCAACTCGGTGCCGCGCTCGCCGACGCCGCGCCGGAGGTTCACGCGGCGCTGCTCGCGTACGCCAGCCCGCTCGGTGAGGCCTTCCAACTCCGCGACGACCTGCTCGGCGTCTTCGGCGACCCCGCTGTCTCCGGCAAGTCCAGCGCCGACGATCTACGTGACGGCAAACATTCGGCCCTGATCGCCATCGCCTTCGCCCGCGCGGACGCGGCGCAGGCAGCGCAGTTGCGTGCGCTGCTCGGTAACCCGGAACTCGACGAGAAGGCGGCGGCGCATTGCCGCGCCATCATCGCAGCGACCGGGGCCGCGACCGAGATCGGGCGGATGATCGCGGGCCGTCGCGACCTCGCGCTTGCCGCTCTCGACGCTCGGCCGCTGCCACCGTCGGCGAGTAATGCGCTGCGCGCGATGGCGATTCGCATCACGGCCATCGACACCAGCTCCGTAACAGCAGCACATCCAGCGGAGATCCGACAACCCGAGGGAGTGAAACCATGACCATCACCGAACCGCCCACCCCGCAGGCCGAACCGGTACTGCGCAGCGCGTACCAGCAGTCGATCGCCGAGTATTGGAACAGGGAGAAGGACCCGGTCAACATCAAGCTCGGCGAGGTGGACGGGCTCTACCACCACCACTACGGCATCGGCGACTACTCCCCCGATGTGCTGACTATGCCTGCCGCGGAACGCGATTCGGCGATCATCGCCGAAATGCATCGCCTCGAGACGGCGCAGGCCGATGTGCTGCTCGAGCATCTCGGCGCCATCGATGCCGCGGACCGAGTGCTCGACGCAGGCTCCGGCCGCGGCGGCACCAGCTTCATGGTCAACCAGCGTTTCGGCTGCCAGGTCGACGGCGTCTCGATTTCCGAATCCCAGGTCAACTTCGCGAATACCCAAGCCGCACAACGCGGTGTGGGCAAACAGGTCCGCTTCCACTTCCGCAATATGCTCGACACCGGGTTCGACGCCGGGTCCGTGCGGGCGATCTGGACCAATGAGACCACCATGTATGTCGACCTGCAGCAACTCTACAGCGAATTCGCCAGGCTGCTCCAGCACGGCGGTCGCTACGTCTGTATCACCGGCTGCTACAACGATCTCACCGGCGGCCGCTCCCGCGCGGTCAGCCAGATCGACCAGCACTACATCTGCAATATCCATCCGCGCAGCGAGTACTTCAAGGCGATGGCCGCCAACGGTCTGGCACCGATCGCCGTCACCGACCTGACCGCCGCAACAATCCCCTACTGGGAATTGCGCGAACGTTCCTCGGTGGCCACCGGCATCGAGAAGGCCTTCCTCACCGCCTATCGGGAGGGCAGCTTCCACTATCTGCTCATTGCCGCAGACCGCATCTGAGATTCGAGGCGTGGGTCCACTCGGTGGCGCGCGGCAATGGTTTCGGCCAGCGCCACCGGTTGGTCTCGGGCGACGAGGTGTCCGGCATCGGGAATGCGGGTCACCGTACGGGTATCGCCGATGACCTGCAAACCACCCAAGCCTGTCTCGGCGCTGGGGACAGATTCAGCACCTCGACTTGCGGGAGCGGGCGGCTGCCCGGAGCAGCTCCGCGAGCACTCCGAAAGCGAGCACCACCACGCCGACCGCCAATGCCCGCCCTGGCGCGTCGGTGGTGAGGGTCTCGCCCAGGCTCTGGCCGGGTAGGAATACCAGCGCGGTGATCGTGACCGCGGCGAAGCACAGCCCGTACGACAGCGCCGCCGCGACCAGCGGTCGCAGTGTCCGCAGCGGCGTCAGCGGTGTGTGCGCCAGCCGCCAGGCGAACCCACCGCCGCCGACCAAGGTGAACGCGAGCCATCCGTAGTTGGTGGTGCTGAACCCGTTGATGCCGTGAAAGTCGAAGTGGCGGGCGCCGCCGATCACCAGATCGACGGTCGCGGCGGCAGCGAGGGACGCAAGCCACGGCCACATCGGCACGAATGCCATGGCCCCGTGCCATACCGCGCCTGGGCGCCACACCACGTCCGGCCCTGCACCAGAGGTTTGAGAATCCGCCATCCGAGCCTCCCCTGCGATTAGCTCCCGCAACAAGTCCCATCGTGCGCGCGCCAGCGGACAGCCACATCAGGGACAACCCCGGAATTCCCCCTGAGGACGTTCCTCGCCACCACGACCTATCGGAAAATTCACTGCCCCTATGCAGATCGGCTGGCCAACTTGGTCAGCGAGCGGCCTATTCGAAGTCCCCAAGCCTGATCAGCGCCGTGTTCCCCCTTCGAGATCGTTGACGACTTGACGCATGCCGATATGGGAATATGATCAAGGCATGGCACGAGCAGCGACGACGTCGGATGTTTTCAACGCGATCGCCGAGCCGCAGCGCCGGGAGATCCTGGTGCTGTTGCGGGCGGGTGAGCGACCGGTGACCGAGCTGGCCCAGGCGCTGGGGATGACTCAGCCGGGGGCGTCCAAACACCTGCGGGTGCTACGGGAGGTCGGGTTGGTGCGGGACCGCAAGGTGGGCAAGCAGCGCGTGTACGGCCTCGACGGTCGCGGGCTGCGACCGGTGCACGAGTGGACCGGCGGGTTCGAGCGGTTCTGGAACGAGAGCTTCGATCGGCTGGACACGTACGTGCAGGACCTCGAGCAAGCAAGGCAACGAGATTGACCGATGGCTGCGGAACACACCAAAGACCAAGCACCACACAAGAAGACACACGAAGGGAAACTCCGATGGGTTCGGCAGAAATGGCAACGGCGGGCGTCGACACCGCCGACCGCGAGATCGTGATCACCCGGGTCATCAGTGCCCCACGGGAGCTGGTGTTCGAGGCGTTCACCGAAGTCCGGCACCTGTCGCACTGGTGGGGACCGAACGGATTCACCACCACCACTCGGGCGTTCGACTTCCGCGTCGGCGGTGCGTGGGACTTCGTGATGCACGGCCCGGACGGGACCGACTACCAGGAGTGGATCTCCTGGACCGAGATCACCCCGCCGGCGCGAATCGCGCTGCGGCACGGCGAGTTCCGCGCCGACCCGAACGCCTTCGAGTCGGTCTTGACGTTCGCGCCCGACGGCGCGGCGACCCGGATCGAGATGCGCACCCTGTTCCCCACCAAGGAACTGCGCGACGAGGCGGCCGAGAAATACCACGCGATCGAGGGCGGCAAGCAGACGCTGAACAACCTCGCTGCCTACGTCACCGAGATGGTCCGGAAGGGGGCGGCGAGCTGATGGCCGGGAAGGTTTTCTTCAGCGTGTCGATGTCGCTGGACGGTTTCATCGCCCCCGAGACCGCCGGGGAACTGATGGGCCAACAGTGGATGGAACTGCAGCAGTGGGTATTCCCGCAGCGGTTCTTCCGGGAGAACCTGAAGCTCGGCGCGGGCGGCGAGGAAGGGCTCGACAACGACATCGTGCGGGAGACGTTCGAGCGCACCGGCGCGAGCGTCATGGGCAAGCGTATGTTCGACGCCGGCGAGCAGATGTGGCCCGACGAAGCACCGTTCCGCACGCCGGTCTTCGTCGTGACGCACGAGAAGCGTGATCCCTGGGAACGGCCTGGCGGCACCACCTTCCATTTCGTCAACGACGGCATCGAGACGGCACTCGACCAGGCTCGCGCGACCGCAGGCGACCGAGACGTCCGCGTCGCGGGTGGCGGCGCGACGATCCTGGAGTACGTGAACGCGGGCCTGGTCGACGAGTTCTCGATCGCGCTCGCGCCCGTGCTGTTCGGCTCCGGAATCGGCCTGTTCGAGGGCGTGGACGCGAGCCGGGTGGCTCTGGAGCCGGTCCGCGCGCAACCGACGCAGCGGGTGACCCACCTGACGTACGCAGTCCGGCAGCGGTAACTGCCGACCTCAGGTCAGCGGCGGCGGAGGCGGGCTCGCGGGACCTGGCCGTCGGCGGAGGTGGCGCCCTGGCGTTCACTGGCGAGGGCGAGCATGGCCAGGCCGGTGTCGCGGATCAGCATGTCGAGATCTTCGACGAGTGCGGTGACGGTCGCGCGGACCTGGGGTTGGGCGACTGGGTCGAGGTCGTCGAGTACATGGTGCAGTTGCAGCCCGACGTCGAACAGGTGGCGGACCAGCCGGTCGCTGGCATCGGCGAATTCGGTACTGCTGCCCGGCTTTTCGAGCGGCACCGCGGCGGATCGGTGCGGCAGGCGGATGCGCGTCGGGTTGCCCGTGTAGCCGCGCCGCGCGGAATATGGCATGCAGTCCTCCTCGATCGATAAGTGGCTCGACGCCACACTCGAGCCACCCTTCGGGACTCCAGGCAATCCTCAATTTTACGGATACTCGGGCAATTTTCGCCATCGGGTGTCCATGCCCCGAAACGACCCGAAACAGGTGGGACAATGGGGACATGCCCGCCAACCGCGCAAGCGAGACGCGTGAGCTGTCGGTAGAGGACTCCCTGGACCTGCTCCACACCGTCCGCTTCGGCCGTATCGCGTTCTCGCGGCATGCTTTACCCGCGATCCGTCCTGTCCGGCACACGGTCGTCGACGGCTGCATCGTGATCGCCGCCGACCCGGCCATGATCCGCACGTTGCACCGACAGGTCGTCGCCTACGAGGTCGACACCATCGATCACCAGACCAACCTCGGCCGCTGCGTGATCATCACCGGCGTCGCCGACACCGTCACCGACCAGCAGGAGCTCGCGCACTACCAGCCGCACCTGCAGCCGGAGGTCGGGTTGGACGGCCAGCTGATCGTGATCGATCCGGACATCATCACCGGCATCGAGTACATCGACAGCAACGGCGCCTGACCTACGACTGCGCGCCCGGCACCGGATAGACGGCGTCCACCTCGACTTCGACCAGACAACCGGCAGACTGGCCACCTCCAGCGCGAAACGAGTCGGTCGCGCGGCATTGCGGACCACCGGCCGGATCGCCGTGCACGACCCACCCTCCTCGAACTTGCTGCGCACCTGCGCCGCCCGGCTGACGCTCGTTGCGGCGTAGTTGTCTGCCGTGGGCGAACATCGGCCGGATCGGCTCGGCCAGGTGCAAGACTCGTCGATATGGCAGCAGAAGAGGATGGCGTCGTAGTCGATCTCGATGCGCACCGCCGCGGCCAACCGCGCCGCAGGGTCGCTGCGCCTGAGCCGCGCCGGGATCCGGTCGATGCCGCGTCGCCGCTGCTGCGGGCCGTCTATGGCGAAGTGCTGCGCGACGAGCGCCAGGATCAGGACCGCACGCTGGCCGAGGTCGCGACCGAGGTCGGCATGTCCAAGCAGTACCTGTCCGAGATCGAGCGTGGACGCAAGGAAGCCTCCTCGGAGATGCTGCACTCGATCTGCGGGGCGCTCGGGCTGCGCATCGAAACGCTGCTCTTTCGCGGCGCTCGGAGACTGGGCGCGCTGCGGCATCTCAACCGCCCGGTCTCCGAGGCGCGCGTCGAACTGCTTGCGGCCTGATCGTCAGTGGTCGCGGGTGAAGATCAGCTCGTCGGCCAGGCCGTACTCCACGGCTTCCTGCGCGGTGAAGACCCGATCGCGGGCGGTGTCCTTGCGTAACTGCTCGATGCTCTGACCAGTGTGTTTGCTGAGGATCGCCTCGGTCTGCGAGCGGATCCGCATCACCTCCGCCGCTTGCAGCGCCAGGTCTGAGATGGTGCCCTGCCCCTGCGCCGACGGCTGATGCAGCAGCACGCGGGAGTGGTTGAGGACGTAACGGCGCCCGGCCGTGCCCGCCGACAACAGCACCGCCGCGGCCGACACCGCCTGACCCATGGCATAGGTCTCGATTGGCGTCCGCAGGTACTGCATGGTGTCGTAGATGGCCAGCATCGCCGTGTTCGAGCCGCCGGGGGAGTTGATGTAGAGGCTGATCTCGCGATCCGGCGACTCCGACTCCAGGTGCCACAGTTGCGCCATCACCACATTCGCCACGCCGTCGTCGATCTCGGTGCCCAGGAAGATGATTCGATCGTTGAGCAACCGGCTGAAGACGTCGAACGAGCGCTCGCCGTTCGGGGTCCGTTCGATGACATTGGGAATCGTGTACTGAGACATGGTCACAACCCCGCTCGGTGTGCATTGGTGAATGGTGCGATCTGCGCGAAGTTGGCGGCGATCTCGTCGACGATGCCGTATTCGCGCGCCTGTTCCGGCGTGAACCAGCGATCACGGTCGCTGTCCGAACGGATCTCCTCCAGCGAATGCCCGGTCTCCGCGGCCAGGATCTGCTCCGACTGCAGCTTCATGTACTCCAGGTTCTCCGCCTGGATCGCGATGTCCATCGCGGTGCCGCCGATGCCCGCGGACGGCTGATGCATCATGATCCGGCTGTGCGCCAAGCTGATTCGCTTGCCCTTGGTGCCCGAGGCCAGCAGCACCTGCCCCATGCTGGCGGCGAATCCGACGGCAACGGTCGCCACGTCGTTCGGGATCAGCTTCATCGTGTCGTAGATGGCGAGCCCGGCGAGCACCGACCCGCCCGGCGAATTGATGTAGAGGACGATGTCGCGCTTGTCGTCCTCGCTGGCCAGCAGCACCAGTTCGCTGCAGGCCCGCTCCGCCATCGCGTCGTCGACCTCACCGGTCAGTTGGATCGTCCGATGGCGGAACAATCTGTCGGCTAGTTGTCCCCGGTAGTCCAGGTGCGATGTTTCGATCATGGATCAGGTCTATCCCCGCCGGACCCTCAGCTGTCGCTGTGTCTGCCGACAGCAGACCCGAGTGTGCGCTGACGACGGATGGTGTTGCGGAAGTGGGTCCGACGACGGCCCGTACACCAACGAGATTCCCGGCCCGGCGGGTTCGATCGGCGTGCCGTGCCGCCGCTACGTCAAGCGCGTCGACTGACCCGCTCAGCGCAACTGACCCCGCTCAGCGCACGCCGAGCACGAGCGGGAATTCCGGCTGCCCGCCGAGCAGGAACGCGCCTGCGGTCTGGATCATCTGGTCGTGCGCCATGAGATGGGTTGTCATGGTGCTCATGTCACGCAGCCAGACATCGAGCGGGTTCGGCTTGTAGACGGATTCGGTGCCGACCAGCTCGCACAGCCGGGCGATGATGTGCCGACAGGCGCGGTATGAATGCGTGCGGGTCAGCAGGGTCTGGATCCGGATGTCCGCGGGCAGATCGGCGAAACGGTGCTCGTCCAACGCATCCCACTGCGTGCGCAGGCTGTCGACGACCGCGCCGCGGGCGACGATGTACTCCATCTCGCACTCGCCCAGAATGTATTGCGCCCGATAGTTGTCCGCCCACTTCTGCCCGGTGGCCGCGATGACCTTGCCCTGCGCGAGCTCCCGGACGTAGTCCAGCGCGGCCCGCGTCGCGCCGAGCGGAATGCCCGGCATCACCCGGGCCAGCGTCTCCGGTTCGGCGAGTTTGCCGGTGCCGCTTCTCGGTTCGAAGAAGTCGAAGCAGTGGTGCTCGGGAATGAACAGGTCGTCGGTCGCGTAATCGTTACTGCCGCTGCCACGCAGGCCGGTGCTGTCCCAGGTATCGAAGACCTGGACCTGATCGCGCCGCATGCAGAACATCTTCGCGATCGGCGCGCCGTCGGCGCTGGCCATGTCGTCGCCGTCGAAGATCATCGCGCCGGCGACCACGAGGTCGGCATGGTTGATGGCGCTGCCCAGCTTCCAGCGGCCGGTCAGCCGGTAGCCGCCGTCGGTCCGCACCGCTCGCCCCGAGGGCGCGATCAGTCCGGCGGTGATCAGATCCCGCGTCGGCATCAGCTCGGCCAGGGCCTGCTTGTCGAGGAATCCTGCGTAGATGCCGGTCGCCGCCCCGATCATCGCGCACCAGCCGGTGGCGGTGTCGCCGTAGGCCAGTGCCTCGAACACCTCCATCTGCTGCAGCGAGGTCAGTCCCGGCCCGCCGAGCTCGGCACTGAATCCGATCGCGTAGATGCCCATCGACCGCAGTCGTTCGACGATATCGGCGGGCAGCTGCCGCGCCGCTTCGATCTCCTGCCGTCGCTTCGCCACCTCGGGCGCGAAGGCACGCGCCGCAGCAAGCAGTTCTTCCGCCGACGATGCTCGTCCGCTCACCATTACCCCAATCAGGTCCAGCCGCAATCGAATTGGCGTCACTGCCTGCAATAGCAGGGTAGCCCGGATGTCGACCTCCGACGCCGGAAACCATGTTCCCGGGAACGGCACAGGTCTGCCCGTGCGGCGAGCACGCCTGTGCTCGAGTATGTCCCGCCACCGCGACCCCCGCCAGCATCCGGATCGCTGACCGAACCGACGGGCTAGTCGTGCACTGTCGCGTGCGATTCCCGCAGCACCGGATCGCCGACCGCGACCATGCTGCCGAGCAACGCCAGCGCACGCTCGGACTCGGAGCCAGGTTCCGCGTGATAGGCGATGAGCAGCTGCCCAGGCGCACCGTTCACGGAGAACGTTTCGTACGACAGCGTCAGCTCGCCGACCATGGGATTGAGGAACCGTTTCTTTCCGGCGGTTTTAGCCCGGATGTCGTGGCGTGCCCACAGCTTTCGGAAGTCGTCGCTCTTCAGCGACAACTCGCCTACCAGCTCGGTCAGCCGCGGATCGTCGAGATCGCCCGCCGACGCCCGCAGACTCGCCACCGTCTCCGCGGCGTGGATGGCCCAGTCCGGGTAGACATTTCGCGCCTCCGGATCGAGAAACATCATCCGGACCTGATTGATGCCGGGCACCGAACACGCATTGACCGCGACGGCCAGCGGATTCGCGGCGAGCACGTCCAGGTGCCTGCCGAGCACCAGCGCGGGCGTGTGCGGCCACGCCTGCATCAGGGCGAGCAGGCCGGGGCTCACCCGCTCGGGCCGCTGCGGCGCGCGCCTGCGCCGCAGCACCGGGCGCGCCAGCTCCCGCAGATGCGCGACACCTTCCTCGTCCAGCGCGAACACCCGCGCCAGCGCGACAACCACCTGCTCGGACGGGTGCCTGTCGCGACCTTGCTCGAGTCGCACGTAATAGTCCGCGCTCATCCCGGCCAACATCGCGACTTCCTCACGACGCAGCCCGGCCACCCGGCGCTGGCCGCCACCGGACATCCCGAAATCCTCCGGGCGGACCAGCTCGCGCCGTGCCCGCAGAAAGGCGCCCAGTCGGTTGTCGGAGTCCATCCTTCGAGGGTAGGGCAGCGTCCGGCAAGCTGGGTGGCCCTCCCGCTACCAGGAAGTCCGTACCCTGGCACGAGGCCGTGACCAGCACGAATGTTGTGGTCATGACAAACAACCTCACCGGCCGCGTCGCGGTCGTCACCGGAGCGTCCAGTGGAATCGGCGCCGCCACCGCCCAGCGGCTCGCGGCCGACGGCGCGAAGGTCGCGCTGCTCGGACGGCGCAAGGATCGGCTCGAAGAGCTGGCCGCCCAGATCGGTGGCGAGGTGCTCGCCGTCGAGGCCGACGTGTCCGTACAGCAGTCGATGTTCGACGCCGCGGCCACCGTGCGGGCCGCGTTCGGGCCGATCGACCTCGTCGTCGCCAACGCGGGCGTCATGCTCGCCGCACCGTACGAGTCGGCGGACACCGACGAGTGGGGCCAGATGGTGGGCACCAACATCAATGGATTGCTCTACACCGGAAGGGCTTTCAGCGATGATCTGCTCGCCGCGGCGAGCAACGGCCAACGCGCCGACCTGGTGCACATCGGTTCGATCGGTGGGCACCTGGTGTTCCCCAACTACGCCGTCTACTGCGCGACCAAAGCCGCGGTCGCGCACCTGACCCGCAACCTACGCGCCGAATTCGGACCGCGCGGTGTTCGAGTGAAGACCATCGAGCCCGGTTTCGTCGGCACCGAACTCGGCGCGGGCATGCGCGACGAGGACCAGAAGGCGGGCCTCGCCGAATGGCGCAACGGGTTCGAAATCCTTGTCCCCGAGGACATCGCGGACGCGATCGGCTACGCGGTCGGCGCCCCGAAGCGGGTCAACATCGCCGAAATGATCGTCGTACCAACCCCGCAGGGCTGAGACAGCCGAAAGGCCCGCCGGCGCAACGTCGGCGGGCCTTTCGCGATCGGTTACTTCTCGATGCCCTCGAAGTCGAACAGGCCGTTCCAGGCCAGCTCGGCCTTCTTCACCTTGTCCGAACGGCCCGCGGCGGCCGCGTAGTCGAACATCGGGATGTCGGCCATGTCCTTGAAGAGCAAGGCCTGCGCCTGGCCGACGAACTTGTACGACTCGTCCAGGGTGGGGGCCGCCAGCGCGGCGTCCAGCAGCTTGTCGAAGTCCAGATTCTTGTATTTGACGTCGTTGCCGTCGGAGTAGCTGTAGTACTGCGAGCTCAGGAACTGCAGCATGGTCGGGTAGTCGCCCTGCCAGCCGTAGCGGAACGCGGTGCCGATGGTTCCGGCGTTGATCGAGTCACGGATGTTCTTGAACGTCGGGTACGGCGTGCCGACGGCATCGATACCGAGGGTGTTCTTGATGCTGTTCGCCGTCGCCTCGACCCAGCCCTGGTGGCCACCATCGGCGTTGTAGGCGATCTCGTAGCGACCCGACCACGGGGCGATGGCGTTGGCCTGGGCCCACACCTTCTTGGCCTCTTCCGGGTTGTACTTCAGCACCTCGTTGCCCGGCACGTTCGGGTTGAAACCGGGCAAGGTACGCGCGGTGAAGTCGAGCGAAGGCACCCGGGTGCCGTGGAAGATGTTCTCGCAGATCTGCTCTCGGTTGATCGCCATCGAGAGCGCCTTGCGGCGCAGCACCCCTTCCTCGCCGCCGAAGTGCGGGGCGGTGGACTGGATGCCGACGGCCGCCTTATACGCGATCGGCTTGGTGATCGCGCGATCGCCGAGGTCGTTCTTGTAGGTGCCCATCGCGCTGTCGGGAATGACATCGAGAGCGTCGAGATTGCCCGCTTGCAGATCGGCGTACGCCGTGTCGAAGGACTGGTACATCACAAAGCGCAGGCCCTTGTTCTTGGGTGCGCGGCCGCCCTTGTAGTCGGGGTTGGGCACCAGGTCGATCTGCACGTTGTGCTGCCAGGCGCCGTTCTTCGCGAACTTGTACGGGCCGTTGCCGATCGGGTTCTCGCCGAACGCCTTGATGTCCTTGAACGCAGCCTCGGGCAGCGGGTAGAACGGCGCGTAGCCCAGCTCGGTCTCGAAGTCGATCGATGGCTGCTTCAGCGCGACGGTGAAGGTGTGGTCGTCGACCACCTTCAGCCCCGACATCGTCTGAACCTTGGCATCTTTCGCCGACACCTCGTCGAACCCGACGATCGGGCCGAACACATAGCTCTGCAGCTGCGCGTTGGTGGCCAGCGCGCCGTAGTTCCACGCGTCGACGAACGACTTGGCCGTTACCGCCGAGCCGTCGGAGAACTTCCAGTCCGGCTTGATGGTGATCGTGTAGTTCTTCCGGTCGGTCGTCTCGATCTTCTGCGCCATCTCATCGTGCGCAGTTCCGTTGGCGTCGTAGTACTTCAAGCCCGCGAACAGCCGGTCGACCACTCGCCCGCCCATGTTCTCGTTGGTGTTGGTCGGCACCAACGGGTTCTGCGGCTCACCGGCGTTGGTCGTGACGATGCCGGCATCGCCGCCGTCATCACCCGACGAGCATGCGGTCAGCCCCAGGCTTGTGGCCATCAGTGCGGCCGCGAGTAGCGCACCAGCTCTTGTGAATCTCACGCGTTCTCCCGATTTCGAACAGGTCATCGGGACACGCCGGGACACGCATCAACCGCACGCGCCCCATCCCGATCACCTTGGAATGTTCTCGGACAGTAACCATTCCGAGACCAATTGTCATGGGATCCACCGATGATCGGACCGGGGGCGCGTCGCCGTACGCGACAATCTGTCAGGCGCGACTCTCCAGGGTCTCCTTGACCTTGGCGATCGCGAAGCCCCACGCCTGGTCGAAGGTCGGTTTCGGCGGGATCGAGATCTCGTCCGGGTTGGTGACGACATCGAGCAGCACGGGTCGACGCGACGCGAAAGCGTCCGCGACCGCCTTGTCCAGGTCCTCAGGATCGGTCACCCGGCGCGATTCCAGGCCCATCGCGGCCGCGACGGCGGCCAGATCCGGATTGTCGAGCACGGTGCCGAACTCGGGCAGGCCGCCCTCCTCCTGCTCGAGTTTGACCATGCCGAGGCGCCCGTTGTTGAACACCACCAGCGTGACCGGCAGGTCGTAGGTGACCGCGGTGCGCAGGTCGCCGAGCAGCATCATCAGCCCGCCGTCCCCGCAGAACGCGACGACCTGGCGTTCGCGGTCGAGGATCTGCGCGCCGAGGGCCTGCGGCATCGCGTTGGCCATCGACCCGAAGTTGTAGGAGCCGATCAAACGCCGGGACCCGCGCAGGCTGAGGAAGCGGGACAGCCACACCGTGGACATGCCGGTGTCCGAGGTGAAGATCGCGTCGTCGGCGGCGTGCGTGTTCACCGCCGCGGCCACCGCCTCCGGGCGGATCAGCTGGTCCGGGTTGTCCAGGTGGCGCCGGATGCGGCCGAGCAGTTTGCGGTCGTGTGTGGGTTCGGCCAGGCGCTGCTGGAGTTCGGTCCACCGGTGGTACTCCGATTGCGCCTTCTTCAGGTGCTTGTCTGAGGCCTTGGTGTCCAGCTTCAGCAGGAGTTCACGCAACGCGGGGCCGGTGTGGCCGACCAGCGCGACGTCGACCGGCGTGCGGCGACCGATGTGGTCGAGGCGTGCGTCGAGTTGGATGACGGTCTTGCCGGTGGGATACCAGTCGCGGTACGGGAAGTCGGTGCCGACCATGAACAGCACGTCGCAGTCCTCGAGCGCCGAATTGGCGGCGGGGTTACCGATCAAACCGGTTTGACCGACCGCATACGGATTGTCGTGCTCCAGACCTTCTTTGGCCTTGATGGTGAGCACCATCGGTGCCGACAGCTGTTCGGCGAGCCGCAACACCTCTTCGCGCGCTTCCCTGGCCCCGATACCGACGAGCAGGGTGACCCTGCCCGCCTTGTTGAGCGTCTCCGCAGCCTGCACGATTTCGGTCGCGCCAGGGACAATCGTGCGGTCGCGCGCGACGAACCTCGGGCGCACGTCGGTGTCCAGCTTCAGACCACCGATGTCTCCCGGAATGGTCAAAACGGAGACGCCCTGCCGGGACACCGCCGCGTTCACCGCCTGTTCGAGCAGTCTCGGCAGCTGCGCGGCGTTGGTGACCGTTGCCGTGAACTCCGAGACGTCACGGAAGACCGCGTCATTATCGACCTCCTGGAAGTACTCGCTGCCCATCTCGGAGGTCGGCACCTGGCCGCAGATGGCCAGTACCGGTGCGTGTGATTTCTTGGCGTCGTAGAGACCGCCCAGCAGATGGATCGAACCGGGGCCGACGGTGCCCGCGCACACGCCGATGGTGCCGGTGAGCTGGGCTTGCGCGCCAGCGGCATAGGCAGCCACCTCTTCGTGTCGCACGCCGATCCATTCGATCCGATCCTCGCGACGGATCGCGTCGGTGATCGGGTTGAGCGCGTCGCCGACGACACCCCAGATCTGGGTGACGCCCTCGTCGGCCAGCGCAGTGACGATCATTTCCGCAACCGTGGTCATAGTCGACTCCTCCGCGTCATAGACGGTTCTGCTGGGCGGCCGCTGTCATCGAGACACTCGCCGACCGGTGACCAGACCCACCAGGAACAACAGGATCACCGCGCCGGCGATACAGGTGAAGAAGCTGAACCACAGCCCGCCACCCTCGACGTCGACACCGAACAGCTTCAGCAAGAACCCGCCGAGCAGACCGCCGACGACACCTACGACGATATTCAACAGAATGCCCTGCTGGGCGTCCGTCTTCATGATCTTGCTGGCGATCCATCCGGCCAGACCGCCGATGATGATCCACCCGATTATGCCGAGACCCAGCATGATGTCCTCCTGTTGGTCGTTGGCACGCCGGAAAAAAGCGCGCTGCGCCGGTCATACCCCCGGACGGGCAGACCAAGCAGAGCGGCGAGGTTCACCACATCGAGACGCGCTGACCGTTTGCCGGTGCCGCCGCAGGGTAGCCGGGAGCCATGACCGACTCCCGTCCCCGCGACAGAGTCCCTATCCCGCACGCCGGCGATGCCGCGCTCGGTGGCGCCGTCGCCCGGATGCTGGTCGTCGTTCCGGTGCGCAACGAGCAACGGCTGCTGCCCGCCTGCCTATCGGCGTTGGCGCGGGCCGCGGGGCACGTCGATGTTCCGGTCCGGATCCAACTCGTGCTCGATGCGTGTACCGATGAGTCCGCGGGCGTGCCCACCTCGAATGTCGAGGTGATGACGATCGACGAGCGCAATGTCGGTGCGGCCCGCGCGCTCGGATTCGCCCATGCCGGCGCGACCTGTGCGGCCGAGACCTGGTTCGCGACAACCGATGCCGACTCCGAAGTCGATGATCTGTGGTTACGTGCCCAGCTCGACTACGCGCGTGCCGGAAGTGATGTGGTCGCCGGCATCGTCGGCGTGCGCGAGTGGGCTGATCATGCCGCCGCCACCCGGCGGAGCTACGAGCAGCAGTACCGCACGAGCGGCGCACACGGCCATGTGCACGGCGCGAATCTCGGCTTCCGGGCCGATGCCTATTGGCGGGTCGGCGGCTTCCGGCAGCTGCGAACCGGCGAGGACGTCGACCTGGTGTCCCGCATGGCGGCCGGCGGGGCGTCGATCGAATGGGCCGAAGACGTCGTCGTCACCACCTCGGCGCGCCGTGTGGGCCGGGCACCGCGGGGGTTCGCTGCTCATTTGCGGAGAATTGAAAGCACGTATCGCACCGAGAGTAGGAGTGCCTGATGCCGCCGACTGAGGTTCTCGACGCTTCGGCAGCGCCGAGCGCGATGGCGGGCGCGCTGCGGCGGCTCGCGGATTCCGGTCGGCTCGAGCTGCCTTATCCCGGATCAGGACGCACCATCGAGCGCTGGCGCCGCCTGGCTGATCTCACGTTCGGCAATGTGGTGGTCGGGCGGATGGCGGAGGCGCACGCCGACGCCGCGGCGATTCTGGCGGAGCTCGGCGGTGGTGTGGTCGAGCGTGGGCAGATATGGGGAGTGTGGGCGGCCGAGCCGCCGAAGCCGGTGCTGCAGGCGCGATTCGGGTCCGGTGGATGGACTCTGGCGGGGCGCAAGCCGTGGTGTTCCGGCGCGACGATCTGCACGCACGCCCTGGTCACCGCGCGGGCCGGGGACGAGCGCAGGTTGTTCGCCGTCGACCTCGATCAGTCGTCGGTCCGCGCGGTGCCGGGCACCTGGCACGCCGTGGGGATGCAGGAATCCGATTCCGGCGCAGTGGATTTCACCGCTGCCGTCGCCGAGCCCGTCGGCGGTCCCGGCGCATACCTGACCCGGCCGGGCTTCTGGCACGGCGCCGTCGGCGTCGCCGCCTGCTGGTACGGCGGTGCCGCTGCCGTCGCCCGCACCCTGCACGACCGCGCCACCGACGAGCACGCCCTGGCCCACCTCGGCGCGGTGCTGAGCGGATTGCGCGCCGCCGCACTGTGTTTGACCGATGCCGCGCGTCAGATCGACGCCGACCCCACCGACCGTTCCGGCCTGGCGCGGATCCGCGCCGGGACGGTGCGGGCGGTGGTCGAGGACGCGGCGACGGCGACCATCGACCGGGTCGGGCGCGCGCTGGGGGCCGGCCCCCTGTGTGCCGACGCCGAGCACGCGCACCGCGTCGCCGACCTCACCGTCTACCTCCGCCAAAGTCATGCGGAGCGGGATCTGGCCGACCTCGGCCGTGCCTACGCGGAAAAGGAGTTCTCATGGTTGCCGAACCACTGATCGATCTCGCCGCCCGGGGCACTCCGGAGCGCACCTGGACCCGGTGGCGTAACCGTCGCCCGGAACTGTCGCTGACCGGCTGGCGGCATTTGATCGTCGTCGCGCCGCACCCCGACGACGAGGTGCTCGGCGTCGGGGGCCTCATCGCGCTGGCCCGCTCGCACCAGCTGCCGGTCACCGTCGTCACGGTGACCGACGGCGAGGCGTCCCATCCGGGCTCGCCCACCTGTTCGCCCACCGAGATCGCGGAGCGGCGGGTGGCCGAATCTCGCCGTGCCGCACAAGAATTGGGTGTCGAAGCGCCGATTCGGCTCGCCATCGGCGACGGCAGGGTCGCCGCCGACGAGGCGGCGGTGACCGAGGCGTTGGCGGGCATTCTCGCCGACTGCGGCCATGCGGGCGCGTGGTGCGCGACGACCTGGCGCCGCGACGGTCACCCCGACCACGAGGCCGTCGGCCGGGCCGCCGCGGCGGCGTGCGCGGGTACCGCGACCCGACTACTGGAGTTCCCGGTGTGGATGTGGCACTGGGCAACTCCCGAACATCCGGTGGTCCCCGCCAGCCGTGCCCGCACGTTGACCTTGCCCGCGACGGCGGTCGACGCCAAGCTGCGCGCCCTCTCGCAATTCCACAGCCAGATCCTGCCGATGTCGGCGGATCCCGCCGACCAGCCGATCCTGCCGCCGCACGTGCTGGACCGGTTCACCGGCAACACGGAAACGTTCTTCGTATGAGCGAGACCGGTTTGGCCGCAAGCTATTTCGAGGGCATGTACGCCAACGATCCGGACCCGTGGGGCTTCACCACCCGCTGGTACGAGCAGCGCAAGCGTGCACTCACCATGGCCGCGCTGCCGAAACCCCGCTACCGCAGCGCCTTCGAACCCGGCTGCTCGATCGGCACCCTCTCCGCGGAACTCACCGGCCGCTGCGATCGACTGGTCTGCACCGACATCGCGGCCCAGGCCCTCGATTCAGCGGGCCAACGCATCGACCGGCTGCCCGAATCCGCGCGCGGCGCAGTCGAATTCCGCCGCTGGGCGCTCGGCGAGCCGTGGCCCGACGAACATTTCGACCTGATCGTACTCAGCGAAGTCGCCTACTACCTCGACTCCGTCAGCCTGCGAACCGCTTTCGGCCACGCCGTCGACCACCTCGGCCCCGACGGCACCCTGCTCTGCGTGCACTGGCGCCGAAAAGTCCCCGAATACCCCCTCTCCGGCGACCACGTGCACGCCATCGCCCGCACCACCCAGGGCCTGACCGCTCTGGCCGGCTACCACGACGAAGACCTACTCCTCGACGTCTTCACCGCAGGCAACCCGATCTCCGTCGCGACAACCGAACACATCGAGTAAGCGACGTCCCCGACCTTCGTCAGGCCATCGCGAAGCGGAGCAGGGCCTGCTTGTCGCCCTGCTTGATCTTGCCTTTGCGGTTCAGCACCTCGAGCTGCCAGACGGAGCCGGAGCGGAAGGCGCGGGCCACGGCGTTGGCGTTGTCCGCGCCGAGCAGCGACGGCCAGATGTCAGCGACCTGCTGACTGCTGCCACCGCTCGCGTCGTAGACCTTGAAGCTGATGTTGTTGGCCTTCTCGAACGAGCTGCCCTTTTTGAAGGCGGCCGCGACGAAGACGATGGCGTCGATGCCGCCGGGCACGTCCGAGAACGTGACGTGGACGGTCTCGTCGTCGCCGGCGGCGGCGCCGGTCTGTTCGTCACCGCTGTGCAGGACCGACCCGTTGCCGAGCGGGTCGAGGGAGTCGAGTCCGGCGAAGCGGACCGGCTCGGCGCCCTGCATGAGGATGGCGATCAAGTCCAGGTCGACGCCCTTTTTGCGGCGTGCCCAGCCGAGTGCCCCGCCGCTGGTCCCCGCCGACGGATCCCAGCTCACGCCGACACTCAGCTTGGTGACGCCGGCGAGATCCGCGGCGCCGTCTTCTTTCTTGAGCGTGATCATGGGTTCAGATTAGCGGGCGTTCCGTAACTTCAAGCGCCGGAAGGATTCTCATGCGGGCGATCGACGAGAACAGCCGCACCGCTCTGAAAGTTATTGATAGCCAATAGCTCTCGCCACTGATCAGGCAATGGAATTGGCCTTCGACAGCAGCCGATGCAACTGCCGCTGCTCCCTGGCGGACAGTCGGCGCAGCGGCAGATGCTGGGTCATCGCGTCGACCAGCTTCTCGCGTTGCGCGAAGCCCGCGGCGGTCAGGGCGACCACTTTCACTCGCTTGTCGTCCGGTCCGGGTAGTCGCTCGACGGTGCCGCGTTTCTCCAGCTTGTCGATGATGAAGGTGACCGTCGACGGGTCACTGCAAGTGCGGCGGGCGAGCTCGGACATCGACGGCAGTGCGGCCGTCGGGGTGAGATGCCAGAGCACATTCGCCGACGGCACGGTGAGATCCAATTCACGCAGGACGCTCACGAGCGCGGCGTCGAGCTGGTCGGATACCGAGCGCAGCTCGGCGAGCAGGCGATAACCCAGGTCCGCTTCAGGCAGGTCCGCTGTCACGCAGCACAGTGTAGCCAGCTACTTGCAGTCTCCTACGAAGTTACTTTGACACTCAAATCTTGATGCGGTGATTTCGGCGGTTTTGTCGGTTGCTCGGAGGTTGAAGATCACCTGCGCTTTCGGCGTGCCGCGGTGGCCGGTGGCCAATCACCTTGGCCGACTGGCTATTTACAAAGGGGGTTGGTGCGCGGTTCGGTGAGGCATGGCTGATCCGCTCGAAGAACAAGACGTCGCGGCGCAGGCGCTGGCATTGGTGAACCAGGCGGCAGGGCCGTACCTGGCGAGTCTGCCGGAGCGACTGGTGCACGACGCCGCCCACGACCCACGCATCGATGACCTCGGCGGTCCACTGTCCGAGCACGGCACCGGCGCGCTGGCGGCGGTCGAGGAGTTGCTCGCGGTCGGCACCCGCGCGGCCGTGCACACCGCCGGACCGCGCTTCTTCCATCTCGTGGTGGGCGGGGCGACCCCGGCAGCGCTGGCCGGCGACTGGGTAACCGCACTGCTGGACCAGAACTCGGGGCTGTGGGTCACCTCGCCACTGGCATCGCGCACCGAGACCGTCGTGCTCGGATGGCTCAAGGATCTGTTCGGACTGCCTGCCGAATTCGGCGGGGTGCTCACCCCCTCCGCCACCTTCGCGAACCTGACCGGGCTGGCGGCGGCCCGCTACTGGTGGGCCGAACGGCACGGGGTGGACGTGGTCGCCGACGGCTTGGCCGGACTGCCGCAACTGCCGGTCCTGACCAGTGGATACGTGCACGCCAGCACCCGCAAGGCGCTGCAGATCCTCGGTTGCGGCCGAGATACCTTGCGCACCTTCGTCCGCGACGATGCCGGGCGAATCGACCTGGCGGCGCTGCAGCGAGCGCTGGTCGAACTCGACGGCGCGCCTGCGGTGATCGTCGGCAACCTCGGCGAGGTGAATACCGGCGATTCCGATCCCATCGACGAACTTGCCGATCTGGCCGAGCAGTATCGTTGCTGGCTGCATGTCGACGGTGCGTTCGGGCTGTTCGCGGCACTTTCACCGCGCACAGCACACCTCGCCCGCGGCGTCGAGCGCGCCGATTCGATCACCGCCGATGGTCATAAATGGCTGAATGTTCCGCAGGAGAGCGGGTTTTCGTTCATCAAGGACAACTCCCTGCTCGGCAAGACATTCGGTGGCTGGGGTGCGGCGTATCTGCCGACGCTCGACGACGGACAGATCAGCTACAACATGCACGGCCCCGAATCCTCGCGCCGCGCAAGAGCATTCCCCATCTGGGCGACCTTGCGGGCCTATGGTCGTGCCGGGTACCGGGAGATGGTCGAACGCCATCTCGATGTGGCCGCCCACCTCGGCCGAATCGTCGACGAGGCACCCGATTTCGAACTACTTGCCCCAGTCCAGTTGTGCGTCACCTGTTTCCGCTACCGCCCACCGAGCGTGCCGGAATCCGAACTGAACGCCCTCAATGCCCGCCTGGGCGCGGCGATCCTCGAGGACGGTCGCGTCTACGTCGGCACCACCACCTACCGAGACATGACGGCGCTGCGACCGACCTTCGTGAACTGGCGCATCACCGAGCCCGAGGCGGACCTGCTTGTTCAGGTCATCCGGGAGATCGGACCTCAGCTCTAGGCCAGGAACTGGAGTGCTGAGTGCTCACCGTTCTGCAGGGCGGCGGTGTGCGCGGCGACGTTGATCCCGTCGCTCAACGTCGCGCCCGCATCCAGTTTCGCGATGACCCTCGCTTCCGCCGCTTTGATGGCCGTCGCAGCCTCGAACAGCGACTCGATTCGATCGGGATCGACGACGACGATGCCCTCTTCGTCCGCGAGGACCAGGTCACCGGGCGAGATCGGGACACCGCCGCAGGTCACCGGAACCTGCAGCGCACCGAGCTGAGACGTGCTCCCCGCCATGGGTGTGACGAATCGGCTGTAGATCGGCAGCTCACAGCCGCGGACATACCCGATATCGCGGTAGCCTCCGTCGACGATGATCCCGCCGAGCTCACGGATAACCGCGCCGCGCGCGAAAATCTCACCGGCGAAGGCGATTTCACTGCCACCACCGTCGACGACAATGACGTCACCGGGTGCTGCGGACTCGATTGCCCGCAGCACACCGAAGAAGTCTCCCCGACATTGCACGGTGAACGCCGGCCCGACGATCCGCACCCCGGCAGATCGCGGCCGAATCCCGCTGTCCATCACCCGAATCGACTTGTCGGCATCGCAGAGCGCCGTCGTGTCCAGCGCATGAAACTTCGCGACAAGCTGATCAACCAGCATCGGCGCCCCTTCAAGGCTCGGAGTATGCCGTCGGTTCGACTGTACTTTCCCAGCCCGGCGCGGGCACTACAGCGGGTCTTGGATATTGAAGGTGTAGATCTCCCCGTCGTACCAGAACAGCACCGCCATGGCAGCTTCCGGCGGGTCGACTCGACAGTACTCGAGACCGGTCAGCGGAATAGCTTTCTTCGCCACACATTCCACCGGACCCCGGGATTTCGGAATGGGCCCTTTCAACGCGAAGCGGTTGCCGGACACCGCAATCGTCTCCGGCCCCTGCCAATACCAATCAGGCCTACCGAACAACCACCAGTAGTAACCGAAGACGACCGCAACCACGAAAACAACAGCAGTCAGCAAAACCGTGACCACCTTTTTCCGCCTAGTCATCTCTCATCCTTCACCTGGATACGTCATATGCGCGAACAGATAATCGATGGGGACGTTCGACGAATCATACTTCGGTAGCCACCACGGTTCGTGGCGGCGATTGCTCGTATGCATGTCGACGACATCACCCCATACCCGCGTGCCGTCGGGCATGGTGACCCAATCCTTGCCGACGTAGACCGCAACGTGATCCATTCGCCCGTCCGGCGTTTCGCCGTCTCCGTGATCGTAGAAAATCAGGTCGCCCGGTTGGAGCCCCATCTTCGAAGGCAGGTTCGGGTCCGGCACAGTATCGATACTGTCGCGCCGGAACCCGCCCGACAGCTTTCCCCGCGGACCGCCCCTGGACCCATCGTTGGTGAGAATGAATCTGAGCAGCGAAGGGGCGTAGGTCCATGTCCTGGAATCTTCCCAGTCCCTACCGAACAAGTTCTCGTCATAGGCCGAGAACCATGCGTTCGGATCGTTGTCGTTCGGGTCGTTGAGCGAGTCACGGGACATGATCTGCGAGAATCCGCCCGCCGCCAGTACTTGAGAGGCAAAGTTGGCGCAATCACTCTGCGTGTCCGAGTCGTAGAACGGATACTCACTGTTCGGATTCATCACGTGCGCCTCGGCGTAATCGACCGCGGACTGCCGGGATGAGGACAGGCCGTCACGGACGAAAGTGCGTGACGGCATCGCGGCACCGAGGCTCGTCCTCGACCGGCGCACCAGCGGCGCAAGGAACGCGGCTGCGCCGGTCAACAGCAGCAGGGGGACGTGCCCGCCGGAACCCGGACCGCTGGAGTCACTTACGGACTCCACGGCGGGCGGCGCCGGTGGCGCTTCGGTCGATGCCGGTGGAATTGCCGGCGGCTGCTGAGGTACCGCGATCTGCTGTGGCAGCGGCACATCGGGGACTCCCGGCACGGGCATCGGTTCCGGCTGCGGCCGGCTGCCGGGCAGTTGAGTTCCGGGCACGGCGACGATCGGTGCGTTGCTACCAGGCGGCAGCGGTGGTGGCGTGAGCGCTCCGGCTTGGCTGCCGCCGCTGTTGACGCTCGGGGGTTGGCCAGGCATCGCCGGCTCAGGCAACGGTGGCGGTGCGGTTGGCGGCCCCGGGGGTGGTGTCGGCGGGAGCGACGGCGTGTCGATGCAGGGCCAGCCCGGGTGCATCTGCTGCCATTCCGCGCATGGCACAGCGGAAGCGGCGGGGGTGGCGAAGGAGGCGAATCCGACTCCGATGCCTGCCGCAGCGGCCACGAGGGCCGCCCCGGCCAGCCGGTTGATCGTTGCCGGGCGGGTCATCGGCCGCTCCGGCGTGCCTTTACCTGCGCATACGTGGTGTCGATACCCCACCAGGTCAGGCGTCCGGCGATGGACATGTAGAGGAAGAACGCCAGGTAGACCAGGATCGCGCCGTAGTCGTCGGCCCAGCCCGGCATCCGGTCCAGGCGGGCGAACGCGGCGATCAGCAGGAACAGCCCGGCCAGCAGGGCCATCGGTGCCCATGCGGCGTTGTTCGGTTCCGCAGCGGTGCGATCGGTGCTGGTCATGACTTTTGGGTGTCCTTCCGGGATCCCGCTACTGGATTGGAATGCGTTGCGCGGGTGAGGGTTAGAGCCAGATGGGGTCGCCGTAGGCGGTGGTGGTGTTGTCCGCGGTGGGGGTGGACATGGTCGCGGTGGCGAAGGAGCGCAGCGAGACCGGGCCCATGCAGGCGTCGACCTTGACCTCGACTTGGTCCATGGCGATCGAGGCGCGTCCGGAAGCGAGGGCCTTCTTGCCGAACTCGACGGTCGCGATCGAACCGGGCTTGAGGGTCGTCGAAACATTCGGCGAGACCGAGGCATTGACGCCGAGGCTGACGCTGGGCGGGTAGGAGATGTTGAGGGAAGCGTTGGGGCCGAACGACATTCCCAGACTTGTCGTCAGGCCGCTGGAAACGTCTATCTGGCAACCGATTTGATAGCCGAAACTGACCACCGCGGCACTGACGGGTTGAGTGCCCTTACCGGTGACCTCGGCGATCGCCTTCAACGACACGAACCCCTCGCGGGTGAACATCGTCGCGGCCAGGTTCGGGTATCGGTCCAGGGTTTCCGAGGTCTTGGTGACCGTCAACGTCCAACCGTCATCGGTCGTGACCACACGCGCCTTGTCGGCAACCGCGTCCGCCGACGCCGTTCCTTGCCCATTGGCCAGCAACCCCACTGTTATCGAGCTCGTGCACAGCACCGCTGCCACACCGCTCCGCCGAAACGCAACCCTGCTCATCGAAATCCATCCTTATCTCGTCGAGTTTCAGCCCAGAATCAGGCAGGGCGGCGTTGTCCTCCAAGATAAGGAAAACTCATGCAGCTAACTTTTGGCAACCTTATAGTTGCGACGAATGGCCGCCGTGACCATCCGTTAACCATTTGGACATCCGACCAGTCCAGGCCGAAGCCGGTGATCCAGGATTCAACAACCGATTTATGGCGTTCATCACGCCAAGGCCGTTATCACTGCTTCCACACCAATCGGTGGCGACGGTTGCCTGCGACAGAGTGCGCACGCCTAGCCTCGCCGCGCCGAGCCGACCACGTGGCCATGTGCGGTCAGCAATCCGGGCGCCACCAGGGTCACGCTCCGCCCACAACCGTACGCGGATCCTTCGGAGCCGGGATCGGCATCCCGTCGGTATCTTCGGCGGCAATCTCACTGATGCCACGAGAATTCGGGTGTCACCTCCCTCGTCATCGCATGCGATGCTGGATACGAGCCGAAGCGGATGGGAGACCGAGGAGGCCGGGTGGGGAATTCACGCACGCAACACATCGCCGATCGACTCATGCTGGAACAGCAACGGTTGGTGGCGGCTTTCGAAAAGTTCGACGAGACAGGACGATTCCGGCCCGCGCCCTGGCAGCGCCCGGAGCTCGGCGGCGGACTGGCCTGCGTCTTAGCGGACGGTCAGATCTTCGAACGGGCCGGTGTGAACGTCTCGCTGGTCAGCGGCAAAGGCCTGCCGGAAGTCGCCGCCGGATCGGATATCGCAGGCAGGCCGTTCACCGCAACCGGCATCTCGCTCGTCCTGCATCCGGCCAACCCCTTCGCGCCATCCTTCCACGCAAACTTCCGCTACTTCGAAATCGACGCCACCACATGGTGGTTCGGCGCAGTCTGCGACCTCACCCCCGCCTACGGATTCGACGAAGACGCAATCCACTTCCACCGACCCCTCCAGAACTGGTGCACTCGCCACGGCCCCAACTGGTACCCGACCGGAAAAGCCGCCTGCGACAAGTACTTCCAGATCCCGCATCGCAACGAAATGCGCGGCATCGGCGGAGTCTTCCTGGACCGCCTCACCGGCGAATTCGACCCGCTCCTGGCATTGATCACCGACGGCATCACCACCATCCTCCCCGCCTACCTGCCAATCCTCCGCCGCCGCTGCCCCACCCCCTACGGCAAACGAGAACGCGAGTGGCAACTACTCCGCCGAGGCCGCTACATCGAATTCAACCTCGTCCACGACCGAGGAACCCGCTTCGGCCTACAGACCCAGGCCAACACCGAAGCGGTCCTGATGTCCCTCCCACCCATCGCCACCTGGCAGTCCCACACCACCCCCCAGCCCAACACCCCGGAAGCCGACACCGCCCGCTTCCTCCAACCCACCGACTGGGTATCGAAACCCGATATCCCAGCAAGCTGATCGCGTCGTGAGGAAGCAGTTTCGAGCAATAGACCGTGTCGGCAGTTGATCATGGGCGAGAAAAGACTGCGCGCACCAGTGGGGGACGTACCGGGAGGAATTCGACCCTTATTGCCGGGTCGGCGGCTGCGGCGAGGGCGGTCAGCGCTTGGGGGCGGTAGGCGCGGAGCATGCTGATGATCGCGTCGTGCAGAAACGGCAGGATTGTCAACGGGCCCTTGCGGAATGCGCCGGGCGCCGCGATGACGAGTCCCAGCGCCGGGATCAGCGGGAGCATCGGGGTTGGTAGCCGGGCCAGGTCGATCACCAGGAATTTGGTGCCGATGCGGGTGGCCTCGGCGATGGCGCGCCAAGCCTGCGCGGGCGGTAGGTGGTGGAATGACATCGCGAAAACAACTAGGTCGTAGCTGTTTTCGGCGGCGTCGAGGGCGGTGGCGTCCATTACCCGAGTGGTCGCGCGTTCGTGCGCGGCGATGGTGGCGACGGAGGTGGGGTCCAGGTCGGTGATGGTCACCGTGGCGGTGGGGTGTAGTTCGAGGATCTTCGCCGACAGTTTCCCGTGGCCCGCACCGAGTTCGAGGATTCGCGGGCTGTCGATGTCGGCGACCAATGCCAGTGCGGTGCGGGCGTTGTCCTCGTGCCAGTCCTGACGGTCCAGCTCGCTGATGACCACCTGCTTGATGCGATCCGGCACGTCGTAGCGGTCGATGTACTCGAGCACGTCGGTCTGCATCCGCCGGTCCAGCCACGATGCGCTCGGGCCGCCGCGCGGCATCGTCTCGATGTCGACGACACATGATTGCTGCTCAGTCATGACGTACCAAAATCCCTTACTCGGCGGTGTTTTCACGGTACCGGGTTCAGGTGACGCGAGCCGACCTAGCGGACGGGCCTAGGATTGCCCGCGATCGGGACTCCGGTGCGCTCGGCCTGGGCAAGCGAGGCAGGTGAGTCGGCGCTACGGGCGGCGGTTTGCGGTATCGCGGGCGGCATTTCGGCTGTCGGCTGCGGCCGATAGTCGGCGAGGGTCGCGGTGCCCCACACGTAGGGATCCGCTTGGGCGCTGCCGAACGGTGACCAGGCGAGGCGGGTTTGGCCGGTCTTGTCGTCGGTGTCGGAGTCGTAGACGAGGATGTTCATCGCGAACCTGGCGGGATCGACCGGTGCGGGCAACGCGGTGAGCGGGATCTTCACCTCGACCGAGTAGCCGCGGTACGGCTCGGTGACGTTCGCGGCCAGCCGCATTCCCGGCGGCGTCGCGCCCTGATGGTTGTCGGCGTCACGCTCGGCCGCTGGGCCGCTTCGGGTGTACGGCAGGATGCCGGTTTTGAAAGTGGTTGAGGTGTCGTCGGATTCGCCGCGGGGATCGATGACGATCTCGACCGAGTCGGTGCGCCAATGCCTTTTGAGGTCATCGGCCGACAGCTCGGCTCCTTTTCGATCGTCGGTCACGTTGACCAACACGTACAGGTCGTCATCGTGCCTGGCCAGTTTCGCAGTCGCCGAGCAACTACCACCACCCTGCCAAACCGCAAGCGGCAGTTCAGGTCCCGGGTACTCCCCCGGCCCCTCGACGCCGTTCAGGACCGGAGCGGTCGCGACGGCCGGGATCGTGGTGGTCGGGTTCGGCGGGTAGTCCGGCTGGACTCGGTTGGCCAACCAGGGCAACCCGATTCGGTCGGCCCAGCCGGCGAACTCGGCGTACAACGGTTTCAGCCCCGTTTGCCGCTGCACCGGAACGTCGACGTACCGGCCGTCCTCGGCCAGCACGGTGAACCAGTCGGCAGGGAGCTGCTGCGGATCCGTCGGCAGCTGCGCGGGCTTGGCCGCGAAACCCTGTGTCAGATATAGGCGAGTCGCGTCACGCCCGACCTGCGCCCAAGTCGCATTGTGTGCACGCGAGCGGACACCGGACCATACGCCCATCACCGGCAACCCGGACTTCGGATCGGTGCGCCGTTGTTCGGCTACGTCCGGTCCGAGCAACGAGTCGAACCCGTAGTTCTGGGCAAGCAGCCGGGTGGGATGCCATGTCGCCAGCCCCTCGCCGCCGATCTGCTCGGGATATGCATGCGGGTCACCGGCCAGCCGGAACGCCTCGATACCGAGGCGAGCCGAAAGCTGGTGGCCACCATGCTGATTGAACGGTCGAGGATCCATCACCACGATCGTGTGCGGGGTGGTCAGGCGAACCAACCGCACCAGCCTGGCCAGCGTGTCCTGCTCATCCCAGATACGCGCGGTCAGCGGTGCGGACAAGGTGTACCAGAAGTCCGGCTTGTCGAGATAGTAGATGTTCTCGATCCCGGCAAGCGCCGTCGCTTTGCGTTCCTCGGTCTCGCGGATCAGCCCCAACTCGGGCCCTTCTTCCAGACCCACCGCATTGCCGCCGCCCTCACCACGCGTGACGGTGACGACGGCGGTAGTCCAACCCAGATCTTCGTGCCACTGGCCGAAGGTCGCGAGGTTGCTCGATTCATCGTCCGGATGCGCGCCGACGAACAACACATCCGTATGAGCAGGATCCCCCGCCGCGTCCCGGCGCTTATTGTCCGAAGAACAATCCGCCAGCACCAAGGTTGCGGCAGCCAAGGCCGAGGCGAGAACAGCCCGGCGACTCAGCACGGTCTCGAAGCCTGCTCCCGCCATCCCCTACCTCCAGTCGTTGCCCACCGTGTCGCACGTCGAATCACAACACATCGGCAATCGCGTCCCGCACACCGGTGATGAACTGACCTGTTGAACGCCAGCGATCAGATGCCGAACAATGCGGCGGCATTGGATTCGAGAATCGCCTTCGCGGCAGCGGGATCGATGGATGGGTCGCTGATGTAGTCGATCGCGCGGACGAACACATCTCCGTCTTCATACGGGAAGTCGGTACCCAGCAACAGACGGTCGGCACCGAGTGAGTCGACGGCGGCACGCAGGGCGGGCAGGTAGCCGTGGCCCACCCACATGCGGTGGGCGGCGATACTTGGCAGCTCCGGCGTGTCGGGCGCTTCCCACGCGTACTGATTGTCCGCGCGCTGCAACAACATTGGCAACGCACCGCCGAAGTGCGCGTTGATGATTTTGATGTTGGGGTAGTGGGTCGGGATGCCGCTGGTGATCAGTTGCAGAACCGAGATGGTGTCCTCGATCGGCGCCCCGGCCATCCAAGCCATGTTGTGGTCCGCGATCAGCGGCGAGCATGCGCTGTTACCTGCCGGGTGGAGGAACAGCACAGTGCCGCGTCGATCGAGTTCTGCGAAGATCGGCGCGAATTCGGGCTCCACCAGCGCACGATCGAGGACAGTCGTGTGAGCAGCGGCGACCTGCTTTGTAACACCAGCATGGCGCAGGCGGCTGGTGCCCGAAGGGCCAGGGAACGTTCCCCGAAACAGGCTAGGCGACCTTGACGCTCCAATCGCCAACGTGAGCGACAACATCCAGGGTTCCTCCGAGCGCGATGATGTAGTCACGAACCAAGTCCATGGACGTGATCTTGCCGTGCTCGATCTGTGAAACCCTGGCCTGTGAAACTCCCATCAGCTCGGCGACCTGGGCCTGCGTCGCCCCGCACTGCTTGCGGAGTTCAGCGAGCTGGTGTCCGCGCTGCTCCGCACGCATTTGCTCGCGGCTCTCATCTCGCGCTGCGACACGGTCAGGGGAATCCCATGTCGGGTCGATTTCACGAGCTCGACGCTTGGCCTCTTCCCAAGACACACCCTTCATGACTCATCCTTCGTTGCTCGGTAGTCCTTATAGCGCTGTTCGGCGAGCGGGATCGCATCTCGGAACCAGCCGGGGTTCGAGGGCGAAGCTCTTTGAGGTTGTGCAGTGCCTTGCTGGACTGGATCCGATCGACCAACGGTCTTCCCAGCTCCGGTCCACGCTCGGCCAGTTCGTCCAGCGCTTCCTCAATCTTGTCGGCGATCATCGGCTCGTTCTTCACCAGGTCGAGGAACCAGTCGTTGACTGGCTCAAGTAGCAGGATGCTCCATCGCACCGAACAATTATAACTAATCCTTATGCCGGTCGGGGTTCGATGCAGCATCAGGGACATGGCGGGAATCGAACCGCGGGCCGGGTAAATCCGCAGGTACAAGCACCGTCCGCTATGCGACTCGATCCAGTCACCGGTAAAACGAAAACCCGCAGGTCCTTGACCTGCGGGCCTTCTAACAGTGGAGCTGCCGGGAATCGAACCCGGGTCCTCTGCCGTGTTTCCAGGGCTTCTCCGTGTGCAGTTCGCTGTGTCTCTACTTGGATCTCTGGGTCTCGCGAACAAGCTCAGATGACGATCCCAGTCGCTGTTTGATGTTCCATTCTGGTCCGCGACCGGCCAGAACGGTAAGTCCCGCTAGCTGATGCCAGTACCCGGGTCGTGGGACGAACCCGGACTGACAGACTTGCTCTGCTACTTAGGCAGCGAGAGCGAAGTCGCGCTGATTGGAATCGGCGCTTAATTGGTTGCGATGACGCTTACGGTGGTCTCTCGCCTGCACCGACACGCTTCCCCTGAATCTACGTACAAAGTCGAAACCGTTCAGCCCCGTACGTCCCGGCACCTTGCCGGGCTGTTCATGCTAACACCGGCCACAGACCGGTTCTTCCCATTATCCGGCGGGTGTCCTCACGCTGCGGCGATGAGCCCGACGGCGATGAGGGCGAGCACCATGCCGACCTGCTGTTGCCGGCCGACGCGTTCGCCGAGCAGCACCATGGCGAGCAGGACGGTGGCCGCGGGGTACAGCGAGCCGATCACGCTGACCAGGGAGAGCAGCGAGCCGTGGAACGCGTGCAGCAGGGCGATGTTGGCGATCACGTCGAGCACGCCGATGTAGCAGGCCAGACGCAACGGCTCGCCACGCAAGCGTTTGAACTGCCTGGCGGACAACGCGGTCACCCACACCACGCCGGTGGCGGCGCAGCGCTGCGCGAGCAGCGGCCACAGCCCGGACGACGCGGCGGTCTGATGCAGGAAGACGAACATGAAGCCGAAGGCCAGTCCGGATCCGACCGTCAGCAGCGCGACCTTCTTGGTGAACCGCAACTCACGTCCGCCGGTGATCTCCTCGGTGACAGCGTCCGGTGATTCCCGGCTGACCAGCAGAACGGCGACCAACGCGAACGCGATACCGATGAAGGCGAGCAGCCCGGGTCGCTCCCCGATCACCAGCCCGACCAGTACCGGAACGCCCGCCACCAGCACCGCGGTCAGTGGCGAGACGACCGCCATCGGCCCGCTGGCGAGCGCGGCATAGAACCACCAGACCGCGACACCGCTGGCGACGCCTGCGGCCAGGCCCCAGCCTATCGATGCGGCGTCCGGGGTCCCGTCGACGAACGGCAGGAGCAGCAGCACCAGCAGGACCGAGAACGGATACGAATAGATGACGACCCGCAGCGCGGTCACCTTTCGGGCCGCGACACCGCCGTAGAAGTCGCTCACGCCGTAGCCGAGGGCGGCGAGCAGAGCGAGCAGGACCGCGGTCAGCGCATGCCTTTGATCCGCCGCCCTAGCTCACGAGTGACCTCGCGCTCGGCGTCCCGCTTCGCCAGATCCTGCCGCTTGTCGTAGTCCTGCTTACCCTTGGCGAGGGCCAGTTCGACCTTGACCTTGCCGTCGGAGAAGTACATGGACAGCGGGACCAGCGTCTGGTTGCCCTCGCGGGACTTGCCGACCAGGCGGTCGATCTCGCGCTTGTGCAGCAACAGCTTCCGGATCCGGCGCGGCGAATGGTTGGTCCAGGTGCCGTGGCTGAACTCCGGGATGTGCAGCCCACGCAGCCACACCTCGCCGTTGTCGACCGTCGCGAACGCGTCGACCAGCGAGGCCTTGCCCTCACGCAGGCTCTTGACCTCGGTGCCGACCAGCGCGATCCCGGCCTCGTAGACGTCCAGGATCGTGTAGTTGTGCCGCGCCCGGCGGTTGGTCGCGATGACCTTGCGCCCCTGTTCCTTCATAACGATCAACCTTAAGTGACGCGGCAACCGGATTATTCCCTGGTAGTAGCGCGGCACCCGCGGCACTAGCCACCTGGGCGCAGGGTGACCCAGAGGGTGAGCAGGGCGATGAAGGCGACGACGAGCAATACCGTGGAGAATCGGGGTCGGCCGGGTCGTGGAGGCGGGCGATGCCGCAGCCACACACTCTCGACGGTCGGGTCGATCCCCCGGCGAGTGTTCGGCGGTGCGTCCGGAACATCGGTGCTTGGGGAATTGCCCGACGAGTCGCCCCCGTCGTCCGGGCCGTCACCGTGAGCCATAGCGAGCACGGTAGCCCGCGCCGCCGCGACACGCCGCAATTCCCGCGTGCCGCAACATAGTTGGTACTCAGGCGAGACGTCGGGCGAAGACCTGGGTTGCGGCGGCGGTCGCCACGTCGACGGTGAACACGCGCAGGTCGACGGTGGCCGGGGTGAGATCCAACACCATGAAACCGAGCTCGTGATAGTTCTCGAACAGCGCGGGGTGCTTGCCGCGCGGGGTCACCGCGGGCTCGGCGGAAACGGTCTTGGCGGCGGCCCCGGACACGATCTGGCGGGTGCCCTTGGACTCGACGGTCGGCTCCAGCACCTGAAGCGAATGGTCGTGTCCGGAAAGCAGGAACTGGCAGGCGCCGGCGACGTGGTCCTCGATGAGGTGCTTCACGTGGATGCCGTTGATCGGATCGATGGGCAGGTTCTCGTAGTGGCCCGCGTCGCCGTGCGGACCGTTGTTGAGGTACGGCTGGTGGGTGCAGGCGATCTTCCAGGTGGCGGTGGATTCGGCGATGGCCCGGTCGAGCCAGGCGCGCTGCTCGTTCATGAACTGCCCGTCCACCGACCAGTAGGGCGACAGGATCGGCGGAATATAGGCGGCGAGCGGGTTGACGTCGAGGACGAAGAACTCGACAACGGGGTTCTGCTCCGGCGCCCGGACCGAGTAGTACCGGCTCGGCATCCACCAGCGCGGCGAGTTCGCGTGGTACTCGACCTCGTGGTTGCCGCGCGCCAGCCAGGCGCCGTCACCGGGGAAGACGGAACTGGTGTCGTGGTTGCCGAGCACCATCAACCAGGGGAAATCCAGTCCGGCATTGGGGGTTTCGAACTTGTCGGCGAATTGGCGGTCGGTGCCGCTGTTCGGGCCGAGTTCGTAGATGTTGTCGCCGAGGCCGAGCGCGAGGTCGACGGGTTCGCGGCGATGGAACTCGCGCATCGCGTTGGCGACCGCCCACTGGGTACGTGTCCCGGTGCCCGCGTCGCCGGTCACCAGCACCCGCAGCTTGCGGCCGGTCGGGAAGGGAAACTTGGTGACACCGGCCGCGACCGGCACCGCCTGTGCGGGCGAGAGGCCGACCAGCGACGCGACGCCCGCCGCGCCGGCCAGGAAGCCCCGGCGACCAAAACTGTTGTCAGGCATGCGATGTCCTCCGCAGTCCGGTGCCCCGCCCGGCGACCATCTTCGCCCATCGGGCGAACAATGGCGATGCCGGGGCGGGGCACCGGATCAACTGGGGAGGACTACTTCGCGGCGGCGACCGGCTTCTTGTTCCGGTCCAGGCCGAGCGCGTCGGACATGGTGAAGAACAGGTCGGTCTGGTCGGTCAGGCCGACCACGTTGGCCGCACGCGGGCCGTAGGCGGCGACCCGCAGCTGGGTGCCGGTGTGCTCCTGCGAACCGCCCGCTTCGGCGTTGCCGTAGGAGACGCCCATCTCGGCGCCGTCCTTGGTGACGACCTTGCTGGTCAGCGAGAGCGACTTGGTCTCCAGCGGCACGATCTGGCTGCTGTGCGCGTGGTCGGCGGTGACGATCACCAGGGTGTTGCCGTCGTTCTTGGCGAATTCGAGCGCGGCCTGCACGGCCTCGTCGAGGTCGACGGTCTCACCGACCTGACCACACGGGTTGGCGTTGTGGTCCTGCTTGTCGATCGAGGCGCCCTCGATCTGCAGGAAGAAGCCATCCTTGCGCGGCTTGAGCAGGTCGATCGCCTTGCGCGTCATGGTCGCCAGGTCGGGCTGGGTGGCGGCGCGCTCGGGGTTGGGCTTGCAGGTCTGCGCGGGCAGGTTCAGACCGTTCTGCACAGCGTTGTCACCGGTCCAGCGGACCGGCATGTTGCCGGGCGTGAACAGGCCGAGCACCGGCGCGTCCTGGTCCGCCTTGGTGACGCCGTCGAGGCCGGCCTTGTCGGCGACGAGGTTGTAGCCGCGCGCCTTGGCCTGGTCACGCAGGGTCTGGCCCTGCCACTGGCCGCCCGCCGCCTTCTGCTCGAAGCTCTTCGAGCCACCGCCGAGGGTGACATCGGCGCGCGTGTTGAGCAGCTGCTCGCTGATGGAGCCGAGGCCGCCCTTCTCCAGCGCGTTGGTCGGGCACTTCAGTGCCGTCTCCTCCGGGCCGTAACACTTGCGGTCGGTGACGTGTGCGGCGAGCACGGCCGGGGTGGCGTCCTGAATTTCGGCGGTGGTCACGTTGCCGGTGGCCTTGCCGTTGGCCTTGGCGATCTCCAGCAGGTTGGTCTGCGGGGCACCCTTGAGGTCGACGCCGATGGCGCCGTTGTAGGTCTTGGTTCCGGTGGACCACGCGCTGCCGCTGGCCGCGGAATCGGTGACGTAGTCCGGCTTTCCGGTGTTCTTGTCCAGCGAATAGTGGGTGTAGGAGCCGGTGAGCGGCAGCGCGTCGATGCCCTTGAAGTAGCCGCCCGCACCCTCGGCGACGTTGCGCGCCACCGTGATTTCGGAGTCGCCCATGCCGTCACCGATCAGCAGGATGACGTTCTTGGCCTGGTTACCGTTGAGCGAGGCGCGCAGGGCGTCGGTCCGCTCGCCGGTGGTGCGGCGGGCGCCACCGTTCTCGGTCACCGTGCCTTTGGCGTTCGGGCTGAGGAGATCGCCGTTGCCCTGCTTCGTGGAATCGGACGAACCGCAGGCGGCCAGGGTCCCGACGAGAACGGCGGCGCCCAGAATGGCGCCCGCACGGAACCGGCGGGGCATGGAACGCGACGAGACAGGGGGCATGAGCGAAAACTCCATTGTTCGTAGATACGTCGGTTGGTGGGAGCCTTGCGATCGCTTCTGAACAAAAAGGGCATAGCGGGCAACCAGGCGGTTACCGGACGATTTCCCATTAGCGGGGTCCGCATGGGTCTGCCAGCTGCGCGACACACGAAAACTACTGCCGCACAGTAACTTTCACACAGGATGAGGTGTCGAACCCACCTTCTGGCCATTTGACCAGAAGGTGCAGAATGTCACTCTCCGGCCAGGACCTCGAGCACCTGCTCGCCGTACTTGGCCAGCTTGTTCTCGCCGACGCCGGTGACCGTGCCGAGCTCGGCCAGGCTGGTCGGCTTGCGCGCAACGATCTCGCGCAACGTGGCGTCATGGAAGACGACGTAAGCGGGAACGCCCTGTTCCTTGGAGGTCGCGGCCCGCCATTCGCGCAGCCGCTCGAACACGGGCTGATCCGCCGGTGCCATGTCGGCGGCCGGGGTCTTGCCCGCCTTGGCCGCGCGCGCCGGCTTGGTCGGCCGTTCGCGCTCGCGGCGCAGCAGCACCTGACGTCCGTCGAAGAGCACCTCGTTGCTCGCGTCGGTGAGCGTCAGCACGCCGTAGTCGCCGTGCACCGCGAGCAGCCCGCCCGCGAGCAATTGCCGCACCACGCCACGCCATTCGATATCGCGCAGATCGGTGCCGATGCCGAAGACCTTCAGCTCGTGATGATCGTGCTGGAGCACCTTGGGGTTCTTCTTGCCGAGCAGGATGTCGACGATGTGACCGGCCCCGAAGCTCTGGCCGCGTTCGCGTTTGAGCCGCAGCACCGTGGACAGCAGCTTCTGCGCGGGGACGGTGCCGTCCCAGGATTCGGCCGGGGTGAGGCAGGTATCGCAGTTGCCGCACGGCTGCTGGTCGTGCTGACCGAAGTAGTTGAGCAACTGCACGCGCCGACAGGTCACCGTCTCGCACAGCGCGAGCATGGCGTCCAGGTGCAGCTGCAATTGCCTGCGATGGGCGGCGTCGCCCTCCGAGGAGTCGATCATCTTGCGTTGCTGCACAACGTCGTTGAGGCCGTACACCATCCACGCCGTGGAGGGTTGACCATCACGGCCCGCCCGGCCGGTCTCCTGGTAGTAGCCCTCCACCGACTTCGGCAGATCGAGATGCGCGACGAAGCGCACGTCCGGCTTGTCGATGCCCATGCCGAAGGCGATGGTCGCGACGACGATCAGACCGTCCTCGCGCAAGAACCTGGTCTGATTCTCGGCGCGGGTGCGGTTGTCCAGGCCCGCGTGGTACGGCACCGCGCTGACGCCGTTCTCGGTGAGGAACGCCGCGGTCTTCTCCACCGAGTTGCGGGACAGGCAGTAAACGATGCCCGCGTCACCCGCGTGCTCGGTGCGGATGAATTCCAGCAGCTGGCGATCGGGCTTGTTCTTCGGCTCGATCCGGTACTGGATATTCGGCCGGTCGAAGCTCGCGACGAAGCGGCGGGCCGCGCCGAGGTCGAGGCGCTGCACGATCTCGTCGCTGGTTTTCGCGGTCGCGGTCGCGGTCAGCGCGATGCGCGGCACATCCGGCCAGCGCTCGTGCAGCATGGACAGCGCCAGGTAGTCGGGCCGGAAGTCGTGGCCCCACTGCGAGACACAGTGCGCCTCGTCGATGGCGAACAGCCCCACCTTGCCGCGATCGAACAACTGCGCCGTCGTTTCCAACCGCAGCCGCTCCGGCGCCAGGTACAGCAGATCCAACTCCCCCGCCACGAACTGTGCCTCCACGGCGCGGCGCTCGTCCGGGAACTGGGTCGAATTCAAAAAGCCCGCACGCACGCCGAGCGCGCTGAGCGCGTCCACCTGGTTCTGCATCAGTGCGATCAGCGGCGAGATCACCACCCCGACGCCGGGCCGCACCAGCGCGGGCACCTGGTAACACAGTGACTTACCACCGCCGGTCGGCATGAGCACCAACGCGTCACCACCCGCGACCACGTGCTCCACGATCTCGCGCTGATCGCCGCGGAAGCTGTCGTAGCCGAAGACTCGGCGTAGAACCTCTTGCGCCGCACCGGATCCGGTGCCTACACCGGGATCGGTGTCGGTCGCCGTGGCCGCGAATGCATCGGGGGGAGTCACCCGGCCCATCCTACGAGCGCACGCTCGCGGCGCTACCGGTACGTCGCCCGGATTTCCCAGCTCGGGTCCCGAGTGGTCCACATGTGGATAAAACCAAAACCGGTTGAGCAAGGCCGCGACACTGACCTGCGGCTCCCGTCGATAGGCCGGAATTCAGCGCACTGCTCAGGTCCCGAGCTGCTGTTAGGTTGGCGCACATGGCAATAGGGATGGGGAGTGATCGACCTATGGCGATCAGCACGGGGACTGCTCGAATTCGGTCGGTGCTGCTCACCGCGGCGGTCGCGGCGAGCATCGTCGCTGCGGCGCCGACGGCGACCGCGGACGCCTTGCCGCCGATGTGCGCGGATGGCTGGGAAGCGACGACTCTGGTCGAGGGAGCGGGCAACCTGGAGAACCTCGACGCCGACGGCAACGGCGGGTTCTATGTCACCGGCCTCCTGGACGGATTCCTCGCCCGGGTGGACAGCGCCGGTCGATTCGAGAAGGTGTTGACCGGGCTCGATCATCCGGCGGGTGTGCGGGTGGCCGGCCCGTACGTCTATTTCGTCACCGGGGACGGGCTGACGGAAGCGCCTGGCACATTGCAGCGGTACGAGGTGGCGACCGGTGCGGTGACGGTCCTGCTCACCGGCCTGAACGGTCCGAACGGTCTGCTGCTGCTACCGGACGGCGATCTGCTGTTCACCACCATCGGCGCCTCCGGCCCGCCGACCGGAATCTCCCGCTACCGGCCGTCCACCGGCAAGTACACGCGCACCTGGTCCGACGTGCCGCTGTCCAACGGCATCGCGTTGGCGCCCGACGGAATGTCCATCTACGCAGACAACCTGACCATGCGGATCTTCCGCATCCCGCTGGACGCCCCCGATAAGCAGGTCGTCGTCGCCGGCATCCCGAACCTGATCTCGCTCCCCGACGACATGGAGGCGACCCGCGCGGACACGCTGTACGTCGCCGACCACGCGTTCGGCTCGATCAACAAGGTGAACACCGCGACCGGCGCGTCCTGCGCGATCATCACCGGCCTGATCAAGCCCGGCCCGATGCGCAACCCACCGGACGGAACCACCTCGGTCCGGATCGCCCGCGACGGCGACAGCTGGGCTTTGTACATCACCGGCATGGACGGCACCCTGCGCCGACTACGGCCACCGGCAGGCATCGACCTCACCCCCGTCACACCCACCCGGTAGAAACGAAGGAGCCCGCCCGTATTCCCAACGCGGATCGGGCGGAGTTCGTGGAAAGGAACCAAGCATGCCGGAAGCGGCTCCCATGATCATGGCCACGCCCGACGACGCCGAGGACATCGCCAAGCTGCGCGATCGGCTCGCGCAGTGGATGGTCGACAACGGCATCAACCAGTGGACGCCCGGCGAGTACCCCGCCTCGGTCGTCGCCGAGGAAGTGACGCGCGGCGAATGGTTCGTCTGGCGCGACGAGACCCGCTCGCTGATCGCGGTGGTGCGCGTGGTCTGGCGCGACCCGGAGTTCTGGGGAGCCGACGATGCCGAGGCGGGCTACATCCACGGATTGATGGTCGCCCCGGAATGGCGCGGACACGACCTCGGCGGGCGGATCATCCAGTTCTGCACCGACCACACCCTCGCCAACGGCATCACCCGGCAACGCCTCGATACCGCCGCCAACAACCCGGTGCTCCGGAAGTACTACACCGCACAGGGTTTCACCGAGCTCCGCGAGGCACCGCTACCGCCCCAGTTCCGCGGCACGACCACCGTCGTACTGATGGAGAAGATGCTGGCCTGATGACCGGAACGGCCACCCGGTATCTCTATCTCGCCCGGCATGGCGAGGCGACACCGGACGAGAGCACCCTGAGCGAACGAGGTCGCAGCCAGGCCTGGCTGCTCGGTGAGCGGCTGCGGCACAGCCCACTGACACAGGTCCACCACGGTCCGCTGCCCAGGGTGACCGAGACGGCGCAGCTGATCGTCGACCGCTTGGACGGGGTGCCCCTGCGTGCTGCGGCAGCCGCGGGCGACTACCTGCCCTACTTGCCGAGGAAGGACGAACTACCCGCGGAGTCCGCGGACGCCCTGCTCGGCTTCCTCGCCCAATTCCCCGCCGAGCAGCGCGACCACGGACCGCGGCTGGCACAGCAGGCCGTCGAGCAGTTCACCGGCCCGGTCGAGGGCGACGCACCGCGCCACGAGCTGGTCGTCACGCATGCCTTCCTCATCGGCTGGCTGGTGCGGGCCGCGCTCGACGCGCCGAGGTGGCGCTGGATGGGGTTCAGTCCCGCCAACACCGCACTCACCGTAATCCGTTATGCCCCAGGCAGACCCGACTCCGTGCTGCTCTTCAACGACACCGGCCACCTGCCACCGGACCTGCGCTGGACCGGCTTTCCACCGGAGCTCCACCTCTGAGCGGGCCGTGCCTCGACCACACCGAAGGCGTGACACGACAGACGCAGTCTCGCCGCGCTACGACCCGAGCCGCCGTCGAACCCGGCCGGACAACCTCCGCACCGACGCCCGCGCGACTCAGGGCTGCAACCGACGCAACGTCTCGTCGTGCAACAGACCGTTGGTTGCCACCGCGTCGCCACCATGCGGCCCCGACTGCCCGGCAAGGGAGGTGAACCGCCCACCCGCCTCACGGACCAGAATGTCGAGCGCCGCCAGATCCCACAGTGACACTTCGGGTTCGGTCGCAATATCGAGCGCACCCTCCGCGAGCAGGCAATAGGTGAAGAAGTCGCCGTAACCACGAACCCGCCACACCTCGTCGGTGAGCGCGAGGAAGTTCTCCCGCAATCCGCGCTCCCGCCAGCCGGACAGACTGGCGAAGCCAAGGCTCGCCGAGCTGAGCTCACCAACGGCGGACACCGAAATCGCCTTCGGCGCTTCGCCATCGAAGCTGGCCCAGGCACCCGCCCCGGCCGCCGCCCACCAACGCCGGGACAAGGCGGGCGCACTCACCACGCCCACCACCGGCACACCGTCTTCCAGCAGTGAGATCAACGTCGCCCAGATCGGCACGCCGCGGACGAAGTTCTTCGTGCCGTCGATCGGATCGATCACCCACTGCCGCCCGGTGAACTCGGCGTCCCCGCCGAACTCCTCCCCCAGCACCGAATCGTCCGGTCGCTGCTCGGAAAGCACCTGCCGGATCGCCTTTTCCACCGCGAGATCGGCATCCGACACCGGCGTCAGGTCCGGCTTCGCGTCCACCTTCAAATCGAGCGCCCCGAACCGGGCCCTGGTAATGCCGTCGGCCGCATCGGCCAACCGCAGCGCGAGTTCGAGGTCAGAAGAGTCCACAGCCACGCCCGCACCCTATCCGGTCACCGCACCACCCGATCCGAGCGGCACGACTCCGACCTTCCGCACAGACAGCTGTGAGCAGCCGAGAATCTGAATTGCCGGATCGCGATGCCCCTCGGACCCTGGCGCCGGACTGCGTAGCCGCTGGACCGTCCTTTCAGCGCCCATCACCCCACCGCGACAACCGTGCGCGCCGCCGCCAAAGCATCAGCCCACCACTGCAACTGATCCAGCATCGCCAACGCCGCCGCTGCGGGCTCGTCCGGTTCGCGAAGCCGGCCTGCCTCATCGAAGAGCAGGTAGTAGCGCGGAAACGAAACGTAGTTACGCACAGTATGGGCGTTGAGCTCGTTGAATATCTGCCGCAGATGTTCGATGGCAAGCAACCCACCGCTCGCGCCGCTGTACCCGACGAAACCTATTGCCTTGGCATCCCATTGGGTGAAATGCCAGTCGATCGCAGCCTTCAACGCAGCCGGAATGCTGCGGTTGTAATCGGGCGTGACGATCACGAACGCGTCCGCCGCCGCGAGCCGCTCGGTCAGATCGAGCATGCCGTCCGGTCGCTCGGGATTCGGATCGATCGCCGGTGACACAGCGGGCAACGCCAACGGCAAATGCGCCTCGGCCAGGTCGATCACGTCCACCTCGAACGCGCCGTGCTCTCTGGCATGCTCGGTGAACCATTCGGCCACCACCGGTCCGAAGCGTCCTTCCCGGACGCTGCCGATGATCACCGCGAGTTTCAATGCCGACATCAGACTTCCTCCCACAGATTCGCCGACCGTGCTCGGCCGCAGCTCCCAATCTGCTGGCCATTGCCACACCCAGGAAGACCGCCGTAAGAGTGGTAGTGACAGGGACACCCGCCAACCGCCACCACTTGTTACGTTCGAAGAGTGAGCGACAACGAGCTGGGCCTATTCCTGCGCACCAGGCGCGAGGCGGTCACCCCGGCCCAGGTCGGCCTGGCCACCGGCCCACGCCGCCGCACCCCTGGCCTGCGCCGCTCCGAACTCGCCACCCTTGCCGGGGTAAGCGTCGAATACATCACCCGACTCGAGCAGGGCCGCGATCGCCGCCCCTCACCACAGGTGCTTTCCGCGCTCGCCGACGCGCTGCGCCTCCGCACAAGCGAGCGAGTGCACCTGCACGTCCTCACCAAATCCGCCGACGCGGGCTTCAACTGCCTCGGCGGCGGCCAACCGCCGCGCGAGGTGCGCCCCGCGGTCCGCGCCATCCTCGACCGCCTCGAACCCGCACCCGCAGTGGTCGTGAACAGACTCACCGAGGTCCTTGCCCACACCGACGGCTACCACCGCCTGATGGCTCCGTTCGGCCTGTTCGACACCACACCGGCGAACCTGGCCCGCTTCGTCTTCACCGACTCGCGCGCCCGCACGGCCTACCCGGACTGGCATCACCTCGCAGACCAGATGGTCGCCACCCTCAAACACGGGCCCTTCCGCAAGGATCCACACATCGCCGCGCTCGCCGACGAACTCACCGTCACGGTCGGCCCGGAATTCACCGACCGCGTCGAGACCATCCCCAGCCTCCCGACCGCCACCGGCATCACCCGATTCGACCACCCCGACGCGGGCCGGCTGCGGCTGGCCTACGAGATCCTCGACCTCTCCGCCGACGACGACCAGCACCTGATCGTCCACCTCCCCGCTGACGAATCGACCGCCGCCGCCCTCGACCAGCTCGCGGGCCGCCGTCCGGGCGCACTGCGCGTGGTCTGACTCCGGGTGCGGGTGCCGAACGCAACCCATTCGAAGCGCACTGCTGATTTAGTAGCTGCGCCATACCAGTAGGCTTGACCATCGTGCATCCTGACGTTTCTGCTGATCTCGCCGAACTCGACGCCACGCTCAAGACGGTCGAATCGGTCCTCGACATCGAGGAGCTGCGCCGACGCATCGATGAGCTCGAGCACCAAGCCGCGGATCCCGATCTGTGGAACAACCAGGATCACGCTCAGCAGGTGACCAGCGAGCTCTCGCACGCGCAGGGCGAACTGCGCCGCGTCGAGGAATTGCGCCAGCGTCTCGACGATCTGCCGGTGCTGTACGAACTGGCCGAGGGCGAAGAGGGCGAGTCGCAGGTGAGCGCGCTCGCCGACGCCGACGCCGAACGCGCCGCACTGCACGGTGACGTAGAGGCGCTCGAGGTCCGCACCTTGCTGTCGGGCGAATACGACAAGCGCGACGCGCTGGTCAACATCCGCTCCGGCGCCGGTGGCGTGGACGCCGCCGACTGGGCCGAGATGCTGATGCGCATGTACATCCGCTGGGCCGACCGGCACAAGTACTCCGTCGAGGTCTACGACACCTCCTACGCCGAAGAGGCGGGCATCAAGAGCGCCACCTTCGCGGTGAAGTCGCCCTACGCCTACGGCACGCTGTCGGTCGAGATGGGCACGCACCGGCTGGTGCGGATCAGCCCGTTCGACAACCAGGGCCGCCGCCAGACCTCGTTCGCCGAGGTCGAGGTGCTGCCGGTGGTCGAGACCACCGATCACATCGAGATCCCCGAGGGCGATATCCGCGTCGACGTCTACCGGTCCTCGGGCCCCGGCGGACAGAGCGTCAACACCACCGACTCGGCGGTGCGCCTGACGCACATCCCGACCGGCATCGTGGTGACCTGTCAGAACGAGAAGTCCCAGCTGCAGAACAAGATTTCGGCCATGCGCGTGCTGCAGGCCAAGCTGCTGGAACGCAAGCGGCAGGAAGAACGCGCCGAGATGGACGCGCTCAAGACCAACGAGGGCGCATCGTGGGGCAACCAGATGCGCTCCTACGTGCTGCACCCGTACCAGATGGTCAAGGATCTGCGGACGAACTACGAGGTCAACAACCCGTCGGCGGTGCTCGACGGCGATATCGACGGCTTCATCGAGTCGGGTATCCGCTGGCGCATGCGCGAGCAGCCGAGCTAGTTCGTTGCGGGTAGCGCAATCGCCGCCGGACGCGGCCGCTTGCGCGGAATGGTAGGACGTACGGCGGTAACCTGTCTGGCGTGCGTCCAGTTGGGAGTTCAGTCGAGGTGTTGACCATGTCACTCGCAACGACCTCGGAAACCACGAACTGGCTACGTTCCAACGGGCTCGAGATCGTGCTGTTGATCCTCGGCGCCGTGCTGTTCAGCCGGTTCGCCACCTTCCTCAGGGATCGGATCACCCGCAAGATCGACGCCGAATTCCGCGGCGGCGACGCGCTGGTGCGCACCGAGGCGGCCAAACACCGGCACGCGCTGGCGCAGGTGGTCACCTGGGTGGTGCTGACCATCGCCTACGTGCTGATCGGCGTGGAGGTGCTGCAGCGGCTCGGCTTCGCGGTGACCGGCCTGGTCGCCCCGGCCGCGGTGCTCGGTGCCGCACTCGGTTTCGGCGCGCAGCGCATCGTGCAGGACATCCTGGCCGGGTTCTTCCTGATCACCGAACGGCAATACGGCTTTGGTGACGTAGTTCGCATCGCGGTGACTGGAGCCTCGGAGATGGCAGAGGGTACGGTCGAGGACGTCACGTTGCGGATCACCACACTGCGCAATTCCGACGGTGAAGTGATCACCGTGCCCAACGGCCAGATCGTGAAAGTGACGAATCTGTCGAAGGATTGGGCACGCGCCGCAATCGACGTTCCGGTGTCCGCGAGCGCGGACATCACCAGGGTCAACGAGATCCTGCACGAGGTCGGTACAAAGGCGTACGAAGATCCTCGACTCAAACCACTGCTACTCGACGAGCCCACGGTGATGGGTGTCGAGGACTTGACCGTTGACCAGATGAACATCCGAATGGTTGCCCGCACCTTGCCGGGCAAACAGTTCGAAGTCGGCCGCGAACTGCGGGTGCGAGTAGCCGCGGCGTTGCGCCGGGAGGGAATCAGTGAGACCACGTAGAACCATCTCGCTCTTGAAGGAAGCGGTGCGCCCCACCGCCATGCTGAAGGAATCGAGACCACGTCGCTCCACCGCGATCCTGATGGCTGCTTGGGTCGCCACGTTGGTGCTTTACCTGTTCGTCAAGCCCGATCAACCTTTCGCGCCTGGCTCCGAGCCGACCCTGAACACCGTTCCAGCAGCGGTGAATCCAGCGGTCGCGCCGCGCTGATCCGGACAAACGCCACGCTGAGCTCGGCGGACTCGCCGGGCGTCGGCGATCGGCAACGCGGTAGATACAGCGTTGCTGGTTACACTGGCTCCCCGTGATCACCATGCGGAACGTCACCAAGTCGTACAAGACCTCGACGAGACCCGCGCTGGACAACATCACCGTCGATGTCGACAAGGGCGAGTTCGTCTTCATCATCGGACCGTCCGGCTCGGGCAAGTCCACCTTCATGCGGCTGCTGCTGAAAGAGGAGAGCCCCACCGCGGGGCAGATCCAGGTCGCCGACTTCCGAGTGGACAAGCTGCCCGGCCGCAAGGTACCGAAGCTGCGCCAGCGGATGGGGTGCGTCTTCCAGGATTTCCGGTTGTTGCAGCAGAAGTCGGTGCACGACAACGTCGCGTTCGCGCTGGAGGTGATCGGCAAGCGACGCCAGTTCATCGACCGCACCGTCCCCGAGGTGCTCGACATGGTCGGTCTCGGCGGCAAATCCGATCGACTACCGTCCGAGCTTTCCGGCGGCGAGCAGCAGCGGGTCGCGATCGCCCGCGCCTTCGTGAACCGGCCGCTGGTGCTGCTGGCCGACGAACCGACCGGCAACCTGGATCCGGATACCAGCGGCGACATCATGATGCTGCTGGAGCGGATCAATCGGATCGGCACCACGGTGCTGATGGCCACCCATGACAACCACATCGTCGATGCCATGCGCAGGCGAGTGATCGAACTCGATCGCGGCCGCCTGGTGCGCGACGAGGCGACCGGTGTCTACGGGGTGGATCGCTGATGCGCGCGAGTTTTCTGTTCAGCGAGGTCTTCGCCGGTCTGCGGCGCAATGTCACGATGACCATCGCGATGATCCTGACCGTCGCGGTCTCGCTCACCATGCTCGGCGGCGGTCTGCTCGCGGTACGGATCGCGGACAAGACCGAGCAGTACTTCCTGGATCGGCTGGAGGTGCGGCTGTATCTCACCGAGGACGTCTCCGCCAACGATCCGGACTGCTCCCGCGATCCGTGTAAGGCGCTGATGGCGGATCTGAAGGCGACCAAGGACGTCGAATCGGTCCAGTACCTGAGCCGCGACGACGCCGTTCGCGAGGCCAAGGAGAAAACGTTCAAGGACCAGCCCGAGCTGGCCAAGTACGTCAGCGAGACACCGCTGCCCGCGTCGCTGCGGGTGAAGATGAAGAACGCGGAGCTGTATCCGCAGATCTACGAGAAGTTCTATCAGCGGCCAGGCGTCGGCATGGTGCGCAATGACAAGGATATCGTGGACCGGCTGGTCAGCTTGTTCGACGGGTTGCGTAATGCGGCATTCGGGCTAGCCGTACTGCAAGCGTTGGCCGCGTTGCTGTTGATCGCGAACATGGTGCAGATCGCCGCTTTCACCCGGCGCACCGAGGTCGGCATCATGCGGCTGGTGGGTGCGACGCGTTGGTATACGCAGCTGCCGTTCCTATTGGAGGCAGTGGTCGCCGCGTTGGCCGGTTCGCTCGTCGCGGTGGGCGGGCTGTTGCTCGCGCGGCCGTTGGTGATCGATCGAGCGCTCGGAGATCTGTTCGCCAGCAAGGTTTTTCCGCGGATCACCGGGGACGACATCGCGATGGTCGCGTTGGTGATCGCGCCGGTCGGCATCGTCTTCGCCGCGCTGACCGCGTATGGCACGTTGCGGTACTACGTGCGCGAATAGTGTTGAGCCACTAGCGAGAGCCGGTCCAGAGCCTGGGCCGGCTCTCGTCGGCTATCGGTCAGCTCGCTGGCATTGCCTCCCTGATCGAAGCGCGCTTCACGGCGAGCAGCTCCCGCTGTCGCTCGAGTGCGGCGATCTTGTCGTCCAGGTCGCTGTGGCGGCTCTCGACAACGTCCAGGGACATGTCGCAGGCTTGAATCTCCTTGTTGACGTGGTCGATCGCGCAGGGCATCAGGCTGCGGATGTCTTCGGTCGACAGGCCCGCGGCCAGCATGTCCCTGATGTGGCCCACCTGTTCCGGCGCGTCGGCGGCGTACGAGCGGTAACCGAGCGCGTCACGCTGCGGCTGCAGCAGGCCCTGCTCCTCGTAGTACCTGAGCAGACGGGTACTCACCGAGGTGCGGCGCGCCAGTTCTCCGATCAACATATGACCTGCCTCACTCTCGCCTTGCCTTCACACTCATGTGAATTCCTAACTTGGCTGGCATGACAGCAATTCCCCTGCGGACCACGGTGCACGGCACCGGACCGGGCCTCGTCCTCGCACACGGGGCGAGCGGCACCATCGAGACCAACTTCGGTGTGCTGATCCCCGCGCTCGCCGCGACACATACTGTGGTCGCCTCCGACTATCCGGACAGCGATATCCCGCTCACCCTCGACGGTCTCGCCGACGCGCTCGTCGCTGCCGCGGTCGATGCCGGGGTCGAGACGTTCACCATCGTGGGTTACTCCCTCGGCAGCACGGTTGCCGTGCGCGCCGCGGTGCGCCATCCGGACCGGGTGCGCGGACTGATCCTCGCCGCGGGATTTGCCAAGGCAGACAACCGCGCCCGCCTCGCCGTGCAGATCTGGCAGGACCTGCTCGGCCGCGGTGACACCACCACGTTCGCCCGCTTCGCTCTCGCACACGCGTTCAGCGCCGCATTCTTCAACGGCCTGCCCGCCGACCAGATCGACGAACTCGTGCAAGTCGGCGCGACAACCATCCCCGGCGGCACGCGCCGGCAGGCCCACCTGGTCGAAATCGTCGACACCACTGTCGATTTGGGGCGCGTCACCGTGCCGACGTTGGTCGTCAGTGCCACCGAGGACCTCTTGGTCGATCCGTCGAATTCCCGCTTTCTGGCCGAGACCATCCCCGGCGCGGAATACGCCGAGATCGCGGCAGGGCATGTGCTCATGGCCGAACAGCCCGATCAGTGGCGCAAAACCGTCGAGGACTTCCTCACTCATCACCGCCTGTAGCTCAGTCGCCGAACGGGACATGGCGGCGTCATGTCCCGTTCGACGCTCGATGCAGTCTTGTCCGGCGTCAGCCGAGGTGCTTGGCATGTGGCCATAGCTCGGACCAGGGAGCGCGGAGGTTTCGGCAGATGAACAGGGGTGCGCCCTGTTCGTCGTTGTCGATGTCGCGGGTGTTGTCGATGCGGCCTGCGGGTTCGACGTCGGTAAAGGCGCGTGCCAGCTGGTCTCGATCGATGCCGACTGCGAGCACCTCGGTGGCGGTGTCGCTCGGTGGCCCCCACCACCAGTAGGAGTTGTGGCCGGAGTGGGGTTTCGGCAGGTTGTAGGGCGCACCGAAGCGTTCGATGGCACCGGCCTCGCCGTAGTTGCCGGTGAGGATGGCGACGTCGCTGCCGAGTCGCGCACGCACCTCCCCTACCTGGCGGGTGAACTCGGGCCAGCCGATCGTTTCGCCCGCGTCGTAGTTGATCGCGAGGACCGGCGAGTCCTTCAGCACGGAAATCGGCAGTACCGGCAGGAACAGCACCGCTGACGAAATCACGTTCAGTGCGACCACGAAACTCACTGCCGCCCAACGAATTCTCCGCTGACCCAGCCACGCGGCGAACGGGACCGCGCCGGCCGCGAGCAGGATCGGATACATCCCGCCCAGGTAGTATGCCTTCCCTCCGGTCGCCAAGAACAACACGAAGAGCAGGCCGTAAGCGACGGCGAAGGCACGATATCGAGTGTCGCGAGCCAGCCGCCACAAGCCGAACACCCACAACGGCGCCAACAGTGGTCCGATCAACCCGAACTGCAAGAGCACGAACATGATCGGCGAATCCGACGTCCCCGAGGAACCGCCCGCGATTGCCCGGCTCATCTCCCACTGCGGCCACCCGTTGCGCGCCTGCCACACCAGGTAGGGCAGCCAGAGCAGCACCGCGATAGCGATGGCCATCGGAAAGAACTTGGTGGCGAACAGCTTTCGGGGGCCGAATACCAGCAGCGATACCAGCAACGCGAGCACCGGGAAGATCAGCAGCAGCTTGTTCTGCAACCCGAGACCGACCACCAGGCCGATCAGCAGCCACCACCGTGGACCGCTGAGCCGGAACATATTTCGGCGCGCTCCGGCCGCACGACCTTCAGCCGCAATGTCTTCCGGCCGATCATCCTCGCGGAGTCCACCGATCTCCCGGATCAGTATCAGCACCACCAGCGACACCACCGACCACGCGGCCAGATCGAACACGGCGGTGCTCAACAAGTGCCCGGCCCCCATAACCACCGCCGCACTCGCCACCGTGGCGGCCGCCAGCGCCTGCGCTCCCCGCCCGCCCCCGAACTCCCGCGCCATCAGCCCGGCGCACACCACCACCAGGGTGGCCGCGAGCACTGCGGGCAGCCGCAGCAGCAATAACGAATCGGGATCGATCGCCGCCATCACCTTGGCAATCAGCGGCGTTAGCGGCGGCTGATCCGGGTACCCCCACGAAGGGTGGCGACCAGCCGCCAGAAAGTACAACTCGTCCCGGTGATACCCATAACGTGGGGCACATGCGATCAGGACAACGGCGAACAGCGCCGCGACAATAGGCACCCGGCCAGCCTGGCATAGATATGGGGCGTATGCTGCACCTCGACGCGGTTCTTACTCTGGAGTAAGATAGTCTTACTCAGGAGTAAGATAGCCGGGGCCAAGACCTCACCCCACCCACCCGAGAAAACAGGTGATGATGAGCACTCGAGACAGCGCAACGAAGCGAAGTCCAGACACGTCCGCAGTCGGCCTCAGCCACCCCAAGCGGGACTGGATGGGCGCGGCCATGCGGGTGATGACGACCATTACCGGGTCGGAGCTCGCCGAGAAGTACAACCTGCGCAAGCCGATCGAGCGAGTCACCTACGAAGGCACCAAGACCGGTTTCCGCACGCTCGGCGCCGCCACCCGCGCCTTCGCCAAGGTCACCGGCAACGGTGCGCCGAAGCGGCTCGCGCCCAACGAGGCGAAGACGAAGGACTTCTTCGACCTCACCCCGAGCGACGAGCAGCAGATGATCGTCGAGACGGTGCGGGAATTCTCCGAAGAGATCCTGCGCCCGGCCGCCTACGACGCCGATGCCGCCGCGAAGGCCCCGCGTGACCTGCTCGAGCGCGCCGCCCAGCTCGGCATCACGCTGATCAACGTCCCCGAGGAGCTGGAGGGCGCGGCGTCCGAGCGCGGCGCGGTCACCAATTCCCTTGTGGCCGAGGCGCTTGCGCACGGCGACATGGGCTTGGCGCTGCCGATCCTCGCGCCGAGCGGCGTCGCGGTCGCGCTGTCCCAGTGGGGCACCGACGCGCAGCAGAAGACCTACCTGCCCGCCTTCACCGGCGAGAACGTGCCGCAGGCCTCCGTGGTGATCAGCGAGCCGCGCGCGCTGTTCGACCCGTTCGCCTTGCAGACCAAGGCCGTTCGTTCGCCGAGCGGCTACCGGATCTCCGGCGTGAAGAGCCTGGTGCCCGCCGCCGCGGATGCCGAGCTGTTCCTGATCGCCGCCGAACTCGACGGTCGCCCTTCGCTTTTCATCGTCCCGTCGGACACCCCGGGCCTGGTGGTCGAGGCCGACCCGAGCATGGGTCTGCGTGCCGCCGGTCTCGGTCGCCTGCTGCTCGACAATGTCGCGGTCGGCGCCGAAGCCATCCTCGGCGACGGTGACGCCAAGCAGCGCGCCGAGGACTACGCCGACGCCGTTCGGCTGGCCCGCCTCGGTTGGGCCTCGCTCGCGGTCGGCACCGGTCAGGCCGTGCTGGACTACGTGATCCCCTACGTGAACGAGCGCGAAGCGTTCGGCGAGCCGATTTCGCACCGGCAGGCGGTCGCCTTCATGGTCGCCAACATCGCGATCGAGCTCGACGGCCTGCGGCTGGTCACCCTGCGCGGCGCCTCGCGCGCGGAGCAGGGTCTATCCTTCGCCCGTGAGGCCTCGCTGGCCCGAAAGCTGGCCACGGACAAGGGAATGCAGATCGGCCTGGACGGCGTGCAGCTGCTCGGCGGCCACGGCTTCACCAAGGAACACCCGGTCGAGCGCTGGTACCGCGATCTGCGGGGCATCGGCGTCGCCGAAGGTGTCGTGCTCATCTAACCGGCCCGTTCCTTACCTTCCAGGAGACCTCCCCATGATCAACCTCGAACTCCCCAAGAAGCTGCGGGCCAGCGCCAACCAGGCCCACCAGGTCGCGACCGAGATCTTCCGGCCGATCTCGCGCAAGTACGACCTCGCCGAGCACGAGTACCCGGTCGAGCTGGACACCATGGCCGCCATGGTGGAAGGCCTCGCCGACTCCGGCACCCAGAAGATCGGCGGCGCTGCGGGCGGCCGCGAGGACGACAGCGAGTCGGACGCGCACGCCACCGAGCTGCTCGGAAACAGCAACGGCGGCAACATGTCCGCGCTGCTGAACGCCCTGGAGACCTCCTGGGGCGACGTCGGCCTGATGCTCTCGATCCCCTACCAGGGTCTTGGCAACGCGGCCATCGCGGCCGTCGCCACCGACGAGCAGCTCAAGCGCTTCGGCAAGGTGTGGGCCTCGATGGCCATCACCGAGCCGTCGTTCGGTTCCGACTCTGCCGCCGTCACCACCACCGCCGTGCTCGACGGCGACGAGTGGGTACTCAACGGCGAGAAGATCTTCGTGACCGCAGGCCAGCGGTCCACCCATATCGTGGTGTGGGCGTCGGTCGACAGGAGCCTCGGCCGCGCGGCGATCAAGTCGTTCGTCGTGCCGCGCGACGCTCCCGGTCTCTCGGTGGCCCGGCTCGAGCACAAGCTCGGCATCAAGGCCTCCGACACCGCCGTGCTGCTGCTGCAGGACTGCCGGATTCCGAAGGACAACATCCTCGGTAGCCCGGAAGTCAACGTGGAGAAGGGTTTTGCCGGGGTCATGCAGACCTTCGACAACACCCGTCCGCTGGTGGCCGCGATGGCGGTCGGCGTGGCCCGCGCCGCCCTCGAGGAGCTGCGTGCCATCCTGACCGACGCTGGTGTCGAGATCTCCTACGACACCCCACCGAACAACCAGCACGCCGCGGCCGCCGAATTCCTGCGCATGGAAGCCGATTACGAGTCCGCCTACCTGCTGTCGCTGCGCGCCGCGTGGATGGCCGACAACAAGAAGCCGAACTCGCTCGAGGCCTCCATGTCCAAGGCCAAGGCCGGCCGCACCGGCACCGACGTCTCGCTCAAGGCCGTCGAGCTGGCCGGCGCCATCGGCTACTCCCAGCGCACCCTGCTGGAGAAGTGGGGCCGCGACTCCAAGATCCTCGACATCTTCGAAGGCACCCAGCAGATCCAGCAGCTCATCGTGGCTCGCCGGGTGCTCGGCAAGACCAGTGCTGAGCTGAAGTAGTAAGTCGCACAACGGAAACCGGCGTCGGTCCACTGTGGACCGGCGCCGGTTTTTTGTGTTAAGTGGTGGCGATCAGGAAGTCTTCTCCGGTCGAGGGGCGGAGGCCGTCGGTGCGGTCCGCGAAGTAGCGGTCGGCCAGAGCGGTGCCCGAAACATGTTGGGTGGCTTTGAAACCAGCTTGCTCCGCTAGTTCCTGTATTTCCGGTGGGGTGTAGAAGCTGATGAACGGGGTTCCGGCGGCGCGGGCCCCCTTTTCGGAGGCTTGGAGTCCGGAGCGGTCGGGGGCGGCGAGTAGGTCGGTTGGCAGGAGGAAGGTCATTGCGAGCGTCGAGCCGGGGGCCAGCGCGGATAGCTGTCGCAAGGTGGCTGCGGTGGTTTCCTTGGTGAGGTACATGCTTACGCCGGTGGAGGTGACGACTGCGGGGCGGGCCGGATCGAAACCGGCGGCAAGCAGTTGGTCCCACCAGGATTCGGTTGTCTCGAAATCGACCGGGACCAGCCGCAGCCAGGTGGGGATGGCGAGGTCGAGATCGGTCAGGCGCTGCCGTTTCCAGGCTTGGGTGGCTGGTTGGTCGATCTCGAAAACGGTTAAACGAGAGGCTATCTCGGGTCTGCGCTGAGCGAAGGTATCCAAACCCGCGCCCAGCAAGACGTACTGGTCGACACCTCGGTCGGCCTGTTCGGCTACCAGGTCTTCGATGAATCGCGCGCGGGCCACCATCGATGCCCGGAATCCGCTGGTACCAACAGGATCCATATCCGGACGGCTGCGCCAGTCCGCGTCGGGTGCGACGAGTCGCAGGCCGAGCTCGTCCTCTAGTACATGTGGCGGCGGGTCGACCTGGACGTGCATCGCCCGCCACAGGGCGGTTCGTACGGCCGTGTTGTCCGGCACCTCTGCCATGCGGGTTCTCCTTACGGCTACTTCTCGGCCTGCAGGGTCCAGAGACGTCCGTCCGGGTCGCGGACGGTCATTTCCCTTGTCCCGTAGTGGGTTTCCTCGAGCGGCGTGACGACCTCGACGGCCGAATCGGTCGCGATCGCCTCCGTATCGGTCGCTTTCAGCACGAGTTGCATCCCGGGCGTCTTGTTCTTGGGCACCTCGGCGATGAATACGTAAGGGCCGTCACCGTTTCGGAGCTGACCGGAGTCGTGGTCGGTCTCGAACTCCAATTCATAGCCCAGCGCCTGGAAGAACTTCGCCGCCTTGCCCCAGTTGTGCGTCTCCAGGAAAACAGCCTCAATGCCATTGGTAGTCATCAGGATTCCTTTTCGATCGAGTTGCGTCGTTGCCCGTCGGCGTCATCGAGGTAGGCGCGCAGCGCCGCGGCAACCAACGCCGACAGTGAGAGCCCCGACTCGATGGAGTGGTGTTTGACCTGCTTGATCAGCCCGACCGGCAGGTACACGTTGAACTGCTTAATCTCCTCATCGCCCACGCTAGGATGCTAGCATCCTAGAAAGCTAAGCGCTACGGCCCGCTTTCGCCGAGAACGACACCGCAGCAGGACGCCTCGAACTACCTGCACACATGCGGGAGGACTTGGTAAGATCGGGTCATCACGAGAGTGATGCCGAGCGGTGGGACCGCCGCTGCGAACGACGGCCCCACCTGATGGGCTGGGTTACCTAGCCTGCCAAACTCGGCGGACCAGGATGAGCGCCCCGGCGATTACGACAGCAGATGCAAACGTGATGCCGTAATCGACCGGGGCCTTGCTCTTTACCCGGCGATGTTTCGCCATTCCCCACCACCTCCTCCCTGGGCGCGATGTTTGGACCGTGTCCATCGCCCCTCGGAAGGAAGTGGCACCACAATACCTGGGCCTACCAACAACTTTCGGCCCGATTCGCAAATCAGTGCGAACACATCCGTTTCACAATTCGCGCTCGACGGCGCACCACCCTGTACGCAAACCTTTTGGCGGCGAACGAATTACAGCATTTTAGCCAGATAGGAACGTTCCCGACGGGGACATCCTCCACCGACAGGCCGGATCTCGCAGTCGTCTGGCAGGCAAGCGCCCGCTCGAGGTAAAGTCGATGTGTCACCTGTGGGTGACGCCGAGCGGTGAGACCGCTGCTCCAACAGCGGCCTCACATGTGGGTATTTACCTATGCGCCCGCACTCGGCGGACCACAACGAGCGCCCCGGCGATCACGGCAGCAACTGTGAGGATGATGCCGTAATCGACCGGGGCCTTGCTCTTTTTCCGGCGATGTTTCGCCATACCCACCACCTCCTCCCTGGGCGCGATGTTTGGACCGTGTCCATCGCCCCTCGGAAGGAAGTGGCACCACAATACCTGTGCCCACCAACAACTTTCGGCCCGATTCGCAAATCAGTGCGAACACATCCGTTTCACAATTCGCGCTCGACGGCGCACCACCCTGTACGCAAACCTTCTGGCGGCGAACGAATTACAGCATTATGGCCAGATAGGAACGTTCCCGACGGGATATCCTCCACCGACAGGCCGGATCTAGCACGGTCAGTCGTTGCAGCACAGCCGCCGTCCGGGACACGCGCTCCCCCAACGTGTCCCTAGCGCAAAAGCGACACGTGCGGGCGGATAGTGGACCCGGGTAGGGAATCGCTGGCAACGTAACGGCCCGCGTTTCTTGATCGACAAATTCAGCGGACGAATTTTCTTTCGAGCTGTACCAGAGACCTCGAGGAGCAACTGGATATGGAACGACTGAGCGTGACGCGTCGACTCGCCAGCGTCTTGGCCGCCACGGCGGTGGTAGCGAGTGTTTTTGCGGGGAATGCCGGTGCCGAACCGGCGAGCGTTGACTGGGCCGGTGCGGTGCAGCAGTTGCGGGCCGCGGCCGCGGGGAATCCGGCGGCCGAGCAGGCGGTGGATCGGCTGGTGGCTTCCGGGCAGGTGCGTAAGGCGGGGCAGGTGGCGTTGCCCGCGCAGCCGTTCCAGATTCCGGCGCAGTCGGATATCGGGCGTGGTGACGGGCCGGGTGTGTACGGGTCGGGCATCGCGCTCGGGCTCGACGGGTTCCGGTTCGGATTCTTCGGCGGGCCCGGCACGATCGCGCCGAATCAGGGTGGCGCCAAACTGGAAGTGCTGTGGATCAACGTGTCCACCGGGCAGAGCGGGACCGAGGTGCTCTACGAACACCAGGACGTTCCCGTGGACACCACGATCCGGACGCGACCGCTCAATCCCGGCGGCGGCATGATCGTGGCCGCGGTGTACGGCAGCCTGTGGCACCGCTGGTCGGTTCCGGTGAGCGATGCGAATCCGGACGGATACCAGTACCAGCTGGGCACGATCTCGGTTCCGTCGTTCGGCGCCGTCTACAACTGATCGATTCGACGCTTCGGGTCCCGCGACGTGCGTCGTGGGGCCCGAACTGTCACCGGAGGACCCGCGATCGACCTCTTGTCTGGAATTACGTAATTCCGTAGCTTCGGTGGCGTGAGTCTGGAAGAGCGGGTTGCGGAACTCGAACGGCGGCTCGACGAATTGGCCGAGGTGCACGCAAACGGTCACGTGGCGGCGAACAGCGATGACCGCTGGGCGGCGGTCCGCCTGCACGAGGAGTTCGTCGCGGACGACGAGCCGAACGGCGGCGTCCTCTTCGCCGGTTCGGTCCGGCTACCGACCGACGAGCACTACGGGTGGCAGGCGACGTTCACCACCGGCGACCTTATCGAGGACGACTGGGCCGAGACTGCGGAATGCCTTGCCGCGCTTGGCAATCCGGTACGGCTACGACTCCTGCGGGAAATCATGGGTGGCCGGCGGACCGCGGCGGAACTCGTCGGACTGGAGGGTGTCGGCACGTCCGGGCAGGTCTATCACCATCTGCGACAGCTGGCGGCGGTCGGCTGGCTGCACACCGCGGGCCGCGGGCGTTTCGAGGTGCCCGCGGCCCGGTTGGTGCCACTGCTCATCGCATTGGCCAGCGCACGGCGCTGACCGCGGGCTCAGCAGTTATCGCTACCGCAACTGCACGAGCCGCCAGACTGGCACCCGCACTGGCAGGACGGACCGCACGAGCAGTCCGCCGGTACCGCAGTCGATCGAACAAGCTTGATGATCATCGTTGACTCAGCTCCATTCTCTCTCTTCGACTACCCCCTACCGGTATCGAACGCGCTCCGCGCGGCGCTGTCAAATAGCCGTCGGCGCGGTCGGCGCGAAACACCGATGCCCGATAACTCGACACGTAGCTGTGTGACACCCGACACGCCGCTGCTACGGTTATGACCTCAGTTACGCCGTTCGTATATCGCTAGGTCGAGTACCGACGCGAGTTTGCTGGTGGAGGTGTTCGACATGAAGGTGGCGCACGCGCTTGAGAACCTCAAGGCGCTCGGGGTGCTCCGGTCCCGCGGTGTTTCCGATCCGCGCAAGCCGCTGGAAACCCTTCGGACACTGAGGGAATCGCAGATCTTCGGCCCGCAGGCCACCTTGATCCGGCACAACGCGCGCATCGCCCCGGACTCCCCCGGCTTGGCCGACGAGCGCGGCGAACTGACCTACGGCCAGATCGACAAGCAGTCGACCGCGATCGCGCGGGGTTTGCAGGCGGCCGGGATCACCGAGGGCACCGTCGTCGGCGTGCTGGCCCGCGATCACCGCGGCCTCATCCTGGCGATGGTCGCCGCGAGCAAGCTCGGCGTGCGGATCGCGCTGATGAACACCGGGTTCGCCAAGCCGCAGTTCGCCGAGGTGTGCCAGCGCGAGAAGGTCAAGGCGATGCTGCACGACAGCGAGTTCCTCGGCCTGCTCGACGCACTGCCGGCCGACCTGCCGCGCTTCCTCACCTGGGTGGACGAAGGCACCGAATTGCCCGAGGGCGCACAGACTCTCGACGATCTGATCACCGGCAACTCCAGCGCCGAGCTGCCCAACCCGAGCAAGCCGGGCGGCTTCATCATCCTCACCAGCGGCACCACCGGCCTGCCGAAGGGCGCGACGCGTGCCAAGGTGTCGCCGCTGGCTACCGCGCAGTTCTTGGACCGGGTCCCGTTCCCGTTCCGGGGCGCCCAGGTGATCGTGTCGCCGATCTTCCACAGCACCGGTTTCGGCAGCTGGCTCGTCGGCATGGCCATGAGCAACAAGGTGGTGATGCGCAGGCGCTTCGACGCCGAGGCCACGTTGAAGCTGATCGCCGATCACAAGGCGGAACTGCTGGTCGCGGTGCCGACCATGCTGCATCGGATGACCGAACTGGACCCGGCGATCCGCGCCAAGTACGACATCTCCTCGCTGAAGGTCATCCTGCTCGCGGGCTCGGCGCTGTCGCCGGAGCTCACCGTCAAGGCCACCCAGGTGTTCGGGCCCGTCCTGTACAACCTGTACGGCTCCACCGAATGCTCGGTCGCCAGCATCGCCAATCCGGAGGAGCTCGCGCTGGCCCCCGGCACCGTCGGGCGCGCGCCGATCACCTGCGAGGTGCGGCTCTACGACGACAACGACAAGCAGGTCAGCGCAATCAACACCACCGCGCGCATCTTCATCCGCAGCGGCACACCGTTCGAGGGCTACACCGACGGCCGCCACAAGCAGATCATCGACGGCTACATGTCCAGCGGTGATGTCGGTCACTTCGACGAGCACGGCCTCTTGATGGTCGACGGCCGCGACGACGACATGATCGTCTCCGGCGGCGAGAACGTCTTCCCGCAGGAGGTGGAGAACCTGCTGCTGGAGCGCACGGACATCTACGACGCGGCGGTCGTCGGCGTGGACGACGCCGAATTCGGAAAGCGGTTGCGCGCCTTCGTCGTTCCCGAGCCGGGCTACACACCCGACGGCGAGGAGATCAAGGCCTACGTCAAGAACAACCTGGCCCGCTACAAGGTGCCGCGCGAGGTGATCTTCCTCGACGACCTGCCGCGCAACCCGACCGGCAAGCTGCTGCGCCGGGTGCTGGTGGAGCACGAGGTCACCCCCTGATCTCGGCGCGGCGACCCCAACTGGTTACCCATCGGTAGCCGCTGTTGAGATACGTGACACATCGGGTTACAGATGCTTGCTACTGTTAGCGATAGCACTGGATCCCGAAGCTGCGGTCCGCACCACCCATCGGCTCACACCGGGTGGGGCCGCCGGAAGGTTGTTGTCGAATGGTTGTCTCCTTCCCCGCGTTGAGTGGCACTGCCCGCAAGGCGGGCGATCTCGCCCTCGGCGTGAACGTCATGGTCAAGCGGCGGCTGTTCAATCCGCTCCGGCTCGATCACGCCCTGCGGTCCGCGTTCAACGTGGTCAAGTTCGGCCCGTTCGCCGGCGTCGCCATGCATGCCGCGCAGACCAGGCCGGACGCGGGCGCCATCGTCGACGAGCGCGGTGAGCTGACCTTCGGCCAGCTGAACGAGCAGTCGAACGCGTTTGCCCGCGGCCTCGCGGCGCACGGCATCCAGCCGGGTGACGTGGTGGCGGTGCTGGCCCGCGATCACCGCGGCATGGTGCTGAGCCTGCTCGCGGCGGGCAAGCTCGGCGTGCGCGCGGTGCTGATGAACACCGGGTTCGCCAAGCCGCAGTTCGCCGATGTCGCCGCGCGCGAAAAGGTGAAGGCGGTGCTGCACGACAGCGAGTTCGTCGACCTGATGAGCGCCATCCCCGCCGAGATTCCCCGGGTGCTCACCTGGGTCGACGCGAAGGACAACGTCGATCCGTCGATCGCGACCATCGAGTCGCTGTCCGCGGGACAGTCCACCGCCGCGCTGCCCGCCCCCGCGAAGGCCGGCGGCATGATCATCCTGACCAGCGGCACCACCGGAACGCCCAAGGGCGCGCCGCGCGACAAGGTGAGCCCGTTCGCCTCGGCCCAGTTCGTCGACCGAGTGCCGCTGCCGCACAACGGCACCATGGTGATGGCGGCGCCGATCTTCCACGGCACCGGCCTTTCCCAGTTCACCATCGGCGTCGCCCTCGGCAACCGGGTCATCTTCCAGCAGCGCCGCTTCGACCCGGAGCAGACGCTGGCCAACATCGTGAAGTACCGGGCCGATTCGCTGGTGGTGGTGCCGACCATGCTGCAGCGCATCCTCGACCTGGACGACGAGGTGCTGGCCAAGTACGACCCGAGCACCATCAAGGTGATCTTCGCGGCGGGCTCGGCCATCGCCCCCGACGTGGTCACCCGCACCCTGGACTACTTCGGCGACACCCTCTACAACCTGTACGGCTCCACCGAATGCGCGGTCATGACGGTCGCCACCCCCGAGGACCTGCGCAAGGCGCCGACCACCGCGGGCAAGGCCCCGGTCGGGATCCGGATCGTGTTGCTGGACGAGAACCGCAAGCCGATCACCCGGCCCGATGTCACCGGAACGATCTTCGTCGACAACGGTTTCGCGTTCAGCGGCTACACCGACGGCCGCACCAAGGAAATGGTGGACGGCATGATGAACAGCGGCGACGTCGGGCATTTCGATGCCGAGGGCCTGCTGTACATCGACGGCCGCGACGACGACATGATCGTCTCCGGCGGCGAGAATGTCTTCCCGCTCGAGGTGGAGAACCTGATCGCCGGGCGCGAGGACATCTTCGAGGCCGCCGTGGTCGGCGTCGACGATCGCGAATTCGGCAAGCGGTTGCGCGCGTTCGTGGTTCCCGGGCCGGACTCCACGCGCGACCCGCAGGAGATCAAGGACTTCGTCAAGGCGAACCTGGCCCGCTACAAGGTGCCGCGCGAGGTGATCTTCCTCGATGAGCTCCCCCGCAACGCCACCGGCAAGCTGCTGCGCAAGCCGCTGATCGAGATGGAGATCGAAGCGAGCTGACCGCACACCTGCGTCTCCTGATTTGCCGCATGCGATTCCGAGCGCGGCAAATCAGGGGACGTGCGGCTGTGATGTGCGCGTGATCGGCGTGCGAGTTCGATCTTCTGTTGTTCGTCCGGCGTTTGTCACTGGGGAATTTGCGCGCAATTCGTCGGCTACTATCAGCGCGTGAGTATCGAGTTCGGCCGGTCTGCCGCGGGGTATCGCGGTGCCATCGCGCGGGTGCGCGGTGGTTCGGCCGGGGCGATCTCGGGAACCATTTCCGTTGCGGCACACGGCTGGGCGTCCGGCGGGATGGTGCCGGACGGTACGACGCTTGCCTTGCTGGTTGCCGCCGCCGCGATTATCGGCGCGCTGGTGGCCGGGCTCGCGCCGCTGCGGGACACCTCGGTCGGGCTGGTCACGGCGCTCGTCGCCGGGCAGCTGCTCGGCCACTTGACCATGGGATTCAGCTCCGGGCACATGCATCACGGCGATGCCCAGCTGACGCCGGCGATGCTCAGCGCACACCTGATCGCGGCCGTTGCCGCCGCCATTGTCATCCGCGGTGCGGAAGCCGCCTATCGAGCCGGAACCGCGGTGCTCTTCCGGGTACTGCGGCCGCGCCGGTCAGCACCAGTTCTCGCCGACCCGGCACCGCTGCGCACCAGCCACCGGGATCGCGTCATCCTGCGCCTGTTCGCCGCCGAATCGCGGCGAACCCGCGGCCCACCGCTCGCCGTCGCCAGCTGACTTCGCCTTAGCGCTGCACCCACGAAGCGCGTGTTCCCATGAGCGCCTTGATCGTTCCAGCGAACATTTGGCTAGTCTTCGCATGCGAGTCGACTTATCGGCGAATGGCGAACCGAGATTCCCACCGCCGTTGTCCCTCGCCGTCTCGTCGACATGACCATTCCGTCGAACTCGTTGCCACCGTGGCGTTGCGGCACCGACGTCCGCGCAAACCCTGCTGATCAGTGGGCGTCATCACCGCACTCGCGGGTCCGGGGCGTCGAACCATGTCGATCCGACCCCAATTCCCTCGACATGCGTTGTCGCCCAACCGATGCCGCCGGCCATGCCGCACCTGAAGCACCGATCCCGACCGCACCTCGGGAACAACGCCCGCCCCCACCGGGTTCCCGAACCGCAGAAACGAAATGACCGTGAGCACAACAGAAACCATCACCGCTGAAGCCGAACTACCACCGCCCACCCCCGAGCCGACACCGCGGCCGACCCCCGCACGCAACAAACCGACGGCCCGAAATGGGTTGTACGCGTTGGCCATGCGCCTGCATTTCTACGCGGGCATCTTCGTCGCCCCGTTCATTCTCGTCGCCGCCGTCACCGGCGCCCTCTACGCCATCTCACCTACCCTCGAGTCGATCGTCTCGCGTGACCTGCTGACGGTCGAGGCGGGCGGCGCGCCGAAGCCGCTGGCCGAGCAGATCAACGCCGCCGTCGCGACCCAACCGAACCTCACACTGGCCGCGGTCGCGCCCGCAGCCGGCGCCGAGGACACCACCCGCGTGCTGTTCAACGACCCGTCACTCGGCGAATCCGAACGCCGCGCCGTCTTCGTCAACCCGTACACGGCCCAGCCGGTCGGCGACTCCGTCGTCTACGGCAGTTCCGGCGCACTCCCCCTGCGCACCTGGATCGACCGCCTCCATCGCGACCTGCACCTGGGCGAGCCCGGCCGCCTCTACAGCGAGCTGGCCGCGTCCTGGCTGTGGGTCATCGCGCTGGCCGGTCTGCTCGTATGGGTGCGCCGCGTGCGCACCAGGCGGAACCGGAACTCGGCGGCCTGGCTCTTCGCACCGGACCGCGCGCAGAACGGCCGCGGCCGCACGGTGAACTGGCACGGCTCCGTCGGCATGTGGGTGCTGCCGATCATCCTGCTGTTGTCCGCGACCGGCATGACCTGGTCGATCTACGCGGGCGAGAACATCACCGAACTGCGTCAGCAGCTGAGTTGGACCACGCCGACCGTCGCCACGGCACTACCGGGATCCGCCGCACCCGAACACCATTCGGGCGGCGAGCACCACGAGGGCCACGTGATGACACCCGCCACGGTCGACCCGATCTTCCGAATCGCCCAGGTAGACCGCGTCTACGAGACGGCCCGCGCCAACGACGTGACGCAGGCCGCGGAGATCACCTTCCCGGCCAAGTCGGATCAGGCCTTCACCGTGAAGGAACGCCGGATGCCGGGCACCTACACGGTCGACGCGGTCGCGATCGACGGCGCCACCGGCGCGGTCACCGACCGGCTCGCCTACGCCGACTGGCCGTTGATGGCCAAGCTCACCAACTGGGGAATCCAATTCCACATGGGCTTGCTGTTCGGTCTGCTCAACCAGTTGCTGCTGCTCGTCGTCATGATCGGACTTATCACCGTGCTGGTGCGCGGCTACCTGATGTGGTGGCGCAGGCGGCCGACCCGCCGGACGGGACGGCCCGCGCTGGGCCGGGCGCCGAAACGGGGAGCGTTGCGCCGGACCTCGCCGTGGTTGGCGGTGCCGGTGCTGGCCGCGGCTTTGCTGGTCGGCTGGTTCGTCCCGCTGGTCGGGCTGAGCCTGCTCGCCTTCCTCGCCATCGACGTGCTGATCGGCCTCACGGCACGGACGCGTACCGCGAAAGCCGGGTAATAGATGGTTCCTCTCCGGATGAGGCGGTCTGGCTGCGGCCAGGCCGTCTCGACCGGAGAGGAACCTCGCGCACCCCGAGTGTGCTTGCCCTGTCGCGGAACTCGGGGTGCGGGTTCGACGAGCCGAGTGTCAAGTGTCGGCGCATGGCATCTACCTCCATTTCGAATAGTGCGGACTGCTTCAGCTAGCGATGTGCATCAGCTAGCGGCTGGATCTAGGTGTACAGCCTGGCGACGAACGCCTGCATATTGGCGAGCATCCGCTCGACCTTCTGCTCGGGATTCAAATTCTCCCGGTACCGATTGCCCAGTGCCGGAGTCTTTTTGCCCCGCGCGTACAGCGAGCAGGCCAGGTCGGTGCACATGTAAGTGCCGACCGTGTTGCCCTTGCGTCCGGACGGACCCGCCTTGGCCGCCGTCAGCAGGGACACGCCGGTGCCGGTGTGCGTGGTCAGGCAGATCGAGCACATCTGGGCCCGACCCGACCCACCGGTTTCGTAGCGCAGCGCGACCCCGATCAGCTCGTCGTCGTCCTTCGGGATGACCAGATAGCACCGGCCGGGCAGCGACGGGTCGCTCCAGCCGAGAAAGTCGAGATCGTCCCAGGGGCGATCGTCGAGATCTTTTGGCACCGGCAGCTTTTTGGCCTCGGTCTTGGAACAGTTGATGAACGACGACCTGATGTCGCGCTCAGTCACTGGTTTCATGGCGGTTCACTCCATTCCTGATTCATTAGCCGAACAAACCGAACTGACGTTACGGGGCGGGGCGGCCATCGAACAAACGCATTTCGCTCAGGAATACCAGCTGTTCAGCTACTTGTGAACAGAATCACCGACCGATCGGTCTGCACTGCGTATTGTGCAACGCACAACGAAAAGCCCCGCCCGGTAGACCAGGCGGGGCCTTTACGCACGCTCGCTACGGGGTGGCCGACGGCTTGTCGTCGATCTCCGCGGCGGGCGATTTCTCCGGCACGGCGATCGGACGCAGCAGCACCCAGGCGATGAAGAGCAGGCCGACCACGCCCATCCCGATCCCCGCCCAGAGGTTGACGTTGATATTGCCGGTCTTGGCCTGGTCGGCAGCGGTATTGCTGACCAGGCCGGTGATGATCAGGACGACGCCATAGCTGCCGAGCAGGGTGCCGACGATGGTGCGGATGTCGAAAAGCATTGCGGCTCCTTATCCGACGATGATGTTGAGGGCGATGACGAGGACCAGGGCGATGCCCGCGAGCAGCACCGGGCGCTGATACCAGGGCAGCGAGTCCTGGTCCGGATCGGTGCGAGCTTCCTTCGGGGTTTCCGAATAGACCAGGCCGACGAGTTCGGCCACCGGCTTCGGCTTGGTCACCTGGGTGACCAGCACGCTCACCACGATGTCCACCACGAACGCGACGCCGGCGGCCAAGAAACTCGAACCCTGACCGGACAGGTGGAACACCTTGGTCTGGTGCAGGATGAAAACCACCACGGCGGAACCGGTTCCGAACACCAGACCCATCCAGCCCGCGGTCGGCGTCATCCGTTTCCAGAACATGCCGAGGATGAACGTCGCGAACAGCGGTGCGTTGAAGAAGCTGAACAGGGTCTGCAGATAGTCCATCATGTTGCTGAAGCTCGACGCGATGAACGCGGTGAAGATCGCCACCACGGTCGCGCCGACAGTGGCCAGCCTGCCGATGGTCAGGTAGTACCCATCCGGGCGGTCCTTGCGCACGTACTGCTGCCACAGGTCGTAGCTGAAGACCGTGTTGAACGCCGAGATGTTGGCCGCCATGCCCGCCATGAATGCCGCGAGCAGACCGGCGATGCCGACGCCGAGCAGGCCATTCGGCAGCACCTCCTTCATCAGATACAGCAACGCCTGGTTGTAGGTGGTGTCGCTGGTGAAGTCCGGATTCGCGACCTTGGCCGCCTTGTACTCGCTCATCTGCGGCACCAGCACCGCGCTGATCATGCCGGGGATCACCACGATCAGCGGGATGAACATCTTCGGGTAGGCGCCGAGGATCGGGGTGCGCCGGGCCGCCGAGATGGAGTGCGTGGCCAGCGCGCGCTGCACCTCGACGAAGTTGGTGGTCCAGTAGCCGAACGAGAGCACGAAGCCGAGCCCGAACACGATGCCGATCACCGAGAGGATGTTGTTGCTGAATCCGCTCAGTTCGTTACCCGGCCAGGATTCCAGTTGCGTCCCGCCGCCGGGCGACGCGGTCACCTTGTCCCGCAACCCGTCCCAGCCGCCGACCTTGTGCAGGCCGACCAGCGTGAGCGGCAGCAGCGCGGCCACGATGACGAAGAACTGCAGCACCTCGTTGTAGATCGCGGCCGACAGCCCGCCGAGGGTGATGTAGGAGAGCACGATCACCGCCGCGATGACCACCGACAACCACAGCGGCCAGCCGAGCAGCACGTTCAGGATGCTGCCGAGTAGATACAGGTTGACGCCCGCGATCAGCACCTGGGCGATCGCGAAGCTGAGCGCGTTCACCAGGTGCGCGCCGGTGCCGAAGCGCCTGCGCATGAACTCGGGTACCGAGCGCACCTTCGAGCCGTAGTAGAACGGCATCATCACCACGCCGAGGAACAGCATGGCCGGGATGGCGCCGATCCAGAAGTAGTGAAAGGTCGGGAAGCCGTACTGGGCGCCGTTTGCCGACATGCCCATGATCTCGACGGCGCCGAGGTTCGCGGAGATGAACGCGAGACCGGTAACCCAAGCGGGCAGCGAGCGCCCGGACAGGAAGAAGTCGATGCTGGACGAGACGCGCTGTCTGGCGAGCAGGCCGATGCCGAGCACGAACACGAAATACAGGGCGACCAGGACGAAGTCGACGGGAGCCGCGTCCAGCCGCAGGGTCGATGAAGCGTCTAACAGGGTCGATGCCGTCGGCCGCGGTTCGGCGGCGAGCAGCGCGGACATCAGAACAGAATCGGCAAGCGGCACAGCGTCCCTCCTGGCGGTGAAACCGGGCGTCGAGCGAGCTCTTTCGTGGTGCGAGATCGTGCGTCTACGGGTGGTACTGCATGGCGCGCGACTCACTCGTCGCCGACCGAATGGTGTCTCGGCCGACACCTACTCTGCGTGATTGTGCCTGACTCGCGGGCCACAATCGTGCACAAAAACCTGGGCGGTCGCTCAATCCGCGCGGTGCGCGCCGGCCGCAGGGCCGACGACGAACGTACGCGGTTCGGCAAAGCCCGCGTCGGCGAACCGATTCCGCACCGCGGCCACCACGGTGTCGGTGCTGTCCCGATCGACGAGCGCGATCACACTACCGCCGAATCCGCCGCCGACCATCCGCGCGCCGTGCGCCCCGGCCGCGAGCGCCGCGGCGACGGCGGCGTCCAGCGCGGGCGTGGACACCTCGAAATCGTCACGCAGCGAGGCGTGTCCTTCGGTGAGGACCGGCCCGATCGTGCGTGGATCGGCGCCACTGCGCAATTTTTTGGCAACTGTCAGCACTCTGGCGTTCTCGGTGACCACGTGTCGCGCTCGACGACGCAACACTTCGTCGGTGATGCGGTCGAGCGCGGCCACCGCATCGATGTCGCGCAGCGCGGGCACGCCGAGTTCTGCGGCGGCAGCCTCACATTGGGCGCGGCGCTCGGCGTAACCGCCGTCGACGTGCTCGTGCGGCTGGCCGGTGTCGATCACCAACAGCTCCAGCCCGAATCGCGCGAGATCGAACGGAATCTGTTCGTGCGCAACAGTATTCGTCGCATCGGCGCTGCCGTTTTCGACGAAGCGCCGGATGTCGAGGAACAGCGCGTGCCCCGCCGTGCACAGGATCGCGGCGGACTGATCCAGCAAACCGGTCGGCGCGCCGACATAGTCGTTCTCCGCGGCGCGGGCGAGCTCGATCAGTTCTCGCTCGGTGACGGTGGGCGCGAACAGATCTCGCAGTGCGATGGCCACCGCGCAGGACAACGCCGCCGAGGACGACAACCCGGCGCCGATCGGCACCGCGCCGTCCAATTCGAGGTCGACCCCGTCGATCGGGTGGCCGCGCCGCACGAACTCGGCGACCACACCGAGCGGGTACCGGGACCACCCCGGCACTCGCGCACGCTCGGCCGCGAGCTCGGCCACCGCGACGAGAACCGTCTCGTCCGGCCGCTGCCGCGAGACCACCCGCACCATCGCGTCCGTGCGCACCCGCGCCGCGCACTCGACCACCAGCGGCAGCGCGATGGGCAATACGAAGCCGTCGTTGTAGTCGGTGTGCTCACCGATGATGTTGACCCGCCCCGGCGCTACCCACGTCCGCACGTACCCTCCACGTCTGTCATGTCCACTTGCCTTGCCACACGTTACGAGACACCCCGCCAGAACAACGCTTTCCGCTGCCGAAGCTGCGCGATTCACCACCGATTTCAAGATCACCCGACACAGCACCCGCGCTATTGCGTCGGTTTCACCCTTTGTTGTGCCAAGTGCACGACATCGGCCCGCATTTCATGCCATGATCGAATCAGTTGTCCAGGTTCTGGTCGCCGATCGCGCTGCGCTCGGTGGGACATTTGCTAGGACCACAACACTCGGTAATCGTTCGCCGAGAGCATGCGCGCGGTGCCCGGGAGCAAGCGAACGTCGAGGTCGTAGTGGAGGATTCACCCGTCTGCTACGCGGCTTGGTTCACAGGGATGGAGCGACCAAGGGGGGCTGATGACAGTCAGCGAAGGCCAGCCGAAAAACCAGCGATATCGATTCCGAACATGGTGGTACGCACTGCTTCCGGGGGGAAGCGCGGCCGTGATCGCAATACATGTGACGGCCAATTCCCAACTGTTGTCGCTGTTCACGATGTCGGCCGTGCTCGCGGGCACGCTTGCCATGATCGGCGTCGGGCTGTGGGCGTATCGCCCGACGCGCCCGCTGCCCTGGTATCTGCTGTCCGCCTCGGCCGTGCTGTCGGCCGCAGGCGCGGCGCTGCGCAATACGTCCGACGACGGGCTGCATCCGGTCGATGACATCTGCACGCTGCTCGCCTACGCGGCAGTCGGCCTCGCCGCACTGATCTGGTTGCGGCCACGTCAGGTCCGCTCGAACTACGACCTGCTGCTCGACTCCGGATTGATCGGGCTCGGCGCGCTGCTCGCCTCGTGGACGTTCCTGATCTCACCGATCCTGCGTGCCGACGGCACCACCATGAACACCGTGGTGGCAGCCAGCTACCCGGTCCTGGACGCATTGCTGTTGACGCTGGTCGCGCATTCGATGGCCACCTCGACCCGCTCGGAATCCTCGCTGCGGCTGCTGCACGTCGGGTTGATCATCGTGTTGATCGGCGATCTCGGCCACAGCCTGCAAAAGGCGGGCGCGGTGTCGATCGGCCGTCCGATGCTGATGGCGCCGTTGCTCGCGACCTACACGATCGTCGGTGTCGCGGCACTGCACCCGACCATGACCGGACTCGGTACGCCGCGGCGGATCCATCCGCACCACTCGCGCCAGCGCGCCAGCTTCATCGCGGTCGTGCTGATCGTCGCGTCGCTGGTGCCGGTGGTCGGCTCGTCGCTCGGCACGCTCGATCGAGTGGTGGTCTCGTCGTTGTTCGCGCTGCTGCTCATCGGGGTGCTGGTGCGCAGCGAGCGCGCCATCGTGCGCAGTTCGCGCAGCGAGCGGCGGGCGCAGTATCAGGCCGACCACGACATGCTCAGCGGACTGTTGAACCGATCGGCCCTGCTCCGCACGCTGAACCTCAACAACGAGCGCTGGGCCGAGCGGCCGGTATGCCTGCTGTTCATCGACCTGGACGGCTTCAAGATGGTCAACGACAGCTACGGGCACGCCGTCGGCGATGAGCTGATCGCGAACGCCGCCTCCCGAATTCGGCGGGTGGTGCTGCGTGATGACGTGGTCGCGCGGTACGGCGGCGACGAATTCGTGGTGCTGTCGCCGCTGGACCGGCAGGAGGCCGCGACGCTGGCCGAACGGCTGCTCGGCGCGTTCGTCCGGCCGTTCGAGCTGAGCGCGGGCGAGATCCCGATCACCGCGAGCATCGGGATCGCCTGCGGTGGCCCGCGCAGCACCGAATCCACCGTCTACGACCTGATCCGGGACGCCGATTCGGCCATGTATCACGCGAAGGAATACTCGCTCGGCTACGCGTTCCACGACGACGCGCGGCACGCGCCCGACTCCGTGCGGCACATGGCCAACGACCCGGCGCGGCACACCGCGAACGAGTCCGGGCGGCGGATCTGGCGCGCGGGCACCAGATCCACCAGCACCGCGGTCTGAACTACTAGTCGACCAGCTCGTCGAGCAGCCTGCGGGCCGCCTCCAGCTCGGCCTGCAGCTGCTGCACCTTGGCCTCCTGGGCTTCCCTGGCCGCGTCGAGAATGCCCGCCACCACTTCGGCCACCTCGGGGTGCAGAATCTTGGCGGCCTGCGCCACGGCGGAGCTCGGCACCGCCAGACCACGCACGGCACGCTTCTTGCCACTGACCACGTCGACGGACCATTCGCCGTCGGCGGTGCCGGTGAGTGTGACGGTGACCTCGGGCGTCTTCGCCTTCGGTCGCGCGGGGGCCTTGGCCGCCTTGGCCGCGGTACCCGCGGGGCTCGGCTTGGCCGCGGGCTTGCTCGCGCCGCTGTCTTGTTCGTCCGATTCCGGGGTGCTCGCAACGGGTTTCGGGACGACCGGTGGCGGCGTGACAGAACTGGGTGTGGTTGGTGTCGCAGTGCTCGTCAAGGTCGACGGCTGGGTCACGGGTGATTCCTTCCTGGTTGTCGACTTCGGCTGGGCAGTGGAAACGGTTGCCGCCCCTCGTGGCGGCTTGGTCAACGTCACTTCTGTCGGAGAAAAGGACAGTACATCCTTCGATCCGGTGGGCCGGACCTGCAGGAAGTCTCCATCGGCCGGATCGCCGAGGGAGATCACCTTTCCCGACCGACCTTCCGGCACGCCCACCGCGGCAGCGGTGAACCACACCATGGGCGGGCGGCCGCCGGCGATATCCGTGGCGATCCGCTGAATCTCGCTGTCCGACAATGGCTTGGGCTTGGTTTTAGGCGACGGCATGGTGACTCCGAGCAATATTCGTGGATGGCTGCGTGCACAGATGATGCCGCACCACACCGACAGATTTACACTCCGCTTCGAAATCGAGTCCCAGAACACGATTCCCGCGCGGTCAGCGAATATCGAGCTACGCCCGGCGGAGCGTGCGATCAGCCTTGTTCGACCGGCGCCTGCAGCGCGGGGAACCAGATATCGGTGAGCACCTCTGCGGCGCGCTCGGCGGACACATTGATGGTGCCCTGCACCGCCCAGCGGGTGAAAAACCGCTCGAGTTGAGCGACAAGCAGTTCCACCCGCAGCCGCGCCTCGTCGGCGCGGTCGGCGGGCCACCGGGCGAGGTAGGAGGTCATCGCGTTGGGCAGCGCGATGATCCCGTTGCGGGCGATCTCGCGGAACTCCGGCTCCAGCGCGGTGGCCTCGTCCCAGGCGGGCAGCAGGTCGCGATATTCGTGGAACCACTCGATGGCTCGGGTCATCCAGGCGACGAACTCGGCCCGGGAGCCGGTGTCCAGCACTCGATCCAGGTCCTCGTAGAAGTGCAGCGCGCTGGGGGCGGTGCTCTGCTCGGCGATCGCGCGCAGCACCTCGAGCTTGCTGGTGAAGTGCAGATAGAAGGTGGCCCGACTGCAGCCGACGGCGGCGGCGATGTCGTCGACCCGCACCGCCGCGTAGCCGCGCGTGCTGAACAGCTCCTTGGCACCGGCCATCAGCCTGGTCCTGGTCTGCTGCTTCTGCTCGTCCCGCAGGCTGTTGCCCGCCGGATTCGGGTTGGTACGCAACGACTACCTCTTGTCGGTCGAAAGTTCTGCTGACGTGCGACTTTCGGTGAGCAAGTCTACTGGTGCCCGCACTGCGCACCGCCTCCACTAGACAATATGTCATTCACTAGACACGCTGTCTAGCGAGTGTTACGTTGTTGCCTACGTCACTCCGGAAGCCCAACGGCTACGGACGGTTTCGGCGCCGGGCGCGCCACCGCAGGCAGGTGACCGGCCCTCCCAGCACGAGGACAAGTGAATTGACTCAACCCACTCTGCCCAAGGTCTGCATCATCGGCGCAGGCCCCTCCGGGATCACCACCGCGAAACGGCTGCAGGACTTCGATATTCCGTTCGACCTGTTCGAAGCGTCCGACGAGGTCGGCGGCAACTGGTACTTCAAGAATCCCAACGGCATGTCGGCGTGCTACCAGTCGCTGCACATCGATACCAGCAAGTTCCGGCTGGCCTTCGAGGACTATCCGGCGCCCGAAGGTTGGCCGGATTTCCCGCACCATTCGCAGCTGTTCCAGTACTTCAAGGATTACGTCGACCATTTCGGCTTCCGGGACAAGATCCTGTTCAACACCAAAGTCACTGCGGCCGAACGGCAGGCGGACGGACGCTGGCTGATCACCGCCGGCGACGGTCGCACCCGCGACTACGACGTATTGATCGTCTGCAACGGTCACCACTGGGATCCGCGCACCCCCGACTATCCCGGCGAATTCGACGGCGTGCTGATCCACAGCCACGCCTACAACGACCCGTTCGACCCGGTCGATATGCGCGGCAAGAAGATCGTGGTGGTCGGCATGGGGAATTCCGGGCTGGACATCGCCTCGGAATTGTCCCAGCGGTTCGTCGCGGAAAAGCTCATCGTCTCCGCCCGGCGCGGTGTCTGGGTGTTGCCGAAATACGTGCACGGCACGGTCGGCGACAAACAGAGTGTGCCGGCCTGGATTCCGCGCAAGATCAGTATGAAACTCAAGCAGCGCTTCGTCCGCAAGTTCCGCGGCGACATGGAGTTCTACGGGCTGCCCAAGCCCGATCACCGGCCGTTCGAGGCGCATCCGTCGGCCAGCGAGGAGTTCCTGCACCGCGCGGGCTGCGGCGATATCGCGTTCAAGCCGGCCATCACGGCGTTGGAGGGCCCGCGAGTTCGTTTCGCCGACGACAGCACCGAAGAGGTGGATGTGATCGTCTGTGCCACCGGCTATCACATCAGCTTTCCGTTCTTCGCCGATCCGAACCTGGTGCCGGACGAGCAGAACCGCATCCCGCTGTTCAAGCAGATGATGAAGCCGGGCGTGGACAACCTGTTCTTCCTCGGCCTGGCGCAACCGCTGCCGACGCTGGTGAATTTCGCCGAGCAGCAGAGCAAGTTGGTCGCCGCCTACCTGACCGGCAAGTACCTGCCGCCGTCGGAGTCGGAGATGCACGAGGCGATCCGCGCGGCCGAGGAGCGCAGGAGCGGGCGCTACTACAACTCGCCGCGGCACACCATCCAGATCGAGTTCGAGCCGTATGTGCGCGATATGAACAAGGAAATGGCAAGGGGGGCGAAGCGGGCCACCGCGAACGGCCATGCGCTACCCGTGCCCGCCAGGGTGCTCGAGAACGCGTGAAACGATGACGACTTCCGGCTTCTGTACGGACCAATTCGCCGGTGTACGAGACGAATTGGCGAACCAGCTGGCCTCGGGCGAAGAACTCGGCGCGGCCATCTGCGTGACCGTCGACGGCGAACCCGTCGTCGACATCTGGGGTGGGTATCGCGATCTCGAGCGCACCGAGCCGTGGACCGAGGACACCCTGGTCAACGTCTTCTCGGTCAGCAAGACGATGACCGCGCTGTCCGCGCTACTGCTGGTCGATCGCGGCGAGCTGGACGTGCGGCAGCGGGTCGCCCACTACTGGCCGGAGTTCGCGGCGAACGGCAAGGGCGACATCGAGATTCGGCATCTGCTCGGCCATACGTCCGGCGTCTCCGGCTGGGAGCGACCGATCGAGCTGGCCGATATCTACGACACCGAGGCGGCCGGCGCCCGGCTCGCGACCCAGCCGCCATGGTGGGAGCCGGGCACCGCGTCGGGCTATCACGCGCTGAACTACGGGCATCTGGTCGGCGAAGTGATCCGCCGCATCACCGGCCGCGGCCTCGGGCAGTTCTTCGCCGAAGAGCTCGCCGGTCCGCTGGGCGCGGACTTCCATATCGGCACCGGCCCCGAACACCACCACCGGATCGCGCCGCTGGTGCCGCCGCCGATGCTGCAGTTCGACCTGGCCTCGCTCGATCAGACGAGCATTCTGGTCAAGACGCTCACCAGTCCACTGCTCGATCTGCAGGAGGCCAACAGCACCGCGTGGCGGCAGGCCGAGATCGGCGCGGTGAACGGCCACGGCAATGCCCGTTCGGTGGCCCGGATCCAGTCGCTGGTCTCCGGTGGCGGCGTGCTGGACGGCCGAAGGATGTTGTCGGAGCAGACGATCGACCTGATCTTCGAACAACAGTCGGACGGTACCGATTTGGCGCTGCTGGTGCCGCTGCGCTTCGGCATCGGGTACGGACTCCCCCAGCCACAGACCGCGCCACAGGTCCCCGACGGCCGGGTCTGCTGGTGGGCCGGGCTCGGCGGCGCCATCGTCGTCAACGACCTCGATCATCGAATCACCTTCGCGTACACCATGAACAAGATGGCGCCGGGACTGATCGGGTCCCCACGCGCCGACGCCTACCTGCGCTCGGTCTTCACCGCCGCCGGAGTCCGCGCATGATGCGGGCGCTGCAACTGACCGAGCCGGGCGTGCTGGAACTGCGCAAGGTGCCGATCCCCACGATCGGCCCTACCGATCTGCTGCTCCGGGTCGGTGCGGCCGGGATCTGTCATTCCGATCTGCATGTGCTGCACATTCCGTTCCGGATGCGCGAGGAGCCGCTGACCCTCGGACACGAGGTCGCGGGCACCATCGAGGCGGTCGGCGCCGAGGTCGACGGCCGCACCGCGGGCGAACGCGGCATCGTCTACCTGTGCTGGTCGTGCGGCGTGTGCCGGGAGTGCGTGCGCGGCAACGAGAATGTCTGCCTGGCGGCGGGCCGCACCGCGATGCCGCCGTGTCCTGGGCTCGGTCCGGACGGCGGCATGGCCGAGTACATCCGTATTCCGGCAAGCTCTTTCGTGCCGATCGGTGACCTCGACTTCGTGCAGGCGGCCCCGATCGCGGACGCAGCGTTGTCCAGCTATCACGCGATTCGTGGTGCCCGCGAACACCTTCGGCCCGGTTCGGTCGCGGTGGTGATCGGCATCGGCGGGCTCGGGCATGTCGCGGTGCAGATTCTCGCCGCGACCAGCGCGGCCCGGGTGATCGCCGTCGACGTCGGCGCGGACAAGCTCGACTTGGCTGCCCGCTGCGGCGCGGCCGAAGGTCTGCTCGCCGGTGCCGATACCGCGCGCGACATTCTCGACCGCACCGACGGTCGCGGGGCCGACGCGGTGTTCGACTTCGTCGGCGTCGACCAGACCGCAGCGCTCGCCGTGGCATCGGTGGCACCCAACGGCGCCTACCGGATGATCGGCCTCGGCGGCGGCACACCGGAGATCACGGCGGGCCCCGCGACCGGGCAGGGTTGGCCGTGGGGAGCCTCCATCCGAAAGTCGTACGGCGGCACCAAATCCGACTTGATCGAGTCCGTCGCCCTGGCCCATTCGGGCAAGCTCAGGGTCGAGGTCGAGCGCTACGACCTGGCCGCAGGTCGCGACGCGCTCGACCGACTGGAGCGCGGCCTGGTCACCGGCCGCGCGGTATTGGTTCCATAGACAGGAAGTGCGGTATATGACAAAGCCTTTCGATCCGCAGGCGTTCGCCGCCGCGGCGGTGGCCCGGCTGACCGGTCCCGGTGGGCGCTTCGAGATGGTGGTCGAGGATGTGCTCGGCGCGCCGGTGCCGGTAATGCGACATCGGGGGAGGTCGCTCGGGGACTTGCTGGCCGCGTCGGTCAGCTGGGGTGAGCGCGATTACCTCGTCACCGAGGAGCGCAGGCTGTCGTTCACCGAGCACGCGGCCGCGGTCGGTGCGCTGGCCAGGGCGCTGCGCGATCGATACGGCGTCGAAAAGGGCGATCGGATCGGCATTCTGGCCGCTAACACGGCGGAATGGGTGATGACGTTCTGGGCCGCGCAATGCCTCGGCGCGATCGCGGTGGGCTACAACGCGTGGTGGACGCCGCGCGAGATCGCCTACGGCGTCGAGCACACCAAGCCCGCCGTGCTGGTCGTCGACGCGAAACGCGCGGCGCTGGTGGCGGAGCTGGATATTCGCGTGCCCGTGCTCACCATGGAACATGATCTCCCCGCGCTGATCGACGAATTCGACAGCGGCACACTCCCATTGACGGAGGTGGAGGAGGACGACCCAGCGGTCGTCCTGTACACCAGCGGCACCAGCGGACGCCCCAAGGGCGCGGTGCATTCGCAGCGAAACGTGCTGGCGGTCATCGGCTATCACCAGTTCAACGACGCGTTGGGCGCCGAATTCGCCGGCGCCACCGAACCACCGAGCGGCCGCAGGTTTCTGCTCACCTCGCCGTTGTTCCATATCGCCAGCCTGCACAACCTGGTGGTGCCGCGGCTGGTGACCGGCGACACCGCGGTGATCTACCAGGGCTCTTATGACGCGGATCGGGTACTGCGATTGATCGAACGCGAACGCATCACCAACTGGGGCGCCATGCCGACCATGGCCACCCGGCTGCTGGAGCAGGATCTGTCCCGGTACGACCTGTCCTCGCTGGCCTCCTTCTCGCTGAACTCGGCGCCGTCCTCCGCCGCGCTGCAACATCAACTGCGCGAACAACTTCCGGTGGCCAAGACCGCCCTGGTGACCAGCTATGGGCTCACCGAATGCAGCACCGCGGCTACCCTGGCCAGTCCCGCCGAGCTGGCCGCGTTCCCGGATACGGTGGGCCGCCCCGTCATCGGGGCCGCCGTGCAGGTCCGCGACAACGCGGGCAACGCCGTGCCGGACGGCACCGAAGGCGAGATCTGCGTGCGCAGTGTGTACGTGATGCTCGGCTATTGGGATGACGCAGCGGCGACCGCGGCGGCGATCACCGAGGACCGCTGGCTGCGCACCGGCGATATCGGCGTGCTGACCGACGGCAGGCTCCGATTGTCCGGTCGGCGTTCGGATCTCATCCTGCGCGGCGGCGAGAACGTCTACCCCACCGAGATCGAACAGTGCCTGGAGGAGCATCCCGCGGTCCGCGAATGCGCGGTCATCGGCGTACCCCACCCAGATCTCGGCCAACAGGTCGCCGCCTTGGTTGTCGTCGAAAGCGCCTCGGCGACAACGGAAGAGGAGCTTCAAGCCTTCACCGCCGAGCGGATCGCCTACTACAAGGTGCCCGCCCGCTGGCGCCTCACCACCACAGCGCTGCCGCGCAATGCGACCGGCAAGGTCATGCGCACCAGCATCGCCCACGGATGGGACTGACACGATCTAGTAGACCGGTTCTATGCTCGTCACTTCCGTAGCTTTCGTTCTTCGTCCTCAGCATGAGCCGTCCCCGGCAGGGGCGGCCTGATCGTTGTCCACACCGCAATGCAAACAACGACGTAAAATTGGGACCGGATCGGGTGACGTTGCGCACCCGGCCGCTCGCAAGGAGTCAATGTGGACATTTTCGAGCATCAGGGCAGGGCTGTGGCCTTCGATCGCGCGGGTAGCGGCACGCCGGTGGTGTTCCTGCACAACGCGGGCACCCAACGCCACATCTGGGACGACCAGGTGGCGGCGCTGCAGCGCGACCACCAGGTATTCGCCCTCGACCTGCCCGGTTACGGTCAATCCGACCAGCCCGCGGATGGCTACCGCCTCGCCGACTACGTGCGCATGCTCGACGCCTTCCTCGACACCCACCGGCTCACCGACGTGGTGCTGGTCGGCAACTGCCTCGGCAGCGCCACCTCGCTGAGCTACACGATGGGGCATCCGGACCGGGTCCGGGCTCTGGTCCTGATCAACCCGCTGACCTGGGACACCGTCAGCTCCGGCCAGTCCGCGGCGATGGCCTGGGCGGACGCACGACTGCCACTGGGCCCGCTGGCCCGCAGGCTGGCGCTGCCCGGCCGCGTCATTTCCATGATCGTCGCCAACCAGCTCGGTGCCCGCGGCAAGCGCCAGCAGCTGCAGCACTCGCCCCGTCTGCGCGCGCATTGGTCCGATCGCGGCCGCCTGCACGCCCTGCACGAGCTCGTCCAGGACTTCCCCCGCTACGCCACCCTCGATCGGTTCGACCCGCCGCCGGATTTCCCGCCGATCTGCACGATCTGGGGCAAGCAGAACCGCATCCTCTCGGCCGAGGCCGGTGCCCGCCTCAATCGCGGACTGCACGTTCAGACGGCCGTCGAGCTGGCGGACTGCGGCCACCTGCCCATGGTGGAGGACCCGGACAGGGTCACCGCGATCATCTCCGATTTCCTGGCGACGACGAGCCGGGCCACAGTCCCGAAGGCCGTCGGCGGTCCCTGACCGCGCTCCTCAGAGCGGCGCTGCGGTCGGGTAGAGCGCGGTGAAACTGTCAGAACGCACACCGCAACCGGCGCACTCGAATTCGATGCCCATGGTGAGCAGCCAGTGGATACGGGTGTGACACGTGTCGCACATGAAGTCGACACCCTCGGCGTGGCAGCAGGGCCGCTTGCGGATGAACCATTCGGCTCGATGTCGGCACGGGACGGTATCGAAGCGGAAGGTGCAGCCGGGCGCGACGGGGAGCGGGGCGACGATTGCCTCGAAAGTCGTTGGGGCGGTGATGAAGTTCATCGGCGGTACCTTCCGGCGGGGCATGGCGGACCATGTCGGGCGGATCTCCTCGGATCCACACCATGCTGATCGTTCGCCAAATATTTGCCGTTACTCGGTGTAGATTCGACGTCCGATACGCCCGTTACTCCCCGTCCACCGGGTTTGATGCGAGACCTTCCGGGAACCCGGTCGAATAGAGCCGTCGAGGAAAGGGATCCGTCATGTTGTTACGCCGACTTGCCCGCCCGCTTTTGGCCACTGTCTTTGTCGTGGAGGGTGTCGATACGTTGCGGCACCCGGAAACACGCGTCAAGGCGGCGACCGAGCTGGTGCAGCGAGGCCAGCGTCAGCTGCCCGAGGAATACGCCGCGAAGTTGCCGAGCGATCCAGGGACTGTCGTACGGATCAATGCGGGCGCTCAGGTAGCTGGCGGTGTGCTGCTGGCCCTCGGCAAGGCGCCACGCCTGGCCGCGCTGGTCTTGGCCGCGACCGTCATCCCGGCCACGGTCACCGAGCAGGACTTCTGGAACGAACCGGACCCGGCGCAGAAGGCGAGTAAGCGGAATGCGTTCCTCAAGGATCTCGGGCTGCTCGGCGGGCTGATGATCGCCGCGGCCGATACCGAGGGCAAGCCGTCGCTGGGCTGGCGGGGCAAGCGGGCCGCCCGTGACGCCGCCGCGACGGTCACCGCAGCGCTGCCGTTCACCGGTTCTTCGGACAGCGCGACCGGCGAGCTGCTGAAGCGTCGCGCGCACGAAGTCGCCTCGGCGGCAGGCAGTTTCGGCAGCGCCGCAGCCGCCAAGGGTTCCGAGCTCGCCGAGACCGTGCAGCAGCACAGCCCCGAATGGGCCGCTGCCGCAAAAGAACACGCCGCCCCGCTGGCGGAGACGGCCAAGGAGCGCGGCGCGGAACTGGCCGATGTAGCCAAGCACCGCGGCGCCGAATGGGCCGAACTCGCGCGCGAACGCGGACCGAAGTGGGCGGAGCTCGCGCGCGAACGCGGCGCGGAACTGGCCGAACTGGCCAGGGAGCGCGGCGCGGAACTGGCCGATGTGGCCAAGCACCGTGGCGCCGAATGGGCCGAGCTCGCCAAGGAGCGCGGCGCGGAGTTCGCGGAGGTCGCCAAGGAACGCAGTGCCGAGTTGGCGGACGCCGCACGTGAGCGTGGCCCCGAACTCGCCGACACCGCTCGCAAGCGCGGCGGCCGGTTCGCCCGCCGCTAGGCCGTTTCTTCGTATCCGACAGCGGCGTCGGCCAGCGCGGCGTCCAGCGACCGTACCCGATGGAAGCTGGGCGCCAAGCCGGTCACCTCCAGCGCGCGATCGACACAGCGCGCCTCGGTGATCAAAACCATTCGCCGCCTGGTCTTTTCGGCCTGGGTCTTGGCGTCGACGAGGACCCGGAGCCCGGCGGCGGCCAGGAAGGTGACCGGCGACAGGTCGAGCACGATCATGTCCGGCCCTGCGCCGAACACCCGGCCGAGCTGATCACGAAAGCTCGGCGCGGTACGCAGATCGATATCGCCGTCCACGAGCATCACGGCGATATCGCGGCGCGGACAACACACCGAAAAACGAAGAATGTCAGTGACTTCCAGTGCCGACCGGTTCGGAGGTGGGGCAGCGAACCGCTCGTCGTCGTTGAGGGACATTTGCCGACTCCTCGGCCTGCCCCGCCCGGGACAGACCTGTCTACCAAGTGAAGCATGGCAGGTCAGGTCTGGACAACGACCGGATTTCGCTCAGCTCGTCGCCTGCTTGCCGAGCGCACCCGCGAACAGCAGGCCACCGATGACCGCGGCGGGGACGCCGAGGGCGATGGTGCCGATGATCGCGCCGATCGGGGCCGCGGCGGCACCCGTCACCAGGCAGCCGCCGAGGAAGCCGGGAACGGCGAGGACACCGATCGTCGGGACGGCCGCCGCCGCGCCGACCAGCGCGCCACCCGCGACACAGCCGATGCCCGCGCCGATCGCGGTGCCGATCAGGGTGCCGAGCGCGACGCCGAGGCCGGCGACCGTCGCGAAGTTCATCACGGCGGTGTTGAAGTCGGTGGATTGCGGGTCGATGGCGATGTCGCGCAGCTCGGCCGGGGCGGGGTGGGCGGCGGCCGGGTCGGTGCTCGGCGTCAGGGTGGCGGTGTTGCCGTCGATCGTCGCTGTGATCGGCCACACTTTGTTGTCACGCTGATAGCTGAGCGGCATCGAGACGAGCTCGTGGCCGGTGCGGTCGTTGATCAGGAACTGGCCGTCGCCGGTGGTCAGCTCGCCCGCGTCGACGGTCAGCACCACCGACTTGTCGACCATGCTTGCGGTGTAGTGCATTTCGGATGCCGCAGGGTCGGCATGTGAGGTGCCCGCCGAACCGACCAGTGCGGCAACCGTGCACGCGGCCACTGTCACGAATGTTGTTCTGCCCATGGGAATCCCTCATCTTCTCGCCTCGGCATGATCCGGGCGCGCGGTCTCAGGTGCGCTCACGGCGCCCTGCTGAGTACGAAAGTTGTTGCGGATAAGCAAGATTGGCGAGTCAGCCGAGACTGGTCGGGTCGCCGTGCGGAGCGGTACTCGGTACCGCGGAAGGACGCTAGCCCTACGTCGGCGTGCCGTGCAACCAGTGCTCGCCAAGTGTCGTCCAGCTCACAACGGCCACCGCGACACGGACAATTCGCCCGAAATTGCCGGGAACTACCGGGTGTAGTGGGCCGACTAACTGGTCATGCAGCGAACAGCCATGCGGATCAGCCCGCAGGGAGATTTCGGTGTGGTGGTCGAGGACTTCGACCCCACATCGCGCGATGACGTCCATGCGGTCAAGCGCGCCGTGTACCGCGAGCGGATCGCGGTGCTCAAGGGCATCGAGCTCGATCCGCACCAATTCGTGGAGCTGGCAAGCGGTTTCGGCGAACCGGTCCGGTACTACGAACCGATCTACCACCACCCGGACGTGCCCGAGGTGTTCGTGTCGTCCAATGTCGACACCGGCAAGCAACGGGTCGGCGTGCCCAAAACCGGGAAGTTCTGGCATTCGGACTACCAGTTCATGGCGCGCCCGTTCGACCTGACCTTCACCCACACCCAGGTGGTGCCGACGCACAGCCGTGGCACCTATTTCATCGACCTCGCCCGCGCCTACCAGCAGCTCAGCCCCGAACTGCGGCGATCCGTGGCCGATACGGTGGCGACACACAGCGTCCGCCGCTACTTCAAGATCCGGCCGAGCGATGTCTACCGGCCCATCTCGGAGGTGCTCGCCGAGATCGACCGCAAGACGCCGCCGGTGACGCTGCCGACTGTCCACCCGCACCCACACACCGGGGAGCCTGTCGTGTACGTCAGCGAGGGCCTCACCGAGTCCATCACCGCGGCCGACGGCACCGATCGACCCGATCTGCTGCACGAATTGCTTTCTGCCACAGGACAGCTCGATGACACCTTCGAGCATCCGGCGATCCGCCTGCAGACCTTCGAACGGGGCGATCTGCTCATCTGGGACAACCGCAGCCTGGTGCACCGGGCCCTGCACAATTCCACCTGTGAGCCCGCGGTGTCGCACCGGGTCACCGTGTACGACGACGAGGGCATCCCGGCGTGACCGGCGAGGTGTTCCCGAACGATCCGTGGCTGCTGTCGGAGGTGCTGCGCTGCTACCGGCCGCACTGTCGCTACCTGCGCGAGCTGACGGTCCAGGCGCAGGGCGAACAGGCCAGTGCCACTGGCATATTCGAGATTCCCGAGTCCTGCTACATCGACGCGACCGGTCACCTCAACTCGGTCGAGGTGAACATCTGCTACAACCAGATGCTGTACCAGACCATCGCGGTGCTGGTGCGGCATCGGGTCGGCCCGCTGTTCGGCGACTGGACCATGGACGACTACTGGCGGCGCCAGCTGCCCGACATCCTGATCACCCGGCTCGACAGCGAATTCCGGCGGCCGATCGACCCGCAGCGGTTCTACGGCGAGTTCGTCCTCGGCGGTAGTCAGCAGCGCACGAGCTCGATCGACGGCGCGCCGTTCACGTCGCTGGACACGTCGTTCCGCTGTTGGGACGACAACGGCGGGCTGTGCGCGGGCACCGTGCGCTTGGCCATCGTTTCCGCGGCACGTCCGCTGGGAGCGGTCCGATGAGTGGACCCACCATCACCTCGATGCTGGCCAAGCACGCGCGGAATCGACCGGACACCCTTGCCATCGCGTGCGCCGGCGTGGGTCTCGACTACGCGCGGTTGCGCGCCGACAGCATCCGGCTCGCCCGTGCGCTGCGGGCCGTCGGGATCGCCGAGGGCGGCCGGGTGGCCTACCTCGGCAAGGAATCCGTCTACTACTACGGCCTGTTCTTCGCCTGCGCGCGGCTCGGCGCGGTGCTGGTGCCCATCAATTTCCGGCTGACCGCGCCGGAGGTCGAGCACATCATTCGAGATTCCGGTAGCGCGCTCGTGCTGGTCGACGCCGATACCGCCGACGTCGCCAGGTCTGCCGCACCGGATGTGCGGTCGGTCCTGATGGATGGTGACGAGTTCGCCGGATGGCTGGCCGGTGTCGCCGACCCTGATCTCGACGAGCGACCGTCGGGTCGCGACGACGCGGTGATCCAGCTGTACACCAGCGGGACCACCGGATTACCCAAAGGTGTTGTGCTCGCACAGCGCAGCTTCTTCGCCATCGCGGACGCGCTCGGCGAGGCCGGGCTGGATTGGCTCGAGTTCCGCGACGGCGACCGCAATCTGATCGGCATTCCCGGCTTTCATGTCGGTGGAATCTGGTGGGCCATGCAGGGTTTCGCGGCCGGGATCACCAATGTGGCGATGCCGCAGTTCGACAGCAGCACCGCGGTGGCCATCATCGAGGAAGCCCGGATCACCACCATGTGTGTCGTCCCGTCGATGCTGCGGCTGATCCTCGGTGAGCCGCGGGTGACGCCGGAGGCGGTCGGCTCGGTGCGCAAGGTCGTCTATGGCGGATCGCCCATTTCGGAGACGCTGCTCCGCGAAGCCTTGGACCTCTTCGGTGCCGAGTTCGCACAGATCTACGGGCTGACCGAAACCGGGAACACCGCAATCTGCCTGCCGCCCAAGGAGCATGTACCGGGCAATCACCGGTTGGCCGCGGCGGGCCGCCCGTATCCCGGTGTGTCCGTGCGGATCATCGATGCGTCCGGCACGCCCCGGCAGCCCGGCGAAGTCGGTGAGATCTGCCTGCACTCGCCGGCCGCCATGCTCGGCTACTGGAATCTGCCGGAGGCGACGGCGGAAACCCTGATCGACGGCTGGATCCACACCGGAGACGCCGGATACGTCGATGCCGACGGATACCTCTACATCCGAGACCGGTTGAAGGACATGATCATTGTCGGCGGCGAGAACATCTATCCCGCCGAGATCGAGAACGCGCTCGCCCGCCATCCGGCCGTGGCGGATTCCGCGGTGATCGGCGTGCCGGACGACGCGCTCGGTGAATCGGTGCACGCGTTCGTCGCGTGCCGGCCCGGCGAGCAGGTGCGGGTGCGCGAGCTGATGACGTTCTGCCGGGAGCACCTGGCCTGGTTCAAGATTCCGGTGCGCTTCGAGTTCGTCGAACGTATTCCGCGCAATCCGAGCGGCAAGATCCTGCGCTGGCAGCTGCGCGACCGGTTCTGGGCCGACCGGGACAGACAGGTCAACTGAGCGCGATGGAACCACTCACCTATGACACCGTGCGGGCGGATATCGCCGATGTGCTCTATCTGGAGCCGCACGAATTGACCGACACCGACGACCTTTTCGCCGCAGGACTGGACTCGGTGCGATTGATCGGATTGATCGAACGCTGGAAGTCGCGCGGCGCGGCACCGGCCTTCGTTGACCTGGCCGAGAATCCCACGGTGGCCGCCTGGTGGCCGTTGCTCGCGCCGCGGCCTGCGCCGTGAGCGAAGGGCGGCCGCTGACCTCCGCGCAGCTGGGCGTCTGGCTCGGTCAACAGCTCGACCCGACCTCGGCGGTCTTCAATATCGCCGAGTACGTGGATATTTCGGGGCCGGTGGCGGTGGATGTGCTGGTGGCCAGCATTCGCGCGGCGGTCGATGAGGCTGGGGCGCTGCATATTCGGTTCATCGAGGACGGTCCGCAGCAGGTTGTGCAGACTCCCACCTGGGCGGTCCGCGTGGTGGATGTTTCGGACGAGCCGGATCCGCTGCGCGCCGCGCTGGATCTGATGGCTCGAGACGTTTCCCAACCGGTGGACCTGACCGGCGACATCCTGTTCGCGCACATCGTGTTCCGGCTCGATGCGCGGCGGACGCTCTGGTATCACCGGGTGCATCACATCCTGCTCGACGGCTACGGCATGGCGTTGATCGCGCGACGTGTTGCCGAGCTGTACACGGCGAGCGTGATCGGAACCGCCCCGCCGTCTTATGCATTCGGGTCGTGGGACGCCGTGCTCGAGGCGGATGCCGCCTACGCCGATTCCGCGGACGTCGAGCGCGACCGCACGTTTTGGCTCGACTATCTCCGTGACCGGCCCGCGCCGGTCACCTTGTCCGGGGCCGCGCCACGCTCGACATCGGTTGCGGGGCCGACACTTCGGGAGTTCACCTCGCTGGATCCCGAGACGGTCGCACTGCTGCGTAACGTCGCGGAGGCCTCGCGCGCCAATTGGACCGATGTGCTCACCGCCGCGATCGCCGCGTACGTGCACCGGATGACCGGAGCCGACGAGGTGTGTCTCGCGCTGCCGGTCATGCTGCGTACCGGCACCCCGGCGCTGCGTGTGCCGTGCATGACGCTCAACGGCGTCGCCCTGTGGACCGACTTCGCGGACGATCCGACGCTCACGGAGCTCACCGGCCGGGTCGCCCGTCACCTGGTCCGCAGCCGACGCCATCAGCGGTACCGCAGCGAGCAGGTGCGCCGCGACCTGGGCTTGGTCGGCAGCGATCGCAGCATGTACGGACCGTCGGTCAACATCATGCTGTTCGACTACGATCTGAGCTTCGGCGATTGCACCAGCGCGGTGCACAACGTCACCGCGGGCATGATCGATGACCTGGTCTTCAATCTCTATGACCGGATCGACGGCACCGGTCCCACGCTCTACCTCGACGGTCACCCGGGTGCATATACGGCAGCCGAGTTGACCACCCACCTGCAACGCTTTACGGCGTTCCTCCGCCGCATCCTGGACCAACCGGATCAGCGGCTCGACACAGCCGACCTGCTCCTGCCCGGGGAACGAGAGTGGTTGCGCGCCAACAGCCGTGGCGTCGATCGGCCGCGGCCGGACAGCACCGTGCACGACCTGCTGGCTGCTCAGGTAGCCCGCACCTCGACGGCTACCGCTCTCGTTGCCACCGGCACGCCGCGGGCTCTCACGTATGCCGAACTGGCCGCGCGGACGCGAGAAGTGAGTGCCGCGCTGGCAGCGGCTGGTACTCGCCGCAGTGACGCGGTAGCAGTGCTGCTTCCGCGTACCAGCGACGCGATCGCAGCGCTGTTCGCCGTACTCGCCTGTGGTGCAACGTATGTACCGTTGGATCCCGGACAGCCGGCACCACGGTTGGCGCTACTCCTCGACGGTCTGATGGGCGCTCCCGATGGGTCAGCACTCGCCGCCGTCGTCACCACGACCGCGCTGGCCGTGCTGATACCCGACGCGCTACACGACCGTGTCATCCCTCTCGACGAATTGCCATACACCGCAACGACACTGGCTACTGGCGGAGACGCGCCGCCGGACGGCGAGGTTCCCGACCCGAGGAGTGCGGATCGATCCGCACCAGACCTGGTTGCCCCAGCGAGCGCCGCCGTGCCCCGCCGCGCGCATCCCCCGATCCGACTGCATCCTGAACATCCAGCGTGGGTCATTCACACCTCGGGCACCACCGGAACCCCCAAGGCCGTGGTCATTTCGCATCGAGCGGTGGTGAATCTGTACCACCACCATCGCGAGCATCTGATCGAGCCCGCGGTGGCGGCGCAGGGTGGGCGGCGGATGCGGGCGGCGCTTACCGCATCGATGACATTCGATACCGCGTGGGAAGGGTTGCTCTGGCTGCTCGCCGGACACGAGTTGCACTTCATCGATGACGACTTGCGACGCGATCCTGATCGCCTAGTGCGCTACATCCAAGACCAGCGCATCGATTTCCTCGATGTCACACCGACTTTCGCGCGCGAGCTACTGACCGCCGGTCTCCTCACCGGGGCACATCGTCCGACAGTGATCGCGCTCGGCGGTGAGGCGGCAGATCCAGCACTGTGGACCGCGCTGCGGGCCGAGCCGGGTCTCTCGGTCTACAACCTTTACGGCCCGACGGAATGCACCGTTGACGCCACCTGGACCAGCATCGACGGGCACGCGCAGCCGTCCATCGGAATTCCGGTCACCAACGGCCGCTGCTACGTGTTGGATCGAACCTTGCGTCCGGTGCCGCCAGGAGTTGTCGGCGAACTGTACGTCGGCGGAATGCCGGTTGGTCAACGGTATCTCGGCCAATCGGCGGCGACCGCGATGCGCTTCGTGGCCGATCCGTTCGATCCGAACGGCAGCCGCCTCTACCGCACCGGCGATCTGGTGCGGCGGCACAGGAACGGTCATCTCGAATACCTGGGCCGCGGCGACAGCCAGATGTCGTTGCGCGGCTATCGGATCGAGGTCGGCGAGGTAGAGGCCGCGCTTGTCGCACATCCGCAGGTCGACGCGGCGGCGGTGCGTGTCGATGCGGAGGTCCTTGTCGCCTACGTGGTGCCCAGCCCCGGCGTAGGTGAGCCCGAGGCCCAATCCCTGCGTTTACATATGGCCGGACTGCTGCCCGACTACATGGTGCCGTCGGTGTACGTCGTGCTGGATCGTCTGCCGCACACCACGAACGGGAAGCTGGACCGAGCGGCACTGCCCACGCCACCGGACGCCGAGTTCACCCAACGGCCCCCGCGTACTCCCACCGAGCGTGCGCTGGCCCGGCTCTTCGCCGAGGCACTCGAGGTCGAGTCGGTCGGCATCGATGACGACTTCTTCGCACGCGGCGGGCATTCGCTGCGCGCGGCCCGGGTGCTCAACGGCATCAGGGAAGCCTTCGGAGTGCGGTGGGACCTGCGCGCCATGTTCGACACACCCACCGTCGCCGGACTCGCCGAACGCCTCGAATCCGGTCGTGACGGCGACGAGTCGACCTGGACGGCAGCGGATCTCGAAGCGGACACGCAGCTCGACGTGACCATCCGCGCAACGGCCGAGCCACCGGCGGAGCCGCAGACAGTGTTGCTCACCGGTGCCACCGGATTTCTCGGCGCGTTCCTGCTGGCGGCCCTGCTCGAACGCACCGACCTGCAGGTGTACTGCCTGGTGCGCGCGGACGATGATCCAGCAGCGCTGCATCGCATCCAATCCGCCTTTGCCCGTTATGGTCTCGACAGCACGCCGCCGGACGGTCACACGCGCCGGATCACCGCGATCGCGGGCGATCTCGCCCTCCCCCGGCTCGGCTTGTCACCCACGCGCTACCAGGAGTTGGCCGACACGGTCGATGCCATCGTGCACAACGGCGCCCGAGTGCATCATTTCGAGCCGTACTCTCGGCTGCGTCCGGCGAATGTCGAAGGCACCGAACGCATTCTGCGTCTCGCGACCACCGGCACGCTGAAGCCGGTGCACTTCGTGTCCTCCGTCGACACCGCCTTCGCCGTCGACGGCAACCCGCCGATCCTCACCGAAGACCGGCGGGTGGCCTCGATGTCGTTGCCCCACAACGGCTACGTGGCCAGCAAGTGGGTAGCGGAGGGCCTGGTGTACGCCGCAGCCGACCGCGGCGTACCGGTTACGGTGTACCGCCCCGGTCGCATCGGCGGTCACTCGCTGACCGGAGCCTCCGGCCCGGATGACGCGTTCTGGAGCCTGATCCGCGCGATGGTAGTCCTCGAGGCCGTCCCGGACGCGATCTACGACGCGGGCACCATCGACATGGTGCCGGTGGACTGGGTCGCCGCCACCATCGCGCACCTGGTCGCGCACCGACCGACGGCCCGAACCTTCCATCTGACCAGCCAACACCCGCTGGCGTTCGCCTTCATCGTCGATGCACTGCGCGATCGCGGGTACCCGATCGCGGCTATCCCTTCCTCGATCTGGCAAGCGAGGTTGTCCGCCAGGGCGGATCGGGCGTCGGCACAGGACGACCACTCGTTGACCATTGCCCGCGCGCACACCGCCCATCTGGCACCTCCGGGCGACGCAGTCATTTACGGACGCGACAACCTCACCGATTCATCTCTCCCCCAACCGGATTCCGCCACGGCACTCGCCGCCGGAATCGACTACCTGATCCAAACCCAATTCCTCCCTGCGCCACCGGCCGTCCCGGTCCTGGCGCACCGATCGAAGAGGCACCCATGCTGATCACACGCGCGCTGCTACTGACGCTCGCGGCAAGCACCCTCGCCGTCACCGGCTGCACGACCTCGGTGACCGACGCGACGGACAACACACCGTCGTCGGCCACCGAGGGTGTCACCAAATACCCGGTGTCCCTGGAGAATTGCGGCAAGACCTACACGTTCACCGAAGCACCGAAACGCGTCGTCGTGATGAACGGCGGCTCGGTCGGCGAGGTGTCCTCGCTCATCGCCCTCGGCGTCGCCGACCGGGTGGTGGCCAACGCACAGTCCTACGGCGCCTCCGACGTTCCGGACCGCGCCGCCGCGATCGATGCACTGCCGACCGGCAAGTTCACGCCGAACGCCTTGCAGGACATCCCCCGCGAAGCGATGCTGAACCAGCACCCCGACCTGGTGATCTCCACCGGCGGTGGCGGTTTCGCCGCCGATCAGGGTTTCGCGACCCGCGAGGAACTGGCCGCCGCGGGTGCCAATACCTATGTGCCCCGGGCCAACTGCGGCGTCACCGGTGCCGTCACCGGCACACCGACGATCGAGGAAAGCTACGCCCTGCTGCGCGATCTCGGCGCCATCTTCGACGTGCCCGGCCGAGCCGAACGTCTCATCGCCGACTCACAACGCGCCATCGCCACGACCGCGGGCCGAGTCGCCGGGCAACCGAAGAAGAATGTGCTGCTGGTCTTCCCTGGTATGGGTATGGGCGACTCCTCGGACTTCTCCGCGATCGCGGCGGGCGGCATCTGGGACGACGTCATCGACAAGGCGGGCGGGGTGAACCCGTTCAACCGGGACGACGGCACCACCTTCGTGACGATCAGCAAGGAGCAGCTCGCGGTGACACCGATCGATGGGCTCATCGTGGTCAACTACCGCAGCCCCGACATCGACGCCGCCGCCAAGCGGATCCTCGAGCAGTTTCCGCAGTGGAGCGCCACGAAGACCAATAACTATGCGGTGCTGTCGGATTCGATCTATCTCGGCCCGAGCAACGACATCGCCGTGCAGCGCATCGCGAAACTCGTGCACCCCGAGCAGTTCCGGTGACCCGCAGCACTACCCGTCCACCGCTGACCGCGACGCCGCTGCCGATCGCGCTCGCCGTGTCGGCGGCGGTTTTGCTCGCCGTGATGCTGCTGTCGATCGCAGTGGGCTCGGTCACCGTGTCCGTTGCCGACACCGGCCGGGTGATCTTCGCTCATTTGTCCGGGAAGACACCGGATGTCGGCTTCACCGTCGACCAGATCGTCTGGAACTACCGGCTGCCCCGGGTGATCCTGGCCGCGCTGTGCGGCTGCGGTCTCGCGGTGGCGGGCGTGATTCTGCAAGCGCTGGTGAACAATCCGCTGGCCGACCCGTATGTGCTCGGGCTGTCGTCCGGCGCCTCGCTCGGCGCGGTGACCGTGATCGTCACCGCCGGTGGCGTACTCGGCGGCATCGGGGTGACCGCCGCGGCCTTCTGCGGCGCGATCGCGACCATCGCGGTGGTGTTCCTGCTCGGGCAGCAACGCGGCACCTTGGCGCCGACCCGCTTGGTGCTGGCGGGTGTCGCGGTGGGCTATCTCCTGCTCGCCGCGACGAACTACCTACAGTTGCGCGCCACCCCGAATGAGCTACGGACGGTGATGTTCTGGACGATGGGCAGCGTCGCCGGGGCGAGCTGGGATCGGCTCGGCACGGTCACCGTGGTCGTGCTGGTGACCGTCGCCGTCGTGCTCGCCTTCGGGCGTCGGCTCAATGTCCTGGGCACCGGGGATGAGCAGGCCACCGCGCTCGGCGTCGATGTGCGCGCGCTGCGGATCATCCTGCTGGTGCTCGCCTCGCTGCTGACCGGCGTGCTGATCGCGGTGGCGGGCGGAATCGGCTTCGTCGGCTTGATGATTCCGCACCTGATCCGCCTCGCCTTCGGCATGGACCATCGGCGGGTGCTACCGCTGTCCGCGCTGATCGGTGCCGCGTATCTGGTTGCAGTGGATCTACTTTCGCGCACCATCGACGCACCGAACGAATTGCCGCTCGGCATCTTCACCGCCGCGTTCGGCGCGCCGTTCTTCCTCTGGCTGCTGCGCCGAAACGGTGGACTGGCATGACCTCCTCGGCCGAATTGTCCGTCGCCGGAGTAAGCGTCACATTCGGCGACGCTCGGGTCCTCGACCAGGTGACTCTGCACGCACCGCCTGGCACGGTCGTCGGCATCGTCGGCCCCAACGGCAGCGGCAAGACCACCTTGCTGCGCACCATCTACCGGTCATTACAACCCACCGCGGGCATCGTCGCGATCGATGGTGCCGACATCGCCGGAATGTCGATCCGCGCCGCGGCTCGCGCAACCGCCGCCGTCCTCCAGAATGGTTCCGGCTCAACGGAACTCACGGTCGCCGAGGTGGTCGGGCTCGGCCGCAATCCGCACCATGGCCTGTTCAGCCGGGATACCGCGACCGACCACCAGGCCGTCGACGACGCCATGGCACGAACCGGCAGCACCGCCTACGCGGACCGCACCATCGGCTCCCTGTCCGGCGGCGAACGCCAACGTGTGCTGCTCGCACGGGCACTCGCGCAACAGCCGCGCCTGCTCGTGCTCGACGAGCTGACCAACCACCTCGACGTCCGAGCCCGCTTCGAACTGCTCGACCTGATCCGCACGACCGGCATCACCACCCTCGCGGTGCTGCACGAACTCGACCTCGCCGTGCGCTGCTGCGATCGACTGGTGGTGCTCGATCACGGCAGCGTCGTCGCGGCGGGCGAGGTGCTCGAGGTGATGACGCCCGAGCTACTCCGAAAGGTGTTCGGCGTGCACGCCACCGCGACCCGCCACGACGACGGCATCATCCGATTGCATTACGCCGCAAACCCTTTGGCAGAGGCCTGACGTCACGCGCGCAGGCCGCCGTCGACGCGCAGGACGGTGCCGGTCACATAGGAGGAGCGGTCGCTGAGCAACCATGCGGCGGCCTGGGCGATTTCGTCTGGATCGGCTACCCGGCCCAACGGGGTGAGCGCATTGAGACGCTCGATGACGCCCGGCGAGTCCGCCTCCCAGTCCTGGATCATCTCGGTCAGCGTGCTGCCCGGTGCGATCGCATTGACCCGGATACCTTCCGGACCGTAAGTGACAGCGGCCGATTCGGTGAGGCTGTTGACCGCCCGCTTCATCGCACCGTAAGCGGGCAGCTCCGCATTGCCCATCAGACTGCCGACACTGGAGGTGTTGACGATGGCGCCCGTGCCCGCGGTCGCCCGGATGGCGGCTATCTCGGCGACCATGGACAGCCACGGGCCCTTGAGATTCACGGCATAGACATAGTCGAAATCGGCCTCCCGCACCTGATCCATCGGACCGGACGGCACCAATGCCGCCCCGTTGTTGAAGGCGACGTCGAGCCGTCCGTACCGGTCGACGGTGTGGTCGACGGCAGCGCGCACGCTATCCGGATCGGCCAGGTCGCACACCACATAGTCGGCAGTGCCGCCCGCCGCCCTGACCTCCTCGGTCACCGCCTTCAGCTGCGCCTCCGTCCGGGCGGCGAGCATCACCTGGGCACCCTCCCTAGCGAACAGTCGTGCCGCCGCCGCGCCGATACCGCGTCCGGCGCCGGTGATGAAGGCGACCTTGTCTGCCAGTAGGCCCGCATGCGTAGTCAGTGTGTTGTCCATGGCTCCGAGCCTCGGCCCGAACGCCGAACCGAGCCAGGTACCGGCTGTACCTGGCTCCGTTCCGCGACTGCCGAGCACACTGAAGGTGTGGACAGACGAGAACTGGCGGACTTCCTGCGCAGCAGGCGTGAGCGGATCACCCCGGCCGACGTGGGCCTGCCCGCCGGGCCCCGCCGCCGCACCCCGGGGCTGCGCCGCGAGGAGGTCGCACAGCTGGCTTTCATCTCGACCGAGTACTACACGCGGCTGGAACAGGCCCGTGGCCCGCGCCCATCGCGCGAAGTGCTGAGCGGTTTGACTCGCGCACTGCGCCTTTCGGACGCCGAACGCGACCATCTGCACCACCTCGCCGGGGCACCGCCCGGCCCACCCGCCGGGCCGTCGCGCGAGGTGCGGCAGAGCATCCTCGACCTGCTGCGCCGGCTGCCGCAGGCCGCCGCGATCGTGACGTCGGCTACCTGGGAGGTGCTCGCCTGGAACGAGCTGGCGGCCGCGTTGATGGAGGACTTCTCCGCCCTGTCGCGACGCGACCGAAACCTGGTGCGGCGGACCTTCCTCGGGCCGCGCCTGCACGGGCGGCGGTTGTACGGGGTGTCGGACGCGGACACGTTCGCCCGCAGCGCGGCCCAGGATCTGCGCGCCGCGGCCGCCCGTTACCCCGACGATCCGGAGGTGAACGAGCTGGTGGCCGAGCTGCGCGCCGGAAGCCCGGAGTTCGCGCGCCTGTGGGCATCCCACGATGTGACTGCCGAGCCCACCCTGTGCAAGACCTTCGAGCATCCACTGGTCGGCCCGATCGCCGTCAATTGCGATGTCCTCGACATCGCCGACCGGGACCAGCGAGTCGTGATCTACACTGCCACCCCGGGCTCACCGACCGAGCAGGCCCTCCAGCTGCTGTCGGTCATCGGCACCCAGCGCATGGACGCCACTGCGTGAGCCCGGCGTCAGCCGTTGGCGCTGCGCCTGGTGCCGAATCTTGTTGCGGCGACTAGATCTTCGCGGCCGCGGGCCACGCGGGAGCGGACCGTGCCCACCGGGCAGCCGCAGACCGAGGCGGCTTCGGCGTAGGACAGCCCGAGCACCTGGGTGAGCACCAGCGCCTCGCGCCGCTCCGGCGCGAGATCGTCCAGCAGCAGGTTGAGTTCGACGATCTCGGTCAGCCCGTCGCGCCGCGGCACCTGCCGATCGGCGGCCGCGACCCAGTCGACGCCGTGCGCGATCTTCGGCCGCGCCACCGCCATCCGCACCTGATCGACCACGACCCGGCGCGCGATGGACAGCAGCCAGGTGCGCGCGCTGGCGCGGCCCTCGAAACGCTTGATGCTGCCGAGCGCCCGCAGGTAGGTCTCCTGGGTCAGGTCGTCGGCCCGGCCGACCTCGGTCAGGTGGGCGAGCAGTCGCCACACATCTTTCTGGGTGGCCCGGATGAAACCTTCCAGTGCCCGCCGGTCGCCACGCGCCGCCGCCAGTGCCAGGCGGGTCGTCTCGTCATCTTCGGCGGGCGTCGGCATGGTGTCGACAATAACCCGCGGCCACGGCGTCGACGGACCGGCCCGGCCGAGGTAACGCAGGTCACCACGCTGGTTTCCGTGAGCGGCGCCACCAAAATCAACCGCCGGGAACTTCGGTGTCCGAATAGACGACAATCTGGACGTGGAGTGCAAAGTGTGCCGGACGGCGCTGTCGGCCCGGATCGACGGCGAGCGCGAAACCGTGCCCGCCGCCCGGGTGGACGAGCACCTCGAGCAGTGCGCCGAGTGCTGCTCCTGGTACGTCGCCGCGGTGGAGACCTCGAAACTATTGCGCAGCGGCTCGGCGTACGCGCCGGACCTGACCGATGCGATCTTCGCCGCCGCCGAGTTGGAGCGGCCGCAGCCCTCGCCGCTGGCCAGGCTGCGCGCCGCCGTGCCGACCTCGCGCATCGCGTTGACCCGTGTCCTGCTCGGTGTGCTCGGTCTGCTGCAGTGCGCGTTGGCCCTGGCCCAGTTGGCCGGGCTCGACTTCGGCATGAGTCACCATCACGGCGCCGAGATGACTCGTCACCTGCTCAACGAGAGCACCGCGTGGAGTCTGGCGATCGGTGTCGGGTTCATCTACTGCGCACTGCGGCCGCACGCCGCCGCCGGGGTGCTGCCGGTGCTCGGTGTGCTGGTCGCGGCGTTGAGCGCGTTCGTGGTGTCCGATCTGTACTCCGGTGTGGTGCCGATCTCCCGGGTCCTCTCGCACGGACTGCTGGTCGTCGCGCTGGTGCTGGTCGTTGTCGTGCACCGGACGCGCCGCCCGGAGACCTCGCCGCCGACCCGCGACCGCGTCCCGGTCGACCTGGTGCTGCCGCCGGGCGCTCAGCTCGGGAGGCGCACCCGCCACCTCCGCTCGACCCAAGACCCCGCAGCCTGAACGGAATGTCATGACCATCGAGCTCGACTCGATCACTCGCACCGAACCGAACCGCATCTCCCTGGCCGTCACCGGGATGAGCTGCGCGGCCTGCTCCACTCGGGTGGAACGCAAGCTCAACAAGATCGACGGGATCACCGCATCGGTGAACTATGCCACCGGGATCGCGACGATCGACGCTGTCGGCGACATCACCGCCGAGCAGTTGTGTGCCGAGGTCGATGCCACCGGGTTCGGGGCGTCGCCGATTACCGACCGCTCCGAACCGATCAGCTCGGCGCCCGAGGACGCGGCGGTCAACGACCTGCTGCGCAGGCTGGTCGTCGCACTGATGGCGTTCTTCCCACTGGCCGACCTGTCGGTGATGTTCGCCACCATCCCCAGCACCCGGATCACCGGGTGGCAGCTGATCCTCACCGTGCTCGCGCTGCCGGTGGTGGTCTGGTCGGCGGCGCCGTTCCACCGCAAGGCTTTTGCCAATGCCAAGGTCGGTGCGGCGAGCATGGACACGCTGGTCTCGGTCGGCGTGATCACCGCGACGCTGTGGTCGCTGGACACGATGTTCTTGCACCCCAACCGTTCCGGGCCCGCGCCCGACGGCGTGTGGGCGGCGATCTGGGCCAGCGATGCGATCTACCTCGAAGTTGCCGCCGGCGTCACCGCATTCGTGTTGGCGGGACGGTATTTCGAGGCGAAGGCGAAGCGTTCGGCGGGCAGCGCATTGCGGGCGCTCGCCGCGCTCGGCGCGCGTGAGGTCACCGTGCTGACCCGCGACGATCGCGAAATGCGGGTTCCCATCGGTGAACTCGTGGAGGGGCAGCGCTTCGTGGTGCGACCCGGCGAGACCATCGCCACGGACGGCCTTGTGGTGTCCGGCGAGTCGAGTGTCGACGCCAGCGCGATGACCGGTGAATCCATTCCGGTCGACGTGCATACGGGTATGGCGGTGATCGGCGGCACCACCGCGCTCACCGGGCGGTTGATCGTGGAAGCCGCTGCGGTAGGCGCGGATACGAAGCTGTCCGGGATGATCCGGCTGGTCGAGCAGGCGCAGACCGGCAAGGCGCGGATGCAGCGGATCGCCGATCGGGTGTCGGCGGTGTTCGTTCCGTTCGTCTTCCTGGTGACGGCCGTGACGTTCGTGATCTGGCTGGCGACCGGCTCCGGTGCGGATCGAGCCGCGGCGGCCGCGCTGGCGGTACTGGTCGTGGCATGCCCGTGCGCGCTGGGCCTGGCGATTCCGACCGCGCTGATGGTGGCCTCGGGACGCGGTGCGCAGCTGGGCATCTTCATCAAGGGCCATCAGGCTTTGGAAGCCACCCGGGACGTGGACACCGTGGTGCTGGACAAGACCGGCACCGTCACCAACGGCGCGATGAGCGTGGTCGCGGTGATCGAGCACGAGTCGTTCAGTACGGCGGAGGTGCTGCGGCTGTCCGGCGCGGTGGAGGCCGCGTCCGAGCACGCGGTCGCGGCCGCGATCACTCGGCACGCGCGCGAAGCGATCGACGAACTGCCCTCGGTCGAATCCTTCGAGGCCCTACCGGGATTGGGCGCGCGCGGCCTGGTGGACGGCCGCCGGGTGCTGGTCGGCCGGTCGCGGCTGTTCGACGATCAGGGCATCGGCATCCCGCAGGACCTGAATCGTGCTGTCCGGCAGCAGGAACGGTCCGGACGCACCGTCGTGCTCGTCGCCGTCGACGGTGTTGTCGTCGCGGTGATCGCGGTCGCCGACACCGTCAAGGAGACCGCGTCGGCCGCGATTGCCCGGCTGCACCGGCTCGGGCTGCGCGTCATGATGTTCACCGGCGACAACGCCTACGCGGCGCAGTCGGTGGCCGACGAGATCGGCATCGATGAGGTTGTCGCCGAACTGCTTCCGGAGGGCAAGGTCGAGCTGATCGCCCGCATGCAGGAGCAGGGACATCGCGTGGTGATGGTCGGCGACGGCATCAACGACGGCGCCGCGCTGGCCACCGCCGATCTCGGCATGGCGATCGGCGCGGGCACCGATGTCGCGATCGCGGCCGCCGACGTCATCCTGGTGCGCGAGGACCTCGGCGCGGTCGCCGACGCCATCGAACTGGCCCATGCCACGCTGCGCACCATCAAGGGAAACCTGGTGTGGGCCTTCGGCTACAACGTCATCGCCATCCCCATAGCCGCACTCGGCTTCCTGAACCCGCTGATCGCCGGCGCGGCCATGGCATTCTCATCGTTCTTCGTAGTCTCGAACAGCCTGCGCCTACGCCGAGTTCGCTTCCACCACTAACCGACCGAAGGCGCCCTTCACCCCCGCACACAGACCGACGGGCGCCTTCGGTCGACCGGGTCGGTGGGGTCAGCGGCGGGATTGCGCCAGTTGTTCCAGCATGGCGTTGTAGGCGGCGAGGTCGGAGTCGGCGTAGGCGTCGTCCTTGCGGTCGGTGCGTATCGCGGTGCGGCGGTCTTGGGCCACCCACTGAGTGAGTAGTGCGCCGACTACGAGCAGGATCGGGATTTCGCCGGAGACCCAGGCGATGCCGCCGCCGACGCGTTGATCGGCGAGTAGGTCGATGTTCCACGGGAGCTGCAGGTTGGTGTAGAAGCGGGAACCGATGACGGTGTTCATCGACATCACCGCGACACCGAAGAAGGCGTGAAAAGGCATGACCGCGAACAAGACTCCGAGCCTGCCGAGGTGTGGCAGGCGGCGCGGGCCCGGGTCGACGCCGATGATGCCCCAGTAGTACAGGTAGCCGACGATCAGGAAGTGCACGTTCATCAGCACGTGCCCCCAGTGGTATCGGATCAGGCTCTCGAACAGCGGCGTGAAATACAGTCCGTAGAGCGAGATCACGAACAACGACAGCGCCGTCGCGGGGTGCGCGATCACCGCGGTCGGTCGCGAATGCAACAGGGCGAGCACCCATTCGCGCACACCGTGCACCTGGCCGCGCTTGGCCGCGGGCACGGCGCGCAGCAGCAGGGTGACCGGCGCGCCGAGGACCAGCAGCACCGGCACGAACATGTTCAAGGCCATGTGCGTGATCATGTGCATGCTGAACATCGCGAAGCCGTAGGTGCCGATGCCCGAGGAGGTCGCGATCAGCAGCGCCACGCACCCGCCGATCCACGAGGCGGTCCGCCACCGGGACCACTCGTCGCCGCGCCGCCACAAGCGCAGCACGCCGAGCGTGTACAGCACGATCGCGGCCAGCGCGGCGGTGCCGAGCACGATGTCGAAGCGCCACACCGTGATCAGGCGCAGCAGGTTCGGTCGATCGAACAGGTCGAAGCCGAGGAACACCTCCTGCGCGGTGAACGATCGATCGGCGAAGGCCGGCGCAGGCTGGACCGCCATGGCCACCGTCGCGGCGATCGCCACTGCGGAAAGCGCTCCGCTGCAGGCGATCAGGAACGCGGTCCGGGCGCCGGGATCATGGTGCTTCGACACCGCGCGCATCGTCGGTCCGAGGTCGACGCCGACGGCGACCACCACCAGCGCCAGTCGCCCGTACCCGGTGGTCAACACAGCAGACCACGGCAGCAGGATCACCCAGAGCACCAGACCACTCAGGGTTGCCGCCGCCAGACACAGCAGCACGATCACCGCGCCGCGGCGGACCGCGGTGCGCGCGTGTGATCCGTTGCGGCGCAGGTGGTCCGCGACGCACCACAGCAGGCCGGGCAGCACCGACACCGCGAGCTGGAAGATGATCATCGCGCCGGTTCCGTAGTCGTGATTCGGCCCCTCCCCCGCATTGCCGACCATCGCGGGCGGCAGCACGCCGATGGCGGCCACCATCAGCAACACCGCTGCCCCGTTCCAGGACAACAGCATTCGGGCGCCCAGCGTCACCACACCGGCCAGCACGGCGACCACGATCCACGCCTTGGGCTTCTCGCTGGCATCGATCAGCGCGCCGAGCGCACCGATCCGGAAGAGGCCGGAGACCGTCAGCCCACCGACATTCGCCGCGGTGACCGGGATCAGCGCCAGCGCCGACAGCAGCCACATCAGACCGGCTCGCTCGGCGAGCCGCAGACCGGAATAGCCGTCGACGTCGAGGCGGCCGCGGCCGGTGACGGCGGTACAGCACACCGCGTAGACCAGGGCGCCGAGCGCGGTCGCGCCGGCCAGCGCGGCGACCACGCGCAGCAGCACGTAGCCGAGCACATCTGCGAAACCGGGATAGGCGGTGCCGGCGGCTCGGTAGGGCGCGTCACCCGCCTCCACCACCGAGCCGATGACGAGGGCGAGCAGAACGGCCGCCGCGACCAGCCAGACGAGGTGGACTGTCGAGCGTTTCACCTGCACGTTGCCGTCCACCATCCTCGAGAACGAAAGTTCGCCCGGAACCGGGCCTCGTTGATCGGTCGGATCCGGCGCCGGGAAAGTTCCGGCGCCGCGACGACTGCGACGCAGGTCACATTTTGTCGGCGCTCAGACGGTGTTGGCGCTGAGCCCGCCGGAGATCGTCAAGGCCTCGCCGTTGAAGTGCCGCCCTTGCTCGGACACCAGCATCAACACCGCGTCCGCGACCTCGGCCGGTGCGATCAGATCGGAGTTCGGCGGACCGGCGGCGAACATCGCCATCACGTCCTCCTTGGTGGGATTCTCCTTGTCCGGCACCATCATTCGATACATCGCCGGATTCTGGATCATGTCGGTGTCCACGCCCCCGGGCAGCACCGCGTTGACGGTGATGCCGTAGTCCACCACCTCCAGCGACAACGACTTGACCAGCCCGAGCACACCCCACTTCGCCGCCGCATAGTGGCCGGCGTTGCGCACGCCCATCCGAGCCACGATGGAGGCGGTGGCCACGATGCGGCCCCACCGGCGTTCGATCATGTGCGGCACCACCGCGCGGAAGGTGTGGAAGACGCCGTTGAGGTTGATGTCGATCATGTCGTGCCACAACTCGTCGGCCATCTCGGCGATCGAGGAGTTGGAGGCGATGCCCGCGTTGGCGAGCAGGATGTCGATGTGACCGAAGTCATCGATCGCGCGCTGGGCGACCGCGTTCATCTCCGTCTGGCTGCGCACGTCGGCTTTGAGCGCCACGCAGCGGCGTCCGGTTTCCTCGACCAGCTTGGCCGTTTCGGCCAGATCCGACTCCGAACTCATCGGATACGGCACGCTCGCCACCTGTTCGGCGATGTCGCACACCACGATGTCCGCGCCCGCCACCGCCAGCGCCACCGCGTGCGCACGCCCCTGACCTCGGGCGCCACCGGTGATCAGCGCTACCTTGCCGTCCAGCTGCCCCACGTCGGCCCCTCACCAGATCGGTACTTGTTCCGCCGAACTCATCGTTTCACGCTGGCATGTCGTGTAGCTGGCGTTTACGTTCGTATTGTCCAGAACTACACACGAAACGTTCCAGGTCGGCGCAGCGACGAAGTGTATGCGGTGTGCGTCGCAGCATCAGGCAGTACTCGCCGGCGGCACATCGCGCAGGCGCGCGGCCCAGCGCGCCCACAATGGTCCCAGGGGGCCAGATGACCGATTGTGAGTACTTCGCCGTGGATCTCGACCAGCTCGCCCGACCTTTCGACAGCACACCGACGACCGACTACGACGCGACCGTGGCCCGCTCGATCGACAGCCCGCGGCTGCGCCGACTCGTGCATACCGCGGTCGGTCTCTCGCACGACTCCATCGATCTGCTGTCCACCATGAGCGACCGCCTGCGCGCCGTCGAGGGCATGCTCATCCAGGACCCGCTCGAGTTCTGAGCGGGCTCAGGCGGTGCGACTGGCCGCCGGCAGCCCCGGCGCGGCCGGTATCCGTTGATAGCCACGGAGATTGACGAGATCGCGCCGCTCGGGGGCGCCGGTGAGCCGCAGCTCGGGGAAGCGATCGTAGAGCGCGGACAGGGCGACGGCGCCCTCCATCCTGGCCAGGCTGGCGCCGAGACAGGCGTGCACGCCACTGCTGAACGACAGGTGCTCGCGTGCGTTGGCCCTGGTGACATCGAACGCGCCGGGGTCGGCGAAGACGGCGGGGTCACGGTTGGCGGCACCGAGCAGCAGCGTGACCGAGTCACCGCGGGCAATCTTCCGATCAGCTATTTCCATGTCGCACAACGCAGTTCGTGAAGTCATCTGGACCGGACTGTCGAATCGCAGGATCTCCTCGATCGCGTCGGGCCACCGGTCCGGCTCGGCCCGCAGCAGGGCGAGTTGGTCCGGATGGTCGTGCAACACCACCATGCCGTTGCCCAGCAGATTCACCGTGGTTTCGAAACCGGCCCCGGCCAGCAGCGTGACGGTTGCCTTGAGTTCGGGCATGGTCAGACTGCCATTGACGGCCAGTTGGCTGAGGATGTCGTCGCCGGGATCGACTCGCAGCCGGGCGATGTGTTCCTCGATGAATTCCTCGCTCGCCCGTAGGGCGGCGATGGCATCGCGGAACGCGCGCCACGAGATGCCGATGTCGAGCAGTGGCGCGCCCGCGTGCCCGAGCTCGAGCATGTAGTCCTGCTCTTCTCTTGGCACACCGAGGATTCCGCAGATGATCGCCACCGGAAGCAGTGTGGCGAAGTCCGCGATCAGGTCGGCGTCGCGGCGCGACGCCAGCCCGGCGAGCAGTTCATCGGTCACCTCGACGATGCGATCATGCAGGCGACCGACCGCACGTGGGGTGAATTCCTGCGCGACGAGTTTGCGATATCTCGTGTGCTGCGGCGGGTCGACCATCAGCATCGACGGCGGTTCGACCGGGTTGGCCAGCTTCAGGTCGGTCGCCCGCACCAGCCTGCGCATCGACCGGGGCAGCTTCAGCGCCTCCGGCGCGCTGGCACCGAAATTCTTGTCGCGCAGGATCGTTCGACATACCTCGTGGTCGGCGGTGACCCAGGTGAGCCCGGTGCGGACCAGGCGGCCTTGCTCGCGAATGCGGTTGCCGAACAGGTAGGGGTTCTCGGCCAGGGAGTTCGTCAGGATCTCCGAGAGCGGATCACCGTCGCGGGCGCGCTTATTGAAGTACATGCGCGGCATGCCGTGCAGTGTTGCCCAACGAACCCAGGTTTTCATTTCGGCCCCCGCCTGTCGTTTGTTGGCCCTCACGGTACGCACCCGAATACCGCGGCGCATCAACCCCCGGTCGCAGATAGCCCTGATATCCAGGGCGTATCACTCCGAGCGGACCACACAGCGGTTCCCGACCCGCAGAAGACCAGTTGGAGAAGCTTATTCGCGCCGCCGCGGCAAACCTTCGGCAAAGCTGATCTAGGGGTGGCGTGAGACAGCGGTCACATGGTTTGGTTGATACAGGCCGGTCGCGCCGGCCTCGAGTTGCCCGGCGGTTCGGAAGGTGGCGACGGCTGTGAGTGTGACGCAGACCGAACAACTTCAGGCGGTTCGACCATATCCGCGACGGCGGGGGCCGAAGGGTTCCTACCTCTGGAAAATGATCACGACCACCGATCCGAAGGTGCTCGGGATCATGTATCTGGTCACGGCGATGAGCTTCTTCTTCATCGGCGGGCTGATGGCCCTGCTGATGCGCGGTGAGCTGGCCCGGCCGGGGATGCAGTTCCTGTCGACGGAACAGTTCAATCAACTGTTCACCATGCACGGCACGATCATGCTGCTGTTCTACGCGACACCGATCGTGTTCGGCTTCGCAAATGCCGTGCTGCCCTTGCAGATCGGGGCGCCGGACGTCGCGTTCCCTCGGCTCAACGCGTTCAGCTACTGGCTGTACCTGTTCGGCGCCATCATCGCCACCGCGGGCTTCATCACCCCGGGTGGTGCGGCGGACTTCGGCTGGACCGCCTACACCCCGCTGAGCAATTTCGAGCATGCGCCGGGTGCGGGCGGTGATCTGTGGATCATGGGGCTGATCGTGGCCGGCGTCGGCACCATTCTCGGCGCCGTCAATATGATCACCACGATCATCTGCCTGCGCGCCCCCGGCATGATCATGTTCCGGATGCCGATCTTCACCTGGAACATCCTGGTCACCAGCATCCTTGTGTTGCTTGCCTTTCCGATCCTCACCGCGGCACTGTTCGCGCTGGCGATCGACCGGCATCTCGGCGCGCACATCTACGACACGGCCAACGGCGGTGTGCTGCTCTGGCAGCATCTGTTCTGGTTCTTCGGGCATCCCGAGGTGTACATCGTGGCGTTGCCGTTCTTCGGCATCGTGACCGAGATCTTCCCGGTGTTCTCGCGTAAGCCGCTGTTCGGTTACAGCGCGCTGGTGTATGCGACGATCTCGATCGGCGCACTGTCGGTGGCGGTGTGGGCGCATCACATGTATGCGACGGGATCCGTTCTGCTGCCGTTCTTTTCGCTGATGACGTTCCTGATCGCGGTGCCGACGGGGGTGAAGTTCTTCAACTGGATCTTCACCATGTGGCGCGGGCAGTTGACGTTCGAGACGCCGATGCTGTTCTCCCTTGGCTTCCTGACAACGTTCCTGTTCGGTGGGCTGTCCGGTGTGATCCTGGCCAGTCCGCCGCTGGACTTCCACGTCACCGACTCGTATTTCGTGGTGGCGCACTTCCATTACGTGCTGTTCGGGACCATCGTGTTCGCGACGTTCGCGGGTATCTACTTCTGGTTCCCGAAGATGACCGGCCGGATGATGGACGAGCGGCTGGGTAAGTGGCACTTCTGGACCACGTTCGTGGGATTCCACACGACCTTCCTGGTGCAGCATTGGGTCGGCGCCGAGGGGATGCCGCGGCGCTATGCCGACTATCTGCCGAGCGATGGCTTCACCACGTTGAACACCATCTCCACGATCGGCGCTTTCATCCTGGGCGCCTCGATGTTGCCGTTCATCTGGAATGTCTTCAAGAGCTTCCGGTACGGCGAGGTCGTCACGGTGGACGACCCGTGGGGCTACGGCAACTCCCTGGAGTGGGCGACCACCTGCCCGCCGCCGCGGCACAACTTCTACGAGCTGCCGCGGATTCGATCCGAGCGTCCGGCGTTCGAGCTGCACTATCCGCACATGGTCGAGCGGATGCGGACCGAGGCGCACGCGGGCTGGGGCTCCGGGCATCGGTCGGCCATGCTCGTGGAGGACCGCGCACTAACGCAGGAGAAAGCCGGGCCCTCACTGGAGAAATCCGCAGAGACCGAACCCACCGACGAATAGTTGTTGCCAAAGCAGCAAAGAACTTTGCCGTTATGGCTCCGCGACAGGGATCGTGGTGTCCATGACCGAGACACACACCCACAACACTGACGGCAACACGGTTGAGTTCTGGGAGAACTTCTACCAGGAGCGGGAACAAGTCTGGTCCGGCTCACCCAACTTCCTGCTGGTCCGCGAAATCTCGTCGGCCGCAGCCGGTTCCGCACTCGATCTGGGCTGCGCCGAGGGTGCCGACGCGATCTGGCTGGCCGAGCGCGGCTGGCAAGTCACCGCCGTCGACGTCTCGGAAACCGCACTGACCCGGGCCCGCGCCCGCGCCGCCGAACAGGGCATCACCGACATCGACTGGCAGCGCCACGATCTCGCGAACACCTTCCCCGCCGGCCGATTCGACCTCGTCACCGCCCAGTATCTGCACTCCCCCGTCGCCCAAGCCGATGAGCGCGAAAAGATCCTCCGCCGCGCGGCCGAAGCCGTCTCCCCCGGCGGTCAACTCCTGATCGTCGGCCACGCCGAATGGCCGTCCTGGGTAGAAAACCCACCCCACGACGTCCACTTCCCCACCACCACCGAGGTCATCGCCGGACTGCACCTCGACCCCAACGAATGGACAGTCGAAGTGAACGGCCTGGCCGAACGCGAGCTCACCGGCCCCGAGGGCCAGCCCGGCGTCCGCAAGGACAACGTCCTCCGCATCCGCCGCCACTGACCGCGAATCAATCCGCCCCACAACACAACTCAACATCGAGGCGCGCGACCCGGCCGCGCGATCACACCAGACGCTCGATTCGCGCGGCCAGATCAGCAGGATCAACCGGCCGGGTCGTATCAACCCGAACGATGGGCGCAAGCCCAAGCGGCACCGCCTGCCCGGTCCACTTGTCCCAGTCCTCGGCAAGACGCTGCTCATCGCAGTACACCGCCGCCCGCCGCCGACTCGCATAGCGGGCCCTCGCTACCTCGGCGGGAACGTCACACCAAACCTCCACAACGCGGTCGGCCCTTGCCTTCTCGATTCCAGCCCTGGCGAACCCCAGATCCCGCGGCCTGAACCACCAAGAGTCGACAACAACCGTCCCCGAAGTCGCCCCGGCCAACGCCCACACCGCATCCATCGCAATGCCACCCAACGCGGGAATCACGGCATCATCATCGACACAATCCGCCAACGCCTCCTTGACCACATCCTTCGACAAGAACGTCGCACCCAACGCCACCGCCAACGGCCGCCCTAACGTCGACTTCCCCGCCCCCGGCAACCCATTGACCAGCACCAAGAATTCAGCCACCCACCCATCATGGTGGACCTCAGGTTCCAGTCAGCGTGTGGATTCGAGCTTGTCGATGTTGGCGAGAACCTTTTCGTGCCAGTCGATCTCGGATTGGATGCGTATTCGGGCGTGGTCGACGATCAGGTCGTCGACCAGGTTCTGGTCCGGCCAGCGGCGGTCGAGCTGGTGTTCGATGCGGGAGCTTCGGGCATGGAGGGCGGCGATGCGGTCCTCGAGGTAGCCGCGGAGTAGTTCTCGATCGAGGTCCGCGCTGACCGCCAAGGCGAGATCGACTACGTCCGGACGGATTTCGACGTCCGTGAAGGCCTCCTCCCGCAGCACGCGGAGTTCGCGGCGGCCCTCGTCGGTGATCTCGTAGACGGTGCGGGCAGGCAGTCCGCCTTGCTGCTCGGTTCGCAGCGGGCGGATCAGGTTCTCGTCCTCCATGCGATGCAGGGCGCCGTACAGCGAGCCGGGTTTGACGCGAGACCACAGTTCGGCGCGATCCAAGCGCGCGTCCCGGCGCAGCTGATGACCATGCATCGGGCCCCTTTTGGCCAGGGCGGCAAGCACGAACAACCGAGTCTCGTTCACGCCCATAGTCTGTCACGACTACTCGTATTTGAGTACTCTGTTTGCATGGCTGTTCGACCAATACTGATCGCGGGCGACCCTCGATTGACCATTCCCGCAACGCCTGTCGCCACCTTCGACGACGAACTAGCGGCCTTCGTCGACGATCTCTACGAAACCAATACCGCCGCCAACGGGGCGGGCTTGGCCGCGAATCAAATCGGCGATGACCGGGCGGTATTCATCTACGACCTGGTGGACAACGGGGTTCGGCACCGCGGCTGCGTCGTCAATCCGATCCTCGATACCTCCGAGATTCCGCAAACCATGCCCGACCCCGAGGACGATCTCGAGGGCTGCCTATCGGTGCCGGGCGAGTGGTATCCCACCGGGCGTGCGCACTGGTCGAGGGTCACCGGAGTGGACGTGACCGGCCGGCCGGTCGCCATCGAGGCCACCGGATACCTGGCGCGCTGTCTCCAGCACGAGACGGACCACCTCGCGGGGCGCCTCTATCTCGAGCGCCTGATCGGGCGGAATCAGCGGGCGGCCCGCCGAATGATCAAGGCCCACAGCTGGAATCGCCCCGGCAGGACGTGGCTGCCGGAAATAGGCCGACGCCCTGTCGACGGGGACTGATCAGTGCAGGACGCTGTAGGTAGCGGCTAGGACGAAGCCGTGTGAGCGGGTTTGCGGATCGCTTGGAGTTTCGCCGTGCGGGCTGCTTATCTACGGTGTAGACGGACACATGTCGGTGAGCTTGATGCGCGTTGACCTGGCGGCGCGTCCCGCCACTGCTCGAGGAGGCTGCTCGATGACACGGATTCGACTCGCGGCGCTGCTGGTATTGGTGGCCTTCGGCACGGTGGCAGCGGGTTCGTCGGCCGTTGCCTTCCCCGTAATCGTTGTCGCGGAACAGGTTCGGCCGGAGGGACGGTTCTCCGTCGAGGTGCACGCGACGGTTTTGCCGACCGGCGTCACCTACAACGTCGAAGGCGCCGGGTGGGCGCATGATGCGACCGTGCACATCTATGTGGCGGGCTGGTCCCGGCTACCGACCACGCGGAGTTGGGGGCAGGCCGACACCGACGCGCACGGAAACTTTCACTTCAGCCGGTTCGAGCCGTATATAGCCGGTGAGGAGGGCCAACTCGAGTTGTCCGTGGTGGATCCGGATACCGGTCACCGCAGCAAGACCCCGATCCAGCATCCCTGATCACCCGGCGTCGAGGCGGAAGACGCGGCGGGCGTTGCCGGACAGGAACAACTCGCGAACTTCGTTGTCCAGCTCCAGATCATCGAGTCCGGCGAGGGCATGGTCCGGCATTATCATCGGGAAGTTGGTGCCGAACAGGACCTTTTCGCGGCCGTGCTTCTTCAGATACGCCACCAGCTCGGGTGGGTAGCGGCGCACGGTGTAGGCCGAGGTGTCGATGTAGACGTTCGGGTATTTGGTTGCGACCGCGATCATTTCGGTGGTCCACGGGTAGCCGATGTGGCCGCCGACGATGGTCAGTTCGGGAAAGTCCAGGGCGACGTCGTCGAGGTAGGGAATCGGCCGCCCGGTCTCCGAGCTGCGCAGCGGACCGGTGTGACCGACCTGGGTGCAGAAGGGAATGCCCAGCTCGACGCATTCGGCGTAGAGCGGATAGTAGCGGCGATCATTCGGCGCCAGCCCCCACAACCATGGCACGATGCGCAGCGCCTTCATCCCCAATTCCGTTACCGCACGGCGTAACTCGTGGACTGCGGCGACCGGCTTACGCAGATCCACCGAGGCGACACCGACCAGCCTGCCGTCGGATTCCGCGACGAACGCGGCGACCTCGTCATTGGAGATCAACACCCCTTCGGGCCCGTACCAGGCACTGATCAACGCGAGGTCGACGCCGCCCGCTTCCATCGCGGCCAGCGTGGCGGCCACCGGCGGCTGCTCGGTCGGCAGCGGCGCACCCCACCGCCGCAGCGAATCGAACATATCGTGCTGGATCATTCGCATCGTCGGATGCTGCGCCCACGCATCGATGATCGCCATCGCCACTCCCCACCACTATCGGATCGGCCAACGCCGTTCACGGTATCCAGGCCCCGTGCGCTACCCGGCCGGATTCAGCAAAATCACGCGCGCGATCGAACTCGCCGAAGATGGGCCGAAATTCGTGGGGTGATCCGCCTACCGAATGGGTACTAGGTCTTTACGCCGTATCACCGCTGATCGGCACGGAACCAACCGGCCCGGGTGTCCGTAGCGCAACGGCGCGGTGCGGGCGCCCCTGGTCGGTTCCTCACAGCAGATACCCAGCTCGCTCGCAGCTCGGACAGCGGTAGCGACGTAATCATGTGGTCATGATCGGCACACCTCTCGCGCGAATCGGGATCGGCGTTGGTCACCTGCCGCGAGCAGCACAGCCGAGCCCGGCATGAACGCGCGCGCACAGCTGTCGCGGCGCGTGGCGTCGGTGCCGCTGCGGATCGGGCTGGTGATCGCGTTGCTCCTGCTGACGGCGGTGGCGCTGATCGCCTCGGGCGCGGCGGTGACGTCGGCGTTGAGCCAGTCGTTGACCCAACGCACCGACGAGCAGCTCTACGACGCGTCCCGCAGCTGGGCGCAGCCCCGGCCGATGAAGCAGGTACGGACGAATGACGGCTCCGTACAATGGGTTCCGGCCGACTCCCCTGGCCCGTCGCCACAGCCCCGATCGGTGGCCGAGCAGCCCCGCCGGTTCTTCGAGCTGCACAAGAGCGCGAGCGGTCAGGTGTTCTTCGAGGTGCCCGGCGGCGGAAATGCCTCGGGCGTACCGGATCTCAGCGGACAGGTCGGCGACAGTCCGACGACGGTCGGCTCCGCCGACGACTCGTCGGTGCACTGGCGCGTGCTGACCGCGTCGAACCAATTCGGCTCGACCACCATCGGATTGCCGCTGAGCGACAATCAAGAGACGGTGTCCCGCTTGATCTTCTTCGAGCTCGCCACCGGCACCATCGCCTTGGTCGCGCTGGGTGTGGTGGGCTACCTGGTGATCCAGCGCAGCCTGCGACCGCTGCGCGAAGTCGAGGACACCGCGGCGGCCATCGCGGGCGGCGACCTGCACCGCCGGGTCCCGGTGCGCGGCGTGGACACCGAGGTCGATCATCTGGCCCGCTCGTTGAACGAGATGCTCGCCCAGATCCAATACGGTGTCGCGGCAACCGAAGCCTCGGAGGAGGCGGCCCGCCGTTCCGAGGCCAAGATGCGCCAGTTCGTCGCCGACGCCAGCCACGAGCTGCGGACGCCGCTGACCACTATCCGCGGTTTCGCCGAGCTGTTCCGGCAGGGCGCGACTACCGACGCCACGATGGTGGTCGGGCGCATCGAGTCCGAGGCCGAGCGGATGGGGTTGCTCGTCGAGGATCTGCTGCTGCTGGCGCGATTGGACGAAAAGCGGCCGCTGGAGCGCAAACCGGTGGATCTGCTCGCGTTGGCGGGTGACGCCGTGCACAACGCCCAAGCGATAGCCGCCCGCCAGAAGCCAACGCCCAGTTCGCTCGAGCGGCGCATCGGTGTCGTGGTGGACGCCGGCGAGGGCACGATGGACGTGATCGGCGACGGGCCGCGACTGCGCCAAGTACTCGCCAATCTGCTCGGCAATGCCCTCGCGCACACTCCGCCCGAGGCCGCCGTCATGGTGCGGCTCACCCCCTTTCGCGACGAGGTCCGCATCGACGTGATCGACTCCGGACCCGGATTGTCGCCCGATGCCGCAGCCCGCGTCTTCGAGCGGTTCTACCGCACGGACACCTCCCGGACCAGGGCGAGCGGTGGCAGCGGGCTCGGTCTCTCGATCGTGCACGCGCTGGTCGCGGCACACGGCGGCCGGGTTACGGTGCACAGCGAACCCGGTGAAGGGGCCGTCTTCACGGTCACGCTGCCACGCTGTCAGGCTGTCGACGTGATCGCCTGACCGAGTCAGGCGGGCTCGAAGATGTCGTCGAGCGGCTGGTCTACCGGCTCGGCCCCCTCCTCGATGAACCACTCCCAGTGCATCACCCGGCCCAGGATCGGAGTCGGCAGCCGCAGTATGACTTTGGCGATCGCGGCGAAGGAGCCCGATCCCTCGATGATCGAACGATGCGCGGCGACAGCGGCTTTGCGCTGGGCCGCGTAGCTGCTCACATCGATGCGGTGGGTGATCTCGGAACCCGCGCTGTAGAGCGAGCCCAAGACGGAAGGGCCGACCCGGACCCGCAGCGATCGGAGGAAACGCACTACGTGAGCCACGTTTTCGCGAGGCATCGTCGCATCCAGCACCCGCGGCACACCGGCCAACTCGGCGGCGCGGGTACCGACCTCGTGTACCCGCACGTGGTCGCGGTGCCCGTAGCCGCCGTTGCGGTCATAGCTCAGCAGGATCTGGGCGTTCTCCTCGCGGAGGATCGCGGCGAGTCGCTCGGCGGCCTCGTTCACGTCGGCGCGCAGGAAGCGGATGCGATCCGGCGGGTCCGCGAACAGCACGGCACCGTGACCGCTGTCGGCGTAGCCGAGGTGCACCACCCTGGCGACGCCGAGCGCGGCCGCACTCGCCGCTAATTCCTTTAACCGCAAGGCTTTTTGCCCGTCAAGCGCGGCCATGTGCCCGTCGGTGGCCACGACGATCACCGTCCGGTGCCCGGCCGCCGCAGCGGCGGCCAAGGTGCCTCCGGTCAGGAGAGTTTCGTCATCCGGGTGCGCATGGAAAGCGACGACGGTTGCCATCGGATCAGTCTGGCACCCGGCTGCGGCGGTGTCGTCAGCCGCCGAGGACGAGTAGCGACAGTGCTTTCTGCAGGGTGTCCAATACGCGACCGATGGTGATCACAATGTCTACGGTGCCCATCATCACAGGCCCCTTTCCTCGGGCAAGGCAAAGCCTCGATGCATCGATTCAAGACCTGGCGCTCGGGATTAGGAAGGGCATTGCGACATCTGGGGCAATATCGGTGCGCTACATACCGACGCATTCGATGATCGGCGCGGGGTAGGTGGCGGGATCGATGTTTTCGCGCCACGGCGTGTGCACCGCCGCGCCGGAAATATGCGCCAGCTCGGGCAGCCAGCGACGCACGTAATCGCCGTCCGGGTCGTAGCGCTTGGCTTGGCGCAGCGGGTTGAGCACCCGATTCGGCCTGGTATCGGTGCCGGTGCCGGCCACCCACTGCCAGTTGAGTTGATTGTTCGCCAGATCCGCGTCGACCAGCCAGTGCAGGAAGTGTTCGGCGCCGATCCGCCAGTCCACCCGCAGCGATTTGGCCAGGAAGCTGGCGGCAATCAGCCTGGCGCGCCCCGGCATCCAGCCTTCGGCCTGCAATTGCCGCATGGCCGCGTCGATGACCGGGTATCCGGTCCGGCCGTCCTGCCAGGCCGCGACGGCTTGCGGATCTTCGCGCCAGCTGATCGACCGGGGCCGATAGTCCGACCATGCGGCGTCCGGGCGAGCGGCGAGCAGTTGGTGGTGGAAGTCGCGCCACGCCAGCTGCCTGGCGAAGGCTTCGCCGCCGGGTGTCGACATGTCGACCCGGTGCACCAGCTCCACCGGTGATACGCAACCGAAGTGCAGATACGGCGACAGGTGGGAGGTGGCGTCGGCGGCGAGGTCGTCGTTGCTGTCTTCGTATCCCTCGATCGGACCGGACAGCCAGTCCCGCAGTATCTTTCGTCCGGTCGTCTCGCCACCGACCGCGAGCTGCGGCGAGGTCGTGCCCGCGCAGAGTTCCTCGGCTTCCGGCAGCGGATCGCTGTCTACCGGCGGCATGGTGAGCTCGCGGGGTTTCCCGAACGGCCTGCGCTGATGTGTTTCGGCCCATCGCCGGAAGTACGGCGTGAAGACGGCGAAATGGTCCCGCCCGGTGGACGGCATGAGCACCTCGGGATCGGCGGCGGTGATCGAGGCGGCATGGGTGTGCAGCAGACAATCGCGCTGCGCCAGTTCTTCCCGCAGCGCCGTTTCGCGCTTACGGCTGTACCCGCTCACATCGGCGGCGATGTGCACACTGTCGGCATGCACCTGCGCAGCCACGCGCGCCACTTCCGCAACGACATCCCCGCGCCGCACCACCAATCGCCCGCCGATGGCCCGTAGCTCGGCGTCGAGTTCGCCCAGCGCCGCGGCGAGGAAACGCGCGCGGTTCGGTGCGGCGAAACGACCGGCCGCGATCGTGTCGTCGACGACGAAAAGCGGTACCACCGCGGCGCCTTCGCGATGTGCGGCGGTGAGCACGGGGTTGTCGTGCACCCGCAGGTCACGGGTGAACAGGGCGATGGTGACGGTCATCTACTCCTCTTCGCGGGGTGGTGGGCCCCGGCGCTCGTGAGGGCGGCGCCATGGTGGCGTGGGCGGCTCAATGCCCGGCACCTATGACGCAACCCTCACGAGCGCCGGAGAAAGCGGTCAGAGCGTGCAGAGCGGAACGATGTCCGCGCGACCACCGGTGGTCGGTGAGGTCAGGTACAGGCACGGGTCCTGGCCTGCCGCAACGATTTCCGCGCGTACCTGCGGCCAGGTGGTCGCATCGAGCATCGGCGCGCGAGCGAGGACAAAGCCGGAGGTCCGGCCGGGATCGGTGACGACGGCCCAGGAATAGTCCGGGCCGAGGGCGGTCACGATGTAGTTGGTCGGCCCGTCGATCCGGTCCTGGGTCGGCACGCCGGGAAAGCTGACGTGCAGCTGCGCACCGGTCATCCGGTCGTTGACCGTTGCGGTGCCTGCGATTTCGTTGTTCATGTTCGACCAGGTGGTGCAGGTATTGCGGACCGCAACGTTGCCCTGCGGGTCGAGCGCGTAGTTCGCCTGCGTATCGCGCGCGCAGACGAGGTTGAAGTACTGCGGCACCGCTGCGAGCTGATTCCAGGTACCGAGGTACCGGGTCAGGTCGAGCGACGATACCGGTGCCGGAGCGGCGACCGGGACTGCTTGCGCGCTACCAGGCGCCGAGATCGCGACGGCCGATCCGACCATGGCAATCAACAGGCGAACGGGGTAACGCTTCGTTCGAGATGTCACGCGAACTCCTCGGAAATCGACGACACTGGCCATGTTAGCTCATAACGATGCATGATTGATGCAATGCACCCATCAAGGAGGAACCTGTGAGCTTTTCCTGGCTGCCCCGGATCGCGGGCGCGCTGACGGCGGGATACGGCGTCGCGGTCGCGGCACGGCCCGCCGTCATGCTCGGACCGTGCGGCTGGTCCGCCGATGATCCCGCCCTGCGCGCGGTAGCCAGGATGACCGCGTTGCGTGATGTCGCATCCGGGCTGGCCATGCTGGCGGCGCCGACGCCGAACGCACTTCGGCTGGCGATTGCCGCGCGAGTGATGGCCGACATGTCCGATGCCACGGTCCTGGGGATCGCGTTGCGCGGACGACCGCAGCGCGGCAAGGCGATCGCGGTCGCGGCGGGTTGGGGCCTGCTGTGTGGCGCGACCGCGGCCACCACCGTACGGAGCTGAGCGCCGTGCCACGAGCGCCGGACAACGCACGCGACGCGCGGCCGCCCGGGCATGGCGAATCGGGCGAACCGGAACAGGCAGAATAGGGCGATGTCCGCCGGTTCCGCTCCCGCTTCCGACGCGGCCGGATACACGGTCCGCGCGGTTGCCGAGCGCCTCGGCATCCCCACGGCGACGTTGCGGAGCTGGAACCGCCGCTACAACATCGGCCCGCCGCAGCATCGCCCCGGCAAGCACCGGCTCTACACCGAAGCCGATATCGCACTGCTCGGGCAGATGCTCACCCTCATTCAGGATGGCGCGAGCCCGGCGGGCGCGGCGGCCGCGGTGCGCGGACCGGCGCCGCGATTGGGCGACCGATTCCCGTTGCTCGCCGCGGCATTCACGCTCGAGACGCATGCGGTGTCCAACTATCTGGAGGCGCACTTCCGCGCGTTCGGGGTGGTGGACACCTGGGATCGGTTGTGCCGCCCCGCCTTCGCCGACATCGTCGCGCGCCAGGGCGCGGGCGAGGGGTGCATCGATGTGGAGCACCTGCTGTCCTGGTGCATCACCTCGGTGCTGCACCGCACTAATCCGCCGCCGGATGTGCCTGCGCCGCGGCCGGTCGTGCTGGCCTGCACCAGTGGTGAGACGCACGCTCTTCCGCTCGAAGTACTGCGCGCAGCACTGGCCGAGCGCGAGGTCAGCGCGCACATGCTCGGCGCCGATGTGCCGGCCGGTGCGTTGACCGACAGTCTGGCGCGTCACGATGAGCCCGCCTCGGTGATGTTGTGGTCGCAGCAGGAATCGACCGCGCTGAGCTCGGCGGTGCGGGCTTGCCTCGAGGCGGGGTCGCGGGTGTTCGTCGGCGGGCCCGGCTGGGATTCGGTGATCCTGCCCGAGGCCGCGGCACGTGTCGCGAGCCTGTCGGATGCCGTCGATCACCTGAGCTGACCTGCTCGCACTGCCTGGGTAGCGCCGCGAACTGCCGCCGCACCTTGGCGTCTGGTCGCGGTCCCGACGAGGAACGGTCGCGCGAACCCGCGCCGTATCCGATTTCTCACTTCGCGAGCAATCCGCCGACGGACCCGAGGCGAAGTCCTTCCCGAGGTCGATCACACCCTGACGACTCAGCCTGCGCTCACAGCTGCCCACGAGACGCATCGTACGTTGCCTTTGCCATGAAACGATGCATAATCGAGGCAACACACTGAACGGCGCGGCGCGACGGGCAGCAACGATGACCCGGTCGCTCGACCGAGTTGGCAACCAGTCGGACACCGCCCTTCGCGGGTGACCGGCGACAAGGAGGATCACATGAGCGAATACCCCGAGCCGAGCGCGGACGGCGCCCGGCGGGTCGCCGTGATCGGCAGCGGCGTGGCCGGATTGACCGCGGCCTGGGTATTGTCGGGATCCGCCGAGGTGACCCTCTACGAAGCCGACCATCGACTCGGGGGTCACGCCGACACCCATGCGGTCGCGGCGCGCGACGGCGCGGCGATCGGCTTGGACACCGGGTTCATCGTGCACAACGACCGCACTTACCCGACGCTGCTGCGGCTGTTCGGTGAACTGGGCATCGCGACCCAGGAATCGGACATGAGCATGTCGGTGCGCTGCGACGGGTGCGGTCTCGAATACGCGGGTGCCCGCGGTGCGGGCGGACTGTTCGCTACGCCACGATCCATAGCCCGTGGACGCTACCTGCGCCTACTCGCCGAGGTGCCGCGGTTCCATCGCCTGGCTCGCAACGAATTGGTTCGAGAGTCCGAAACCGGCCGCACTGTAGCGGAATTCGTCTTCGCGAACGGTTTCTCCGACTACTTCGTCACGCATTTCCTCACCCCGCTCGTCGCGGCGGTGTGGTCGTGCGATCCGGGCACCGCGCTGCAGTACCCGGCGCGATATCTGTTCACCTTCCTCGACCATCACGGCATGCTGACGGTGTTCGGCTCCCCCACCTGGCGCACCGTCGTCGGCGGCTCGGCCACCTACGTCCGTGCCGTCGCCGAGCGACTCGACACCGTGCTGGCCGGCACGCCGGTGCGAGCTGTTCATCGCCTCGCCGACGGCGTCGCGGTGCGCGACGACGCGGACGAGATCAGGGTGTTCGACGCGGCGGTCATCGCCACCCACCCGGACCAAGCGCTGCGGCTACTCGCCGAGCCGACCGGCGCGGAAGCCGAAATCCTTTCCGCCATGCCGTATTCGGTGAATCACACGGTGCTGCACACCGACGCGTCGGTGCTGCCGCGCGCCCCGCGAGCACGGGCCTCCTGGAACTACCGGCTTCCGTTCTGCGCGGCACAGCCGGATCGGGTGCTGGTCAGCTACGACCTGACCCGCCTGCAGCGACTCGACGACGAGCCCCGGTTCCTGGTCACCCTCGGCGATGGCGACCGGGTCGATCCGGAGCTGATCATCGATCGGATGGTCTACCAGCATCCGCGCTACACCCCGAGTTCGGTGGCGGCGCAGCGCAGGCTCGGCGAGATCGGTTGTGCCCGAATTGCTTTCGCGGGCGCCTATCACGGCTGGGGCTTCCACGAGGACGGTGCGCTGTCCGGGCTGCGCGCCGCCGAGCGGCTCGGTGCGCGATGGACAGTCAAACCTGTTGCGGCCGTGCGTACCTCATGAAGGCGCAGATCGTCCGCACTCGGATCCACCACGTACGCCGCGCCCCGCTGCACCACGAGTTCAGCTACCGCAGCTACAGCTGGCTGGTCGACCTCGACGATATGCCGAGACTGCCGCGCTGGCTGCGCCCGCTCGCCGGATTCCGCGCCGCCGACCATCTCGGCGACCCGCAGCGTACCCTGCGCGAAAACGTCGACGGCTACCTCGCCGAGCACGGCATCGACCTGCGCGGTGGTCGTGTCCTCATGCTCGCCAACGCGCGGGTGCTCGGCTACGTGTTCAACCCGCTGACCCTGTTCTGGTGCCGCGACAGCACCGGCGACCTGGTCTGCGTCATCGCGGAGGTGCACAACACCTACGGCGAACGGCACTGCTATCTGATCCGCCCCGACGACCACGGCGTCGCGACCACCGAGAAGCGCTTCTACGTGTCGCCCTTCAACGAGGTGAGCGGCGAATACCGGATGCGACTGCCCGAGCCGACCGACCGCCTGCGAGTATCCATCACCCTGACCGATCACCAGCCGATTTTCGCCGCCTCGATGACCGGGCGTTGCCATTCGGCCACCGTCCGTACCATCCTGCGCGCGACAGTGGCGGTACCCCTTGCCCCACTTGTGGTCTCGGCGCTCATTCGCAGGCACGGCGTGATTCTCTGGGCGCGCGGCCTGCCTCTCGTCCCCCGACCGGTCAAGCACTTCGAGGAGTATTTGCAGTGAGCGAGCGTCAGCGAGCGAACCAAGAATACCGCGTGCCGATGCGCGCGACGGATCCGAGCGCTAGCGAGGTGGAGTCGTGAGTATTCAAACGCACGTCACGGCACAACCCTCGACGTACTGGCCCGATGTCGAGCGAGTGCCGACCGGTACTCGCGCCGCGATCGCCGCAGGGGTGGCGCACCGGCTGTTCCGGCGGGCGGTGCGGACGCTCCCGATCCGGGTCGAGTACCCGGACGGAGCGGTCCTCGGCCGTGGTGCGGCAGACGCGCCGCGGCTGATCCTGCACCGCCCGGATGATTTCACCGCCAGGCTCGGGGTGGGCGGGCTGATCGGCTTCGGCGAGGCGTATATGGCGGGTGACTGGTCGGCACCCGATCCGGCCGCGACGCTCGCGGTGTTCGCCGCGAACATCGACACACTCGTTCCCGCGCCGCTGCGGGCGCTGCGCCGCCTCTATGTCTCGAAACATCCTGCCGCCGAACGCAACAGCGAATCGAACAGCCGAAGCAATATCGCCAGGCATTACGACCTGTCGAACAATCTGTTCGAGCTGTTCCTGGACGAGACGCTGACCTATTCCAGCGCGTTGTTCCCAGCCACCGCGCCGCCGCCACGCTGGGCCGACCTCGCCGTCGCGCAGCAGGCGAAGATCGATCGGATACTCGACCGAGCCGGTGTCGGGCCCGGCACCCGCCTGCTCGAAATCGGCACCGGCTGGGGCGAATTGGCGTTGCGTGCGGCCGCCCGTGGCGCGACCGTACGTTCGGTGACGCTGTCGACGGAGCAGCGCGCACTGGCCCTGAATCGCATTGCCGCCGCAGGACTCGCCGAACGCGTCACCATCGATCTGCTCGACTATCGCCAGGTGACCGGCGAATTCGACGCGGTGGTCTCGGTGGAGATGATCGAAGCGGTCGGCTACGAATATCTGGACACGTTCTTCGAGACCATCGACCGGGTGCTGGCGCCGGGCGGGCGCGCGGTGATCCAGGCCATCACCATGCCGCACCATCGCATGCTGGCCACCCGCTATACCTACACCTGGGTGCAGAAATACATCTTCCCCGGCGGTTTCCTGCCGTCCACCCGGCTACTCGCCGATGTGGCCGGACGGCGTACCGAACTCGTTGTCCGCGAACAACTGTCGATGGGCGAGCACTACGCGCACACCCTGCGACTGTGGCAACAGCGGTTCAATGCCCGCGCCGACCGCGTCGCGGAATTGGGCTTCGATCCGATCTTCCGGCGGATGTGGCGGCTGTATCTGGCACACGCCGAGGCCGGATTCCGGTGCGGTTACCTCGATGTACACCAGATCCTGCTCACCCGCTGAGCGCGCGGCTCAGCGGCGGGCGCGACCGAGCAGATGTCGCAGCGCCGAGGCAAGATCCGGTGTGCGGAACCGATGCCCGGCCTGGTCCAGCACGGCGGGCACGACCCGTTGACTCGCGGCGGCGAGTTCGCGCGCCCCCTGCTCGCCGAGCAGCAGCGCCGGGCCGAACTCGGGCACCGGAACCAGCGCGGGCCTGCGCAGCACGCCGGCCAGGATGTGGGTGTATTCGCTGTTGCGAACAGGTTGCGGCGCAACGGCGTTCACCGGGCCGGACAGGGTGTTGTCCCACAGCGCGCGATAGTAGATATCCACCAGATCGTCGATGCCGATCCAGGACAGCCACTGCTCGCCGTCACCGATCCGGCCGCCGAGTCCGGTCGCGAACAGCGGCCGCAGCAGTCGCAGGGTGCCGCCGCGCGGCGATTGCACGATGCCGGTGCGCACCTTGACCACTCGGACCCCGGTGGCGGCGTCGGCGGCCGCCTCCCATGCGTCGACCACGTCGGCGAGGAAACCGTCACCACGCGAGGCGTCTTCGGGCAGCCGCTCGTCGCCGCGGTCGTAGCCGTAGTAGCCGACGGCGGACGCGCTGACGAAGGTCGGGACCCCGGCGCGGGCGGCCAGCGCGGCGAGCCGCTCGGTCGGTCCGATTCGGCTGTCGAGCACGGCCCGCTTGTGTTCGTCGGTGAATCGGCCCGCGATGGACGCACCCGCAAGATGCACCACCGCGTCCACTCCGTCGAGCAGGTCGGGCGCGGGATCGTCCGGATTCCATTGCCGCTCGCCAGTTTTCGGTGGGTGCCGGACCAGGCGGAGCACGGTGTGGCCGCCGGTCGTCAGGAACGCGGTGAGCGCCGAGCCGACCAGTCCGGACGCGCCGGTCACCGCAATCGTCTTGGCCGCGAAGCCCGCTCGCGCCGCGTCCGCGTGCGCGGCAAGATCGTCGGCCAATTGCCGATAGCGGTAGTCGAACATCGGGCGCAGCAGGAACGCGGGCACCGGCGACTCGACCCGATCCAGCACCCTGGTGTGCGTCTCGTCGACCACCTCGAAATCGTGCGTGTGCCGCCAGCGCAGCAGCAGGCCCGTGGGCAGCGAACCGAGACCGTCGACGGCGATCCGATCGACGAATCGCTGCGGCGGGTCGTAGCCGGCGGGATCGTGTCTCGCCACCCAGCGCAGCCCGCCGGGCAGGCCGAGCACGGCGGTACCGTCGGCCAGCGAATCGGCCTCGGCGAGCACCGCGGCCGGCTGCCACGGCGGCGCGAGCCGCGCGAACGCGCCTGGTCGGGCATACCAGTCGAAGACCTCGGACCGGGGTGCCGTGACGACGCTCGAACACTCGATGCCCATGCCTCGACTCTAGCGAGACAACCGGCCAATGCAACGTTCATGCATCGTTATTGCCAGATCTTGTCCACACACCGGAGAATTGCGCCATGACCGATGCGTCCGGTACACCCTCATTCTTCGACTCCCTGCTCGACCGGACGATCGTGCCGGGTTACAGCCGCCTCGGCTTTCGGTTCCGCCGTCGCGGCTGGTCCGCGGACGACCCACATCCAGACACCATGCGCGGTCGCACGGCGTTGGTGACGGGAGCGAATTCCGGTATCGGCAAGGCGATTGCGGCCGGACTGGCCGGGCTCGGCGGCTCGGTGATACTCGCCGTGCGCGACCGCGAACGTGGCGAGCAGGCCTGTCGCGAGATCCGCGCGGCCGACCCGGCCGCCGATGTGTCGGTGACGGTCTGCGACCTGTCCGATCCGGGTTCGGTGGCGGCCTGCGCAGACGAGCTCAGCGATCGACTACCTCGGCTGGACGTGCTGATCCACAACGCGGGTCTGCTGCCACCCCGGCGCATCGAAACCGCCGAGGGCCAGGAGTTGACGCTGGCCACGCACGTGCTCGGCCCGCTGCTGCTCACCGACCGGCTGGTGCCGCTGCTCGATGCGGCCGACGGGTCCCGAGTGATCCTGATGTCCTCCGGCGGTATGTACGCTCAGCAACTCGCCGTCGACGACCCCGAATACCGGAATGGTCGATATTCCGGCACCACCGCGTATGCCCGCACCAAACGCATACAGGTCGCGTTTACCCCGTTACTGGCCGAACACTATGCACCCCAGGGTATTTCGGTACACAGCATGCATCCCGGCTGGGCGGACACACCCGGCGTCGTCACGTCGCTGCCTGCCTTCCATCGACTCATGCGGCCGCTGCTGCGCACGCCCGAGGAGGGCGCCGACACCGCGATCTGGCTCGCCGCGACCTCGGCCACGCTGCCGTCCGGCCGGTTCTGGCACGACCGCAAGGTGCGTCCCGAGCACTATCTGCGCCGCACGCACTACACCGCCGACGAGGTCTGGCGGCTGTGGCTGTTCTGCCGGGAAGCCGCTGGTCTCGCCGTCGGATAGCCGACCGGAGCGGCACGCGAAACTGGCCCAATTGGAACTTGTTCTACCATGGGGTCGAGTCATCGTCGACATCGGAGGATTTGTCATGCCGCTGGAACCCTCGGCCGCGGAGCTGTTGGCGGCCGTCCAGGCATCACCACGCGCGGTCGCCGCGCACGACAAGTCCGCGTGGGTCGACTTATTCACCGCCGACGCCGAGGTGAACGACCCGGTCGGCGCCCGCCCGCACATCGGCCGCGCCGCCATCGAAAGCTTCTTCGACACCTTCATCGGCCCGAACGACATCGCCTTCCGGGTCGAGCACGACATCGTGCAGCCGCCGACGGTGGTGCGCGATCTGACCATCGAGACCACCATGTCGACCGGCGCCAGGGTCTCGGTGCCGATGCATCTGCGCTATCAGCTCGTCGAGGCGGACGGCGACTGGAAGATCGCGCACCTGGCCGCGCACTGGGAGCTCGGCCCGATGATCGTGCAGCTCTTGCGTACCGGGCCGAGCGGGCTCGGCGCCGCGCTGCGGCTCGGGCCACAGCTGATCAACAATCTGGGCGTCGAGGGCGCGCTCGGCATGATGCGGGCACTCGGCGGGATCGGGCGGACGGGCAGGCGCGTGACGTCCCGGCTGTTCGCTGCGGCGGGCAGCACGGACATCGTGCGCGTCCGCGGACTGCTCGGGCACTATGCCGTTGTCGAATTGCCCGCGGGCACACCGATTTCGGTGGAGGAGTTCACCAATCGGGCACGAAACATGCGGTGGGGCAAGCTGATCGCGGCCGGTCGCACCGTGACGGCGTCGGTGCGTTTCGGTGATACCCGCGGCGTCGCGTTCGTCGAATTCGCCGCGGGCTCGCCGAGCATCGCCAGCCTGCGCTTCTTTCTCGACGGTGCGTGAGATCGGCTGCTGAATAGGCAAATCGGGCGATGCGAGGCATCGCCCGGTCTGGCTCAGGTGAGTTGGACCGACTTGGCCGGTGGCACTGGTTCCGGCGTGACCTCTGCGTGCTCGGTCCAGCCGGGCGGCCCGAAGACATAGCCGAGGCGGCCGCGCCAGGTGGTGGCACCGCGCACGTCCCGGACGAGTCCGGCCAGCTCGTGGTAGTTGACCTTCAGCGGGTTGTCGGTGCCGATGTTCTTGGTGAGGCCGTAGCGGATCGGCTCGGATTCGGCGGCGAAGCTGCCGAACATGCGGTCCCAGATGATGAAGATGCCGCCGTAGTTCCGGTCGATGTAAGGCTGGTTCGAGCCGTGGTGGATGCGGTGATGCGCCGGGGTGTTGAACAGGAACTCGATCGGGCGCCCCAGCGTGCCGACCCGCTGGGTGTGGATCGGGAACTGGTAGAGCAGGCCGATGCTCTGCAGCAGGAAGATCATCCACACCGGGAAGCCGAGCAAAGCCGCTGGCACCCAAGCCATTCCGCGCAGAATATTGGCCACCGGATGCACCCACGGCAGGCGGATCGCGGTGGACAGGTTGAAGTGCTCGCTGGAGTGGTGGACGCTGTGCGAAGTCCAGAGCAGGCGGACCCGATGATCGGCGCGATGCGCCCAGTAGTAGCAGAAATCGGTGACCACCACGCCGAGCACCCACACCCACCACGACGTCGCCGACAAGTGCAGCGGTGTGATCGCGGCGGCCGCCACCACCGCGGAGAACGGAATCAGGTACTGCGTCAGCGGTTTGCTGAGCCGCCCCAGGGTGAAGGTCGCCACGTTGGATGCCGTGTCGCGCCCGGACCCGCCGTTGTTCGGCCGATCGGGATCGCGGCGATACGCGATCCATTCCACCACCATGAACAACGCGAATGCGGGGAGGGCATAGGTCAACAGCTCCACTCGGTCCACCGGATCTCCTTGATCGTCCGTCGTCGAATCTCGACGCTACGGGCGATGGCCTGCGCAAACATCGCGCCGCCGAGGGATTCGGCGTCCCCCGCGCGGGGGACGCGACAACGCCGTGCGCAGGGCAGAGTTAGCGGGCCGGGTGGCCGAGCTGGCTAGGATCGCCGCGACGGCTCCGACGACCAGAAGGTGGTGGCGAACTGTTGGACGTGAGCAGGTCGCTGGCCCGGCAGTCGCTGGTGGTCGCGGCGGTCGCGGCGCTGATCGACGCCGTCGGGCTCGGACTGTGCGGCGTATTCGCCGTCGCGCCGTGGCAGGCCGGTGCGGTAATGGCGGGCATCGTCGTCGGCGATCTGGCATTGGCCGCGCCGCCACGCACCGCGGGTGTGGTCGCGGTGGCCCAGGTCGTGGTCCGGCTGGCGGCCGCCTGGCTGCTGCACCGGCACGGTTTCGACGGGCAATTCGCCGGTGTCGGCCTGTTGGTAGCCGGGTATCGCACCGGGGCCTGGCTTTCCGGACCGAAATCGGTGTCGACGATGCTCCTGCTGTGCGGCGGCGTCGCCACCTCCCATTTGTTGTCGCGCGACCATGCCGGACATGACTGGCGGCTGATTGTCCCGTCGACGGTGGCCGCGGGCTGCGTGCCGTGGCTGGTCGGCCGGTACACGGCGGCACGCGGCGCCTACATCGCCGATCTCGAGCAGCGGGAGCGGCTGCGGCGACAGGAGCATCAGGTCGCGCTGGAGCGAGCGGTGACCGAGGAGCGGGCGGCCATCGCGCGAGACCTGCACGATGTCATCTCGCATCACGTGAGCGCCATCGGGATCCACGCGGGCGCGGCGCGAATGGCCATGGCGGACACCACGAATGGCGCGGCGACCCGTTCGCTGGCGGCGGTGGAGTCGAGCAGCCGGGCCGCGATGGTGGATCTGCGGCGCCAGCTCGATCTGCTGCACGGCCGCGACGACGCAGGACAGCGGCAGCCCGGGCTGGTCGATATCGACGGACTGATCGAGCATGTGCGAGCCGCCGGACTGACCGTCGAAGTCGCCGTACGTGGTTCGGTGGTCGAGTTGCCGGAGTCGTTGGATGTCACGGTGTATCGGATCGTGCAGGAGATGCTGACCAACGCGTTGCGGCACGGTGACGGTGCGCACGCGCGGCTCGCGGTGGTGTATCAGCCGAATCGAGTGGTGATCCGGGCTACCAATCCGATTCCACCCGTACCGAATTCCAGCGATACCGCCGTTCCGCGCGGCCTCGGCGGGATTCGCCGCCGCACCGAGCTTTTCGACGGCGCACTCGACTACGGACCCGATTCTTCCGGAACCTCTTGGCACACGACGGTTTCCGTCCCGATCGGCGGATCATGAACCGGCCGATCCGGGTGCTGATCGCCGACGATCACAGCATGTTCCGCTCCGGACTGCGCGCGGTCGTCGACAGCCAAGCCGATTTCGACTGCGTCGCCGAGGTCAGCGACGGTCGCGCGGCCATCGCCGAAACCGCAAGGCTGCGACCGGATGTCGCGATTCTCGACGTGCGGATGCCGAAACTGGACGGACTGGCCGCCACCGAGGCGATCGTCGCGGCGGGCGGCACGCACGTGCTGGTGCTCACCACCTACGACAGCGACGCCAATCTCTATCGCGCGCTGCAGGCCGGGGCGAGCGGGTTTCTGTTGAAGAGCCTGCCGCCGGAGGAACTCGTCGCCGCCATTCGCATCGCCGCCCGTGGGGATGCGCTGATCGATCCGTCGATGACGCGCCGACTGGCCGCCCGGTTCGCGACGACCCTCGCGCCACCGCACACGCCGCCCGAGGTGGAACATCTCACCGCCCGCGAGTTGGAAGTGCTGCTGTTGCTCGCCGATGCGCGCAGCAATGCCGAGATCGCCGCGTTGCTCGGTGTCGGCGAGGAAACGGTCAAGACACACGTCTCTCGTGTGCTCGCCAAACTCGGTGTGCGCGATCGCATCCACGCGGTCGTCTATGCCCACGAGCACGGTCTGGTCGCTCGCACCCCGCCCGGATATCGCTGATCAGCAGGCCGGTGACCAGCGGGGATGCGACACGGCGCGCCACCCGAGGTCTTCGCAAATACGACCAAAGGGACGTACGGTCAATCCGACTGCCTGGTCTTCTTCGAGGGATGGAGCGCTATGCGTAGGGATCGCCCCCGAGTCGTCGTCCTCGTCCTCGCGTGTTCGGCGCTGTTTCTTTCCGGAATCGGCGTCGCGGCCGCCAACGACGGCAGCGGCCAGGCGTCCGGTGCCCGTTCGGTCGAGCAGCAAGCCCTGATCCACCAGGCGCGGCAGCGGGCTGCCAGTGCCCGCGACCGCGCCGAATCCGCTCGACGCGCCGGCGTTCCGAACGCGAAAACCGGCGGGAAGGCGAAGACCAGCGTCGGCCCGCGCGACACCATCCACACCGGGATCGACAGCGCGACGAAGGCCGCCGAGGCCGCCTCGACGGCCGCCACCGCCGCCCAGGCCGCCGCCGACGCGGCCCGCGCCGCCTTGACCGCCGTGCTCGCCACCGAGGACGCCACCACCAGCTTCCTCAGCGCCTTCGAGGCCGATCGCGCCGTTCGCGCGGCCGACGAGGCCGCCGCCGCACCTGAGAATGTCGAGCTGGCCAATGCCGCCGCGGCGGCCGAGAACCGGGCCGTCCGGGCGAGCACGCGACGGACCGATGCGGCCGTTCCCTCGATCACCAAGCGGTAGTCAAGACAAAGGCCAGCGCCGAAACGCTGGCCCTTCCTTTATCTTCCCGTGCGACTACGCGCTGGCAGGCGGCTCACTCGCTGTCGTCGTGGGATCGATGACGCCGAACGCCTCACCTTGCGGACCCTGCAGCACGCCCATCCGGCCGAACGGGCTGTCGTGCACGCCCATCAGGACCGTCGCGCCGAGTTCGGTCGCCTTGGTGACCGCCGCGTCGGTGTTGTCCACCTGGAACCAGCTCAGCCAGAACGACGGGGAGTCGCCGGGTGTCTTACTCGCGTCATTGACGCCGCCGACCGGGGCGGCGCCCTCGGTCAGGCCGAAGGTGGAATAGACGAAATCCTGGCCGTCGCCGATTTCGGTGTAGTGCCAACCGAATACGGCCGCGTAGAACTCCTGGGCCTGCTTGTACTGATCGGTGTGCAGTTCGTTCCAGCAGTAGGCGCCGTCCTCGTTGTAGATGCCTGCGCCGGAGTGCGCCTTGGCTTCCCACACCCCGAAGATCGCGCCGACCGGGTCGGCGGCGACGAACATCCGACCGACATCGAGCACGTCGAACGGCGGCATCATCACCGAACCGCCTGCCGCCGTGACCTTTTCGGCGATCTCGTCGGCACTGTCGGCGGCGAAGTAGGTGGTCCACACCGACGGCATCGCCATGCCGTCCGGCTTGAGCCCGATCCCCGCGGCAGGCCTGCCGTGGCGTAGCGCCATCAGATAGCCGCCCGCGTCCGGCGGGCTATCCAGGATTTCCCAGCCGAACAGGTCCCCGTAGAACTCACGGGCACGCGTGGTGTCGTCGACCTGACTGTCGACCCAACACGGGGTCCCCTGTTGCCAGCTTCCATCATGAGTGGGCATATCCGTGGCCTCCTGACCTCGGTGTACTGAAGTGCGGCCGGACGCGGCCGGCACGCGGCAAGTCAACCACCGCGCCACTACCGGACAGGGCGGAATCGGCGTTCCGGACGGGCACGTTCTGGAAACGGCCGGGCAAGCGACGCGAACCGGACACACCACGCTGATTTGTTGCCGGAAGGGGTCTTGATCAGGAGTATGGCGGGATGATCACAACATCCGACGTCGGGCGGGAACCGCTACGGCTGGACGAGCTTCCGGTTCGTCCCATTCATCGCAAGTTGGTGGCGCTCGTCGGTGCCGGATTGTTCTTCGATCTCTACGAGCTGTTCCTCGCCGGGACGATCACCGGGGTGCTGAAGCAGGAGATGCACCTTTCGACGTTTCAGCTCAGCGGGATCCTGGCGTCGGCGTTCGCCGGGCAGTTCCTCGGCGCGCTGGTGATCGGGCGGTTGTCGGATGTGTTCGGCCGGCGGCGGATGTTCATGATCAACATCGCGTTGTACTCCGGGTTCACGCTGCTGGGCGCGTTCAGTCCGAACATCGTGTTCCTGATGGCGACGCGATTCCTGGCCGGGCTCGGGATCGGCGCCGAGATGACGGTGTCGGATACCTATCTGTCGGAAGTGGTTCCGCCGCAGGTGCGTGGGCGGATGATCGCGATGGCGTACACGATCGGGTTCTGCGCGGTGCCGACCGTCGGGTTCCTCGCCAAGTGGCTGGTTCCGTTGCAGCCCTTCGGTGTCGACGGCTGGCGCTGGCTGTTCGTGATCGGCGGGCTCGGTGCCGCGGTGGTGGTCGTCGCGCGGCGAGACATGCCGGAGTCGCCGCATTGGCTTGCGCGGCAACAGCACAAGACGAAGGGCCTGCCGTTCAGCGCGATCGTCCGGCCGCCGTACCGCGGCAAGACGACGCTGTTCTCCGCGGTGATGATCCTGCAGGTCTTCGGCTACTACGGATTCGGCACCCTGGCGGTACTCGTGTTGGACCGCAAGGGATTCGAGGTGGTCACCTCGTTGAGCTACTTGGCCATCACCTATCTCGGCTACCCGCTGGGGTCACTGCTGGCGATCCCGTTGATGGAGCGGATAGAACGCAAGTATCTCGTCATGGGGACCGCGACACTGATGGCGCTGTTCGGCCTGACCTTCGGCTTCGCCACCAGCGTGCCGCTCATCCTGTTGTCGGGCGGGTTGTTCACCATCGCCAGCAATGTCTTCTCCGACGCGATCCACGCGTACCTGCCGGAGTCGTTCCCGACCGCGGTGCGCGGCACCGCATCCGGCGCGACCTATTCACTGTCGAAGGTGAGCACCGCGCTGCTGCCGTTCCTGTTGCTGCCGCTGCTCGACCGGGCGAACGGGCCGGGGCTGGTGTTCTCGGTGATCACCGTCGCGTTGCTCGTGATGGTCGCGCTCGTGGGGGTGTGGGGTCCGATCACCGGCAGGCGTGCCCTCGATGAGGTGTGAGCCTCATTGAGCGAGGGTGGGCGCGGCGTGCGACCAGCGGTGCTCGGTCAGTTCGCCAACGATGAAACGGGCCAGATCGGTGACCGGCACTTTCCAACCGCCGCTTGGTGTTACGCCGTCCTCGACTCGGTACGTCGCGGTCGGTGGGTCGTCGGTCAGGCGGGTGGGGCGGACGAAGGTCCAGTCCACGGTGGATTCGCCGATGATGGATTCCATCAGGCGCATGTCGCCGTAGAGCTCGTTCATCAGCGTTCGCGCCAAGAGGCGGTACCACAGTGCGTGATTCGGGTCGTCTCGGCGGACGCCGCTGGAGGTGATGGCGATCAGGCGGGGCACTCCGGTGGATTGCATCGCCGAGACCATCGCTCGGGCAGCGTCGGAATAGAGGCCCTCGGCATGTCGGCCCGCGGGGCCGATCGCGCTCACCACCGCGTCGTGACCCGCGACGGCCGCGCGCACGCTGTCCGGGTCGCGGACGTCGGCCCGGGCCACCGTGAGCCGTTGCTGGTCGACCGATGACAGCTTCGCCGGATCGCGGACCGCTGCGGTGACATCGTGACCGGCGGCCAGCGCCTCGGTCACGATTACTCGCCCCGCTCGTCCGGCGGCTCCGAAAACGATCACCTTCATGGCAACTCCTCTGCGTAGTCTCTCGATCAGTGATCGTAACGATCACTGATCGTTCCGAACGATGCTCGCTCCGACCACTGTTTGTCAAGCTAGGATTCGACACATGCCCGGCAGCCCCCGCCCCAATCCCCGCACCAGCCCCGCGAAGGCGCCACTGAGCCTCGAGGCGATCGTGGCCGCATCCCTCGACCTCGTCGACGAGTTGGGCTGCGCCGCGGTGAGCATGCGTCGAGTGGCGCAGGTCCTCGATACCGGCTCGGCGTCGCTGTATGTCTATGTGCACGACCGGCGTGAGCTGATGCTCCTGACGCACGACCTCGCCCTGGCTGCCGTCGAGCTGCCGACCGATGGCGATTGGCGCACTAGGCTGGAATTACTCGTCGAACGAACCGTCGCCGCCCTCGCCACGCACCGCGACCTCGCCTCCGTCGGATTCACCGAGGCCCCCACCGGTCCGCACATCCTGCGCCTCGTCGAAGAGATGCTGCGCCTGCTCCGCCTCGGCGGCATCCAGGACGCCGCCTGCGCCTGGGCCGTCGACCTACTCGGCCAATACATCGCCTCCGCGGCGTTGGAGGCCGCGGCGCGGTCCGGTGAACCCGCCGAATCCGTGGACGACACCGCAAGTCGACTCAGCACCCTCTACCAAGCCCTCCCCGCCGACGAGTACCCCACGATCCACGAACTCGCCCCGCTGCTGACGGTCGGCGGCAGCGCACGGGAGACATGGAAGCTGCGCGTCATCCTCGACGGGATCCACACCCGCGACGCGGAAGAGGCCGCTCAGCAAGGCGCTCAGTAGTCCGTCCGGGTTGATCAGATGGGGTGGAAGGCGGTGCCGGGGCCGCCGCCGGTGTTGATCGCGGTCAGGATGTCGGTGATGGGGTGGGTGTAGGCGGGTGAGTGGACGGGGTTGGTGGCGGTGACGCATTCGACGTTCATGTCGAGTCCGGCGACGCCGACCACTCGGCCGTTGTTCATGCCGACGAGTTGGTCGCCCGCGGTGACCGGGCCGCCGGAGTCGCCGGGGCGCGAACAGGTTTGGTTCAGGATGCGGTCGCCGAGGTGGCCCCAGACGATGCCGCAGTCGAATCCGGTGGAACGGCCGTTCTCGCAGACCACACCGCCCTGCTCCGGGTAGGCGCCGATACCGGTGATCACGGTGCCGCCGACCTGACGCACCGGAGTCACCTTCGCCGGGTCGAACTCGATCACCGCGTAGTCCAGGTCGTCGTTCACGTCGACCACCCGGCCGAGGTCACCGGCGCCCCAATCCTGTTCCGAGGCAATGGTGTCGCCGAGCACGGCACAGTGGCCCGCCGTCAGGCCGACCAAGCGGCCCGCGCCGTCATGACCGATCGTGGTCAACGTACACAGCTCGTAGTCGTCGAGGATGATCCCCGAGCCGCCGCCCATCAGTACCCCAGGCTCCGCGTGAGCCGGACCGGCAGCAACAGAAGCAGCGACCACCGCAGTGGTCAGGACAGTCAACCGAATCGTGTTCATCAAGTCTCCTCGGTTAGGAATGAACCTCCGGAACACCTGCAGCGAACATCGATAGCAATCTGAGGGTGAACGTACCCCCAAGATCATCAAAAGATCGGACAAATCGGGTATAACCCCAGGTATGCGGCACCTTCCAACCGCTGCCGACCGGCACGAGCGGCTAGCGCCAGACGCGCTCACCGTGCCGCGCACACCTTCTCCGCCCGCGCACGGAATCAATAGCAAATCAGTGCGCGGCTCAACAGGATCTACGCGGTGGACAGGTCGCACCCGCTCGCCGTGCGATGGGCAGTGGCCTGGCGGAGTTGGCGCGAAGTGGACCTCGGCGGGGCATCGCGGCAGCGCTAACGTCGGGTGCTGTGACCGAAATTCGCGAAATCAGCGCAGATCAGACGAAGTTGGCGGCGGCGGCGCTGCTCGAGCTGCGGCCACGCTGGGGCACGGTCGACGCGCTGGTCGAGTTCATCGACACCGACCTCCGGCCGCACGGCTACCGGCTCGTCGGGGTGTTCACCGAGGCCGACGACTCAGCCGTCTCGGTGCTGGGGTTTCGCGAGGCTTGGCACAGCGCGTGGGGTCATCACCTGTATGTGGACGACCTGATCACCACTGCCGCCGCCCGCGGTCGCGGCCACGCGGATCTACTTATGGCTTGGGCGAAACAGGAAGCCCTAAGGCTGAACTGCGAAGCTGTCCATCTCGATTCCGGTGTCGGCCCGGACCGCGCCCCCGCCCATCGCCTCTACATGCGCCATCACCTGGCAATCACCGCTCACCACTTCACGGTGTCGACAGACAGCTACTGACAGAAAAGACGAATGGCCCGGAACTGTGTGTTCCGGGCCATTCGTCGTTGTAGCGGGGACAGGATTTGAACCTGCGACCTCTGGGTTATGAGCCCAGCGAGCTACCGAGCTGCTCCACCCCGCGTCGGTAAACACAACATTACACACGGGTTCACGTTGATGCCAAATCGCCTGGTTGGAGGCGTATTTGCTGCTCTTGAACGGGGCAGCGAGGCGGGGTTCTACGGCAGGAAAGTGGCGACAGAGAGCGGGGTCACACCCGACCGGAGGGCGACGGTCCGCGACGGCGGGCAACGGTTCGATGATGCGGATGGGCCTATCACTGGTTGCGGCAACTGGTTAAACGTGATGCGGGTCACAATATCGTAGTGATCTCGAACACATAACGTTGCTATAACAGACCGTCCAGAATGCGTGTCGACAGCATTTACGACCTGCACAAAGGGCCATATTCGGGTTATTCGCATCATGGAATGCGAGTGTTATCAAGACGTGATCTGCCGAGATTTCTTCGTTACCGTGCGTTCACGGCCCGGATCATCCGTGAAGGGCTCGAACTCGAACCGTTCGAATACCGGCGACCCTGTCCCACGGTTCGAGGATCCCCGACAACCTGGGGGCAGGGACCGGCGGCTGTTTCGCCGAGTTGGTAGGCGCAGGGAGGGAAATGCACTTATGACTGAGAACCGGAAGTTCAACGCCCGCGCCCTCGGCTTTGCCGCCGTTACCGGCGCCCTTGTTGCCGTCCCGTTCGCACTCTCCACCGCGACCGCATCGGCCGCGCCTGCCCACAACTGGGACGGCGTCGCACAGTGCGAGAGCGGCGGCAACTGGGGCATCGCCACCGGCAACGGCTTCTACGGCGGCCTGCAGTTCTCGCAGAGCACCTGGGCCGCCAACGGTGGCCACGGCTCCGCCAACAACGCCAGCAAGGACGAGCAGATCCGAGTCGCGGAGAACGTGCTCGCCAGCCAGGGCGCAGGCGCCTGGCCGGTGTGCGGCCAGTACCTGCGTCCCGGCACGTCCGAGCCGGAGCCCCAGGCGGTCCAGGAGCCGGAGCAGGCTCCGGCGCCCGCCGCACCCGCCCTCCCTGCCGTCCCCGGCAGCCCCAAGGCCTTGGTCGAGCAGGCCAAGTCCGTCGGCAGCGACCTGGCCAAGCAGCACGGCCTGGACGCTCAGTTCCAGCAGATCCTGGACCAGAACGGCTCGCTGATCGAGTCGATCGCGGGTCGCTGAGTATCGGTCGATATCGGATCGGCGCTGCTATCTCTTGACGGGATAGCAGCGCCGATCCGTTTGTCCGGCGAGCAAACTCGAATGGGTATTCATGAGTTTGCTACCAAGGTTCTGGGAACCAACGTCGGTACTACAACCACATCGGAAAACAGCATTCGGAACCGAAACAGTATTTACCGTAACGAAATACGCCGCCATCATTGATGGCGGCGTATTTCGTTCCGTTACCGAAGTTGCTAGCGCCCTGCGTCCTGGTACGCCTTGACCGCCGCGTCCAGTTCGTCGAGTGCTCGACCGAAGTCCTGGAAGTTGCCCGTGCGCATAGCATTACGCACCGCGTCGATCTTCTGGTTCAGCGCTGCGGCCGCGGCATCCTTGGCCGCGGAGGAACCGGTCGGCGGCGCGGTGCCCGCCGGCGGCGGGGTACCGGTATTCGGCGGCGGCGTGCCCTGATCCACCGGCGGCGGCACGGAACCCGGACGCGGCCGGGTACCCGAGTCACCGCCGAATGGTGTTGCCAGCGCACCACTTCCGGGCAGCACCTGGTTCAACGCCTCGGCCAAGGTGGAGGCATAGCCGACCTTCACGCTGCCCGCGTCGTCCCGGTAACTCACCAGGACGCGCAGCAGCTGCGGGAAGGTCGCGGTGTTAGCTCCGGTATTACGTTCGTTGTAGAACGGCTCAACATAGAGAATGCCGCCGTCGGCGATCGGCAAGGTCAGCAGATTGCCATACTTGATCTTGTTCGAGTTGGACAGCAGCGTCTTCTCGCGCGAGACCTCCGGCGCCGTCGTCATCCGGTTCTGGGTCTGCTGTGGGCCGAGGGTCTGCGTATCGGTCGGCAACCGCAAGATGGTGAACTTGCCGTAATCGTCCGGATCCGACCGCACCGAGATATACGCCGACAGGAACTGACGGTTGTAGCCCACCATCGCGCTGGTCAGATTGAAGACCGGCTTGTTCCCGCCCTTCGGGTCACCGAGCAGCACGTAGTAGGGCGGCTGGTTGGCCGGTGCCCCGCCGTCGATCGTCGGATCGGCGGCCACCGACCAAAAGGCGTTGTTGGTGAAGAACTCGCGCGGATCGTCGACGTGGTACTTGGTCAACATCTCGCGTTGCACCTTGAACAGGTCTTCCGGATAACGGAAGTGCGCGCGCAACTCCGGCGTGATCGAGCTCTCCGGCTGCACCGCCCCGGGGAACACGCCCCGCCAGGCCTTCAGCACCGGATCCTTCGAGTCCACCTCGTACAGCTTCACGGTGCCGTCGTAGGCGTCCACGGTGGCCTTGACCGAGTTGCGGATGTAGCTGACCTGCTTACGCGGCAACAGCCGGCCGGTCTTCTTGTCGATGCTGTCCTCGACACCGTCCAGCGACGTCTTCTGCGCGTAGGGGTAATCATCCAGCGTCGTGTACGCGTCGACGATCCACTGGATCCGCCCGTTGACGACCGCGGGGTAGGCGTTGCCGTCGGTGGTCAGCCAGGGTGCCACCTTCTGCACCCGCTCCCGCGGATCGCGATTGAAGATGATCTTGGAATCGTTGCCGATGGCCGAGGAGAACAGGATGTTGCGCTCGGCGTACTTGGCGGCGAAGGCGAGCCGGTTGAACCAGTTGCCGATCGGCACGCCGCCCTTGCCGTCGTAGGTGAATTGCTGAGTGTCGGAATCGTATTCGCGGGGCCGCTGGGCGTCCTTCGCGCCGACGATCGCGTAGTCCGGGCTGGCCTGCGAGATCACCTCGCCGAAGTAGATGCGTGGCTGGTCGACCTTGATCTTCTGCTTGTCCGTCGGCGTGAACAGGTCGCTGACCATAAAGATCGGGTAGCCGCTGTCGCTGCTGCCGCCGGTCGCGTTCGGGTCGTCGGTCTGCGGCTTGTTCACCCGGTTCGCGGGCGCGGCGACGAAGCCGTTGCCGTGCGTGTAGACGGTGTGCTGGTTGATCCAGTCCTTCTGGTTGCCGCTCAACGCCGCGGGCGACAGCTCACGCGCCGCCACGATGTAGTCCTGCACATCGCCGTCGAGGTTGTAGCGGTCGATGTCCAGCGACTCCGGGAACCCGTAGAAGTTCTTCAGCTGACGCAGCTGAGTGAAGGTGGGCGACAAGATGTTCGGATCGAGCAGCCGGGCGTTGCCGATGGTCGCCGCATCGACCGGAACCTGCAGCGGGCTCTTGCTGCTCTCGCCCTTGTAATCCTGATACGTGATCTTGTCGTCGGTGATCCCGAACGCCTGCCTGGTCGCGGCGATATTGCGTTGGATGTATTCGCTTTCCTTGTCCGCCGCGTTCGGGCGCACCGAGAACTGCTCGACCACCAGCGGCCACACCGCGCCGACCAGGATCGAGGACAGCACCAGCAGCGCGGCCGCCATGGCGGGCACCCGCAGATCGCGCAGCACGATGCCGGCGAAGAAGGCGAGCGCGCAGATCACCGCGATGGACAACAGGATCAGCTTGGCGGGCAGCACCGCGTTGATATCGGTGAAGGAACCACCGGTGAAGGTGGGCTCCTTGCGGCTGCTCATCAACAGCTCATAGCGATCGAACCAGTACGCGATCGCCTTGAGCAGCACGAAAAGCCCCGCGAGCACGGCCAACTGGATGCGCGCGGCGCGGGTCAGCGTGCCCTCGCGACCGCTCAGCCGCAGACCGCCGAACACGTAATGCGTCACCAGGCTGGCGAAGAACGCGATGACCACCGCGACGAACAACCAGTTCAGAATCATCCGATAGAACGGCAGCTCGAAGGCGTAGAAACTGACGTCGAGATGGAACTGCGGGTCCTGCTGGCCGAACGAGCTGCTGTTCAGGAACAGATTGACGGTGACCCAATTCGATTGCGCCACCAGGCCGGAGAGCAGACCGAGCAGCACCGGGATGCCGACACCGAACAGCCGCAACCTGCTCATCACGGTGGTGCGATAACGCGCGATCGGATCGTTCGGACCGGCCACCGGCACGAACACCGGCCGGGACCGATAGGCCAGCAGCAACGCCAGCCAGACGACCAGACCGACGAAAAGCGCGACGGCGAGGAACAACAGGATCCGGGTCCGCAACACAGTGAGATACACGTTGCGGAAACCGACCTCGCCGAACCACAACCAATTGGTATAGGTATCGGTCAGTCGTGGACCGAGCAGCAGCAACGCCGCGAGGGCAATGGCCGCCAGCAGCAGTACGCGGCTGCGTCGGGAAAGCGAAGGTAATCCGGTGGGGGGCCGCATGCCCACGGTGCCACTCTCCAAGGTCCGGCGGCACTCGCGCCGATACGTCCGGCCGAGATGCCGCAGTCCGATGTTGCGGGTGGTCCTTTCGGACCGTGGCCCCACTCTACGGAATCGGACAGTTTTATTTGCCGCGCGGGCGCGGCAGTGTTCGCGGCCCCGTGTGTCAGCATCGCGTAGCGATTCGATGAGGGGTGGTGGTCGGGCGACGGGTGGGCCTCGTGTTTGAGCTGTCGAGACTCGCGCCTGCGGCGCATGCGCTTCGACAGCTCAAACGCGAGACGGGTCGCGAACGGCGCTCGCAAAACTCGCGCGTGGTGGTCACGCAAACTACGAAGCTGCGGGTTTGTGGAATACCCGCTAAGTCGATTTGATTGGATGTTCCCCGTGACCCCCGCAGATCTGCACGCCGAACTCGTCCTCGCCCGCTCCGTCCGCGAGGTCGCCGAATTCGTCGACGTCGAAGGGTGGGGCAGACCGCCGCAGATGTTCGCGCTGGTGCCCACCGCCGACCTGGTCGCGGCCCAGCCCGAGCTGCTCGAGGAAGTCGACGAGGCGGCCGAGCTCACTCCCGTTGCCCAGGAACTGTTTCCGGACGACATCACCGGCGGCTCGGTGGCGCTCGACGAGTTCCTCGCGACCACCAGCTGGCCGCCCGCCGTGCAGGGCTGCGTGCTGGTGCAGGAGATCGTGGTGCTGCCGCCGGACGCCGAATCCACGCTGGACGAGGCGCTGGTGCCGCTGCTGGCCGACCACGAGGCGGCCGACGCCGCCGCGCGGGCCGCCGCCGAGGCCCATCCGGACCGGCGCGAGGCCCGGCTGTTCGCCGCGGTGCTGCGCGAGGGCGCGTCGCTGTGCCTGCTGCAGCTGCGGCCCGAGGACGACGCCGACGACTTCGGCGATCTGGACCTGCGCACCTACCCGAACCTGGCGCCCAACCTCATCGACGCGCTGCACGCCACGCTGGAGTGGTCCGGGCTGGACTGACCTCAGCCGCAGCTGACGGTTTCTTTGCCCGCGTTGATGTCGTTGAGCGATTGCACGGCACCGGTGAGGGTTTCGACCTTCACCAGGCGCAGGCCGTCCGGGGTGCGTTGCTTGGCCTCGTTGCAGTTCGCGGCGGGCACCATGAAGGTCTCCGCGCCAGCGTCACGCGCGGCCATCATCTTGTATTGGATCCCGCCGATCGGCCCGACCTTGCCGTCCTGATCGATGGTTCCGGTGCCCGCGACGAACTTGCTGCCGTCCAGCTCACCGGGAGTGAGCTTGTCGATCAGCGCCAGGCTGAACATCAGACCGGCCGACGGGCCGCCGATGTCGGCGAGGTTGAAGTCCACCTGCAGCGGCGGGCGCGCGCCCTCGCCCGGTGTCACGCCGAGGTAGCCCTTGTTCTTGTCGTCGGGTCGGGCGCCGAGGGTCACCTGCACGGTCTGCTCGGCGCTGTCGCGGCGAATCTGCATGGTCAGCTGGGCACCCGGCGGCTGTGCCGACACGGCCGTGACCACGTCCTTCGGCGCGGCGATCGGCGCGCCGTTGATGCTGATGATCTCGTCGCCCTGGTGCAGCACGTCCTTGGCGGGGCCGTCGTCGGCCACCTTGCGCAGCAGCACCACGGTCGGCATGTTCAGGTAGTGCAGCGCCGCGACCTCGGCATTGCCCTCGGAATCCTTGAAGTCCTGCTGATTGGACTTGTCGATCTCGTCCCGCGACACCCCGGGTGGGTACACCTCGGAGCGCGGCACCAGGCCGTGCTTGCCGCTCACCCAGAAGCCGAACGCCTCGAAGATGCTCAACCCGTCGCGCACCGACACGGTGGTCATATTGAGATGGCCGGTGGTCGGGTCCACCTCGGTGCCTCGGACGTCCACCACCTCTTTGCCGTCGACCTTGCCGAGCGTGTTGAAGGTAGGGCCGGGGCCGAGTGCGACGAACGGCACAGTGAGCACGGTGCCGAGCGCGCCGAGCACGAGCACCGGGATCAGAGCGGCCACCAGGGTGAGGATCCGACGATTCACCTGGACCACAGTAGTGATGGCCGCCGTCGAACGACGGTAGAGGCGGGCATTCGGCGTTCCCGCGCGTCCCCGGTTTCGCGCCGCGCGAACATCAACTGCCTGCACTGGACGCGTAACGTGAAGCGTATGAGTGACGTCCCCTTCGGATTTTCGAACCGCGACGACGACGACCGCAAGCGCGGTGACGAGCCGGGTGGTCCCGAGTCGAACAACCCGTTCGGAGTGGGTGGACCGGGCGGCGGTTTCGATCCTTCACAGCTCGGGCAGATGTTGACCTCGCTCGGTCAGATGCTCAGCGGCATGGGACAGCCGGGTTCGGCGCAGTCCGGCCCGGTGAACTACGACGTCGCCAAGCGACTGGCCCGCCAGCAGCTCGGCGCGAGCGTGCCGCCGGTGTCGGCGAGCACCGCGAGTGCCGTCGCCGACGCCGCGCACCTCGCCGAGTTGTGGCTCGACGGTGCGACCACCCTGCCCGCGGGCGCGAGCAAGACCGTCGCGTGGACCGCCAACGACTGGATCGAAGAGACGCTGACCACCTGGCAGCGGCTGTGCGACCCGGTGGCCCAGCAGATATCGGGCATGTGGACCGCGTCGCTGCCCGAGGAAGCCAAGGAATTCGCGGCGCCGATGGTCGGCATGCTCGGTCAGATGGGCGGCCTCGCGTTCGGCTCGCAGCTGGGCCAGGCGCTGGGCCAGCTCGCCAAGGAGGTACTGACCTCCACCGACATCGGTTTGCCGCTCGGTCCCACCGGAACCGCCGCCCTGCTGCCCGCCGCGATCGCCGAGTTCAGCGCGGGCCTGGAGCAGCCGGAGAGCGAGATCATGGTGTTCCTCGCGGCCAGGGAAGCGGCGCATCAGCGGCTGTTCGGACACGTGCCGTGGCTGCGCCAGCAGGTCCTCGCCGCGGTCGAGGACTACGCGCGCGGCATCCGGATGGACTTCTCCGCACTGGAGGAAGCCGCCCAGGGCATCGACCCGACGGCGCTGACCGATCCGAGCAAGCTCGAGGAGATCCTGTCGCAGGGCACGTTCGAGCCGCAGACCACGCCGGAGCAGAAGCAGGCGCTGGAACGGCTGGAGACCCTGCTCGCGTTGATCGAGGGCTGGGTGGAGGTGGTGGTCACCGATGCCGTCGGTGACCGGCTGCCCGGCGCGGGCGCACTGGCCGAGACGCTGCGCCGCCGGCGCGCCACCGGTGGTCCGGCCGAGCAGACGTTCGCGACCCTGGTCGGTCTGGAGCTGCGGCCGCGCAAGCTGCGCGAGGCCGCGGCGCTGTGGCGCGGGCTCACCAGCGATGCGGGCATGGAGAAGCGCGATGGCGTCTGGGCACACCCGGACCTGCTGCCCGACTCCAACGACCTGGACTCCCCCGCCGGATTCATCGATTCGGTGATCGGCGGCGGCACCACCGCGTTCGACGATCCGCTGGCGCAGCTCGCGGAGACCGAGGCGCGGGAAAAGGCCGAGCGCGATAAGTCCGACGAGGCCGCCCAGCGGCGCGCGGACGGCGGCGAGTCCGGCCCTGACCTGGGCAAGGACAGCGGCACGTCCGCCTGATTGCCCTGTTGGTAGTGCCGAATCCCTGTGGATAACTGCGGGATTCGGCACCGGTCGGTCGGCCCGGACTGCGCATACTGCCGGGCATGACATCACTGTGTCGTGGTCCGATGCTGCCCCCGCAGCTCACCGTGCTGGTGCGCCCGTCCGGCACCGTGCAGCTCGGCTGGCATCCCGAGACCGCATTGCTGCTCGACGCCGCCGGGCTCGACGCCGACACCGTGCTGGCCTTCCTACGCCTGCTGGACGGGACCCAGACGCGGCCGCAAATCGTCTGGCGGGCCGGCGAATGCGGCATCGAGCCGGATCTCGCGGTGGCGCTGCTCGACGTGCTCGACGAAGCCGGGCTGCTCGAACATCCCGAGGATCGCGGCGGGCGGATCCGGTCGGTGCGGGTGCACGGGCTCGGGCCGATCTCGGACGCGATCGTCGCGGGGCTGCGCAAACTCGGTGTGCGGCCGAGCCGTTCGCGCGACTACCGTCCGCACGCGGCGCCGGTGTCCAGCTGGCGGGCCGACCTGGTGGTGCTGGCCGACACGATCATCGCCGACCCGCGGCTCATCGACGATCTCGTGCGGCACCGGATCGCCCACCTGCCGGTGCGGATCCGCGACGGCCGCGGCGTGATCGGCCCGCTCGTACTGCCCGGCGCGACCAGTTGCCTGCGCTGTGCCGACCTGCTGCGCGCCGACAACGACGCGGACTGGCCGCATCTGGCCGCACAGTTGCTCGACCGGGTCGGCCACGCGTCGCCGGCCAAGATCGCCGCCACCGCCGCCCTCGCGGTCAGCGAAGTGGAGGACATCCTGGCGCTGTCCACCCGCCGGAAGCTGGCCACGTTGGATGCGACTCTCGAATTAGACCTGGCCGCACGGCTGCTCGATCGGCGGCAGTGGCCACGCCACGCGGACTGCGATTGCCGGCGAATTCCCGCTGGGCTCACCGCATGTCGAGCGCGCCCGCGGCCGCCGACCGGATCGGCGAGCAAGTGACCGGGGTCACTCCCGTCGGCGGCGCCGATTCAAGATTGCCATGGCTAAGTTGTGGTTCCTTCCGCCATGATGGGTACGTGTCTGAGATTGTGCGCCGTCGCTCGTCCCGTAACGCCAAGTTGGCCAAGATTCCGCTCGGCATCGCCGGGCGGGCGGCCGTGGGGTTCGGGAAGAAGCTGGCGGGCGGCGACCGGTCCGAGATCAACGCGCAGCTGAACCAGAAGGCCGCCGAGCAGCTGTTCACCGTGCTCGGCGAGCTCAAGGGCGGCGCGATGAAGTTCGGGCAGGCGCTCAGCGTGATGGAGGCCGCGGTCCCCGAGGAGTTCGGTGAGCACTACCGCGAGGCCCTCACCAAGCTGCAGGCCGCCGCGCCGCCGATGCCGGCCGAGACCGTGCACCGGGTGCTCGACCAGCAGCTGGGCACCCAGTGGCGGCAGCGGTTCCAGGAGTTCGACGACAACCCGGCCGCGTCGGCCAGCATCGGCCAGGTACACAAGGCGGTGTGGTCGGACGGGCGCACCGTCGCGGTCAAGGTGCAGTACCCCGGCGCCGACGAGGCGTTGCGCGCGGACCTCAAGACGCTGAACCGGATGACCGGGCTGCTCGCGTCGGTCATTCCCGGCGCCGACGTGAAACCGATCCTGGCCGAGATCACCGAGCGCACCGAGGAAGAACTCGACTACCGCAACGAGGCGGCCAACCAGCGCGCCTTCGCCAAGGGTTTCGACGGGCACCAGGAGATCGTGGTGCCCAAGGTGGTGGCCAGCGCGCCGAAGGTGATCGTCACCGAATGGCTGGACGGCACCGCCGTCTCCTCGATCATCAAGGCGGGTGCCGAGGACCCGGCGGGCACCCGCGAGCTGCGCAACCGGGTCGCGGGCCTGATGGGCCGCTTCCACTTCTCCTCCCCCGAGACCGTCGGCCTGCTGCACGCCGACCCGCACCCCGGCAACTTCATGATGCTCGCCGACGGCAAGCTCGCCGTCATCGACTTCGGCGCCTGCGCACCGATGCCGAACGGCTTTCCCGTCGTGCTGGGCCGGATGCTCGCGCTGGCCGTCGAGGAGCGCTTCGAGGAACTCACCGCGCTGATGTACGACAACGGCTGGGTCATCCCGGGCCGTACCGTCACGCACAAAGAGATCGCCGACTACCTGCGCCCGTTCACCGATCCGATCAAGTCCGACTCGTTCCACTTCACCCGCAAGTGGATGCAGCGGGTCGCGGGCAAGGCCTCCGACATCTCCAGCCAGGAGATGAAAACCGCACGCGCCCTGCAACTCCCGGCCGAATACGTGATGATCTTCCGCGTCCTCGGCGGCTCCGTCGGCATCCTCGCCCAGCTCGACGCCGAACTGCCCTTCATGGAACTGGTCCGCACCTGGATGCCCGGCTTCCGCGAGGAGCGCACGGCCAGCTGAGCCGAAGATGTAGCGCGACCCACACAGGCGTAAGCTGCCCCGTCGGCGGGACCCTGCCGGGCGACGTCAATTGCGGGGAGCGGGGTGGCTGCTCGATTAACCTCGTCTCAGGTCGGATCGGCTCCGTCTACGAAGGGTGATGGCCATGTCGCGCACCGGTCGGGTAATCGGTGTTTCGATCAGTGCGGCGGTAGTACTCGGGGCATCGATGGCCCCAGCGGTCGGCGCCGCGACCGACGAGGACGCGCAATCGGTGGTGTCGCTCTCGGTGGGGCCGGGCGTATCGGTCAATGTGGTCGACAAGCGAGTCGTCAGCTTGACGTGCGCGCCGAAGATCGGCGGCACCCATCCGAAGGCCAAGGAAGCCTGTAAGAACCTGACGGCCGCCGACGGAAACATCCGGGAGCTGGCGGATTTCACGGTGCCGCCGCTGTGTTCGCAGGATTTCGATCCCATCGTCGCCACCATCGACGGTGTCTGGCGCGGGCGGCCGATCTCCGATCATGGATTCTTTTCCAATACCTGCGTACTGCGCGCCACGACGGTGGCGGTATTCGACTTCTGACTCCGTTGCGCCAAAGGTGAACGGCCGTCACCGGTTTCGGTGCGGCGCAGTCGGAGGGCGAACACCAGGTGCACCAGCACGCCGACGAGGGCGGTCATCGTTACTCCGCTGCCGAGCAGCAGGCGCAGATCCGTGGGAAAGCCGCGATAGAGACCGGGGATCAGAATCGGGAGCAGGCCCGCGGTCAAAGCTGCTGTGGCAGTGAGGAGTACCGAGTCGGAGGTCAGGTCGACGTCGCGGAACATGCCGAGACCGGCGGTGATGATCATGGCGAAGGTGATGGCCGCCGTGCCGCCGACGACCGGGCCGGGGAGCGAGTTGACGAGGCGGCCGATGGGGGCGAGGAATGCGGCGACGACGAGCAACGCGCCGGTGATGGCGGTGATGTAGCGGCTGCGAATGTTGGTGAGGCGGATCAGGCCGATGTTTTCGCCGCTGGTGACCATGGTCGGGCCGCCGAAGAGGCCGGACAGCAGCGAGGTGACGGCGTCGCCGCGAATGGCGCGGCCGACGGTCAGCGGCGCGTCGATCTGCTTGTCGACGATCTTCGCGTTGAGCACGGTTTGGCCGGTGGCCTCGGCCATCGACCCGATGCTGAACACCAGCAGCGGAACGGCGGCGAGCAGGTCGAAATGCGGTGTGCCGAAAAGGAATAGGCCGGGTGCCTGCGCGAGCGCCGAGCCTGATTGCAGATGGAACTGCCCCAGGCTCGCCGCGACGGCACTGCCGACCGCCATGCCGAGCAGCACGGACAAACGGCGCCAACCCGCGGGAAGCACTCGGTAGGCGAGCACCGTCGCGCCAATAGTGCCGGCAGCCAGCACAACCGAACGCACCGGCGACCGATCGTCGGGCGTGGTGATCAGATTGCCCGCCACCTTCACCAGGTTGATGCCGATGACCACGATCATGCTGGCGATCACGACGGCGGGCAGCCGAGTGACCAGCCGCCGGGCCAGCGGGACGAGCACGATCCCCGCCAGCGCGGTGATGATGACCGCACCGCTCGCGGTCGCCGGATTCGATTCCTGCGCGATCTGAATGAACAGCACCACCGCGGCGCCACCGGGCAGCATGACGAACGGCAAGCCCGCGCCGAGCCCGAACCGCCCGCTGGACTGCAGGATCGTGCCGATGCCGCTGAAAAGCAAAGTGGCGCAGAGTAATGCGCGCGACTGCCCGTCATCGAGATGCAGGCTGCGGCTGATCAACAACACCGAGGCGATCGGCGTCGCGACCATCACGACCAGATGCTGCACCGCCGCCGCGAGCGCCCGACCGGGCGGCGGCGCCTCGTCGACCGGATGCCCGGTCATCGCGCCGGCAGCCACGGAATGTCCTGGTAACGATAGGCGCGGAAGATGGCGTTGGAGATACCCGGAAAGACCTGCGCGGTATCGGGATCCGGGTACGCGGTGAACGACGGCACCACGTACTCCCAGCAGATCTGGTGCGCCGGAGTCACTTCGAAGATACGACCGAACGCCGCCTCGGTGATGAGGGTGTTGCCGTTGGGCAGCCGCTGCGCGCCGCCCATGAATGGTGTGAAGAACGCCTCGCGCGGCGAATCCTGGTAGCTCCAGGCGACTTCGCCGGTGGCACGGTCGATTTCGATGACCCGGCTGTAGGTCACCGATTCGCCGGTGCGGAAGGTGCCGTTGTCGAACAGCAGGATATTGCCGTCGCCGACGGGCGTGGCGTGGTGCTGCTGAGCGACGGTGGCACGGTCGGCGAGGGTCGAGACCGCACCGGTGCGTCGATCGATGGCGATCACCGCGGACACGCTGCGCAGGCTCGCCACCAGGGTGTCGTCGTCGAGCGGGTGCACGCTGTTGATCAGCGGCCAGTGCTCACGCCAGTAATGCGGTTGCAGCGCAAAGTCTTTCGGATCGAGCTGCTCGGCCGCCCGCCACTCCCAGAGCAGGCTGCCGTCCGGCGCGACCTCCCTGATGACGTCCGACCAGACGATGCCGTCGGCCTCGGTACCGGGCACCCCGCCTTCGATGCGCGCCGCGGCGGCCCCGGTCAGCGGTTCGACGCCGGTGTAGAGGATGCGGCCGTCGTCGTAATGGTGCGCGTCGTGATGCTGGAAGTCGTCGCGATGCTCCGACAGCAGCGTCGCGTCCTTGTCGTAGCGGCCCATCGATCCGCCGCTGTACTTACGCCACATCGCGAACAACGCGGGCTGCGCCAGTGTCGCGCCGTTGTAGGCCAGCGACCCGTCGGCAAGCAGCCGGGCATGCCGGCCCGGCCGATAGGGCAGGTGCCAGCGATGTACCACCTCGCCCGCGAGATCGACCAACTCGACCAGACCGCGCCCGGCCAACGGCGCGTACAGCGTGTATCCCGGCGACGCCAAGGCCGCATCGATGCCGATCAGCCCGGTTCCCCGGCGCTTGAGGGTGTTCTGCTCCACCAATCCTCCTGAATATTCAGTGCCACTGAATATTCAGTACGCTAGATACCACTGGAAGTATTGCGATCACCGTGATGTAAACACGAGGATTCAGTACCCCGCTGCTGACAATGTGCGATGCAACGAGAGAGGTTTTGAGTAAGTGCAGCAGAACGGAAGCGACGACCAGACGCGCTGGCCCGGGCTCGGCAACGTCGTGCACGACCGCAGGCGTGCGGCACGACTGACGCTGGCCCAGCTGGCCGCGAAGACCGAATTGTCGCAGTCGTTCCTGAGCCAACTGGAGAACGGGCGGACGAACACGAGCCTGCGCTCGTTGCAACGCATCGCCGACGCGCTGGGCACCACGGCGACGGAGCTACTGGCGGCGGCCGACAGCACGCCGGGCTCGGTGATCGTCCGGGCCGGCGAGGGCGTACTCGAGCAGGCCGATCGGAACAACGACGGTTCGGTGCGCTCGCTGGTCCACGGACCGCGGGACCTGCGCGCGCTCGAGTTCACCGGTGGCACCGACCGGGGCGAGCGCGAATTCACGCATCAGAACGATGAATTGATCTACGTGGTCTCCGGGACCATCACGGTCGCCGCCAACGGCGAGGAGGTGACGCTGTCCACCGGAGAGTCCTACTACTGCCCGTCGGGCGTGCGCCACCGCTGGTGGGCGCACGCCGACGACACCAGAACACTACTGCTCGCCGTTGCCGACGGGCTGACGGTCCGCCGGGCCCCGCACGGGCCACGACGAACCTGATCCCCATCCCCCATTTCCCCGAAAGTACTGCACGACAACGCAAACGAGCCGCTCACCGAGCGACGGTGAGCGGTTCGTCTGCTTTCTCGTTCGTTGGCTCGGCCCGTGTCAGGACCAACCGAATCGAGCACATCGACCGGAGGGAGGGAAGTCAGTCCCGGTTTCATGCCGGGATCGCGACCTTGCGCGGACGTCCGCGCGGGCGCTTACGGGCGATGACGACCCCCTGATCGAAGATCTCGCCACCCCAGACACCCCACGGCTCGCGCCGATCCATGGCCGCGGTCAAGCAGCCCTTTCGGATGGGGCAGCTGGCGCACAGCGCCTTGGCCTGCTCCAACTGGTTGGGGCTCTCGGCGAACCAGAGATCGGGATCTCCGGCTCGACAAGGCACGGACTTGTTGCCCTCCCGGGTCCGAGTGGTCGGCGCCACGGTTCCGCATGTCACGTCAGTAGTGGCCGATGGCCAATCCTGGGCGGTGAACACGTCGTTCTCCTTCAGCTCGTTGCAGCGGTTCGTTGTGTTGTCCGCGAAACCGGGGCCGACTGGCTGAAGGGCCGAAAAGAATGGCCACGGTTTCGCGGTGTGCGATCCGTGGCCAGGAGGTCTGGGAGGGAAGTTCCCTACCTAGGTATTCGACATCTCTGTCGAGTCCTGATCACGATCGCTTGGTGTGCGGGACGAAGGCGTGTTGCCTGCAGCGCCGCCGGCTCATAACCGGCTGCTGCGGCGACGTTGACGTCTGCCGTTTCGACGACAGACGGGTGCCAGCCACCCGCACTGGGCTTGTCCAAAATGCACATCTGGGCATGCGTGCGCTCGAGTTGCGCCTGCGTGCCGAAGACTCCGATTTCGGACAGACCGATCCCCTGCAAGGCGAGGATCCCCCGGGAGGCCGACATGGGTGAATTCACCGCAACGTCGATCGCATTGAAGAAATTGATGTTCACGTCTGCCTCCCTCCTAACTCGTTGTGTCTGTTTGAACTCAGCGCGCCGGGATAACCTCCCGGTGCGTAAAACCCACCATAGGCAAGTTCGCCGGGTGGTACAACCTATTTTCTACCTGCGGTTTTGGGGTCTTGCGCGCAGCCGCGAGGCAATGATCGCGAGGACGTCGGCGCCGTACTGTTCGAGCTTCTTCGCGCCGATGCCCGCGATCGCGGCCAGCGCGGCGTCGTCACCTGGGAGTTGTTCGGCGATCGCGGTCAACGTGGTGTCGGTGAACACCACGAATTCGCGCACCTGCAACGCCTGTGCCTTCTCCGCGCGCCACTGCTGCAGTGCCACCAGAAGTTCGGCATCGAGATCTGCCGGGCAACGACGACAGCGGCCAAGCATAGTCGCATAGGTGCCGATCAGTGGTTTCGCACACACTCGGCAGGTGGGACGCATGCCTTTCGCCTCGACTACCGGCGTCGCGATCCTGGACGCGGGCGAATCATCGGGGACGAGGCCGTTGAGGAACCGGGACCGGCGGCGGGTGCGTCGCCTGCCCTCGCCGCGGGCCAGCGCCCAGGACAGCTGCAGATGTTCGCGCGCCCTGGTGACGCCGACGTAGAGCAGCCTGCGCTCCTCCTCGAGTTTCGCCTCGTCGCCGACCGAGCCGTCGTCGGCGAGCACGTGCGCGATCGGCAGCGTGCCGTCGGCCAGCCCGACCAGGAAGACCGCGTCCCACTCCAGCCCCTTGGCGGCGTGCAGCGAGGCGAGCGTGACGCCCTGCACGGTCGGTGGATGCCTGGCCTCGGTGCGGGCTGCCAGTTCGCGCAGCAGGCCAGGCAGGTCGAGCTTGTCGTCGTGGGTGACCAGTTCCTCGGTCAGGTTGACCAGCGCGACGAGCGAGGACCACTTCTCCCGTGCCTGCGCACCGACGGGTTCCTCGGTGGTCAAGCCGACCGGCGCCAGCACCGCGCGGACCAGGGTGACCAGTGCGGCACCGCTGCGTGCCTCGTCGGGCAGGTCGTCGCGCGAGGCGGCCTGACGCAAGACCGATATGGCCTGCCGCACCTCGGCTCGCTGAAAGAATCCCTCACCGCCGCGCACCTGGTAGGCGATGCCGCGCTCGGTGAGCGCCTGCTCGTAACTCTCGGACTGGGCGTTGATCCGGTAGAGCACGGCGATCTCGGCGGCGGGTGTGCCCGCGTCGATCAGCCGTTTGATCGACTTGGCCACCGCGGCGGCCTCGGCGGGGCCGTCGTCGTATTCGGCGAAGACCGGCTCGGGCCCGTCGGGCCTCTGGCCGATGAGCTGCAGCCTGGTGCCCGCGATGCGGCCGCGCGCGACGCCGATCACCCGGTTGGCCAGCGAAACCACCTGCGGGGTCGAGCGATAGTCCCGTTCCAGCCGGACCACGGTGGCGTCGGGGAAGCGGCGAGAGAAGTCGAGCAGATAGCCCGGGGTGGCCCCGGTGAAGGAGTAGATCGTCTGGTTGGCGTCGCCGACCACGGTCAGATCGTCGCGTTCGCCGAGCCAGGCGTCGAGCACCCGCTGCTGCAGCGGGGTGACGTCCTGGTACTCGTCCACCACGAAGCTGCGGTAGCGGCCGCGGAATTCGTCGGCCACCGCCGGATAGTCCTCCAGCGCCGCCGCGGTGTGCAGCAGCAGATCGTCGAAGTCGAGCAGCAGTCCGTCCGGCGTGGCCTTGAGCTTCTCGTACCCCGCGTACACCTCGGCCACCCGCAGCGCGTCGTACGGCGTCTCACGACGCTGCTTGGCCACCGCCGCCGGATAGTCCTCCGGCGCGATGAGCGAGGCCTTTGCCCACTCGATCTCGCTGAGCAGGTCGCGCACGCTGTCGGTGGCCGAGGAGAGCCCGGCCCGGTTCGCCGCCTGCGCGACGATCGGGAACTTGCCGTCGATCAGCCGCCACGGCACATCGCCGACGATCTGCGGCCAGAAGTATTTGAGCTGCCGCAGCGCGGCCGCGTGGAAGGTGCGCGCCTGCACCTGGTTCGCGTCGCCGCCGAGGCCGAGCGCGCGCAGCCGGCTACGCAGCTCCCCCGCCGCCCGCGCGGTGAAGGTGACCGCGAGCACCTGGTCGGCCTTCACGTGTCCCGTGGACACCAGATGCGCGATCCGATGGGTAATAGTCCTGGTCTTGCCGGTGCCCGCCCCCGCGAGTACACACACCGGACCCCGTGGCGCGCGCACGGCGGCGGCCTGTTCGGGGTCGAGCGAATCCAGCTCGGAGCCGGTCGGTTGGTGTGTACTGGTTGGCGACACGGCACCCATCATGACAGTGCCCGCCGACAACTCTCGCCGCGCGCGCAATACTGTCCCCTCGTGGCACACGACACGCCGTCGACCGACGCTCGACCCGCCGACCGGCACGCGACCTGGATGGAGTTGTTCTTCGACCTCGTCGCGGTGGCCGGCATCGGCCAGCTCACCCACCTGCTGCACCGCGGCCCCTCGCTCGGTGACTTCGCCCTGTATATCCTGCTCTACCTGGCCTTTTGGACGGTATGGGCGTGCATAATGCTGTACGGCAACATCGCCCGTGACCACACCAGGATCTATCTGATGCTCGGGGCGATGCTCGGCCTCGGCGTGATGGCCGCGGCGGTGGCCGGGATCCCGGACCGGCACGCGACCACGTTCGCCGCGGTCTACGTGCTCGTGCGCCTCGTCGCCGCGCAGGTCTGGGGCCGCGGCAGGCTGGTGGTCGATTGGCCGATCGCCCAGCTGTCGGTCGGCGTGCTGCCGTGGATCGCCTCGCTCTGGGTGCCCGAACCCTGGAAGTACTATCTGTGGGCGCTCGGCCTGGTCATCGATCTGTGGCTGATGTTCGCGGTGAGCGGCGACAAGATGATGGTGGGCGCACAGGAGGCGATCGACCGCCGGATCCGCGACTCGCGCCGGTTCAAGGACATCGAGCCACCGAAAGTCAAGGCGTTGCACGCCGATTCGGTGCATCTCGGCGAGCGGCTCGGGCTGTACGTGATCATCGTGCTCGGCGAGGGCGTCATCGCGGTGATCACCGCGGTCGGCGGTGTGGTGTGGCACCCGAAGGTGCTCGCCCTCGGCTTCGGCGCGTTCGTGGTGCTGGCGAGCCTGTGGGCGCTGACCCTGATGTACGGCTTCGTGCCGCGACTGATGAACGGTGACGGTCCGGACGGCTCGATACCGCGGCCATACGTGATGGCGATGCACTGCTGGATCACCGCCGCGATCGCCACCATCACGGCTGGTCTCGGCCTGGCCGTCGAACATGCGGAGGGGCACGTGTCCACCGGCATCGGCTGGTCCCTCGGTGGCGGTGCCGCAGCATATTTCGTGATCACCGGAATCGGTGGCGCACGCAGCGAAGCGGGGTGGCGCTGGGTGCTGTCCTGGCCGTTGCCGTGTGCGGTGCTCGCGGTGCTGCTCGGCGCCGTCGGTCCGCACATCGGGGCCCTGGGGCTCGTGTATGGCGTTGTGGCCCTGTACATCTGGGCCCTGCTGTGCCAGACGCACGCCGCGGGCCAGTGGGGCGCCGGGTCCGATCTGCCGACCTGGAAGCGGTGGCGACGGCGGGACCACGGCCTCGGGATCGACGAGGTTCTATAGTCGCCGCAGGCTGCGCAGGTCGGTGGCGAATTGGCCGGTCCGCGCGCCGAGCGGGCCGAAGAACTCGCGATCGCAGGCCTCGACCGCGACCACCGCCCGATTCGCCAGCGCCGCACCGGCTTCGGTGGGCACCAACGATTTCGCCCGGCGATCGCTCGGGTGATCGCGGCGCTCGACCAGCTCCTTCTGCTCGAGCGCGCGCAACACCTGGGAGGTCATCATCGGGTCGGTGGCGGCGTGCGCGGCGAGGTCGCGCTGCATCACCGGATCGCCGGCCGCCGCGAGGTAGGTGAGCGAGGCGAGCAGCACGAATTGCACGTGGGTGAGATCGAACGGCGCAAGCGCCGCGCGCTGTGCCGCCTGCCACCGGTTGGTCACCTGCCAGAGCAACAAGCCGGGACTCTCGTCGGCCTGCTCGAACTCGGTGCGTAGCCCCTCATTGCTCATCGGCCTCCCTCACTCGCCGGTCATCGCCTTCGCGATCACCGCATGATCGTGTGCGGTGAGTTCTATCAGGCCGCGCCGCAAAACCATTCCCCAGTTCGGTGAGCTGGTCAGATCGAGCTCGTCACGCAGTTCGTCGATCGCCGTCTCCTTCGCGTCGGTCCGGTAGCTGACCGACCGGCGCCACGGCTCGAAGCAACTCCCGTCCGGCAGATCGACTGGGTCGGCCTGCCAGGCGGGGCGGTCGTCGATGGTGCCGATCGCGGTGAACGCGCGGATCTGCGCGCCGGAACGGATACCTTCGCGCGGCGAGTAGTAGATGAGCGTGTCGCCGGGCCGCATGCGTTCGACGGGCGTGCGCTTGCCGTGATTGGCCTGCGCGAAGCCGAGTTCGACGCCGCGCAGCACATGCTCCTTGGACACGACGCCCAACCAATACCTGGTCATGCCCGCACCCCCTCGGTTACGGCAATGAGCGCGTCGAGGTCAGGCCGGACGGACTTGGCCAGGTCGCCGCCCATCACCTTGGTCCACAGCCAGCGCAGCGGGCCGTCGATCGAGACGGTGACGCTGATCGTGGTGCGGCCGTCGGCCACCGTGATCTGGTGGTCGAAGGTCAGCCGGGCGCCGATGAGCTTGGAGACGTCGACGAATTCGGTGTCGCTGAGCCGCTCGACGACGAACGGCACCTTCGGTCCCCCCTTCGGCTTCAGCGTCCCGGTCGCGCCCTGGACGAACGGGCCGTCGAGGCGAACCCATTCGGTGTCGTTGTTCCATTCCGGCCAAGTGGCCATATCCGCCCATTTGGCGAAGAAGGCGGCGGCCGGTGCGGTCGAGCTGGCTTGCGTGGTGGCAATGATCGTCATGCGATTAGTATGCGCGCTTACTAAAAGCAGCGCAAGCGGCAACGGAAAAAGACTTGACTGGAACACCCGCGACCTGATCGACGTTGCACACTCCGTGACTGAAGCAACGCCCGACCTGACGATGTACTCGACCACGTGGTGCGGCTACTGCCGCAGGCTGAAGAAGCAGCTGGACGAGTCCGGTATCACCTATATCGAGATCGACATCGAAGACGATCCGGCATCGGCCGAGTTCGTCGGCAGCGTCAACGGCGGCAACCATGTGGTGCCGACCGTGAAGTTCGCCGATGGGTCCACCGCGACCAACCCGACGCTGGTGGCCGTCAAGCAGGCGCTCGCCGCACTGGCCTGATCACTACGCAGTTCTGAAATACGCGCGGGCCAGCTCGGCCCGCGCTGATTTCCCTTGTGCTCAGTCGAGCTCGGCCCAGGACTCCATGATGGTGCGGGCGATGGAGATCGACCCCGGCAACAACAGCCGCGCGCCCGTTCCCTGCGCCGACCAGTCGCCCGCGTTCAACGCCTCGCGCACCTCCGCGCGGGTGAACCAGTGCGCCTCGGCGATCTCACCGTCGGAGAAGACCAGCGGCTGGGCCGGATCACCGACCGCGGCGAATCCGAGCATCAGCGATCGCGGGAACGGCCACGGCTGGCTGCCCAGGTAGTTGATGTCGCGGACATCGACGCCGACCTCCTCCTTGATCTCCCGCTCAACGCAGCGCTCCAGCGACTCGCCCGCCTCGACGAACCCGGCGAGCAGCGAGAACAGCGTCTCCGGCCAGCTGTGCTGGCGCGCGAGCAACACCCGGTCGCCGCCGTCGTGGATCAGGCAGATGACCGCGGGATCGATCCGCGGGAACTCCTCGTAACCGCCCTCGGTCACCCGCGACCAACCGGCCTTGCTCGGCGTGGTTGCCGTGCCGTCGGCGCTGTTGAATCCCGCCTTGTCGTGCCAGTTCAGCAGCGCCACCGCGGCGGAGAGCACGCCTGCGGTGAGATCGTCGACCGTGTTCGACATGCCGCGCAGATCGGTCAGCGAGCCTTGCAGCTCACGATCGCGCACGGCCCACAGGTGCGCGCCGCCGTCGATGCCGAGGAACACCGCCTCGAGGCTCGGCTCGGGCGACAGGTCGATCGCCTTGTCCAGCACGAGCGCGCCATCTTCGTATCTGACCTGGCCGCGGGCGTTCACCCGGAGCAGCTTGGCGTCGCGCCAACCCTCCTGGAGAGCCTGCGCGTCGGCCCGCGTCTCCTCGGCGCGATCGAGCACAGAACGGGACAGCTTGGGAACACCATTGAGCTGAAAGACCGGCACCCACCGAGACTATCGCGCCGGGCCGACAGCGCCCCTCGCGCGGCCTTACTTGGCCGCGCGGCGGATGTAGAGCAGCTTGTCGCCCGCCTCGAGCGAGTCGACCTCCGGCTCGCCGACCCTGGCCAGCACGCCGCCGCGCACCACGCCGAGCACGATGTCGCCCAGATGCCGTGGCGAGCCACCGACTTCCGCGGACTCCACCTCGCGCTCGGCGATCGCGAACCCCTCCTCCGGGGTGAGCAGGTCCTCCATCATCTCGACCACCGAGGGCGTGGTCGTCGCGATGCCGAGCAACCGGCCCGCCGTCTCCGAGGACACCACCACCGAGTCGGCGCCGGACTGGCGGACCAGGTGGGTGTTCTCCGCCTCGCGGATCGAGACCACGATCTTGGCGCTCTTGGTGAGCTCGCGGGCGGTGAGGGTGACCAGCACCGCGGTGTCGTCCCGGTTGGTGGCGACCACCACCGAGGACGCGTTCTGCACACCGGCCAGCCGCTGCACGTCGGACTGGGTCGCCGAACCGTGCACCGTCACCAGGCCCGCGTTGGCAGCCGCGTCCAGTGCGACGACATCGGTGTCGACCACCACGATGTCGGCGGGCTGCACGTTGTCGCCAAGCATGGCATCGATCGCGGTCCGGCCCTTCGTGCCGTATCCGACGACCACGGTGTGATTGCGCACGCTGTGCCTCCATCGCTGAATCTTGAAAGCCTGCCGGGACCGTTCCGTCAGCACGCCGAGGGTGGTTCCGACGAGAACAATGAGGAAGAGGATGCGCAGCGGGGTGATGATCACGATGTTGACCAGCCGCGCCTCGGCCGTCACCGGGGCGATATCGCCGTAACCGGTGGTGGACAGCGACACCGTCGCGTAATAGAGCGCGTCCAGGAAGCCGAGCGGATCGCCGGCGTTGTCGTGGTAACCGTCGCGGCCGACGTAGACCACCAGGGCCGCGGCGAACAACAACCCGACCGCGAACAACACCCGGCGCGACAGTGAAATCCACGGGCTGGTCTGGACTTCCGGGATGCGCAGCACGCCGACCAGGGCGAAATGCGGGCGATTCGACAGCCCGAGCGTGCGCGCTCGATCACCGAACACCGGACGCACCCGTCCTGATAGTCCTCGTGTCGGATGTCTCCGGCATTGTTTGTCCCGCCAGCACAGCACGGGAGCCTACCTGCTGCCCGCGATACCACCCGGTCTCGACGCGAACACCTAATAGATGTAAAGGTGCCCTCATGGCAGATAACGCGCACACCCCCGTCCGCAACTCCGGTCGACGGCCGGCCCTGGCCCTCGCCGCCTTGCTGTTCCCCATGGGGGTGCTGCATTTCGTCATGCCGAAGCCCTTCGACGCCATCGTGCCCAAGGCGCTGCCCGGCGAGCCCCGGAACTACACCTACGCCTCGGGCGTTGCCGAGCTCGGCGTCGCCACCGCCCTGGTGATCCCGCGGACCCGCAGCCTCGGTGGGCGACTGGCCGCGCTGCTGTTCCTCGCGGTCCTGCCGGCGAACGTGCAGATGGCCGCCGACGCGCTCGGCAACAAGAAGGCGTCGCAGCTGTTCAAGATCGGCACGGTGCTGCGGCTGCCGCTGCAGATCCCGCTGATCACCCAGGCGTTGAAGGTGAGCCGGTCGGCGCGGAATTCCTGATCAGCTCGGCCAATTCGGCGGCCCCGGCCAGCTCGGCCGGGGCGATGGTGCGGCCGGTGCGCACGTAATGGAAAGCGGCACTGATGCGTTCGAGCATCTCCTGCTCGGGTCGGCCCGTCCTGGCCGCCATCAGCCTGGCCCAGGCCAGCCGATAGACGGCGAGCTGCATGGCGACCGCGGGCTCCTCGGCGGGGGTCGGCTCGGCGCCGGTCTTCCAGTCGACCACGATCCAGCCGCCGCCGGGTTCGGCGAACACCGCGTCCATCCGGCCGCGAATCACGGTGCCCGCCAACGACGTTTCGAACGGGACCTCCACGTCGATCGGACTGCGGTTGGCCCACGACGAATTCAGGAACGCGTCCTGCATCGCGGTCAGCTCGTCGTCCACGCCCGCGTCTGCGGCCGCGCTGTCGGCCGCGCCGGGGAGTTCGTCGAGGCCGAGTAGGCGGGTCGAACCGAACCAGCGCTGCACCCAGGCGTGGAACGCGGTGCCGCGGCGGGCCAGCGGGCTGGGCGGGAACGGGAGCGGGCGGCGCAGGCGCGCAGCAAGTTTCGTCGGGTCGGCGCGCATCTCCACCAGGGCGGTCGCGGCGATCTGGCCGGGGAGTTCGACCTCCTCGGCGGCGGCCTGCTCGGATTCGAATTCGGCCAGTAGGGCGTCGACGTCGGCGGCCCAGCCATCGGGGTCGTCGGGGTCCGGCGTCGGACCGAGGGGGTAGTCGTCGATGAATTCCGCTGCGGCGAAGGCGATGTCCTCGTCGGAGAGGTGATCGTGCATGGGGTCGGGTGGGATATCGGTGAGGTGCGCAGGCTCGTCGGGGGCGTGGACCGGTGCGTCCATGGGATCCGGCGGGAAGGCATCGATGTCGTCCGGCGGCTCGAGAGCGTAGGGCTCGCTGAATTCGTCGGTGGCTAAGGTGGTTTCGTCGAAGAGGCCCTCGGGAGCCTGATCTGGTTCGAGCGCCGAGCCCACGTCGGTTGTTTTGGGGGTGTCGCGAGGTGGGGCAGGCTTGCTGCGGAGTTCGGCCAGGGCGGCGCGGACCAGGGCGGCGCCCTGTTCGATGGGGTCGCGGCGGTTGCCGAGCGGGTCGCGTGGCCATTCGGCGGTGGCGGGGTTGTCGGTGAACGGATTCACCGCGTCGTGCTCCGGTGGGTCGTCCCAGCGGGCAATGTCGACGACGCCGTTGGCGGGGCTGTCGGCGGATTCGCTGGCGTGCTTCAATTCGAGCAGGAAGTCGGACGGGCCCTTGGGCGAGGTTCCGGTTTCGGCCCAGTGATGCGACGAAACGAGCAGCACGCGTTCGGTTCTGGTGAGTGCGACGTAGAAGAGGCGGCGCTCTTCGTCGATGCGACGGCGTTCCAGTGCTTCCTTGTGTGATTTGATGGCGCGTTCGAGGTCGGCGCGGTCGTACAGGTCGGCCAGGTCGAGAACGGGCACGCCCTCGGCCGCGTCGTCCTGTTGCCGGTCGCCACGCAGTTTGGTCGGGAGTTCGGCGAGGGCGCCGAGCCAGGTACCCGACGCCGTTCCGGACGGGAACACGCCACGTACCACGTGCGGTACCGACACGATCTCCCACTCGAGACCCTTCGCCGCATGCACGGTCAGCACCTGCACCCGATCCTTGGCGACCTCGACTTCGCCTGGCTCCAAGCCGTTTTCGACCGATTCGGCGGCGGCGAGGAAGGACAGCAGCCCGCTCAGCGCCGCACCGGAGTCGGCGGCGTACCCGGCGACCACCTCGGCGAAGGCGTCCAGGTGCTCACGCCCGGCGCCTGTGCCCGACATGGCCCGACGGGCCTGCGTCTCCACGCCGACGCCGATGGTGCGCTCCACATCGGCGACGAGCTCGGTCAGCAATTGGCCGCTGCGTTCGCGTAGTGCGGCGAGCTCCCTGCTCAAGGCCTCGATGCGCACGAAACCGGACTCCGAATATTGTTCGCGCGGACCGGGATCGGCGATCGCGTCGGCCAGGCCCGCCTGTTCGGCGGGTTCCGGCGCCACCTCGCGCAATGCCGCGGCCAGTGTGCTCCCGTCGGTGATCTCCGGCGCGTCACCGCTGGAGAAGCGGCTGATCGACAGAGTGCGCGCGCGGCGGGCCAGCGCCGCGATGTCGGCGACGCCGATGCGCCAGCGCGCGCCGGTGAGTACGCGCATCGCCGCACTGCCGGAGCCGGGTTCGGCGATCAGCCGCAGCGTGGCGACGATATCGGCGACCTCGGGGGTGGCGAGCAGACCGCCGAGCCCGACGATCTCCACCGGTAGCCCTTGCGCGCGTAGGGCTTCCGCGAGCGGTGATGCATCGGCGTTGCGCCGCACCAGCACCGCGGAGGTGGGCGGTGGCTCCCCTGCGGCCCGACGGACCGCCCACTCCTCGGCGATCCGCTCGGCGATCCAATCGCGTTCCTCGGCAACGGTGTCGGTCAGCGCGAGGGCCACCACGCCCTGCCCCGCATCAGGTTTCGCACGCAAGGCGTCGACCGTCACGCCGCCACCCTCGATAGCCTTGCGGCGCAACGGGTCCGCGACCAGGTTCGCCAACGCCAACGCCTCGGGTGGATTGCGCCAGCTGGTCAGCAGCGGCAGCGTCGGCGCGGGAACGCCGGGCGCCATGGGGAAGTCGGTGGCGAAGCGCGGCAGGTTCGCGGCGGACGCACCGCGCCAGCCATAGATCGATTGCATCGGATCGCCGACCGCCGTGACGGCCAGCCGCTGTTGGCGGCGCAAGGCAGCTTCCTCTGCAACGGCATTCGCGGGCTTGGCGGCGCTGCGCTGTCGTTGTCGCTCCGACTCCTCGTTCATCGGCCGGTTGACGTATCGCGGCTCCTGCACACGCGACCCGCCCTGCGCGTCAGCCGGCGCAGATTCGGCAGGCGTCGCATCGTCCTCGAGTGCACCACCGAAAAGTGCGGCCAGCAGGACTCGTTGGGCGTGCCCGGTGTCCTGGTACTCGTCGAGCAGGACCAGCCGGAAGCGGGTACGTTCGGCGGCGGCGACCTCGGGGTGCTCGGCGGCGAGGCGGGCCGCCAGGGACATCTGCGCGCCGAAATCCAAGGCCCCACGGCGACGTAACGCGTCGGCCAGTTGCTGGACCAGCGGCAGCAGGGCGATGCGTTCGCGCTGGACCTGGAGGATGCCGAGCAGGGCTTGGCTCGGTCCACCGCGCTGGCGTGGGCCGGGCGGCAGGGTGTGCACCAGCTTTTCCAGGTCGGTGTGCGCCTCGGCCAGCTGTTCCGGCTCGACCAGATGCTCGGCGAGTTGTCCGGACAAGGCGAGGATCGCCTCGGTGACCGAGACCGGGGTGCGGTCGGTGTCCAGGTCGCCGTCCCAGGTGCGCACCACCTGGTGTGCGAGCTGCCAGAGCTGGGTCTGGGTGAGCAGCGTCGCCGAGGGTTCCACCGGCAGCAGCAGGCCGTGTTCGGTGAGCAGCCTGCCCGCGTACGAGTGGTAGGTGCTGATCTCGGGCTCGGCGCCGGACAGCTGCGCCCGCAGCTGACCCGACGGGTCGAGCTCGCGCAGCAGCGGCGCGCCCGCCAACCGGGCCAGCCGGGTCCGGATGCGAGCGGTCAACTGCTGCGCGGCTTTTCGGGTGAAGGTCAGGCCGAGCACCTCGTCGGGCAGCACCAGGCGATTGGCCACCATCCACACCACGCGGGCGGCCATCGTCTCGGTTTTACCCGCCCCCGCGCCCGCGACGACCAGCGTCGGGCCGGGTGGTGCGGCGATCACCGCCGCCTGTTCGTCGGTGGGTGGCGGCAGGCCGAGCGCGTCGGCCAGTTGATGCGGCGTGACCCGTCCGCCGGTCACGGCTGCGCCTCATCGGCGTCGCACGCCGGCGATCCCGGGGGCACCGGGCCGCGGGGCCGCGCACGACGGACGCGCTGAACCGCACCGCGACGTCCGATACTCGCGTGTGCAGCGGCATCGATCGCTCGCTCCGGTATGACCGTGCAGCACAGACATTCGGCGCCACAGATCGGCAGCGGGACGCGGAAGCGCTTTTCCCTCACTCGTCGGTCACCTGCCTGCCGGTGTCCTGGACCGGGCAGCTGCCCGCGACCGGGCAGTGGCGGCAGCCGTCATTGCGCATGGCCAGGTAGCTCGGCCCCTGGGTGGCCGCGGCGGCGTCGTGGATGGTGTCGCGCCACTTGTCGAGGGCTTCGGGGTCGAGCGGCGGTTGCATGCGCTGGGTGGCGCCCTCCTTGCTGCTCGGCTTGGCGACGTACACCAGCCGAGCGCCGCCGGGCTCACCCAGCGTGCCGGATTCGGCTGCGGCTGAAGCCTGTTCGCCCGCAGCCGATTCACCCGCCTCGGCACGCGCTTCCTCGGTGGCCGCGTCGAGCGCGCCCATCGCCGCCGCCACCTGATATGTCGCCAGCTGCGCGTGATCGACCGCCGCCTGCTTGGTGACCGGCGACTTTCCGGTCTTCACATCGACGATCACGAAGCGGCCGAGCGCATCCCGCTCCAGCCGGTCCACCCGGCCGCGAATCCGCACGGGCCGTTCGTCTTCCGTGCGCGGCGGTAGCACGCAGTCGACCGGCACCTCGACCCCGGCCTGGGTGAGTTCGCCGCGGGTGTTGCGCACCCAGGCCATGAAGGTTTCCAGCATGGTCTCGGTGCGGCGCAGCTCCTGCCGGGAATGCCAGCCGGAGCCGGGATCGACCGACTGCCAGGCCTTGTCGAGCGCGGCCCGCACCTGCGCCTCGGGCACCTGCCCGGCCAGCGCCTGCACCAGCGTGTGCACCAGGTTGCCCTTGACGGCGTGCGGGTTGTCGCCGTCGGTGCCGCCGTGCCGTTCCAGCGCCCAGCGCAGCGGGCAGGTGCGCAGCAGCTCCACGGTGGACGGCGACAGGCCCACCGCGCTGTCGTCCTCCTCCCACAGCGTCCGCTGCGAGCTCAATTCGGCTGTGCCATACCAATCATCGGGATGGGTGCCCGGCACGCCCGCACTCGCCAGACGAGCCAACTGGTGCGCGGCGCGCTGCCTGCGGTCCGGGTCAGACTCGGGATCGCAGACAGCGCCACGCAATTCGGCCACCAGCGAATGCATCACCAGGGCGCGACCGGGGTCGGCGATCGGCAGCGCTCCGGGTTCGCCGTCCTCGTCGTGCCCGAGCAATTCGGCAAGGAACCGCGACGGAACCAGATCCCGTTCGCCCGACACCGATTCCACCGCGGTGACCAGCAACGAACGCCGCGCCCTGCTGCACGCGACCAGCAGCAGCCTGCGTTCCTCGGCGAGGATCGGCGCCGCGCGGCTCACCTGTTCACCACCATCGATGACACCGGCGGTCAGATCGACCAGGTCCTCGGTGTTCAGCAGCGTGCCGCGCGACCGCGGGTTCGGCCAAATCCCTTCCTGCACAGCGGCAACCGCGACCACGTCCCACTCCCGGCCCGCGGCGGCGTGCGCGCTGAGCAGGGCGACGGCCTCCTTCGGCGCGGTGCGCGGCAGCGAGCCGTTCGGAATCTCCTGCTGCAGCAGGTATTCCACGAACCCTTCGATGCTCGCGCGGGGCAGCCGGTCCACGTAGCCAGCGGCGGCGTCGAACAACCCGACGGCGGCATCGAGATCACGGTCGGCCTGCATGCCGACGGCGCCGCCGCGTTCGGACTGCCCGACCCAGCGGCGTTCCAGTCGCGAGGCGGTCCACAGTGCCCACAGCACGTCCTCGAGACCCGCCCCGCGACGACGCGCCTTGCGGGCCCGTTCCAACGCGTCGAGCACCCGCCGCAGCGGCGCCGCCTCGACATCGGTCAGCCGATCCAGGATTCGCGAGTCCCCGACCCCGATCAGCAGATCCCGCAACACTTCTGCGGAGGATTGATCGATGCCGTGTCGCAGCTCGACAGCCTCGCCACTCTCGTCGGGCCTGCCGGAGTCATCCGCACCCGATTGGCGGCTCTCAGCACCAGCGTCGGCCACACCGACAGCCCCTTCGGCGTTTGCATCGGCAGGGCTGATGGGCTGGTCGGCAGCCTCATCGCGCTGTTCGGCCTCGCTGGCTGCACTACCTTGTTCGGCCTCGCTGCCCCGCCATTCGGAGTCTTCCGGAGTCCATTCAGGCTCTACGCCATACCAATCGGCGTCGTCGGCATCCCGCTCGAGACTGCCCGGACTCGGTTCCGGCAGCCCAGCATTCCGCTCCGAGCTTTCGATTGTCCGTTCGGCACTCCGCTCGGAATATTCACTCTCCGGGGCTGCCCGCCCGGACTTTGCCCGGTTTCGCTCGGACTCCAGCACGCTGCGGCGCACACCACGCCGCAACCGCCGCAGCGTGATCTGATCGGCACCGCCGAGCGGACCCGCGAGCAGATCCAACGCGTCCTCCGGCTCGAACGCCGAGCCCTTCTCCCCCGCGAGCACCGCGCGCAACGACAGCAGCATCCAGGCCGCACCGCGCCGCCGGGCCAGCGGCGTATCCAGCGCGGGCTGCTGCACCGGCACCCCCGCCGCGAGCAGCGCGCGGCGTAGCGGCGGCAACGACAGCGGCACCGACCGGACGATCACCGCCATCCGCGACCACGGCACCCCGCCGGTCAGGTGCGCCCGCCGCAGGTGATCGGCGATGAGCGCGGCTTCTTTCGCCGGGGTGGCCAGCACCCGCACCCGTACCTCGGTGCCGTCGTCGGCCGGTTGCTCGGCCCGCTTCGGCAGCGAAAAGCGTTGCGGCGCACTGCCGGGCAACTTGGCCGCGATCCTGGCGACCGCCAGCTGCACCGGTCCACCGGCCCGATGGTTGTCCCGCAGGATGATGCGCTGTCCGTCCGGTGCGGCCAGATCGGCGACGAACCGCGTGTCCGCGCCGCGGAAGGCGAAGATGCCCTGATCAGGGTCGCCCGCGACGACGGTGGTGTGCGCGCTGTGCCCGATCGCCCTGACCAGGATCGCGGCCTGTGGATCGAGATGTTGCGCGTCGTCGACCAGCAGGTACCGGATCCGCGCCCGTTCGGCGGCAAGCAGTTCGGCGTCACCGGCCAGCGCGTCCAGCGCGGCGCCGATCAGCTCGGCGGCATCCAGCGCGGGCGCGGTCGCCTCCGGCGCCTCGACGCCCACCGACCAGCGCAACAGCATCGTCTGTTCGTAGCGCACCGCGAACTTGCCCGCCGCCACCCACTCCGGTTTACCGTGCTCGCGGCCGAGGCGCACCAGATCCTCCGGCCCGAGCCCGCGTTCGGTGGCGCGCAGCATCAGGTCACGCAACTGTTCCGCGAACCCGCCGAGCGCCAGCGCGGGTTGCAGGCGTTCCGGCCACAGCCCGTGCGCCCCTTCAGCGATGTCGATCAGGTCACCGCGCAGCATTTCGCGCAGCACCGCATCCTGTTCGGCACCGGTCAGCAAACGCGGTGGCGGGTTGCCGTGCGCGGTCGCGTGCCTGCGCAGGACCGAGAAAGCATAGGAGTGCAGGGTGCGGGCCAGCGGCTCCCTGGTCGCGCCGGGTACCCCGCCCTCGGCGTCGGGACCGGGATGGGGGCCGGCCGAAGACGAAGCCGAGGGGGTGGGTGAACTCAACCGGGCGGTGATGGCGTCGCGGGCCGCGCTCGCCGCCTGCTTCGAATGGGCAAGGACCAGCACGGATTCGGGATCGTCCCCGGCCGCGATGCGTTCGGCCGCGAGATCGACGAGCAGCGCTGTTTTGCCCGTGCCCGGTCCGCCGAGCACCTGCCAGGGCCGCCACCCCGGGCGCGTCGGCCCGGCCGCGGCCGCGGCGTCCAACAGCGCGCGAACGTCGGCGCCCCAGGCGCGCGGCCTGGGTGCCGCCACGTTCCGGCGAACAAGTCGCACCGCGCTATCCGATCGCACCACGCGGGCTATTGCAACAGACACGACCGACACGCCGACGGCCCCCTCGCGCGACTCGCCCAACGAGTGTTCGCGGCACCGGTCAGAATGGACCGGTGTCTGCTCTGAATGTCTATCGATTCGGCCCGGCGACCGGACCGGCGGTGCTGGCCCTGCACGGTGTGACCGGCCACGGCAAACGCTGGGAACACCTGGCCGCCAACCATCTCCCCGACGTCCGGATCATCGCGCCTGACCTGCGCGGACACGGGCGATCGAGCGCGCTGCCGCCGTGGACCTTCGAGGCAGTGGTCGATGACCTGGTCGAGTTGCTCGTCGCGGAGACCGCGGACCCGGTGACTGTGGTGGGGCACTCGTTCGGCGGCGCGAGTGCGTTGTATCTCGCGCAGCGCCGCCCGGACCTGGTTCGCCGGCTGGTGCTGTTGGATCCGGCCATCGCGCTCGAGCCGGATCTGGTCGGCGGCATCGCCGAATCGCTGCTGGCCGAGCCCGACTACGTGTCCGTGGCCAGGGCTCGCGAAGACAAACTCGCCTCCGCCTGGGCGGATGTGGCGCCGGACATTCTGGCGGCCGAGCTCACCGAACATCTGGTGCCCACGTCGCAGGGCCGCTTCGCCTGGCGGATGAGCCTTCCCGCGATCACCTCGTACTGGGGCCAGCTGGCCCGCCCCTTCGTGTTGCCACCGCGGGACCTGCCGACGGTGCTCGTGCAAGCGTTGAAGGTACAGCCGCCGTTCGTCACGCCCGCGTTCCTGGCCGCGCTCACCGAGCACCTCGGCGACCGCCTCACCGTGCACGAGTGGGACAGCGATCACATGATCCCGCAGGCCCTGCCCGCTGAGACGGCCGCGCTGATCCGCTCGGTGCTCTGAGCGATGGCCACCACCGACGATCAGGTCGAGCGGGTTCGAGCCCTGGTGGCCTCGATCCCGCCCGGCCGGGTGGCGACCTACGGCGACATCGCCGCGGCCGCCGGACTGTCCACACCGCGCACGGTCGGCTGGATCATGCGCACCGACGCCGCCGACCTGCCGTGGCATCGGGTGATCGGCGCCGGCGGCAAGCCCGCCGCGCATCTGGCGGACCGGCAGCTGCGGCTGCTCGCGACCGAGGGTGTGCCGATCCGAGAGGGACGAGTGAACCTGCGGGCGGCGCGTTTTCCGTTTCCGTGAACGTGCACGCGGCGAGCGGCGCGACGACTACCGTTGGTTCATGTCCACCCGCCTGGCGTGTGTCGTGTTCGATGCGGACCGGCCTCGGTTCATCGCGGACTTCTGGGCCGAACTGCTCGGTTGGGGCGTGACCATCGATCGCCCGGAACAAGTGGACGTGGCGGCCCCCGACCCCGACGGTGCCGACCTGGCGCTGGCCTTCCTGCCCGCCGTCCGGGCCAAGCACGGCAAGAACCGTATTCATCTCGACCTGGCCAGTCGTTCGATCGACCATCAGCGCCTGCAGGTGGATCGCGCGCTGTCGCTCGGCGCTCGTCGCGTCGACATCGGGCAGGGCGCGGTGCCGTGGGTGGTGCTCGCCGATCCCGAGGGCAACGAATTCTGTGTGCTCGAACCGCGCGAGGAATATGTGGACACCGGCGCCGTCGCGGCGATCGTGATGGACACCCGAGATCCGCTGCGACTGGCCGAATTCTGGTCCACCGCGGCCGGCTGGCCGGTCGCGCACGGCGGCGAGCAGGTCGCCGGGCTGCGGTCGGCGACCGGGCTCGGCTCGTGGCTGGAGTTCGTGCGCACGCCCGAGGCGAAGTCCGGCCGCAACCTGCTGCGTCTGAATCTGGCCTCGTTCGATGATCAGGCCGCCGAGGTGGCCCGGCTGCGGGCCGCCGGTGCCACCCAGATCGCTGGTGTGCACCCGTCGACCGCGCCGAGGCTCACCCTCGCCGATCCGGAAACCAACGAGTTCTGCCTGCTCCGGCCCGTGCGCGACTGCTCGACCGTGTAGGCAGTCCTTGCTCTAGGCCGCCTCCCGGCCGTGCGGCGGCGACGAATTAGCATGTCCGCCATGGTGTACCTAGCTCGAGGCCGCGCTCGGTGACCGCTGCCGACGCGATCGTGCTCGCGGGTGGCCGGGCCAGCCGGATGGGCGGTGTCGACAAACCGGCGATCGTCATCGGTGGTCGATCCATGCTCGACGCCGCCTTGGCCGCCGTCGCCTCGTGCGCGCACACGGTCGTGGTCGGGCCACACCGGCCCGAACTGCCGCCGGAGATCAAGCAGACGCGGGAGGTGCCGCCCGGGTCCGGGCCGGTCGCGGCGATCGGCGCCGGTTTGCGTTCGCTCGGCTCGGCGGCGCCGCTGGTGGTGGTGCTCGCGGCCGATCTGCCGTTCCTGTCCGCCCGGTCGATCACCGAGTTGATCAGATATACCTGCGAATCCGGGGCCGACGCGGTGTTCGCGGCGGACGAGTCGGGACGGCCGCAGTATCTGATCGGGGTGTGGCGGCGGACCGCGCTGGCGGCGGCGCTCAACCGGTTGGATTCGCTGATCAATCAGCCGATGAAGGCGCTGATTCCCGCCGATTCGGCGATCATCGCGCTGCCCGGTGTCGCCGACTGCGATACCGACGAGGAAGTGCGGCAGGCCCGCGCCGCGGTCGCCACACCCGCGCTCTCCCTCGATGAGGCACGGAACATCCTGCGCGACAACCTCTCCCGGCTCATCAGCTACGAAGCCGACCTGCGCTCGGTGCGCGGCGCGGCGCTCGCGGCGCCCTTGGCGGCCGTCGGGCCGCTGCCCCGCTTCGACGTCTCCGCGATGGACGGGTACGCGGTGGCGGGCGAGGGGCCGTGGCGGTTGCGCCGCGACATCGGGTTCGCGGGCGGTCAGCGCCCGGTCGGGCTGCTGCCCGGCGAGGCGGTGCGCATCGCCACCGGCGCGCACGTGCCGGACGGCACCACCGGTGTGGTGCGCGACGAATTCGTCCGGGTGGCACCGGATGACCGCCTGCATCGCCTACCGGACACCCCGATCAGGGACGACGTCCGCCGCCGTGGCGAGGACCGGCACCCCGGCGATCTCGTTGCGCCGCAGGGAACTCCGGTCACCGCCGCGTTGATCTCCGCGGCGGCGAGCGTCGAGGTGACCGCCGCGGCGGTGCGTGGGCCGGTCCGCGCCAGGATCGTGATGACCGGCGACGAGATCCGCAGCGAGGGTCCGCTGCACAACGGCCAGACCCGTGACTCGATCGGACCGATCCTGCCGGACCTGCTGTCCTGGTACGGGATTCGCACCACCGACCGGGTCCATCTGCGCGACACCCCGAACGGCTTCGACGAGGTGCTCACCGCACCGCTCGACTGCGACCTGCTGGTGATCGTCGGCGCGACGGGCAGTGGCGCGGCCGATCAGCTACGCGCCGCGGTAGACCGCACCGAGGCACGAGTCCTGGTGCGGCGACTACGACTACGGCCGGGTGGCTCTACTGTTGTCGCCGAACTGTCCTCGGGCACTACGGTTCTCGGCCTGCCGGGCAATCCGTTCGCCGCCGTGGCCACCTTGCTGGCGCTGGCTCCCGCCCTCGTCGAGGGCCGCACCGGCGGCGCCGCTCGCCACCCCCTCCTCGGCCCGCTGCACAATGCCGCCGAGATAGCGGGACCGGTCGCCCGCATCGTCCCCGCCCGCTTCGCCCCGCAGGGTGGCTGGCTCGGCGACCCGAACATCCGCACCGCCCACCTCGGCGGCCTCGTCGACCGGGACGGCCTGGTCATCGTCCCCGCCGACGCCACCGACGGCGCGACGGTCGAGTTCCTGCCGCTGCCCGGGTAGGAAACCTGTTGCCTCGACGGCAACCACTCGGCAACAATCGGGGCATGGGACGCAGCTTCGAGGATCTGGTGGCGGAGGCCGGTGCGGTCTCCGTGGCCGGCTGGGATTTCGGGTGGCTCGATGGGCGGGCCAGCGAGCAGCGGCCGTCGTGGGGGTATCAGCGGGTGCTGGGTGAGCGACTGGGCAAAGTCGCTGCGGCACTGGACATTCAGACCGGTGGCGGCGAGGTGCTCGCCGGGGCCGGGAAGCTGCCGCCGCTGATGGTGGCGACCGAGTCGTGGCCACCGAACATCGCCAAGGCGACGCAGCTGCTGCATCCACTGGGGGTGGCGTTGGTCGCGGATCCGGATGAGCCGCCGTTGCCGTTCGGCGACAATGCCTTTGATCTGGTGAGCAGTCGGCATCCGGTCACCGTGTGGTGGTCCGAGATCGCGCGTGTGCTTCGGCCATCCGGCACCTATTTAGCGCAACATGTCGGCGATGCAAGTGTTTTCGAACTCGTCGAGTATTTCATCGGCGCACAAACCGAGGAAATTCGTAAGCGCCGCAATCCGGATGACGATCGGGCCGCGGCGATCGCCGCCGGACTCGAAATCGTCGATCTCCGATACGAACGGTTGCGCGTCGAGTTCGGCGATATCGGCGCGGTCGTGTACTTCCTGCGGAAGGTGCCGTGGATGGTCCCAGACTTCACCGTGGACCGGTACCGCGACCGGCTCCTGGCTATGCACGACGAGATCGAAGCAAATGGTCCATTCGTCGCCCACTCGACCCGTTTTCTTATCGAAGCGCGCAAGCCTTAACGCATCAATATCGCCTCTACCTGGGGAAACACTCCGGATCGCCGATGCGACAGGCAATTTTCACTTTCCCTTCCGGAATTGCTCGCGGCTCGCTATCGTGAGTGACGTTAGGCGAATATCAATCCCCGGAAAGGACCGAGTGGAGATGGCTGAAAAGTCCAAGAAAACGCCTAAGAAAATGCCGAGGCAGATGGATCGGCAGCAGCAACAGCAGCGCCAGGATCAAAACCAGAACCAGGGCATGAACCGCCCCGGCGCCCCCTCGGACGGCAACCGCATGCCGAACCAGCGCCAGTCGGACGAAGATCGGCGTAACGCCGATCAGCGCCGGATGGGCCACAACTAACTGATCTGCACCGCGTGCCGCCGGTTCACAGTGGAACCGGCGGCCGCGGCTGTGGTCGTTGCGCCGCGCCTCAGGCGCGCGGTACCGCCACCCGATGCACCACCGCGAGATCGTGGTTGACGAACAGGTAGCAACCGGACAGGCCACCGGTTCCGCGCACTGTGCGCGAAATGCTGGTGACCTGGCGATATTCCACGGTTTACTGGCACGATGCCTGTTCCCTCCCATGCCCGCGGTTATGAGTCCTTTGCCGGCACCATCGGACGCACCACCGCGGATTCGACCCCCGAGTGGACCTCTCCGCCGACGGCACCGGCGGACGCGCCGAACATTATCGTGGTGCTGGTCGACGACATGGGATACAGCGACATCGGGCCGTTCGGCTCCGAAATCGACACGCCGACCCTGGATCGGCTGGCCGCGCGCGGTGTCCGCCTGACGAACTATCACACCACGCCGCTGTGCTCGCCATCGCGAGCCGCGCTGCTGACCGGAATCAACTCCCACCGTGCGGGTTTCGGCTTCGTCGCCAACGCCGATCCCGGATATCCCGGCCTACGCCTGGAACTCGCCGACGACGTGCTGACGCTGCCGGAGATCCTGCGCACCAACGGATACGCGACCTACGCGGTCGGCAAGTGGCATCTGGTGCGTGACGCGACGATGAACCCTGCGGCGCACCGGGATTCGTGGCCGACCCAGCGCGGCTTCGACCGCTACTACGGCTCGCTGGAGGGCCTGAACTCCTTCTACTATCCGAATCAGCTGGTGTCGGACAGTTCCGTGGTCGACGTCGAGGAGTACCCGCAGGGCTACTACCTCACCGACGATCTGACCGACAAGGCGATCTCCTATATCAAGGATCTGCGCGCGCACGATTCGACCAAGCCGTTCTTCCTCTACTTCGCGCACGTCGCCATGCACGGCCCGCTGCAGGCCAAGCCCGCCGACCTGGCCAAGTACCGCGGCCGCTACGCGGAGGGCTGGGACAAGCTGCGGCAGAACAGGTTCGCCGCGCAGCTGGCGCAGGGCCTGTTTCCCGAGGGCACCGAGCAGAAGCCGCGTAACACCGAGCCCGGTTACGAAGCGGCGGAATGGGATTCGCTCTCCGCAGACGAGCAGCGCCGCTTCGCCAGGTACATGGAGGTGTACGCGGGCATGGTCGACAGCATCGACCAGAGCCTCGGGCGCATCCTCGACACCCTGGAACAGCTCGACGAACTCGACAACACCATCGTGGTGTTCACCTCCGACAACGGCGGCACCGCCGAGGGCGGCCCGGAGGGAACCCGCACCTACTTCGCCGAATTCGCGCATATCGACGATCCGGACTGGGTCGGCGACGTGCCGCTCGACGAGGAGCTGATCGGCACCGCGCAGCTCGGCGTGCACTACCCGCGCGGCTGGGGGCAGGCGTCGAACACGCCGTTCCGGTTCTACAAGGGACAGACCTTCGCCGGCGGCGTGCGGGTGCCGTTGGTCGTGTCCTGGCCGAAGGGGCTGGCGCGGACCGAGGACGACAACGGCATCCGGCACGGGTACGCCTACGTCACCGACCTCGCGCCGACGTTGCTGGAGCTGGCCGGGTTGCCGCGGCCGAGTGCGCGTAACGGCTTGCCTGCCAAGGAGTTCGACGGAATCTCCGCCGCCGGGTTGCTGCGCGATCCGCAGGCACACACCAGGCACACCGAGCAGTACTCCGAGATGACCGGACATCGCGGCTTCTATCGCGACGGCTGGAAGCTGTTGTCGCTGCATGAGCGCGGCGCCGATGTCGACGCGCCGAACTGGCAGCTGTTCGATGTGCGCGCCGATCCGACCGAGCTGCACGACCTTTCGGCGCAGTTCCCGGAGAAGGCGGCCGAGCTGGCCGCCGCCTGGGACGAATCCGCCTGGGCCAATACCGTTTTCCCGCTGCTCACCCGGCAGGATCTGGCCCGCAGGCGGCCCGAGGAGCGGCGGTTCAGTGAGCCGCTGCGGCTGCTGCCCGGCACTCCCACGTTGGAGCGTTACCGCTCGCAACGCCTGATCGCCTACCGGGACTTCACGATTACCGCAGAGCTGGACAACTATCAGCCCGGCGAGGAGGGAGTCCTTGTCGCACACGGTGATCCGCTCGGCGGCTACCTGCTCTACCTCGAGGACGGCTGGCTGACGTTCGGGGTGAACAGCTACGGCAGGTACGACTCGGTGTCGACGGGTCCGCTCGCGCCGGGCACCCGACGGATCTCGGTATCCGCGACAGTACGTCCGCGCCTGCGCTGGGATTTCAGCGTCGAGGTCGACGGCACCCGCGTCGCCGAACTTCGCGACCAGGTGCAACTGGTCGGCATGTCGCCGTGGACCGGCATCTCTGTCGGAGTCGACGCCAGGGGCCCGGTTTCCTGGGACCTGCGGGAGCGCCGTGGCGCCTTCCGCTACACCGGCGCGCTGCGCGCGATCACCTACACCCCCGGCCCGATCCGAGTGCCGACGGGCACCATCGAGGCGGTGGAGCGGGAAGCGGAATTCGTTGCGGAATAAGCGGATCGGCGCTTACCCCGGAGGTAATTGTCCCGCCCCGGTGTGCGGCCTACGTTCGGGTCGGCGTCGCTTCTCGGCGACGTTACCGAGCAAAGGAACAGTTCATGTCCGCCTATGGCTTCGCCCATCTGCGCGCCCGCAGGCCGCACGCCGACATCCTCGAGTACCTGGAGCGCATTCAGGACACGTTGGATCCGTTCCACGGTCACTTCGTCATCCACGGCCCGCCGGCCGAGATCGCGGAGGGCAGCTGGCCCGGCAGCATGGTGCTGATCGAATTCCCCGATCTGGACACGGCCCGGGCGTGGTACCGCTCCCCCGCGTATCAGGCGATCATCCGCCTGCGCACCGATCACATCGATGGCGATCTGCTGCTGATCGAGGGCGTCGGGCCGAACTACGACCCGCGCGAACGGGCCGCGAAGCTGCGCGCCCAGGCCGCCGCCGAGTAGTCCGGCTCGCGCGGCCACGAGCTGCCGGTGATCGACTGCGGACGTTCGGCCGACTTTCTCCGAGCCACCCCGGTCCGATACCGTTGACCAGGCACAACACGGCTCCACGCGATAAAGGATGCGCCTGATGGACGACAGTTCTCTGATCTGGGACGACGGTGCGCTGGTCACCATCGACCAGCGTGGGCTGCCGCACGAAGTCCGCGAGCTGCGGCTCGACACGGTCGATGCGGTCATCGACGCCATTCAGGTGCTGGCCATTCGTGGCGCACCCGCCATCGGCATCGCCGGAGCGTTCGGCGTGGTCATCGCCACCATCGCGCACACCGTCGACGGTGTGGTGGACGAGGTTCGAGCGCAGGCCGACGCCGACCGCATCGCAGCCGCCCGGCCGACCGCGGTGAACCTCGCGTGGGCGGTGCAACGAGTGCGCGCCAAGGTCGCGCAGGGCGCCGACGCCGTGCTCGCCGAAACCCTGGACATGCTCGCCGAGGACGGCCGGGTCAACCGGGCCGCCGCGACGCACGCCGCCGATCTGGTGCAGCAACTCTGCCCGGACCGGCCGCTGCGCGTGCTCACCCACTGCAACACCGGACGGCTCGCGACGAGCGCGTTCGGCACCGCGATCGGCACGCTGCGGGTGCTGTCCGATCGTGGGGCGATCGAGAACGTGCTGGTCGACGAGACGCGGCCGCTGCTGCAGGGAGCGCGGCTCACCACCTGGGAGCTCGCCGAGGCGGGCATTCCGCATCGGCTGACCATCGATTCCGCGGCCGCCTGGGCCATGGCGACCGGGCAGGTCGACTGCGTGCTGGTCGGCGCGGATCGGGTCACCGCGAACGGGGACGTGGCGAACAAGATCGGCACGTATTCGCTCGCGCTCGCGGCTCGGCATCACGGGATTCCGTTCATCGTGGTGGCGCCGGAATCGACCCGCGATCCGCACATGGCGACCGGGCGCGACATCGTTGTGGAGGAGCGGGCGGCCGCCGAGGTGATCGGATTCGGTGGTGTCGCAACGGCTCCCGAGGGGACCGAGGTGTTCAATCCGGCGTTCGATGTGACGCCAGGTGAATTGGTGACGGCGGTCGTCACCGAATTGGGTGTGGTGCATCGCGCGGTCGACGGCGGGAATCTCCTGCCCGGCAAGGCAATTGCTGATATCGCGCGCGGGCTGTACCAGCGCGGATGGATGCCGGGCACCGCAGGCAACATCTCGGTGCGGACCGGCGAGACGGCCGTGATCACCGGCAGTGGCTTGTCCAAAGGTGAACTCACCGAACACGACATGGTGATCGTGCAGGTGGCGGATTCGACGCCGATCGCGGGCAACAGCCGGAAACCCTCGGCGGAGACCACGATTCACACCGCGGCCTATCGAGCCACGGCCGCGCAGGCCGTCGTGCATATCCATCCGCCGTATGCCACCGCGCTGGCGACTCGCTCCGGCGCGTCCGACGAGGTCACGTTCCTGCGCATCACCGACTATGAGCTGATCAAGGGTCTCGGTGGCACCGATCCCGCCGCCATCGACATCCCGGTGTTCCCCAACTGGCCGGATGTGCCGCGCATCGGCGCCGATATCGAGCGCTACCTCACCGATCACCCCGCCGCTCCCCCGGTCCTGTTCATCTCCGGGCACGGGATCACCGCGTGGGGGGACAATCTTTCCCAGGCGCGCGATCGCGCCGAATGCCTGGAAGCCTTGTGCGAGCTGGTCGCCCGCACCGGGCGGCGTCAGGCCTTCGGTGCGCACGACGAGATTCTCGAGATTGGACTGACATGACCCTGCTCCAGGTGATGGCCGCCGACAACGCGGCCGACGTGCGGGTGCGGACCACCGACGACGCGGTGATCGGCACCGAATTGGCAAAGCACGGCATCACTTTCGGTCGCTGGCCGGTGGTGGACAACGCCGCGGCGGTCGCTTCCGACGAGCTGCTCGCGCACTACACCGACCAGGTCGCCGAACTGAACGAGTCCGGGCGCTACAAGCACATCGATATCGCCCGCATCCACCCGGACGACGCGAACCCGGAGTGGCCGCAGATCGCCAAGGGCGCGCGGGAGAAGTTCCTCAACGAGCACCGGCACGCCGAGGACGAGGTCCGCTACTTCGCCGCCGGCCGCGGCTGCTTCTACCTGCACCTCGGGCACGAGGTGCTGGCCGTCGTCTGCGAGGGCGGCGACCTGCTCTCGGTGCCCGCGGGCACCCTGCACTGGTTCGATATGGGCAGCCGGCCCGACTTCATCGCCATCCGCTTCTTCGAGGAGGAAGACGGCTGGGTCGGCGATTTCAGCGGCGACCGGATCAGCGAAGGGTTCCCGACCCTCGACGAACTGCTCACCAACTCATGATCACCACGGTAGTTGTCGACATCGAAGGGACCACCAGCCCAACGAGTTCGGTGCGCGAGGAGCTGTACGGCTATACCCGCGAACGGCTTCCGGCGTGGTTGGCCGAAAACCGCACGGACGCGGCGGCTCCCATCATCGCCGCCACCCGGGAACAGGCCGGGCGGCCCGAGGCCGACACCGACGAGGTTGCCGACATCCTGCGCGGCTGGCTCGATTCCGACGTCAAGGCCGAGTCGCTCAAGGCGGCCCAGGGACTGATCTGCGCGGAAGGTTTCCGCAACGGCGCGCTGCACGGCGAGTTCTTCGACGATGTGCCGCTGGCGCTGCGCGCCTGGCACGCCGACGGTCTCGCGCTGTATGTGTATTCGTCGGGATCTATTCGCAATCAACAGGATTGGTTCGCGTTCGCCCGCGGTGGCGAGCTGGCCTCCTTGATCAGCGGCCACTTCGACCTGTCCACCGCGGGCGGCAAACGCGAGGCCGCGTCCTACGAGAAGATCGCGGGCGCGATCGGCGCCCCCGCCGACCGCATCCTCTTCCTGTCCGATCACCCGGACGAGGTCGACGCGGCCGTCGCGGCAGGCTGGCATGCCATCGGTCTCGCCCGTCCCGGCGAGCCCAATCCGCCACGCCCACCGCATCGTTGGGTCGATACGTTCGCCGACATCGATCCTGGCGCACTGTAGCGGATCAGCTCAGCGACTCGACGACCTTCGCGATCCGCCGGGTGCGCGTCTCCGCGCGTTTGGCCTCGACGACCGCGGTGACGTGTTCGCGCCGCCGCGAAAAGGACAACTTGTCGAAAGCGGCGCGGAGACCGGCGGATCGCAGTGCGTCGGCGAGGTCGTCCGGAACCTCGACGGTTCGCTCGCCCTCGTCGCGCACCACGGTCACCACAACTCGGTCGCCGGGCTCCTTACCCAACTCGGTGCGGATCGCCTTCAGCATGCCGAGGCACGGCCCGGCGCCCATGTCCGCGATGGAGCCGCGGTACTCGACGCCGTCGAAGGCCGCCGCGACCGGAATCCGGCCGCCTCCGCCCAGCGCCGCGACCACCTCGCCCGGTACCGCGACGTACGCGCCGCCACCAGCACCGGACTCGATGGTCGCCTCGAATTGCTGCATGATCCGACCCTGAACGCTCTCAGGCGTTGTCATGCGCATCCTGCAGCGTCTCGAGGTCGAGCTTCGACATGCTGCGCAGGGCGGTCCCGACGGCGATGGTCTTGGCGGGATCGGCGCTGCCCATCAGGGCGGGCAGCGCCGCGGGAACGATCTGCCAGGACAGGCCGTAGCGGTCGGTGAGCCAGCCGCACGGGCCGGGCTCACCCCCGTCGGTGAGGGCGTCCCACAGCCGATCGATCTCTTCCTGTGTCTCGACCACCACCTGCAGCGAGGCCGCGTCGGTGAACGTGTGGCCCGGCCCGCCGTTCATCAGGGTGACCGCGTGGCCGTCGAGGTCGAGCGAGACAACAAATGCCGCCCCGTCCGAGCTGCGGGAGACATCGGTGATCCGCGAGTTGGGCACCACCGCGGTATACAAATTGGCTGCCTCTTCGGCCGCGTTGTCGAACCAGAAGTAAGTATTGACGGACATGATGGGCTCCTCGCCGATGGTGTGTGACTTGCTGTCACCCTCTGGTCGGAGCCACCATCCCCACTTCGACCTATCTCCCCAAATTCCCCAAAAGTTTTTTCCGCTGGGTTTGACCTGGACCTTCGGTAAGGCCACCATGGCTTTCCGGACTGCACCTAGTCATCGACGAAGAGGTCATCGACCTTGGCAACTGTCGCCGACCTACGTAGCCAACCGCGCAGCACACCAAGGTCGGTGCACGACGTGATGCGGTCCCGCACATCTTTCTCGACGACGAATCCACGACTCTCCAGGATCCGCAGAATGCCTATGACGCGTCCCACGGTCAGCCCCTCGATCCACCCTTCGATCCATCCCTCATCCCGCAGGCGTTGTGAGGTCTCCGAGCGGAAGAACGACAGGTCAATCGGCATGCTGACCTCCAGGGCGGGTCGTGCGCCGATTATGCATGTCGATCATCGACAAAGAGGTCGGCAGCATTGGGCACCGTCGCCGAACGACGGAGCCAGGCACGCAGCACGTCCTGGTCTTCGCACGATGTGATGCGCAGATGAGCATCGGGCGGAACTTCGATCGATCGCGCATCGAGGATGTCGAGAATGCTTCTGACGACCGCCTTGATCTCCCCCTCTTCACGCAGGCGCTGCGAGGTCTCCGAACGGAAGAACGACGGATCGAGCGACATCAGGTGCCTCCAAATTTCGGCGGCCTGGCTATTGCCCAGGCCGAGTTCGGTGAGTTCGGCGAAGACGTAGGCGTCCTCTTCGTCAATCCCTCGCAGTGCAGCGGCCAGCGATTTCAGTATCGCATCAATGCATGGATCTTTGGCGTGCGTCATTGCGGAGAGTGCGGCTAGGGGGACGTCGGCGGCTGCGACGGCGGGATCGGTCACGACGGGCACGTTGTCCGGGCCGAGGACTAGGGGGCGCATGGTGAGGCTGGCCCAGAACGAAGGGCCGAACTCGGCGGGGCAGGCGGCCCACTCCGCAGTGCGTCGGTCGTGGCAGACGACCAGGAGCACTGCCGGAAGGCGGTACTTCGCGTGGGCGTGGGCCAGGTAGTACGCCCACGCCGAGGGCTTGTCCGGGTCGACCTCACCTTGGGCCTCGACCAATAGCAGAAATCGACCCGACGGCGTAGTGAACCGTAATAGGGTGTCGACTCGGCGCTCGAGTGGTCTGATCTCGGTGAGATCGGTTGGTAGCAAAACTACTTCGGTTGGGTCATCCAGGGGGACATTCAACTCGCGGAAGGCGCGCGCGAACATCGCTGGGTGGTCTTGGAAGATCCGGTGCAACGCTTCATGTTGAGAACCGACCATGCCGACGAAGATACCTCGAGAATCGAAAGTATGTTCGAGTCACAATAAGTGTGCGGATATCGATTAGGCGCAGGGTGGGGCGGGGGCGTCTTGGAAGAGGGGTTTGCCGGTGGGTGGGGTGTAGATGACGTCGAGGACGAGGGGGTCGGGGCCTAGGTTGCGGCCGATGTGGACGTTCCAGTCGCCTTCGGGTTCGTAGATGAAATCGCCTGCGTGGTAGATGGGGGCTACGCAGTCGGGGCCGGGGTGGGTGAGGGTGCCTGCGCGGATGAGGCCGAAGACGGGGCCGTCGTGGTAGTGCCAGCCGGTGGAACCGCCTGGGGCGATGGTGATTTCGCGGACCACGAGGTCGGTGCCCGCGACGAACGGGAGCAGTCCGGCGGGGATCTGGGCTTGGGCGAGGGTGACGGCGGTGATGTCCGTGCCGGGCGTGGCGTCGGCGGGAGCGCCAGTGCCGAGGGCGGCGCCGAGCATGATCGCGACGGCGGTCGCGCGGGTGAATGGCGTCATCGCGGGAGCATATCGGGCGGCGCAGGGCACGGACAGGTGAATTCGGGCTGGTCGTCGCTGAATTGCCGGCTTCGGATGTGCGCCGGGGTCGTCTGGCGGCGGGTGTCCGGATCGGCAGAGTTCACCCATTGTTCGCACTCGGCTCGCAGTGTCGAGTTGCCGGGTCGGCTCGAGCGGTAGAGCATCGGTCGTTATGGCGTCGAATCCGCTGAATCCCGTAGGCGATATTCCGGAAACCGGAATTCCAGGCGGGCTCTCCGCCGAGATGACAATGGCCGAGCAGCACGAATGGCACCGCGGCTATTTACGCCGGCATCCGGTGACGCGCCGCAATATCCTGCGCGGGGCCGCGGCGGCCGCGGCCGTGGCGGCGGTCGGCACGTCGCCGTTCGGTAAGCGCGCCTACGCCCAGGACGCGCAGCTCGCGGTGGGTGGGCGCCACGTCGGGTTCGGGCCGGATTCGACCAGCCAGCTGCGCTTCGCGGCCCAGCTGTCCAGGCAGCCCGCGGGCACCAAGGTATTTCTCGATCACGGACCCACGCCCGCGCTCGGCGCGACGGTGGAGGCCGAGGTGCGCAACCTGCTGACCCAGCTGCCGAGCAGCGACGGCGGAGTGCTTGCGGCAGAACAGTTCTACGCGCACGCGCCGGTGGACGGACTGCCCGGCCGGGCGCCACATTTCTACCGCTGGCGCACCGCCGACGGGTTCGCCGGCGACATCCGCGCCGCCGCCACCGCGATGCCCACCGCACGGGCCGCGATCGTGCCGTTCCGCTTCACCATGATGGGTGATCAGGGCACCGACGAAACACCGGCACAGCCATCGGGTGTCGCGCCCGGCGACTACGACGACAAGTACTACAAGGCCGACAACGATCCGAACGCACCGCACGCCACCAACGTGCTGCGCCAAATCGCCGCGGCCAGACCGGATTTCCACATCCTGGCGGGCGACATCGCCTACGCCGATCCGTCCGGCGCGGGCAAGCCCGCCCAATTCATTTCGCACGGTGCGCAACTCCCGGACGGCTTCGACAAGTTCAACCCGTACGTGTGGGACGTCTACTTCGGCGCGATCGAGGCCAGCGCAGCGCAGACGCCGTGGATGTTCGCGACCGGCAACCACGACATGGAGGCGACCTACGGCAGCCTCGGCTACGGCGGACACACGGCGCGACTCGACCTTCCCGGCAACGGGCCGTCCGGCTGTCCGTCGGCGTATTCGTTCACCTACGGCAATGTCGCGGTGCTCTCGCTCGACGCCAACGACGTCTCCTACGAGATTCGCGCCAACACCGGGTATTCCGGTGGGGCGCAAACGAGTTGGGTGGAACGCACGCTCGCCGCCTACCGGGCGAACCCCGGCATCGACTTCCTCGTCTGCTTCTTCCACCACTGCGCCTATTCCACGACCGACGCGCACGCCAGCGACGGCGGCGTGCGCGATGCCTGGGTGGCGCTGTTCGACCACTACCAGGTGGACCTGGTGCTGCAGGGACACAATCACGTGTTCGAACGCACCGACCCGATCCGCGGCAACGCGGCGACGAAGGTCGCGGGCGACAACTCCGTGGTCTACCCGGAGACCGACGGCACCGTCTACTACACGGTCGGCGGCGGCGGTCGGCCTCGCTACGACTTCCAGCCGGGCTCGCGGGAGTCCTACCGCGGCAACGAAATACCGGACACCTCGGTGCCCAACAGCTACGTGTGGTCCGCCGGCGGCGACAAGCAGGACGAGGCCGCCCCGTGGTCGCGGGTGCGCTTCCGCAACTACTCGTTCCTGCGCGTCGACGTCCGTCCCGGCGTCTTCGCGAGCGAAATGGACGTGACCGCCGTCGACGAGTACGGCCGCGAGTTCGACCGGGTCACCTACCGCAGGCAGGTTCGCGGCTGACCTACTTCTTCTTTTTCGGCGGCAGCGACCGCGCGTAGCCGACGCCGCGGTCGACCCATTCCCGCAGCACCGTGTCGTCGTCGGCCGCGTCAGGGGTGACGTACAGCCAACCGACCCTTTCGCGGCCGCCCATCACCATGGGCTGGACGAATTCGATGGCGAGCAACCGGTCGTTTTCCTTCGGATCGACCCGGACCAGCAGGCCGCCCCGCCTGCTGGCCGCCACCGCCATATTGCCGCCGATCAGAAAGGCCAGCCCGCCGAACATCTTCCGCTCGGACAGCTCGGGCCCCGGTGTGATCAGAAACCGAATGCGGTCGGCCAGTTCCTCGTCATATGCCATAGCGGAATTGTCACCCCCGGCACCGACATGTTCGACCGCTACTCAAGCGCCGATCGCCCCGGCGAACAGCGGCCAGGACAGGTGCACGTCGTCCTGCCAGTAGGTCCAGGCGTGCGTGCCCGCCGGGCGCAGGTTCGCAGTGACCGGGATGCCGAGCTCGTTCAGCCGGTCCACGAACGGCCGGGTGCAGCCGCCGACGACCGTCTCCATCACGCCGCCGACCAGCATGCGATCCGCCAGGCGGGCCGGGTTGCCGTCGATACCGCGGTCACCGATGTTGTCGTGCTCGCCCGGCGCCCCATTGCCCGATGAAACGTACAGCGCCAGCCCGCGCAAGCGTTCGGCCTGCACCATCGGATCGTTCGCAGCCCACGCCGGGTTTTCCGGCCCGCCCCACATATTCGACGCGTTCGCGCCGAACACCGCGAGCTGCGCCGAGACGTACGCCTGCGCCACCGGATCACTGGTGCGCGGGCAGCCGCTGTAGGCGCCGACCGCCTGGTAGAGGCCAGGTGCGCCGGTCGCGAGGTTCAGGGCCGAGGTCGCCGACATGGACAGTCCCGCAATGGCATTGCGGCCCGTCATGCCGAACTTGGCCTCCAGCAGTGGCGGCAGTTCCTTGGTCAGGAAGGTGGTCCACTGGTTGCGCCCGAGTACCGGGTCGTCGCGTAACCAGTCGGTGTAGTAGCTGGCTCGCCCGCCCATCGGGACGATCACGTTGACGTTCTTGTCCGCGAAGAACTCCGCGACATCGGTGCGCCGCGTCCACGGGCCGCCGTCCTCGCCGCCGTCGACCGCGTTGAGCAGATACAGCGCGGGCGCGCCCGCGCCCGGATGCGACATCCACAGCGTGATGGGCTTGTTCATGGCCGCCGAGTGCACGACGACCTCCAGTTCCCGCCCGCCGAGCGGTCGCACATCGAGGATGCGGGAATCGGGATCGGCGGCGGCCGTACCGGCCGGGACGATCGCGGCGACCACCGCGAGAAGGGGAACCAGGCATCGCATCAGCCGGCGCATGGCGTCGAGTATCTATCAGGGGCGCCGGGACGCCCGGCATTCACCGGGCGTGTTCGCCGAACGAATGAACGCGCAGGTCGGTGATGGCATCATCGGCGACATCGGCTATTTGCAGTCGCTCAGCAATCGACCAGCGCAATCGACGCGGGAGGTCGGGCGCGACCTGTGTCAGATACGCGTACAGCCATTCCGCGCGGCCGACCAGGAACGGGAAATCGGTGTTCATCATCTTCCGGATCACCAGCATCGGCAGCGGAGCGTCGAGGGGGCGGAAGTCCTTGTTCCACAAGCCGGATACGCCGCAGCCCGGATAGAACTGGCCGAGCATCAGGCCCTCGTCCACCACGGCGGTCTTACGCGCCAGATGCACGGCGTCGACCAATTCGTGGCGGGTGAGTCCGGGAAAGAGGGTGACGGTGGTCAGCATTCGGGCGTCGGCGTCGGTGCGCAGGCAGCGATAGATCTCGAAGGCGTCGTCCACCGCCGCGGTCATGGTTTCGACGGTGAGGTCGTTGCCGCCGGGAACTGCAGCGGCCCACAGACTGTGGTGCGTCATCGTGTGGCGGACGAAGGGACACACCGGGCCGTCGCGGCCCAATTGTGGATGTGGGTGGACCAAGTGGTCGCCGATGTAGCGAATCAAGGTGGCGGCGTCTGGATTCCGCCGCTCCCACTCCCCTGGATCGTCGAAGACGTTGCACCACTGGAACCCGGTGCGCGCACCGACGTGCCCGCGCGCGGCCGAGGCGGTCACGGCGCGCTCCGTGCTGCGGCCGGCACGGTTATGCGCTCGAGGTGCCTGGCCAGGATCGGGCCGATCACGCCGACCACCGCCGCGTTGGTGAGCTGGGCGTGGGTGGCGGCCACCGGGTGTTCGATGAGGTCGCCGGTGACGAACGGGCGCCACAGCTCGGCGCCGAACAGCTCGGTCACGCCGCGGGTGGCCGAAAAGTACAGCAGGTCACCGTCGAAGACGCCGGGGCGGTAGCTGTGTGAGAGGGCGACGCCGTCGACGTAGCCGCGATGCAGCCGCTCGAGCTGGGACGCGGACAGGCCGCTACCGAAGGACGCACCCGCGCTGGCCAATTCGGCGGCGGCCTCGACGGCCGTCACCTCGTGCGCGGCGTCGGCATCGTCCGGTTCGTCACCGAGCAAGTGGGTCAACAGGTCTCGCATGCGCGGTACCGGCGGCGGGTTGGCGCCGTCGGGGAAGACGACGCTGTCCAGCATCGCCAGCGCGGCGACCGAGGCGCCGCGGGCGCGCAGCCGGACGGCGATGGCGTGCGCGATCTGACCGCCGAGCGACCAGCCGAGCAGGTGATACGGGCCATCCGGCTGGACGCTGAGCATCGCGTCGACGTAGGCGTCGGCGAGGTCGTCGATGGTGCTGATCGTTCGGTCGGGGCCGGTCAGGTTCGGCGCCTGCAGGCCGTACACCGGGCGGTCGGTGATGTAGCGCGCCAGCCCGGCATAGCACCAGGCCAGTGGGACCGCGGAGTGGACGCAGAACAGCGGGGGTCGAGTTCCCCTGCGGCGCAGCGTGAGCAGGACGCCCAGTGCGTCGTCGGCGGTGACGTCCGCGCCGTCGTAGCCGGAGATCCGTTCGGCGAGCGCCGCGACGGTCGGTGTCGTGTAGAGCCAGCGCACAGTCACCGGGACGTCGGTCGCGGCGGCCAGCTCGGCCGAGACCGCCACGCCGAGTAGGGAATTCCCGCCGAGCTCGAAGAAGTCGTCGTCCAGGCCGACTCGCGGTTGCCCTGTTGCCCTGCCGATGTGCTCGGCGACCAACTGCTGTGCCGTTGTCTCGGGGGCTCGATACGGACGCGGTGCCACGACCGGGGACGGCAAGGCGGTGCGGTCGAGTTTTCCGTTGCCCGACACCGGTAGTCGATCGAGTTCGATCAGCGCCGACGGCACCAGCGCCGCGGGCAGCGTGCCGCGCAGACTGCGCAACGTCTCGGCGGGATCGAACCGAATCCCCGCTGCCGCCACCACATAACCGACCAGCCTGGCCTCCGGCTGCCCGGCATCGGCGACGGTCACCACCGCGTCCGCGATCCCCGGCTCCGCGCGCAGCGCCGACTCGATCTCCGCCGGTTCGATGCGCCGTCCGCGCACCTCTACCTGCCCGTCCACTCGGCCGAGGAATTCGAACGCGCCGTCCGGGCCCGCACTGACCAGATCGCCGGTGCGATACAGCCGTTGCCCGATGCCGAACGGGTCGGCGATGAACCGAACGGCGGTGCCGGTCGGGTTGCGGAGGTAACCGTCCGCGACACCGAGACCACCTAGGTAGAGCTCGCCCCTGGCACCAGGCGGCACCTGCGCCAACCGCGAATCGAACACCACCGCAAGCACTCCTGGCAACGCCGCGCCGATCGTGACGGGCTCGTCGGGCTTCATGGCCGCGGTTTGCGTTGCCATGACGGTGGTTTCGGTCGGTCCGTAGCCGTTGAACAGGCGGACGTGCGGCGCCCACGCGCGCACCAGTTCCGCCGGGCAGGCCTCGCCGCCGACCACGACGGCTTGCAGGCCGGGCAGGTCGGCGGGTGTCAGGGTGGCGAGAACCGCGGGCGTGGTGAGGAAGTGGGTGCTGCCGGTGTCCTCGAGCAGCCGGGCCAGCGCACCGCCCGCGACCACCGACGGCGGCTCGACCACCAGTCGGGCGCCTGCCGCGAAGCAGGCCAGCAGTTCGAGCAGATGCGCGTCGAACGACGGTGCGTGTGCGTGCAGTACGACCGAATCCCGGCCGACCCCATAGTGTTCGGTGATGTAGCCGGTCAGCGACCCGAGCCCGCGATGGGTGACCAGCACGCCCTTCGGTGCGCCGGTGGTGCCCGAGGTGTAGATCAAGTAGGCCGCATGGTCGGGCCGCAGCGACCGTGGGCGCTCCTTGCCGTCGATCGGCGTGCTCGCTCGGCGATCGACTTCCGCCACGGTCCGGGAGTCGTCGAGCATCAGCCAATGAATGCCGCACCGGCTCGCGCTCTTGCGTGCACCGGCTGCGTCATCGGTCCGCGTGGCCGGACGCTGTCTACCGTCCCCTACGGGGATGGGCTCGACGTCACGATCGGCGAAGGCGGTGTCACACGGGAGGTGGTCGCGCACCGCGGTTACCGTAAGCCCTTGTCGCGCTCCGGAATCCGCTATCACCGTGGCGATGCGATCGGTGGGGTCGTTCGGGTCGACCGGCACGAAACACGCGCCGGCCTTGGCGACCGCCCAGAGCGCGAGCACCGATTCGAGTGATCGCGCGATGGCGACCACGACGAACTCGCCTGGTCGAGCGCCGCCCGCCATCAGTTCGCGCGCCCATCGCGAGGACGCCTCGTCCAGCTCGCGGTAGGTCATCGTGCGGCTGCCGCCCTGTATCGCGACGGCGTCCGGCACGAGGCCCGAGCGCAGCAGTTCGGGCAGCACCCGGATCGGTCCTGCGGGCTCCGCGGCCACCGGGGCGGGCGGTGTGAGGTCCAAAGCCGGTATCGGGCAATCGGATTCGGCGGCGAGGAAACGGGCGAAGTAGTCGAGGAACATGCGGTGCTGCCAGGCCACCATGTCGGGCCGGTAGCGGGCCGGGTTGGCGTGGAAGTCGATGCTGATCGAGCGTTCGTCGGGACCGGCCTGATAGCCGTTCACCAGCAGGTCCTCGACCGGGCCGAGGGACAGCAGCCGCACCTGGCCGGTCAGCGCCCCGAGGCCGAACGGCTCGGTGAATCCGAGCACGTTGACGACCGGCCCGAATCCGCCGCGCACCACGTGGTGTTGCCCGCGGTCGCGTTGCATGTCCTCGTACCGGTACCGCTGATGGCGTAGCGCGCCGATCACTCGCGAGCGCACCTGGGCGATGATCGCGCCGACGGTGGCGGTGTCGAGGCCACTCAGCCGCAGCGGCACCACATTCGACATGGAACCCGCCGAGCGGCGCAGCGCCGCGGTGGGACGCGCGGTGACCGGCAAGGTGAGCGTGACCTCGCCGCGGCCGGTCATTCGGGCCAGGTAGCAGGCGAAGGCGGTGACGGCCAGTTCGGGGAAGGTCGCGCCGTGGCGAGCACGGGCGGCGGCGACCAGTTCCGCCGTCGCGGCATCCAGCGTCGCGGTCACCCGGTGCGGTCGTGGCTCCGGTGCGGCGGGGCGTCCGGCCAGGCCGAGGGGTTCGCCGAGTGTTTCGAGTTGGTTGTGCCAGTAGTCACGGTCGGCCTCGGCGCGGGGCGAATCCTGGTATCGGCGTTCGTCTTCCAATAGCTCGGGCACCGACATTGCCCGGATGGTCTTCGATCGGGCCACATCCGGGGCTGTCGCGGATCCTGCCCCGTCCTGCCCCGACGAGCCGCCGAGCCCTTGCCCCGCAACGACTTCCGAGCGGTAGAGCTCGCCCGTGCGACGCAGCACCGCCGCGGCTCCCACGCCGTCGACGACGATGTGGTGACTGCGCAGATACAGCAGATGATGGTCCGGCGCGATCTGGAACACGGTCGCGACGGTGAGATCGTCGGTGCGCGGATCCAGCGGGGAGCTGTAGTCGCGTTCCATCTGATCCTGCGCCACGCCGATCGGATCCGTCTCGTCGGTCAGATCCACTACCCGTATCGGCAGCTCCGCCGCTTCGTCGACGTACTGATGCGGATACCCGTCGACGAGGCGGAACCGCAGGTTCGGCGACTCGAGTTCGCGGGCCGCGCGGCGGGCGCACCGCGACATCAGGGCGACGTCGAGCGGGCCGGTCAGGTCCAGGTACATCGCGACCGTGATCGGCACCGACGGGTGCAATTGCTGAGCCACCCACCAGCGCAGCTGCGCCGTCGACAATGGATACATCGACTGTGCCGTTGCCGCCGCCCGGTCGAGCGACACGGCGTAGTCGGCTCCGGTCAACACGCCTCCCTCGGATTCGGCAGCCACCGCTGAATCGTCCATGGGCAAACTTACGGCATCCGCGCCCGAACAGGCCGTAATTCCAGCGCGATCGGCGCGTGCTTAGGCCACTGTCAGCGCAAATGAATCTGGCCCGGGTGTTCGGGCCGGCTCAGCTCCCACGATCAATCCGCCACAGCTACTTCGCGCTACGCAATGGCAGATACCTCGACAGTGGCGTCCTCGACCTCGCTCGCGGCCCATCCGGCAGACAGATCGGCCGTCGCGTCTCACTCAGACGACGCGCGACCGCACCAGGTCCCGCGCGGCCGCGCGATAGCGGTCGGCGATGAGCCGGACCACGGCGGGATGAACGCCGATGGGTTCGGCGACACCGTCGGCACCCGCATCGTGCAGGCGTTGCTGAAACAGGCCGTGCGCCAACAGGTACGACGCGATGAACACGCGATCAGTACCGGAATCACGAAGAGCGGCAACGACTTCCGGTACGCGAGGCGTTCCCGTAGCGATATAGCCGAGACGGACCGGCGTGCCGATGCGTTCGGTGAGCATGGCGGCAGCCCGGCGAACATCCTGGCGGGCACGGGGATCCGAAGAACCGGCGGCGGCGAAGACCACCGCGTCGCCGGGTCGCCAGCCCGCGGCACGCAGGCGCATGGTCATGATCCGGGCCAACGCCGGGTCCGGCCCCATCGCCGGGGTGACCGCCACCGCCGGGTGGCCGCTGTCGGCGACTTCCCGTGGGACGTCCTGATACACGTGATAACCGGAGGCCAGGAACGCCGGAACGACCACGGCGGGAACGGATTCCCCCGCCGGATCGGTCAGATCGCGCAGCACCTCGGCGGGCGACGGACCGAGTACATCGACGAAAGCGGTTCGCACGGGCGAGATCCCGGGTTGCTCGGCATCGCGCCCCGAAACCGCGACGCCGAGCTCCCTGGCCACCGCCTCGGCCAGCGCGGCGATCATCTGTACCCCACGAGTACTCCTGGTGCCATGCGCCACCAGCACTAGGGCGGGGTCACTCACGATGTCCCCATGGTCTGCACGTACCGCGTCGGCGCGCCGACGACGGGCTCGGGCCGCGGGTTGTTGTCGATGCATTCGGCCGCGTCCAGCGCCAACCGGTAGCCGCGCTTGACCACCGTCTGAATCGCCTTCGGCGCACCGAGTCCCGCGCGCAGCCGAGCGATCGCGGTCTCCACCGCGTGGGTGTCGTCACCGCCACCGGGCAGTGCGGCCAGCAGGTTCTCCCTGGACACCACCCGGCCCGGCTGCCGGGCCAGCGACCGCATCAGCGCCATCGGCGCGGGCGCGAGCTGACGCACTTCACCGTCGACCACCACGCAGCCGCCGCGCACGCTGAGCGTGTGCCCGGCGGCGTAGATCCGGTTGGCCCGCCGCGGCAGTTCCTCGGCGACGTGCCGAGCGAGCGCACCGAGCCGGGCCCGGCCCGGCATCGATGTGGCCACGCCGAGTTCTTCCAACGGCGCCGCGGTGATCGGGCCGACGCACGCGGCGAGCACCCGCCCGCGTAGCGCGTGCAGCACCCCCTCGAGCAGCCCGGTTTCCTTGGCGCGCATCAACATCGACGCCACGGCGGGCGCGCTGGTGAACGTCACGCAGTCCAGGTTGGACGTCACGATCGCCTCGATCAGCTGGTCCATCGGCCCCTGATCCTCCGGCGGCATCCACCGATACACCGGCACCGGCACGACATCCGCACCGGCACAACGCAATACCTCGCAGAAGTCGGGCACCGGCTCCCATTCGGTGGTGGCGCCGTGCAGTTGCACCGCGATGCGCACGCCCTCCACGCCCTCGGCGAGCAGATGGTCGAGCACTTCCGCAGATGATTCCGAGGCGGGTGACCATTCTTCGCGCAATTCGGCGGCTCGGATGGCGCCCTTGGCCTTTGGCCCGCGCGCCAGCATCCGAGTGGCCCCTAGCGTCGCGCGCAAGTCCTCCGCGACACCCCAGCCTTCGGCCGCCTCCATCCAGCCACGGAAGCCGATACCGGTGGTGGCCACCGTAATTCGCGGCGGGTCGACGATGAGCTGGCGGGTGACCCGCTCCAGCTCGGTGTCGTCGGCCAGCGGGATGATCCGGATGGCCGGGGCCGACACGATGTCGGCGCCGCGGCGCAGCAGCAGCGTGGCGAACTCGTCGGCTCGTCTGGCCGCCGTGATGCCGATGGTGAACCCGGCGAGGCAGGGGCCTGCGTCGATGGTTGTCATGCGGTTTACCCGTCCGAGGAAGCGAGCCCGGAAATTACCGGCTCGTTGGAGACCGAAACGATGCCGTCGGCTACGCGGACCGCGTACACCGGCAGCAGCGCCGATTCGTCGTCCAGGCAGCGCCCGTCGACCAGGGAGAACGCCTGCTTCAGCAACGGTGAGGCGACGACGGGGACGCCGCCGCGGTCACCGACGATGCCGCGCGAGATGACCGCGGCCCGGCCGATCGGATCGATATTGCCCACGGCGTAGAGCATGCCGTCGGCCAGCAGGAATAGGGCGGCCTGGCGGCCACCTTTCAGCAACACCGCGACGCCGCGGCCGGGGATCAGGTAGTCGAGCCGGCACGCTTGGGTCCAACCGGTGGCGGTAACTGCGGCGATGCCGGGGGTATCGATCACGGTCATGGGTGTCTTCCTCCAATCGCCTTACCCATTGGTACAGGCGCCCTGTTTCTATGGGGTTAAGCCGTCATTTCCCGTGCGTGGCGACCGGAACGTCCGGCATACCGAGCAGCACCGGTACCTTGCGTTCTCCGGTTTCGTCGAACGAGATTGTGGGGTCGGTCTCATCCGGGGCGTTCACGAAGGAAACGAAGCGTGACAGCTTCTCCTCGTCTTCCAGGACGGCGGCCCACTCGTCGCGGTAGCCCGCGACGTGCTGGGCCATCGACGCCTCCAACTCGTCGGCTATGCCCAAGCTGTCCTCGCAGACGACCTGCTTCAAGTAGTCGATCCCACCCTCGAGTGCCTCCTGCCACGGCGCGGTGCGTTGCAAGCGGTCGGCGGTGCGGACGTAGAACATCAGATAGCGGTCGATGTACTTGATCAGCGTCTCGTCGTCGAGCTCACCGGCGAGCAGCACTGCATGCTTGGGCGAAAGCCCGCCGTTGCCACCGACATACAGATTCCAGCCGTGTTCGGTGGCGATCACGCCGACATCTTTACCGCGCGCCTCCGCGCACTCGCGGGCGCAGCCGGAGACGGCCAGCTTCAGCTTGTGCGGGGAACGCAGTCCGCGGTAACGCTTTTCGAGCAGCACGGCCATGCCGACCGAGTCCTGCTGGCCGTAGCGGCACCAGGTGGAGCCGACGCAGCTCTTCACCGTGCGCAGCGACTTGCCGTACGCGTGACCGGATTCCATGCCGACATCGACGAGGCGTTGCCAGATCCGCGGCAGCTGTTCGACCCGCGCGCCGAACAAGTCGATCCGCTGGCCGCCGGTGACCTTCACGTAAAGGTCGAATTCCTTGGCGATTTGACCGATGGTGATGAGCTGGTCGGGTGTCACCTCGCCACCGGGCATCCGGGGCACCACCGAGTAAGTGCCGTTCTTCTGCAGGTTGGCCAGGAAGTGATCGTTGGTGTCCTGCAGCGCGGCCTGCTCGCCGTCGAGGATGTGCTCGCTGGAGGTCGAGGCCAGGATGGAGGCGACGGTCGGCTTGCAGATGTCGCAGCCGGTTCCCTTGCCGTACTTGGCGATCAGGCCGGAGAAGGTGCGGATGCCGGTGACCTGGACGATCTGGAACAGCTCGGCCCGCGACTGGCCGAAGTGCTCGCACAGCGCCTTGGACATCTCGACGCCGGACTGCTCCAACAGCTTCTTGAGCATGGGAACGCAACCGCCACAGGAGGTTCCGGCGGACGTGCACTTCTTGATACCAGGAATGTCGCACGCGCCGTCCTCGATGGCACCGCAGATCGCGCCCTTGGCGACGTTGTTGCAGGAGCAGATCTGCGCGTCGTCGGGCAGCGCGTCGGCCCCCAATTCCGCACCGGCGGGCGAGATCAGCGCAGCGGGTTCGGCGGGCAGCGGACGCCCGACCAAGGGCCGCAGCGCGGCGTAGGCGGTGGCGTCGCCGACCAGGATGCCGCCGAGGAGGATCTGCGCGTCATCGGAGACAACGAGTTTCGCGTAGGTGCCCTTGGCGGCGTCGTGCAGCACCACCGACAGCGCGCCCGCGGTGCTGCCGTGCGCGTCGCCGAAGCTGGCCACGTCGACGCCGAGCAGCTTGAGCTTGGTGGACATGTCCGCGCCAGGGAATTCGCCTGCGCCGCCCAGTAATCGGTCGGCGACGATCTCGGCGGTGGTGTAGCCGGGCGCGACGAGGCCGTAGCAGGTGCCCTCGACCGCAGCGCATTCGCCGATGGCCCAGATGCTCGGATCCGACGTCTGTAAGCCCAGATCGGTGATGATGCCGCCGCGCGGACCGACCTCCAGTCCGCTGTCCCTGGCAATCTGATCGCGCGGCCGGACACCCGCGGAGAAGACGACCAGCGATGCCTCGATCACCGAATCGTCGGACAGGCTGACCCGAATACCGTTGTCGGCCTCCTCGATCGACGCGGTGCCGACGCCGGTGTGCACATGCAGGCCCAGGTCGGTGACCAGCCGTTCCAGAATCGCGCCGCCGCCCTCGTCCACCTGCGCGGGCATCAACCGCTGGTTGTATTCGACCACATGCGGCGTGAGGCCGAGCAGCCGAAGCGCATTCGCGGCCTCCAGGCCGAGCAGGCCGCCACCCACCACGACGCCGACCGCGCCCGGTCCGGCGGCTTCTGCGGCCGCTCTGATGCCGTCCAGATCGTCGATGGTGCGATAAACGAAGCACTCCGGTCGGTCATGACCCGGCACGGGCGGTACGAACGGATACGAGCCCGTGGCGAGCACCAGCGCGTCGTAGGCGATAGCGTCGCCCGCCGACGTGGTGACCTTGCGGGCGTCCCGGTCGATCGTCTCGGCGCGCTGCCCGAGCCGCAGCTCGACCAGCGCGTCCCCGGCGTACTCGTTGCCGGGCAGCGCCAGCGCCGCGGTATCCCAGGTGCCCACATAGCCGGACAGACCGACGCGGTCGTAGGCGGGCAGCCGCTCCTCGCTCAGCACGACCACCCGCCACTGCCCCGCCTCGTCCCGCGCGCGCAGCGCCTCCACGAAACGGTGCCCGACCATGCCGTGACCGACGACCACAGCGGTCTTACGCAGTGCGGGTTCGACTGAGTGATGCGTCGGCGTGCTCAAGAAGGGCCTCCAATGATCCGGTTGGCCCCACGGTAGGAAACAGGTATTGCCGCCATGCTGCGCGCGATGACCGCAGCATCAACGGTTGCTCACGGGTCGACGAATACCCACGTGAGTTCAGCGCAATGTTGCACGAAAGTGCGCAACCATTGCTAGCCCGCCTCTCCGCGTATTCAGGCCGGACCCATGTGCCACGGCAGCAACGTCGGCGACCGGCGGCGAGTTGGCGGCGGAGTCAGCCCGTACCCGGCGAGTTACCCATGTACTCCTGAAATCAGCCGGCGAGGTGTGACGCGCAAATGATGAACTCCTCCGCACCGCACCGCAACTCGAACAGTGAGGCCGGCCGGCGCCCTCGCCGGCCGAGTACGACGCATGCCGAAAGTCGACCTCGGATATGGCCGCCGAGCAGTTATGGGCGGTGTCACACGCTCTCATGTTGACGGTGTTCACATGCCCGGTTAAGTTAACGCCGTCAACATCACGGAGTGCCTGCGAGCAACGCGCTCGACGAGCGAACCAAAGGACGAACGATATGCACGCCACCGCACTCCTGCGCAGCCCGAAGATCTGGATATTCACCCTGTTCGGCGCACTGCTGGCCATCGTGCTGACCGTCGGATACCTCGGCGGCGCACTGGACACTGACACGCCGACCCAACGGGTACCCATCGCCTGGGCCGACACCGACCAGGGCGACGGCGCCCAGCACCTGGGCGCCGCGCTGACCGACGAGGTCCTGACCGGAGGCGCCCACGAGTCGGCGCACTGGCTGCCCTTCACCGACGAGGCGCAGGCCCGCGAGCTGCTCACCACGGGCACGGCCTATGCCGCAGTGGTGATCCCGGCCGACTTCAGCGCTCGCGCCGACGCACTGACCGACCCGCGAGCCCAGCCCGACGCGGTCCGCGTGACTGTGCTGACCAACCCGATCGCCGGCCCCGCGGCCAGCGGTACCGCCAACGGCATCGCACAGGCCGTGCTCGCGCGGCTGTCCCAAGAGCTGGGCGCACAACTCGCCTCGGCGCACGCGGCGGATCCCGCGCCGCCGACCGGCATGCTCGCAGGTGGGCTCGCGGCCGACCCGATCCGGGTCACCCTCACTCCGGTCGGACCGGTCCCCGCGCACAGCGCAGGCGGAATGGCCGCGTTCTACTACACCCTGGTACTGATCCTGACCGGATTCCTGCTCGCCCAGCTGCTGCACTCCGGTGTCGACGGCGTGCTCGGATTCACGCCGCGAGAGTTCCTGCACAAGCGCGCCACCCATCCGCCGCTGCCGATCAACCGGGTGCACACGCTGCTGGCCAAGACCGGGCTGATGGTCGGCTGCGCGGCCGTGGCGGGCACGGTGATCGAGGCCGTCGCGATGCTCGCGTTCGGCATGCCCACCGAACATCCGCTGGGCCTGTGGGGACTGTCGATGCTCGCGGTCGCCACCGCCGGTGTGCTGCCACTGGTCCTGCTGGCCGTCTTCGGCGCACCGGGCGCGCTGGTCGCCACGATTGTCCTTGTGGTGTTCGGTGTTCCGTCCTCCGGCGGCGCCTACCCACCCGAGCTGCAGCCGGAGGTGTTCCGGTGGCTCGGGCAGATCCTGCCGATGCGGCACACCACCGATGCCGCCCGCGACCTGATCTTTCCGGTCACCGGCGACGCGGTGATCGGCAGCGTCCTCGTCATCGCCCTGTGGCTGGTGGCCAGCCTCGCCGCCGGACTGCTCGTCACCGCCTTCTACGACCGCACCGGCCGCCACCGCGTCAGCGCATACGAACGCGCGCAGGCCGACCGCGCTTGAACCCACCGCACCCACCCCGAAAGACAGGACACGCCTTGACATCTCCGACGCCCGAACCCATGACCGTCAACAGTTGGTGGGGTGCCGTGACCAAGACCGGCCCCTGGCAGGTGCCCGCCTCGATCATCGCCACCTCGACGATGGGTTCCATCACGCTGGACTTCACCACGGCCCAGTGCGCGCACGACGAGGTCGAGATCCGCGTCGACTGCCGGGCAGGCAAGATCGTGCTGATCGTGCCGGACGAATGGGCGGTGGATACCGATCGGCTCAACGCCACCGGCGCGGGCGTCGACCTGACGCCCGGCCGCCGACCGCAACCCGGCATGCCTCGACTGCGGATCACCGGCCAGGTCACCTGGGGGCGCCTGGTGATCACCGACCTGGCCGACTATCACAGCGAACGAGACGAGCGCGCCGCCCGGCGCGCGGTCCGCGACGATCGCCACGCCGAGCGGCGTGCGGCGCGTCAGCAGCGCCATCACTGATGAACCGAACAGCCTGCGGCTCAACCGGTCAGCGCGTCGGTGATGAAAAGCTGTGTCCTGGTGATGGTGTTCTCTCGTTCGACATCCGCGAGCCCGCTCAGCGGGCCACCGTCGAGCAGGAATTCGGCCAGGCCGTGCACCGTGACCCACACCGAGAGCTCCGCGCCGGGGCGCCGGGCGGCAGGCATGCGCCCGCTGCGCACCAGCTCGTCCAGCGCCTCCGACAGCAGGCGGAAAGACTCCGAGCCCGCGGCGGTCGGCGTGTGCTGATCGAACGCGGCTCGGAACCAGCCGGGCTCGGTCTCGGCGAAGCGCAGATACCCGCGCCCCAAGGCGTGCAGCCGGGCCAGGCTCTGGTCGCCGGGTGCTCCCCCGTCGACGTGGCCGGGTACCTGCTCGGCGCGCATCGCCGCGGTGAGCGCCTGCTGCGCATGGGCTTTGACCGCGGCCAACAGGTCGAGGTGGTTGGCGAAATGCCGATACGCGGAGGTCGCCGATACCCCGACTTGCCGCGCGACCTCGCGTAGCACCACCGCCTGCGGACCACCGTCCCTGGCCAGCGCGACGGCGGCCGCCACCAGCGCGTTGTGCAGGTCGCCATGGTGGTAGTGCTCCCGCTGGACCGACGAGCTCGCCATAGGCAGGCACCCCACCCTTCACCGTTGTTTTCCTCGAAACCACAAGTTGACACCGTCAACTTAGCACTCCAGAAAGGCCATACTCATGAGCAAGCCCACCATCGTTCTGGTGCACGGCGCCTTCGCCGATGGCACCAGCAGCTGGCGCGCCGTCGCCGGCATCCTGATCGCGCGCGGCTACCCGGTACTCGCCGCCGCGAATCCGCTGCGCGGCCTGCACCACGACGCCGAGTCCCTGCGCGCGGTCCTTGCCGCGCTGACCGGCCCCGTAGTGCTGGTCGGCCATTCCTATGGCGGTGCCGTGATCACCAGTGCCGCCACGGAATCCGACACGGTCACCGCCCTGGTCTACGTCGCCGCGTTCGCGCCAGACCGAGGCGAGACCGCGGGTGAACTCGATGAGCGCTTCGCGGGGCAGGCCCAGCACGTCACCACGGCGCGGCCGCTACCCGGTGCCGATCAGGCCGCGCCCGATGGCCCGCCGCAGGTCGAGTTGACCATCCTGGCCGCCCACTTCCACGAGGTCTTCGCACCTGATATCGACCCGGCCGACGCCGCGGTGCTGGCCGCCACTCAGCGGCCCCTCGCCCTCGCCGGGATGCTCGAGCCCATGGGAGCGCCCGCGTGGCAGCGCCTGCCCGCCTACTACGTCTTGGCTACCCGCGATCAGATGATTCCTGTTGCGGGACAACGACTCATGGCCGAACGGATGCAGGCCACCACCATCGAGGTCGCCACCGGCCACGCCGCCATGCTCGGTGCACCCGAGGCCATCGCCGAGCTGATCATCGCCGCCGCGAAACAAGCACAGATTTCGCGAGAACATGGGTAACTCACCGGGTACGAGCCAACTCGCTCGCAACCTGACCGCCCGCCAACGCAGCTATTGCGGCACCTGAGTCTGGCCTGAATACGCGGAGAGGCGGACTAGCTCCAGGTGTCTTCGAGCATCCGCGGCTTGCAAGCCTGCCAGGCGCCGGCGAGCAACACCAGGACGGCGACACCGAGCAGCGCGAACGGTGCGAGCCAGCCGTCGGTCATCGAGTGCAGGACGCCGAACAGCAGGGGGCCGACGCAGGCGACGGCGTAGCCGACGCCCTGGGTGAAGCCGGAGAGCGCGGCGGAGCCACCGGGGGTGCTGGTGCGCAGGTTGATCAGGGTCAGTGCCATCGGGAACGTGCTCGGGCCCAGGCCGAGCAGCACCACCCACAGGATCGGCACGCTCATCGGGGCGACGATCAGCCCGACGAAGGCGGCGATGAAAAAGGCCGCACAGCCGAGCACGACGGGGAACGGATTGCGGAATCGCGTGACGACCGTCGGCGCGCTGAGCGCCGCGGCCAGGCCGACGACCGCGAACAGTCCGAGCATCGAGCCGCCGAATCCGGCGCTTGCTCCGGCGTCGCTGAGGATCTTGGGCAGCCAGGTGAACATCGCGTAGGTGATCAACGAGGTCATGCCGAACATGCCCGCCATGCCCCAGGCGACCGGGGAACGCCAGACGCGTCCGGCGCGCGGTGCATCGGTGGGCAGTGCGGTGGTGTCGTGGACATCGCGGCCGCGCCGGTCACGCAGCACGCCGAGCCACGGCAGCACGGCCGCGAAGCCGAGTACCGACCACAGACCGAGCGAGAACCGCCAGCCGTGCGCGTCGGCGATCGGGACCGCGACGAACGCGGGCACCACGGTGCCGAGCTGCACCATCATGATGTACAGCGAGCTGACCACCGCGAGCCGATCGGCGAAGTAGCGCTTCACCAGCGGCGGGATCACCACGTTGCCGATGCCCATGCCCGCGAGGGCCAGGGCGGAGAAGACGAGGAGTTCGCCGGTGCCCGACAGCAGCACCCGGACGAGCTGGCCGAGGCCCGCCATCAGCATGGCGATCAGCGCGGTGCGCTCCAGTCCGAGGCGGCGCACGAGCACCGGGGTCAGCAGCCCGGACACCGCGAACATCGCGGTCGGGATCATGCCGAAGACACCGACGACCGCGGTGCCGTAGCCCACGTCGTCACCGATGCGCTCGGCCAGTGGGCTGAACGCGGTGACCGCGACGCGGAGGGTAAGCGCGGACATAACGATGGCCGCGAGAACAAGTAGACGGCCCTCCGTCAGCGCGCGCCGACGCTGCTCGACCTGCGGTGATTCCTGCTCGGTCGAGGTTTTCTGGAGGGTTGCAGTCACTGCGAAATCATAGGATGACCGGATGATAGGAGGCAACGATTTGTGATGAGCGGTACTCTATGCAAGTGCAACCAGTCCGGCGCACCAGCCTCATCGCCCAGGTCACCGAGCAGCTGCGTGCCGAAATCCGTTCCAGCCGTTGGCCCATCGGCTCCCGCATCCCTACCGAACCGGAGCTGACCGAGCTCACCGGAACGGGTCGAAACACCGTGCGCGAGGCCGTCCAGGCGCTCGTGCACGCGGGGATGTTGGAGCGACGCCAGGGTTCGGGAACCTATGTGATCGCCTCCTCCGACCTCGGCGGGACGCTCGGCAAGTACTTCGCCGATGCCGAAGAACGTGACGTCCTCGAACTACGCCTCGCGCTAGACACCACGGCCGCCGCGCTGGCCGCGCGCCGCCGCGACGACGGCGATATCGCGAACCTACTGCAGCTGCTCAGTGAACGTGACAAGGCCTACAACGACGACAACCCGACCGCGATCGAGTCCGACGTCGAGCTACACCGCGCCATCGTGGTGGCCAGCCACAACGCCGTCTACCTCGAGTTCTACGACTCGCTGCTGCCGATCATCGAACAGGTGATCCGGGCCAGGACGTTGAAATCCGACGACTCCTTCCCCGAGGCACACGCCGAGCTGGTGCACGCCGTGATCGACGGCGATCCCCAACGGGCGGCAGAGGCGGCCAGGTGCTTCCTCAACACGCTGATCGCCGAATACCCGGACGTGCACTGACAGCGCTCGGTCGCCCGCAACGGACGTCAGGTGAGCAACTCTCACTTGGCGTCCGTTGCGCATGTGAGTCGGAATTGCCTCGAACGTCACGCGAAGCCACGGTGCCGCAACAACCGGGCCCTACGTTGTGAAACGACCGTAGCTAGGCAACTCGACTCCGCCGGCGGCGCCAGTGCCGCGATGAGGGCCGGTCGAGTGCGAACGAGAGGACGCCGATGACTGCCATCGCAGCCACATCCGGCACCGAGTCGGATACCGCGACTGACGCTCCATCGGACCCACCGACCTTCCGGCACCAGACTCGCGGCCGCTGGCTGGAGCAGTGGGAACCGGACAACCTGAAATTCTGGGAGTCCGGCGGCGCGCAAACCGCGCGCAAGAACCTGATCTTCTCGGTGTTCGCCGAGAACCTCGGCTTCAGCATCTGGGTCATCTGGGGCACCGTGGTCACCAGCATGGGCGCCGCGGGCTTCGGCTTCCTGGCCGGCCTCGGCAAGGGCGACCCGACCGCGGTGAGCAACGCGCTGCTGCTGTCGTCGACCCCGACGTTGGTCGGTGCGGCACTGCGCATTCCGTACACCTTCGCCATCCCGAAATTCGGCGGGCGGGCCTTCACCGCGTTCAGCGCGGCAATGCTGCTCATTCCCACGCTCGGCCTGGTGTACTTCATCAACCAGCCGGGCACGCCGATGTGGGTCTTCATGATCCTGGCCGCGCTCGCCGGTGTCGGCGGCGGCAACTTCTCCTCGTCGATGTCCAACATCAACTTCTTCTTCCCCGAGGGCAAGAAGGGCGCGGCGCTCGGCATCAACGCCGCGGGCGGCAATCTCGGTGTGGCACAGACTCAATTGGTGCTGCCGCTGCTGATCACGCTCGGCACGCACATCATGGCCAAGGACGCCGGGGGCTACCGCTTCGGCATCACGCTGTCCGTCCTGGTGTGGATCCCGTTCATTCTGCTGGCCCTGTTCGGCGCACTGCGCTACATGGACAGCATCGCGACGGCCAAGTCCGACGGTAAGTCCTACAGGCTGGCGCTGACCAACCCGCACACCTGGGTGATGGCGGTGCTCTACGTCGGCACGTTCGGCTCGTTCATCGGGTTCTCCTTCGCCTTCCCGACACTGATCAAGGCCAACTTCCCGAGCCTGGCCAATATCGGCTGGATCAGCACCATCGGCAACCTTGCCTTCCTCGGCGCGTTCGTCGGCTCGTTCAGCCGTCCGTTCGGCGGCTGGGTCTCCGACAAGATCGGCGGCGCCAAGATCACCCTGTGCGTGTTCGTCGGCATGGCGGTCGCAGTCGCGCTGATCATGGCCTCGCTGGAGCTGAAAAGCTTTCCGCTGTACCTGATCTCGTTCCTGGTGCTGTTCGTGATGACCGGCATCGGCAACGGCTCGACCTACCGGATGATCCCGACCATCTTCAGCGCGATCTCCAAGAAGTACGCCGCCGAGCACGGGCTGGACCTCACCGAGTCGACCGCCTCGGCCCGGCGGCAGGCCGGTGCGGCGATCGGCGTGATCGGCGCGGTCGGCGCCTCGGGCGGCTGGGTGTTGCAGCAGGCATTGCGGTTGTCCAACACGCACTATCACACGATGGCCCCGGCCTTTTGGGGCTACGCCGTGGCGTTCCTATTGATGGGCGCGGTCACCTGGTGGTTCTACCTGCGGTCCTCGTTCGCCGTGGACCGGGTGCCGTCGCTGGCCTACGCCAAGGTGTAACCGGCACAACGCATAACGCAAGTCGGCCGTCGAAAGTCAGTAATTCACAAGGCTTTCGGCGGCCGACTTCTGCGTTCTAGAGCATGAGGCGGACCATGTCCGCCGTGCGCGCCAAACCGGGGAACGCCTCCGGCGTCGAACGCGGATGCAGCGCGTGCACGGCGAGCCGAAACATGACCGCGCGCAACAACATCTGCGGCCATTCCGGCAGATCCCGCCAGCGCTCCAGCAGTCCGTCGTCGGCACCACCCCAGGCCAGCGCGTCCACCACGATCACCCCCGCCGCCCACGGCGCGGGCCGCCAGTACGGCGTGATGTCGGTGAGGCCGGGGGTGAACGTCCCGGCGAACAGCACCGTCCCGAACAAATCCCCGTGCACCAGTTGGGCGGGCGTCTGCACCGGCTTGCGCAGGGTGGCCAGCTGGCCGATGAGTTCCATGCTGCGCTGCCCGTCGGGCGAATCCGCCGACGGCAGGGCGCCGCCCGCGCGCAGGCTGCGCAGCGGCACCGCCTCCCAGGCGGCCCGGTCGGCGGCGACGAACACATCCACATCGACCCACGGGGCCACCGGCGGCTGCACCAGGAACCGGGGCCGCTCGAGATGCGTCGTCGCCTGATGCAGGCGCAGCGACACCGAAACCACCTCGTCGTGCCTGGGTTCCGGGATACCTTCCAGATAAGTGTCGGCCCGCCAGCCGGAGACCACGTAGCGGCCGTCGGTCGCGCGCACCGGGCGGGCCAGGCGCAACCCGTCCACCTTCAGCGTCTCGCGCACCTTGGCCGACCACGCCGCACGCGCGTGATCGGCGACCGGGCTGAGCACCACGTCCCCGAACCGCCAGCCACCTTCCCAGTCGCCCGAGGTGACGGGGGAAACCTCGCGTAGACCGAACGTGGAGCGCACGTGCTCGGGGGGTTCCACAGAAGTCACGGCCGTACCGTACCGCCGCCGCCGACCCAGTACAGCACGCCGCGCCGAACCGCAACCCCCGCCCCCCACCGACCGAAGGCGCCCCTCAACCCGCCCCAACAGACCGCAGGCCACCTTCAGTCGGTGCGGACCAAGTGACCGAAGGTGGCCTGCGGCCGGTCTGACGGGGTGAAGGACGCCTTCGGTCGGTCAGTAGACAGGGAGGGTGGGGTCGATCTGGCGGGCCCAGGCGATGACTCCGCCCTGGAGGTGGGTGGCGTCGGAGAAGCCGGCGCGCTTGAGGGCGGCCAGGGCTTCGGCGGAACGCACACCTGTCTTGCAGTGCAACACGATCGGGCGGTTCTGCGGCAGCTCGGACAGCGCCTCGCCGGACAGGATGCGGTCCTTCGGAATGAGTTTCGCGCCCTCGATGTGCACGATGTCCCACTCCACCGGCTCGCGCACATCGATCAGCTCGATGTCCTTGCCCGCGTCGAGCAGATCCTTCAGCTCGTGTGCGGTGACCGTCGAGTCGGCCGCGGCGGCCTGGCCCTCCTCGGATACCACCCCGCAGAACGCCTCGTAGTCGATCAGCTCGGTGATCGGCTGACGCTCCGGGTCGCGGCGCAGCTTGATGGTCCGGTAGTTCATGTCCAGTGCGTCGTACACCATCAGGCGGCCGAGCAGCGGCTCACCGATGCCGGTGATCAGCTTGATCGCCTCGGTCACCATCACCGAGCCGATGGACGCGCACAGCACGCCGAGCACGCCGCCCTCGGCGCAAGACGGCACCATGCCCGGCGGCGGGGCCTCCGGGTAGAGGTCGCGGTAGTTGATGCCGCGCCCGTCCGGCGCGTCCTCCCAGAAGACCGAGACCTGGCCCTCGAAGCGGTAGATGGAGCCCCACACGTAGGGCTTGCCCGCCAGCACCGCCGCGTCGTTGACGAGGTAGCGGGTGGCGAAGTTGTCGGTGCCGTCGACGATCAGGTCGTAGTCGGCGAACAGCTCGACGGCGTTCTCCGGCTCCAGCCGAATCTTGTGCAGCCGCACGTCGATGCCGGAGTTGATCTCGAGGATCGAATCGCGCGCGCTGTCGGCCTTCGGGCGGCCGATGTCGGACTCGCCGTGGATGATCTGGCGCTGCAGGTTCGAGGCGTCCACCTCGTCGAACTCGACGATGCCGAGGGTGCCGACGCCGGCCGCGGCCAGGTACAGCAGCGCCGGCGAGCCGAGCCCACCCGCGCCGATCACCAGCACCTTGGCGTTTTTCAGTCGCTTCTGCCCGTCCACGCCCAAATCAGGAATGATCAGGTGGCGGCTGTAGCGGGCGACCTCGTCCTTGGTCAGCTCCGCGGCCGGCTCGACCAGCGGCGGCAGGGACTTAGGTGATGACACGTCCAGGACTCCTCGAATCGAATGGGTCGATCTCGACGTACAACACCCGCGACCAGACCGTTCTTCCCGACCTATCGTCGCGCACCGGGTATCGGGTCAACCGCGGGGGTACGGCCAGGGGTTGAAGCGGCAGCGCTTGCCGTCCATCGGGACCACACCGTCCGGTTCGAGGGCGGCGATGTCGTTGTTCTTGGTGCCGAAGGTCTGCTGCATCATCACCGGGGCGAGGCCGCCGTCGGTCTCGCACGGCTGGTGCTGGTGGTAGCCGATGGCGTGGCCGACCTCGTGGTTGATCTGGTACTGCCGGTAGGAGCCGATATCGCCCTCGAACGCGAGCGCGCCGCGCACCCAGCGGACCTCGGAGAGCACCACCCGGCCGAGATCGGCGTTGTAGCAGGACGAGTCGATCGGAATCTCGAAACCGCACGCCTTGCGGCTGGATTCGCGGGAGGTGAGTGAGACGCGGAAGTCGGTGTCGCCCTGGTCGACTCGACGGAAGCCGAACTTCTGGTCGTGCGTCCAGCTTTTCGGGTTGGCGAGGGTGGACTCGATCAGCTTCGCCACGGACTGGTCGCCGCCGAAGCCCGAAGTGTCGACGCCGTCCTCGATCTCGACGGTATAGCGGAATACCGAGTCGGCGCCGGTGCCGATCTGGGCGGTCGACCCCGGCACCACATGCCAAGTGCCCGTGCCGGTTTCGGCGAAGCTGCCGCCGTCGGGCAGCGCGCCGGTCGGCAGGTCGGTGGGAAAGTGGCCGTCGCCGGTCGGCCCGCCGATGATGCCGTTGCTCGCGGCGCGTGGACTCAGGTGCCCGAGGCCGGGCATGCCACTGACCGAGGTCGCCGGGTCGGAACCGCGTACCGCGTCGACGACCACCAATACCGTGACGGCGAACAGCACCGGCAGCGCATACGCCCGCCAACCATAGGTGGAGACGAATCGTCCCAGGGCACTTTGCTTTTTGACGCTGCGGTCGGGACGCTCCCTGGTTCGGCCCTCGGTCGCGGCGGTGGGATCCCAACTGGCACGCAGTGGTTGGTGCGAACGATCCTGCTGACCGTAGAGGCCGAGCGGGTCGTAGATCTCGACGCCGTTGCGGTCACGGCGCGGTGCGGGTGAATCAGGCTGAGCGGCAAGCGGATCCGCTGACCGTGCGGCGCCGTGGGGGCGGGCGGCACGGTCGGGGCGACGGCCTGCGCCGTCGTCGGCATCGAGCGGTGGCGCAGCGCCGGGGCGGGCTGCTGCGCCAGGTCGTGCATCCGGCCTTGACCTTGCCACGGGTTCCGACCCTACGGAACCGGGCGCGCCGGGGCCAGCACGGCGGCGCGAGTCGCGCTCGCCGCCGGACGTGACCGGCGGATCGGCGTGCCGCTCCCCGGGTCGGTCGGCGCGGAAAGTCACGAACACCAGGTTCTCACAGCAGGCAAGTGCCGCCGTCGGGCACGCCACATCGGCCCGGTGGTGCGACATTTGTCACCGTGTTCCACCAGTTCTCCGGGGCCGGTCGGCGGCCGGGCAACAACCGAGTATCGTTCTTGGGATACCCGGTGCTTACCCCTTGCCGGGGAATCAACTGGGAGAGCCGAAATGACTGACCTCGTGGACCGGATGGCGTCCCGTAGATCGTCGTCCGAGCCCGCCAAACGCGGCACCCGGCTTCCGCGTGACGAGCGACGTCTACAGCTACTCGCGGCGGCAAGCGAAGTCTTCGTGCAGCGCGGTTACCACGCCGCTGGCATGGACGAGATCTCGCAGTGCGCCGGAGTGAGCAAGCCGGTGCTGTATCAGCACTTCACCAGCAAGCTGGAGCTGTATTTGGCGGTGCTGCAGAACTACGTGGACATGCTGGTGTCCAGCGTCCGGCAGGCGCTGCGGTCGACCACCGACAACCGGCAGCGCGTGCGCGCCGCCGTGCAGGCCTACTTCGATTTCGTCGACAACGAGATGCAGGGTTTCCGACTGGTCTTCGAGTCCGACCTGACCAGCGAGCCGCAGGTGCAGCGCCGGGTCGAGCAGGCCACCGAGGCCTGTGTCGACGCGGTCTTCGATGTGGTCGCGCACGATTCCGGCTTGGACCCGTACCGGGCGCGGATCCTCGCGGTCGGCCTGGTCGGCGCGAGCCAGTTCACCGCGCGCTACTGGCTGGAGGCCGACCGGCCCATCCCGAAGGAGGAGGCCATCGATACGACGGTCTCCCTCGCCTGGGGTGGTCTGTCGCGGGTTCCACTGCACCCGATCGACTGAGGACCTATCCAAGAGGACCTAATCTAAAAGCCTCCGGCACCCGACCAAGTGGTCGGGTGCCGGAGGCTTTTAGATTCAAGGCCCACTGTGACAACTGATTTCAGGAGCACGTGGGTAACTCATCGGGCACGGGCTGGCACGGCCACCGACGGCCGCCGACATCGACGCCCCCGCACCTAGATCTGGCCTGAATACGCGGAGAGGCGGATGGGCTAGACCGTGGCGAAGCCGACTCGGCCGCTCGTCACGGTGCCGATCTCGACGTAGGCGACCTTCGAGGCCTGGATCAGGAACTTGCGACCCTTGTCGTCGGTCAGGGACACGACGCCGCCGCTGCCGTTCAGCGCACCGGACACCAGCGCCTCGACCTCTTCCGGGGTCTGCGAGCTGTTGATCAAGAGCTCGCGCGGGCTATCCGAAATACCGATCTTGACCTCCACGGCCAACCTCCGAACGTAAGAGTCCTGTGCTGTCGATCCAAGGCTAGTGCAGGGCAACGCCGTGCTGGCACACACCTGCCTGCGCCCTCAGCGAACAAGGCAACGGCCCGCACACACAGCAGCGGCCCGCACACCGTTGTGCGGGCCAGCTCAGCATGGGGTGTTACTTGGGCTCGACGAGCTGGATCTCGAGCTCGATGTTCACCTTGTCGCTCAGCATGCCGGGCAGCAGGCCGCCGACACCGAAGTCGGTGCGCTTGATGGTGCCGGTGGCGGAGAATCCGGCGTGGTTGTCGCCGGTGGCGCCGAACTCCTGCACACCACCCCACTCGACGTCCAGGGTGACCGGCTTGGTGATGCCGCCGAGCGTGGCCTCCCCCTCGACCTCGAAGCTCTCCGCGATCTGCACCGGCCCGGTGGCGCGGAAGGTGAGCGTCGGGCGGTTCTCGGCGTCGAGGAAGTCCGCGGTGCGGATGTGCGCGTCGCGGTCGGCGTTGCCGGTGTCGAACGACTCGAGGTGGATGGTCGCGCCGATGGTCGCGGCGCCCGACTCGTCGACCACGAATTCGGTCTCGAACCGGGTGAATCCGCCGCGCACCTTGGAGATGCCGAGGTGGCGAACGGTGAAGGCCACCGACGAGTGCGCGGTGTCCAGGGTCCAGGCGCCGGGCTTGAGCGACTGGGTGGCCGTGGTGGATTCGGAAGAAGTTGTCATACCAACCACCTTTGCCGGACCACGGTCCGTTAACCAGACCGCCGTTATCCTGGACCTGACAGGGCGAGGCTAAGCCTCCTAGGACACGGCACGATGGGACCCATGGCACGCAACGGATTCGCGGAATTCCTCATCGCACGGCGCGCTGAACTGCGGCCCGGCGACGTCGGCATGCCGGAGGGCAGGCGCCGCAGGACGCCGGGGTTACGCCGCGAGGAGGTCGCCGTCCGCGCGGGGGTGAGCGCGGATTATCTGGCCAGGCTCGAGCAGGGCCGCGATACCAACCCCTCGGTGGCGGTGGTCGACGCCCTCGCCGACGCGCTGTTGCTGCGCGGCAACGAGCGCCACCACTTCAGCATGCTCGCGCTCGCCTCCGGCAACGAATCACGCTGCCCCGGTAGCGAATCCGCCGAAGAGAAGGTCGCCGATACGATCCAGTCGATCCTGCGCGCCTTGCAGCCGACTCCCGCGTTCGTGGTCGGGCGCCGACTCAATGTGCTCGGCTGGAACGCGGCCTGGGCCGACTTCGTCGCACCGCTCGGCCTGCTCGACACGGAGGGGCAGCCGAACCTGGCCTGGTTCACGTTCCGGGATCCGAACGCGCGGGAGGTGCTGCGGAACTGGTCCGAGGCGGCGGATATGTTCGCCGCCGCGCTGTCGCGCGCCAAACTGCGTTGGCCGGGCGATGATTCGCTGCTGGAAACGATCGACGCGCTGCGCCGCAATCCGGATTTCGCGGCCCGCTGGAAGCCGCATCATGTCGGCGCGAGCATCTCCGGCCTGCTGCACATCGATCATCCGGTGCACGGCTTGGTGCAGGTCCCGTTCGAGACGCTGGAGGCCGACCGCGATCAGAGCGTCATCGTGTGGCTCACCGATCAGGCCCAGGCCCAGACGCACGGCCTGCGACTGGTCCGACCGGCGGCCGTCAACGAATAACTCCTAGATGCCGAGCTTCACCATGCGCTCGGCATGGCTGGCCTGCATGCGCTCGAACAGCGCGGCGATGCCGTTGAGATCGCCTGCGGCACCGAGCACCAGTTCGGTCAGCTCGTCGCGCTGCGCCATGACGTACTGCGCCTGGGTGATCGCCTCGCCGAGCAGGCGCCTGCCCCACAGGGTGAGCCGGTCGCGTTCGGAGCGGCTGGTCACGACCGCGCGCCGCACCTCCTCGACGACGAATTCGGAGTGGCTGGTCTCGGCGAGCACGTCGCGGACCACCTCGGCGACCTCGGGCGGCAGCGCGCCGGCGATCTCGTTGTAGAAGTCGGCGGCGATGCCGTCGCCGACGTAGAACTTCACCATCGACTCGAGCCAGGTGGAGGGGTCGGTGGACGCGTGATAGGCGTCCAGCGCGCGCACGAACGGCGCCATCGCGTCGAAGATATCGACGCCGCGCTCGGCCAGCGCCGACTCCAGCGCGTTGAAGTGGCCCATCTCGGCGGAGGCCATCTTCGCCACCGCTACCTTGCCGCGCAGCGTCGGCGACAGCTTGGCCTCCTCGGCCAGCCGGTAGAACGCGGAGATCTCACCGTAGGCGAGCACCGCGAACAGATCTATGACGCCGGGATGGTCGGCGAGGACGGAATCAGTCGACGTAACACCCGGCGCGGCAGGTGATTGTGCTCCCATAAGCACAGCCTAGTACTCGAAAACTCGCATGCCGCCGGGGAACGAAAGTTGTCCGAATTCAGGCGGTCTCCCCGAGGAACTTGTCCAGATAGGCCCATGTCGTGTCGCGGGCCTCCGGTCCGGTGAGGATGCCGAGGTGGCTGCCGGGGGCGGTTTCGTAGCGGACCGAGGCGGCGCCGGTGAGCGTCCGGGTGCCCGCCTCGACGGCGGCAGCCGCGGTGATCACGTCGGCAGGACCCCCGACCAGCAGGACGGGTGCGCTGACCTGAGCCAACTCGATACGCCGCGTGCCGAGCCGCACGACGCCGCGGCCGATGTCGTTGTTCAGGATCAGCCTGCCCCACAGCTGGTTGTAGAAACGGCCGGGATAGCCGGGCATCTCGGCCATGAAACGGTCGATGGTTTCCATCCGGGCCAGCGTCTCGGTGCGCGTGATATTGCTCGCGACGAACCACGGACGGGTCAGCTCGCGGTCCCAGGAGGTGACCTTGTACGCGATCCGGGTCAAGGGCGCGGGCACACCGCCGGCGGCGCGGATAAGCGTCGAGGTCCCGACCCCGCCGGTGAATTTGGCAACCGCGCGCAACTGCGGGATGCCGGTCATCTTGTCGTAGTCCAGCGGTGCGCCGACGGCGGTGACGGAGCGGATCGGCAGCTCGGGATGCGCGGCGGCGGTGAGCAACGCCAGCGTGCCGCCGAGCGACCAGCCGACCAGATCGATCGGCCTGCCGTCGCGATCGGCGGAGGTGCGCAGCACCGCCTCGGGCAGGATCTCGTCGATCCAGTCCTCGAAGCCCATCCGCCGATCGCCGAAGGTGATGTCGCCGTAGTCGATCACGTACGGCGAGCGGCCGGTCTCCAGCAGGAACCCGGCCAGGCTCTGGTCCGGGCGCAGGTCGAAGCAGCTGGCGGGCGCGGCCAGCGGCGGCACCAGCAGCACTGCGGAATCCGTTGTGGCCGAGACTGTTTCGGCGTCACCAGCACGATGCTCGAAACGGCGCAGCTGGCGATGGGGCTCGTCCCACAGCACCGTGGACGGGGTGGGATCGGGCGCCTCGACGCCCGAACCGAAGGTCAGGGCCCACGCGTTGCGGGCGGCGGTCGTGACGGTGTCCGCGATATTCACCCCGAAAATGTCTCACATCTCGGTACCGGCGGTAACAGGCAAGTCGGGTTTGCGGTTACCGCTTGCCCATCGCGAGGGGATTCGCCGCAGGCACGATGGCGGCGTGCACCCGGTCGGCCAGCGGCGCGAGCGAGTTCGTCAACTCGGTGACGGAGTCGGCGGACAGCACCGCGAGCGCGCCTTTCCAGGCCGCGTCGTCCGTGCTCGCCTCGACCCGCCCGAGCAGGTCGGCACCGCTGCCGGTCAGCGCCGGACTGACCGGCTCCCCCTCGACCACTCCCCTGGCCCGCAATTCATCGAACGCCGCCGCCCACTCCTTTTCGGACACCCCCCGCGCCCCGCGCAGCACCGATTCGGTCGCCTTGCCCGCCGCGGCCTGCATGACCATCGCCTGACGCCCGGTCAGGCCGTGCGCGACCAGCGCGGCCACGTGTCCGTCGCCGCGATGCTCACGCAGCGCGGTGGTCAGTTGCCACAGCGCGCCCACCGGATCCGCGGCCAGCGGCAGCGCCGCGTTCGCCGCGAAGAGCGGCCTGCCGGTCGGGTCGGCGTGGTCCAATACCGGCGCGAGCAGGGAGACCGCGCGGGCACACTCCGCCGTACCCGCGCCGAGACCACGCAGCAGCGCGGTGGAGAGGTCGAGCCTGACCTCGAGGCATTGCTCGGGGGTGGCCCGCGACCAGGCCCCGGGCAGGGCTTTGCGCACCATTTCCGGATGGAAACCGGCGAAGATCGCCTGCACTGTGGCGGGGGTCACCGCGCCGAGCGGCGCCGCCCGAAATGCGAAGTAAGTTTGCCAGTAACCGCGCAGTCCGATCGCGACTCCTGCCTCCTTGACACCGGTCCCGAAATAGACCACGTCATGTAGTGGCTCGAGAGTCTTCCAGATTTGCCGCGCGGGATGAATTGCCATGTCGCGCAGCGTACGTCGATGAACAGCGCGGCGATACCGGAGTTCGGTTTCCGAATATTCGACGGCGGCAATTCGAGCCGCGCACAATATCACGCTACAATCGCACCGGACAACGAAAAGTTTCGCTCGATGGAGTTGCCAGATCTGTGCGCGTGCCGCCCCGCGGTACCGGCCGATCGGCATTACGAGCCGAGGTTTCGTCGTTCAGGAAAATGTGCGCGCACCAGCTCCGCATCACCAGTGCGCCGCGCCGATGTCTCCCGAGGTAGCCGCCTAGCCGCAGCACCCGAAGACATCCGGAGCGTGGCCGGGTGAGTATCACAGGCGGAGACGTGGTCGTCGCGGGCCGACCGGTCCGCCCCACCTCGTGCGCGCGGGACGCGATTACGAGGAAGGCACGAACCTGAGCAAGATCACTGTCGAACAGGAACCCGGGGTCGCGGAGACGCTGTTGACCGCCGAACTGGACGCAACACATACCGCACCCACATTTGCCGAATTGGGCGTTCGCGACGAAATCGTGCGCGCGCTCGACGAGATCGGCATCGAACGTACTTTCGCTATTCAGGAACTCACCCTTCCGTTGGCGCTCGCCGGTGAAGATCTCATCGGTCAGGCCCGCACCGGCATGGGTAAGACCTTCGGTTTCGGCGTGCCGCTGCTGCATCGCATCGCCACCGCCGACACCGGCACCACGCCGCTGGACGGCACGCCGCGGGCGCTGGTCATCGTGCCGACCCGCGAGCTGTGCATCCAGGTCACCTCCGACCTGGAGAACGCGAGCAAGTACCTGACCAACCACCAGGGACCGCTGAAGGTGGCCTCCATCTACGGTGGCCGGCCCTACGAGTCGCAGATCGCGGCGCTGCGCACCGGCGTGGACGTCGTGGTCGGCACCCCGGGACGCCTGCTGGACCTGGCGAATCAGAACCATCTGATCCTCGGCAAGGTCGGCGTGCTGGTGCTGGACGAGGCCGACGAGATGCTCGACCTCGGCTTCCTACCCGACATCGAACGCATCCTGACCATGGTCCCGGACAAGCGCCAGACCATGCTGTTCTCGGCGACCATGCCGGGCCCGATCATCACCCTGGCCCGCACGTTCCTGAGCCGCCCGACGCACATCCGGGCCGAGGAAGCGCACGAAACGGCCATCCACGAGCGCACCGCGCAGTTCGTCTACCGCGCGCACGCGCTGGACAAGAGCGAGCTGGTCGCCAAGATCCTGCAGGCCGAGGGCCGCGGCGCGACCATGATCTTCACCAGGACCAAGCGCACCGCGCAGAAGGTCGCCGACGATCTGGCCGAGCGTGGTTTCTCGGTCGGTGCCGTGCACGGTGACCTCGGTCAGATCGCCCGCGAGAAGGCGCTCAACAAGTTCCGCAAGGGCGGCATCGACGTGCTGGTCGCGACCGACGTCGCGGCGCGTGGCATCGACATCGACGACATCACCCATGTCATCAACTATCAGTGCCCCGAGGACGAGAAGACCTATGTGCACCGGATCGGGCGCACCGGCCGGGCCGGGCGCACCGGTATCGCGGTCACGCTGATCGACTGGGACGAGCTCGGCCGCTGGGCCGGCATCGACAAGGCGCTCGGCCTCGGCATCGCCGAGCCGGTGGAGACCTACTCGCGCTCGCCGCACCTGTTCGCCGAACTCGGCATCCCCGAGGGCGTCACCGGCACGGTCCGCAAGGCCAAGCCGGAGCGCGATGAGGACGCGGTCGTGGTGGAGCGCCCGGCGCGGGCCCCGCGCAAGCGCAACCGCAAGCGCACCGTGCGCGGCCAGCCGATCGACGAGAACGAGACCAACGAGAACGGCACCGCGTCCAACGGCGACGCGGACTCGACGCCCAGCAACGGCGCGCACCCGGCCGATGACGCACCCGCCGACGAGAACGGCGACCAGCCTGCCCGTCGTCGGCGCCGTCGGCGCAAGCCCGCGGGCGAGGGCGACAACGGCGGCGAAACCGCTGCCGCGGCGGCCTCGAACGACAACGGAATCGGTGACGTGGAGTCGGGCGACCAGCCCGCGCGTCGCAGGCGCCGTCGCCGTAAGCCCGCCGGTGAAGGCGTGTCCGAAGACAGTGGTAGCGCGGTAGAGCCCGCCACGGCTTCGGTCTGACCGGCCGGATCCGCTACTCTCGCAACCGTGCTCGCACCCGAGCGGCGAACGCGCGCCGACGTCATCTCCGCTGCCGCGATCGCCGTACTCGTGGTGATCGCGGCGGTAGTGGTGTGGGTGCGCGGCGATGCGAACGGCACCGAGTCGGTGACCGCGAGCTCGCCGGTGCCGACTCCGGTCGCCGCCGACCAACTCCCGGCCTCGCTGCGTGAGCTGTGGCACGCGCCCGATTCCGCCAGCAGCCGGGCGTTGACCTCGGCAGGCGTCGCGGTCACCGCGGACGACGGCACGGTCACCGGCCACGATCCGCGCACCGGCCAGGACCTGTGGCACTACCGGCGTGACATGCCGCTCTGCGGGGTGGAAGGCCAGTTCAGCACCGTGGTCGCGGTCTACCGAGACGAGCGCGGCTGCAGCCAGGCCACCCTGCTGGCCGGCGACAGCGGCGCCAGGCGCACCGCGCGCAGCAGCTACATGGACGAGTCCGTGCGGCTGTCGGTCGACGGCACCTATGTGCTCGCGCAGGGCCCGAAGCGGCTGGAGATGTGGCGCTCGGACCTGGTGCGCACCATCGAATACGGGTTCGTCGACGCACCGGTGAACGTGAAAACCCAACCGCGCAAAGGCTGCACGCTGCTGTCGTCGGGATCGAGCCCGTCCCGGCTCGGCGTGGTCGAGCGCTGCCCTGACGATCCGGCCGACCGGCTGACCATGCTGAATCCCGCACCGAAGGACAACACGGTGCCCGAGGAGTTCGGTTCGCATATCTTGACCGGCGCGGGCGCGGATTCCCCTGACGCACGGGTACTCGCGGTGTCGGACAGCAGGATCGTGCTCTATCTGCCCGGTGGCCCGGCCGCCGCGGGCGTGGAAGCGGCGGCACCGCGACTGGCCGTCTACGACGCGACCGGTAATCCGATTGTGGTGCACCAGCTTTCGGCACCGCTCAGCGACAAGACGGCGACCACCCGAATCGGTTCGGCCTACCTGGTTTTCACCGGCAACAGCGTTATCGCGTTGAACGGCAGCACCTTCGACCCGATCTGGACCGCGGCCAACGCGCTCGGTTCGCCGAGCATGATGGCGGGCCGGCTGCTCATGCCGACCCAGGGTGCCATCGCCGCCCTCGATCCCGCCTCCGGCGCCGAGGTCGGCCGCATCCCGGTGGACCGCCCCGGCTACACCGGCGCGCCCATCTCGCTCGCGGTGCTCGGCACCACCATCCTCGAGCAGCGCGGTACCGAGCTCTACGCCCTCGGCTGACCACCCCGCTGCTCGCGGACTACCGGTCCAAGGTCGAGCAGCCTACCGCCGCTGGTGCTGCTGATCCTGGAAAAGCCGAGCTGACCGGCGGTAACACCGGCCGGACGGTACGGCTCGCCGCGCGTGCACAATGATGGATCCATGTCCGAACTCGACGATGCCCGACTAGTGCTGCTGCGACACGGCGAGACCACCTGGTCCACCCAGCGCAAGCACACCGGCCGCACGGACCTGCCGCTCACCGAGCTCGGCGAGGTCCAGGCCAGGGCCGCAGGCCCGTTGCTGACCACGCTGAAGCTGCGGGATCCGCTGGTCCTCACCAGCCCACGTCGCCGCGCGGTAGACACCGCGGAACTGGCCGGACTCACCGTCACCACCGTCGACGACGACCTGGCCGAATGGGACTACGGCGACTACGAGGGCCTGACCACCGCCGAGATCCGCGAGACGGCACCGGGCTGGACCATCTGGACCGGCGACGTGCCGGGCGGCGAGTCCGCCGAGGCGGTACAGGCCAGAGCCGATCGAGTGCTCGCCGCGGTCGAACCGCGACTACCCGAACGGGATATCGTGCTCGTCGGGCACGGACACTTCTCCCGGGCATTGATCGCCCGCTGGGCGGAATTCGACGTGCGGGAGGGCCGCCGGTTCGCCATGTCGACCGGCGCGCTGACCGTGCTCAGCTATGAACACAACGTGCGAACCATCTTGTCGCACAACCTGGTTCCCACCGCTGATGGAGTAACACTGTGACTGCAGAACTACGCCGCGCCGTCCCCGCCGACGTGCCCGGCCTGGTCGGCCTCGTCCACGACCTCGCCGAATACGAGAAGGCCGGCGACCAGTGCACGGTCACCACGGCACAGCTGGACACCGCGCTGTTCGGGCCGGAGCCGAAGGTCTTCGCGCACGTGGTCGAGGAGGACGGCGAGCTGGTCGGCTGCGCGATCTGGTTCCTCAACTTCTCCACCTGGAACGGCGTGCACGGCATCTACCTGGAGGACCTCTACGTCAAGCCGGAAACGCGCGGCAAGGGCTACGGCAAGGCGCTGCTCGCCACCCTGGCCAAGGAGGCCGTCGACAACGGCTACCGCAGGCTCGACTGGGCCGTACTCACCTGGAACAAGCCGTCGATCGATTTCTACGAATCCCTCGGTGCCGCAGCGCAAGACGAGTGGGTCGGCTACCGCCTCACCGGCGAGCCGCTCGGCAAGCTGGCGAAGGAAGCGCAGTAACTTACCGACGATGACTTGGCTCGCACCTATCGACGAAGACTCCTGGCCGACCACCCCGGACCGAGCCATGGCGATCCAGGACGAACTTCGACCGATGGTCGAAACAACCGGGCCGACACGGGAATTCCGCACCATCGCCGGACTCGACTGCGCCTACGCCGACACCGGCGCCGTCGCCGCGGCCGTCGTCGTGCTCGACGCGACCACCATGGAAACCGTCGATTCGGCTGTCGCACATGGCACTACGGAATTCCCGTACCATCCCGGCCTGCTCGCATTCCGCGAATTACCCACGACCATGCGGGTATTGGCGCAACTCGGTACCGCGCCCGACCTGCTGGTCTGTGACGCACAGGGTTTGGCGCATCCACGGCGCTTCGGCTTCGCCTGTCACATCGGCGTGCTCACCGGCATACCGACGATCGGCGTCGCCAAATCCGTCTGGGGCGACTACCGCGAACCCGGCCCCGAGCGCGGCGCGCGCACCGATCTCACCATCGACGGCGAGGTGGTCGGCCGTGCCCTGCGCACCAGCACCGGCGTGAAACCCGTCTTCGTCTCGATCGGCCACCGCATCGACCTCGACACCGCATGCGCCCAGGTGCTCGCCCTCACGCCGCGCTACCGGCTCCCCGAGACCACCCGCCGCGCCGACTCCCTCTGCCGCACCGCGCTGCGCGCCGCCGTAGCCGAATAAGCCGCATGGCGGTCAAGCCCCGTTGATCAGGATTTCTCCGGCTCGATGGCGTAGTCGTCGGCCATCCACCGGGTGGACGCCGGCGCGAACAGCAGCACCAGGGTGGCGACCACGACGACACCGAGCAGGCTGCCGTAGACCGGCTGATGCGAGTCGGTGAGCAACGACCAGGTGACCGGCAGCAGCAGCAACTGGGCGATCACGGCGATCGCGCGCCCCCAGCGCTTTCCGAACAGCAGCCCGATACCCGCCGCGAGCACCGCACCACCGAGGATGGCGAACCAGGCCGCCGTGCCGTACCCGCTGGCCTTGGACTGATCGTGGCCGAGCAGCCCGCGCACGATCAACACCAGCGCGACGATCACGGCGACGGCGCCCTCGAGCGTCACCAGCCCACCCGCACCACGCACCGTCCTCGGCGCGCCACCGGAAACGTCACCCTTACGTTCAGCCACCCGGCAAGCCTACGACCCGCCGTAGTCGTCGTCGCCGCGACCGTTGCGGTTCAGCGGCTTTTCGGACCGGATGCGGCGGCGATTAGGCTGCGGGACGTGCGGACGCTGCTGATCGTGAATCCGAATGCCACCTCGACCACTCCGGCGACTCGGGACCTGCTGGCGCACGCCCTGGAGAGCCGCACCCAGCTGACCGTCGCGCACACCCAGCATCGCGGCCACGCCGCTGAATTGGCGCAGTGGGCGGCCACCAACGAGATGGATCTGATCGTCGTGCACGGCGGCGACGGGACGGTCAACGAGACCATCAACGGCTTCCTGCCGTTGCCCGAGCTCAACGACGGGCAGGCCTGGCTGCCCCGGCTCGGCGTGATCCCCGGCGGCTCGGCGAACGTGTTCGCGCGGGCGCTCGGCATCTCCCCGGACCCGGTGACCGCTACCAACCAGCTCATCGATCTGCTGACGCTGGACCGGGACCGCCGGATCGGGCTCGGCCTGGCCGATGACCGCTGGTTCTGCTTCAGCGCGGGCGTCGGCCTGGACGCCGACGTGTGCGAGGCGATCGACGAGAGCCGCGCCGACGGGAAGACCGCCACACCTGCCCGCTACCTTCGAACAACCGTACGACAGTTCTTCCGGGCCAAGCGCAACGAGCCGAGTGTCCGAATCGAGGTCCCGGGGCACGAACCGGTCACTGACGTGCATTACGCCTTCGTAACGAACACGACACCCTGGACCTACCTCAACACCACGCCGGTGCACACCAATCCGGGCACCAGGTTCGAAGATGGTCTCGGCGTGTTTGCCGTGCGTTCCATGGCGGTACTGCCTACACTGCTGCTTGCCAGACAGCTCTTGGCAGTCGACGGAAACCCCAAGTCTCGCAATTTGTTTCGCGAAGACAACGTTCCGTCCGTGCGCATCGAGACGAAGGAACCCATCGGTCTGCAAATCGATGGCGACTTTATCGGGAAGCGCAACGTGGTGGATTTCACGGCCGTGCCCGCCGTCTTGGATGTCGTGGCGCCGCGACCAGAGTGATGCAGGAAACGCACGAAAAACATCGTGGTAGTGCTGCGAAAACTGGGTAGAGCGAGTACAAAGGACCGGGCAGGTTCCCCTAACGGGGGCCGATAGAGCGTGAGCTTCCCCACGGTGCACCAGATACCTATTGACATCTACGGTGTTCGTGAAAGCATTCACAAGCAACCGTGCGGAAACATTCGAGTCGCACAAGTGAACGATCCACAAACCGTCGGCGCCATTTGCGGCGCCCAGCAAAGGAGCAGAGGAATGGACTGGCGCCACAAGGCCATCTGTCGCGACGAGGACCCCGAACTGTTTTTCCCGGTGGGTAACAGTGGTCCTGCGCTCGCGCAGATTGCCGATGCCAAGCTGGTCTGCGCTCGCTGCCCCGTTACCGCTGACTGCCTGTCCTGGGCCCTGAAGTCCGGACAGGATGCCGGCGTGTGGGGCGGTATGAGTGAAGACGAGCGCCGGGCGCTCAAGCGTCGCAACGCACGCACGCGCACCCGCACCGTCGTCTAGCAGACGATCGGATTTACCGGACCATTCAGCCCCCCGGTCCGGTAAACGCATTTAAGCCCGGCACCCCCAAGGTGCCGGGCTCTCTTGTGCGACAACGCATATAACGAAACGACTGACCAGGTCGCCCCTGCCCGGGAGGGCTCCCGCTGAAGACAAAGAACCCATAGCAACGGACTAAGACAAACACCGAGCTGGTCGAACCTCTCGAAATAGCCGAACTGAGCCGAACCACTAACGGCCCGAACGTCGGCCCAACGGAACCCGCAGTACCGCATCGGTTCCGATGTCTGCGCCCGGGTGCAGCCCGATCGAACCACCGAGTTCCGCCGTCACCAGCGTGCGCACGATTTGCAGGCCGAGGCGGTCGGAGGATTCCAGGCTGAAACCGGCGGGCAGGCCGCGGCCGTCATCGCTGATGATCACGTCGAGCCAGCGCGCCGAACGCTCGGAACGGATTGTCACCGTGCCGTTCTCGCCGGAATCGAAGGCGTGCTCGATCGCGTTCTGCACCAGTTCGGTGAGCACCATCACCAGCGGCGTCGCGCGTTCGGCGGAGAACACACCGAGCGAACCCGCGCGACGCACCTTGATCCGTGCGGTGTGCACGGTGGCCACGTCGGCCATGATCGGCAGCAGCCGATCCACCACCTCATCGAGATCGACCTCTTCGTCCACCGACATCGACAGCATCTCGTGCACCGACGCGATCGAGGTGACCCTGCGCACCGACTCGGTGAGCGCGACCTGCGCCTCCTCGTTCTCGGTGCGCCGCGCCTGCAGCCGCAGCAGCGCGGCGACGGTCTGCAGGTTGTTCTTCACCCGGTGATGGATCTCCCGGATGGTGGCGTCCTTGCTGAGCAGCGCCCGGTCTCGCCGTTTGACCTCTGTGACATCGCGCACAAGTACTGCGGCACCGGCCAATTCGCCGTGCGGGCGCAGCACAAGGGTGCGCAGCAGCACGGTCGCGCCGCGCGCCTCCACCTCCATCCGGCGGCCGGTGCGCCCGGCCAACGCGGCCTGGATGTCGCCGACCACCTCTTGGGCGTCGAACGGATCGGTGATCAGCGAGCGGGTCAGCACCGCGAGATCCTGACCGGCGAGATCGGCCTGCAGACCCATCCGGTGATAGGCGGACAACGCATTCGGGCTGGCGTAGACGACGATGCCCTCGGTATCGAGGCGGATGAAACCGTCACCGGCGCGCGGGCTGGAATGGGTGGCCGCGCGATCCTCGGTGGTCGGGAAGGTGCCGTCGGCGATCATCTGGCACAGGTCGTCGGCGCAAGCGACATAGGCGATTTCGAGCGTGCTGCGCACCCGGGAGCGCTGCACGTCGGTGTCGCGGCTGAGCACCGCGATGACATCGTCACCGCAGCGCACCGGGATGGCCTCGCGGATCGCATGCACCGGTGTCGGGTGATAGACGCCCGCGGTCTCCACATCACGATCGGCGCGCACGATCTTGCCGGACATCAACGCCTCGAACACCTGCGGATGATCGGCTTGCAAGGCAAGGGTGCCGACCAAGTCCTCGTGGTGCACGGTGGACGCCGTGGTCGGACGGCACTGCGCGACACACACGATGTCGGCACCCGCCGCGATCGGTCCCGCGCCGACCCAGAGCTGCAGATCGGCGAAGGACAGATCGGCAAGCAGCTGCCAATCACCCACCACGCGCTGCAGATGGTCCACGGCGACGCCGGGTAGGTCGGTGTGTTCGGCTAACAGTTCACTCAGCGTGGCCATGTAGATCTACCGCTATCGCTCTAGGAGATGACTGCGATCAGGTGACCGGCTTTGATGGCATCGCCCTCTTTGACGCCGATCGAGGTCACAGTGCCGCCGACCTCGGCGAGCACCGGGATCTCCATCTTCATCGACTCGAGGATCACCAGGGTGTCGCCCTCTTTGACCGTATCGCCCTCTTTGGCCACGACCTGGTAGACGACCGACACCAGCTCGGCGAGCACTTCCTCAGCCATCTGACACCTCATTCGTTCGGTTGGTTCGCCGCAGGTCACTCGGCGAGTCCGCGCGGCCGAGCCGCACGGCCTGCATCCGCTGAAGGTATAGCCAACCACACGTGAAAGAATGGCCTTCAATCAGAAGGGAGACTACTCATGGGTAAGCGCGGACGTAAGAAGCGTAGTCGCAAGGGCAACGCGGCCAACCACGGCAAGCGGCCAAACGCCTGAGTGAGAGCTCGGCCGAAAAACGCAGAGCGGCACGCACTTCCATAAGGAAGGCGTGCCGCTGGTGTTTGCGAGGGTGACCTAGGAGTCGGCGGAGTCGATCTTGGTCTCCACCACGGTCACCGTCCGGCGAATCTCGAAGGTCAGTCGCTCGCGCAGCGCGTCCGGCGCGCGGTCGCCGCCGCACTTGCGGCTGAGCAGACCCTTGATCTTCTCCTCGACGCCGTAAGCCTCGATGCAGGGCGAGCAATGATCGATGTGGTGCTGCAACCGAGCACGGGTCTCCTCATTGCACTCACCATCGAGCATCAGCCAGATATCGGTGAGTACCGCGGTGCAGTCGAGATCCATGTCCGGGTCCCGCTCGGTGTTCACTGCTTGACCTCCTGGCGTTCCCCCGAACGGTTGAATCCACGTTCGCGCGCCACATCGGCGAGCAAACCCTTGAGCTGCTTGCGACCACGGTGCAGCCGGGACATCACGGTACCGATGGGAGTGCCCATGATGTCGGCGATTTCCTTATATGGGAAACCTTCGACATCCGCGTAGTACACGGCCATCCGGAATTCCTCCGGCAGCTCCTGCAGCGCGGCCTTGATGTCGTCGTCGGGGAGGGCGTCCAGCGCCTCGACCTCGGCTGAGCGCAGACCCTGCGAGGTGTGCTCGGCGGTAGCGGCGAGCTGCCAGTCGGTGATCTCGTCGGTCGGGTATTGCGCGGGCTGGCGCTGCTTCTTGCGGTAGGAGTTGATGTAGGTGTTGGTCAGGATCCGGTACAGCCACGCGCGCAGGTTGGTGCCTTCTTTGAAGGACTTGAACCCCTGGAACGCCTTGACGTAGGTCTCCTGCACCAGGTCCTCGGCGTCGGCCGGGTTCCTGGTCATCCGCAGCGCGGCACCGTAGAGCTGGTCGAGCAGCGGGAGCGCGTCCCGCTCGAACCGCTGGGCCAGCTCGGTTTCGTCCACCGCGGCACCGTCTGTCACCACGTCAGTGCTTGCTTCGCGGCCCTCACGGGTCTCTGCGTGGTCACGCTCCGCTGCCGCCTCCGGGCCCGTCGCTCGCGCCGCATGGTCGCTCGTCACACCTGTCCCTTCGATCGCCGTACCTGCCAAATCTACCGGCACTGGCAATGCGTAGGGGAATCCGGCTTCCGTCGGTGACGCCTTCGTCCAGATCGGACGCTCGTCGAGCAGCACAGGCACCGACATCTCCTTCACGTCATTTACGGGGCTGATCAGTGGCGACGGCCGGGTTTTCGTCCCGTCCGAGCGCTCTGTACTCGCTTCCAACATGCGGGACACGTCCTGTGTTCCCGCAGCGAAACGCCAGCACCCGAAAACCCGTTGCGGATCGGGCGGGTCTCGTCGTTAAGGTTTCCGCCATGGCAGGAGCCTCGACACCGGCGATCCGGACGCTGACCCAGGCCGAGATTGCTCATCGGGTGCACGCCTACAAGCACGATCCGCGCGCCGATTCCTACGGCACCGAGGCGGTCGACGCGCTGGCCGTGGAACTGGGTGTGACGGCGGCGCAGGTCTTCAAGACGCTGGTGCTCGAATTGGCGAACGGCTCGCTCGCCGTCGCGGTGCTGCCGGTGCCGAATACGTTGTCGCTCAAGGCCGCTGCGGCCGCGCTCGGTGTGGCGAAGGCCAGCATGGCCGACAAGGCGAAGGCCGAACGGACGACCGGTTACGTGCTCGGCGGCATCTCCCCGCTCGGTCAGCGCAAGCTGTTGGCGACCGTCGTGGACGATTCGGCGCTGAGCTGGGATCGCATCCTGTGCAGCGCCGGACGACGCGGGCTGGAGATCGAGCTGGCGCCCGCCGATCTGATCCGGCTGACCTCGGCGGTGACCGCCACAGTGAGGACCGGTTAATTCACTTGATTCGACACAATCTGTGCGTCAATGGACACGCCAGATTCGTCCGACTCGAGGATGTGATGCGAAATGCCCGCGCACCAGCGTGTCCGCACCGTGATCGTCGCCCTGCTCGGAACCTTCGCCTTGGCCGTCGGCGCGCTCGCGCTAGCGGCCCCGACCGCCGTCGCCGCGCCGACCCAGGTGGACTTCCCGTTCGACGGCCTGGGCGCCGACGACGCCCCGAGCACACCAAACGCGACCAAGCCGGACGAGCGGGGGAAAAAGGCCGAGAAGCTCGGCGGCACGGTGACCACCCAGATCATCGACCTGGCCACCGGCATCGTCAAGTGCGGGCTCAATATCGCGAGCCCGGCCGTGAAGTGTTCGCTCTGAGGTAAGTGAGCGTGCGGAGCTGGGCGATCAGAGCAAACTGATCTGCCCGGCTTCTTCGTCGGCCGACAGCCGCTCGAGCAGTTCCGGCCCGTTGTTCTTCACGCTGTTGACCAGCGACGGCACCGGCCGCGCTACGATCCCCGCGATCGAAGCCTCGCTCGGCGTCGCCAGCAGTTCGGCCGGCGCCGGGTGGTCCGGGTCCAGCCACGCGTCCCAGTGCTCCTGCGGCATGGGCAGCGGCATGCGGTCGTGGATGCGGGTCAGGTCGCCGACCGCGTCGGTGGTCAGGATGGTGCAGGACAGCAGCGGCTCGCTCTCTTCCAGGGACTTGTCCCGCCACACCGACCACAATCCGGCCATGTACAGCCGGGAGCCGTCGGCCGGTGCCATGAAGAAAGGCTGCTTGACCGCCTTGCCCTTGGCGCCGGGGTCCGACTCGACGACCCACTCGTACCAGCCGTCCATCGGGACCAGGCAGCGCCGGTATTTCACCGCGTCCCGGAACGAGGGGGTGGTCGCGGCCTTATCGGCGCGGGCGTTGAACAGCGGCTTGCCCTTCACCGGAACGCCGGGCTCGGCGGCCTTGGTCCACAACGGGATCAGGCCCCAGCGCATCCGTCGCAGCCGCAGCTTGGGCTCGTCGTCCTTGTGTCCGTGCTCGTGCCGCTCCACCACGGTGAGGATCTGCGTCGTCGGCGCGACGTTGTAGTTGGTGAAAGTGCCCGTCGTGCTTTCGGTTTCATCGATCGCATCCAGCTCGACCGCGAGCCGGCCGGGGTCTGTCGTGGTCGCATATCGTCCGCACATATCCCGATACTCCCACCCACCACCGACAATCTCATGGACAATTGAGTCATAGCTGGTGACCAGTTGAGAGTTTTGACCTACCATTCTCTCAGAGGATGGGTAGTCTCTGTGCCCGTCTGCTGACGCTTGCGCACCGACCGGCCACCGCCAGGAGCACCGGGATCGACGTCGTCCCGAGCATCCACCCGGCAAGAGGAGAAACTCATCGTGACATCCACCGATACCAAACCGGCCGACCACGACACGGCGCTCACGTCGGTCAATCCCGCAACGGGCGCGGTGCTCGGCACCCATCCGATCGCGGACGAGGCCGCGGTGCTCGCGGCCGTCGCGAAGGCGCGCACGGCCGCCGCCACCTGGGGCGCGTTGAGCTACGACGAGCGCAAGACGCACCTGCTGCGCTGGTCGAGCCAGCTGGTCAAGGACTCCGACGAGTTCTGCAAGCTGATCCACGAGGAGAACGGCAAGCCGCTCGACGACGCCTTCCTCGAATTGATGCTCGCGCTCGAGCACATCGCCTGGGCGGCCAAGAACGCCAAGAAGGTGCTCTCGCCCAAGAAGGTCTCCCCCGGCGCGTTCATGTCGAACTTCGCCGCCAGGGTCGAACAGCGCCCGCTCGGCGTCGTCGGCGTGATCGGCCCGTGGAACTACCCGGTCTACACCCCCAACGGCTCCATCGGTTACGCGCTCGCCGCAGGCAACACCGTGGTGTTCAAGCCGAGCGAATTCTCCACCAGCATCGGCAATTTCCTGTCCGACGCGTTCGCCAAGGCCAACCCGGAGCTGCCCGAGGGCGTGTTCATCACCATCAACGGTTATGGCGCGACCGGCGCGGCGCTGGTCAAGGCGGGCGTCGACAAGCTCGCATTCACCGGCTCCACCGCGACCGGCAAGCGGATCATGGCCGCCGCCGCGGAGAACCTCACCCCGGTGCTGCTCGAATGCGGCGGCAAGGACGCAGTGATCGTCGCGGGTGACGCGGACGTGAAGGCCGCCGCCGACGCGGTCGCCTGGGGCGCCACCGCCAACAGCGGTCAGACCTGCGCCGGCGTCGAGCGGGTGTACGTCGACCGATCGGTGCGCGACGAGTTCGTCGCCGAGGTGAAGAAGATCCTGGAGAAGGTCGGTCCGGGCTCGGGCGCGGACGCCGCCTACGGCCCGATGACCATGCCCAGCCAGGTCGATATCGTGCGCCGCCACATCGAGTCCGCGCTGAAGAACGGCGGCACCGCGGTGCTCGGCGGCCCGGAATCGGTGAAGGCGCCGTTCATCGAGCCGGTGGTGCTGGTCGACGTGGACGAGAAGTCCGAGGCGGTGCAGGAGGAAACCTTCGGCCCGACGGTCACCATCCGCACGGTCGACGGCGTCGACGAGGCGGTCGAGCTGGCCAACAGCTCCAAGTACGGGCTGTCCTCGGCGGTGTACTCGAAGAAGAACGGCCTGGAGATCGCGCGCAGACTGCACGTCGGGGCCACCTCGGTGAACTCGGTGCTCGCCTTCGCCGCCATCCCCGGCCTGCCCTTCGGCGGCGTCGGCGACTCCGGCATCGGCCGCATCCACGGCGAGCCGGGGCTGCGCGAATTCGCCCGCCCGCACTCGATCGCGGTGCAGCGCTTCGCGATTCCCGGCATGGCACTGCTCAGCTACTCGCGCACCCAGTCCACCATGAAGCTGCTGCGCAAGCTGGTTCCGTTCATTCACGGACGGCACAAGTAAGGAATTCGGTTGCGCGAGAAGCCCGTAATAGTCGAGCCGGAATCTTGGCGTCCCCGCCGGCTCGACCACCACGGAGCGAGCCCGACGAGCGACCCGTTCGCGGCCGTCTCGCGTCCGAGCGGTCGAAGCGCATGCGCCGAAGGCGCGAGTCTCGACCGCTCGGACGCGAGACTAAGGGGCCGCGAACCACGCCGCGGCCACGCGGCCAATTAAGCTAGCCTCGTGAGTTTCTGGCCAGCGCCCCATGTCGATGTCCCTGTACACGCGACCGTGACCCTGCCTGGATCGAAGTCGATCACGAACCGGGCATTGATCTTGGCCGCACTGGCCGACGGTCCTTCGACGCTGTCCGGTGCGTTGCGCAGCCGCGATACCAACCTGATGATCGCCGCGTTGCGTGCGCTCGGCACGAGCATCGAGGGTGACGCGGACACGCTGACCGTGACGCCCGCCCCGCTGCAGGGCGCCGGCGTCGACTGCGGACTCGCGGGCACCGTGATGCGCTTCCTGCCGTCGGTGGCCGCGCTCGCCGCGGGCGATGTCGCCTTCGACGGCGACGCCCAGGCCCGAGTTCGCCCGCTCAGCACCATCTTGGACGCGCTGCGCGCCCTCGGCGCCGACATCGACGGCAACACGCTGCCGTTCACCGTGCACGGCAAGGGCGCGCTGCGCGGCGGCACGGTGACCATCGACGCGTCCGGGTCCTCGCAGTTCGTTTCCGGCCTGCTGCTGTCGGCGGCGCGGTTCGACGAGGGCCTGATCGTGCATCACGACGGCAAGGCGCTGCCCTCGATGCCGCACATCGAGATGACCGTGGAGATGTTGCGCCGCGCCGACGTGCAGGTGCAGGCGCCCGAACACAGCCGGTTGGCACAGACCTGGCAGGTGACCCCCGGCCCGATCCGCGCGGTGGATTGGGACGTCGAGCCGGATCTGTCCAACGCGACGCCGTTCCTGGCGGCCGCCGCGGTCACCGGCGGCGAGGTCAAGATCCCGCACTGGCCGCGGCTCACCACCCAGCCCGGCGACGTGATCCGCGAGATCCTGGTGCGAATGGGCGCGGAGGCGCGTGTCTTCGACGGCGTGCTGACCGTGCACGGTCCCGATCGCCTGGCGGGTATCGATATCGACCTGCACGACGTCGGCGAACTGACCCCGACGGTCGCGGCACTGGCCGCGCTCGCCGATTCCCCGTCGTGGTTGCGCGGCATCGCGCATCTGCGCGGCCACGAGACCGACCGGCTCGCCGCGCTGTCCACCGAGATCAACCGGCTCGGCGGCAAGGTCACCGAGACCGAGGACGGGCTGGAGATCGTGCCCGCCGAATTGCACGGTGGCCGTTGGCATTCCTACGCCGATCACCGAATGGCAACGGCCGGAGCGATTCTCGGGTTGCGGGTGCCGGGCATCGAGATCGAGGACATCGGCACGACGGCCAAGACTTTGCCGAATTTCGTTGCGCTGTGGGAACAAATGCTCGATCCGACGCTCTCCGATCAAGGAGCGGCGCACTGAGGAAGCGCGAGTACGACGAATCCGACGTCCGGGTGCGCCCGGGCAAGAGTTCGCGTCCGCGCACGAAAACCCGTCCGCAGCACAGTGATGCGGAATCCGCCATGGTGGTCTCGGTGGACCGCGGCCGCTGGGGCTGTGTGCTCGGCGGCGATCCGAGCAGGCACATCGTCGCCATGCGTGCCAGGGAGCTCGGCCGCACGCCCATCGTGGTCGGCGACGAGGTGGATGTGGTCGGCGATCTATCCGGCCGACCCGATTCGCTGGCGCGCATCGTGCGGGTCACCGAACGTCGAACGGTGTTGCGGCGCACCGCCGATGACACCGATCCGTTCGAGCGGATCGTCGTCGGCAATGCCGAGCAGCTGTTCATGGTGGTCGCCCTCGCCGACCCGCCGCCGCGCACCGGATTCGTCGAGCGCTGCATGGTCGCCGCGTATGCCGGCGGACTGCATCCGGTGCTGTGCCTGACCAAGCACGATCTGGCCGCCGAGTCCGAATTCGCTTCCGCCTTCGAGGATCTCGACCTGACCATCGTTTACGGCGGCGTCGACGACCCGTTGGAGCCGGTGCTCGAGCTGCTCACCGGTCGCCTCACCGCGTTCATCGGTCACTCCGGCGTCGGTAAGTCTACTTTGGTGAATCGCCTTGTGCCAGACGCATATCGGGCTGTCGGCGCGGTATCCGGCGTCGGCAAGGGCAAGCACACGTCCACCCAGTCCGTTGCCCTGCCGCTGCCCGGGGGCGGCTGGGTCATCGACACTCCTGGCATCCGCTCCTTCGGCCTGGCCCACATCACCCCCGACGACGTGGTCGCCGCCTTCAGCGACCTCGCCGCCGCCATCGAGGACTGCCCGCGCGGCTGCACCCACCTCGGCCCACCCGCCGACCCCGAGTGCGCACTGGACAAGCTACCCGGCAAAGAACGCCGGGTGGCCGCCATCCGCCTCCTGCTCACCGCCCTGAACGCCAACGAACACTGGCAGACCAGCAGCGGTCCGCGACCCATCGACTAGCGGGTCTCGGCCGCTGGGGACTTTCCCCACTGCGGACTCAGCCGGGTAGCGCCGCGCTGGTTCGTTCCTGCCCATCGGACTGCCCCGGCGCGAACGGCCACTCCTCGAACCAGGTGCAGCGGCCGTCCTGATCGAAGCGCAGCACCCATAGGTCACGCCAGCGCGCGGGCTGGTCGGGATATTCGACCTCCGCCCGGACTACCGCGGTAAGTCCGTCCACGGCAACGACTTCCGGCTCCATGCTGAACGACTCCTCCGGGCTGTCGCGCCCGGTCTCCCAGAATTTCGCCAGCGCGGGTAACCCGGTGAGCGGTTCCGCCCACGGCGACACCTGATATCCGATTTCGGGGGCGAAGAGGTCGCCGAGTTGCCCGGTACCCGGCGATCGCCAGGCCCGTTCGTATTCGCTGACCCATGCCTCAACTGTGCTGCGGTCCACGAGCGCCGAAACTACGCCTGTTCGCCGGACTACGGGCGGGTTCCAGCGCAAAGGCGCCCCCACCGGCCATCGGGTCCGGAACGCACAAGCGCCCAGGGACGGGAGTCCCTGGGCGCTTCGGCGTCAACCGTCAGTGGCGACGACGCGGCTTAGGTGCACGCTTCGTCTTGTCCTGCGCGCGGGCGGCCTCGCGGCGCTCGCGGCGGGTGGTGCCATCGCCGTACTCCTCGGCGTCGCTGTGCACCTCGCGGTGCCCACCCTCGTCGGGGCCCGAGTAGCTCAGGCCGCGCTGGCTGCCGGAGTCGATGCCCTTGGCGCGCAGCGCCGCCGGGGCGGCGCTGCCGTTGGGCAGCGGGGCCTCGTCGGTGGGCAGCGGGCGCGGCGCGGCCATCGCACCGACCGGCGAACGCAGGCCCTGATCGACCGAGACGCCTTCCGGCTGCGGCTGCTGCACCTCGACCTGCAGGTTGAACAGGAAGCCGACCGACTCCTCCTTCAGGCCCTCGAGCATCGCCGCGAACATGTCGAAGCCCTCACGCTGGTACTCGACCAGCGGGTCGCGCTGCGCCATCGCCCGCAGGCCGATGCCCTCCTTGAGGTAGTCCATCTCGTAGAGGTGCTCGCGCCACTTGCGGTCCAGCACCGAAAGCAGCACCTGCCGTTCGAGATTGCGCATGCTGCCCTCGCCGGCCAGCCCGTCGATCTCGGCCTCGCGCCGCTCGTAGGCCTCGTGCGCGTCGTCGAGCAGCGCCTCGAGCAGTTCCTCGCGGCCGAGGTCGCCCGCCTCGCCGACCGCGGTCTCGCCGGTCAGATCCTTGTAGCTGACCTTGACCGGGTACAGCGTCTTGAGCGCCGTCCACAGCTTGTCCAGATCCCAGTCCTCGACGTAGCCCTCTGCGGTGGCGCCGTTGACGTAGGCGGTGACCACGTCGGTGATCATGCTCTGGACCTGGCCCTCCATGTCCTCGCCGCGCAGGATCCGGTTGCGCTCGCCGTAGATGATGGTGCGCTGCTGGTTCATCACCTCGTCGTACTTGAGCACGTTCTTGCGGATCTCGAAGTTCTGCTGCTCGACCTGGGTCTGCGCGCTCTTGATCGCCTTGGAGACCATCTTGGCCTCGATCGGCACATCGTCGGGCAGGTTGAGCCTGGTCATGATCGACTCGAGCGCGGCGCCGTTGAACCGGCGCATCAGCTCGTCGCCCAGCGACAGGTAGAACCGCGACTCGCCGGGGTCACCCTGGCGGCCGGAACGACCACGCAGCTGGTTGTCGATACGCCGCGACTCGTGCCGCTCGGTGCCGAGCACGTAGAGCCCGCCCGCGTCGCGCACGATCTCCGCGTCCGCCGAGGTCTGCGCCTTGACCTGATCCAGCGTCGGCAGCCAGGCCTGCTGGTAGGCGTCCGGCGTCTCGACCGGATCCAGGCCCTCGCGGCGCAGGATGAGGTCGGCGATGATGTCCGGGTTGCCGCCGAGCACGACGTCGGTACCACGACCGGCCATGTTGGTCGCCACGGTCACCGCGCCCGGCCGGCCGGCCTCGGCGATGATCTCGGCTTCCTTCTCGTGGAACTTCGCGTTCAGCACGGTGTGCGCGATGCCGCGCTTGGTGAACTGCTTGGACAGGTACTCCGAGCGCTCGACGCTGGTGGTACCGATCAGCACCGGCTGGTCGCGCTCGTGCCGCTCGGTGACGTCATCGACCACGGCCGCGAACTTGGCCTCTTCGGTCTTGTAGATCAGGTCGGACTGGTCCGCGCGGATCATCGGCTTGTTCGTCGGGATCGGCACCACGCCCAGGCTGTAGATCTGGTGCAGCTCGGCCGCCTCGGTCTCGGCGGTACCGGTCATGCCGGACAGCTTGTCGTAGAGGCGGAAGTAGTTCTGCAGGGTGATGGTGGCCAGGGTCTGGTTCTCCGGCTGGATCTCCACCCCTTCCTTGGCCTCGATCGCCTGGTGCATGCCCTCGTTGTAGCGGCGTCCGACCAGGATGCGGCCGGTGAACTCGTCGACGATGATGACCTCGCCGTCGCGGACGATGTAGTCCTTGTCGCGCGAGTACAGCTCCTTGGCCTTGATCGCGTTGTTCACGTAGCTGACCAGCGGCGAGTTGGCGGCCTCGTAGAGGTTGTCGATGCCGAGCTGATCCTCGATGAACTCGACGCCCGCCTCGTGCACGCCGATGGTGCGCTTCTTGATGTCGACCTCGTAGTGCAGGTCTTTCTTCAACAGCGGTGCGATGCGCGCGAATTCGGCGTACCACTTGCTGGAGGCGTCGGCCGGGCCGGAGATGATCAGCGGCGTGCGCGCCTCGTCGATCAGGATGGAGTCGACCTCGTCGACCACGGCGAAGTTGTGCCCGCGCTGCACCAGATCGTCGAGCGAGTGCGTCATGTTGTCGCGCAGGTAGTCGAAGCCGAACTCGTTGTTGGTGCCGTAGGTGATGTCGGCGCCGTAGGACACCCGCCGCTGCGCGGGCGTCATGCCGCCGAGGATCACGCCGACCTCGAGTCCGAGGAAGCGGTGCACGCGGCCCATCCACTCGGAGTCGCGCTTGGCCAGATAGTCGTTGGTGGTGACGATGTGCACGCCGTCGCCGCTGATCGCGTTGAGGTAGGCGGGCAGCACCGAGGTGAGCGTCTTGCCCTCACCGGTCTTCATCTCGGCGATGTTGCCGGTGTGCAGCGCGGCGCCGCCCATGATCTGCACCTTGTAGTGCTTCTGGTTCAGCACGCGCCAGGACGCCTCGCGGGCCACCGCGAACGCCTCGGCCATCAACGCGCCGAGCGGATCCGCGTGCCCCTCCTCGACCATGTCCGAGTACCGCTCGCGGAACTCGTCGGTCTTGCCGCGCAACTCGTCGTCGGTGAGTAGCTCGTACTCCGACTCGAGGTCGAGAACCTGATCGGCGAAGTTGGCGAGCCGCTTGACCATGCGACCTTCACCAATCCGTAGCAACCTCGTCAGTGTCAGCGCAGGCACGGGTCTCGTCAGTCCTCTGGTCGGTGTGTCATTTCGTGTCGTCGGCGCCGGGCCGCGGGGTGGGGCTCACGGCCGGCGTGCGGGTTCGCACTCCGAGTGCGGAATCCGCTGCCCGCCCCATGGTAATGCGGTGCCGATCGTAGGTGCCGACGAGCAGCGCCGTTCGGCCGGATCAGCGCGTGGCCGTGTCGTCCGCCCTGGTTCTCACAGTACGCGGAACGCGGTCAGCTGCCAGCCTGCCCGGTGCAGCACCACGCACGCGGCGACCGCGAAGACCCGGGGCCCGCGCTGATAGCTGCCGTACACCTCGGCCGAGGTGGAGCCGGTCAGCTCGACCCCGAGCTTGGTCAGGTGCGCAGGACCGAGACCATGCCCCGGTGGTGCGGACCGCGCGAGCGTCTCGATGGCGGCGAGCACCGACGGTGCGGCGAGCCTGCGCAGCTGCACCACCGGGCGCCTGCCGTCCAGCACCTCGAGCACCAGTCTCAGCGAACTTTCAGCGAATCGACTTGCCGCGGAACCTGTTTCACCGTCGGTGCCGTACGATAGAGGACGTCCGTCGTGCCGGGCGCGTCGCTTGGCCACCCGATCGGTCGGCCCGCTATGTGACGGCATGCGACGGCAGGGCAGCGCGGCTCGTGGCGACAACGCCTCCGACCGACCGCGATCCGGCCGATCACCATCCAGCGGCGGCTCGAGCCGCGGTGCAGGTGAAAGCGATGGCCGTCGACTGTGCATTCGGTGTCCCCCTGTGATCGAATCGAGTTCCCCTTGCTCGAGTCGAACAGCTTGCCACGCCGAGCCGGGTGGGTAAAGGGGATCGCCGATTTCACCGGATACGCCACAACGGAGGAGCTGAAACCCTGTGGCGACAGCACAATGGGCGTGAGGCGGCATCGAAAAAGGAGCACCGGGCAGCGTGATCACGAGACTGACGCCGCAGGACGCGTCGTTCTATCGGCTCGAGTCGAGCAGCAATCCCATCCACATCGGCTCCCTCGCCATCCTCCGGAATACCGAGCCGGGCAGCGGCACCGCCGAACCGGTGCTCGACTACGACCGGCTGGTCGATCTGGTCGACGCCAGGCTCTCGCTGGTTCCCCGCTATCGCCGCAAGGTGCGCGAGATCCCGTTCGCGCTCGGCCGCCCGGTGTGGGTGGAGGACAGCCAGTTCGACATCACCTATCACATCCGCCGCTCCGCCCTGCCCACTCCGGGGACCGACGAGCAACTGCACGAACTGGTGGCCAGGCTCGCCTCCCGGCCGCTGGACCAGACCAGGCCGCTGTGGGAGATGTATCTGATCGAGGGCCTGTCCGACGACCGCTGCGCGATCTTCACCAAGACGCATTCAGCCCTGGTCGACGGCGATACCGCACTGGAGATCGGCCACGTGATCCTCGATACCGGCCCGTCGCCGCGCGAGCTCGCCGACGACGCGTGGCTCGCGCCGCGCGAACCCAACGAGGTGGAACTGCTCGTCGGGGCCTTGACGCACCTGGCCGCCCAGCCGCGCGAAGCCCTCGAAGTGGCCAGGCACGCGAGCGGGCACGCCTTCGCGGTGATCGGTGCCGCGGGTCGGGCGATGGACTCGGTGGTCTCCGCCGTACGCGCCGCGACGACCGGTGCGCCGGACAGCCCGTTGAACGCGCGCACCTCGCGCAACCGCCGCTTCGACGTGGTGCGCACCGACCTGGAGGACTACCGCAAGATCCGCAAGCGCTTCAACTGCTCGATCAACGATGTCATCCTCGCGGTGGTCACCGGTGCGCTGCGCAACTGGCTGCTCTCGCGCGGCGAGGGCCTCATCGAATCGACCACGTTGCGCGCGGTGGTGCCGATGTCGGTGTATGTCGAAGGGGCGGACGGCGATCAGCTGAAACCGGCGAGCGAGGTGTCCTCGTTCCTGATCGATCTGCCGGTCGGCGAGCCCAATCCGGTGATGCGTCTTTCGCATATCGCGCACGCCACCGAGGCCAACGGCAGGCAGCATCGCGGCGTTCGCGCGCGCACGCTGGTGCATCTGGCCGGGTTCGCTCCGGCGAGCCTGCATGCCATGAGCGTGCGTGCGGCGAGTACCTTCGCAGAACACACTTTCAATCTGGTGATCACCAACGCACCAGGTCCGCAGACTCCGATGTTCATCGGCGGCGCGCGGATGCTGGAGATGTATCCGGTGTCGCCGCTGCTGCGCAATCAGGCCTCGAGCATCGGGATCACGTCCTATGACGGACGCGTTTTCTACGGACTCAACGCCGACCGCGACGCGATGGCCGACATCGGCGTGCTGGCCGCGTCGGTGCGCGATTCCATGGAGGAGATGCTCGGTGCCTGCGTCTGATCAGGAGAAAATGCGGGTCTATATCCCCGCGACGGTGCCGATGCTGCGCGAGCTCGTCACCAACCGGGAACTGCACCCGATCGGCGGCACCGCGTTCGCGGTGACCCCGGCGCTGCGCGAGGCCTACGCCTCCGGCGACGACGAGGAGCTCGCCGAGGTGGCGATGGGCGAGGCCGCGCGCGCCTCGCTGCGCCTGCTCGCCGCCGAACGCGACGGGACCGACGAACCGGCCGACGATGCCGAGCCGGTCGCGGCCGGTCGGCCGGTGTATCGGCGCGCGGTGATCGCCGCGGACGTGACCGGCGCGAAGCTGCGCCCCGATCTCGACGATGCCGTCGTCAAGCTGGCCGGGCCGATCAGCTACGACCAGATCGGCTGCGTGCACGTGGACCTGGTCGAGGCCGAGCCCGAGGTGGCCAAGGCCGTCGACGTGGTGGACGCCGCCGACCTCGGCGACACCGACGCCGAATTCGTGCTCGGCGACGCCGAGGATCACCAGCTGGCCTGGTACGCCGCGCAGGAATTGCCGTTCCTGCTCGAACTGCTCTGACGTTCCCTTATCGCCCGGACCTAGTGACGGCCGGCCGGTCGGCCGGGATGATAAGGGTGACGGCCACGACACGTCAGCTAACCTACGATGCCGTAACCTGGCTGTTGCGTGGGCAGCGCATCCGACCTACAGGAAGACGAACGGCAGCGATGAGCTCGAAAACTGGGGGATTCTCCGTGCGGGGCGTGCGAGAGTGGCTGGAGGCTCCGGCCGCCGCTGTCGCCGAGCGCGGCGGCAGGCTGAACGTGCTGCGCGGGGCCGTGGCACGCGTCACCACCCCGCTGCTGCCGGATGATTATCTACACCTGGCCAACCCGCTGTGGTCGGCCCGCGAACTGCGCGGTCGCATCGTCGACGTGCGCAAGGAGACCGCGGATTCGGCCACCCTGGTGATCAAGCCGGGCTGGGGCTTCGACTTCAAATACGAGCCGGGCCAATACATCGGCATCGGCGTGCTGATCGACGGGCGCTGGCACTGGCGGTCCTACTCGCTGACCTGCCCGCCGAACTGGTCGGACCCGGAGGCGGGCGGCAAGCGCGTCATCTCCATCGCGGTGAAGGCGATGCCGGAGGGCTTCCTGTCCAGCCACCTGGTCAGCGGCGTCCCGGTCGGCACCGTGGTGCGGCTGGCCGCACCACAGGGCGGTTTCGTGCTGCCCTACCCGCCGCCGGAGAAGGTGCTGTTCCTCACCGCGGGCAGCGGCATCACCCCGGTGCTCGCGATGCTGCGGTCGATGGACCGGCGCGACATGGTCACCGACGTGCAGCACCTGCATTCCGCGCGCACCGCCGAGGACGTCATGTTCGGCGCCGAGCTGCGCGACCTGCACGATCGGCATCCGAGTTTCACCTCGCACCTGAACCTCACCGGCGAGCACGGCAAGTTCGCGCTGGCCGGGCTCGACGAGAAGTTCCCCGACTGGCGCGAGCGGCAGACCTGGGCCTGCGGCCCGGCCGCGATGCTGGACGAGATCGAACACCACTGGCGCGACGCGGGCGTCGCGGACCGGCTGCACGTGGAGCGGTTCGAGATCGCACGATCCGCGGTCGGCGAGGGCGGCACCGTCACCTTCGGCAAGACCGGCCGCACCGCCGAGGTCGACGGCGCGACCAGCCTGCTGGAGGCGGGCGAGTCCGCGGGCGTGCAGATGCCGTTCGGCTGCCGGATGGGCATCTGCCAAACCTGTGTCGTGACACTGAGTTCCGGACACGTGCGTGACCTGCGCAACGGTGACGAGCATCGCGAGGGCGACAAGGTGCAGACCTGCATCTCCGCCGCGGCGGGCGACTGCACCCTTGACGTCTGAGCGTGCCCCGGGCCTCGGCTCGGGACGCCGCCGACGTTCTTTGGGTACCCTCAAATCAAATTGAGCAGCGAAAGGACACCCGGTGGCAATCACCGATATTCAGGCGTTCGCCCACCTGACTGCGGCAGACATCGAAACACTGGGGCAGGAGCTCGATTCGATCCGCCGCTCGGTGGAGCAGTCACGCGGCGAGCGTGACGCGAAATACATCCGACGCACCATCGCCGCGCAACGCGCACTCGAGATGGCCGGGCGCGCGGTGCTGTTCGGCAGCCGTAACCGCTGGGCCTGGCTCACCGGCACCGCGATGCTGTCGGTTGCCAAGATCGTCGAGAACATGGAGCTCGGGCACAACATCAGCCACGGGCAGTGGGACTGGATGAACGATCCGGAGATCCACTCCAGCACCTGGGAGTGGGATCAGACCGGGCCGTCGTCGCAGTGGCGGCGAGCGCACAACTACTCCCACCACACCTACACCAACGTGCTCGGCAAGGACGAGGACCTCGGCTTCGGCATCCTGCGGATGACCCGCGACGAGAACTGGCGCCCGATCCACCTGGTGCAGCCGCTGGCCAACCTGGTGCTGGCCGCCACCTTCGAGTGGGGCATCGCGCTGCACGACTGGAGCATCGAGAAGGAACTGTCCGGCACGCCGAAGGGGCTGATGACGGAGCCGAACCGCGAGTTCGGCCGCAAGATCGCCCGGCAGGTGGCCAAGGACTTCCTGTTCTACCCGGCGCTCACCGGCCCGGCGTTCATGTCGACGCTGAAGGCGAACGCGACCGCCAACCTGGCCCGCAACCTGTGGGCCTACGCGGTGATCTTCTGCGGCCACTTCCCCGACGGCGCCGAGAAATTCACGATCGAGCAGCTCGAGGGCGAGACCAGCGGCGAGTGGTACCTGCGGCAGATGCTCGGCAGCGCCAACTTCAAGGCCGGGCCCGCAATGGCGTTCATGAGCGGCAACCTCTGCTACCAGATCGAGCACCACCTGTTCCCGGACCTGCCGAGCAACCGGTACCCGGAGATCGCGGTGCGGGTGCGCGAGCTGTGCGACAAATACGACCTGCCCTACACCACCGGCTCGCTCGGCAAGCAGTACCTGCTCGCCTTCCGGACCATCCACAAGCTCGCCCTGCCGGACCGTTTCCTGAAAGCCACCGCCGACAACGCGCCCGAGACCTCCTCGGAACGCAAGTTCGCCGGCATCACGCTGCCGTCGCTGCCTAGTTCGGACACCGCGAGCTGGCTCGGCGTCGATCCGGAAACCGGGCAGCGGCGCGGCCTGCGCTCGGCGATGCGCGAGGCCAAGGTGGTGCTCAAGGAGAAGGCGCGGCAGGAGAAGGAAATGCTGCGCGAGGCCAAGCGCGCGCTGCGCGAGAAGGCCGAGCACGAGAAGGAAGCGCTGCGCGAGGCCACCGTGGCGCTGCAGGAACGCGCACGCACCGAGCAGGCTTCGCTGCGCCGCAAGGCCGTGCGGCAGCGGGCTTCGTTGCGGCGCACGCGCCGTCGTCGATGAACTGACCAGTCGAGGGCCGGTACTCAGCGAGTACCGGCCCTTTATTGTCAGGAAGTCACCAGCGCACCTTCAGGTCGCTGACGACGGCGGCATGATCGGAGTAGAAGACTCCGGGACCGTGCCGCCGCATGCGCTGATCCACCACGCGGGCCGCGCGCGTTTCGATCTTGCCCTTGGCGAAGAGGAAATCGATCCGCTGATCGGTGAGCAGTTTCTCGGTGGGGAGCGGGCTCCAGGTGCGGCCGGGGACGGCGCAGACATCGGGGTTGGCCGCGCGGAAGGTGTCGACGAAGCCCGCGTCGGTGACGGCCTTGGTAGCAGTCAGCGGATAACTCAGCCCGAAGTGGTTGGGACAGTTCGCTTGGCTCGGCGTCCAATCCGCGCCGGGCAGCGTGTTGAAATCGCCACCCATCAGCACCGGCGCGGTGTTGCCGCCGAGCATCTTCGGAATCTGGTTGTTCACGATGTCGGTGATGTATTGCGTCTGTGCGCGTTCCGCCTGCACGACGGCGGCGACAGGATGGCGCGGTTCGCGGCCGTCGCGGCGGTCGATCGCGTTCTCGTCGATCAGATAGCCGTCCCACGGGTCGGTGTAGGTGAGCCAGGTGGCGAACAGATTCAGCTCGCCGTCGTGCGGCACCCGCACCCGAACGCCGCCGAGATTGAAGTCGCTCACCGGGCCGCCCTGCGGCTTCTGATAGGTCGCGACGACCTCGTACCTGGTGAAGATCCACAGGTTGTCCGACCCGGCGGGGCGGTCGGTGATCTTCACTCCGGTGTAGCGGCCGTTGTGTGCGCGGCGGGTCAGCGCGTCGGTGATGGTTTCGCCGGAGCCGTAGGTCTCCACGGCGAAGAACACGTCCGGTTTGATGTCGATCACCTGATCGATCAGGTCGTTCAGATTGTCCGGCGTGGGCTCACGGCCACCGTGCAGGATGTTCCAGGTCAGCACGCGCACTCGCTCGTGGTCGTCGGCGTGCGCCAGTGGCGCGGCGCCTGCCAGTGCGGTGCTCGCCAGCAGAACTGCCGTGAGCAACGCCTTGGATAATCGCATTGTCGAACTCCATTCGTCAGGGACGCTGGAAGTTAGGTGAATATTCGGAACGGCGCATGACTGGCTGGCAAAAGTTCGGCAAAGTGGCTGGTTGACCGGATGTCCCCAGTGCGAGTGGGGATCCGATCCGGGTCCGCACGGGGAAAAGTCGCTACGAGTTGCGCGAATCCGCTCGACGGAGCAGTATCAACCACCGAATGGGCAGGCTTCGCCACTCCGGAATTCGCTGCGGGAGAAGGCTTTACGCCGTAACCTCGATGCGACCGACCTAGCATCAAACGCCCGGGATCGCAATGCGGGATTTACCACATCGGCGTTCAGGTCCTCGTAACCTACGGTCTCGTAACTTACGGTACTGTAACCGCCATGGCGATCTCGGATGTCAAGGAATATGCACATCTCACCGAGGCCGACGTGGAAGCACTCGGCGCGGAATTCGACGCGATCCGGCGGGATATCGAAGCCTCGCGCGGCGCGCGCGACGCTCGGTACATCCGCAACGTGATCCGTCTGCAGCGCGCACTCGAGATCAGCGGCCGCGGCGTGCTGTTCGCCAGCTTCTTACCGCCGGCCTGGCTGGCCGGCGTCGCCCTGCTCGGCACCGCCAAGATCATCGAGAACATGGAGATCGGGCACAACGCCATGCACGGGCAGTGGGATTGGATGAACGATCCGGAAATCCACTCCAGCACCTGGGAATGGGACAATGCGGGCGCGGCCAAGCACTGGAAGCACACGCACAACTACCTGCACCACAAGTACACCAACGTGCTCGGTATGGACGACGACATCGGCTACGGTCTGCTCCGGGTCACCCGCGATCAGCGCTGGAAGCCGTTCAACCTAGGCAACCCGGTCTACAACCTGGTGCTGCAGCTGCTCTTCGAATACGGCGTCGCGATCCAGCACATGGAGCTGGGCAAGCTGGCCGCGGGCCGGTTCAAGCCGGGCACGCCGGAGCGGGCCGATTTCGAGCGCAAGCGCAGCGAGGCGCTCACCAAGATGGGCAAGCAGGTGGTCAAGGACTACGTGATCTTCCCAGCGCTCACCGGCCCCGCGTTCTTCTCCACGCTCACCGCCAACCTCGCCGCGAACGCGATCCGCAACGTCTGGTCCAACGCGGTGATCTTCTGCGGCCACTTCCCCGATGGCGCGGAGAAGTTCACCAAGGCCGATATCGACGGCGAAACCAAGGGCCAGTGGTACCTACGCCAGATGCTCGGCAGCGCCAACATCTCCGGCGGCCCGCTCACCCACTTCATGACCGGCAACCTCAGCCACCAGATCGAACACCACCTCTTCCCCGACCTACCGAGCAACCGGTACGCCGAGATCGCGGTGCGGGTCAGGGAACTGGCCGAAAAGTACGACCTCCCCTACACCACCGGCTCGCTGCCGGTGCAGTACTTCAAGGCCTGGCGCACCATCCTCAAGCTGTCGCTGCCGAACAAGTACCTGCGCGACACCGCCGACGACGCGCCGGAGACGGCCTCAGAGCGCAAGTTCGCCGGCACCGCCGGCCCGGTCATCGACCCGGAGACCGGCAGGCGCCGCGGACTGCGCACCGCGCTGGCCGAGGGCAGGAAGCGTTTCACCCGCCGTCCCGCCCCCGTCGAACGCGCACTGCAATTGACCAAGTGAACTGACCGGCCCTGGTCGCTCGATCCGGTCCGACCAACATTGGCAGTGGCGGTAACCAACCCGATTGACCGAGACAACGACTGTGCGGGCGGCACTTCGGGTCGCCCGCACAGTCGTGTCCGGGCCGCGGGTTGCCGTCGGCGGGCGGCTGGTTGACTGGGCGCATGTGTGCTGCTGAGCTGAGCGTCTACGAGGCCATTCGAGTGCGGCGCGACGTGCGGGCAGAGTTCACCGGGGAGCCGGTGGACGACGCGACGCTGTGGCGGATCCTCGAGGCCGCGCATCGGGCGCCGAGCGTCGGGAATTCGCAACCGTGGGATTTCGTGGTGGTGCGCGATCCGAGCACGCTGCGCAAGTTCGCGGATCATGTGGCGGACAAGCGAATCGAGTTTCGTTCCGGGCTGCCGCCGGAGCGCGCGGCCACCTTCGAGCCGATCAAGATCGAGGGCATCGTCGAGAGCGGCACCGGCATCGTGGTCAGCTACGACCACGGCCGCGGTGGCCCGCAGGTACTCGGCCGGGCGACCGTTCCCGAAACCGGTGTCTATTCCGCCGTGCTCGCGATCCAGAACCTCTGGCTGGCCGCCACCGCGGAGGGCATCGGCGTCGGCTGGGTCTCTTTCTACGACCCTGAATTCCTCACCGACCTGGTCGGCCTCCCCGAGGGCATCCACCCGGTCGCCTGGCTGTGCGTCGGACCCGTCCACGAATTCCAGCAGATCCCCGACCTGGAACGATTCGGCTGGCGTACCGGCCGCCCGTTGCAGGACGCCATCCACCACGAGACCTACCGCGCCTAACGCACACTTCCTGATGTCCCGCACGCGTTTTCGCCTGTAATTCGGTGTGCGAGATATCACCGAGCGTGCGTCTACTCGGCCGGGCACGCGAGGATTCGCTGGCCTGACGAGTGGGTAAGCCAAGGACGGATCCATCTCGGACAATGGATTTTTCGCGGATGCATGTTCTTTCAGGGCTCAGGAGGTTTGCCATGGCCAATGTCGACGCCGTACGGCTGTCGAATGAGCTCGGCATCGATCTCGCGTCCGCCATGCTCCGCCTGCGCCGAGAAGCCCTCCCCGGCGAAACCAATCACGACACCTGCCTGCGAATCATCGCCAGCGAAGGCCGCAAACCCCAGACCGCCCGGCGCACCTACACCGGCTACGGCATCCGCCCCACCGCAGACGGCACCATCCCGGTAATCCCCCCGGACCGCCCGCACCGCCCCCGATAACGCAACCCCACCCAGCCCCCAACCCGCCGAGCCCGGCTGAGTCGAAGCACCAGCGCCGCCCATGCTTCGTCCCGCCGCGCACAAAATCGCCAGCTGATTCCCGCGCAGCAGACAAACCTACGCGCAGCAAGCAAACCCGCGCGCGACAGACGAACTCAGACTCGGCAAGCAATCCCCGCGCGCGACAGGCGAATCTGTGCGCGACAGAACGCCCTCCGCTGCGCAGGTTCTGTCCCGCCGCGCACGAAATCGCCAACTGATTCGCGCGCAGCAGACAAACCTACGCGCGGCGGGCAAACCTATGCGCGGCAAGCAAACCTATACGGAGCAGGCAAACCCGTGCGCGGCAAGCAACGCGTGCGCAGGGAGCAGATCTGCGCGCGAGAGAACAGCCTCTGCTGCGCAGGTTTCGCCCTGCCGCGCACGAAATCGCCAGCTGATTCGCGCGAAGCAGACAAACCTACGCGCAGCGGGCAAACCCGTGCGCGGCAAACAAACCTATACGCAGCAGGCAAACCCGCGCGCGGCAAGCAACGCGTGCGCAGGGAGCAGATCTGCGCGCGAGAGAACAGCCTCTGCTGCGCAGGTTTCGCCCTGCCGCGCACGAAATCGCCAGCTGATTCGCGCGAAGCAGACAAACCTACGCGCAGCGGGCAAACCCGTGCGCGGCAAACAAACCTATACGCAGCAGGCAAACCCGCGCGCGGCAAGCAACGCGTGCGCAGGGAGCAGATCTGCGCGCGAGAGAACAGCCTCTGCTGCGCAGGTTTCGCCCTGCCGCGCACGAAATCGCCAACTGATTCGCGCGTAGCAGACAAATCTGCGCGCAGCGGGCAAACCTGTGCGCGGCAAACGAACCTATGCGCAGCAGGCAAACCTATGCGCGACAGACGAATTCAGGCACGGCAGGCGAACCCGCGCGCGGCAAGCGAGCCGCTGCTGCGCGTGTCTTGTCCTGCTGCGCATGTCCTGCTGCGCATGTCTTGTCCTGCTGCGCACGAAATGGCTAGCTGATTCGTGCGCGGCAGGACGAACCGTGCGCGGCAGGGAAGGCTGGGCGGCGGATAGTGTCTTTGTTAGACGCGCTCGAGTACTGCTGAGGCTCCGATGCCGCCTGCGGCGCAGATGCCAAGGAGCGCAGCGTTTTTGCCGGTGCGGGCGAGTTCGTTTGCCATGGTGGTGACCATTCGGGCGCCGGTGGCGCCGAACGGGTGGCCGAGGGAGACCGAGCCGCCGTGCACGTTGAGGGTGTCGATGTCGATCTCGCCGACGGCGGTGTCGCGGTCGAGGCGGGACTTGGCCCACTCGGTGCTGCCCAGCGCGGCGAGCACGGACAGCGTTTGCGCGGCGAAGGCCTCGTGGATGTCGACGAAATCGATGTCGCTCAACGACATCCCGGCCTTGTCCAATGCACGCGGCATGGAGATCGCCGGTCCGATGAGCACCTGGTCGGTCGGATCGACGCTGACGTAGCTCCAGGAGCGGAACGCGGCGAGCGGCCGATAGCCGAGCTCCAGCGCCTTCTCCTCGCTCATCAACAGCACTGCGGAGGCGCCGTCGGTGAGCGGGCTGGCGTTGCCTGCGGTAACCGTGCCGTTTTCGGCGAACACCGGCTTCAGTTTCGATAGTTTTTCGATGCTGGTGTTGCCGCGTACCAATCCGTCGCGATCGATCTCGGTGCCCTCGGGCGTGCGCACCCGCAGCACCTCGTCGTCGAATCGGCCCGAATCGATGGCCGCGGCGGCACGGTGGTGCGAGCGGGCGGCGAACTCGTCCTGATCGGCGCGGCTGATGCCGTGGATGCGGGCCATCTTCTCGGCCGACTCCCCCATTACCTCGCCGGTGGTGCGCTCGGCGATCTTCGGCCTGCTCGGCAGCAGATCGGTGAACGGCGCGAGCTGCGCGACCGCGGACAGATAGTCCTTCGGCTTCGGCTTGCCCAGGGCCAGCGGCGCCGCGGCATGGACCACCTTCTGCGGCAGCTTCACTTCGGCATTGGAGGTGGAATCGCTGCCGCCCGCGATCATGATGTCGTATTCGCCGCGCTCGATCGCGGCCGCGGCGGAGGTCACCGCCTGCAGGCCGGAGGCGCAGGCCCTGGTCACCGTGTATCCCTCGCAGCCCGGATCGAGCCGCAGGTCGAGGGCGATCTCCCTGGCGATGTTCGGCGCCGCGCTCGGCAGGATGACCCCGCCCCACACGATGGCCTGCACCTGCGCGCCGGGCAGCCCGGTCCGCTCCAGCAGACCACGGACCGCGGCATCGGCGAGCGCGATGGAATCCATGCGCGTGTATCCGGTGAACGCACGCACGAACGGCGTACGCGCACCGGACACGATAACGGCACGGCGAGCAGCCTTGGTGGCCATGCGATTTCCTTTCGAGAGATCTATGACCACTAAACTTACTCCATAGTAAGTTCACCGTCGACCCCCTTCGCCGACGGTGATCCCGTGCGCAGCGGCGATCCCCTCCACCGTCGCTAGTTCCGGCCTGTCACGCGCCGTTGCGCAACAGACCGGAGGCGCCCGTCCCGACGAACGCCCCTGCCCGTCTCGGAACGCTTCAGAAGGCCGTAGTCGGCGACGACTCGGCGCATCAGAACAGTAGCAATATTGCTACCGATTTTTCAAACACTTTCTATTGATTTGCCTTTCCCCCTGGTCGCGCCTACCCTTGAGTGCACTATGCATAGCCCTTCGGAGCTGTCGCGGCGCCAGAAGAGATTCGGCCGAATCATCAAGGAGCGCCGGGATGAGCTCGGACTCACGCAGTTACAGATCGGCGACCTCGGCGGGCCATCGGCACCGACGATTCGCAAGATCGAGGACGGCGACGCGGCGATCAGCACGACCACGCTGAACAAGCTCGACGCGCCGCTGCGCTGGCTGCCGGGCAGTGCGGCGCGAACCTACGCGGGCGGCACCCCCGCCGTCGCCGACCCCGTGCCTACCGCGCGCCACCCCGGCGAGTCTGTCGTGGCCGGTCCCGACTCGATCCGCTTCGAAATCGCCGACCTCACCGGTCTGCTCGCGACCGCGGGCCGACTCAACGACGCCGTCGAAAAGGGCAGCGCGACCGATCCGCAGCTGGTCGCCGCGATCGGCGAACTCAACCGGGTGGTCTCCACCCTGTCCGCGCGCTACGCGACCACCATGCTGGAACGCAACGGCGGCCCGGGCCGAGTACTTCACCCCCTCGTCGAAATGGCGTTCGCGCACCTGCTCGAGGTGCCCGCCGAAGCCAGCGACGCGACCGAACTACAGGAACGGCGGTACCGGCGCTGGCTGGCCGGACGCTCGGAGGACGTGGATGCTGCGACAGCAGGCCAGTTCCAGGCACGCTGGCTGGCTGCCAACCTGGCCACGACCGCGAGTCGAAACGGTGGGCACTGAGATGACAGACGATGCGCCGATCAATGGGAAGCTCACGCTGAGCCACAAGATCAATCGGCTCTTCGCGGTCGTGCATCCACGCTCCGCACCGGAGCGCAGCAATGCGACGGTGGCCGAGCAGGCGGGCGGCTACCTGCGCCGAGCCGTCCCGGTGAGCTACCTCGAGCGACTACGCAGCGGCGAATTCGACGGTGAGAACGCCGCGGGCACAGTCGAACCGGAGCTGCTCGCGGCCATCGCGCAGACCTTCGGTGTTGCCGCCGACTACCTCACCACCGCGGGTCCGGTCGCCGCGGCCATCGACCGCGAGCTCGAGCTGCTCGCGACCATGCGCGATGCCAATGTCTCCAGCATCGCGCTGCGCGGTTCCAACATCGATCAGTCGATTCTCGCCAGGATCATCGAGAGCACCGATCGCCCCGTACCGCCGAGTCGGTAATATCGCTACCTACACGGGGGCAACGAGCTTGCTGTAGGAGATCGATCGCATGGCCATGCAGGCCCGGTTCCGGAACCTGACCCGGGACGTACCGATACCGCACCCGTGGAATCTGTCGAGCTATCTCGACGATGTCGCGCAGTATCGCGGCCGGAGCATCACCCTGCTGCCGATCGATACCGCGCTGCTCGCGGGCACCGGATGCGGCACCGGCAGCGGGCTGTGGATCGCCAAGCAGGACAGCGATGTCATCGTCTACGGCGCGGACACCACCGAGTGGCACGCCGAGCACATCATCGTGCACGAGCTCGGCCACATGCTGCTCGGCCACGGCCCGGAGCAGCCGACCGACGGCGAACCCGCGCCGACGGTGGCCGCGGTCGCCGAACTGCTGCCGTCGATCTCGCCGGAATCCATCGCGCACGTCCTCGGCCGCACCGACTACGGCACCACCCGCGAACGCGACGCCGAAACCTTCGCCGACATGGTCATGCTGCACGCCATGCGGCCACCGCGCCGAGACTCGTTGCTGCACCGCACATTCTTCCGCGACCGCCGTCGGTGAGCTCGCCCGTCCCCGCGCTGGTCGCGGTGCCGGTCATCGTCTTCGTCGTCGCGGTCGCCCTCGGGCGCTTCGCGCTGCTCAACGGCACCGCGATCGACCGCCTGCTCAACCGCGTGCTGGCCTGGACCGCACTGTCGCTGGTGCTGCTCGAGCGGGGCGTCGCGCCGCGGTTCGGCAGCCTGCTGCACCAGCTGTCGATGGGCGCCACCATGCTCGCCATCGCGAGCCTCTTCGGCGCCGTGCTGCGGTGGGCCGGCGCCGACCCGCGCCTGGCCGCGCGGCGCCAGCGCTACTTCGACCTGGCCGCCGCCGCATCCGTGCTGCTGATCCTGATCATCGGCACGCCGTATCGGCGGGCCGGGACACTGCTCGGCCAGGACAGCAGCTGGCAGGAGTTCGTGGTGTCGACGGTGATGTGGATTCCACTCATCGCGGTGGGCACGCTGGTCTGGCGAGTCGGCCTGCGTGAACTGCGCGGCGGCGGCGTGACGCGGTACGAACGCGTCGTCTTCTCCGCCCTGCTGGCCGCGCCGGTCATCGCGGGTGTCGGCCTGGTCAGCTCGATCGCCCGGCACGCCGGCCGTTGGCAAGCCGACGATCCGCACCTGACCCGTTGGGCCGCACCAAATTTCGGCACGGTGTTCGTGCTGGCCGCGATGCTGGCTGTCCCGCTGACCGAGCTGTTGACGGCGCGCACCGGCTGGGACCGAGCCGGGCGGCACTGCCGCCGACTGTGGCCGCTGTGGCGCGACCTCACCGGGGCGGTGCCCGAAATCGTGCTTCCCGCAACGGGTTCGATCCCGCCGGACGCACGCTTGCTCCGCATGACGGTCGAGATCCGCGACGCGCTGATGCAGCTGCACCGGTACCTGCCCGCTGATCATGCGACAGAACTCGCCCCACCGAGCAGTGCGTGTTACGCCCGGCAGCTGCGGCAGGCCATCACCGCCAAAAGCAACGGCGGCACACCGACCGCAGCCCCGAGTGTTGCCGGTCGCTTCGGTGCGCCGTCGAGCGATATCGACTCGGATATACGTCGCTTGCTCGACCTCGCACGAGCCTGGACCAAACGCTGAACGCCCACGGCGACAACGGGTCTGACGTAATTCGTAGCGAAACCGAGCCTAGGCGGTGCTGATCACTTCGACCGAGGCAGGTCTCCGGGCACCCAACTCGAGCGTTGACTGCCCGGAGCGGCGGATGGGTGGGAACCCTGGACTATGCGAGCCGGATCAGGCCGTAGTCGAAGGCGTGCCGACGATAGACAACCGACGGTCGGTCGGTCTCTCGGTCTTGGAAGAGGAAGAAGTCATGGCCGACGAGTTCCATCTGGTAGAGGGCGTCGTCGACGGACATCGGGGTGGCGGTGTGCACCTTGGTGCGAACGATATGGCCGGGTCCGGCCGCGTATTCGGAGTTTTCCAGCAGTTCCTCGGGGCGACGGCGCGCGTCGCCGTCGGGGTGGTCGTGCGCGGCGCCCGCGCCGTTTCCGTTCGGCTCGACGAAGAGCGAGTCGTCCACCAGATCGGCGGTCGCCTGGGCTACGGACACCGGGGTCTTGTCTCCGTAGTGCACCTTGCGGCGATCCTTGGTGCGGCGCAGGCGGCTCTCCAGCTTCGCCGTCACCGATTCGAGCGCGGCGTAGAAACTGTCGGCGCAGGCCTCGGCCCGCACGATCGGGCCCTTGCCGCGCGCGGTGATCTCCACCCGCTGACAACTCTTGCGCTGCCGACGATTTCGCTCGTGGAACAGCTCTACGTCGAAAATGAAAATGGACGGATCAAAACGTTCGAGCCGGGAGAGTTTCTCCGCGACATAGATTCGAAAATGATCCGGAACTTCGACATTGCGACCCTTGACCACGACGTCCGCGCGGGGCGTCCTGGTGTGGTCCGCAATGGATTGTTCGGTCACGTCCAAGGTGCTGTCATCCAACACCGAAGGAGCGGCGTCTTGCACTGAAGGTCGTGAAGAAGTCGTCACGCGTACCTCCCGAATATGGCCGCACAGACAACGTGCGTGCGGCGGGAATGAGCCGTGCCGATCGACGATCTCTCGGCACTTGATGTCCGAGGCGCCACCTCCAAACTCCCGGTTCGGGTGTGTGTTCGCGACGCTAGTACGACATCGGGGAGTGCGCCAGTGTTCACGCAAATTTCCCGGAGTCAAGCAGCACAGGTAACCAGTACGGCGTGTGGCCGCAGGCCGATCCGAGCCAGCGCACGCACCGACTCTCGGGCCGTCGCACCGGTTGTCAGCACGTCGTCGACCAGCACTACCTCGGCGTTTTCCGGAATCCGCGGACCGGCCCCGCAGCCGGGTATTGTGGTGACGCGACCGCCGAGATTGTGAGCCCGCTCACCGGGTGTCAAGCCCACCGAATCACGCACACCCCACCACACCCGCAACAGAGATATCATCTGGCTATCGGGCAGACAACTCGCGGCTACCCGCGTCATCCGCAGCACCGGATCACCGCCGCGCCTGCGCGCCGCGACCTTCCGGCTCGGCGCGGGCACCAACAGCAGTGGCCGATCCCCCGCCCGTAAACGCGCGAGCCCGCCGGCGAGCGCCAGCCCGAGCGGCGCGGCCAGATCCCGGCGCCCGTGCTCTTTGGCCGCGAGCACCGCGCGCCGCCCCGGCCCTGCGTACGGCCCGAGCGCCCAGCACGGCACCCCCGGATCGGTCCTCGGCCACACCCGCGTCGGCGGACTCGCGAGCGCCGCCGCGCATTCGGCGCACCAGCCGACACCGGCGGCGCGGCAGCCCGCACACGCGGCGGGCAGGATCAGATCCAGCAGGGTCCGCATCGCCCGAGTGTGCGCGCACCCACCGACAAGGTCGGCATGCCCGGCCCGGCAAACCGCTGATCCCGTTGCAGCAGAACGGTTTACACTGTCCGAATGGAGTCAGCCCGGCAGCACCGGGACGGCGTTCGCGCCGAGCCCGGGCACCTCACGCCAGTACGGCTCGCCGCCATCCGGATTGCTGGTCAGCTCCAGCACCGCACGAGAATCGGCGGCGTACTGGTGTTCCGGGGTGGCACTGACCTGGCGCACCGGCGCCGTCAGGTTCCGGCTGGTCTGCGGGATCGGCTGCGAGCCGTCGATCGACACGGTGCCGACCGGGTCGACATTGCCCTCCCTGGAGATGATCAACCGGTCACTGCCGAACCACGACAACGACACGGCGGCCGCACTCGAATTGACGCCGACCGGCAACGGCGAGGCCAGCGCGAAACCGCCGCCCGGCTTCGGAATGACCACCGCGACATAGACTTTGCCGTCGGCGATCAACGCGGCCCGCACGCCGGTCCGGGAGATCCGCAGCTCCGTGATGGGCGCGTGGAAGGTCGAGCCCGATCCCGCGGCGGTGAGCGCCGAGGTGTCCACATCCTGGATCGAGACGGTGTTGGTGGTCCGATCGTTGACCGCGCGGATCACCCGCTCACCGTCGATGACCGCCCACGCGGCGGTGCCGTCGATGTTCCAGGACGGCCGGGTGATGGTGGTGCCCGTCAGGACCGGAATCGCGTTGCCGCCGTAGGTGCCGATCATCAGGGTGCGCGGCGGCTCCGCGGGACGTCCGGTATCCGCGACGCCGGCGACCAGCTGACTGTCCGGCGAAAGCGCCGCGGACAACAGGTTGTTCACGGTGCCGAAGTAACCCGGCGCGGGCGCGATGGGGGCGTTGTTCTCCGGTACCTGCACCAGCGCGCCACCGCGCAGCGCGTGCAGACCGACCTGACTGTTGCCCAGCGTCGGCTGGCTGTACTGCTGGACGTCGGCGACCGACCAGCCGCTGCCGGTGAACCGATCATCGAACGGTTTGCCGTCGGCGAGCAGCACATAGGGGCCGGGCACGTCCGCGCCGGCGAGGGTGAGCACCACCTGCGCGGCGAGCAACTCACGATCGTGCGGACTGAGCGCCGAGGCGCCGGCGAAGTCGATCTTCACCCCGCCGAGCCCGACGCCGACCTCGTCCGGATCGCCGTTGGCCTTGGTGATGGGGCCGCGCAACGTGATCGGCGCGGCCAGCTCGTTGCGCAGCACCGGCGCCAGCGCGGGCTGGGTGCCCTCGCCGAGCATGCCGAGCAGCCGCTGGGTCAGCTGCGCCTTCGGCACGGCGGCCCAGCGCAGGTCTGGGACGACGACGCTGCTGGTCGGGTCGACGAAGTAGAGCGCATAGCGCCGGTACGACTTGCCGAACGCGATCGCGTCCATCACGACACCGTCGGGCAGCTCGTCGATGCGCCACTCGTCGTTGACCTTGGTCATCTCGATCTTGTTTTCCAGCGGCGGGTCGGCCGACGCCCGGTACGCGCCGTTGCTGTCCAGGTCGGCGACCTTGCGCGCCCGGATCCGATAGGTCGCCTTGTCGCCGGTGCGCGACTCGCGCAAGGTATCCGGCTTCTCCACGATCGTGGTGCCCGCGGAATCGTCCCACTGCGCGGCGGCCGACGGGGTCATGTACTGGCGGGCCGCCAGGTGCCGGTTGGTCGGGTCGGCGGTGGCCAGCAGGAAGTCGCGCAGCAGCAGGTCGGGATCGCGTCCCTGGATGGGGGCGGGCGGTCCCTCCGAGGTCGGCTCGCGGTTGATGGTGCCCAGCGCCTGCGGCGCCGAGGATTCCGGCAGGCTCGCGCACCCGGAGAGCACGACCAACGCCGCGAGGGCGGCCGCGCCGAACGCGAACAGCCGCTGCCACTTCGCCGAACCGACACGCCTGCTCATGAAAACCCTTCCCCGGGACGCGGCGCCCCGTCGGAGATGCGCATCGGATGGCTCTGGCCGGGCGGGTGACGCCGACTCATGACGGTACGTCTCCCGATTTCGGCGCCGCGTCGGCACCCGCCTGCGACGGCGTGACAGCCGACGACCCGTTGCCGCTCGCCGGTGCCGCCGCGCCGTCGCCCGGCGTCGTATCCGGTTCCGGCTCAGCCGAATTCGGCACGACCTCCAGTTCGACCTGCCTGACGACGGTCTGCTTGCGAATGGGTTCCAGCGAGAGCGGGCTCGCGCCGAGCTTCTTGCCGCGCACCAACGGCAGCGTCAGCCGGAAGCTCGCGCCGACGCCGACCTCGCCCCAGGCTTCCAGCCTGCCTTCGTGCAGGTTCGCGTCCTCCACGCTGATCGACAGGCCGAGGCCGGTGCCGCCGGAACGGCGCATCCGAGACGGATCGGAGCGCCAGAACCGGTTGAAGACCAGCTTCTCCTCGCCGGGCCGCAGGCCGACACCCTGGTCGCGCACCACCACGGACACCGCGTTGGCGTCGCCGTCGCCGCGCATCCGGATCAGCACCGGCTTGCCCTCGCTGTGATCGATGGCGTTGGCGAGCAGATTCCGCAACACCCGCTCGACCCGGCGCGGATCGACCTCGGCGACCAACGGGTCCTCCGGCAGATCGATGACGACCTCGACACCGGCGTCCTTGGCCAGGTGGCGCACCGTCGAGATGGCCGCCCGCGCACACATCCGCACGTCCAGCGATTCGACCTGCAATTCGGCGACGCCCGCGTCGTGGCGGCTGATCTCGAGCAGATCGTTGAGCAGTCCCTCGAACCGGTCCAGCTCGTTGACCAACAGCTCCGCACTGCGAGCCAGCGCCGGATCCAGATCGTCACTGCTGCCGTGGATCAGGTCCGCGGCCATCCGCACGGTGGTCAACGGGGTGCGCAGCTCGTGGCTGACGTCAGAGGTGAACCGGCGCTGCAGGTTTCCGAATTCCTCCAGCTGGGTGATCTGGTTGGACAGGCTCTCGGCCATCTCGTTGAACGCCTGCGCCAGCCGGGCCATGTCGTCCTCGCCGCGCACCAGCATGCGTTCCTTGAGCCTGCCGTCGGCGAAGCGACCGGCGATCCGCGCCGCCGATCGAATCGGCAGCACCACCTGCCTGGTCACCAGCGCGGTGATCGCGGCGAGCAGAACAAGTAGCACGATGCCGCCGATCAGCATGGTGCCGCGCATCAGCGACAGGCTGCGCGCCTCACTGGCCAGCGGGAAGATGAGATAGATCTCCAGCGTGGGCACTTCGGTGCTCGGGCTGCCGATGATCAGGGCGGGCCCGTGATACCCGCTCGAGTCCGAGACGGTGGTGAACTGGCGGCTGACCTGTCCGCGCCGCACGAAGTTGCGCAGCTCGTTCGGCACGTCCTGGATCGGCCCGGCGTTGACCTCCTGCTGGCTGCTGCTCACCATCACCAGCGCCACGTCGTAGCTGCCCGCGACACCGGTCTGCGGGCTGCCGTCGCTGGACAGCGCGTTGCGCGCCTCTTTCAGCTGCGCACCGGTGTCGTGCGTGCCGACCAGCTGGCTGTGAATCGCGTTGCGGGCGCGACCCATCTCCTCGACCGCCGCGTTGATCTTGGTGTCCAACATCCGGTTGGTGATCTGATCGGTCAGCACCACACCGAGGATCGTGATCACGATCAACGACAGGGTGATGGTCGACACCGCGACCCGCAGTTGCAGCGATCGCTGCCACAGGTGACCGAGCAGCGTGCCCAGTTCGGTGAACCGGGCCCCCACCGCGGCCAGTCGCCGCTCCAGTTGGTTTCTGGAGCGATCGGTCACTGCCGCGCCTCGTCGGCGCTCGATGCCTCCGTCCGCACGAACGCTGCCACGAGTCGCGCACCGCGACCGATCACGGCGGTCCGGCCTTGTAACCGACGCCACGCACGGTCAACACGATCTCCGGATTCTCGGGATCCTTCTCGACCTTGGCGCGCAGCCGCTGCACATGCACGTTCACCAGTCGGGTATCGGCGGCATGCCGGTAGCCCCAAACCTGTTCGAGCAGCACCTCACGGGTGAACACCTGACGCGGCTTACGAGCAAGCGCGACAAGCAGATCGAACTCGAGCGGCGTCAGCGAAATCTGCGCGCCGCCACGAGTCACCTTGTGCGCGGGCACATCGATCACGATGTCGGCGATGGACAACAGCTCGGCGGGCTCGTCCTCGGTGCGGCGCAACCGAGCACGCACCCTGGCGACGAGTTCCTTGGGCTTGAACGGTTTGACGATGTAATCGTCGGCACCGGATTCGAGTCCGAGCACCACGTCGACCGTGTCGGTCTTCGCGGTGAGCATCACGATCGGTACCCCGGAATCGGCCCGCAGCACGCGGCATACATCGATGCCGTTCATGCCGGGCAGCATCAGGTCCAGCAACACCAGATCGGGGCGGATCTCGCGAACCGCCGCCAGGGCCTGTGTGCCGTCGCCGACCACATGCGGGTCGAACCCTTCCCCGCGCAAGACGATCGTGAGCATCTCTGCGAGTGCCATATCGTCGTCGACGACCAGAATCTTCGGCTTCATAATTACTATGTTGTCATCTCCCAGGCCAGGATCGGGCTGCCACGCCAACACTGGTGTGAACCCGCCGCACATCTAACCCTAGCGGGTAATCAAATCGGCCAATCGCGCAGCCAACGTGGCTGGATCGTCACCGGATCGGAATATCCACCACGGCCCATACCAGTTCCGTTGAGCGAGCCCACGGTACACCTCGCCGGTGCGGTGCTGCAGTCCGCCATCGCGTTCGTACGCGTCGAGCGCCCGGCTGTCGTCGAGCTCGCCGCGTCGGCGCGCCCGCTCTGCCGCGACCTCGGTCGGCACGTCGAGCAACACCTGTAGCGCGGGCACCGGCAGTTCGAACCGCCCGAATTCCAATTCCCCTACCCAACGCACGATTTCACCGTCGTCCGATTGTTCGAGCCGGGCCGCCGAATACGCCGCATTGGACGCGACATAACGGTCGAGCACCACGATGTCGTTGTCGGCCAAGAGCTTCGCCAGCTCGTCTCTGGCCCCCGCCCGATCGAGTGCGAACATCAGCGCCATGCCGTTGATCGATTCGGCCAGATCGCCGTGACCACCGCGCAGCGCCTCGGCCGCCAGATCGGCATGCACGGATTGTCCGTAGCGCGGAAAGGCCATCGTTTGCACGCGCAAGCCGCGCGCCCGTAGCTCGCCGGCAGCCGCATCGATCAGCGTGCGCTTGCCTGCACCGTCGAGGCCCTCCACCGCAACCAATGCACTCATGCGCAGCAGGTTAGTGGCCGGCCGCCGCGAGCCGGTGCGCGGGTTCGGCTGCCGGGTAACGTTTCTGCACCGGATCGCGACTCTTGCACCATCTACCACAGTTGAACACGATCATCTGGAGAACCATGAGCTCGTCCGTCATGTCCCGCACCCCGATCCGCATGCCCCTCGCCGCCATCGGATTCGGCGCGACCCTCGTGCTCAGTGGCGGTACCGCCGCAGCCGCACCGCTCACCGTCGAGCCCGCCGCAGCGCCGGCGGCCGCCGACTCCGGTCCGGCCGTCGTCGCCGACAGCGGCAGTGCGAGTGGGTCGGCGTACCCCGGTTCGATCCTGTGCTGGCTGCTGCACCCCAGCCCGACCTGCCAGCTCTGATATCGGCCGATCGAACCCGTCCTGCCGGTCCGAAAGGACCGGCAGGACAACAGGTCTCAGTAGCGGTAGTGCTCAGGCTTGTACGGGCCGTCGACGTCCACGCCGATGTACTCGGCCTGATCCTTGGTGAGCTTGGTCAGCTCGCCGCCGAGCGCCTCGACGTGGATCTTGGCGACCTTCTCATCGAGGTGCTTGGGCAGGCGGTAGACCTCGTTGTCGTATTCGTCCGGCTTGGTCCACAGTTCGATCTGCGCGATCACCTGGTTGGAGAAGCTGTTGGACATCACGAACGACGGGTGGCCGGTGGCGTTGCCCAGGTTCAACAGGCGGCCCTCGGACAGCACGATGATCGACTTGCCGGACTCCTTGAACGTCCACTCGTCGACCTGCGGCTTGATGTTGATCCGGGTCGCGCCGGAGCGCTCCAGGCCGGCCATGTCGATCTCGTTGTCGAAATGACCGATATTGCCGAGGATCGAGTGATCCTTCATCGCCTTCATGTGGTCGAGGGTGATGATGTCCTTGTTGCCGGTGGAGGTGATGACGATGTCGGCGTCGGCGATCGCGCCGTCCACGGTGACCACGTCGTAGCCGTCCATCAGCGCCTGCAGCGCGTTGATCGGGTCGATCTCGGTGACCTGCACCCGGGCGCCCTGTCCGGCAAGCGATTCCGCACAGCCCTTGCCGACGTCGCCGTAGCCACAGATCAGCACCTTCTTGCCGCCGATGAGCACATCGGTGCCGCGGTTGATGCCGTCGATCAGCGAGTGGCGGGTGCCGTACTTGTTGTCGAACTTGGACTTGGTGACCGAGTCGTTGACGTTGATCGCCGGGAACACCAGCTCGCCCGCGGCGGCGAACTGGTACAGCCGCAGCACGCCGGTGGTGGTCTCCTCGGTGACGCCCTGCACCGAATCGGCGATGGCGCTCCACTTGCCCTTGTCAGACTCGAAGCGCTCGCGCAGCAGGTTCAGGAACACCGTGTACTCGGCCGAGTGGCTCTCGTCCGCCGGCGGCACGACGCCCGCCTTCTCGAACTGCGCGCCGCGCAGCACGAGCATGGTGGCGTCACCGCCGTCGTCGAGGATCATGTTGGCCGGCTCGTTGGGCCAGGTGAGCATCTGCTCGGCGGCCCACCAGTACTCCTCCAGGGTCTCGCCCTTCCAGGCGAAGACCGGGACGCCCTTGGGCTCGTCGATGGTGCCGTGCGGGCCGATCACGATGGCGGCCGCGGCGTGATCCTGGGTGGAGAAGATGTTGCACGAGGCCCAGCGAACCTCGGCGCCGAGCGCGACCAGGGTCTCGATCAGCACGGCGGTCTGCACGGTCATGTGCAGCGAACCGGAGACGCGGGCACCGCGTAGCGGCAGCACCTCGGCGTATTCGCGGCGCAGCGCCATCAAGCCGGGCATCTCGTGCTCGGCGAGCCGGATCTCCTTGCGGCCGAATTCGGCCAACGCCAGATCTGCCACCTTGAAGTCGATGCCATTACGGACATCGGCGGTGAGTTCAGTTCGGGCGCCAAGTTCTGAGGTCGTCATAGCCTCTGTCTGCCTCTCCTGGAATGTCGGTACCAACACGCAAGGTTAATCGCTGGCGCGGCGGATGGGTACACCGTACTCACCCTTGCTAGCTTGGCGCGATGCCGAACCTCCGCGCCATAGTCACGGCCGCCGTCGCCGGGTCCCTCGTCCTCGGTGTGAGCGCCGCCTGCGACAGCCGATCCGACTCGTCACCGGCTACTGCGCCGCCAACGGTGGAGCTGCAGGCACACCGCGGCGGACGCGGTCTCACCGTCGAGGAATCGCTGGCCGGCTTCACCAAGGCGATCGAACTCGGCGTGAGCACGCTGGAACTGGACATCGTGCTCACCAAGGACAAAATGCCGATGATCTGGCACGACCCGACGGTGCTCGCGACCAAGTGCACGGACACCGCGCCCGTGCAACCGGACGATCCGCAGTTCCCCTACGTGGGCAAGCTGGTGCACGACCTGACCTACGCGCAGACCCAAACGCTGGACTGCGGCAAGACCCTCACCGACTTCCCCGGCCAGCAGGCGGTGCCCGGCAATCGGATAGCCACGCTGCCCGCGCTGTTCGATCTGGTGAAGACATACCGTGGCGCGCACCTGCGCTACAACATCGAAACCAAGGTCGAGGCCGAACATCCCGAGCAGTCGGCAACGCCGCAGGAGTTCGTCGACGTCATTCTGAGCACGGTCGCCGCGGCGGGCGAGACCGGCAATGTCGATATCCAGAGCTTCGACTGGCGGTCACTTCCGCTGGTACGCAAGGCGAATCCGGCGATCCCGACGGTGGCGCTCTATGACGACACCACGTTCGTCGCGGGCTCGAAGTGGCTCGGCCCGATCCGCTACGAGGACTTCGCAAGCGATCCGCTCGGCGCGGTGAAGGCGCTCGGTGCCAATGCCGCCTCGCCCGGCTACTCGGCCCCGTACGGCAAGAAGGCGGGCGAACCCGGCTTCGGCTTGGTCGCGGACAAGGCTTACGTCGAGCGCGCGCACGAGCTCGGCCTGCGGGTGATCCCGTGGACGGTGAACGACAAGGCCACCATCGCCGCGCAGCTCGATACCGGCGTGGACGGCGTGATCACCGACTACCCCGACCGCATGCGGGAGGTATTGCAGGAGAAGGGGTTGCCCCTACCTCCTGCCTACCACCGCTGAGCCGGGGTAGTCGGGGAGCTACGCGGCGCCGGACTCCGGCACGTCGGACTCCGCCGAATCCTGCTGCGCGGTGGCCGGTTTGTGCTGCGCGGTGGCCGAACCCGCCTGCGCCTGCGCCGAATTCGCCTGAGCCGCAGCGCTCAGCGTCGCGACGGTGCCGTACTGCTCCAGCAGGCGGCGGCGCTTGCGCGGATGGATGTTCGCCTTGGTGACGTCGCCCTCGTAGTGCTCGAGCACCCGATGGTCCATGATCGCCCGCCACACCGGCGGCACGATCGCGAACAGGATCATCGTCGCGTACCCGGCGGGCAGCTGCGGCGCCTGCATCGAACTGCGCAGCGTCTGGTACCTGCGGCCGGGATTGGCGTGATGGTCGCTGTGCCGCTGCAGATGGAACAGGAAGATGTTGGTGACCAACCGATCGCTGTTCCAGCTGTCGCGCGGCGAGCAGCGCGCGTAATTCCCGTTCGGGCGCTTGGCCCGCAGCAGGCCGTAGTGCTCGATGAAGTTCACCGTCTCCAGCAGCGAGGCGCCGATCACGGCCTGCAGGATCAGCCAGGGCAGGATGCCGATCCCGAAGATCGCCATCATCGTGCCGAACAGCACGATGCTCATCGACCACGCCTGCAGGATGTGATTGTGCACGCTGAACCAGCGCAGGCCTTTTCGCTCCAGCCGCACCCGCTCCAGCTCGATGGCCGAGCGGAAGCTGCCGAACACACTGCGCGGCAGGAACTCCCACAGCGTCTCGCCGAGCCGGCCGCTGGCCGGGTCCTCCGGAGTCGCCACCCGCACGTGATGTCCGCGGTTGTGCTCTACGAAGAAATGTCCATAGAACGACTGCGCCAGCGCGACCTTGGCCAGCCAGCGCTCCGCGTGCTCGACGCGATGGCCGAGCTCGTGCGCGGCGTTGATGCCGATGCCGCTGACGAAGCCGAGAGTGGCCGCCAGGCCTAGCTTGTCGACGATGCTCAGCTCGTGCCCGGCCCACATGGCGCAGGCGATGAGCAGGCCGATCAGTTGAACAGGAAGGAAAAGATAAGTGCACCACCGGTAGTACCGGTCGTTGCTCAGCAACTCGTAATCCTCATCGCGCGGGTTGGTGCCGTCCTCGCCGACAACCCAGTCCAGGACCGGGATGACGATCAACACGATGATCGGACCGATCCACCAGAACACCTTTGCGCCCGTTTGCAACACAAGTTGCGAGGGCAAGAGAGCGCTCAGTGGAGCGATCAAGCCGAAAACCCATAAGTGACGTTTGGGATCTGTAGATACCGCCGGTTTGCCAACCGTTTGCACGTTTGCCCCGCTAAATAGGAACCCTAACTCCGATGTACGAGAATAGTTCCAGACTGTACGGCCGTTTCGCCGAACTTGGAGGCTGAAACGTGATGAGGGTTACATCCATGGCAGTTGGTTTTTAAGCGGGCTCACATGTGCTTGAAGTACTGGCTTACTTAGTGCAAACAGACTGGGGTTCTTGACGGTTCGATCAGTGATCGATCCGGGCCGCCAGAATCGCCTCGACGTACGGACTCAGCAACGCACTCAACTCACCCGGTGCGTCGCGTCCCGGATCCGGCGGCGTGGGGATGTAGCTCATCGCGATGCGAACGAGCGCGTGCGCGATGACGTCCGATTCGGCTGCGGTTGCCGACACCCAGCTGTGCTGAAAAGCCAGCGACAGTCGGCGGGTCGCTTGGTCGAGCAACGGCCCAGCATCGAGGGTGATGAGCCGCAGCAGATCCAATTTCACCTCGCCGGCGAGCAGTGATTGCACCAGCGGATCGGATGCGGCATCAACAAAGAAATTGGTCATTCCCTCACGGAACGCCGCGCGCACATCACCGACATTGCCGGTGATGGCCGCGTCCACGTGATCGACCAGATCGTCGGCCAGGCGCAGCGCGTACGACTGCGCGAGGCCACTGCGGGAACCGAACTCGTTGTAGAGCGTCTGCCTGCTGACCCCGGCCTTGGCCGCCACATCACCGAGGGTGATCTTGGACCAGTCCCGTTCGGTGAGCAGATCGCGCATCGCCCCGAGGACCGAGGCGCGCAAGAGTTCACGCGCCGCTTCCTGATAGGGGACGCGGGTTCCGGAGCGCGGCATACCGGCGACACTGTCACGGGCGGTTCCCGCAGTCAAAACCTCACGACCGTTCTATTTCGACCATGTAGAAGTCGGCCTTGGCCGCGCCGCAGTCCGGACAGGTCCAGTCGTCGGGGATATCGTCCCAGCGGGTCCCCGCCACGATCCCGTCCTCCGGCCAGCCCTTCGCCTCGTCGTATTCGAAGCCGCATTGAATGCACTGAAAGAGTTTGTAATCTGTCACTTAACAGCTCCCATCGGTTCGAAGTCGATCTTTTCCCGGACGCCACAGTCCGGACAGGCCCAGTCGTCGGGAATTTCCACCCACGGCGTCCCGGCGGGAAATCCTTCGTGCGGGGCACCTTTCGCCTCGTCGTAAACGTAATCACAGACGGGGCAGCGGTACTTATTCATGCCTGCGCCTCGCCGGTCGCGACACCGCCGCGGTAGCGGGCAATGACCTTGTCCCGCTTGGCCGGGTGGATGTTCGCGCGCGTGATGTCCCCGTGATAGTGCGCGAGCACCCGCTTGTCCATCACCCGGCGCCACAGCGGCGGGAAGTAGGCGAGCAGGATCATGCTGGCGTAGCCGCTGGGCAGGTTCGGCGCACCGTCCCAGCTGCGCAGCGTCTGGTAGCGCCGGGTCGGGTAGGCGTGATGGTCGCTGTGCCGCTGCAGGTGGTACAGGAAGATATTGGTCACGATGTGGTCACTGTTCCAGCTGTGCACCGGCGCGGGGCGCTCGTAGCGGCCCGACGAAGTGCGTTGCCGGACAAGGCCGTAGTGCTCCAGGTAGTTGACCGCCTCGAGCAGGCTGAAGCCGATCACCGCCTGCAGCACCAGGTACGGCAGCAGGGCGATCCCGAACACCGCGACCAAGGCCGCGTACAGCAGCGCCGACATCAGCCACGCGCTCAGCACCTCGTTCTTCGGGCTCCACCATTTCTTGTCCAGCCGGGCCAGGCGCGTCTTCTCCAACCGCAACGACGACGTCAGACTGCCCCACACGGTGCGCGGCCAGAAGGCCCAGAAGCTTTCGCCGACACGGGAACTCGCCGGATCCTCCGGCGTCGCGACGCGTACGTGATGGCCGCGATTGTGCTCGATATAGAAATGCCCGTAGAACGACTGGGCCAATGCGATTCGGGACAGCCAGCGCTCCAGCTGAACCTTCTTGTGCCCCAATTCATGTGCGGTATTGATGCCGATGCCGCCGAGCATGCCGACGGTGATCGCCAGGCCGATCTTGTCGACCAGCTGCAGGCCGCCGTCGAGACCGAGCCAGCTCACCTGGTCGGCGGTGATCAAATAGCAAGCCATGATCAGCGAGGCGTACTGGAACGGCAAATACAGATAGGTGAGATAGCGGTAGTACTTGTCGTGCTCCAGGTACTCCATCACCTCGTCCGGCGGATTGTCCCCGTCGGGACCGAAGAAGATGTCCGCCAACGGAATCAGGATGTACACCAGAATCGGCCCGAGCCAGAACGGCACCTGGGCCAGCCGGTGCCAGCCAAAAGCGTTGAGCGCCAGGATCAGTGGGATGCCGATCGTGAAAAGGCCGGTCGGGGCGAACAATCCCCACAGCCACATATAACGCTTGCGATCACGCCAGTCCGGGGTGGACACCGGCTGCGCGGACGTGTCGGCCTCTGTCGACATCGTTGTCTCCAATCCAAAAGCGGCACGTCACGTGTGACGTGCATTACCCCTGAAATGGACGATATAGATCGATTTGTCGTTTGTCTAGACAAATCAGCTGATTTGTAAAGCGATGTGGGCGGCGCGAACGCAAACACCCCGGTCGGCGCAGTGCCCGACCGGGGTGTTGGTTGTCGAGGGGTGTTACCGCAGCAGCACGTCGGCGTTCGCGGGCAGCGCGTCGACCGGCCACCAGCGCAGATCGGTGGACTCTGCGCTGCGCACCGGGACGGCGCCCGCGGGCGCGGTGATCCGGAACAGCAGATCGAGATGCCTGGTCGGCACGCCGAGCGAGCAGGTGATCGGATGCGCCTGCGCCCCATACAGTTCCGGCTCCAGCCGGAGCCCGTCGATGCCCGACTCCTCGGTCGCCTCGCGCAACGCGGCGCCGGCCACCGTGTCGTCACCCTCCTCGCAGTGGCCGCCGAGCTGGATCCAGCTGCCGACCCGGGGATGCAGGGTCAGCAGCACCTCGCGCTCGTCATGCGAGAAGACCACCGCCGAGGCGGTGATGTGCCCCGGCACATGCTCGCGCAGGCAGCCGCGCGGCGCCGACCCGAGGAACGCGAGCATCGCCTGTCGCAACGACTGGTCGGAACCCTCGGCGGGAGACCAGGTTTCGAGCAATGCCGTGGCCGACGCGCGCAGCGAATCCGCCGTCACAGTTCGACCAGGCCGAAACCGGATCCAGGTACCGGACGCGGCGTCAGTTCCTCCAGCGGATGACCGATGGCAATGGCACCCAACGGATTCCAGTCTTCGTCGAGACCGAGTACGGCACGGGTGATCTCCGGCGCGAAGATGGTCGAGCCGATCCAGCAGCTGCCGAGCCCCTCGGTGGCCAACGCGACGAGCAGACCCTGGACCGCCGCGCCGACCGCGACGTTGAACATGGTGCGCTCGTTCGCGCGCCGCCGCTCGTCCGGATAGTCGTGCGCGCCGTCCGGCACGCAGAACGGGATGATCACCTCGGGTGCGTCGAAAAGGATTCGGCCACGGGCGATTCGGCGCTCCACCCGCTCGGGCTCGAGACCGTCGGCGGTGAGATCGGCGCGCCACTTCTCGGCCATCGACGCCAGCAGCTGATTACGCACAGCCCTCTTGCGCAGCCACACGAAGCGCACCGGGCGGGTGTGGTGCGGCGCGGGCGCGGTCAGCGCCACCGCGACCGCGGCGCGGATACGTTCGGGATCGACCGGGGCATCGGCGAACTGGCGGATCGAGCGGCGCAGCAGCACCGCCTCGCGGCGCCCCTGCTCGATCGCCTCGGCGGTGCCGAGCCAGAACAGGTCGTCGACGCCGCCGCGCAACAGATCCGCGGCACTCGACCCGTCGTCGGTGATCGGCAGCCCGCGCACCACCGCGACCGGCACGCCGCCGAGCTTGCCCTTCACCAGATCCGCCGCGGCGGCCAGCTCGTCCGCGATCGCCACCTGGGTGACGTGCAGCTCGTTGCCCTGCCCGTCCACCGCGCCCGCGTAGTCGTGCAGCACGCGCAGACCCGAGGCGCCGATCGCGGTGTCGGTCTGGCCGTTGCGCCAGGCCCGGCCCATGGTGTCGGTGACGACCACGGCGACCTGCACGCCGAGCCGCTCGGCCAGCGCCGAACGCAAGGCCTTCGCACTGGCATCGGGATCGGCGGGCAGTAGAACCAGTTCGCCCTGTTCGACATTGGAGCCGTCGATGCCGGACGCGGCCTGCACGATGCCGAGCTTGTTCTCGGTGATCAGGGTGCGGCCCTTGCGCGCGAGCACCCGCACCGCCTCCTGCTCGACCAGACTGCGGCGCAACACGTCACGCTCGTCCGGATCCAAGGGCGCCTCGACGATGCGGCCCTCGACCTTGGCGACGATCTTGCTCGTCACCACGAGCACGTCACCGTCGGCCAGCCAGGGCGCGCGGTCGGCGAGGTGCTGGGCGAGATCGTCGCCGGGCCGGAACTCGGGCAGCCCGGTGATCGGCAGGATGCGCAGCTCACCTGCCGCGTGATCGATGGTCATTACGGCTTCACTCCCGCGAGGTCCAGCGCCTCCCGCACCATCTCGGCGGTGGTCGGCGGATCGGTCATCAACAGCGGCACGCTGCGTACTTCGACACCGGGCACGTCCGCGGTATCGGTGGTGTGGATAAGCCAACCATCCAAAATGCCGGTGGCCGAACGGGCCCCGTAGTACCGGCCGATCGCCTCGGCGGTCGTCTCGACGCCGATCACCGACAGGCACTCGTCGGCCATCCCGCGCAGCGGTTTTCCGTCGATCACACCGGAAATCCCGATCACCTTGGCGTCAGTGGTGCGTAACGCGCCGCGAATACCGGGCACTGCCAGGATCGCGCCGATGCTCACCACGGGGTTCGAGGGAGCGAGCAAGACCACATCCGCCGACTCTATGATCTCGATCACATTTGGGCTCGGTTTGGCGTCCTCTGCCCCAATTGTGGCGAATCCATGGGTCTCGATGTTCGCGCGATAGCGAACCCACCACTCTTGGAAATGGATCGCCTTACGTTCGCCAGGGTTGTCCGGGTCGCTCACAACCACATGCGTTTCACACCGATCGTCGGTTGCCGGGATCAGTTTCACGCCCGGCTGCCACCGGTTGCAGAGCGCCTCGGTCACCGCGGACAGCGGGTACCCGGCGCGCAACATTTCACTTCGAACCAGGTGCGTGGCGAGGTCGCGATCGCCGAGGCCGAACCAGTCCGGCTGCGCGTTGTACTTCGCCAGCTCTTCTTTGGCATGCCAGGTCTCGGCGGGCCTGCCCCAGCCCCGCTCGGTATCGATGCCGCCACCAAGGGTGTACATGCAGGTATCAAGGTCAGGACAGATCCGGAGGCCATGCATCCAGACGTCGTCACCGACGTTCACGATCGCGGAGACATCGGCATCGGGCAGCAGTTCCCGGACGCCCTGGAGGAAGCGGGCGCCGCCGACACCCCCGACCAGGACGGCAATCCGTGGCCCGCCGACGGGTTCGGTGTCCGCTTGAAGGGAAGTCACATCCGCACAGCCTATGCGCTGCCGGACCGGGCGATGTTCGGGCCATAGTTGCTGGTCATTTGCCCTACTCCGACTCAAGATCATCTTCGAAAGCGTTCGCGGATAGTAACGGAATAGCGACGGCCGCTTGACCATCGACACGTCCGGCGTGTCTAATCACAGTCATGTCATTTCGGGTTCGCGCGAGAGTGCAAGGCGCGAACGGCTTTTCGAACAGATGTTCGCATCGAGATGACGAGCTCGGGGACGTCCGCGGGACAACGTCGCGGGGTATGGCCGTCGGTAAGCGTGTTGGTCCGACGGATCGAATCATTCTGCGCTAACACACAGTGAGGAGGCGGAGCGATGGCCAACGAGATGGTCTCGCCGACCGATTCCACAGCAGGCGCAGCACGTGGCGTCTGCGCAGACAACGGCTGGATTGAACGTGAGGGGGGTGACGAAGTCTTGACGCCCGGGCACAGCACGGGCGACGAAACGTCGACGCCCCGGCTCAGCCTGGTCGTCACGGGCTTCGACGAGATGTTCGAATCCATCGAAGAGCAGTGGCAAGAGCGTGCCCTGTGCGCGCAGACCGATCCGGAGGCGTTCTTCCCAGAGAAGGGCGGCTCGACTCGCGAGGCGAAACGGATCTGCATGGGCTGCGAGGTGCGCGACGAGTGCCTGGAATACGCACTCGCCCACGATGAGCGCTTCGGCATCTGGGGTGGCCTCTCCGAACGCGAGCGCCGCCGCCTGAAGCGTGGCATCGGCTAGAAAAGACTTGGGTTGGCCCCCGAGTTATCCGCAAGCGCGACAAGTCGCCACGGCGACAACGATTCTCGCGACACACGGGTAGCTCCGGGGGTACGCCCGAGCCCCCGCCCGCAGTCCGTCGGCTGGCACCGCGACCGACTGGGGCAGCACTGGGTGCGCAGGCGCCGGGCGGGCTGACTAGGTTTTACTCATGGCACGTTCCCGGAATCGTCGTCCGCCGACCGCACGGTCGGTGATCCGCCGTGGTCGCGGGGTACGTGGGCCGATGTTGCCGCCCACGGTGCCCGCCTGGCGCACCCGGGGTCAGAAGTTCGACCGGCTGGTGCTGGAGGCGTTCGCGCCGCTGGACACGCGCTGGCACGACCGGCTCACCAAACTCGATATCGCGGTCGATGATGTGCCGAAAATTCGTCCGCTGCACCCTGATTCGGTCACCTGGCCGGACGAGGTGGTCGCCGACGGACCGGTGCCGCTGTCCCGGCTCATCCCGGCGGGCGTCGACCGGCACGGCACGGCGACCCGCGCCCGGGTGGTGCTGTTCCGCAAGCCACTCGAGTTGCGCGCCAGCGATCCCGACGATCTGGTCGACCTGCTGCGCGAGGTCCTGGTCCAGCAGATCGCCACCTACCTCGGCGTCGATCCGGACATCATCGATCCCGAACCCGAGTAGAAATCCACCAAGCCGCGCGCACCTCGGTAACGAATGTTGTTGCGAGCAGCGATAACTGATTACCGACACCGCGTGCGCGGCCCGCAGACCGCACACCGACCCGGCCTCGGGTGCCAGGCACCCGGCCCGAGGCCCTTCGCCCGGCATGCGGCAGCCGCCGCGTGACGGGAGTTTTTGCCCGAATCCTGAGCGTGTCTAGCCACATCGGCACGCCGAGAGGGTTACTCTCATCGGCGTGATCCCCATGCGTCGTTGCTGCCGTCCAGGTTGCAAGAATCCGGCCGTCGCGACGCTCACCTATGTGTACTCGGACTCGACCGCCGTTGTCGGACCGCTCGCGACCGTCGCCGAACCACACTCCTGGGATCTCTGCGAAACACACGGCTCCCGCATCACCGCCCCGAAGGGCTGGGAAATGGTTCGCCACGAAGGCGGATTCTCCTCCAGCACACCGGATGACGACGACCTGACCGCGCTCGCCGAAGCGGTCCGCGAGGCAGGCCTGCGCCGCCGCCCGCCGGAACAAGACCAGCGCGGCTATCGCGACTACGCGCCGCCGCCGCAGCGCACCACCCGCACCGGCCGCCGTGGCCATCTGCGGGTACTCCCCGACCCGCCTTCCTGAACAAAGCAAGGACCGGGTCAAACCCGCGCCGTGTACCCATTAGGGTGGTGGGCATGACAGTCGCCCGCTCTGCCGAATTCGTAAACGCGGTGATCAAGGCTTACGACGTTCGCGGTGTGGTCGGTGAACAGATCGACGCCGAATTCGTCAGGGACATCGGTGCATCGTTCGCGCGGCTGATGCGCGCCGAAGGCGCGACGCGGGCCGTCATCGGACACGACATGCGCGACTCCTCCCCCGAGCTGTCCAACGCCTTCGCCGACGGCGTGCTCGCCCAGGGCCTCGACGTGGTGCACATCGGGCTCGCGTCCACCGATCAGCTGTACTTCGCCTCCGGCAGCCTGAACTGCCCCGGCGCCATGTTCACCGCGAGCCACAACCCGGCCCGCTACAACGGCATCAAGATGTGTCGCGCCAAAGCCATTCCGGTGGGCCAAGACACGGGCCTGGCCACCATCAAGAGCGAGGTCGCCGAGGGCGTGCCCGGCTACGACGGACCGGCAGGCACCGCGACCACCGTCGACCTGCTCGCCGATTACGCGACGTTCCTGCGCAACCTGGTCGACCTGTCCGCGGTCCGCCCGCTCACCATCGCCGTGGACGCGGGCAACGGCATGGGCGGCCACACCGTGCCCGCCGTGTTCGACGCGCTGCCGCAGGTGACCATCGTCCCGCTGTACTTCGAGCTGGACGGCTCGTTCCCCAACCACGAGGCCAACCCGCTCGATCCGAAGAACCTGGTCGATCTGCAGGACCTGGTGGTGAAGTCGGGCGCCGACATCGGACTCGCCTTCGACGGCGACGCCGACCGCTGCTTCGTGGTGGACGAGAAGGGCGACCCGGTGTCGCCGTCCACCATCACCGCGCTGGTCGCCGAGCGCGAGCTGGTCAAGGAACCGGGCGCGGTCATCATCCACAACCTGATCACCTCGCACGCGGTGCCCGAGCTGGTCACCGCGCTCGGCGGCACCCCGGTGCGCACCAGGGTCGGCCACTCGTTCATCAAGCAGCAGATGGCCTCGACCGGTGCGGTATTCGGCGGCGAGCACTCCGCGCACTACTACTTCCGCGACTTCTGGGGCGCCGACTCCGGCATGCTCGCGGCGCTGCACGTGCTCGCCGCGCTCGGCGAGAAGGACCGCCCGGTGTCGGAGCTGATGGCGGCCTATGAAACGTATGCGGCCTCCGGAGAGATCAATTCCACAGTGCCGGACGCAAAGGAGCGGACGATGGCTGTGGTGGAGGCATTCGGGGATCGGACGATCTCGGTGGATAGGCTGGACGGCGTGACCATCCAGCTGGCCGACGACGCCTGGTTCAATCTGCGCGCGTCGAATACCGAACCGCTGCTCAGGCTCAACGTCGAAGCCCGATCGCCGGAGGAAGTAGACGTACTCGTAACCGAGATTCTGAGCATCGTCCGCTCCTGACTGGAATAGTGGAATCACAGGCCTTGGATTCGCCCGACTCGGGCCCGGCGTGGCAGCTGACCCGGGAGCGAGCGAGGGCGGAAACGACTCAGCGCGATGAGGGGAGGTGGGACGCCCGATGATCGCTGGAACACCTGTACTCGACCTCGATGACGCTGCTTCGCTGGAGGCGGCCGATACCGGCGGCGCCCTGCGCTCGGCCGCCTCCGGCGGCGCTCAGGTCCGTGCCACCGCGGCAGCCGTCGGTGAGGACGCGCTCGCGCGCCTGGACGGACTGCGACCGCGCAGCTTGGTGCTCGTCTCCGGCTCCGGCCGGGCCGCGCGCGCCGCGAGCCTGCTCGTCGCCGCGCTCGGTGACCGCGCGGGGCTGCCCGTTGTGCCCGTCACCGCATTGCCGCCCTGGGTCGGCCCACTCGATGTCGTCCTCGTCGCCGGTGACGACGCGGGCGATCCACGCCTGACCGACGCGGTGGACCGTGCGCTGCGCCGCGGCGCCGAGGTGGTCGTCGCCGCCCCCATCGAGGGACCGATGCGCGCCGTCGCGGCGGGCCGGGCCGCCGTGCTGGCCCCTCGGGTCCAAGTGCTCGATCACAATCGGCTGCTGCGCTTCCTGGCCGCAGGCGTCGCCGTGCTGCGCGCGGTCGACCCGCAACGCAGCGGCGCGTTCGTGCCCGACCTCACCGAGCTGGCCGATGTGCTCGACGCCGAGGCGTTGCGGGCCGGGCCGACCAACGAGGTCTTCCGCAATCCGGCCAAGACGCTCGCCTCGCGCATGCATCAGCGCGGTGTCGTGCTGGCCGGCGACTCACCCGCCGCGGCCGAGCTGGCCGAGCACGGCGCCGAGGTGCTGCTGCAGTCGGCGGGCCGGGTCGCCACCGCGGTGGATCTGGCCGAGGCGGTGGCCGCCAAGTCTCGAATGGTCGAGGCCGCAGGCGAATCCGCGCCCGGCTTCGATCCGCTGTTCCACGACGAGGAGCTCGACGGGCCGGTGCAGGTGGAGCGCATCCGAGTGTTCGTGCTCAGTGCCGACGCCGATCAGGCGGCCGCGCGGCGCCGGATCGCCGTGTTCGGCGGCACCGGGTCCAGCCTGGTCGACGCCGACCTGGTGAACGCCGAGCTCGACCTGCTGCACACCGGGCTCATCGATCCGTCCGTGCCCGCCCCGCCGCGTCCCGAGGAGCCCGCTCCCGGTACCGGCGGCGAACTCGAACAGCTCGCCGTGCTCGCGGTGCGGCTGGAAATGGCCGCCGCCTACCTACGGCTGATCGGAACCCGCGGCACCGCGACCGACAGCCAGGGGCAGTTCGGGGGAAGCTACTAGTGCACGAACTCGTTGGTGCGCTGCGCTCGTATGCCTGGGGCTCGCGCACCGCGCTCGCTCAGCTGTGCGGCCGACCCGTCCCGTCCGCCCATCCGGAGGCCGAACTGTGGTTCGGCGCGCATCCGGCCGATCCCGCGCACGTCCTGATCGACGGCGACACCCGGTCGCTGCTCGATTTCGTCGCCGAGGATCCGCAGCGCGAATTGGGCCCCGCCGCGCGGGAATTCGGCGGCAAGCTGCCGTTCCTGCTGAAGATCCTGGCCGCCGAGGAACCGCTCTCGCTGCAGGCGCACCCGAGCACGGCGCAGGCCAGGGCCGGTTTCGAGCGGGAGAACCGCACCAAGGTGCCGTTGGACTCGCCGATGCGCAACTACCGCGACGACAACCACAAGCCGGAACTCGTTGTCGCGCTGGACCGATTCGAGGCGCTCGCCGGATTCCGCGACCCGCACCGCACCGTCGAACTGCTGCGCGCACTGCAGGTCGACGGTCTCCGGTCGTTCGCCGATCTGCTTGCCGCGCAACCGGATTCCGACGGGCTGCGCACCCTGTTCACCACCTGGATCACGCTGCCCCAGCACGTGCTCGCCACGCTGCTGCCCGCGGTGCTCGACGGCTGCGTGCGGTACCTGTCCGGAAAAGGCAAGCGCGAGTTCACTCCTGAGGCGCGCACCACGCTCGAACTCGCCGAGGCCTACCCCGGTGACGCCGGTGTGCTCGCGGCGCTGCTGCTGAACCGGCTGACGCTGGAACCCGGCCAGGGTCTGTTCCTCGCGGCCGGCAACCTGCACGCCTACCTGCGCGGACTCGGCGTGGAGATCATGGCCAACTCCGACAACGTGCTGCGCGGCGGCCTCACACCCAAGCACGTCGACGTGCCGGAACTGTTGCGGGTGCTCGACTTCGAGCCGATCAACCTGCCCGTCGTGCTGCCGGAACCGGCGGGCGACGGCTCGGTGCGGTACCGCACGCCGGCACCGGAATTCGAGCTGCGCCGCTTCGACCTCACCGCGGGCTCGGCGCAGGTCCCGCTCACCGCGGCGGGTCCCGGCATCGTGCTGTGCACGACGGGGTCGGTGCGGCTGCTGCACGGCGAGTCCGAATTGACGCTGGAGCGCGGCGCGGCCGCGTGGATCTCGGCCGCCGACAGCGACATTCGCGCCCGCGCGCTCGACGGCGCGGCCCAGCTGTTCTGCGCCTGCGTCGGCAAGGTCTGATTCGGCGCGGATTCGCGCGACGGCGGTGATCGGTCGGGCATCGAGCCTCCGGGTGTCGGCACACGCTAAGTTAGCCAAGATCGGGCAATTCGGAGAGAGGACGTCCAGGGCATGTCGGCTGGTGGTGGCAAGAAGGCGATTCTCGCCGCGTTGTCGGCGAACGCGGGGATCGCCGTGGCGAAGTTCGTCGGTGCGCTGATCACCGGTTCCGGGTCGATGCTCGCCGAGGCGGTGCACTCGGTCGCCGACACCGGCAACCAGGCCCTATTGCTGCTCGGCCAGCAGCGCGCGTCGCAGGAGGCCGACGCGCTGCACCCGTTCGGGTACGCGCGCAATCGCTACTTCTACTCGTTCATCGTCGCGCTGGTGCTGTTCACCCTCGGCTCCGGGTACGCGCTCTACGAGGGCGTGCACAAGGTCCAGCATCCGGAGGAACTGAGCTCGCCGATCGTGGCGATCGTCATCCTGTTCATCGCGATCGCGCTGGAGTCCTACAGCTTCCGGACCGCGATGCGGGAATCCGCGCCGCTCAAGGGCGAGGCGAGCTGGTGGCGGTTCATCCGTAACTCGCGCAGCCCGGAGCTGCCGGTGGTGCTGCTGGAGGACACCGGCGCGCTCGTCGGCCTGGTGTTCGCCTTCGCGGGTGTCGGGCTCACCATGCTCACCGGCAATGCGGTGTGGGACGGTATCGGCACCCTCGCCATCGGCGCCCTGCTCGGCGTCATCGCCATCGTGCTGATCGTGGAGATGCAGAGCCTGCTGATCGGTGAAGGTGCTACCCCCGCCGAGGACCGGCTCATTCGAGAGAACCTGGTCGACGGTGAGCGCATCGATCGGGTGATCCACCTCAAGACCCAATACCTCGGTCCCGAAGAGCTTTTGGTGGCCGCCAAGATCGGCGCGGTGCCCGGCCTCGACGTCGCTCAGCTGGCCAAGGCCATCGATGACGCGGAAGCGCGCGTTCGTGCCGCAGTGCCCGCGGCGCGCGTCATGTACCTCGAACCCGATCTCTACCGCACCGAGTCCGTCTAGGGTTCGCGCAGCAATTCCAGAGGGTCGGCGGTGACGCCGAAGCGCTGGCGCAGCACGTGGCGGGCGGCGTGCAGGCCGGACATGCCGTGTACGCCGGGGCCGGGTGGGGTAGACGAGGAGCACAGGTACACGCCGGGAAGTGGTGTCGCGTAAGGGTTCCAGCGCGCGGTGGGGCGGAAGGCGAACTGGCGCAGGGTCATCGCGCCCGCAGAGATGTCGCCGCCGATGTAATTGGCATTGTGCGCGGGCATTTCGGCCGCGGTGTAGACGTGCTCGGCGAGGATCAGGTCGCGGAAGCCGGGGGCGAAGCGCTCGACCTGAGCGATGATCGTCTCGCTGATGTCGCGGGTGGAACCGTTCGGCACATGTGCGTAGGTGTAGAAGGTGTGCTGTCCCTGCGGGGCACGGGTCGGATCGACCACGCCGGGCTGGATGGACAGCACATATGGGCGCTCCGCGTGTTGACCTGCGGCGACGGCACGTTCGGCGGCCATCGCCTCGGCGCGGGTGCCGACCAGATGCAGGGTTCCGGCGCGGTCGAGGCCATCGGCCTGCCAGGGCACCGGGCCGGAGAGCGCGAAATCGACCTTGCAGGCGGCACCGCCGTAGCGGAAGGCCCTGAGCCGCTTGACGTATCGGTCCGGGAGCCGATGGCCCGCGATGCGGAGCAATTCGGCGGGCGCGAGATCGAGCACGACCGCGCGGGCGTCGTCGAACTGCCCGAGCGAGTCGATGCGGTGGCCGGTGTGCACCTGACCGCCGAGCCGTTCCAGTTCGGCGATCAGCGCGTTCGGGATCGCCTGGCTGCCGCCCCGCGGGATCGCCCAGCCGCCCGCATGCGCCAACGTGCCGAGCAGCAGGCCGGCGCCGGCGGCGGGCACCCGGCGCGGCGGGGTGATCGCGTGGGTGGCCACGCCGGTCAGCAATGCGGCCGCAGCGTCGTCGCGAAACCTGGTGTTCCACAACGGCGATCCCTGTTCGAGCGTCCGCAGCCCGAACCTGATGGCGGTCAGCAGGTCCTTGGGTGGACGGCGCAGGTCAGACATCGCGAGGTCGACGACCGACTCCCAGTGCTGCACCAGCGGTTCGAACAGTGCGCGCCAGGTGGCGCCGTCGCGGCCGAGGCCCTCGGCGGTCCGCTCCAGGTCACGCCAGGCCACTGCGGCCGTGCCGCCGTCCATCGGATGACCGTAAGACGCCTCCGGCGTGAGCAATTCGACGCCGTGCGCCGCGAGATCGAACGCGCGGAAGAACGGCGACGCCAACGCCATCGGATGCGCACCGGCGCACACGTCGTGCTGGAATCCCGGCAAGGTCAGCTCGGCCGTGCGCGACCCGCCGCCCGCCGTGAACTCGGCCTCGAACACCTCCACCGAGAGCCCGGCCTTCGCCAGGATCACCGCGGCGGCGAGACCATTCGGCCCGGAACCGACGACCACAACATCAGGCATATCCCCACGCTACCGATCGGCCCGCCCCGGTCCGCCAAATGTGTGGTGGGCGACTAGGCGGAATCGGCGCCGACCGCGGCCAGCCATTCGGCGACCAGGATGTCGATGCGCTGGTCGCGCAATTCCGGCCGGAGGCGGCCGTGGCTGTCCAGGGTCGCGAGGCCGTGCATCGCGCTCCAGGCCACCTCGGTCCGGGCGCCGAGGTCCGCCGCGTCGACGAACGGACGGAACAAGGCCTCCAGTTCCGCGAAGCAGTCGATCAGCGGCTGCGGCGCGTCCAGGCCCCAGACGAGGTCGACGTTCATCATGAACATCGCCTCGTAGCGGGCCGGGTTCGCGGCCGCGAAGTCCAGGTAGGCGCGGGTCACGCGGTACAGCGCGTCGGCCGGGCTGGTCGCCTCTTCGTGGCCCTGGTGCAGTACGACAGCCAAGTCGGCGATGCCCTGCAGGGCCACCGCCGTCACGATCGCGGACTTGCCCGCGAAGTGGCTGTACAGCACCGGCTGGCTGTACTCGATCCGCTCGGCCAGCTTGCGCACGGTCACCGCCTCCCAGCCCTGCGATTCGGCCAGCTCACGCGCGGTGTCGATGATCTGCTGATGGCGTTCGGCTCGTTCGCGTTCCTTGCGGGTCTGGGGACTCATGCCAAAATACTAGCAGCGCTAGACAAACTATCTGAGCTCCGTTATGGTTGCTCGCGAACCTAGCAATGCTAGATATCACAGTGACACCGCACCAAGGAGCAGCACCATGACCATCTCGCGCATCGCCACCACCCTCTCCCTCATCGGCGCGGCCTTCATCCTCTACATCGGCCTCAGCTACCTGCTCACCCCCGACACCACCGCGCCCGGCTTCGGCCTGCCCGCCTGGCCGACCGGCGACGCCACCGCCTTCATGAACCTGAAGGGCGTGCGCGACACCGTCCTCGGCGTGCTCATCCTGGTCCTGCTCGCCGCGAAACAGCGCTACGCCCTCGGCATCGTCACCCTGGTCATCGCCCTGGTCCCCGTCGGTGACATGCTCACCGTCCTCAGCTGGCACGGCTCCCCCGCCGCCGCCTTCGGCATCCACGGCCTCACCGCCGCCCTCGTCTTCCTCACCGGCGGCCTGCTCCTGCGCGAACACCACCAGGCCACCAAGACCACCCCGCAGCCCGTACCGATCAACGCCTGACTCCCGAACCCACTGTCTGGTACCGGCATTCGCCCGGCGCCGGACAGTCCCGTATCCGGACCCCGTCGCGCAGAACAAGATTCACCACTTCCACGTGACACGGAACACAAAGCCCCGCCGCTGAATCTCCCCACCCAACCCCGTCAACACCACTGAACGCACAACAACCACAGGAGCCCACCCCCATGCCGACCAAGCCCCACGGCCCCGCGTCCTACTTCCCCTCCATCGAAGCCAAATACGGCCGCCCCATCGAAGCCTGGAAATCCGCCATGCGCGATTCCGGCCTCACCTCCCACAAGGCCCTCGTCGAATGGCTCGAGAGCGAACACGCCCTCGGCCACGGCCACGCCACCGCCCTCACCCAACACCACCTCAACCCCGAAAAGTGGGCGTCCTGACACTGGCCGGCGACCGTATCCGGATCAGCCAACTGCTCAGTAGACTCAGGACATGACCGCAGCACACAACGAGTACGAAGAGGTCCATCGCCTGGTGGATCATCTGTCGGCCACTCAGGTTCGACGGCTGCGGTTGCTCGTCGCCGAAGACCCCGAACTCGGCAAGATCGCCGGCGCCCTTGCCGAGGCCCACGGCCAACAATCCGAAGCCACGCCGCGCCGCCGATCCTTGGGCTTCATCGGCACCCTCGAAGCAGAACCGGACCTAGCCGAGCGATCGGCCCAAATAGTTCGCGAGGGCTTGGGCGGCACCGAGTGATCGTCCTGGACACCGGCCGATCGTCGCCGCTATCAACAGTCGCGACAATCGGCACAAGGAGTGCCGATCTACTCGAGACGGCCGAGGGCCCACTGATCGTGCGGAATGTGGCAACACTGGACCTCAGGCCTTTCCGCTTGGTGCGACCGCGCCATCTGTCGGCGTTCAACCTGATGCCCTGACTCCGGACAGCGCGAAGGGCCCGCAGATCCTGCGGGCCCTTCGTGTTTCACAGGGCAGCTAGGCCGAGACCAGGTCCTTGGTGTCGGGCCCCTGCTGCGGCTGCGCGGCGTGGTCGTTGTCGACCATGGTCTGTTCGTCGAAGGGGAGTTTGCGGTCGAGCACTTCGTGGGTGCGGTCGACGTCGATGGTTTTGGTCCAGGTGCCGATGAGCACGGTGGCGACGGCGTTGCCGGAGAAGTTGGTGAGGGCGCGGGCCTCGGACATGAAGCGGTCGATGCCGACGATCAGGCCGACGCCGTCCAGCAATTCGGGGCGGTGACTCTCCAAACCGCCCGCCAGCGTGGCCAGGCCAGCGCCGGTGACACCGGCCGCGCCCTTGGATGCCACGATCATGAACAGCAGCAGGCCGATCTGCTCGCCGATGTTGAGCGGCTTACCCATCGCATCGGCGATGAACAACGACGCCATTGTCAGGTAAATTGCTGTGCCATCCAGATTGAACGAATATCCGGTCGGCACAACCACACCCACGGTCGTCCGCTCGACGCCCAGGTGTTCCATCTTCGCGATCAACCGAGGCAGCGCCGACTCGGACGACGAGGTCGCGAGGATCAGCAGGTACTCACGGGCCAGATAGCGGACCAGCTTGAACACCGACACCCGGGCAATGGCCCACATCATCACCCCGAGCACGCCGAACACGAATATCAAGCAAGTCAGGTAGAACGCGATCATCAACGTTGCCAACTTCAGCACGGCATCCAGACCACTCTTACCGACCAGATTGGCGATCGCGCCGAACGCACCGATCGGCGCCAGCCACAGAATCATCACCAGCACCCGGAACACGAGCTTCTGGATCAACGCGACGCCACGCACGATCGGCTCGCCGGTCTTGCCCATGGCCTGCACCGCGAAACCGACCAGCAGCGCGATGAACAGCGCCTGCAGCGTGCTGCCCGACGTCAACGACGACAGCATGGTCGTCGGCACGATGCTGGTGAGGAAGTCCCAGGTGCCGCCGGCGCTATGCGCGGTCTTCGCCAGATCCTTGCCCGCATTGACCGTCTTGCCGAGGTTCAACCCGGTGCCGGGCGACAGCAGATTGCCGACCACGAGCCCGATGACGAGCGCGACGGTCGACATGACCATGAAGTACGCGATGGTGAGCCCGCCGACCTTGCCGACGGTGGCCGCCGACCGGATCGAGCCGATGCCGAGCACGATGGTGCAGAAGATGACCGGCGCGATCATCATCTTGATCAGGTTGACGAAGATGGTGCCGAGCGGAGCAACGGATTGCCCGAACCCGGGCGCGAGCCACCCCACGAGAATGCCCGCGATGACCGCGACGATGACGGCCAGATACAGCCAGTGGGTGCGGTCACGCTTGCGCGGTGGTGCTTCCGGTGTCGCTTCGCTCATAAGTGGTGATGTCCTCCGAAGTGGTGCCGACGTGAGGTGCCCCACGCCTTCCAGGCAGAATGATGGCGGTCCGGGTGACGCCGGTCACGGTTTGGTGCATTACGTTCAGCGGAGGAAGGCAGCCAGTGAGACGCGGTCGGCTATCCCTGGCCGGTCAGGCCTTCGCGCTACAGCTGATCGTGTTGATCCTGATGGTCGCTGTCGGCGCGGTCCTGGCGGTGCTCGACGCACGCCACCACAGCGACGTGACGACCACCCGCGAAGTACGGGATGTCGCGGTGAGTGTGGCTGAGGCACGGTCCACCCTGAGCGCCATCTACACCACCGACCCGACGGCCCAACTGCAACCGGTGACCGAGCGCATTCGCAACGCGACCGGCATGGACTTCATCGTCGTCATGGCGCCGGACCGCACCCGCTACACCCACACCAACCCGGCGATGATCGGGCAGCCGTTCAGCGGGAACATCGACCGCGCGCTGGCCGGGGAGACCTTCACCGAAACCTTCACCGGCACCCTCGGCCCGTCTATCCGCGCGGTGACGCCGGTCTATGACGGTGGGCGCGTGGTCGCGCTGGTGTCCGCCGGGGTGACCAGAGCCAAGATCGGCGACCAGGTCGCGACGCAGCTGCCGTTGATCCTCGGCGTCGCCGCGGCGGGCCTGATCGTCTCGGGCAGCGGGTCGTTCCTGCTGAGCCGTCGGCTGCGCAGACAGACACACGGGCTCGCGCCCGACGAGTTGCGGGCCATGTATGAACAGCACGACGCGGTGCTGCACTCGATCCATGAGGGACTCGTGGTCTTCGGCATGGCGGGCGAGCTCGCCGAGGTGGTCAACGACGAGGCGCGCAGGCTGCTCGAACTGCCCGACGGCGAGGTGCGCCGCGGCGACCTGCCGACCTCGATGCGGCAGATGAGCTGGGGTGTGGTCCGCGACGAGATGCACGTGACCGGTGACCGGATCCTGCTCATCAACCAGGACATCGTCACCTGGGAGGGTCGGCCGATCGGCACCGTGATGACCATTCGCGACCACACCGAATTACGGGCGGTGATGGGCGAACTCGACTCGGTGCGCAGTTTCGCCGAATCGTTGCACGCGCAGGCGCACGAATCGGCCAACCGGCTGCACACCGTGATCACCATGGTCGAGCTGGGCCGCTACACCGAGGCGGTCGACTTCGCCACCTCGGAACTGCAACTGTCCCAAGCACTCATCGATCGGCTGCTCGGCGCGGTCGGCTCGCCCGCGCTGGCCGCGCTGCTGCTCGGCAAGGTGAACCAGGCGGCCGAGCGCAGCATCGAGTTGACCATCACCGAGGAGACCGCGCTCGACTCGATCGAGCCGCTCACCCCGCAGGAGACGGTCACGCTGGTCGGCAACCTGATCGACAACGCCATCGACGCCGCCGCCGACAGCCCGTCGGGCTGGGTGGAGGTCACCGTGCGGCACCAGGGTGAGTCGACCGGGGAAGACGCCGAAGCTGTTTCGGCGGAACAACATTCGGCGTTGTATGTGCGCGTCGCCGACAGCGGTCCCGGGATGTCGGAGCAGACATTCGCGCGGGCGTCGCAGCGGGGTTATTCGACCAAGGCCGACCATCACGGGCTCGGCCTCGCCCTGGTCCACCGGCTGGTGGCCCGGCACGGGGGGACCATCCGTACCGACCTAGATCCGGAAAGCGCGGTAACCGTGACGATTCCGCGAAAGGACGCACAGTGATCCGAGTGCTGATCGTCGAGGACGAACCACTCATCGCCGAGGCACACCGCGCCTATGTGGACCGCATCGAGGGCTTCACGCCCGTCGGGGTGGCGCACACCGGTCGCGAGGCGATGCGGGCGGCCGCCGACGCCGCGGCCGAGGGCACGCCGATCGACCTGGTGCTGATGGACATCGGGTTACCCGACGCCAGCGGCCTCGATGTCGCCGCGGCACTGACCGGCCTCGCGCCCCGGCCCGACGTCATCGCCATCACCTCGGCCCGCGATCTCGCCATGGTGCGCACCGCCGTCTCGCACGGCGTTGTCCTCTATCTCTTGAAGCCGTTCACCTTCGCCGCTTTTCGCGACAAACTCGACCGCTATCGCGAATTCCGCACCGCCCTCCCGGCAGGCGAAACCGCCGTCTCCCAGCACGACATCGACCGCGCCCTCAGCGCGCTCCGCACCCCCGACCAGCGCGCCACCACCCCGAAAGGCGTTGCGCCGCAAACCCTCGACGAAATCTCACGCACCGTCCGCGCCGCCCCCGAGGGCATCACCGCAGCCGACACCGCGAGCACGATCGGGGTATCCCGCATCACCGCATGGCGCTATCTGGAGAAACTGGCCGACGACGGATTAGTAACCCGCCGTTCGGATTACGGCCGCGCGGGCCGTCCGAAAACCCGATACGTCTGGAAAACCAAAGCCTGACAGAAGTCTTCGCGCAGAACCTCGAAAGATGTTCTGCGCGAAGACTTTCGATCAGACGTCGGTGGAGAAGCGGATGCCGCCGTCCGGGATTTCCACGCCGGGCCAGACTCGCGCGCCGCGTAGTAGTTCGCAGCGCGCGCCGACCTGCGCGCCGTCACCGATGACGCCGTCGCGCACCAGGGCCCGCGGCCCGATGCGGGCGCCGAAGCCGATGATCGAGCGTTCGACGGTGGCACCGGCCTCGATGATGGCGCCGTCGAAGATGACCGCGCCGTCGAGGCGGGCGCCCGCGCCGACCTCGGCCCCGCGACCGACCACCGTGCCACCGATGAGCAGCGCGCCCGGCGCGACGCCGGCGCCGGGATGGACGAGCGATTCGCCGCGCTGTCCCGGCAGGGCGGGCGAGGGCGCGATGCCGCGGACCAGGTCGGCGGAGCCGCGGACGAAGTCCTCGGGAGTACCCATGTCGCGCCAGTAGGACGAGTCGACATGCCCCTGCACGCGCGCGCCTTCGGCCAGCAGCGTCGGGAACACCTCACGTTCCACCGAGACCGGGCGGCCCGACGGGATCTTCTCGATGTATTCGCGGCGGAAGACGTAGCAGCCCGCGTTGATCTGATCGGTCGGCGGATCCTGCGTCTTCTCCAGGAACGCGGTGACCCGGCCGTTCTCATCGGTCGGCACGCAACCGAAGGCCCGCGGGTCGCTCACCCGAACCAGGTGCAGTGTGACATCGGCGTTCGTCGACTCGTGCGTATCGAGTACCGCACCGAGGTCGGTGCCGCCGAGCACGTCACCGTTGAACACCATCACGGTGTCGGCGCGCAGCTTGGGCAGCACATTGCGGATGCCGCCGCCGGTACCGAGCGGCTCGGTCTCGGTGACGTACTCGAGGTCGAGGCCGAGCTCGGAGCCGTCGCCGAAGTGCTCCTCGAACACCTCCGCCTTGAACGAGGTGCCGAGCACGACGTGCGTGATCCCGGCGTCGGCGATGCGGGCGAGCAGATGCGTGAGGAACGGCAACCCGGCCGTCGGCAGCATCGGCTTGGGTGCCGAAAGGGTGAGCGGGCGCAGTCGTGTGCCCTGCCCGCCCACCAGGATCACGGCGTCGGTGCCTGCATTTCCTGCCATTCAAGGTCCCCTGTTCACAGTGGATCGATTGTTGCGCACGCGCCGATCGGCCCGCGGCCTACGCCAGTTCACGCCGGGCCGCACCGACACAAGGTGCGGGCCCGTCGCCCATTGTCGCTCAGTCGCGCGCTCAGTGACCCGCTTCTTGCGCCTGTTGGCGCAGCGCAGATCGAACCGCAATCCGGGAGCGCACCGCAAGTCCGGCCCGCAACGCGAGCCGCAACGGCAGCTGCCACCAGCGCGGATGCCGGTCGGCCTGGAATCGGTACGCGCTCGCGTGGTGCGCGGGCAGCATCACCTCGGGGTGCCGTCCCGCGGCGTGCCCCTTGGCGTGGGTGACCTCGGCCGACGGCACGAACACGTTGTGCCAGCCCGCCTTGCCCATCCGGTCGCCGAAGTCGACGTCCTCCATGTACATGAAGTAGCGCGAGTCGAAGCCGTCGATCGAATCGAAGGCCGCGCGCCGCACCAGCAGGCAGGACCCGGACAGCCAGCCGACGACGCGCTCGGAGATCTGCTCGTTCTCCTGACGGTAGCGGCGGGTCCACGGGTTCGTCTTCCACACCGTGCCGAGGATCGCGTGGCCCGCGCCGTCCAGCAGACCAGGCACCTGGCGGGCGGAGGGGTAGACGCTGCCGTCCGGTTCCAGCACCAGCGGGCCGAGCGCACCGGCCCGCGGCCAGCGCTTCGCCGCCTCGAGCAGCTTGTCGATGGAATCGGTGCCCCAGCGGATGTCCGGATTCGCGATCACGACGAACTCGATGTCCGGATCGATCTCGGCGACGGCCCGGTTGATCGCGCCGCCGTAGCCGATATTGCCGCCGGTGCGCAGCAACCGCACATGCGAATTGGCCTCGGCGATCAGTTCGGGCACGCCATCGGTCGACCCGTTGTCGGCGAGAATCACCTGCGGTTTCTCCGAGGTGGCGTCAGCCAGCGTGGTGATGAAGTGCTCGAGATGCTCGCCCGGTGAATAGGTCACCGTGACAACGGCCAGCCCCTGACGGGCGGATTCGGACGCGCTCACGACTCCACCTCGCTGACGCTCGGCTCCGTCGTGACCGCTTCGGCGGCCGTGCCTATGGTTCGCTCGCTGCGCTCACTCACGACCGCACAGCCTAGTCGGACAACCTCGCCAGCGCGTCGCCCAGTGCCGCCTGCCACTGGCGCAACGGAGTCAACCCCGCTTCATCCCAGGCACGGTGCGACAACACCGAATATGCCGGGCGCCGTGCAGGTCTCGGAAAAGCGGACGAGTCACACGGCCGGACCCGCTCCGGATCCGCCCCGACCCCTTCGAAGACCGCCCGCGCGAGATCGAACCAGGTGGCCTGCCCGGCATTGGTGGCGTGCAGCAGCCGGGGTGCGTCCGGACGACCCGCGAGTTCCAGCAGCGCGGCCGCGAGATCCGCCGCGTAGGTGGGTGCGCCGAGCTGATCATCGACCACGTTCACGGTGTCGCGTTCCCGCTCCAGCCGCAGCATGGTGGCGACGAAATCGCTTCCGCGCCCGGCATATACCCACGCGGTGCGCACCACGTGCGCCTCCGGGGCAAGCTTCAGCACAGCCTGCTCACCAGCGAGTTTGGACTTCCCATAGACGCTGACCGGCCCGGTCGGATCGGTGGTCTCGTACGGACGGTCGTGCACACCCGCGAACACATAGTCGGTGGACAGTTGAATAAGCCTGGCCTCGGCCCGCGCACAAGCAGCGGCCAACACCGCAGGCCCGGTCTCGTTGCTTGCGAAAGCCGCCGCCACCTCGGACTCGGCCCGGTCGACCGCGGTGTGGGCGGCGCAATTGATCACCACATCACCCGGTTCGAGCACGGCGGCGACCGCGGCCGCATCGGTGATATCGAGGTCGCGGCGTCCGAAGGCCCGGGCAGCGGGCGCGAGCCGGATCAGTTCCTGCCCGAGCTGCCCGCCTGCTCCCGTCACGACGAGGCGCGCGGGCCGGGCGGCGTCGGACGATGTCGAAGCTGTCACGGGGTCGAGTCTGGCACGCCGCCACACCTGCGGATTGCGGGTGCCCGGGCCGCCATTCGTTAGCCTTCAGTCAGTTGCCCTCGGCTGGCGCCCACCGCGAACAAGGGTTTGCCGTATGGGTGCCGGGGGATACAGAAAGGTGGGGTGGTCACTCAGCCCGTGCTGTCGAAAGAGGCCCCGAGCTTGTCGAAAGGATGTCGAGTTGTCGAGAGGACACAAAGTAGCTGCGGCGCAGGAGGTCCCGGGTGACCCGGCCGCGTCGCGCTGAATCGTTCTTACCGGCGGGTGGCCCGCTGCGTGCCTTCGCCGCGGTGTTCGCCGTGGTGGTGCTTGTCATCACCGGCTTCGCCTGGCACAGCGTCGACAGCCTGATCTCCAATATCGAGCGGATCGGCAACCTCGGCCTCGGCGGCGGGCGCGACGGCGCCGTGGACATCCTGTTGGTCGGTGTCGACAGCCGCACCGACGCGCACGGCAACCCGCTGAGCGATCGGGAACGCGCGCTGCTGCACGCGGGCGACGAGGTCGGCACCAACACCGACACCATCGTGCTGATCCGAATACCCAACGACGGCCGATCCGCGACCGCCATCTCCATTCCCCGCGACTCCTACGTCGACATTCCCGATCTCGGCAAGGGCAAGATCAACTCGGCATACGGCGCGACCAAGGAAACCCAGCGGCTGAAGCTGATGAACCAGGGCGTCTCGGAAGCCGACGCGGACAAGCAGTCCACCCAGGCCGGCCGCCAGGCGTTGATCAAATCCGTCGGCAACCTCACCGGCATCAACGTCGACCACTACGCCGAGGTGAGCCTGCTCGGCTTCGTGCTGCTCACCGACGCGGTCGGCGGGGTCGAGGTGTGCCTGAACAATCCGGTCGACGAATGGATGTCCGGCGCCGACTTCCCGGCGGGTCGCCAGCGCCTGGACGGCCCGTCGGCGCTGAGCTTCGTGCGGCAGCGGCACAATCTGCCGCGCGGTGATCTCGATCGCATCGTGCGCCAGCAGGTGTTCATGGCGCAGCTGGTCGGCCAGGTGCTCAATACGAAGACGCTCAGCAACCCCGGAAAGATGAAGCAGCTCAGCGACGCCGTCGGGCGCACGGTGGTGCTCGACGACAACTGGGACGTGCTCGCGTTTCTGCAACAGCTGCAGGACCTTTCGGGCGGGCAGGTGAAATTCGAGACCATTCCGGTCACCGATCTGAACTACATGACCGACCGCGGCGAATCGGTGGTGCGGGTCGACCCCAAGGCGGTGAAGTCCTACGTCGGCTCGCTGGTCGACGGGAAGTCCGCCGAATCCGATGAGCCCACAGTGGATCCGGGCACGGTGACTGTCAGCGTGTACAACGCCAGCGGTGTCGGCGGTTTGGCCGGTCAGGTCGCGCAGGCGTTGAGCAGTAAGGGTTTCCACGAGGGTCTGGTCGGCAACTACACCGGCCCCAGCGTCACCGGCAGCCGGGTGCTCGCGGCGAACACCGCCGACGCCAAGGCCAAGGCGGTGGCCAAGGCGCTCGGTGGGCTGCCGGTGCTCGCGGATACAACGCTGTCGCCGGATTCGGTGAGCGTGGTGCTGGCGAGCGACTATTCTGGTCCGGGCTCGGCGGCCGGGGGCATGTTCGACTTCTCCGGAACGTCGAGCGCCACCGCGACGCCAGTCCCGCCCGCCCCACCGATCGACGCAGGCCAGAACGGACCGAAATGCGTGAACTAGACCATGCGTGAATTCGACCAGGCGCTCACCCTCACCGAGAAGGTGCTCGATCCGATTCTCGCGCGCGAACCAGCGAATCCGCGCGTCACCTACTACGACGACGCCACCGGCGCTCGGATCGAGCTGTCCGGGCTGACCCTGGCGAACTGGGCGGCCAAGACGGCCAACCTGATCCGCGACGAGTTCGGCCTCAGCCCCGGCGCCAGGATCGCGGTGCTGCTGCCCGCACACTGGCAGACCGCCGCCGTGCTGCTCGGCTGCTGGTGGGCCGGCACCGAGGTGGTGCTGCGTCCCGACCAGGATGCCGAACTGGCCCTGGTGACCCCCGACCGGATCGACGACGCCGACGGCATCGCCGAGGTCGCCGCGCTGTCCCTGGACGCGATGGGCGCACCGGTGCGTGACCTGCCGATCGGCGTCACCGACTTCGCCACCTCCGTGCGGGTGCACGGCGATCAGTTCCTGCCCGGCGGCGCCGGTGCCGCACTGGACGGCATGCCGGTGGCGGAGGTGTTCGCCGAGGCAAAGAAATCGGCTATGCGCCAAGGGTTTTCGGAGGGCGACCGAGTACTGTCCAGCACCCCCTGGGACACCCCCGCCGAACTGATCGACGGCTTCGTCGCCGTACTCGCCGCAGGCGCCTCCCTGGTCCAGGTGGTCAACCCCGACCCCACCCTCCGCGACCGCCGCATCGAATCCGAACGCGTCACCGCCCAGCGCGCCTGAACCCCAGCCGCACGCCCTCTATGTGCGGCTGCGTTGGTGGGCCTGATCGAATCGAACCGTGGGAAGGTTCGGCACAGTAGTTTGGAGGCAGTAGGGGTGAATTTGTCGGCGGATTTCGGCGGGTTCCTCCTACCACGGTATAGGCGGAAGTCCGACTAGAGGACGTTCCACATTCTGGCCGGGTTCCGTACGGTGGAGATATCTCACAACGACGGAGTTGGTGAATGATGAAGCCGCAGTATTGGTTCCGCTGGTTATCCGTCCAAGGCGCGCCCCGGCTCGTGCTGCGCCTACAGGCCCGACGTGGTGAGCCGTTCGCCGAACTGATGGGTGGGCCCACCGGGTTCGCCGATCCGTATCCCCTCATCGAGCAACTGCGCGGCGAGGGCAGGCTGATCCGCACCTCCATCGCCTGGGCGAGCTTCGACCACGAGCTGTGCCGATCCATCCTGCGCGACAACCGATTCGGCGTGCGCAGCACCGAAAGTTTCAATACCCCGGCCCCGATGCAGAAGCTGGCCAAGTATTTCCCGCTGCCGCCGAACCCGGTGGAGCCGCCGTCGATGCTGGTGATCGACCCGCCAGAGCACACCAGGATGCGCAAGCCGGTCGCCTCCGCGTTCACCCCGCGCGCCATCGGCAGGCTGCGCGACCGCGTCGAAACGGTCACCGCGGAACTGCTCGACGCGCTGCCGTCCGGCGGATCCGCGGATCTGGTCACCGCCTTCGCCGCGCAGGTCCCGATCGCGATCATCTCCGAAATGCTCGGCTTCCCCGACTCGGACAAGGAGCGGTTCCTGCACTGGGGCGACCAGCTGACACCGCTGCTCGACGTCGGCATCTCCTGGCGCGCGCACCGGCGCGCGCTGCGGGCCATGGAGGTGATGAACGAGTACTTCGACGCACACATCGCGCGGCTGCGCCGCACTCCGGGCGATGACATCCTCAGCACCCTGGTCACCGCGGGCGAGCTGGACATGTTCGCGCTCAAGGCCTCCGCGAGCCTGCTGATGGGCGCCGGCTTCGAGACCACGGTGAACCTGATCGGCAACGGTGTGGTCCAGTTGCTCGAGCACCCGGAACAGTTGGCGCGGCTGCGCGCCGAACCCGAGCTGTGGCCCAATGCCATCGAAGAGGTGCTTCGCTTCGACTCGCCGGTCCAGACGACGGCGCGAACGGCGTTGTGCGACGTGGAGATCGACGGCACCCAGCTGCGCGCGGGCGATACCGTCGTGCTGTCACTGGCCGGCGCGAACCGCGATCCCGCGGTGTTCGCCGAGCCGAACCGCTTCGACGTCGGCCGGGCGAACGCCAAGGAGCACTTGTCGTTCAGCACCGGCGTGCACGTCTGCCTCGGCGCCAGCCTGGCCCGGATGGAAGGCGTCTACGCCCTGCAAGCCCTGTTCGACCGCTTCCCTGATCTGCAACTCGACGGACCGCCGCGGCGGCGAAAGTTGTTCACGCTGCACGGATATGAGCAGCTGCCGGTCCGTCTCGGCCGCCGGGCTCGCACCCCCGAACCCACCACCGTCTGACCGCTGCCCGGTTCCGCACGATCCGTGGATCTCGTTGCGGGTCAAGGGAACCGAGCGGCGGCGCCGATCAGCTGAAGCCGACCGCCTGCTCACCCCAAGCGGTGTGCAGGTCCGCGTCCGGGTCGTCGACCACGCGGTCGACGGTGTCGATCACCAGGGTGGTGCGGGTGGACGGGCGGTACGGCGGCCAATGTTTCGAGCCGTCGAGCGCGGCGGGCACGCCGTGCGTGGCAAAGGCCAACCAGCGCCGCATCATCCGGCCGGATACCTCCATGGCCACCTTGCGGCCACCGAGCCAGAACGTCGGATCATGGTTGAACGAGCCGAAATTGCCGAACACGTACGGTAATTCGGTGGCGTGGCCCGCGCCGACCCGAGCCGCCCGCAGCATCGGCGTCGCATGATCGAAGCGGTACATCCAGGTCGGTGAGTGCTGTGCGTGCGCGTCGGCCACCCAGTGCGCGGGCATCCGGAACGCGGCGTCGCCGGACATGGCCAGCGCGCCGCGCGTCTTGTCCAGATCCGGGTAGGCGGAGGTGATTTCGGCGATCCGCTCGTGCGACAGCTCCGGGTGACTGGCCGCCACATCGCTGAGCATCGCGTTCACCGCGTCCGGGGTCACCGGCATGATCGGCGAACGGAACACCCGGAACAGCGACGCCTCGTCCTTGTTGGTGCCGATCATCAACGGCACCCGGTGCGAGCGCCCGTGCTGGAACCGATCGATCGGATAGGTCGGCAGCAGATCGCCGTCCACCACCGGCGCCGCCGCCAACCGGCCCGGCTCCTTCAACGGGATCTCGTCCAGCAGGATGCCGGCGACCTCGACGATCTTCTCGATCGGCCAGTCGAGCAGCTCGATGGCCCGGTGCGCGGGCAGTTCCAGCAGCTCGAGGAATCGCCGGGCCACCCCGGCCGCCCGCTCCTGACCGAACACCGTGGTGGCCGGCGGGCTCTCCGCGATGGCCTTGTGGAACAGCCCGGCCGCCCGCGGCGAGGTCAGCAGCGCGGTGACACAACCGGCGCCGGAGGATTCGCCGAACAGCGTGACATTGCCCGGGTCGCCGCCGAACGCGGCGATATTGTCGCGCACCCATTCCAGCGCGGCGATCTGGTCGTGCAGCCCGAGATTCGGCGTGAACGGGCCCGGCAGCGAGGACAGATCGAGGAATCCGAGCGCGCCGAGCCGGTAGTTCACGGTGACCACCACGACGTCACCGGTCTCGGCCAGCTTGCGTCCGTCGTAGATGCCCTGCGCCGCGGTGCCGAGGCAGTAGGCGCCGCCGTGCAGCCAGACCAGCACCGGACGCGGTTCGCCCGTCTCGAAGGTGTGCACCACGTCGCCGACGTCGCGCCGCGGTGACCAGACGTTCAGCCAGAGGCAGTCCTCGCCCATTCGCAGGTCGGAATCGACGGGGACCATGTTGCCCATGGTCTGCGGTGCGATATCACCGAAGGTGGCGCAATCCCTGGTCCCGTCCCATTCGGGCGCGGGCAGCGGCGGCATGAATCGATTGACCCCACTCGGTGCCGCCGCGTAGGGAATGCTGCGCCAAGCCGCCACCGGGCCGTCCCAGCGTCCGCGTACCTCGCCCGAGGTCGTGCTGGCGATAGGCTCGGCGCCGCTCACTTCCGTTTCGAACTGAGTGGTCATGCTCGCACCTCCTGCCAGGGACCCATCGGTGTGCTGCCGGTTTGCTCCAGCGGGTCCCGCACCTCGTGATCTCTTCTTCGAGAGTACGTCCATGCTGACGACCTGGGAACGCGACGCACCATTATGAGATCCCGGCGGTACGCTTGACCGATGCCGAGTTACAGCTATCGGTGCCGCAGCTGCGGGGACACTTTCGAGATGAACCGCCCGATGGCGGAGTCGTCGGATCCGGCGTCCTGCCCGAGCGGCCATGCCGACACAGTCAAGCTACTGACCACGTTTGCCACGGTCAGCCGGGGCAATGCGGCGCCCGCGCCGAGCCAGGCCGCGCGTCCCGCCGGTGGCGGCTGCTGCGGCGGCGGCTGCTGCAGCTGAGCAACGCCCTGCCCCGGTGTCGTATTGCCAGGGCGGGGTTCAGTCGCGACGATCGGCGTGGCCGAGATCACGGTCCGGTGCGACCCGGTCCCGTACCCGTTGTTTCAACACCGTGATATCGGGAAAACCGCCGTCTGCCTTGCGTTCCCAGATCTGCTCGGCATCGACGGTGATCCGGAATACGCCGCCCGTCCCCGGAATCAGTGCCACCTCACCGAGTTCGGTGGCGAAGGTGGTCAACAGCTCCTGCGCCATCCAGCTCGCGCGCAGCAGCCATCGGCACTGGGTGCAGTATTCGATCGCGACACGGGACATAGTGGGCACGTTACTCAGGCTTCGATCTCACCGTCGAGGTAGACCCAGGCACCCTCGGCACGCCGGAACCTGCTGACCTCGTGCAGCGATCCGCGCGTGCCGTCCGCCCGATAGTGCGCGACGAACTCGACCAACCCGGTCTCGTCGAACAGCCCGCCGTCGGCGGTGCGCAGTATTTCCAGGAACAACCACCGCTGGTCCGGGTCGAGCGCCAACTCCGCCGGCCTGGTCAGCGGATGCCACGATCGGCGTAGATAGTCGGTGTTCCCGACCGCGAAAGCCGTGTAGCGCGAACGCATCAACGCTTCGGCGGTCGCCGCCGCCCGCTTCCCGCTCAGCACCGGCCCGCAGCAGTCGTCGAAGGCCTCGCCCCGGCCACACGGACACATCCGCGTCCCACTCATGCCTCGATTGTTGCGCGCCGCCCGCAACAAGATCGGGCCGGGTCGGCCAGACCAGCCGCGAGCGGTCCGCCCAGCCGGTCGATTCCGACGACGTAGTCGATGCTCAGCGCGCCTCGACGGCCGACAGGGCCTTGGCGATCGCGACGGTTTGTTCGCGCCAGCGGCGTAGGTCGGTGACGCTCGGCGCGAGTTCGTAGTCGTGGTGGTGCGCAGCTCTCGAGAGCGCGGCCCACAGCGCGGCGACCTGCGCCGCCACCTCGGGCCCGGCGAAGGTGCGCAGCGCGATCAGCTGCGCCCGCATCGGGCAGCGCATCAAGGCGGGCGCCAGCCGCGCCCACAGCTCATCCACGCACTGCTCCAACGCGATTCGCAGAATCCACGCGGTGGCGCGGGACCACAGCCCGCCCGCATCGGTCACCGATCCGGCCAGTAGCCGATCCACCGTGTCGAGCCGCTCGGCCACCGACGGCCGTGGCCGCCGCTGGCCTTTCGCCGGTCCACGCTGCTTACCGCGCCCGCCGTTCGGTCCGCGGCGCGGCCCGCGCTGCGTCATCGCCATCGCGCCGTCATTTCCCGAGCCACGCGACGAATCGTTCGGTCTCGGTGATCAATTCGCGCATGCTGCGGCCGATCGGCACGTGCGCGCCCGCGGTCGCATCGCGCAGCGCCTCGACCACCCATTTCCCTTCGCGCGCAACGAGATGCTTGTTGAGATCATCGACCTTGCCGCCGACGCCCATCACCGCGAGCGCGACCTTGGCCCTGGTGGATTGGGCCGCATCGATGTGACGCTCCACCTCGCGATGGTTCATGCCGTCGGCGAGCAGGGTGCGTCTGGCCCGGCCGAGGCTCGCCGCCTCCACCGCGGAACGGCAGCAGGTGGCGACGAGTTCGTCGGCGATGGCCTGCGGCAGCTGCGGGGTGCGCACCAGCGCACGGGCATCGTCGAGGTAGCGGCGGACCGGGTCGCTGGACACCCGCACCTCGACCACCGAACGGTCGCGGCGCTGCACCTCCAATACGGTGGCGTCCAACTGCATTCGGCGCACCGCCTCGGCGAGGCGCTCGTCGTGGGTGAACACGACCACCTGCCGGGTCCACGCGACCGCGGCCAGCACCCTGGCCAGCCCGTCCACCTTCGCCGGGTCCATCGCCTGCACCGGATCGTCGATCATGACGAAGCGGAACGGGCTCTCCTCGACCGTGGCCCGCGGCAGGAACAGCGACAGCCCGAGCGCGTGCAACTCGCCCTGACTCATCACGCCGAGCGCCGCGCCGTCCACATCGTCGACGGTGACATCGAGCAGCACCCTGCGGGCCGTTCCGGCGTTGCCCTGCAAGGTGATCGAGCCGAGTTCCACGTTGCTTTGCTGACGCAGCGTCTGCCAGACCCAGCGCGCCGTGGTCTCCAGCGGCGTCATCCGCTCGCCGCGCAGACCGGCGGTGGCGGACTTGAGCCAGTCCTCGGCCTTCTTGACGGTGCGCAGTTCGGCCGCGTGCGCGGCGACCTCGCGTGCGCCCTCCAGCCAGCTCACGATGCGCGGCACCAGCGGGGTCCACACCTCGTCGAGGCGGTCGAGTTCCTTGCGGGTTCCCTGCTGCACCAGATCGAGCTCGTCGACCAGCCGCGCGTGCGCGCCGCGCAGCCGGTCCGGCAGGTCGGTGCTGTAATCGGCGGCCGTGAGCGCGGCCCAGTCGGCCCAGGCCCGGCGCACGGCGGACGTGTCCACCGACGGCGGATTGCGCGGGTCGAAATCCAGTTCCGGCGGAATGAGATCCGGCAGCGAACGCGCCGCGCGCAGGGCATCACCGAGTTCGGTGCGTGCGGTGGTGAGCGCGTCCACCCTGGCGGCCAGGGTGGTGATCGAGGCGTCGGCCTCGCGGGCCCACGCGTCGTCCAGGTCGCCGCGACCGCACACCGGGCACGGGCAGGTGCCGCTCGCCATGTGGTGATCGCGAGCCCGGCGCAACAGCTCCAGCACGCGCAGATCGGCCTCGGCGTCGGCGGTGGTGCCGAGGGTCAGCGCCGTGCCGCATTCCGCGAGTCTGGTGGCCACCTGGGCTACCTCCGCGGCAGTCGGCAGGGTGAGCCGCACGATCGCGCGCAGGCCCGCCGGACCGTCCGGGTCGTCGAAGGTGCCGATCACCTCGCGCCCGACCGCGGCGAGGTCGGGCTGGGCGGGGCGGAGCAGGCCGTTCACCCGCACGGCACGATCGTCGGCCACCGTCTCGAGTGCCTCCAGCAGCTCGAGCCGTTCCTGACGCGAATCGCGCACGGCGCGTTCCAGTTCCAGGCGGCGCATCCGAATTCGCTCCTGCGCCAAGGTCAGTTCGTCGAGGCCGAGCAGTTGGTGCAGCGCGTCGAACAGGTCGCTCGGTTTGCCGTCAACCAGCGCGCCGAGCTCGCTGTAGGACAGGAACGGGCGGTAGAGCTCCAGCCGACCGGCCCAGCGATCGATGTCGAATTCAGTTGGCGCGGTGGGCGGGTGCTGTTCGGTCCAGGTCGCGTCGGGCAGGTCCGCGTCGGCGGCCCATTCCTTGGCGATGGTCAGCTGCGGCTTGGTGCCGGTGGTGAGCAGCTCCACCTCGATGCGGGCGGTGCCGCCGTCGTGCAGGTTGCGCCAGCCCTCCCGCCAGGCCGCGGATCGACCGTCCCAGCGGCGATTTCCGCCGGTGAACACCAGCTCGGCGGCCTCGGCGAAGCTGGACTTGCCGCTGCCGTTGCGGCCGACCACCAGGGTGAGGCCGGGGCCGGGCGGCAGTTGCAGCTCGGCTTGCGGACCGATGCCGCGGAAGCCGCGGACCCGGATGGCGCGCAGGAAGATCCCGCCGTCGTCGAATTCGGTTGCCCGATCATCGTTCTCGGTGCCACCGAGGGCGCGCAGGACGGTACGCGCGACCGACGGTGTCACCGCGGGATCCGCAGCGAGCCTGCGGGTCACCACCTCGGTCAACCGCGGCACCGGATCGGCGTCGGGACGCAATTTGGTTGGACCCCCTCCACCACCGAGCCGCTACACGTCCTCCGACCCCCGCGCGCGGCGCCACTGTCGAAGCTGTGCGAAACGCTACCCGATCGCGTCGAATTCGCCCACTGGAGGAAATCGTCCGGTCCCGATGCGAATCTGCCCGCGCGGGGATGGATATGGCCATCGAAACGGCTGGGGCCGCGCCTCGATGTCCACCCCTCGCCAGCCCCGGCGGGCAGCTCGTCGGTGTATCACCCGATTTGGATGGTTCGGTCGAGCCGAACAGGACAGAATGCCAGAGAATACCCATGTACGCAAGAGGTTTTCGGCAGCGAAACCCGGGACGGCACAGCAATTTCCGTGCGGAACACACCGGCCGGGTCCGCACTTGTCGGTGGCCCGGTGTACAAATCCGGTCAACCGAGGAACGGGGGAAGACATGACGCGCTGGAGCGAGGACCAGGTCACGGCGCTCGCGCCGGACGCGAGCTCGCTGTCGGCCGCGCGGAAGCTCGCGAGCCGCTGGCGCGATACCGGGCAGCACGACACCGCGCTGTGGGGACTGTGTCAGGGCAGCGGCGCCAAGCCGTATCAGACGATCGTCGACCTGTCCGGGCCCGCGTACAAGTGCTCCTGTCCGAGCCGCAAGTTCCCGTGCAAGCACGCGCTGTCGCTGTTGCTGGAGTGGGCGGCCGGCCGGGTCGAGGTGGCGCCCGGGATCGCCGATTTCGCGGGGAGCTGGATCGACGGCCGGATCGCCAAAGCCGCCAAGCCGGCGGCCGAGGCCGCCGCCCGCACCGCGAATCCGGCTACCGCGGAGCAGCGGCGGGTGCGGGTCACCGCGGGATTGGCCGAACTCGATGTCTGGCTGGGTGATCAGGTGCGCACCGGCCTGGCGCAGACCGACCGATCGTTCCGGGCGTTCGAGTCGATCGCCGCGCGGATGGTCGACGCGCAGGCGCCCGGCGTCGCCTCGACCCTGCGTCAGCTGCCGACCGCCGTGGTGACCAGGGCCGACTGGCCGGAGGTCGTGCTGCGCGAATACGCACGGCTGCACCTGCTCATCACGGCGCATCGCAGGCTGGACGAGCTGACGCCCGAGCTGCGCGCCAGCATCCGTGCCCACGTCGGCTATCCGAATCCCGCCGAGGCGGTGCGCACCGAGCCCGCGGTGCGGGACCGGTGGATGGTGCTCGGCGTGCGAATCACCGAGGACGAGCGCCTCTACACCCGGCGAACATGGTTGTACGGGCGCGAGTCTCGGCGCTGGGCGCTGGTGGTCGACCACTCGTTCGGGACGCCGGGCTTCCCCGCCGACGTGCCGCCCCTCGGCCTGCTGGCCGACGCGGACCTGCACTACTACCCCGGCGCCGCGCCGCTGCGCGCGCTGTGGGGTGAACGGCACGGTGCGGCAGAACCTTTCACGACACTGCCGACCGATCCGGAGCGGCCGGGCACGGTGGCCGCCGCGCTCGCCGACCACGCCGCGGCGCTCGGCGACGATCCGTGGCTGCGCGGCTGGCCGGTGCTGCTTGTCGACGTGGTGCCGGTGCACACCGAAAGTGGTTGGTACATCGCCGAATCCGACGGCACCGCGCTGCCGGTGGCGCCCACCGAGCAGCCGTGGCGGCTGCTCGGCGTGTCCGGCGGTCATCCGGTGACGATCACCGCCGACTGGACCATCGAGGGCTTGGCGCCGGTCTCGGTGTTCACTGCCGGTGAGGTGATCGATCTGGCCAGACTCGATCCGGTCGGACGGAGTGCACCGAATGCCCGAGTGGCACCTTCGTCGAACGCGGCCGACCTGACCTCCGTCGCGCTGCTCGGCACCGCACGCCGGGCGCCGGACCTGACCCGGCTCGCCGCGCCGGTGGCCGACGCCGCCGACCGACTACCCGCCGACCCGGCGCTGCGCCTGCTCGAATCCGCCGCGCTCCAGGATGTTTTCGCGCGGGGTGGGGTGCGTGCGGCCACCGCGAAGGCGCCCGAGCCCGCCGAGGACGACACCCGACGGCTGCTGCCGCATGTCGCGTCCGGTCGCCTCTCACGGATGCTGCAGGAAAAGTCGCCGTTTCTGCCCGAATGGTTCACGGCAGCAACGCCATACGACTATCGCGCCCCCGACGCGCTGTGCGGGCAGCTGCTCGACCAGGCGAAGGCCAACACCGAGCTGCGCGAGCCGCTGCTGCGCCTGGCAGGCACCCGAGGGCGCTGGCTCGCGGGCCAGCATCCGGAATGGCGAAACCTGGTGCGCCAGCAGCCCGCAACGGCACCTACCGAGGAGGTCTGGCAATTCGGGCAGCCGCCCGAGCGCCGGGGCTGGCTCGCCGAGTTGCGCCGCCGGGATGCCGACGCGGCGCGCGAAACGCTTGCCACGGCGTGGCCGAAGGAATCCGGTCCGTTGAAGGCCGAGCTGCTCGCCGTACTCGCCGACGGGATTTCGCGGGCCGACGAGCCGCTGCTGGAAGCCGGGCTGGACGATCGGCGCTCCGATGTCCGGCGGACCGCCGCCGGTCTGCTGACGCTGCTGCCGGATTCGGCGTTCGCGCACCGCATGACGCGGCGGGCCGACGAGTGGGTCCGCGTCGAGCATCGGCTGCGGCACACCGAACTCGTTGTCGCCCTGCCCGATACGCTGGACCCGCCCGCACATCGCGACGGCATCACCGACCGCAGTGTCGAGTTCACCTATCGCTGGGGCGGCGCACCCGACGTCACCGCGGGCAGGCTGCGTCAGCTGGTCGCGGCCACGCCGCTCGGTCACTGGGCGAACGTACTCGGCACACCCGACAAGGCGGTCAAGGCGGGCATCGATGATCGCTTCCGGCAGCCGATCTTCGATGGCTGGGTGGATGCCGCACTGGCACAGCATGATTCGGCGTGGGCGCGGGCACTGTTCGACGCCGGTGTGCCGACCGACGTCGCCATGCTACGCAGGCGCGAGCTGTTCGCGCTGCTGCCGATGGCCGACCGCACCCGCCACCTGCTCGACCTGGACGGCTCCTGGCTCTCCGAGATCGAGGCGCTGCTGCCGGCGATGGGACATCCCTGGCCGGAACCGCTGGCACAGCACCTGATTCTGCTGTTGTTCGAGCGGGCCCGCGCGGCGGCCCGCCGCCCGGAATCGCACGGCAATACCCCCAACGCGCACCGGTCGCTGCTGTCCGCGGCGTCGGTACATCTACCCGTGACCGCCGCGAGCGCCGCTACCGTGGTGGCCCGCCGCTGCGGCGATCCCACCTGGGAGCGAGCGTTCGATCAGCTCGCACACGACCTCAACCACCGCTCGATGATGCTCGAGGAGTTGCAGTGACCACTACCGACGTGACGCCCGACCTGCTGCGTCCGCACGCCGAACAGGCCTACGCCGACGAACTGCGCGCCCTGGTGGCCGCCGACGAACGCCCGCGCCCGCCGTCCTGGCGACTCTCCCCGTGGGCGGTGGTCACCTACCTGCTCGGCGGCACGCTCGACGACGGCACCGTGATCAGCCCGAAGTACGTCGGCCCACGCAGGCTGATGGAGGTGGCCGTCGCGACGCTCGCCACCGACCGGGCGCTGCTGCTGCTCGGCGTGCCGGGCACCGCCAAAACCTGGGTGTCGGAGCATCTTTCGGCCGCCATCTGCGGGGAATCGACGCTGCTCGTGCAGGGCACGTCGGGGACGGCGGAGGAGGCGATCCGGTACGGCTGGAACTACGCGCGACTGCTCGCCGAGGGCCCGAGCGAGGGCGCGCTGGTGCCGTCGCCGGTGCTGACCGCGATGCGCGCGGGGTCGATCGCCAGGATCGAGGAGCTCACCCGCATCCCGTCCGATGTGCAGGACGCGCTGATCACCGTGCTGTCCGAGAAGACGCTGCCGGTGCCCGAACTCGGCACCGAGGTGCAGGCGGCCAAGGGTTTCAACGTCATCGCCACCGCCAACGACCGCGACCGCGGCGTGAACGAGCTGTCCTCCGCGCTGCGCCGCCGGTTCAACACCGTGGTGCTGCCGCTGCCCGCCAGCGAGGACGAGGAGGTCGCCATCGTCAGCCGCCGCGTCGAACAGCTCGGCGCCTCGCTGGAACTGCCGAAGGTGCCCGCCGCGGCCGAGGAGGTGCGCCGGGTGGTGCGCGTCTTCCGCGAATTGCGTTCCGGCATCACCGCCGACGGCCGCACCAAGCTCAAATCGCCCTCCGGCACCCTGTCCACCGCCGAGGCCATCTCGGTGATCACCAACGGGATCGCCCTGTCCGTCCACTTCGGCGACGGCGTCCTGCGGGCCGCCGATATCGCGGGCGCCGTCCTCGGTTCGGTGATCAAGGACCCGGTCGCCGATGCCGTCGTGTGGACCGAGTATCTGGAAGCCGTTGTGCGCGAACGCCCGGAGTGGTCGGACTTCTACCGGGCGTGCCGCGAGGTCTCCGGGTGAGCGGCGGAGTCGGCAGGCGGACGAGCAGGGGGTGACACCATGACGCAGGCGCAGCAGGGCGCGGCCGACCGCGACTCGCAGTCCGGCCCACAAACCCGGGTGTTCGGCATCCGCCATCACGGTCCGGGTTCGGCGCGCTCACTTCGGTTGGCACTGGAGGCCTTTCAGCCCGACACCATCCTGATCGAGGGACCCGCGGACGCCGATCCGCTGGTCGGGTATGTCGCGGCCGAGGGCATGACGCCGCCGGTCGCGCTGCTGGCCTATGTGCCCGATGCGCCGGCGAAGGCCGCGTTCTGGCCCTACGCGGTGTTCTCGCCGGAGTGGCAGGCGCTGCGGTATGCCGCCGAATACGGTGTGCCCGTTCGGTTCTGCGACCTGCCCGCCGCCATGGTGCTCGCCGCCGAGGAGGAGCCCGGCGATCGGTTCGACCCGTTGACCGAGCTCGCCGCCGCGGGCGGGTACGACGACGCCGAACGGTGGTGGGACGCGGTCGTCGAATCCGCCCCCGACGCAACAGCTTTCGACGCGATCACCGAGGCGATGGGCGCACTGCGCGAATCCGCCGAGCAGGATGCGATCGAGCTCGAGCCGATCGACGCCATGCTGGACGACCAGGGCGCGGTGGTGGAACACGATGCCGACGAACGAGACTCGCCCGGACAGGAGGCGACGATCGACCTGCGACCGGACGACGACGCGCGGGTAGCGGGCACCAATTCGGTCGCCGAGGCGACCTCCGACGTCATCGCGCTGGAGCCGATCCGGCTCGAGCCCGTCCGCATCGACGCGCACACGCTGCGGCGCGAGGCGTACATGCGGCAGACGATGCGCAAGGCGCTGAAGGATGGGGCGGTCCGCCTCGCGGTGGTGTGCGGGGCCTGGCACGCGCCCGCGCTCGCGGGCAAGCTCGGGCCCGCGGCCGCGGATACCCGGCTGCTGAAAGGACTTCCGAAGACGAAGGCCATGCTGACCTGGGTGCCATGGACGCATTCGCGGCTGTCCACGATCTCCGGATATGGCGCGGGGATCACCTCCCCCGGCTGGTACCACCACCTGTTCACCGAGACCGAGCGGCCGATCGTCCGCTGGCTCACCAAGGTGGCAGGGGTGCTGCGGGCGCACGATCTGCCGGTGTCGAGCGCGCACATCATCGAGGCCGTCCGCCTCGCCGACGCCCTCGCCGCCATGCGCGATCGCCCGCTGGCCGGGTTGTCCGAGGTCACCGAGGCCACTCGCGCGGTGATGTGTGCGGGCGACGAGACGATGCTGCGGCTGGTCGTCAACGAACTCGTCATCGGCGAGGCGCTGGGCGCCGTGCCGGAGGGCACCCCGACCGTCCCGCTCGATGCCGATCTGCGCGCCCGGATCCGCACGCTGCGCATGAAACAGGAGGCACTGTCCCGAGTCCTCGATCTCGACCTGCGCAAGGAACGTGAGGTCGAGCGCTCCCGCTTGCTGCACCGGCTACGCGTGCTCGACATCCCCTGGGGCACGCTCACCACCAGCGAGGTGCGCAGCACCGGCACCTTCCGGGAGACCTGGACGCTGGAATGGCGACCGGAGTACGCCATTTCGATCATCGAGGCCTCCCGCTGGGGCACCACCATCCGCACCGCCGCCCAGGCGAAGATCCTGGACACGGCGAGCCGCGAGGACAGCACCGTCGGCGATCTGTCCGCGGCACTGGAGGTCGCGCTGCTGGCCGATCTCGGCGGCGCCACCGACGGATTGATCACCCGGCTGGAATCGGCCGCCGCGCTGGACCACGACATCACCCACCTGCTCGCCGCGCTGCCCGGCCTGATCAGGACGCTGCGCTACGGCGACGTCCGCGGCACCGACACCAAAGCACTAGCGCACGTCGCCGACGGCCTGCTGGTGCGCGTCTGCGCGGGCCTACCCGGCGCCGTCACCGGCCTGGACACCGGCGCGGCCACCGAACTGCGCGGCATGCTCGACGCGGCGCACACCGCCATCCACACCCGCGACGACGGCTGGGCCACCGGCGAATGGCTCGGCGCCCTCGGCAAGCTCGCCGATCGCGACGACGTGCACGGCGCCCTCGTCGGCCGCGCCGTCCGGCTGCTCTGCGACGCGGGCATCATCGACGAGACCGATTCCGCCCGCCGGCTTTCCGCCGCACTGTCGGTCGGCAATACCGCCGCCGCGAAGGCCGCCTGGGTCGACGGCTTCCTCGGTGGCCGCGGGCTGCTGCTGGTGCACGACCGAGAGTTGTTGCGTCTCATCGACGATTGGCTGCGCGCACTGCGCGAAGACCAGTTCGTCGAGACACTCCCCCTGCTGCGCCGAACATTCGGCGCGTTCGAGTCGGGCGAGCGCCGCGCCATCGGCCGAGCGGTGCGCGACGGCGGTGCCGTCGCCAGCCGAAACGGCGAGGACGACGGCGGTTTCGACGTCGCGCGCGGCACCATCGCCCTGCGCGCCGCCGCGGAAATCCTGGGGGTGTCGGTATGACCAAGCGGCTTGCCGCGCATTCCGGCGCGGCCGCCACGACGCGACGATTCCGATCCGGGACAACCCATGGCTCGACCGACACTCAGGGGATGCGATGAACGCTGTCGATGAAACACAGGCGCGGCGTTGGCGTTTGGTGCTCGGCACCGCCGCCGAGGAGGGGCTCGGCGGACTCGGCGAGGCCGACGACGTCGCGATGGACCGGGCGCTGTCGGCGCTGTACAACGACGACGAGAAGACCTCCGGCAAGCGTGCGGGCGGGCTGCAAGGATCCGCGCCTCGGGTGGCGCGCTGGCTCGGCGACATCCGCAATTACTTCCCCTCGACCGTCGTCGAGGTGATGCAGCGCGACGCGGTGCAGCGGTTGAACCTCACCCAGCTGTTGCTCGAGCCCGAGTTGCTCGAGGCGGTCGAGCCCGACGTGCACCTGGTCGGCACCCTGCTGAGCCTGAACCGGGTGATGCCCGAAACCACCAAGGCCACCGCGCGGATGGTGGTGCAGAAGGTGGTGCGCGAGATCGAACAGCGCATCGCCGCGCACACGGTGGCCGCCGTCTCCGGCGCGTTGAACCGGGCCGCGCGCGTCTCCCGCCCGCGGCTGCGCGATATCGACTGGGATCGCACCATCCGTAAGAACCTGGCCAATTACCTGCCCGAGCATCGCACCGTGGTGCCCGAGCGGCTGGTCGGCTACGGCCGCAAAGCCCAAGCGGTACAGCGCGATGTCGTGCTCGCCATCGATCAATCCGGCTCGATGGCCGCCAGCGTCGTCTACGCCTCGGTCTTCGGCGCCGTCCTCGCCTCCATGCGTTCGCTGAAGACCTCGCTCGTCGTCTTCGACACCGAGATCGTCGATCTCACCGACAAACTCGACGACCCCGTCGACGTCCTGTTCGGCACCCAACTCGGCGGCGGCACCGACATCAACCGGGCCATCGCCTATTCACAAACCCTCATCACCCGCCCCACCGACTCCCTGTTCGTGCTCATCTCCGACCTCTACGAGGGCGGCGTCCGCGACGAAATGCTGCGCCGCGTCAACGCCATGAAGGAATCCGGCGTCCAGGTGGTCGTGCTGCTCGCCCTCTCCGACGAGGGCGCCCCCGCCTTCGACCACGACAACGCCGCCGCCCTGGCCGCCCTCGGCGTCCCGGCCTTCGCCTGCACCCCCGATAAATTCCCCGCCCTACTCGCCGTAGCCCTGGACCGCGGCGACCTGCAAACCTGGGCCAACGCCAACACGAGCCACAGTTGAGGTGCGCCGCGCGGGCGTAGCGATCAGCCGGACAGGCTGGAGATGGCGGAGACCAGGTTGATCAACTGCAGAGCGATACCGAGCAGGGTGGAGAGCGTGGTGAGGAATTCCATCGGGCTCCTATCTGAACGGGCTAACCGGACGGCTCAGGAGATCGTACGACAGAGGTCACCGGTGTGAGCCGGGTTCGACGGTCCGCTGGGCAACGAGTTTTCAGCTGGTCACGAGCGGTTTTTCCGCAACAGGGCCCATGATGCCCCAGGCGGTCGCCGAGGTCGGGACGAGCTTCGGGTGCAGCAACGCCGCCACGGCCAGCAACCCGATCGCAACGATGATGTCGAGCCAGTAGTGATTGCCGGTGCCGACGACTATCAACGTTGTCAGCACCGGGTGGGCCAATGCCAGCCAGCGCCACGGCGTGCGGGTCGCCGCGACGACGGCGAACGCGAGCAGCAGCGCCCAGCCGACGTGCAGCGAGGGCATGGCGGCGAACTGGTTGGACAGGCCGCCGGATTCGGCCGAGCCGTAGACGGATTGACCGTGCACGGCGGCCAGATCGACGAAGCCGTACTCCGGCAGCATGCGCGGCGGCGCGAGCGGCATCAGCACGTGCACGACGAGTGCGGCGGCGGTCAACGCCACCATCAGGTTCCGCGTCCATCGATAGTGCTCGGGCCGAAACACCCACAGCCACAACAGCACCGCCACCGCGACGGTGAAATGCGCGGTGGCGTAATAGAAATTGGCGGGCAGCGCGAAGGAGTTGTGGTGCACGAAGACCGACTGCAACGTCGTCTCCTCGGGCAGCCAGAGCCGATCCTCCAGACCGAGCATGCGACGAGCGTTGCTGAACGCGCGCACCGTGTCGTCGGCGGTGACCATCCGGCCGACGCGATACCCGAGATAGAGCACGGTGATCAGCACCAGCTGCCCGGCCGCCTCGCCGCCGCGGCCGTGCACCGCCGCCCGCATCCGCTCGACGATCCCACTCGGCGCCAGCTCGAGCCCGGCACTCGGCCCGCCAAGACCAACAGCCACCATTGCCCGCGGCCTCCTTCTCCGTTGCACCAGGCCGATCCCGGCAATTAAGTGGAGTTACATCCTCCGTTTAACTTAACACCACCTGCCGGACAACTTCACCAGGGGGTGACGAGACAGACACCACGATCGCCGCAGGTGCCCGGACCTGCTGTGGGCCCGTCGATTCCGCCGGCACCGCGGAAAACAGCACGGCGGGCCCTGACGAATCAGGGCCCGCCGAACAGCGGTTTACTACAGGTCGGCGATGGCTGCCAAAGGGGGCGTTCGGGCCGCGCGGACCGCGGGCCAGAGGGCGGCCAGCACGCCGACCACGGCAGAGCTCACCAAGACGAGCACCAGTTGCGACCACGGGATGGCGATCTGATCGAGGCCGAGATCGCGCAGCGTTCGCAGGAACCCGACGCCGAGCCCCAACCCGAGCAGCATGCCGATAATCGCGCCGAACACGGCGATGAGCATGGATTCCAGATAGATGGTTCGGCGCACTTGCGAGCGCTGCATCCCGACCGCGCGCAACATGCCGATCTCACGCCGCCGCTCCACCACCGACAGCGCCAAGGTGTTGACGATGCCGAGAATGGCGATCACCACCGCCAGCGCGAGCAGGCCGTAGAGGATGGCGAGCAGGGTATTGATCTGCTTACCTTGCGCGCCTTTGAATTCCTCCCGGTCCTCCACCTGGACCACCGGGAACGGCTCGACCGCCTTCTCCAGATCGCTGCGCATCTCGGTCAGGTTCGCGCCGGGCTCGGCGGTGACCAGCACGACGACGTTGCTCTGGAAGTTGACCGGCACCACCTCCTTGTACACAACCGGCGATACCACCAGCGCGCCGAGCAGCGGCGTCTTGCGGTAGATGCCGGTGACGGTGAGCGGCACCTTCTTGCCGTCGAAGCTGGTCGGCGAGATCTCCTGGCCGACCCGCCAGCCCCGCTTGTCCGCCTCGTCCTCGGACACCAGGATGTCCCGGTCGCCGAGAGTCGCACTGCCGCGCAGTATTTCGTAGTTCAGGGCCTGACCGAGGCGCCCGTCGGGTGAGGTGCCACCGATCTGGTCGTCGCCGAGTTTGAAGCCGACACCGCGGATCCCGACCACGTCGGCCACGCCGGGCACCGACTTGCGGACCGCGTCGGCGGCGCCGAACGGCACTCCGACGAATTGCTGTCCCGCCAGCACGTATTCGGACTTCACGCCCTTGTCCACCAGGACGCCGACACTCGCCTTCGCCGAGGCGCCGAGCATGCCGATCGCGGTCACCAGCATCAGCCCGAGCGTGAGCGCGAAAGCCGTTGCGGCGGTGCGGCGCGGGTTCCGGGCGGCATTGTTGCGCGCCATCCGCCCGATCGGACCGAACGGGCGGATCAGCACGCCGAGCCCGCCGACCACCGGCCGCGAAAGCGCGGGCGCGGCAAGCAGTACCGCGAGAATCAGCGCGAGCGCACCGATACCGACGGTCAAAGCCGCGTTGCCGCCGGTGGATTGGGCACCGACATAGACGAGCACCGCACCGGCCACCGCGAGCACCGCACCGACCAACGTCCGCACCCGCAAAGAGTCACCGGCCGAGGCGAATTCCTCGCGCATCGCCTCGACGGGCGGAATCTTGGCCGCCCGCCGGGCGGGCGCGTAGGCGCTGAGCACCGTCACAGCGAGGCCGACCAGCAGCCCGACCACGATGGTGCGCGGCAGCACCGCCAACGTCCCGGTGGGCAGCCCGAGATCGAACGCGTTGAGCACCGCGGACAACCCGAACGCCAACCCGACGCCGGCCGCCAATCCCAGTGCGCTGCCGACCAATCCGATGACGAACGCCTCCGCGACCACGGACCGCCCGACCTGCTGTCTGCTCGCCCCGACGGCGCGGAGCAGGGCCAGTTCACGCAGTCGCTGCGCGACGATCATCGAGAAGGTGTTGTAAATGATGAACGTCCCGACGATCAGCGCGATCGCGCCGAACGCCAGCAGGAAGTAGTTGATGAAGTTGAGCGCGTTGGAGACTTCCTTCTTCAGGTCCGCGCGCACCTGATCGCCGTTCTGCACCTTGTAGTTCGGCAGATCCTTGATGAGATTGTCGCGCAACTGGTCGCCGGGTATGCCGGTGGCCGCGATGTCGACGTAGGCCACGTGCAATCCGTCGGTGAACAGCTTGCGGGCCTGCGCGTCGTCGAACAGCACGCCGATGAATCCGCCGGTGTCCGAAGGCACCTGGTAGATGCCGGTGAGGGTCACGTCGATGGGATTGCCCTGCGACGGGATCATCACCTTGGTGTGATCGCCGATCTTCAGCCCGGCCCGTTCGGCGCCGCCGATATTCAGCGCGATCTCACCGGCTTTCGCGGGCGGCACGCCCTGGACGAACTTGTTCGGCTCGGCGACCGCCTGCTCCGGCGGCAGATACGACTGGCCGAAGGTGGGCGCGCCACCGGTCTGGATCGCCTTCTTCCCGTCCGGCGTCAGCAACACCAAGGTGCCGTTCACGCTCGGCGCGATCGCCCGCACGCCGGGATACTTCTGCAGTTCGTCGACGATGTTGTTCGGAACCCCTTGCGCCTGGCGCTCTTTGGGACTCACCCGAACGTCTACCCCCTTCGCCTGGCCGGCGAAGATCCCGTCGAAGGTGCGCTGCAGCGTGTCGGTGAACACGAACGAGCCCGCGATGAACGCGGTACCCAGCACCACCGATAGCAACGTGAGTGCAAGCCGAACTTTATGTGCGGCGAGGTTACGTAGCGCAACCTTCCGCATCGGGCTACCGCTCATCAGGCTTGCTCCAGCGCCTTCATCCGGTCGAGCACGGTATCCGAAGTCGGATCACGCATTTCGTTGACGATCCGGCCGTCGGCCAGGAACACCACCCGGTCGGCGAACCCGGCGGCATGCGGCTCGTGTGTGACGATCACCACGGTCTGCCCGAACTCGTCCACCGCGGCCCGCAGGATCGAAAGCACCTCCTCGGAGGCCCTCGAGTCCAGGTTGCCGGTCGGCTCGTCGCCGAAGATGATCTCCGGTTTACCCGCCAGCGCCCGCGCGCAGGCGACCCGTTGCTGCTGCCCGCCGGACAACTCGCTGGGCCGATGGGTGAGGCGATCGTTGAGGCCGAGCCGCTTCAGCACGGTGTCCAGCCACTCCTGATCCGGCTTGCGACCGGCGATGTCCAGCGGCAACGTGATGTTTTCCAGCGCCGTCAGCGTCGGCACCAGGTTGAAGGCCTGGAAGACGAAGCCGATCCGATCCCGGCGCAGCCGCGTCATCTGCTTGTCCGAGAGCCCGGCCAGGTCGGTGTCGCCGATCCGGACGGTGCCGGTGCTCGCGCTGTCCAGTCCGGCCAGGCAGTGCATCAGGGTCGACTTGCCGGACCCGGAGGGCCCCATGATCGCCGTGAATTCCCCCTTCGCGAACTCGGCCGACACCCCGTCCAACGCCCGGACCTGCGTATCTCCCGACCCGTAGACCTTCGTCAGGTCGATAGCGCGGGCCGCGACATCGGTCGGAACCGCCACATCAGCGGTGTCGGCACCCAAAGCTTGCGAAGTCATGCACACCAGTCTTACCGCGTTCCGGCCGGCGCGCCATCAGGGAATTCCCCGACTCGCCAGGTATCGATGCGCGGCGACGGGTTCCGTGGTAGCGACCGCGACGAGTTACGTGGTCGCGGGCTCGGTGTGCAGTCGATCGACCATGGCGGCCAGCGACTTGGCCAATCGCGCGTTCCGCTGGGCGAACGCGTCGAGGCCGCTCGCGCCGACGGCCCGGTTCATCGTCTGGTACGCCTGCAGCCCGCGGCGAGTCGGGAACACCAGCACTCGGCGGCGATCGGTGTCGTCGACCTTGCGGTGCACCAGGTTGTCGGCGATCATCCCGTCGATCAATCGGGTCAGGTTGGCCCCGGTGAGCAGCGTCGCCTCCGCGAGGCTCGACATCGGGTGGCCGACACCGTCCACCACCGCGGCCAGCGCATGCCAGCGCACCACGGAGTTCTCGCCGAGGCTGCTCGCGATCGCCCGGTCGAGTTCCTGCGACGCCCTGCGCACAAGCCTGGCCAACTCCTCCAGGGCGGCGGGGGCGGTGCTATGGTCCACGGCAGTACTATATCCAACCCCGTACGGTTAATGTTCAAACGGAAATATCCGGTGGTGATTCCGTTGTCGTGCTACGGCTTTCGTCGCTCCACGGTCGACATCGCGCTCGTGGTGCCACGAAGCGGGTCCGCCGGCATGTTCGGCCCTTCCTGTGAGGCCTGCGCTGCACTGGCCGTCGCGGATATCAACGCCGCCGGCGGAATTCTCGATCGGCCGGTCCGGCTACATCCGGTGGACGCGGGCGCGCCGCTACCCGCCCTCGCCGCGACGATCGACCGGATGGTCAGCATGGGCGTGGTCGACGGCGTGGTCGGCTGGCATCTGTCCAACGCACGCAAGGTGATCACGCCACATACGGCGGGCCGGGTGCCCTACGTCTACACCACGTTCTACGAGGGTGGCGAGGACTCCGACGGCGTCTACATGGTCGGCGAGACGCCTGAGCAACAGCTGTTCCCCGCGCTGCGCTGGCTGCGCGCCGAGCACGGCATCCGCCGCTGGTGCGTCGTCGGCAACGACTACGTGTGGCCACGGGAAACCGCAAGGGCCACTATCGAGTTCACGGCGACCACAGATATCGAGATCGTCGGGCAGACCTACATCCCGCTCGGCGGGCGCGACTTCCGGCGCGCACTCGAGCTGATCCACCGCTCACCGGCCCAGGGCGTGCTGTTGTTCATGGTCGGCGCGGACTGCGCGGCATTCAATGGGGCCTTCGCCGAGAGCGGCCTCGACAGCGACCGGCTGCGGCTGAGCATGATGATCGGCGAGGACGTGCTGTACGCGGGCGGCGCCGACAGCACGCGCGGCTTGTTCACCGCGAGTGGCTATTTCGAGAGCGTCGTGTCGCCGGCCGGCATGGATTTCGGCGCGCGCTATCTGCGCGAGTTCGGCCCGGCCGCGCCCGCGCTCAACAACATCGGCGAATCCTGTTACGAGGGACTGCTGTTGTTCGCCTCGCTCGCCGAGTCCGCCCGCAGCCTCGACCTGCGCGCCATCGAACGCAACGCGCCGCGGGTCAGCTACGGCGGCCCGCGCGGCGAGGTGCGGGTGCGCGGCGCGCACACCACCCAGCCGGTCTATCTGGCCGATGCCGACGCGCTCGAATTCAGCGTGCTCGCCGAACTCGACTCCTGAATCCGTAACACGAACTTCACCTTGCGGTTTCGCTGCGGCGACCTGCCGGGCTTTGTATCGTCGTCATACGAAACATATTCATATGAAAATAATGAGGTCCCCGTGCCCCTCTACTGGTTCCACTGCCGCGCTTGCGGCGGCTTCGATCTCAGCTTCACGATGGCCGACGTGCCCACCGTCGCGCCGTGCCCGGACTGCGCGTCGAGCAGCAAACGACAGTTCGGCGTCGCCGCGCTGATCCGGCCCGGATCGGCCGCCACCCGGCTCATCGATGCGACCGAACGCACGGCGAGCGAGCCGTCCGTCGTAGCCGCACCGCCGCCACGCAGGTCCGTGCCGGTAACCCGAAACCCATTGCACCGCAAGCTTCCCCGCCCCTGAGACCAAAGGAAATACGATGCCCGAGTTACTGTTCCCACTCGATTCCGGCAAGCGGTTCACCGAGCAGCAGCTGGTCGGCCACAATCGCTGGCATCCCGACATCCCCGCTGCGGTGACCGTCAAGCCGGGCGCCGAGTTCCGGGTGCATGTGCGCGAGTGGTTCGACGGCGCCATCCACAATGACGACTCCGCCGACGACGTGCTGAACGCCCCACTGAGCACCGTGCACTGCCTGTCCGGCCCGTTCGCGATCGAGGGCGCGCAGCCCGGCGATCTGCTCATTGTCGACATTCTGGACATCGGCCCCATCCCGCAGGAGGATTCGGGCCCGCTGGCCGGTCAGGGCTGGGGTTACACCGGCATCTTCGCCACCGACAACGGCGGCGGCTTCCTCACCGAACACTTCCCCGACGCCTACAAGGCGATCTGGGACTTCAGCGGACAGACCACCACCTCGCGCCACATTCCCGGGGTGAAGTTCACCGGAATGACCCATCCCGGCCTGATGGGGACCGCACCGTCGGCCGCGCTGCTGTCGAAGTGGAATGCCCGCGAAGGGGCATTGATCGCGACCGACCCGCAGCGGGTGCCGCCGCTGGCGCTGCCGCCCGAACCGCGCGACGCCGTGCTCGGCACGCTGTCCGGGGCCGAGTTCGACCGGGTGGCCGCCGATGCCGCGCGCACCGCGCCGCCGCGGGAGAACGGCGGCAATCAGGACATCAAGAACTTCACCCGCGGTAGCCGGGTGTTCTATCCGGTGTTCGTCGACGGCGCGCACCTGTCGGTCGGTGACCTGCACTTCTCCCAGGGCGACGGCGAGATCACCTTCTGCGGCGCGATCGAGATGGGCGGGTTCATCGACCTGCGGGTCGATCTCATCAAGAACGGCATGGAGCTCTACGGCGTCAGCGAGAACGCGATCTTCGTGCCCGGCAATTCCGGCCCCACCTACTCGGAATACCTTGCATTTTCGGGCACCTCCGTCACCATCGGCGGCGAACAGCGCTACCTCGACTCGCAGCTGTCCTTCGAACGCGCCTGTCTGCACGCCATCGACTACCTCACCAAGTTCGGCTACCGCCCCGAGCAGGCGTATCTGCTGCTCGGCGCGGCACCCATCGAGGGCCGCTTCTCCGGCGTGGTCGACATCCCCAATTCCTGTGCCACCGTCTATATCCCGACCGCCATCTTCGACTTCCCCATCGTCCCGACGGCGGCCGGCCCGACCCGGATCGATCCGGGCCCCGGCGCACCCCGCGCCACCCGCTGACCCGGCATCGCGAACGCACCGCCCTCGGATTGCTGAAACATTGCGCATCACGCGCAACCTGGGTCAGCAATCCGAGCGGCGGAGATGTCCGACCTGGTAATTAGTGGTCAACCGTCAAGTTATTCAATATGACCCAGGCCCGACGCCGCGGTGGTTCAATCGACACGCGTGTGCTCTGAAGTAGCTGTTGTTAGCGAAAGGAGTGTCATGGGCCCGACCGTCGCCGAACGGATCCGCCTGCGCGTCGATAGATTTCATTCGGAAAGGCTCGCCGGGCAATGGGGTGGGCGGCACATCCTGCACGGCCGCGCGCCCGGATACGGCGACATCGTGCTCAGTAGCAACGACTACTTGGCGTTGGCCGCCGATCCGCGGATCACCCATGCGATCAGAACCGCGCTGCGGGCGGCATATTCTCCGAGATTCGCCTCCGGCGCGTACCTGCCCGGCAATCATCCGCAGGTAGCGCTGGAACGCGCCTTCGCCGATCATCTACGCGCGCCCGCCGGAATTCTCTGTCAATCCGGATGGGACGCGAAGGTCGGGCTGATGCAATCGATCGCCGACCCCGCGACTCCGGTCTACATCGATCAATTCGCGCACATGTCGTTCTGGCATGGCGCGAAAGCGGCGGGGGCTCAGATACATTCGTTCCGGCACAACTTTCCCGGTCATCTCCGCGAGCAGATTCGGGCACACGGGCCGGGGATTATCGCGGTGGACGCGATCTACGGCACCAACGGCAGCCGCTGTCCGCTGACCCAGATCTGCGATGCCGCCGACGAAACCGACAGTGTGCTCGTCGTCGACGAATCACACGCGCTCGGCACCGACGGCCCGGCCGGTGCGGGCATGGTGGCGGCGCTCGGGCTCACCGAACGGGTCCCGTACCGAATTGCCAGTCTGGCCAAGGCCTTCGGCGGCCGGGCCGGGTTCGTCGGCGCGAACAGCATCGATTTCGTCGACTACTTCAAGCTGGAATCCCATCCCGCGGTTTTCTCCGCGACACTGCTGCCGTACGAAATCGCCGGCCTCGCCGCGACACTCGACGTGATCCGCCTCGACAACTGGCGGCGGCAGCGACTACGCGAGCTGTCGACCATGGTGCGCCGGGCGCTCACCACGCTCGAATTCGATCTCGAAGGTTCGGCGAGTCACATCGTCGCGCTGCGGGGCGGACCCGACGCGCGTGCGATGGCCATGCGGGACTTCCTGGAAGCGCGCGGCGTTTTCGGCGCTCTGCTGTGCGCGCCTACCACTGCCCGCAACCACAGCCTCGTTCGCTTCGGCCTGCACGCCGGTCTCACCGACCAGCAGGTCGAACGAATCATCGGCGCGTGCACCGAGATCCGCACCCACTTCGGTGCGACCCCGCCCATCGAGCCCCAGTCCAGACCGGCCAAACACGCCCAACCTGCCCACGCCACGTTGTCGAGTGGCGCCTGAGGGCCGCGAGGCGCCACTCGACCGAGCGCGGGGACCGGTGCGGTCCCCGCGCCCACACCGCTAGTCGGTGCTCAGGACGGTGCCTGCGCCGACGGTGCGGCCGCCCTCGCGGATGGCGAAGCCGAGACCCGGCTCCACCGGGGTCGGGCGGCCCAGCTCGACGGTCAGGTCGACCGTGTCGCCGGGCATCGCCAGCCGCGTGTCATCGGGCAGCGTCACATCGCCGACCACGTCGCCGGTGCGGATGTAGAACTGCGGGCGGTAGCCGCTGCTGATGGGCGTGCGGCGGCCGCCCTCCGCGGTGCCGAGCAGGTACACGCGGGCGGTGAACCCGCTGTGCACGGCGACGCTGCCAGGTTCGGCGACGACCTGACCGCGGCGCACCTGGCCGCGCTGGATACCGCGCAGCAGCAGGGCGACATTGTCGCCCGCTTCCGCGAAATCCATGGTGCGGCCGAAGGTTTCGACGCCGGTGACGACCGAGGACAGCTCGTCGTCGAGGCCGAGCAGCGCCACCCGATCGCCGAGCCGGACCCGGCCGCGCTCCACCGCGCCGGTGACGACGGTGCCTCGACCGGTGATGGTGAGGACGTTTTCCACGGGCAGCAGGAACGGCGCGTCGGTGTAGCGGACGGGAATCGGCACGTGTGTGTCGATAGCGTCCAACAGCTCGACCAGCGCGGCGGTCCACCGCTCGTCGCCTTCCAACGCACGCAGGCCCGAGACCCGGACCACCGGGACGTCGGTGCCCGGATAGCCCTGGGCGGTGAGCAATTCGCGCACCTCCAGCTCGATCAGGTCGAGCAGTTCCGGGTCACCCGCGTCGGCCTTGTTGAGGGCGACCACGATGTGCTCGACGCCGACCTGGCGGGCCAGCAGCACATGCTCGGCGGTCTGGGGCATGACGCCGTCCTGCGCGGAGACCACCAGGATCGCGCCGTCCAGCTGGGACGCGCCGGTGATCATGTTCTTCACGAAGTCGGCGTGGCCCGGCATGTCGACGTGCGCGTAATGCCTTGTCGCCGTCTCGTATTCGACATGCGCGATATTGATGGTGATGCCGCGTTGCGCCTCTTCCGGGGCGCGGTCGATGCGGTCGAACGGCACGAAGCTGCCGCCGCCACGCTCGGCGAGTACCTTGGTGATCGCCGCGGTGAGGGTGGTCTTGCCGTGGTCGACGTGGCCCATGGTGCCGATGTTGAGGTGCGGCTTGGTGCGGACATAGGTCTTCTTGGACATGGTTCTTCCTGGCTTGGCCGTCGGGCACGCGCGAATGTGCCCGACGATGTCGAGCGGGACCTCAGCGACGGGGCGACCTTCCCCGTCCGAGGTCCCGGGACATCCCGGGGAAGGTCAGCTTCGGGCTCCGTCGAGCTGCGCGGCGACTGCTGCCGATGCGGCCAGGACAGCGGCCATCGCGCCCGCGACTGCGGACGATGCGGCGATGGCGTAGCTGAACATGTCAGAAATAGTAAGAACCGAGGCTTGCTGCGCGCGACCGATTTTCCGGCTCGGGTGAGCGGGAGGTGGCTGCGGCGCCAGTGGAGTGGGGGCTCGGTGCTGTCCCACTCGGGTGTGGAAGGGTTGGTGCTCTGCCCCGCCGAGGCGAGGCAGAGCACCGGTGGTGAAACTAGGAAACGCCCGGGCAGCCCTTGATCGGGCTGGCGCAGGCCGCGCCGCTGCCCGAGCTCAGGATCTTGGCCAGGCCCGCGGTCAACGCGGCCGAGCCGGTCAGCGGGGCGTCGGCGATCTGGGTCTCGGCGACAACCTGGGTCTCGACGACCTCGGCCGACGCGAGGCCGGAGCCACCGAGGACGATGGCGGTCGCGCCGACGAGCAGGACACCGAACGTACGGAACTTCTTCAAAGACTTTCCCTTCAGAGAACAGCGGTGGGCACTCCCTCGGTGCCGACCCGATAGAGATATCACGGGCCGGACGCGGTGGAGCACGATTCCTGGACACACGTCCACAATCTGGGTAACCAAGGATTCGCAAGACGGGCGGACATCTCGCAGCGGAAAACAGGCAAGTCCCTGTCCCGTAACCGATTCGACACCGGCCTGTTCAGCGGGCGTTTCGCTCACGGTCATCACGATTGAGACACTAGCGAACGATTGGCTACTTTGAGATATAGCTCACACACTCCACAATACGGACCATCGATGCCTGGTCAGCGATGCTTGCCACAGCCGATCCACTGAAATATCAGTGCAGCCAACCCGATCCCGCAACATTCGGGATGCAAGTCTCGCCGCGCAGGTTTCGCTTCGGCGCATCGCCTACCGGAGGATCGTCAGCGAAGCTGGCTGAATGTTTACCAGCAGCCCGTCCAGGCGCTCGATGCGGCGAGCATCGGGCACCTCGATGCTCAGACTACTTCGGGCAACCCGCGCCACCCGGGCAGAACGGGCCGCCGCTGCTGCCGGTGCTCAGCAGCTTGCCGAGGCCGGTGACCAGCGCCGAGGAACCGGCCGACGAACCGGAAGCGGTGGTATCGTCGGCCACCGCGAGTCCAGAACCCGCCACCACGATCGAGGCGGCGGTGAGACACACGAAACCGAACGTACGAATCTTCTTCAAAGACTTTCCCTTTCAGAGCGCATTCGACACAACCCTCGGTGCCGACCGCATAGAGGTATCACGGCGTCGGTGCCGCTGTAATGCCCCCATTTAGTCGAACGCGCACGGATAGATAACTGAAGGTTCCCTCAGTCGAGTCGATCGTGTCGCCGAACCGAACAAAAACCATTGTCACGCAACCGTTTCGCTACATGCTATTTCGAGCGATGCCGTTCGGGCGCCAACACTTTTTCACATCCGGCGAATTCACGGCTATGTGAGATTTGGGTCACATAACTTCCGGATAACTGCCTGCTCATCGATATCGGGCCGAGATCCACACGCGCCCAACATAATCGACATACCGACACTTGACGTCTTTCGACATCAGTGAAATATCATTACGAAATAACTGTTCGGCTAACCCATTCGAAGGCATCGGCTTTCGAACGTGCGCCCTCGGCGGTGCGGGAACGATTCGGCTCACCGAGTTCGGCGAGTAGTTCCTCGGATTCGTCGACCAGCGTCGCGAGGGTCGCCGGAGTGAACCATTCGGGTCGCGTCGCGAACAAGATGTCTTCGGTCGAGGTATTACCGCTGGCGCCGGGCGCGAACGGGCAACCGCCGAGACCGCCGAGCGAACCGTCGACCATCGTGGCACCCGCTCGAATGGCGGCCAGGGTGTTGGCGACCCCCATCCCCCAGGTGTCGTGACCGTGGAAGACGATGCGGCGCTGCGGTGTTCGAGTACGGACGGCGGTGATCAGCTCGGCGACCTGAGCGGGGTGAGCTTGGCCGAGGGTGTCCGCGATGACGATGTCGTCGGCGCCCGCGGTGCGCGGGTCGTTGGCGATGGCGATGACCCGTTCCGGATCGACCGGCCCGTCGAACGGGCAGGTGAAGCTGGTGGCCAGGCACAACTGGATCGAGCCGCCCACCGCCTCGGCCAGGCGGACCGCATCGGGCATCGCGGCCACGCTGTCCTCGGTGCTGCGGCCGATATTGGCCTTGTTGTGTGCGTCCGAGACCGAGAAGCAGTACTGGAAGTTACGCACTCCCGCCGCGGCCGCCTTCTCGACGTGCCGCGGCGTGGCCACCCACACCCAGCAGCGTTGCAGCTCTTCGGGATTCAGCGCGGCGATGAGCTCCATGGTGTTCGCCATCGGCGGCACCAGATCGGGCCGCGCCATGGAGCCGATCTCCAGTTCGGGCACGCCGAGCCCGAGCAACCTGCGAACAATGGCCGCCTTCCGCTCGACCGGCAATACTTTTCCGGTGAGCTGCAAGCCATCTCGCAGGGTGACATCACGCAGGACCGCCGCGGTCACCGCTCGTCTCGCTCCTGTCGCGGCGCGCACATCACGCCGCCCCACGGCTTTTCGTGCACACCGGCCGGGTTCGGATGCACCGTCGGCCGGGTGAACCCCGGTGAACGGATATCGCGCGGGCCGCGCCCTGGCGGGCGCCTGCGGTCCAGTTTCATTTCGCCTCCAAGGCGTCGATCTCGCTGTCGCTCATGCCGAGTAGCCCGGACAACACTTCGTGCGTGTGCTCACCTAGGTCGGGGCCGATATTGCGGATGGGCAGGGACTGCTCGCCGATCACCGGGACGATGCCGGGAAAGCCGACGGTCTTCGGTTCCGCCGCACCGACATCCACCGAGAACGGCTGAATCATATTGCGCGCCTTGTACTGCTCGTCGTCGACGATGTCAGCCGCAGTGTAGATGGGGCCGCATGGGATGCCGGCGGCTTCGAGGATCTTCAGTGCTTCGGCGCGCGTGTGCTGAGTGGTCCATTCGGTGATCGCGGCATCGAGGCGGTCGTGCTGGCGCCAGCGGCCGGCGTTGTCGTGCAGTTCCGGGTCGGCGGCCAGGTCGGGGCGGCCGATCACCTGCATGTAGCGCTGGAAGATGGCGTCGCCGTTGCCGCCGATGATGATGCTGACGCCGTCGCTGCACGGGTAGGCGTTGCTCGGGGCGATGCCCTCGACCAACCCGCCGACGCGGCCGCGGTTGATACCGTAGGCAAGATAGTCGGGGACGAGGGATTCCATCACCGACAGGATCGTCTCGTTCAGGGCGACGTCGATAACGCGCTCGCGCAACGGAATCGGCGTCTCGTCCGGTTTGCGTTCGCGCTGGAACAACGCCATCACGGTGCCGAAGGCGGCGTAGATGCCTGCGATCGAATCACCGATGGATACGCCGGTGCGCACCGGCGGGCGGTCCGGTTCCCCCATCAGTTCGCGCAGGCCACCGACCGCCTCGGCGACGGCGGCGAAGCCGGGCCGCGAGGCGTGTGGACCGGTCTGCCCGTAGCCGGAGATTCTGGTGATCACCAGGTCCGGGTTCGCCTCGTTCAGCACCTCCGGGCCGAGCCCCCACTTCTCCAGCATGCCGGGGCGGAAGTTCTCCAGGAGCACATCGCACTGGCGGATGAGGTCGAGCACGACCGCCCGACCCGCTTCGCTGCGCAGATCCAGCGTGATCGACTTCTTGTTCCGGTTGACGGTGCGATAGAGCATGGAGGTGTCGCCGCCGTAGAGCCGCCAGTTGCGCAACTCGTCCCCGGCCTTCGGCCGCTCCACCTTGATGACCTCGGCGCCGAAGTCACCGAGGATGCGCCCGGCGGTCGGCGCGGCAATGTAATTGCCCAGCTCCAGGACGCGAACACCGTCCAACGGCCGAATACTCATCGCACTAGTGTCTCAGGGGCCGCAGCGGCGGCGCACGACGACACCTCGCTGCCGCCGAACAAGATCGTGCGCCCCGGCAGCGGCGCACCATCGATAACCGTCAATTCGGCGAGCCGGTGCGCCGGGCGTCCCGCGCTCAGGACGCGAGCAGCTGCGTGTTTTCGACGATCGAGTAGTGCTCGGCATTGCCGGTGATGCTGGTGCTCGCGGTGCCGTCGACGCCGACCGGGATATCGCCGGCCAGGGTGATCCGGGTCAGCTTGCGCGGCTGGTCGTCGTAGTCGTCGATGGCGTAGTGCTGGGTCGCGCGGTTGTCCCAGATCGCGACATCGCCCGGCGCCCAGTTCCAGCGTGCGGTGTTCTCCAGCCGGGTCACCCGATCCTGGAACAGGCGGTACAGGGTCTGCGATTCGGTGGTGGACAGGCCGACGAAATGCTTCACGAAGTGACCGAGCAGCAGCGCCCGCTCGCCGGTCTCCGGGTGCACCCGAACCACCGGATGCTCGGTCTCGAAGGAGCTCGACTCGAACTCGGCACGGTAGGCCTGGGTATTCGGTCGCAGCGGTTCCACGTTGCGGGCCGCATAGTCGTACACGTTTGTGTGCACCGCACGCAGGTTCTCCGCCAGCACCTTCAGCGACGCGGGCAGCGACTCATAAGCGGCGACAGTGGAAGCCCAGGTGGTCGAGCCACCGTAGGTCGGCAGGTGCACCGCACGCAGGATCGACGCCTTCGGAATCCGGTCCACGAACGTGACATCGGTATGCCAGCTGTTCGCACGACCGTGCTCGGAGTCGATCGCCAAACTCTTGACCCCGTGCGAAGTTACCGTCGGATGCGGCGTAGTCGGACTCCCGAGCAACTGCGCGAACTCGTACTGCCCGTCCTCGTCCAGATGGTCCTGCCCACGAAAGAAGATCACCTTGTGCTCCAGCAGCGCACGCCGAATCGCATCGACAGTCCCCCCACCCAGATCCCCACCGAGCCGAACATTATCGACCCGAGCCCCGATCCGAGCACCGAGCTTGGTCACCAAGGCAGTGCCAGATGCGTGCGCGACCGTCATAAGATCACCTTCGCTATAGAACCGACAATCACACCCCGAGCACACCACCCAAACCCCCACCCCAACCAGGTTTTCCGTCGCCCTGATCCCAACCGCACCCCGCCGCAGATCTGCACTCTCTCTCGGGATTTGCACCGAGATCGTATAGCGCCCCTATGACTCGCCTCGATGCTCGCGTTGTGTGCCGTGCCCGGCTTTGGGCGCACGTCAGGTGCGCGGTGTCGCCCGCCGGGCGCTCCGAGTCGGTATTCCCCGAGATCTGCACTCTCACTCGGGATCTGCACTCGGAATAGGGCCCTAGAGTCGGTGCTGATCCCGAGAGAGAGTGCAGATCTTTGGCGGGGGTGGTGTTCCTCGCGCACATGCTTCACCCATCGCGCATCTGACGAGATGTTGACAGGTGTGTGACGGATAAAGGTGCGATGCGAACCATCAAGCTGCCGTACCCAACTCACCTGCAGGCGGGTGCGCAGCACCCGCCCTCTCCGCCTCCCGACAAAGGGTGCGCAGCACCCGCCCCCTCCGCCCCCTCACAAAGGGTGCGCAGCACCCACCCCACAACCCCGCCCACACAACACAACCTCCCCCTCCCCGGAAAGCCACCCGACAACCAACTCAGCCCATGTACTCCCGAAGATAAGCCAAATCATCGGCAACCCCCTCGGCCGGCGTCTCCAAAATGACCGGCGCCCCTGCGGTTTTGCAGACCTCGGCGAGCAGTTCGGGATCGATGGTGCCGTCCGAGAAGTTGGCGTGGCGGTCGGCGCCGGAGTTGAACTCGTCCCGCGAGGAGTTCAAGTGCACCAGGTCGATTCGGCCGGTGATCGCCTTGATGCGGTCGACTACACCGATCAGTTCTTCGCCGCCGGCCCACGCGTGGCAGGTGTCCAGGCAGAAGCCCGCGCCGAAATCGCCGACGGCGTCCCACAATCGGGAGATGGAGTCGAAATGCCGGGCCATCGCGTGGTTGCCGCCCGCGGTGTTCTCGATCAGGATCGGCACGGCGAAGCCGCCCTTGTCCTGCTGGCGTTCGAACAGCTTGCGCCAGTTGTCGATTCCGGTCTCCAGTTCGGCGTCGGAGCGGACGTGTCCGCCGTGCACGACCAAGCCGAACGCGCCGAGGTCGGCGGCGGCCTTGGCCTGCTGGGCGACCGCGTTGCGGGAGGGCATCCGCAGCCGATTGTTCAGGCTGGCCACATTGATCTGATAGGACGAGTGCACCACCACGTCGATCGGGCTTGCCACGATCTCCTCGGTCCGCGGGTGCGGGGTCGGCTTGTCCCAGCTCTGCGGATCGACGACGAACATCTGGATGACGTCGGCACCGAGTTTCTCACCGAAGCCGATCGGGTCGCCGTCGAGCCGGACGTGTGCTCCAATGCGCATAGGGGCCAGCTTAACGACCACCACCGACAGCAATCCAAGGATGCCGAACGGCGGTTGTTGCATCGTGTGGGCCCTGCGAGATACATCGGTAGTATCCGCGCGCTCGACCCGACAACGGGGGTGAACACCGTGTTGCAGACCGGCCAGGTCTTCGCTGGCTATGTCATCAAACGTGTCCTCGGCCATGGCGGCATGGGCACCGTTTACCTGGCCGAGCATCCACGACTGCCGCGGCTGACCGCGCTCAAACTGCTCAAACGCGAGCTGTACAGCGAGGTCGAGATCCGGCGCCGCTTCGAGCGGGAAGCCGATCTGGTCGCACAACTCGACCATCCCAATATCGTCACGGTGTACGACCGCGGCACCGAGGACCAGCAGCTGTGGATCTCCATGCAGTACGTGCCCGGCGCGGACGCCTCCTGCGCGGACGTGAACGTGCTCGAGCCGGGGCGGGCCGTGCAGATCATCAGCGATACCGCCATCGCGCTCGATTTCGCGCATGCCAACGAGGTGCTGCACCGCGACGTGAAACCGGCCAACATCCTGCTGGCCAAGGCGCCGATCGGGCAGCCGGAGCGGGTGCTGCTCACCGACTTCGGCATCGCGGGCGTGCGCGGCAGCGACACCACGCTCAGCTCGAAGGGGTCGATCACCGCGACGCTGGCGTTCGGCGCGCCGGAACAGTTGATGGGGCAGCCGCTGGACGATCGGGCCGATCAGTACTCGCTCGCGTGCACGTTGTTCTGGTTGCTGACCGGTGCGGCGCCCTATCCCGGCGTGAATCCGGCCGCGGTGGTCAACAGCCACTTGTTCGCGCCGGTGCCGACGCTCAGCCGGCTGCGCCCCGGCCTGCCGCCCACGCTGGACGGGGTACTGGCCCGCGCGATGGCCAAGACTCCCGCCGACCGGTTCGCCGACTGCGTGGAGTTCGCCGCCGCGGCCCGCCACGCACTCGCGGTCGGCAGATCGCGGCACCAAGCCGGGCCCGCGCACGGCGGATTCACCCCCAACGCACGGCCCGAGCCGGTTCCCCCCACGCGCACGTTCCCACCGGACCGTCCGCCCCACTCGACGACGCCGCCTGGGCGTCCGCCTCACTCGACGTACCCACCAGACCATCCGCACCGCTCAACGCCGCCACCAGACCGGTCGCCTCATTCGACGGGGGCATCGGACCATAGGCACGCCCCGACGGTGCCGCCAGACGGTCCGCACCGCCCGACGGTGCCGCCAGACGGTCCGCACCGCCCGACGGTGCCGCCGGGCCATTCGCCCCACTCAACGCCACCAGACCGGCCGCCTTACTCGACGAGCCCACCAGACCAGAGCGCGCCGCCCGACAGCCGAACACCCGCCGCCGCGGAGACCGGACCGACCCCGCGCGAAACAACCGCGCCCCCAACAACATCCGCACCACCGCCGTCGAGACCGGTACCACAGTCGAGACCCGTTCCGCCACCGGCCTTCCTGCCGCCGCGCCGGACGGTCCGGCGCGGCACCATCGAACTGCCGAACCTGCCCATGCGCCCCGGCTCAGCACCCCGACGGCAGCAGCCGCCGCCGGACGCGCGGCCTCCGCCGATAGCGGTTCGCTATCGAATGTCACTGGTATTACCCCGCTTTCGCTGGGTGGCCTTCGGTTCAGTGACTACTGCTATGGTTTCGATGTTTTCCGTGGTCCGGCCCGTGCCTGATCGCGCGTTCTTATGCTGTGCGCCTGTTCGTCGGTGGGTCCCGACGGGCGGCGGGAAGTGGAGCAGACATGCTGGCCAGCGGTGACGTTTTCGCCGGTTATGTCATCGAGCGGCAACTGGGTCGCGGTGGCATGGGTTCGGTCTACCTGGCGAAACATCCTCGGCTGCCGCGGATGACCGCGTTGAAGCTGCTGAACCGGGAGATGTTCTTCGACAAGGAGGTGCGGGCGCGGTTCGAACGGGAGGCGGATCTGGTCGCCCAGCTCGATCACCCGAACATCGTCACGGTCTACGACCGTGGGCTCGACGACGAACAGCTGTGGATCTCCATGCAGTACATCGACGGTATCGACGCCGCGTCGGTGCAACCGCAGGCGCTGCCACCCGAACGCGCCGTGCAGATCATCAAGGAAACCGCGGACGCCCTCGACTACGCGCACGGTATCGGCGTGCTGCATCGAGACGTGAAGCCCGCGAACATCCTGCTCGCCCGCTCCGGCAGCGGCCGCGGCGAGCGCGTCTACCTCACCGACTTCGGCATCGCCCGCTTCCGGGACGACACCGGCCATCTCACCCAGACCGGAACCTTCACCGCCACACTGGCTTACGCGTCGCCCGAACAGCTCACCGGCTCGTCGCTGGACCACCGCTCGGATCAGTATTCGCTGGCGTGCTCGCTGTTCTGGTTGTTCACCGGGACCGGCCCGTTCTCGGCGACCAACCCCGCGGCGGTGATCCAAGGTCATCTGCAGGGTGCGCCGCCCGCATTGAGCAGCCACCGCCAGGGCCTGCCGTACGCGCTGGACAGCGTGCTGGCCAAGGCGATGGCGAAGCGACCGGACGAGAGGTTCCCGAGCTGCGCCGACTTCGCAGCGGCCGCCCAGCATGCGCTCACCAATCCCAGCGCACCATCGATACCGGTGATCGGCGGCCCGCGGCCGTTCACCGCGCCGCCGACCCCGGTGAGCGGACCGCGCCCGACCACCGGACCGAGGCCGACCACAGGTCCCCGGCCGACCACCGGACCGCCCACCCCGACTTCCGGCGCGCCCTACCAGGGACCATACGGCCAGGGGCGACCACAGAGCGGGCCGAATTACCTTGCGGGACAATCCTTCCCGACGCCACCCCCGGCCACCCTGGTGGCCCAGCAGCACGGGGCCGGGCAGGCAGCACAGCCGACCAACCCGTACACGGGGCCGCAATCCGGGTACAACTCCGGGCCGCAATCCGGCTACAACAACTACACCCCGCCGCCACCCATGTCCCCGGTCAGTGTCGGCGGGCGACCGCCGAAGAAATCCCATGTCGGCCTGATCGTCGGCATCTGCCTTGCCGCCGTGGTGCTCATCCTGGTGACGCTCGCCATCATCGGCGCGGTCAGCGATTCCAGTTCGTCCTCGAACACCACGACAACCACCTCGGCCGGTGCCCGGCCCGGCACCGCCGTGCCCGCGACCGCGGACTCGATCAGCGCCGAATTCCCGCGCATGGTGCCCGCGACCAAGACCGAGCAGGTCGGCTACAACGGCGCCAAATGCTGGAATACCGACACAAGCTACACGCCGACGCCGAGCGATGGTGACCCGGAGTTCGGTGCCTGGGCCTGGCAGTGGCGCTGCTACGGCGGCGGCGACAACGCGGATCCGCTCTACCGCATCTATGTCTACAAGTCCGCCGCCGACGCCCAGTCGGTACTGAAGACGCTGCCGTCCAACAGCAAGTCGATGGACTCCAATGGCGGAAAGTCTTATACCAACTACAAATTCGATGCCAGCGGCCCGAAGATCGTCACTGTTTTCACAGGTGATCCGGACCGCGCCCAGTACCTGATGTTCACCGACGGCTCCGGTTCCATCGATCAGACCCTGCGCTGGTGGCGCTCGACCCCGCTGAACTGAGTTCGCACCGGCGGTGGAACACGAAGTCGGCTAACTGAATTCGTGGTGCACGAATTCGTGCGTCGGATGGAAGCCGATGGCCTGGTATATCTTGCCCGCGGTGCGGTTGGCCGTGTCGGCGAACAGGCAGACGTCCAGATTCTCGGCCCGTAGCACCTGCGCGATGTGGGCGGTGACGGCGCTGGCGTAGCCGTGGCCGCGCTGTTGGGGCGGGGTGTAGACGAGGCCGATGCGGGACCAGCCCTGGACCGGGATCTGGTGGGCGGCAAAACTTACCGGCCGCCCATCTCGCTCCCAGAACCAGATCATGCCTGCGGCGACCCGTTTGCCGATGGCCGCCTTGTCGAGCGCGATGGCGGGGATCCCGGCATCGTCGTGCATGGCCGCAGCCCATTCGAGGCACAGCGGCAGCTCCGATTCGGTTGCCCGGCGCGGCGTTCCGGGGACATCGGGGATGCGCAGTGCACCGAGGCGGTACAGCCGACTGGTGAAGGACGGCCGGAAACTGACGCCGAATCGGTCGCTCCAGCGTTGCGCGAACTCCGTCGCGTCGGCGACGACTCCTTCGACGCCGGTGCTTTCCGGCACCACCTCCGCCAGCGCGTCGGCCACCGCGCCCACGCTGCCCTCGGGCAGCTCACCGAGATACACGTCCCAGCGTTGCGCCCGCATGGCGACGCCGACCACGGTGGCATCGTCGGCGTATACCGCTAGGAACTGTGCGGCTCGGTCGGGGGTCTGGATGCCCGTGACCTGATTCGCGATGCTCGTGGTGATCACGGTATGCCGCAGCGGATCACGGAGCAGGAACGACTCGGTGCGCGAGCGGAACTCGGCCGCATCCGTGGTGATCTCGATCCTCATGATCATCCACGGTAGGCGGCGAAACCGTTGCGCGCCCGAATTTTTCGGTGACCGGCCACGATCGCTCGGCGACCGACCGACCGGTAGTCAGGTGCGGTCGTGGCGTCAGTTGGGTTCGGCGTCAATCTGTTTCGTTGCCGCCGCTGCCACCTGTGCGGAGTTTGAGCAGGATCAACCCTGCGGTGCACGCGAGAATCAGTCCGGCGACGGTGATTTCGACGTGTAAGCCGGCGATGCCGAGGACAGCCCCGACGATGCCACCGACGAAGAAAAGCCAGGCGAATGTCCGCGAAACGATCGTGGACAGCGAGCGCGCTGACTTGTTCGACACGAGATGCTGCGTAGTAGCCGACACCGCATCCTTGGCGGCTGCGGACGACTCCCGCTGCGACGCTGTCGAGTAAGCTCCCATCATCTACTCCTCGATGACGCCGATCAGAGAACCAATGCCGCGTTCATCACACAACGCTTCTCTCATCTGGGTACAGGCGTCTCACGCGTAACTTTGCTCACACGCTACGACTATGCCCGGCCGTATGACAGCGACACGTGCCCACGACACGCCGAAGAGATCAATTCGATATCTGAATTGAGAGTGTTTAAAACGATACGCTTCGGCGCACCGTCGGCGACCGTTTCGTCTGGCCGCGTGGACCGCGCTCGAGTAAGGTGATGCCGACTCGAACCGCAGCAGGAGTGATCACCGATGGAGAGCACCAGGACCAAGATCGCAGGTCCGGCGATCGCCGCAGGGGCGATCTCCGTCGGGCTCGTCCTCATCGGCGCCTGCGGAATCGGCAAGCAGGACACCTACGTCGCGCCCCCGCCGTTGCAGTCGGACCCCAACGTGGCACCCGTCGCGCACGAGGGATCCAGCGCGACGATGCCGAAGGTGGCGATTCCCCCGTCGCCGACCTGGCAGATCGCGCCCTACCAGGCGCCGCATGCGACGCCGTTCACCGGATTCAGCACCACGACATCCGGCGAGACGCCGCCACCGGAAGAGGCGCCGGGCGCCCTGCCGAACGGGAACGTGCCGCACGAGCGCCCCTCCGAGGACGCCCGGCCCACCACGTCCGAGCCGACGACCACGACCGAAGCCCCCACGACGCGGCCGACCACCACCCGGCCGACGACAACGCGGCCGCGACCGACCACGACGACTCCGGACGAACCGACAACGCATCCGTACGGCAGCCAGTCGACCGACGACGAGTGACTTGCGGTGGTGCGCCTATCGCACACCACCGCAAGGGTTTACAGCTCGGGCAGCCCGTACTCGCCGACCTTCGCGCTGAGCACCCGCAGGTGCTCGAGCCCGCCGCCGAACGTGCGCTCGATCGCGGTCAGCCTGGCCACGTAGTGACTGACCGGATACTCCGCGGTCACGCCGATGCCGCCGTGCATCTGGATGGCTTCCTGACCGATGTGCCGCGCCGAGCGACCGACCTGGAGCCGGGCCCGCGACGCGACCTGGGGGTCGATCGCGTCGTCGGCGACCGCAGCGGTGGCGTAGAGACTCATGCTGCGCGCCAGTTCCAGCGAGACGTACATGTCGGCCGCCCGATGCGTGAGCGCCTGGAACTTCGACAGGGTGACCCCGAACTGCTTGCGCTGCTTCAGATAATCGGTGGTCAACCGCAGCGCCTCCGCCATCGCACCGACGGATTCCGCGCACAGGCTCGCCTGCGCCTGCACCAGCGCCGACTGGATCGCTTCGGCCGCATCGACACCGCCGCTGAGCAGTTCGGCGGTGGCCTGCTCGAATTCGAGCTGCGCGCCGCGCTGTCCGTCCACCGTGCGGTAGGACCTGCGGGTCACCCCCGTGGCCTCGGCCGCGACCAGGAACAGCCCGGTGCCGCCGCCGGGCAGCTGCGCGCTGACCACCAACTCGTCGGCGCAGTCGCCGTGCATGACCGGGTTCTTGACGCCGGTCAGCGCGTATGAATCACCTTGCGGCACAGCAGTGCTGGCGAGTTCGGCGGACGGCCAGCGCATGCCGGGTTCGCCGTGCGCGAAGGCGAGCAGCTTGCTACCCGCCGCCACCTCGGGCAGCACCCGCTGCCGCTGTTCGGCGCTGCCCGCGAGGGCGATCAGCGCGCCGGGCAGCAGCACCGCGTCCAGGATCGGCTCCGGCGCCAGCCTGCGCCCCACCTCCTGCAGCACGACCATCGTCTCCACCGGGCCGGCGCCGACGCCGCCGTCCTCCTCGGTGAAAGTCAGTCCGAGCACACCGAGTTCGGCGAGCTGCTGCCACACCTCGCGGCTCCAGCCGAGTTCGGTGTCGGTGACCTTCAGCCTGGTCTCGGGGTCGTAGTTGCGGGCGAGCAGGTCACGTACCGTGTCCCGCAGCATTTCCTGTTCATCGGTGAGATCGAAATCCATGGCGGCGCCTCACAATCCGAGGATCGTGGAGGCGATGATGGTGCGCTGCACCTCGCTGGAGCCTCCGTAGATGGTTGTCTTGCGGTAGTTCAGGTAGCTCGGGCCGCTGCGCTGCGCCCAACCGGGCGAGGCGATCTCACCGGCGCCGACCGGCAGCATGTCCGGGCCCGCGATGTCGACCAGCAGCTCGGTGGCGGCCTGCTGCAGCTCCGAGCCGCGCAGCTTCAGCACCGAGGACGCCGGATTCGGCTTACCGTCCGAGGAATTCGAGACCACGCGCAGCTGGGTGAGTTCCAGCGCGAGCAACTCGTTCTCCAGTTCGGCGACCCGCGCCGCGAACAGCGGATCGGTAAGCAGCGTGCCGTCACCCGACTTCGTCTGCGCCGCATATTCTTTCGCAATGCCGAGCTTCACCTTGGTGCGGCCGACGCCGGTGATGCCGGTGCGCTCGTTGCCGAGCAAGAACTTGGCGTAGGTCCAGCCCATGTTCTCCTCGCCGACCAGTTGATCGGCCGGGACGCGGACGTTCTCGAAGAACACCTCGTTCACCTCGTAGCCGCCGTCGATCAGCTTGATCGGGCGGATGGTGACGCCGGGCGATTTCACGTCGAACAGCAGGAACGAGATGCCCGCCTGCTTCTTCGCCGCGGTCGGGTCGGTGCGCACCAGGCAGAAGATCCAGTCCGCGTACTGGGCCAGCGTGGTCCAGATCTTCTGGCCGTTGACGATGTAGGAGTCGCCGTCGCGGACCGCGGTGGTGCGCAGCGAGGCCAGGTCCGAGCCCGCGTCGGGCTCGGAAAAGCCTTGGCACCACCAGATGTCGAGCGCGGCGGTGGGCGGCAGGAAGCGCTGCTTGAGCTCCTGCGAGCCGAAGTGCGCGATCACCGGGCCGACCATCTGCGCGTTGAACGTCAGCGGGTCCGGCACCGAGGCGAGCTGCATCTCGTCCTGCCAGATGTGGCGCTGCAGCGGAGTCCAGTCCTTGCCACCCCACTCGACCGGCCAGTTCGGCACCGCGAGGCCGTTGTCGTTCAGCGCCTTGTGCGAGCGGACGATGTCGTCGCGGGACAGCTCCTGGCCATACTTGAACCGCTCACGGATCTCGGCGGGGATCTCGGTCCGGTAGATGTTTCGCAGTTCGTCGCGGAACGCGACTTCGTCTGGGGACAGGCTTATTTTCATACGCAGCTCCGTCTGTGTCTCGTAACGTCCGAGTCCAAACTACTCCGCGGTAATCCTCACTCCGCGTATACCTGCAAATGTGTCCCACTCCGGCCCTTCATATGTGGACCCAGTGAACAGGCTCGATATGTGATCTCAGCGAACAGACTCGCCGGTGTGTCTCCCAAACCTGGCCAAGTCTGCGCTACCTGGGCGGTATTCCGGACGAACTGGTACGTTGCTGCACGTGGGTTGGGGACCCCGAGACTTTGCGTATCGAGGAGTTCGAGTGAACGGCAGGACCATCGCACGCGCCGCATCGGCCGTGACAGCTCTCGGCATCGGCGCGGCGCTGACCATCGGTGGTACGGCTACCGCCGATCCGGAACCGTCGCCGCTGGACACCGGGCTGGCCCACCTCACCGAAACCGCAGGCCCCGACCCGACCGTGCAGGCGGGTGTCGGCGCGCTGACCGAGTACACCAAGCTCGCCGACGTGGCCGGACTGCGCCACGTCACCAGCGCCTTCACTCCGTTCGCCTACGCCGCACCCACTTTCGGCTGCGGCAGCATCGGGCCGGTCACCACCATCATCGCCGCCGCGACCACCGACGGGGTCGGCAACAGCCAGGACCTCAATGTCGCGCCGGGCACCCTGCGCTTCAGCGCGACGCCCGCGCACACCGGCACGCCGCTGGCCTCGGGCCTCGTCGTGGCCTGGGTCAACATCAACAACGGCGCCAGCGGGATCGACCCGCTCGACGACATCACCGAGTACGGCCTGCCGTCGCTGTCCAAGACGGTGAACAGCGGGCCCGGCACGGTGATCGCCTCGATGTGGGGCATCATCGACTACCCGTTCGCGCACTGCTTGATGACGCCGACCGTCGGCACCTTCATGGTGCCGGACCAGCCGGTGATCCAGCCGAAGCCGTCGAACACGAACGCTCCGGGACTGGTCACACCGGGACCCAACGGGACCGAGATCGGCCCGGAGCCCGCGCCGACCGTCGAGCAGCAGCCCGCGCCTGCGCCCGCTGCTCCGGCACCGGCCCCCGCGCCCGCTCCCCCGGCACCCGAGGCCGCTCCCGCACCGGCACCGCCCGCTCCGCCGACGCCGACCACCCCGAGCGCGCCTGCCGGTGCGGCGGTGCACGGCGAGTTCAGCAAGCCTGCCAACTGACCCGACGGCACCGCCACGGGTGACGGTGCCGCACAGTCCGATTCAACTGACCTTCGCGAAGAAGGCGCGGATGTCGGCGACGTGCATCTCCGGAAGTTCCATCGGGACGAAGTGATTGCCGGTGTTGCCCTCCGGCCAGTGCGCGATGTCGTTGTCGCGCTGGGCAAGTCGCAGCATCAGCGCGGAACCGCCGCCGTAAACGCCGGTCGGCACCAGCTTTTGCCCCTTGGGCCAGGCAAAACCGTTGTCGCCGAGGCCGTTGTACATCGGCCAGGATGAGCTGGCCGCCGTATTGGTGAACCAGTACAGGCTGATGTTCGTGAGCAGGTGATCTCGGTCGATGACGTCCTCGGCCCGGTCGGCGAGCGGCGCGAATTCGTTGAACTTGTGTATCAGCCAGCCGAGCAGGCCGACCGGCGAGTCGGTCCAGGCATGCGCGAAGGTCTGCGGCGCGGCGTGCAACAGGACGTGGTGGTTCACACCGGTCATCCACTTCTGCATCAGATCCCATTCGGCGCGCTCGTCCGGGTTCATGGTCGGCACGTCGGCCGCGGTCGGCATGCCGATGCCGCCGTCGATGTGCACGCCGATCACCCGATCCGGCGCCGCGATCGCCAGCTCGGGCGCGACGTAGGCGCCGAGATCGCCGCCCTGGGCCCCGAATCGCCGGTAGCCGAGCCGAGTCATCAGCTCGAGCCACATCCCGGCCACCCGGCCCGGCGTCATCCCCACTTCGTGCGGTCCCTCCGAGAACGCGAAGCCGGGCACCGACGGCACCACGACATGGAAGGCCTGCGCCGGGTCGAGGCCGTGCTTACGCGGATCGCTGAGCAGGCCAATGGTTTTGCTGAATTCGACGAAGGTGTTCGGCCAGCCGTGGGTCAGGATCAGCGGCACCGCGTCCGGCTCGGGCGAGCGCACGTGCACGAAATGCACGTCGAGGCCGTCGATTTCGGTGCTGAACTGCGGAAACTCGTTCAATGCGGCTTCCTGTGCGCGCCAGTCGAATTCGGTCCGCCAGTAGTCGGCGAGCTCTTGCAGGTAAGCGACCGGTACGCCGCGGTCCCGACCCGAACCGGGCAGCTGCGCCGACCAGCGGGTGCGGCGCAACCGGTCGTTCAGGTCGTCCAGGTCGGCCTGCGCGATGTCGATGCGGAACGGGCGAATTGCGGTGCGATTGTCGGTCATCGGTGCTGCTCCTTGCGGTTGTTCTGGCGATCTGTGCACCACGTTAGGAGTGATCTAGGACCAGCTATGTCCTAGTTTTCTGGAATCCTCGAATTCATGAACGACACACCCGCTCGGTTGCTGCGCCTGCTGTCGCTGTTGCAGACCCCGCGCGAATGGCCGGGCAGCGAACTGGCCGAACGGCTCGGTGTCACCGATCGCACGGTACGCCGCGATATCGACCGGCTGCGTGAGCTGGGCTATCCGGTGGACGCGACGATGGGCGCGGCGGGCGGCTATCGCCTGGTGGCCGGGTCGGCGCTGCCGCCGCTGCTGGTCGAGGACGACGAGGCGGTCGCCATCGCGGTGGGTCTACGGGCCGCCGCGGGATATGCGGTCGCGGGCATCGAGGAGGCGTCGGTGCGCGCGCTCACCAAGCTGGAGCAAGTGCTGCCGACGAAGCTGCGCCGCAGGGTGCGCGTGCTCGGCACCGCGCTGGCGCTGCCCACCGACACCGGTCCGCTGGTGGATCCGGAGGTGCTGACGGCGCTGGCCGCTGCCGTAACCAACAGGGAGCGTGTGCGTTTCACGTATCGCGATGGCGGTGGCGCGGAATCGCGACGACATGCCGAACCGGCCGGACTCGTTCCATCGCGGCATCGCTGGTACCTCGTCGGCTTCGACGTCGATCGCAATGACTGGCGCATCTACCGGGTCGATCGCATCGAGCGACCACAGCCGACCGCCGCCCGGTTCAGGCCGCGCGAACTACCCGCCGCCGATCCCGCCGCATATGTGGCCGGGCACCGAACCAACTGGGGCACGCCGACTTTCCGCCTCTCGGTCACCATTCACGCGCCCGCGAGACGGATCACCGGTCGACTGGGCGACGAACCGGGCGACGTCATCGCAATCGACGAGAACACCTGTCGCCTCGACACCCACCGCGACGACTCCCCGGAATGGTTGGCGCACCGGCTGATTGCCCTCGGCGTCGATTTCGAGGTGCACGAACCGCCGGAGCTGTTCCGACAGCTGCGCACGGTGGCCGCGCGCATCGACCGCGCTATCGGCGGCCCGCTTCCAGCTGACGCTCAGCGCGGCAACTGAATTCGCAGGACCGCACCGTTCTCGGTACCCGCGATCAGCTGATCGGGCTGCCCCGGCATGGCGACGACCGAGGTCAACGGCTCACCGCTCAGCACGGCGCAGGCAGCGCCGGTAGCCGGATCGACGCGGACGAGTTGGCCGAAAACTGTGGTCACATAAAGGATTCCGGACGAATCGACGAGGAGATCATCGGTGAAGTCCGGAATACCGGGCAACGGTGAAGCGATGTCCGCGACAACAGAGGCGGCGCCGGGAGCATCGATCGGGACGCGCAGAATCCGGCCGAGCGGGCCGCCGTTGGAGGTGACGTAGAGCACGCGGTCGCGCACGACGACACCGTTCGCACTTCCCTTGGGAGCCTGGTCGGTCCACGCCGTGTCGATGGTGCCGTCCGGGCGGACCCGGATCACGCCGGACAACGACGCACCGAGGTAGAGGTTGCCGTCCGCGTCGAACGCGGCGCCGTTGGGCATGGTTCGCACCCCGGAGACGAAGACCTCGGGCTTCGGGTCGGCCGCTGTCGGGTCGAAACGGACCACGCCGCCGGGACTGACCAGGCTGGTCGGCGTGTCCCCGTAGACGACATAGAGCAAGCCATCCGGGCCACTGCGCACGGCACCGGGGAAGTCGACCGGAACGGTCGCGGTCAGCGCACCGGAACGGTCATAGCGCTGCACCACATTGCGGTACACCCGCGAGACCCACAGGTTGCCGGCGACGTCGTAACCGACGTTCTCCGACCAGTCGAGCATCGGTACTCCGGCGGGTACCGCGGTCGCGGCGAGCGCGGGCGCGCATGCGGCGACCGGCTGCGCGGCGAGCGGGTCCGCGGTGGCGGCCGGCGCGGTGCACGCCAAGGCGATCAGGGCGGCGGGCCACAGCACGGAGCCTGGGCGACGGAGTCTTCTCAACGGGCACCTCGGTCTCTGCAAGCCGGTAGAGCAATCGGCTGGGAGTCTAGCCACCTGAACAGAAGAGGTCCGTTCTCACACCGTGCCTGGCCGGGGCGAAGACGCGCGACGGCGGCCGGATACATCGTGAAGTCCCATGAGCGACAAAATCTTTGGCAAGATCAGGGGATGCCATTTTTCGACGGCGAGCGCGGCCGGATGCATTATCGGCGGTGGCCGATCGAAAACAGCGTTGCGACAATACTGCTGCTGCCCGGAATAGGTCAGCACAGCGGCCACTACCACCGATTCGCCAGGACGCTGAAGGCCGCGGGCATCGAAACGTGGGCGCTCGACACCTCGGGACAGGGACTCAGCGAGGGCGATCACGGCAACCCCGGCACGCTGGTGGAGTTGGTGGCGGACGCGGCGCGGCTGTTCGACCTCGTGCGCGCCACGGCGCCGGCACCGCCGCTGGTCCTGATGGGCCATTCGCTCGGCGCGGTCACTGTGCTCGGTCTATTCGGCGCCGCGGAGCCGGAAAGAGGCGCGGCGGCCGCGGATACCAGCGCTTTGGAGCGCGCCTACCCGCTGCGGCCCGCCGTTGCGGCCGACGCGGTGCGCGGCCTGGTGCTGTCCGGAGTGTCGAAGCGGGCGCTCGGTGGGGGCACGCCCGGCGCGCTGGGAACACCGCTGCCGCGCAACCTTCCGATCCTCGCGGTGCACGGCGTCGAGGATCGGCGAGCGCCGATTGATGCGGTCAGGGTATGGACTCAGCGCCACGAATCGGTAGATTTACGCGAGTACGCCGATGCCGGGCATGATCTGCTGCACGAGCCGGTGCACGCGCGAGTCGCTGCCGACATCGCGGACTGGATGCAGGGTGTCGTCGTGGGGTTGGCACGGCGCCCGTGAGCTGAGCCTCGCTCAGAGATGAGGAAGGGGGACGTCAGGTGCCATCTAACGAGAACGCCAATGGGGTCGCAAGCCCGGATCTGTCGGAATTCACGGCGCCCGGTGTCAGTGCCGCGGGGCTACACACCGCGGTCAACGACGGCGAGCTGTGGATCGACCGCGTGCTCGTCGCGAGCGGGGTGCACGAACGATGCGCGCGCCGCTACGAGCAACTGGCCAATCAGATCGAGGATCAGATCCGGTCGCTCAACGCGGCCTCCTCGCTGCCCGGGTTCGGCGGGTTCGCCTCCGGCGACGCGCTGCGCGCCGGCTTCGAGACGAAGGCGCACGCAGCGCTCACCCGATTGTGGGAATACGCCGAAGCCGCCAGGGAACTCGCGCTGACCTTCCGGGCCGCCGGCGCGGCCTACCATCGCGCCGACCATGTGCTCGCCTCGGCCGTCGGCCGACTCGACGCGGAGGGAGCAGCCCATGCGTAAGTTGCCGCACACGCCCGAGCGCACGCTCAGCAGGCGCAACGACCCGCCGTACGCGCCGACCGTCGAGGTCTTCGACAACCTCACCCATCAGGAGATCCACGAGAAGGTTCAGCTGATGAAGCCCGCCGTGCTCACCGGCGGGCAGCAGGCCTGGGGTGCCGCAGCGGCCGGGCTGGCCGACGCGGTCTCGCAGGCGCACATCGAGATTCGCGCGGCCATCGCCGATGGCTGGCGCGGCAGTGCGGCCCAACGCGCTGCCGAAGCCGTACAGGGATTCGAGCAGACCGGGCAGGACCTCGCCGACGTGCTGGCCGTCGTCTCGCAGCGGTTAGGTCAGGCGGGCGACGCGGCGGAGGCCTTGCGGGCCGCGGTGTCCGCGCCGTCCGGGAAGACACCCGATCTGGGTGCGGCGCTGCTAGATCCGACGCAGGCCACCAGCAATGTCGCCGACCAGAAGACGACCGAGCACACGCGTCAGGACATCGTGCGCTCGATGAACGACATCTACACCGGCGTGTTCATCCCGACCGGCACCGACGTGCCCGCATTCCTGGACGAGCAGTTCGGTGACGCGCCGACCACGCCGAGCGGTGCACCGGTCAGCAAGGTGACCGGGTCCGGCGTCGATGCGGGAACTCCTGTCGCGCAACAGGTTCCACTGAACACCTCGTCACTCGCGGCGCAACCCGCCGACGCACCGGCCGCGGAGGCGCCGGTCGAGGAGCAGGTCGCGTCCGAACAGCAGCAAGACGAAACCACACCGGCAGCGACGGTTGCCGCCGCCAGTGGAGCTACCGATGCGGGCGCGGGAAGTCCCGCCGCACCTGCCGCACCCCGAGTCACAGCGGCCGCAACGGATACGCCGCTGTCCTTGGCACCGGCCGCGACCAGGCTGCACACCGCGCCCGCCGCCACTGCGGCTGCGACACCGAGCACCACCGCCGCGTCGGCTCAACAGGTCGTTGTCCCGACCACACCGGGCACTGCGAGCTCGAACGCCGACGAGCCGCGCAAGCGCGACGAGCGACGCGGCAGTAGTAGTAACAGCAGCAGCGACGCGGTCAGTGGTCTCGGCGCGGGCGCGATGGGCGGCCTGATGGGTGGGGCGATGGTCGCGGGTGACGCACCCCGCCAAGGATCCAGCGTCGCCGCGAACGCCGCCAACGCGAGCGCACGCGCCGCGCGCTTCGACGAGGAGGACGAGGACGACTTCCACTTCGATGACCTCCCGACCTATCTCGAACCGTCCGACGACAACGGCGAGCTGATCGGCGCCATCGATCCGACCACGCCGCCGGTGCTCGGCGAGTGGACCGAGCTGGAGTGAATTGGACGCTGACGCCGGACCAGTTCGCGCTGGCCTGGGCGCGCACCGACGGCGACCGGATTCCGTATCCGCTGGCCGTCCGTTTGTCCGCGCGCGACACCGCTGAGCGCGACACCCAACTACCGGCATTGCAGAGTTGGTGCGATCGGGTGCTCGACGCCGACCTAGAAGCGGCGCTTCGCGTGCTCGGCGCGCCGGAACTGCGGATCGAGGTGTTCGGCGAACGCGACGGCGCGCCGGGCTCGGACGCGGTCCGGCCGGTGCGGGTGCTCGGCGCCGCGGCGGGCAATGTCGCGGTGGTGGCCGCGCAGCGACCCGGCGCGACCGCGGACCGCGGCGGTGATATCCGGCTGTTCGTCGGCAGTGTGAAAAGCCTGACCGCCCGGGTCGTTTCGATGCTGCCGGAGCGGACGCCGGGCACCACGCCACGACTGACCGCGCCGCTGACCCGGGTCGGCGAGGACAGCCGCGACCTGGTCACCGTTCCGGTCGCGGGGCCGACGGTGCCAAGCCGCATCCGCAGAATGCTGCGGCAGCCGCGTGACGGCATCGGTCAGATCGTGGTGTCCGCCAGGCGCGGCGAGGGTGAACTGCGTCCGTTCGGGGTGCTCTGCTGGATCGATGTGGTCGACGACGGTCGCTACTCGGTGCGCACCGGCACCGACGTCGACATCGTTCCGGTAACCGCGCACGGTTTCATCGCCCAGCTGCGCCCGATGGTCACCGCGGCCGAACGGGCCAGCGCCTACGCCGACCGCTGGTGAAATTCACCAGCAGAAGTCGTGCGTGGCGAGGTCAAGCGAGGAGGGTGGTCACTTCTTCGTCAGCTAGTTGGTGGAAGTCCTCGTAGGCGGTGCCGACGCCGCCGAGAGTTCGCGGGACCAGCGGGCACACAACCTGATCCGCTTCCGCAGCGACTCTGCGCAAGGCCTCCGCCGAAGAGACCGGGATGGCCACCACGATCTGGGCAGGCTGATGCAGGCGGGCGACGCGGCAGGCGACCAGCACGGTCGCGCCGGTTGCCATACCGTCGTCGACGATCACCACGGTGCGCCCGTCCAACGGAATCGGTTTCGCCTCGCCGCGCCACACCGTCCGGCGCCGATCCAGTTCCACCCGCTCGCTGTCCTCGATCGCGGTGAACTCCTGCGCGGTTATCCCGATGTGTGACAACACATCCGAGTTGAGCACCCGCACCCCGTCCTCGCCGATGGCACCCATCGCCAACTCCGGCTGCCACGGCACACCGAGCTTGCGGACCAGCAGGATGTCGAGGTCACCACCGATGATCTCGCGCACCCCGGCGGCCACCGGAACCCCGCCGCGCGGCAGACCGAGCAGCAACGGATATGCCGCGCGCAAGTCCTCCAGATGCGTAGCGAGCGCGCGACCGGCCGATGTCCGATCTGTGTAGATCATCCAGCAAAACGCTACGCCCACCCGCCGCCCGACCACCGCCGCTTCGCGATACTGCGGCCGATCCGTCGCCACTCAGCGGATCACTGAGCGATACTGCACCGCCCCGACCAGCAGCCCGCCTCGCGAAACCGAGTCAGTTCCGCTGGGCGATCGCGAATCGCCGTAACTCGAGGCTCGGATTAGTAGTACGGACCTCGGCCAGATGGACAAGGTCGATGCCGGCGGTCAACACGCCCGCTTCGTCGCCGAGTTCGGCGAGCACCGCACCGGTCGGATCGATGATCATCGACGCGCCCGCACCGCGTGGCGCGGCCTGATCGGCAGCGGCAACGTAAACGGTGTTCTCGATGGCCCGGGCACGCAGCAACGTCGTCCACTGATCGACCTTGGCCGGACCGGGTATCCACTGGGCGGGCAGCACCAGCACCTGGGCGCCCGCGGTGGCCACCCGGCGGATGCCTTCCGGGAAGCGCAGATCGAAACAGGTCTGCAAGCCGAATGTCACGTCCGCCACACCGAAGACGGCCGGCGCCTCGATCGCGCCCGGCTCGACCACCTCCGATTCGACGAAGCCGAAGGCGTCGTAGAGGTGCACCTTCCGATACTTCGTGACGAGCGTTCCGTCGGGCCCGAGCACCACGAGCGTGTTGCGGATCCGGCTACCGCCCGGCGCCACCTGCTCCACCATTCCGGCGACCAGATGCACGCCGAATTCGCGGGCGATCTCACCGAGTCCGGTGACGAACGGCCCGGTCAGCGGTTCGGCGACGGCCACGACACGCTCATCGAGCCGAGTGACGGCAAACATCGAGTATTCCGGCGCGACCACCACTCGCGCGCCCCGATCGCGGGCCGCGCGCACGTGCTCGCGCAGTGCGGAAAGGTTGGCCGAGGGATCGGTGCCGGGGGCGAACTGGACGACCGCCACGTCCAGCTGGTTCGGGCCTGGGGTCTGATTCGTTTCGGAGCTATCCAGTTGCATACGTCTCACCGTATTGGGGCGGTGGCCGGGCAGGCCAGCACGAGGCAGTAAACTCCTGGTCAATGAGTACCAATCAGGTCGACAGCGTTCCTGGCGACAACGACAGGGACAACGACGGCCCGACCTTCGCCGATCTCGGGATCGATGACCGCATTCTCGCGGCCATCGCCGATGTGGGCTATGAGTCGCCGTCACCGATCCAGGCTGCGACGATTCCACCACTGCTCAGCGGCGCCGATGTGGTCGGCCTCGCGCAGACCGGCACCGGCAAGACCGCAGCGTTCGCGATCCCGATCCTGATGGGTCTCGAAACCGCCGGCAAACTCCCGCAGGCCCTGGTGCTCGCGCCGACCCGCGAGCTCGCGATCCAGGTGGCCGAGGCGTTCGGCCGCTACGCCACGCACATCCCCGGGTTGCATGTGCTGCCGATCTACGGCGGCCAGGCCTACGGTGTGCAGCTGTCCGGCCTGCGCCGCGGCGCGCACGTGGTGGTCGGCACGCCCGGCCGGGTGATCGATCACCTGGAGAAGGGCACGCTCGACCTGTCGCAGCTGAAGTATCTGGTGCTGGACGAGGCCGACGAGATGCTGAAGATGGGCTTCCAGGAGGACGTCGAGCGCATCCTCAAGGACACGCCGTCCACCAAGCAGGTCGCGCTGTTCTCCGCGACCATGCCCGCGGCCATCCGCAAGATCTCCAAGCAGTACCTGAACAATCCGGTCGAGATCACCGTCAAGTCGAAGACCTCCACCGCGACCAACATCACCCAGCGCTGGGTGCAGGTCTCGCATCAGCGCAAGCTGGACGCGCTGACCAGGGTGCTCGAGGTCGAGTCGTTCGAGGCGATGATCATCTTCGTGCGCACCAAGCAGGCCACCGAGGAGCTCGCCGAAAAGCTGCGCGCCAGGGGCTTTTCCGCGGCCGCGATCAACGGCGACATCGCGCAGAACCAGCGTGAGCGCACTATCGGACAGCTCAAGTCCGGTTCGCTGGACATCCTGGTCGCCACCGACGTCGCCGCGCGCGGCCTGGACGTGGACCGCATCTCGCACGTGGTCAACTACGACATCCCGCACGACACCGAGTCCTACGTGCACCGCATCGGCCGCACCGGCCGGGCCGGGCGCAGCGGTGAGGCGCTGCTGTTCGTCGCGCCGCGCGAACGCCACCTGCTCAAGTCGATCGAGCGGGCCACCAGGCATCCGCTGGAAGAGATGCAGCTGCCCAGCGTCGACGACGTCAACGCGCAGCGGGTCGCCAAGTTCGGCGACAACATCACCGAGAGCCTGACTTCGTCGAACCTGGCGCTGTTCCGCAGGCTCATCGAGGATTACGAACGCGAGCACGACATTCCGCTCGTCGACATCGCGGCGGCGCTGGCCGTGCTGTCGCGCGACGGCGACAACTTCCTGATGCAGCCCGAACCGCCGGAGCCGGTGCGCGAGCGCCGGGAACGCCCGGATCGCCCGCGCCGCTTCGAAGGTGACGACGATCGGTCCGGTTTCGGTCAGCACAGTCGGGCCAACGGCACCGAGCTGGCGACCTACCGGATCAGCGTCGGCAAGCGGCACCGCGTGGTGCCGGGGGCGATCGTCGGCGCCATCGCCAACGAGGGTGGCCTGCGCCGCAGCGACTTCGGGCACATCAGCATCCGCCCCGACCACAGCCTGGTCGAGCTGCCCGCCGACCTACCCCCGGAGACCCTGGAAGCGTTGCGTCGCACCAGGATCAGTGGCGTCCTCATCCAGCTGACGCCCGATCAGGGTCCGCCGGGACAGCGCTCGTTCACCCGCGGCCCGCGCCGCGAGGGCGCGCCGGCGAAGCGGCCGGAGCGGCGTAAGCCGCGCTCCTGAGACCGGGCAGGGTCCGCCGAGATCAAGCGTGCTAGCTAGAGTGTTGCCGTCCGTGCGTAATTAGTGCCGACGGCAGCGGGTGTCCCGCGAAAACTCGAGACGTGATGAGCGACAATGGCGCAGCCTGCTCATCGATGCCGACCGGGTGCGGGTGTCCCGCAGCGACCCGAGGCGTCGATGGGCGACAATTGCGCAGCCCGTTCATCGTCGCCGACCGGGTGCGGGTGTCCCGCAAGACACAGGAGGGCCGCGTTTGTTCGTGTTCGGTGATCGTGTCGTCTGCTCCGCCGTCGACCTCGTGCGCGCGGCGCGCTGTGAATTCGCGCTGCTCCGCGCCCTCGACACCGAACTCGGCACCGTCGCGGCCGATCCGGAAACCGCCGCCGAATGGGCGCCCGAGCCTCGCACCTGGTTCGACGACTCGCGCGACCGCAGGCTCAGCGACTTCCGCGACCGGTTCGGCAGCTCGATGGTGGAGATCCAACGCCCGCAGCACAAGTCGGACAGTCCGGAGACGCTGATCGCCGCGTTGACGGCCGCGCACGCGGAGACCATCGCGGCGTTGCGGGCCGGCGTGCACGTGATCCACGGCGCCACCTTCTTCGACGGCGCCTTCGATTGTTCCTGCGATTTCCTGGTTCGAGCGGGTCATCGAGTGCGCTACACCGTGCACGGCACCGCGCACAGCAAAGCCGACCGGGTCGGCACCGCACTGGAACTCGCCGCCTGCGCCGACGCGGTGGACAACAGCGGATCGCTGACCGGCCCGCTGATCCGGCTGCATCTCGGCGAGGACAACACCGCCTACGCGCTGAGCGATCAGATCCCGGTGTATCGGTCCCGCAGGCGCAGAGTCGAACACATCCTGGACGAGAAGCTGAGCGAGCTGCTACCCGTGCAGTGGGGTGATCCCCGGTATCTCGCCTGCGGACGATGCGGAACCTGCACGACGGCCGCGGCGACCGCGCGGGATCTGCTGCTCGTCGCCGGCATGCCGACCACGACCAGGGCCCGGCTGCGCGAGGCGGGCGTAAGCACCATCGACCGGCTGGTCAGCACCGAGAGCACCGTGCGTGGCGTGCCGCCGCGCACCTTCACCGCGCTGCGCCGCCAAGCCGAAATCCAGCTGCGCCGGGAGGATTCCGGCCTGCCGACACACAGCCTGATCGATCCGATCGCGCTCGGCGCACTACCGCCGCCCTCGCCCGGCGACCTCTCGCTCACCGTCGAGGGTGGTGGGCGCACACCGCTGGCCGTGGACGTCGGCGGTCCCGGCACCGTGCACCTGACCTTCCGCGGACCGTTCGGCAGCGCCGGCGAGCCGGGCAGCGAGGCGGCCGGGCAGCGGCGGGCGCTGGAGGAAGTGCTCGACTATCTCGCGCAGCGGCGGCGGATGTATCCGGACATGCACATCTACCACTACACCTCCGCGGTGCGCAGCGCGCTGCTGCACTGCACCGGCAGCACCGGTGTCGGCGAAGAGATCGTGGACGAGTTGCTGTGTGACGGTGTGCTCGTCGATCTGTATCCGATCGTGCGCAACGCGCTGATCGTCGGTGAACGTTCCTACCGGTTGAGCAGGCTGGCGCGGCTGCTGCCCGGCGCGGCGCATTCGCCCGCCGCCGAGCGGGATTGCCTGACCGTGCTGCGGCTACGGGACTGGCTGTTGGACCGGGCCGCCGAGCAGCGGATCGATCCGCAGGCGAGCACGCTGGAGCGGGCCGGGTCGTGGTGTCAGGTGGCCGGTCCCGACGAATTGGAGCCGATACCGCCCTCGCGGCCGTCCTCGTTCGAGGCGGCGCTCGCCGAATACGCGGCGGCGCAAGACGAACCGCGGCACGTCGCCGCGATGATGGCCGCGGCGCTCGGCTATCACCGGCGCGAGCGGCAACCGCTGTGGTGGGCGCACGTCGATCGGCTCAGCCATCCGGTCGACGAATGGGCCGACGCGCCAGGGGTGCTGGTCGCCGAGTGGGGCACCGTCGACACCAAGTGGCATCGCAGTCCGGACCGGCCGACCATGCGCCGCTACCTCACGCTGACCGGCCGGATCGGTTCGAGCTGGAGTGCGGGCGGGCCGGGACCGGCCACGGTCCTGACGCCCGGCGCCACGGTCTACACCTTCTACGACCGGCCCGCGGCCGCCGGAATGGTCACCGCCGTCGGACGCCGCGCCACCGCCGTCGCCACCGTGCTCGGCTGCTCGGTGGACGCCGAATTCGACGACGCGGTTCGCCTGGAAGAACTGCTGCCGGACGGCTGCGAGCCCTACGACGAGCTACCGACCGCAATCGCCCCCGGCCTACCCGCCTGGGACTGGAACGCCGAAACCGCAGTCGAATTCGCCGCCCAGCAACTGCTTGTCGCGCTCCCGGAGATTCCGGCGGGCGCCGTGTTCGACCTGCTCGCCCGCCGCCCGCCCCGGCTGCGCACCGGGGCCGCGCTGCCCGAGGTGCACGGCGATCATGCCGCCGCGATCACCGCCGCGATGCGCGAACTCGACAACTCCTACCTCGCGGTGCAGGGGCCGTCGGGCACCGGCAAGACCTCCACCGCCGCCCGGGTGCTGGAACGCCTCGTCACTCGGCACAAATGGCGGATCGGCATTGTCGGACAGACACATTCGACCGTGGAGAACCTGCTGGACGCGGTCGTGCGGGTCGGCGTGCTGCCGGAACTCGTCGCGAAGAAGGACGTCGAGTCGGTGGGGCCGGAATGGGTCGTCATCGATGCCTCGCGGTACGCGCGCTTCCTGGACAACGCCATCAGCGGCTGCGTACTCGGCGGCACCCCAACGGATTTCGCGAACGAAGAGATGGTGTCGCGCGAAGGGCTCGATCTGCTGGTGATCGCGGATGCGGGGCGCTTCCCGCTCGCCGATGCCGTCGCGGTCGGGGTCAGCGCGCGAAACCTGTTGCTGCTCGGCGATCCCGTGCCACCGGCCACCCACAGCGCACACCCGGAGCCGGTCGGCGAATCGGTGCTCGGCTGGCTCGCCGAGGGACGGCACACGCTGCCCGGCGAACGCGGCTACTTCCTGGATCGCACCTGGCGGATGCATCCGCGGGTGTGTGACCCGATCTCCCGCCTGTACTACGACGGACGCCTACGCGCCAACGAAACCGTCACCCTGGCAAGGGAACTCGATGGCGAAGCCCCTGGCGTGAGCACCGTCCTGGTCCCCCACCACGGCAATGCCACCGAATCCGCGGCCGAGGCGCGCGAGGTAGTCCGCCGCGTGCGCACGCTACTCACCATGAACTGGACCATCGGCGCGACAACCCGACGACTGCATCCCCACGACATCTTCGTGGTCGCGCCCTACGCCGCCCAGGTCGGCCGGATCCGAACCCTCCTCGCCCGAGCCAGGATCGAGGACGTCCTCGTCGGCACCCCGGACCGATTCCGCGGCAGGGAGGCAGCCGTGGTGCTGCTCTCGATGACCACATCCAGCCCCGCCGACGCCCCCTACGGCATGCCGTTCCTGTTGTCCCGCGCCCTGCTCCACGCCGCCCTCTGCCGCGCGATGTGGAAAGCGATCATCATCCGCTCACCCCTGCTGAGCGAGTACCTGCCGCCGTCCCCGGACGAGATGCCCGACCTGGCCGGGTTCCTGCGGCTCTGACGAATCGCGCTCAGCCGAAGCAGTTTCCCTCGCCGCGGTAGGTGGGGACCGTTGTTCGGGTGCCGTCCGAGTCGACCAGGTGCACCTTGTCGAAACGCTCGCACAGTTCGCCCGCCTTGGCGTGGCGGAACCACACTCGGTCGCCGATGCGCAATTCTGCCGCGCCGGTCAACGGCGTCTGCACCTCACCGGTGCCCTCGGTGCCGATAAGACGTAATCCGGTGGGCCACACCGGCTTCGGCACACGAGAGGGGCCGGTCGGGCCGGAGGCGATATAACCGCCCGCGAAAACCGTTGCGATGGAAGGGGTTGGGCGGCGCAGGACCGAGGTGGCGAAAAACAGTGCCGGCCTCGGCGTGAAGGAACGGTAGTGGTCGAACAGTGTCGGCACGTACAGGCCGGAGCCCGCGGTTACCTCGGTGACGTCCGGGTCCGCGATGCTGACCTCGATCGAACCGGTGCCGCCGCTGTTGACGATCTCCAGCTTGCCGGTCACCGAACGCACGGCGTCGAGAACGCGCTTGCGGCGCTTGGTGATTTCCACCGCAGAGGCCCGCTTCATCAGGCGCAGCGCGACATTGCTGTCCGGCATTCCCGCGATCTGCGCCTCGTAGGTCATCACGCCGACCACCTCGAACTTGCGGCGCAATGCCGCGCCGGCCAGGGTGGCCGCCTGTTCTGGTGTGCGAATTGGAGAGCGGCGGACGCCGAGGTGGATCGGACCGATCCGCAGCGAGGCGTCGACATCCAGGCAGACCCGCGGGCGCACCCGGTCGGTGCCGATGGCGGCGCGGATGAGGTCCAGCTGGGCGACATCGTCGATCATCAGCGTGATGGAGCGGAGCAGTGTCTCGTCGGCGGCGAGTTCGGCCAGCGCGGCACGGTCGACAGTCGGGTAGCCGAGCAGAATGTCGCGGGCGCCGCGACGGGCCAGCCAGATGGCCTCGGCCAGGGAGTAGGACATGATGCCCGCGAAGCCGCCCGAGGCGGTGAGCTCATCGCCGAGCACTTCTTCGAGGATGGCGCGACAGCGCACGGATTTGCTGGCGACCCGCACCGGGACACCGTTCGCGCGGCGCACCAGGTCGGCGGCGTTCGCACGCAATGCGGTCAGGTCGAGGGCGGCCAGCGGCGGGTCGAGTTCGGCGGTGGCCGCGTGCAGCCCCGCGATAGGAGACGTCTCGCTCACGACTCCGCCTCGCTAACGCTCGGCTCCGTCGTGCCCGAAGGCGCTGTGTTGTCGGTTCGCTCGCTGCGCTCGCTCACGGACCTACTCAACCACCAAACTGGTCAAACGTCCAGCATTTGCGAGTTTCCCATTTCCCGAGGTCATCGCACTCAGTGGGCCGCTATACCTCGGCGGCCCTGGTCGCCAAGCTGCTCACCAGATCGTCGAGCACCACCAGCATTGTCTCGTCATTGCAATCGGCAAGCCAGCGCAACACGGTGCCTTGCAGCACCGAGACGGCGTAGGCGGCGATAGCGTCCACCGGTTCCAGCCACTGCGCGCCCGAACGATCGGCGCAGAGCTGCAGGAACGCGGCAACCTCGGTATCCATCTCCCGGTAGGCCGCGGTCGCGGTCGGGTCGGCGATGCAGTCGGTCTGCGCTGCCCAACGCCGACGCAGGGTCTGCAATGTCGCCTCGTAGGCCTGCACCTGCTTGGCCGGTGCGGCCTTGACCAAAGGCCAGTACGCGCTGACGCCGGCATGCAGTAGCACCCGCAGTGCGCGCACACCTCCGTGGTCTAGTGACGCGGCCGCCTTTTCGACGGCCTCGCAGATGGTCGGCCGCAGCCGAACCACTGCGGTGTCTCCTCGTACGCTCAACGACGACTCCCTCGGCGAAAAGATCTCGCGCACCCTCGTCGGCGCGACTCGTCGAACATGGCGGGCAATTCGCTGGAAACCCCAGGCTGCCCGGTCCAACGTTCATCAATGGTAGAGGGTTTCCGGGGTTTGAGAACAGGTTCAGTGGGTAATTCCAGACTGAAAGAATGTTTTGTTACCCAAACGGAATAGTGGGGGTACCACTCCGCCCTGCCCGGATTTCCCTCCCTCGAGGTCACTCTCAGCCCTGCCCGGCCGAAAAGCAGACCGTTGTTCACTCTACGGGCGGGCTGGAACGCGCCCCGAATCCTGTGGCGGATCACACAGCTGAACCGCGCAAATCGGTCACCTACCGGTGTGCCGTTCGATCCGTGAACGACACCCGCTCGACGCCGACGGCCGGATAGCCTGGATCGGTGACTCTCTCGCCGCCAGCCGACCAGTACCTCATCTCCGGCACCTTCAACTTCCGCGACCTCGGCGGACTCCGCACCGTCGACGGCGCCCAGATCCGCCCCGGCGTGCTGCTGCGCTCGGCGCAGCTGACCGGGCTCGACGAGGCGGGCCTGGCCGCGCTGCGCGAACTGCGCGTCAGCGACGTGCACGACCTGCGCGGCGAGCGCGAGATCGACCACATCGGCCACGACCGGGTGCCCGAGGGTGTCCGGGTGAACGTCACGCCGTTCGACGCCCGGATGGCCGAGGCGCCGCCGCACCACACCGACGCCCAGGGCGCGTTCACGCACATGCTCGAGGTCTACCGGATGTTCCCCGCGCTGCCCGAGGCGCACGCCGCGATCACCGCGCTCGCGCAATCGATCGCGCAGGGCGAAGGCGCGGTGCTGGTGCACTGCGCGGCGGGCAAGGACCGCACCGGCTGGGCCATCGCCACGCTGCTGCGCGCGGTCGGCGTGACCGAGACCGAGGTAAAGGCCGACTATTTGGCGAGCAACGGCGCCGTCCCGGCACTTCGTGCCATGATGACGACGAAACTGCTCGGCGGCGAAGAACTGTCGATTGACCTGCTGGGAGTGCGCGAGGAATACCTCAGCACCGCTACCGCATCGATGCACGAGTTGCACGGTGACGTGGACACCTATCTGACGAACGCCGGGATCACCCCGGACCTGCGTGCCCGGCTGCGCGAGCGGATGCTGGAGTGACGCAGGATCATTCGGTCTGAATCGGGCCACGGCGCACCAGGCCGTCGGCATCGATGGTGACCTGATCGCCGGTGTGGAACCAGGTTCCGGTGAAGCGGGCCGCGGTGGTGGTCGGGTCGTTCCAGTAGCGCGGGGAGACGTTCGGGCCGCGGCACAGCAGTTCGCCGTGCCCCGCCTGCGCCTGTGGCCCGCAGAGCGCCAATTCCGTACCGCCGAACGGGAATCCGAGCACGGCGTCGGCATCGGCGACCGGTTCGGCATCGTCGACGGCGAGGCCGATACCGCTGGTCTCGGTGGCGCCCCAGATCGACCACTGCCGGGCCGCCGGGAACATCCCGCGCAGTTCGGCGGCCAGGTCCGCGGGAGTTGCCGGGGCCGCGGCCCGTTCGCCCCGATGTCCGGCCTTGCTGATCCGGCCGATGCCCTCGGTGCGCACACCGTCGTCACGCAGCGCGGCCAGTTGGGGCAGCAGGCGGGCGAAGATCCGCGGCGTCGCCGACATCATGTCGATCCGTTCGGCCACAATGGCTTCCGCGAGTCCGCGGCCGTCCCTGGCCAGCACCACGGTGCCGCCGACCGCCAAGGTCGGCAACAGCTGGTCGACGCAACCGCTGGCATGGGCGAGCGGCAGCAGCACCAGGTTGCGCAAGCCGTCGGTCGGCAGATCGAGCGCGCAGACCACCGAACGTATTGCCGACAACAGGTTTTCGTTGGTCAGCTCCACTCCCTTGGGCGCGGTGGTGGCGCTGAGCGGGGTGCCGCTGGTGTAACTGAGCAAGGCCAGATCACCCAGTGCCGCACCGTCATCGATGAACGCGGCACCGTCGGGCAGTTCGGCGCCGCGGGCGATATCGCGACCGAGCACGAAATCCGCACTGCTATCGGCGATCACCCGCTCGGCCACCGCGTCCGGCAAACCGTCGTGTACGAGCACCGGTACCGCACCACTGAGCAGCGCGCCGAGAAACGCCTGCACCCAGCGAACCCCGACGGGCATATGCACCGCGACCCGATCGCCGTAACCGATGCCGTGCTCCTGCAGCCCGCCCGCGATACGGGACGCGGAGTGCCACAGCTCCCGGTAAGTCAGCCGGGGACCGCCGATCTCGACCACGGCCTCGCGCGTCGAGAACGCGTGCACCTGCAGATCGAGTAACTCGGTGAGCGCCGGGGTGAGGTTGCCGTAGCGCAGCACACCGTCGGCCCCGCGGGCCAGCGGGTTGTCCTGGGCATAGCGGCGAGTCAGGGGGTATTCGACGAGCAACTGCGACATTCGTCCTCCGCGCGCCTCGAGTCAGCAGGCCCTGCGACTATATGACGCGAGTCACACTTTAGCCGGGAGAGGCGACGAACGTGTCCTGTCTGTCACCGCCCGGTGTAGGTCGCCTTCCCCGGCCCGACTTCGAGGAAGCTGCGGACCGCGCCTTTGAGGTCGGCGGTGTCGAAGAGTGCGCCGGACACCTCGGGTGTCACCGAATCCGCGTGTGCCACACCGCCGGAGCGCCACGCCTCGATGATCTTCTTGGTCGCGGCATGCGCGACGGTCGGGCCCTCGGCCAGGCGATGCGCCAATTCCCTTGCGGCCGTGTCGACCTCGTCGTGGATCGCATTCACCACGCCCCACTCGGCCATGGTCGCCGCGTCGTACAGGTCGCCGGTCATCACGAACTCGCGCGCCCGGCCCGAGCCCGCGCGTTCGGCCAGCCGCTGCGGACCGCCCATCGACGGCGTCAGGCCGACCACGGTCTCCACCAGGCCGAACTTCGCCTTCGGCGCGGCCAGGATGATGTCGCAGGCCAACGCGATCTCGAAGGCTGCGGTCAGCGTCAGTCCGTGCGCGGCGAATACCACCGGGCACGGCAGCGCCTCGAGCGGATGGATGATCTGTGCGAACAGGGTCCGCCACAGTTCGGCGCCCTGCTCGACCGACAAACCGTCGAAGACGTGCACGTCGACACCGCCGGACACCAGCTTGCCCTCGGCACGCAGCAGCAGCGCGCGCGGCGGGTTGGCCGACAGCTCGGCGAAGTCTTCGATCAGGGCGTCGAGCATCGACTGGTCGAAGAGATTGAGGGGCGGATTGGCGAGGGTCAAGGTCGCCACCTGCGCCCCGCCGTCGGTGATTTCGCGTTCCAGGCGGGTGGCCTTCGATTCGGTCATTCGGCCAGACTAGGTCCTCCGTCTGCGAGACTGTCCAGGTGACCAAGTCGGTGGAAAGTGGCTCCTACGTCGAGCCCGGCGAGTTCAAGCGGGACACCAACTACATCACCACCCGGATCACGGCCGATGGCCACGACGGCTACCCCGTCGAGCCGGGCCGCTACCGGTTGATCGCGGCGCGGGCCTGCCCGTGGGCAAACCGCACGCTGATCGTGCGCCGCCTACTGGGGCTGGAGGACGTGCTCTCGCTGGGGCTGTGCGGGCCCACCCACGACAAGCTCAGCTGGACCTTCGATCTCGATCCCGGCGGCGTCGACCCGGTACTCGGCATCCCCCGGTTGCGGGACGCGTATCTGAAGCGGTTCCCGGACTATCCGCGCGGCATCACGGTGCCCGCGGTGGTGGATGTGCCGACCGGTCAGGTGGTGACCAACGACTACGCGCAGATCACCCTCGATTTCTCCACCGAGTGGACCGAGTTCCATCGGCCCGGCGCACCGCAGTTGTATCCCGAAGCGCTGCGCGCCGAGATCGACGAGGTGAACCTCGCGGTGTTCCGTGACGTCAACAACGGCGTCTACCGCTGCGGTTTCGCCGGCTCCCAGGACGCCTACGAGACCGCCTACGACCGGCTCTTCAATCGACTGGATTGGCTCTCGGAACGCCTTGTGGCGCAACGCTATCTGGTTGGCGATACGATCACCGAGGCCGACGTGCGGCTGTTCACCACGCTTGCCCGGTTCGACCCGGTGTATCACGGCCACTTCAAGTGCAACCGCAGCAAACTGAGTGAGCTGCCGGTGCTGTGGGCCTACGCCCGCGACCTCTTCCAGACGCCCGGTTTCGGCGACACCACCGACTTCGCGCAGATCAAGGAGCACTACTACGTGGTGCACCGCGACATCAATCCGACCGGAATCGTGCCGAAGGGACCGGACCTGGCGAACTGGCTGACCCTGCACGGCCGAGAGTCGTTGGGCGGGCGCCCGTTCGGCGACGGCACCCCGCCACCGCCGCCGGTCGAGGCCGAACGCGTGCCCGCGGCGCACCAACCGGGCTGATGGAACCGATCAGGCTGGGTACATCGTTGTCATGACGAGCTGAGGGTGGACGTGCCATTACAGTTCAACCCAGCAGACCGGAAGAGGAGGGTGCCGCCGATGTTCAAAGGCGCGTTCGAGAAGACGGTGGTCCAGCTACTCGATACGGGGTCTCGCCTGCAGGCACCCGCGGTCGCCAAGTATGTCGACCGAATCCGGCGCTCCCACCCGTCGGAAAGCCCCGCACAGATCATCGAGCGCCTGGAGAACCAGTACCTGCTCGCGGTGACCGGTAGCGGCGGTGCCGTCGGCGCGACGGCGGCGGTACCCGGCGTCGGCACGGTCGCGGCCATCGCCGCGGTCAGCGCGGAGACCACCTTCTTCATGGAAGCCTCGGCCGTGTTCACCCTCGCGGTGGCCGCGGTGCACGGCATCTCGCCGGAGGACAAGGAGCAGCGCAGGGCACTGGTGCTGGCCGTCGTGCTCGGCGAGGGCGGGATGGAGATCGTCCAGAAGACGGTCGGCAGTTCGGCCAAGAACTGGGGCGAGGTGTTCGCCAACCGAATCCCCGGGCTCTCGTCCATGAACGACTCGCTGCTGAAGCGATTCATCATTCGCTTCATCACCCGCCGCGCCGCGCTGATGGCGGGCAAGGTGGTGCCCGCCGGCATCGGTGCGGTGATCGGCGGTGTCGGCAACCGGGCGATGGGCAAGACCACGATCAAGAACGCGCGCACCGCCTTCGGGCCGGCACCGGTGGTCTGGCCCGCCGACCGGCACCTCATCATCGACGCCGATCCGCTCACCGCGATCGATCCGTCGAAGCCGCAATCGCCCACCAAGCCGTCGTGACCGCGGTGCCTGCGCTCGCCTTCTCCGTCCGCGGCCTGACCAAGCGCTACGGTCTGGTTTCGGCCATCGAGAACGTGAGTTTCACCGTCGCGTCCGGCACCACCGCCGCCCTGGTCGGGCCGCAGGGCGCGGGCAAGACCACCATTGCGCGGACGCTGCTCGGGCTGCTCGAACCGACCTCGGGGACAGCGGCGGTCGGCGGGCCGGGGACCAATCGGGCTCGCGGCGACGCGGATCGCGATGTCAGCTCGGCCCGCGTCGTCGGCGGGGTGCTCGCGCCGCGCGGCCTGCATCCCAGCCGGACCGCGCGTGACCATCTGCGGGTGTACGCGGCGGCGGTCACTGTGCCGGACGGGCGCGTCGACGAAGTGCTCGAGCTCGTCGGGCTCGGCGACGCAGCCGGATCGAAGGGCGGTGCGCTGTCGGCCGGGCAGCAGACGCGGCTGGCGCTGGCCACCGCCGTGCTCGGCGATCCGCCGCTGCTGATCCTGGACGAGCCGATGGACGGCCTCGAAGCCGCGGAACGTGGTTGGCTGCAAGACTTTCTGCGCAGGCATGCCAAGCGCGGCGGTAGCGCGCTGGTGACCAGTGAGAGCCTCGCGGCGGTGTTACCCGGCGCGGACAGTGTGATCGTGTTGAACGAGGGTGCGGTGGTCTATCAGGGCAGTCCGGCACGGTTGCGTCGCGGTCATCCCGATCGACTCGTCGTCGCGGCGTCCACCCCGATCGCGTTGGCCACCACGCTGGCCGCGCGCGGGTTCACCGACGCGGTGATCCGGCCAGACGGGCGGCTCGCGGTGGCCGAAGCCACCGAGGCCGATATCCGGGACGCTGCGACCGCGGCACAGGTGCGGTTGGACAGCATCATTGCCGACCTGATCCATCCCGATCGGGTGCTCGCGTCGCTGACCAAACCGCCGACGCCGACCGTCTCGCCCTATCCCGGTCTGGCCGGGGCAGCTCATCATCCGACGCCGACGCCCTACGGAATTCCACGATGATCACGATTGTGCCCCCGGACCTGGTGCCCGCCGTCAACTCCGAGGTACGCAAGGTCAGCACGCTGCCGCTCAGCCGATACCTGGCCGGAGTGCCGCTGGTCGTCGCGCTGCTCGCGAGCATGGCGAGCGCGCTGCTGGCCGGCAAGGCCGATCCCAAGAGCGAACCCGTCACCGGCACCGCGACGATCGGCCTCTACGTCGGTATCGCGGTGGTGGTGCTGGCGGCGGCGATCTTCGGCGCGGTCGGCACCGGCGCCGAGTACCGGCATCAGACGATGCCGGTGACCGCGCTGTTCACCGCGGACCGTGATCGGCTCACCGCCGCGAAGCTGCTGGTCACCGGCGTGTCCGCGCTGGCCGTCGCGCTCGCGGTGGAGGTCGTCTCGGTGGTGGCGCTCTTCGCTTTCGGCCGAGGCAAATTCGACTTCGGCGTGGACCTGGCGGCGGTGCTCGGCGGCGGACTGCTCGCCGCGGTCTGCTGGTCACTGATCGGCGCCGGGCTCGGACTGTTGCTGCGGTCGTCATCGACCGCGATCGTGGTCGTGCTCGGCTGGCTGGCCATCGCCGAGCCCCTGCTCTGGCTGATCGCCAACGGCGTCGGTGCCACCGGCTTCGTCACGCTGTTCCCGGGTTCGGCCACTCTCAGCACCGTCGCGGTCGGCTCCTACGCCGACAGCGACTTCCTCGCGCCCACCCCGGCCGCCGTCGTCGTGCTGCTGCTGTGGACCATCGGCATCGGGGGTGCGGGCTGGTGGAACCTGCGTCGCCTCGACCTCTGAACCGGTCTGCGGGAACAACGACGTGTCGGTGAGCGTCGTTACCGTGGATGGTTATGGGCGGGGTTGTCGAAGCGAGTACGAGCACCGAGTCACCTGAGCGCGACGCGGGCGGTCCCGGCTGGATTCGTCGGCTGTGGGCCGAGAGCCGGTCGCACAAGGGCACGCTGGCGGGGCTGAGTGCGGCCGTGCTGGCGGGTGCGGCGGTGGAGATCGCCGGCCCGCTGCTGACGAAGCGCGCCGTCGATGCCGCGGGGATCGGTGCGACCGGGGTCATCGCGATGGTCGCCGTGCTGCTGCTGTTACTGGCGCTGGGCAGATTCGCGGCCGGGTTCGGGCGGCGGCTGCTCGCGGGCAAGCTGTCGCTGGACGTGCAGCATTCGCTGCGGGTGGATCTGCTCGGGTCGCTGCAACGGCTGGACGGGGCGGGCCAGGACGCGATCCGGACCGGACAGGTGGTGTCACGGTCGATCACCGATCTGCAACTGGTGCAGGGATTGCTGGCGATGGTGCCGCTGTCGAGCATGGCGGTGCTGGAGTTCCTGCTCGCCGCGGTGGTGATGATGTGGTTGTCGCCGCCGCTGGCGGTGCTCGCGCTACTGGTCGTGCCCGCGATCGCGGTGGTGGTCTATCGGATTCGGCCGCGGTTGTATGCGGCAACCTGGTCGGCGCAGCAGCGCGCGGCCGATGTCGCGCAGCACGTCGAGGAGACCGTCACCGGTGTCCGGGTGGTGAAGGGGTTCGGGCAGGAGGCCCGGATGGTGGACGTGCTCGAAAAGCACAGTCGCACCCTGTATTCCGAGCGGATGCGCGCGGCCGCGGTCGACTCGCGGTTCGCGCCGACGGTGGCCGCCATCCCGCAGCTCGGCATGGTCGGCGTGATCGTGCTCGGTGGCCTGCTCGCGCTGCACGGGACGATCGGGATCGGCACCTTCGTCGCGTTCGCCGCCTATGTCGCGACGATGACCGGGACGGCGCGGATCATGGCGGGCGCGCTGGTCCTCGCGCAGCTGACCCGCGCCGCCGCCGAACGGGTGTACCAGGTGATCGACACCGCGCCGCTGGTCACCGATCCGCCCGAGCCCGCGCCGCTACCCTCGGGTCCGCTCGGCATCGAGATCGACGCGGTGACTTTCGGATTCGATCCGGCACAGCCGGTGCTGCGGGAGCTGGACCTGACCGTGCGGCCCGGCGAGACGGTGGCGATCATCGGGCCAGCGGGTTCCGGGAAGACCACGCTGTCGCTGCTGCTCCCCCGCTTCTATGCGCCCGACGCGGGCCACATTCGGTTGTTCGGCACCGAGACATCCGACGGCCGAGTCGATATCGCGAAGGTGCGCGCCGCCGAGCTGCGCAGTGCGATCGGCGTGGTGTTCGACGATCCGTTCTTGTTCTCCGACACCATCGCCGCCAATATCGCCATCGGCCGACCGGAGGCCACCGACGCCGAGATCCGGCGGGCCGCGAAGTCGGCGGCGGCCGACGACTTCATCGGCGAACTCCCCGACGGCTATGACACGGTCGTCGGTGAACGCGGCCTCACGTTGTCCGGTGGGCAACGGCAACGCATCGCGCTCGCCCGCGCGCTGCTGGCACAGCCACGCATTCTCGTGCTCGACGACGCGACCTCGGCGGTAGACGCGATCACCGAGGCTGCGATCTTCGGCACCCTGCCCGATCAGGCCGGGCGCACCACCCTGATCCTGGCGCACCGCGAATCGACACTCGCGCACGCCGATCGGGTCATCCGGCTGCCCGCGCCGCTCGGTGCGCACCTACCCGAGCACCGCGCGGCCGCCGCGATCCCGACCACGGTCGCCGACGGCAGTGCGGGCCGCACCTTCGCCGCGGCGGCCGCCGACCTCGCCGAAACCCCTGAGCTGCGCCGGAATATCGCACTCCTGCCGCCGGCCACCGAGCAGCCGAAGCTGGATGACCAACGGCTGCGCCGGCCCGATCCGGAGTTCCGGCTGACCAGGCTGTTGCGGCCGGTCCGCGCGCTGGTGATCACCGCGGTCGCGCTGCTACTGCTCGACGCGCTGGTCGGGGTGGCCTTCCCGCCGATCGTGCGGTTCGCGATCGACACGGGCGTCGGTCGTGACGATGCCGGTGCGCTCGGCCTGGCCGCCGGGCTCGGCCTCCTGCTGGTCGCCGGCGGCTGGCTGGTCGGGGCGGCGAACACGCTCGTCACCGCGCGCACCGGCGAGCGGGTGCTGTACGGCTTGCGCATCCGCAGTTACGCGCATCTGCAGCGGCTCGGGCTCGACTACTACGAGCGGGAACTGTCCGGCCGGATCATGACGCGGATGACGACCGATCTCGACTCGTTGTCCACTTTCCTGCAGACCGGGCTGGCGACCACCTTGATCGGCGGGTTGACCTTCGTCGGGATCGCGGTGGCGCTGTTGGTGATCGACGTCTCGCTGGCCCTGGTGGTGCTGGCCACGCTGCCGCCGCTGTTCCTGGCCACGGTGCTGTTCCGCCGTTACGCGTCCACGGCGTACACCGTGTCCAGGGAGAACGTCTCCACGGTGAACGCCGACTTCCAGGAGAACGTCGCGGGACTGCGTGCGGTACAGGCCAATCGGCACGAGCCGGTCGCGGCCCGCCGCTTCGCCGAGTACTCCGATCGATACCGGCGCAGCCGGATGCGCGCCCAGGCCTCGATCGCGCTGTACTTCCCGTTCGCCACCGCCTGGTCGGGTGTCTCGTTGGCCGCAGTGGTCTTCGTCGGCGCACGCGAGGTGGCCGCCGGGACCACGACGGCAGGCACGCTGGTCGCGTTCGTGCTGTATCTGGAACTGCTGTTCGCGCCGGTGCTCGCACTGTCGCAGGTGTTCGACGGATATCAGCAGGCCCGCGTCGGGCTGCGCCGGATCGGCGAACTGCTGCGCACCCCGTCGGCCATCGCGAGCGATCGGGCCGACGCGGTCCCGATCGAGCAGCGGCTGCGCGGCGAGGTCGTCCTCGACGACGTGCGCTTCCACTATCCGGGGGTCGAGGCGCTCGCCTTGGACGACGTCTCGCTGACGATTCCCGCGGGCAGCACCCTGGCCCTCGTCGGACCCACCGGCGCGGGCAAGTCGACCATCGTCAAGTTGCTGGCCCGCCTCTACGACCTCCCGGCCGACGGCACCGGCGCGATCCTGGTCGACGACACCGACATCCGTGATTACCGTCTCACCGACTACCGCGCCCGCCTCGGCATCGTGCCGCAGGAGGCGCACCTCTTCAGCGGCGACGTCGCCGGCAACATCGCCTTCGGAAAACCGTCCGCGACCGAAGCCGAGATCGCCGAAGCCGCAGCTGCCGTGGGTGCGAGCGACATGATCGCCGCCCTCCCACACGGCATGCGCCAGCCGGTCGGCGAGCGCGGCCGCGGCCTGTCCGCGGGGCAGCGTCAGCTGATCGCGCTGGCCCGCGCCGAGCTGGTTCGCCCCGACCTGCTGCTGCTCGACGAGGCCACGGCTACCCTCGACCCGGACGCCGAGGCTTCGGTGCTTGCCGCGAGTCGCTCGCTGACCCGCGGCCGGACCACCGTCCTCGTCGCACATCGGCTCGGTACGGCGGCGCGGGCCGATCGGATCGCCGTCGTCGAGCACGGCCGGATCGCCGAAATCGGCACCCACGTCGAGCTGCTCGCCGCGGGCGGACCGTATTCCAGACTGTGGTCAGCGGCACGTGAGACCGGGGGAATATTCTCGGTGGCGGACAAGTCGTCTTTTATGAGGTGAGGTTTGTCGGGTGGTCAGTCGCTCCGTCGGTTTGCTGCTGGGCCTATCCTCAGATAGGGCGCATCGGCGCGATTCCGCTGATCCCCGTGCCGGGCACGTCACAAACGTCGCAGCGCGAAGAACGAAATGAGGCGAACACCTGCTGTGAGCAGCTCAACTTCCCAGTTCGGACAGAACCAGTGGCTAGTCGATGAGATGTATCAGAAGTTCAAGCAAGATCCATCTTCGGTCGATGAGAGTTGGCACGAGTTCCTCGCCGATTACACGCCCGAAGCCACGGGTGATTCCGGTAACAGCTCGGCCGCCCCGGCCGTAGCCGCACCCGCGCAGGCGCCGACCCCGGCTCCGGCACCCGCGTCGGTGAACTCGGCCCCCAGGGCGAACTCGGCCCCCAAGGCCGCCGCACCCGCGGCCGCACCGGCCAAGGCCGCGGCACCGGCGAAGGCCACCGCGCGCACGCCGCAGACCACCCCGGCGCCCACCTCCAACGCGGCGCCCACCTCCGGTGGCCCGAAGACCGACAAGACCGACGAGACCAAGGTGCTGCGTGGCGCCGCCGCCGCGGTGGCCAAGAACATGGCCGCGTCGCTGACCATCCCGACCGCGACCAGCGTGCGCGCCATCCCGGCCAAGCTGATGATCGACAACCGTCTGGTCATCAACAACCACCTGGCCCGCACCCGTGGTGGCAAGATCTCGTTCACCCACCTGCTCGGCTTCGCGATCGTGAAGGCCGTCAACGCGTTCCCGAACATGAACCGGCACTTCGCCGAGATCGACGGGAAGCCGAACGCGATCACCCCCGCGCACACCAACCTCGGCCTCGCCATCGACCTGCCCGGTAAAGACGGCAGCCGTTCGCTGGTCGTCGCGGCCATCAAGGGCACCGAGGAGATGACCTTCGGTCAGTTCCACACCGCCTACGAGGACGTCGTCCGACGTGCCCGCGACGGCAAGCTGACCGCTGACGACTTCGCCGGTGTCACCATTTCGCTGACCAACCCGGGCACCATCGGCACCGTGCACTCGGTGCCCCGCCTCATGCCGGGTCAGGGCGCCATCATCGGCGCAGGCGCGATGGAGTTCCCGGCCGAGTTCCAGGGCATGAGCGACGAGCGCATCGCCGATATCGGTGTCGGCAAGCTGATAACGCTCACCTCCACCTACGACCACCGCATCATCCAGGGTGCGGAGTCCGGTGACTTCCTGCGCACCATCCACCAGTTGCTGATCTCCGACGAGTTCTACGACGAGATCTTCCACGGCCTGGGCGTGCCGTACGAGCCGGTGCGCTGGCGCAAGGACATTCGCGAACGCGGCGTCGACAAGAGCACCCGCGTGCTCGAGATGATCGCGGCCTACCGCAACCGCGGCCACCTGATGGCCGACACCGACCCGCTGCGGCTGGTCAAGGACAAGTTCCGCAGCCACCCCGACCTCGACGTCACCCAGCACGGGCTGACCCTCTGGGACCTGGACCGCACCTTCAATGTCGGCGGCTTCCACGGCCAGGAGCAGATGAAGCTGCGCGAGGTCCTTTCGGTCCTGCGTGACGCCTACTGCCGGCACGTCGGTGTGGAGTACACCCACATCCTGGAGACCGAGCAGCTGCAGTGGATCCAGGAGCGGGTCGAGCAGAAGCACGTCAAACCGACTGTCGCCCAGCAGAAGTACATCCTGAACCGGTTGAACGCGGCGGAGGCCTTCGAGACCTTCCTGCAGACCAAGTACGTCGGGCAGAAGCGCTTCTCGCTGGAAGGCGCCGAGGCCGTCATTCCGATGATGGACGCGACCATCGACCAGTGCGCCGAGCACTCGCTCGACGAGGTCATCATCGGCATGCCGCACCGCGGCAGGCTGAACGTGCTCGCCAACATCGTCGGCAAGCCGTACTCGAAGATCTTCACCGAGTTCGAGGGCAACATGAACCCGGCCGGTGCGCACGGCTCCGGCGACGTGAAGTACCACCTCGGCGCGCACGGCACCTACCTGCAGATGTTCGGTGACAACGAGATCGAGGTCTCGCTCACCGCGAACCCCTCGCACCTGGAGGCGGTCGACCCGGTTCTCGAGGGCCTGGTCCGCGCCAAGCAGGACCTGCTGGACAAGGGCGACGGCCCCGAGGGCTACTCGGTCATGCCGCTCATGCTGCACGGTGACGCCGCGTTCGCGGGTCAGGGTGTGGTCGCCGAGACGCTGAACATGTCGGGTCTGCGCGGCTACCGCGTCGGCGGCACCATCCACATCGTGGTGAACAACCAGATCGGCTTCACCACCTCGCCGGAGAACAGCCGCTCCACCGAATACTCCACCGACATCGCGAAGTTCATCGGCGCGCCGATCTTCCACGTGAACGGCGACGACCCGGAAGCCTGCGACTGGGTGGCCCGCCTCGCGGTCGACTTCCGGCAGAAGTTCCGCAAAGACGTCGTGATCGACATGGTCTGCTACCGGCGCCGTGGCCACAACGAGGGCGACGACCCGTCGATGACCCAGCCGTCGATGTACGACGTCATCGACACCAAGCGTTCGGTGCGTAAGGCCTACACCGAGAGCCTGATCGGCCGTGGCGACATCTCGCTGAAAGAGGCCGAGGACGCGCTGCGCGACTACCAGGGTCAGCTGGAGCGGGTGTTCAACGAGGTCCGCGAGCTGGAGAAGTACACGCCGGAGCCGAGCGAGTCCGTCGAGGACGACCAGAAGGTGCCGACCACCGTGCAGACGGCCGTGGACAAGGCGGTGCTGCAGCGGATCGGCGACGCCTTCCTGAACGTGCCCGACGGCTTCAACGTGCATCCGCGCGTCAAGCCGGTGCTGGAGAAGCGCCGCGAGATGGCCTACGAGGGCAAGGTCGACTGGGCCTTCGCCGAGCTGATGGCCTTCGGCACGCTGATCGACGAGGGGCGCGCGGTGCGCCTGACCGGTCAGGACTCGCGCCGCGGCACCTTCACTCAGCGGCACTCGGTGATCATCGACCGCAAGACGGCCGAGGAGTACACCCCGCTGCACAACATCGGCAGCGCCAACCCCGGTTGGTTCGCGGTGCACGATTCGGCGCTGAGCGAATACGCCGCCGTCGGTTTCGAATACGGCTACTCGCTGGGCAACCCGAGCGCACTTGTGTTGTGGGAGGCGCAGTTCGGTGACTTCGTCAACGGCGCGCAGTCCATCATCGACGAGTTCATCTCCTCCGGTGAGGCCAAGTGGGGCCAGCTCTCCGACGTCGTGCTGCTGCTGCCGCACGGTCACGAGGGTCAGGGTCCGGACCACACTTCCGGTCGCATCGAGCGCTTCCTGCAGTTGTGCGCCGAGGGCTCGATGACGGTCGCCGTGCCGTCCACCCCGGCGAACTACTTCCACCTGCTGCGCCGCCACGCACTGGACGGTATCCGCCGCCCGATGATCGTCTTCACCCCGAAGTCGATGCTGCGCAACAAGGCCGTCGTGTCGGATCTGAAGGACTTCACCGAGAGCAAGTTCCGCTCGGTGTTCGACGAGCCCTCCTACGAGCAGGGCATCGGCGACCGCAGCAAGGTCAAGCGGGTCCTGATGACCAGCGGCAAGCTCTATTACGAGCTCGCCGCCGAAAAGGCCAAGCAGAAGCGTGAGGACGTCGCGATCGTGCGGATCGAGCAGCTCTACCCGCTGCCCACCTACCGCTTGAACGAGTCGCTCGACCGCTACCCCAACGCGACCGATATCGCGTGGGTCCAGGAGGAACCGGCCAACCAGGGCGCCTGGCCCTTCTTCGGCCTCAACCTCCCCGAGGTCCTGCCCGACCGCCTCGGCAAGCTGCGCCGCATCTCCCGCCGCGCCATGTCCGCCCCCTCCTCGGGGTCGAGCAAGGTGCACGCGGTGGAGCAGGCGGAGATCGTCGCCGAAGCTTTCGAGCCGACCAGCTAGTCGGCTGGCCCAACGCCGGACGCCGGGTCGAATCCGCTCCTCGCAGTGGCGGATTCGATCCGGCGTCCGGCGTTTCGGTGGCGGGTTCGAAGAACTAGGACACTCGGTATATTGCTACGGGTTACCGGAACCGTCGGATATGTACGGGGTAATTCGATACTGTTGAATATTGATGGCCGCCGTGATCGGCGCGATTGTCGGCACAGCACTCCCCGACCTGCCCCCTCGGATCCTTCCCCTGATGATCGACTGATGATCAGCTTATGATCCCCCGATGATCAGCTGACCGGGCGATTCACCCGATCGAAAAAGGGCTCGCCACAACGGAATCGGTGCGGTCGACCCTTTCGTCATACCCCGATATGAAACCCTCGATTTGACGGTTCGCGCAGTGGTCTCGCCACGTGGAAGCAATCAATTCGCGCCACCGTTTGCGTTGACCTCGGTTAACCGATGCCGGTAAGCCCCAAGAAATAGGGGCCTTTCGCCGAACCGAACGTGGCGCTGGTCACATTATTCCGGATTTCGAAGGATCGTCGGATATGAATATCTCTGTCGATCAATACCAACGCTTCGATTCGTCTGGGGGACAAGGCGTTCCAAAGCGATCGGGGGCGGGAGAGAAAGCCTAAATGTTCCATAAGACTGTCATGCGCGCAGGCCGCAACATCCTCACGGTCGTGCTGCCCTTCGCGGTAGTGGCAACCCTCGCCAGCGCGGGCACCTCGTCCGCGACCGAACTGGCGGACCAGCAGGCTCGGTGGGCCGACAGCCTGACGGCCCAGGGTGCCGAGCAGGGCGTCGAATACAAGACCACCACGTCTGCGGACCTGAAGTCGATCTCCACTGTGCTGAACAGTGGCAAGTTCACGCTGACCGCGGATTCGTCGGCGGTGAAGGTGGAATCGGCCACCGGCGCGAAGGTCACCGAGTTCCCGATGTCGATGAAGACGGTGGCGGGCAACACGATCGCGCTGGCGCCGCAGATTTCCCCGGACGGGAAGACGCTGGTCGTCACCCCGCAGGTGACCCCGGAGGTCGCTGCCGAGCTGAACAAGGCCACCGCCACCGGTGACCTGAAGCCCATCGCGACCAACCCGGACGCGCAGAACCACGACCCGGTTGCCAACGGCCTCGCGGCCGGCGCCCTGGTCGGCCTCGGCATCGCCGCGGTCCTGTGCATCCCCGCACTGATCGTCTTCATCGTGGGCTACTTCGCCTGCATCATCGCCAGCGGCATCAGCTACGTCGTGTTCGCCGCGGTGATCGGCGCGATCCTCGGTGCGACTGCCCCGCAGGTGATCCCGCAGGTCCTGCAGTAACGATCAACCGACCGGGCGATGCACCGGTCGACAAGAGCCCGCCCCCACCGAACCCGGTGGGGGCGGGCTTTTTCGTCGTACCGTTCAGCCGCGCAAGGCTTCGGCCAGCGCCGGGCTCAGCGCGAGGGCGGGCAGCGATTCCACCAGCAAGTCGATGAGTTGCGTTCGGGTAACCGGCTTTTCGCTCAGCCAGGTGAGAATCGTCTCCTCCACGAAGGCAATCCACCCGCGCACCGCGAGCGAGAGCCGCGGCCGGTCGGGGTCATCCGGCGGAATCGGCACCTCGGCGAGCACGAGTTCGGCGATCGCACTGCGGGATTCGTTCACATAGGTGACCATGCCCGGGTTGTAGCTCGACGGTCCGCGCAGGATCGCGTGATAGGACGCGCGGTTCTGCTCGACGTAGTCGACATAGCGCTCGACGGAGTCGCGGAGCATGTCGAACAGACCGAGGCTGCGATCGGGGGCGGTCGCGGTCAGGAATTCCGCGCTGACGTGTCGCGCGATGGCCTCGTGGAACTCGTTCACCGAGGCGAAGTAGTGGAACAGCAGGCCGCGCGAGATGCCGGCCTCTTTGGCGATGTCGTCGACGGAGACGTCCTGGAGCGCGCGCTCGGCGAGCATCTCGGCCCCCAGGGTGATCAGTTGCAGGCGGCGTTCGTCCGGGCTGAGCCGGACACGCTTGGTCTCTCCCGAACCGGAACGACTGGTACTCACACCGACATCCTACTGAACGTGATTCAATACTGTTGACTGATGCTCAATAAGCCTCTACGCTCGGATACATGAGTCGCAAGGTTACAGACAAAGCTGTCGGCGACCGGCCCGTTCGCCGTGTCAAGACAATCATCATCGGCGGCGGGTTCTCCGGGCTCGGCCTAGCCATTCGGCTCAGCCAGCAGGGGCACAACGATTACCTCGTACTAGAGCGCGGCAGCGATGTCGGCGGCACCTGGCGCGACAACACCTACCCCGGCGCGGCCTGCGACGTCCCCTCGCACCTGTACTCCTATTCCTTCGCACTCAACCCGGACTGGTCCCGCTCGTTCTCCCGTCAAGGCGAGATCCAGCAGTACATCCAGGGCGTGGCGAAGAAGTACAACGTGCGCGACAACCATATCTTCGACTGCGACGTGACCAGCGCACGCTGGAACAACGAAACCGTCACCTGGCAGATCGAGTCGTCCAAGGGCAGCTTCGTCGCCGACACGCTGGTCTCCGCGGTCGGTGCGCTGTGCGAGCCCGCGCTGCCGGATATCAAGGGCATCAACGACTTCCAAGGCGAGCTGTTCCACTCGGCCCGCTGGAACCACGACGCCGACCTGACCGGCAAGCGGGTCGCGATCATCGGCACCGGCGCGTCGTCCATCCAGATCGTGCCCGCCATCGCGGACAAGGTCGCCCACCTCGACGTCTACCAGCGCACCGCGCCGTGGCTGCTCCCCCGGATGGACCGCCCGTACACCAAGGTCGAGCGGCTCGCCTTCAAGCACGTGCCCGGCTTCCAGCGCCTGTCCCGCGCGGCCATCTACGCGGCGCGCGAGACCCAGGTCGTCGGCCTCGCCAAGTTCCCCCCGCTGATGCAGGCGTTCGAGCTGATCGCCAGGGCCAAGCTGCTGGCCGAGGTCCGCGATCCCGAGCTGCGCGCCAAGGTGACGCCGAACTTCCGGATCGGCTGCAAGCGCATGCTGATCTCGAACAACTACTACCCGGCACTCAGCCGCGACAACGTGGACGTGGTCACCGACGGCATCGCCGAGGTGCGCGCGAACTCGATCGTCACCCAGGACGGCACCGAGCGTGAGATCGACGCGCTCATCGTGGCTACCGGCTTCCACGTCACCGATTCGCCGACCTACGACACCATCGCGGGCCGCGACGGACGCACGCTGAGCGAGGTCTTCGACGAGATCGGTCAGCAGGCCTACAAGGGCGCGTCCATCGCCAACTTCCCCAATATGTTCTTCCTGCTCGGCCCCAACGTCGGCCTCGGCCACACCTCGATGGTCTACATGATCGAATCGCAGCTCAACTACGTCGCGGACGCGCTCGCCACGGTCGACAAGCTCGGCTTGGAGACGGTCGAAGTGCGCCGGGACGTGCAGGACGAGTTCAATGTGGACCTGCAGCGCAAACTGAGCAAGAGCGTCTGGCTCAACGGCGGCTGCGCCAGCTGGTACCTGGACAAGCACGGCAACAACACCACGCTGTGGCCCGACTTCACCTTCGAATTTCGTAGGCTCACAAAGTCATTCGACGTCGACGCGTACAAGACCACCCGATCCGACCTGAAAGTAGGGGCTGCACAGTGAGCAATGATGCTTACTTCAAAGACAAAGTCTGTGTGATCACCGGAGCCGGCTCCGGCATCGGTCGCGCACTCGCCGAGAACCTGGCCAAGCGCGGCGCGAAGCTGGCGCTGTCCGATATCGACACCGAGGGTCTGGCCGAGACCGTGCGGCGCTGCGAAACCCTCGGCGCCGAGGTCAAGTCCGACCGGATCAACGTGGCCGAGCGCGAGGCCGTGCTGCTCTATGCCGACGCGGTCAAGGCCCATTTCGGCAAGGTGCACCAGATCTACAACAACGCCGGTATCGCCTACCACGGTGATGTGATCAAGTCCGAGTTCAAGGACATCGAGCGCATCATGGACGTCGACTTCTGGGGTGTCGTCAACGGCACCAAGGCGTTCCTGCCGTACCTCATCGAATCCGGCGACGGGCACGTGGTCAACGTGTCCAGCCTGTTCGGCCTGATCGCGGTGCCCGGCCAAAGTGCCTACAACGCGGCCAAATTCGCGGTGCGCGGGTTCACCGAGTCGCTGCGCCAGGAGATGCTGGTCGGCAAGCACAAGGTCAAGGTCACCTGCGTGCACCCCGGCGGCATCAAGACCGCCGTCGCGCGCAACGCCACCTGGGCCGAGGGCATCGACGGCAAGAAGGCCGCCTCGATGTTCGACGCGAAGCTGGCCATGCACACCCCGGAGATGGCCGCGCAGACCATCACCGAAGGCGTGCGCAAGGGCCACGGGCGCGTGCTGATCGGCTGGGAGGCCAAGCTGCTCGACGTGTTCGTCCGCGTCACCGCCTCCGGCTACCAGCGCATCGCCGCCGTCGTGAACCGTCCGTTCCTACCCTGATTCGAGTTCTATAACCATGCGGGACATCAATCTTCCGCTGCCCGTCGCACGAGCGGTGCTGCATCCGATCTTCCGCGTCACGCTGAACAAGCGGGCGCCGTGGTGGATGCAGCGCTTGCTGCTCGAGGTCGGCTCGGCCGCGCAACTGGTGCCCGCGGGCACCACCATCGATCGGATTCGGCTGGGCGGCAGGCCCGCCGAGCGGATCACCGCCACGGCGACGCCCAACGGTGCGGTGCTCTATCTGCACGGCGGCGGGTACGCGGTCGGCTCGCCGGCCACGCACCGGTCCCTCGCGGCGCGGCTGGCGCACGAAACCGGTTCCACCGTCTACGTTCTCGACTACCGACTGGCCCCGGAGCACCCGTTCCCGGCCGCGCTCGACGACGCCGAGGCCGCGTTCCTGGAGCTGGTCGAAAGCGCGGGCTACCGACCCGACCAGATCGCCCTCTCCGGCGATTCGGCGGGTGGTGGTCTGTCGCTGGCCACCGCGCAGCGGCTGATCGCGCGGCACGGGCACACCCCGGCCGCGCTCGGCCTGATCGCGCCGTGGACCGATCCGAACCAGATCCCGGAACGCGCCGGCGACCTGGTGATCAACCGGTTGTGGTCGCGCGCGTGCGCCGCGGCCTACCTCGGCGGCGGGGATTCGAGTGATCCTGGTTACGCGCCACTCACCGGCGAATTGGTCGGGCTGCCGCCAACCTATGTCCAGGTCGATGTCGACGAGTTGCTGCACGGGCAATGCGGTGATCTGGTGACTGCGCTGCGTACGGCGGGCGTGCACGTCCGATTCACCGAGACCAAGGGTTTGTGGCATGTCGCGCAACTGCAAGCCGCGCTGGTCGCCCCGGCCGCCGCGGCACTCAGCGAACTGGCCGCGTTCCTGCGGGAAGCGATTCAGCCGGTCGATATCCGGGACTTAGGATAGTTGGGAAGCGGGTCCGTACTCGGGTGTTACGCACGGATCCGTTTCTGGTGGTCGACCTCACGGCCCTGATCCAGGTGTCGTAGATTACTGGCGAGTAAACCCACGTGGAAGGGCACTGATGCGAGAGTTCGAAGTCCCGGCTTCCTACACCATTCCGGAAGACGCGAACAATTCCGACAACGTCTTCCGGCACGCCGAGCAGTCGCCCGAAGCGGTGTTGTTCAACGTGCCGAACGGCAGTGGTGGCTGGCGGGACGTGACGGCCGCGGAGTTCGCGAAGACCGTCACCGGCGTGGCCAAGGGACTGATCGCCTCGGGCATCGAACTCGGCGACCGCGTCGCCATCATGGCCCCCACCCGCTACGAGTGGGCCGTGCTCGACTTCGCCATCTGGGCCGTCGGCGGCTGCACCGTCGCGATCTACGACAGCTCGGCCGCCGAGCAGGCCAAGTGGATCCTGCAGGACTCCGCCACCAAGCTGCTGTTCGTGGACAGCGACAAGCACCGCGCGATCATCGATGAGATCGACGCGACCGCGCTGACGGATCTGAAGGAGACCCTGCAGATCGACAAGGGCGTCGTCGACGAGCTGATCGGCCGCGGCTCCGACGTGGCCGACCAGGCCGTGCACGACCGGCGCAAGCAGGTCAACGCGGACTCGCCCGCCACCCTGATCTACACCTCCGGCACCACCGGGCGCCCCAAGGGCGTCATGCTCTCGCACGCCAACCTGTACGCCGAATCCCGGTCGGACCAGATCGCCCTGGGCACGTTCATCCGGCCGGGCAAGCGGACGCTGATGTTCCTGCCGCTGGCGCACGTCTTCGCGCGCGCGGTCGCGCTGGTCGCGTTCGACGCCAAGGTCACCGTCGCGCACACCTCCGACTGGTCCACCCTGGTCGACCAATTCGGCAGCTACCAGCCGCACTTCATCCTCTCGGTGCCCCGGGTATTCGAGAAGGTGTTCAACAGCGCGAAGCAGAAGGCGCACGACGGCGGCAAGGGCAAGATCTTCGACGCGGCCGCGGAAACCGCCATCGCGTGGAGCGAGTCGCTCGACAACGGCGGACCCGGGCTGGTGCTCAAGCTCAAGCACGCCCTGTTCGACAAGCTCGTCTACAGCAAGCTGCGCACCGCGCTCGGCGGCCACTGCGACGCCGCGGTCTCCGGCGGCGGCCCGCTCGGCGCGCGCCTGGGCCACTTCTTCCGCGGTGTCGGCGTCACCATCTTCGAGGGCTACGGGCTTACCGAGACCACCGCGGCCATCACCGTGAATACACCGGAGAACATCCGGGTCGGTTCGGTGGGCCAGCCGATCGAGGGCCACGGCGCCAAGATCGCCGAGGACGGCGAGCTGCTGCTGCGCGGGTCCGTGGTGTTCGACGGCTACTGGGGCAACCCGGAAGCCACCAAGGAAGCCTTCCAGGACGGCTGGTTCAAGACCGGCGACCTCGGCGCCATCGACGCGGACGGGTTCATCACCATCACCGGCCGTAAGAAGGAACTCATCGTCACCGCGGGCGGCAAGAACGTCTCGCCCGCGCTGCTCGAGGATTCGCTGCGGGCCAACCCGCTGATCAGCCAGGTGATGGTGGTCGGCGACGGCCAGCCGTACGTCGCCGCGCTGATCACCCTCGACCCGGAGGCGCTGCCCAGCTGGCAGAAGAACCACAACGTGCCCGAGGACACCCCGATCGAGAAACTGATCGAGAACCCGGACCTGGTCGCCGAGGTCGAGGCCGCGGTCGCGGAGACCAACAAGAAGGTCTCGCACGCCGAGGGCATCAAGAAGATCCGCATCCTGCCGATCGACTGGACGCAGGAGACCGGCGAGCTCACCCCGAAGCTGTCGCTGAAGCGTGCGGTTGTGATGAAGCAGCATGCGGACGATGTAGCCAAGATCTACAGCTGAATCGCAGTCCCGAGCGCCGCACGCGAGTTCCCTTCGCCCGACAGCGATTTCGACTCCAGACGCCTGATTTCGTGAGAACATGGGTAACTCGCCGGGTACCGGCTCACCTAGCCAGCTGGCCGACCGCCAGCCGCCAACGCCACTACCGCGGCACACATTCTGGCCAGAAGACGCGGAGAGGCGGGGGAGCGATGACTGACGGCGCAAGGAAATTGCTCGATGAGATCCAGGGTGAGTTGGCGCCACGGGACGGGGATAATCGGCTTGTTCCGTTGATTGCCTCGGGGAAGGCAGCGCGGGCGGTGTTCGCGGCGATCGCTACCGAGGAGTGGCGGATCACCGGGAGTGATTGGCGCAGTTTCCATGAGATGGCGGCGCGGGCGGCGGACTCGGAGGCCCGCGCGTTCTTCGGCATGCTCGCGCCTGGTGAACAGCAGGCGCAGGTGATGTTGGAGGCGCTCTTCGCCGTGGCCGGGGCGGATCCGGGGACCGAACTGCCGCGGGCGGGATGTCAGGCATATCCGGCCTATGTGGCCTGGCTGGCGATGAATGGCGAATCGTCCTCGGTCGCGGCGGGAATCTACGCGAATTTCGCCGCCTTCGGCGCTTACTGTCGCGACGTGGCCGCCGGTATGCGCGAGCACTACGGCTTCGACGACGCGGCCTGCGCGTTCTTCGATTTCTACGCCACCGACGTGCCCGAGATCGAACAGCAGGCCCTGCGCGCTATTCAGGCGGGGCTCGACTCCGGACGGCTGAAACGCGACGAAGCCCACCTCTATGCCCGCCTCTTCCAGAGCTACGAGCTGCTGTTCTGGAATACCCTCGCCGACGAATTCGCCGGATAGGCGTCCGCCGACAAGATCAGGCAATTGGCCGTCATGAAATGGTCATATTCCTGCGGCTTTACCGCAGTACGCTCGAATTCATGGCCGATCTGCGATCGCGGGTGGCGGCCGGGATCGTCTCGGCAGCGGCGGCGCTCGGCGTCGCGGAACTGCTCGCGGCGTTTCTCGGCCCCGACAGCGCGCCCCTCAATGCCCTCGGCGCGACCGTGGTGGACCACACCCCCGACGGTCTGCGCGAATGGGCCATCACCACGTTCGGCACCAGCGACAAGACGGTGCTGTACATCTGCATGGCCGTGGTCGCGGTGGTTGTCGCCGGACTGGCCGGTGCGATCGAACGCACCTCGCGCGCAGCGGGTTCGACGATGCTCGCGATCTTCGGCGTGGTCGCCACGATCGTCGCGGTCGGTCGGACCAGCCTGTCCGGTGCGCTGCCGACCATCGTCGGTGTCGCGGTCGGCATCTATGCATTGCGGGTGCTGACCCGCCGGATCGATGAGGTCGTCGAGGTATCCGAGCAGGCTTTCGCGAAAGCTCGCACCGACGCCGAGCACTCGGCAACATCACCGGATCGCCCCGCGATGTCGAACGAAACACACAGCACCGGAACAGGATCCACTGTCGCGGCGAGCACGACTGCCGCCCCCGAAGCCACCATCGCGGCCGATCCCGCCACCGGACAGCCGACGACCCATGAGCGGCTCGACACTGAGGCCGCAGCTGTCCGACCGACGAGCGAAACCCAGAGCGCCGGAAAGGAATCCGCGGCTCGCATTTCAACGTCCAGCCCTGCGGGTGCTATCTCCGCAGACACCATCGACCCGGCCAGCGTGGGGCGGGAAGCGGCGGCACCGCAACGGCGGCGAGTACTGCAAGGTCTGCTGGTGGCGGGCGGTCTGGCCGTTGTCACCGGAGTCGGCGGGCGGTTGCTCGGGACAAGCCGCCGGGATGTGTCGGGTGAGCGTGCGGCGGTGGAGTTGCCCCAGCCGACCGCGCCGGAGGTGCCGATCGCACCGGGGGCCGATCTGCGGGTGCCGGGGCTGACGCCCTACCTGACATCCAACGAGGACTTCTATCGCATCGACACCGCGCTGATCGTGCCACAGCTGTCCAAGGACGACTGGTCGCTGCGCATTCACGGCATGGTGGATCGCGAAATCCGGCTCACCTGGGCGGATTTGGCGAATCGACCGGTGCTGGAGCGGCTGGTCACGCTGGCGTGTGTGTCGAATCCGATCAATGGTGACCTGATCGGCAATGCCCGCTGGCTCGGCTATCGGCTCGACGCACTGCTCGCCGAGGCGGGCCCGCATCCCGACGCGGACATGATGCTCTCGCACAGCACCGACGGCTTCACCGCGGGCACCCCGCTGTCGGTCCTCACCGACGGCCGCGACGCCATGCTCGCCGTCGGCATGAACGGCGAACCGCTCCCGGTCGTGCACGGCTATCCGGCCCGCCTCGTGATCCCCGGCCTCTACGGTTACGTCTCCGCCACCAAATGGGTGACCGAACTGGAGATCACCCGCTTCGACCGCGCCACCGCCTATTGGACCCGCCGCGGCTGGTCCGCCATGGGCCCGATCAAAACCGGCACCCGCATCGACACCCCGCACGTCCGCGGCCGAATCAAGCAGGGCCGCAACACCATCGCCGGTGTCGCCTGGGCCCAGCATCGCGGCGTCCGCGCCGTCGAGGTCCAGATCGACAACGGCAACTGGCAACCCGCCCGCCTGGCCGACGAACTCTCCATCGACACCTGGCGCCAATGGACCTACGACTGGGACGCCACCCCCGGCCAGCACACCATCCGCGCCCGCAGCACCGACGGCCCCGGCGACGTGCAAACCGCCGACCGCGCCGACGTAGTCCCCGACGGCGCCACCGGCTACCCCTCCGTCACCATCCAGGTCAGCTGAATCGCAGATACCGCAGCGGTGCCGCCCGTAGGCTCGCGCGCGAAATGAATCGCCAGCGGCCAGGGGGAATGATGTCTGCGATAGTCGACTGGGCCCGGGTGGAAAACCTCCAGCCCGAGCCGATCATGGTGGAGATTTGGCAGACGTTGCCCGAGGAGTTCCGTCGGCTGGTCGAAGTGACGAACGGCAACGCCGTCCGTGCGGAGACATCGACGCGACTTCATCAGGAGGCTGTAAGCAGAATCGCCGACTTGATCCGTTCGGCCGCCGTCGCACCCATCAACCAGCACAACTGTGATCCCTTGGACGTGTATATCGACATCGATGTTGTCTTATGGGAGATACCCCGGGCAACCATCAGACGACCGAGCGTCATTCTGCTCAGCCGAGCACCTCACGAAGTGCGACCGCTGTCCGCTCACCAGGTGAAGCTCGTCGTCGAGGTAGCAACCGGTGCTACGTCGACGATTTACACCGTCACCAAGAAGTCGGAATACGCACTCGCCGGTATCCCCTGGTACTGGATTGTTTGGATAGCAGACAACCAGGTTTCGTCGATCCAGATCCATGTCCTCGATCACGCACTTGGCCAATACCGTCTGCACGCTCTCCTGAAGCCGTCCGAAGTGGAGACCTTCGTAGAAATGCCGATCCGGATCGAGGTCGACTGGGGTCAGCTCACAGGCCTCACTCGTTGAACACTGCGGTCATCGGTCCGCGCACAGCACCGCGCCCCGCGGACGAAGGTCCTTGGGGCGCGGTGGTTTTCGACGGGTCAGCCGACCAGCGACTCCTCCTTGGCGAGCTTGTCCTTCGGGCCGGCCTTGGCGGATTTGCCGTGGTGGACGAAGAGGGCGGAGGCGAGGACGCCGACGAGCAGGATGCCTGCGGGCAGCAGGGCGGACTGGCTGAGGGCGGTGCTGAAGGTGTCCTTGACGAATTCGGGGATGGGGCCTTGGCCCGCACCACCTTCGGCGACCTTGCCGCCGCCGAGTCCGTTGGCGGACATGCGGGCCGCGATCAGCGCGCTGATCGCCGCACTGCCGAGGACCGAACCGATCTGCCGGGTGGTGTTGTAGACACCCGCGCCCGCGCCCGCCTGCTGGATCGGCAGGTTGTGCGTGGCGGTCGTCGCGAGCGGACCCCAGATGCAAGCGTTCGCGAAGCCGGCCAGCGCCGCCGAGACGAGGAACCACCCGATGGACGAGTCCGGCGTCATCAGCGCGGAGAACCAGAACACCGACACCGCGAACAGCGCGAAGCCGATGGTCGGCAGGATCCTCGGGTGCAGGCGGTCGGAGAACTTGCCGACGAACGGCGCGAAGATGAGCGTGCCGATGGCCATCGGCGCGAACACCAGGGCCGACTTGGTCGGCGACATCTCCCGCACCGCCTGCAGGTAGAAGTAGGACGGCACCATGAACGCGGTGACCGTGGCACCCATCGCGGCGATGGCGGTGTTGGACAGCGCGAAGTTGCGGTCCTTGAACAGGTTCAGCGGCAGCAGCGGCTCGCCGGTGTTGCGGGCCTGGTTCACCGCGAACGCGGCGAGCACGAGCACACCCGCGCCGATCACCAGCCAGATCTTCAGTGACCAGTCCTCGGTGTTGCCCTCCTGGATGCCGAAGACCACCAGGAACATGCCGACGCCACTGAGCAGCACACCGGGGATATCGAACTTGTGCCGATTGGTCGGCAGCGCGGGCACCAGCCAGACGACGAGCGCGAAGGCGACGATGCCGATCGGGACGTTGACGAAGAAGATCCACTTCCAGCTGAGGCCGTCGACCAGTACACCGCCGAGAATCGGCCCGACCAGCGTGGCTAGACCGGCCACCGCACCCCACAGGCCCATGGCCGCGCCGCGCTTGTCCGGCGGGAAGGTGCGGGTGATCACCGCCATGGTCTGCGGCGTCATCAGCGCGGCGCCGATGCCCTGCGCGGCGCGCGCGGCGATCAGCATGCCGATGGTGCCGGACAGCCCGCACCACAGCGAAGCCGCGGTGAACACGGTCAGGCCGATGAGATAGATGTTCTTGGGGCCGAAGCGATCACCGAGCCTGCCGGTGACCAGTAGCGGCACCGCGTAGGCGAGCAGGTAGGCGCTGGTCACCCAGATCACCTTGGAGATGTCGGTGTGCAGGGCCGTCATGATGGCCGGGTTGGCGACCGCGACGATCGTCATGTCCAGCAGGATCATGAAGAAGCCGACGACCAGCGCGGTGAGCGCCAGCCACGGATTGCGTTGAGTGGTCATGGATTCGGTGTTCCTATCTCGGATGTTCCCGACAGCGGGGGAACAACGACGGGGGTGTGCCTGGCATCGGGATGGTGGTGCGCCAACCGTCTCGTGTGCGGCGTCGGTGGTGGCGCGTCCGGGTTTTCGCTATGCCATGGGTGATGGTGGTGTCTATCGGCTCGTGCGCCGGTCTCCGGATCGAAGTCGTCCCATTCCAGGTCGCCGGTCGCCAATTCGGCGAGAAAGCCGTTCACCCAGGCGATCTCGGCGCCGATCATGGCGTGCAGATACGGCAGAACGATGACGTAGCGACGTGGCACCTTGCGCTCGCCCGCCCAGCCGATCAGCATCGCCACTTCGGCCAGTTCGGCTTCCAGATGCGCGACCCGCTCCCCCAGCAACGCGATCACATCATCTTTGGGCAGGTTGTGCGACTCGGCCAACGCGACCGGAAACACCGGGTACTCCGGCGCGGGATACCGCAGGATCTCGGTGATCCGGTTGCGCAGCGTGGCGCGCCCGGCCTCGGTGATCCGGTAGGTGGTGCGCTCGGGCCGGTTTCCCGCCCGGTCGACCCCTTCGGCCCGCACGAATTCCTGCTCGGCCAGCCGCGCCACCGTGTGATATAGCGAGCCGGGGCGCACCTTGATCAACGCGTCTTCGCGGCGCGCGATCAGCAATTGATACATCTCGTACGGATGCATGGGCTGCTCCTCGAGCAGCGCGAGCACAGCGATCGCCATGGCCGTCACCGCCGGACGCGCTTGCTGCGCCATTTTCCGTCACCTCCTGCTGATCGCTCGCGCGCGGTCGTGGCGCGAGCCGGGAGTCATCGACCCGCGAGGCGAACGCTAGCCCCCGCCTCCGACATGCTCCATGCTCCATGCTTAATATTCCACGTGGAATATACGGCGCGGAACAATCAGGCCGCAAGACCGGATAGGCCAGCAGAATGGTGATCGCGAGCACAAGAAAACCGGCCCCGACATGAGTCGGGGCCGGTCTGCAGTGGGCTACGCGGCAGCTCAGTTGGCGGACTGCACGCCGAGGTCAGGGGCCACCGGCTGGGCATCGGTGCGACGCAGCCGCCCGGTGCCGGGAGCGCTCGCCCAGACCGTGAACGCCAGCAGACCGTCGAGGACCATGGCCAGAACCGCGACCAGCAGCGCGCCGACGAGGACGCGGTCGTACCGATAGACGCTGATGCCGTCGAAGATGTAGCGACCGAGGCCGCCGAGGTTGACGTAGGCCGCGATGGTCGCGGTGGCGACCACCTGCAGGGTGGCACCGCGCAGCCCGGTGAGCAGGATGGGCAGCGCGTTGGGCACCTCGACGCGGAACAAGATCTGCGTCTCGGTCATGCCCATGGCGCGCGAGGCGTCGACGACATCGGCTGGGACATTGGCGATTCCGGCGTAGGCACCGGCCAGCAGCGGCGGAATGCCCACTGTCACAAGGGCGAGCAGCGGCGGGATCAGCCCGAGACCGAGGCCGAGCACCAGGAAGATGAGCAGGCCGAGCGTCGGCAGCGCGCGCATGGCGTTGGCGAAACCGACGAGCACGGCGGCACCGCGCTTGGTGTGGCCGATCACCAGACCGAGCGGCAGCGCGACCGCGGCGGAAATGGCGATGGTGAGGAAGCTGTACCAAAGGTGTTCGGCGATACGGTGTTCGATGCCCGCGGGCCCGCTCCAGTTCGCGCCGTCGGTGAGGTAGTGCCAGGCGTCGATGAAAAGGTTCATGCGGCACCGCCTTTCGCCTTCGCTGACCTCACGTCGGCCCGCACCCACGGCGTAGACCAGCGGCCGAGCAGGTAGACGAGACGGTCGAAAATCAAAGCGAGCGCCAGGATCACGATGATGCCTGCGACGATCTCATCGGGATAGTCGCGCTGATAGCCCTGGGTGAACAGCTTGCCGACCCCGCCGACGCCGATCAGCGCGCCGACCGACACCATCGCGATGTTGGTCACCACCACCACCCGCAGGCTGGACACGAAAACCGGGATGGCCAGGGGCATATCGACGGTGAGCGTGCGCCGCAGCGAACTGAACCCGACCGCGTCGGCGGCGTCGATCACCTCGGCCGACACCGAATCCAGCGCCGCGGGCACCGCGATCACCAGCAGCGCGGTCGAATACAGCGTCAGCGCGATGATCACGTTCAACGGATCGATGGTGGAGATCCCGGCCAGCGGCGGGATGATCACGAACAGCGCCAGCGACGGAATGGTGTACGCCAGGCTCGCCGTGGTCACCGTCACTCGGCGCAGCCAGGAGACGCGACGCACCAACGCGCCCACCGGAATCGCGATGATCAGCCCGAGCGCCAGCGGCACCAGCGCCAGGTAGAGATGGGTTTTGGTGAACCCCATGATCTCGGCGAAATTGTCGACCAGGTACCTCACGTCGGTCCCCCGCCACTCACTTCCTGTTCGAAGAAGTGCCGGTTGCGCTCGGCGTCTTCGACGGCCCGCTGGTCGGCGAGCTGTTGCAGGATCTCGGTGGCCAGCACGCCGCCGCGCACCGCACCAGAATCATCCACGGCGACACCGACTCCGGAGGGCGAGGAGATCGCGGCGTCCAGCGCCTGACGCAGATCACCGGTCGGCGTGAACAGCGAGCCACCCGCGGCGGTACTGTCGGCCAGCGACCGCCCGCCGCGCACCGCCTCCACGCCGGTCACGTCGATCCAACCGGCCGGCTTGCCGTCCACCACGATCAGCACCCAGTCGCCGCGATCCAACCGCAGCGCCGGGACCTCCGCCGCCGTCGCGGTCCGGATCGTATGCAGCGGAATATCTTTCGCGGAACGGAAGGACAGCCCGCGATAGCCGCGATCACGCCCGACGAATTCGGCGACGAAATCGGTCGCCGGTTGCGACAGCACATGATCCGGCGCGTCGTACTGCTGCAGCACCCCGCCGCGCCCGAACACCGCGACCCGATCGCCGAGGGTGATCGCCTCGTCGATGTCGTGCGTGACGAACACGATGGTCTTCTGCAATTCGGCTTGCAGCCTTTGCATTTCGCTCTGCAGCTCGGCCCGCACCACCGGGTCGACCGCGCTGAACGGCTCGTCCATCAACAGCACCGGCGGGTCGGCGGCCAGCGCCCTGGCCACCCCGACGCGCTGCTGCTGCCCGCCGGAGAGCTGCGCCGGATACCGGCTCGCCAGCGCCCGATCCAGTCCCACCCGGTCGAGCACTTCGAGCGCGGCCGCACGGGCGGCCTTGCGCGAATCACCGCGCAGCACCGGCACCGTCGCCACATTGTCGACGACCGTGCGGTGCGGCAGCAATCCACCGCTCTGGATCACGTAACCGATACCGAGCCGCAGCTTTACCGGGTCGACCTTCGAAATATCCTGTCCGGCAATGGTGATCGTGCCGGAGCTGGGCGTGATCATGCGATTGATCATCCGCATCGAGGTGGTCTTGCCGCAGCCGGACGGGCCGACGAACACGGTGAACGAACCGGATTCGATACGCAGATCCAGGTCGGTGACGGCGCGGGTGCCGTCCGGGTAGGTCTTACTGATACCGCGGAATTCGATATCGGACAACGGTTTTCCCCTAGCCGGTCGGCGTGTTCAGTCCCTGCGCGGTCGCCCAGGCCACCGCGGCGGCCTTGGGCTCGGTCTTGCTGGCGCCGGACACCGCCTCGTTCAGTTTGATCAGCTCCGCGGTGGTCAGCTTGGCCGAGGCGGCGTTCAGCGCGGCCAGCGCCTTGTCTGTCTTCTTGGCCGTGTTGAACAGCGGGACCACGTTCTGCGCGGGGAAGTTGTGCTTCGGATCCTCCAGCACCACAAGGTTGTTCTGCGTGATAGCGGGCGAGGTGGTGAAGATATCGGCGGCGGTCACCTGGCCTTCGACCAGCGCGCGCACGGTGGCGGGCCCGCCGCCGTCGGCGATCGGCACGAAGTTGTTCGCGGCGATGTCGAGGCTGTAGTTCTTCTTCAGGCCGGGCAGACCGCCCGCGCGCTCCTGGAATTCCGCGGGCGCACCGAATTTCACCTCGGCGGCGTGCGCGGCCAGGTCGGCGATGGAGTGCAGGTTCCAGCGCTCGGCGGTGGCCTTGGTGACCACGACCGCGTCGGAATCCTCACCGGGAGCCGGGGTGCCGATGGCGAGATCCGAACCGAGGGCCTTGGTGAGCGCGCTGTTGACATCGGCCGCGCTGGTCGCGGTCGCGCTCTTGTCCAGGTACTGCAGCAGGTTGCCGTTGTAGTCGGGAATCACCGAGATGGCGCACTGCCGCACGGCCGGGACGTAGGCCTCCCGGCTGCCGATGTTCAGCTTGGTGTCGACCTTGAATCCGTTGACGCGCAACACCTCCGCGTACACCTCGGCCACCGTCTCGGACTCCGGGAAGTTCGCCGAGCCGACGATGAGCCCGTCGCCGCCGCAGTCGCCCTTGCTCGCCAGCGGGTCGGAGTTGCCGCCACACGCGGACAGGATCATGGCGACGGCCAACGCCGCGGCGGCAACGATGAACCGGGTGGCGCGCAGTGTGAGGCGCAGCGCCGACCGGCCATGCCGCGCCGCATGGGGGGTGATCGAGGTTTTCACTGGAGTCCTTCCGGCCTGACGGGCAGTGCGAGGTCCCGGGGCAACACAGCCACCGGTACATTCTGGGTGTCCATACTGCCCGCTTCAGGGTGTTCGTGTTAGCTCTGTCGGTCTCTCGGAGAGTTGGTGTCGCCGGATGGTGTTGCCCGCGTCGCTGCGGATGCTGGCTCGAGTACTGGTCGTCGCGACCGCCACACTGGCCGTATCCTGCGGTAACAGTGATCAGGGCGCGCGCATCACGGTTGGTGCGGGTGATTCGGTCGAGTCGACCGTGCTCGCCGAAATATATGCGGGCGCGCTGGCCCGGATCGGCACGCGCAGCTCGGTCGAGCCGCAGTCCGGCAGTCGCGCCGACTATCTCGCGGCGCTGGACGCGGGCCGGATCGACCTGATCGGTGAGCACAACGGCGCGCTGCTGGCCTTTCTCGACAGCACCGCCACCGACCGCGCACCCGACCTCGACAAAGTGCCTACCGCGTTGAGTAAATCGCTGCCCGAGGGTCTGGTGGTCACCGATGCCGCCGACGGCACCGATATGCGACCGCGGGTGGTGCTGAGCTCCGAGGTCGCGACGCATGACAACGTGCGCACCGTCGGCGATCTCACGCCACGCTGCGGCACGCTCACGGTCGGAGTCGCATCGGTGCCGGACCTGATCGCGCTGCCGCCCGCGTTGGAGCAGGTGGCGGACTGCCACTTCGCCGCGACAGTGCCGTTTCCTGATGCCACCGCACTACGAAAAGCCCTGCTGGACGGGCAGGTTCAGGCCGGACTGCTGACCGGCCCGCCCGCCGTCGTGCCCGGGTCGACCGACGGCCTGACGATCCTGTCCGACGACAAGTACGCGGTGCGCACCGAGAACGTGGTGCCCCTGTTCCGCAAGGGCAAGCTCGACGAACGCCAGATCAAGAAGCTGAATTACGTTGCGGGCGAACTCACCACCGACGATCTCGCCACGATGATCCGCACTGTCCGGGACGATCACGCGAAGCCGGCCGAGGTAGCGCGCGTGTGGCTGGACGACCACTCGCTCTGAACATCGCACGTTCCGCACCGGACCTGGCTAACGTCTGACGCGTGAGTATCAGGTTCATCGGCGGTTACGTGGCGCTCGTGGCGATATTGCTGTTCGCCTGGACGACCTACTCGGACAAGAATCCCGTGTTCGCGGCGGCGTTGGTCTTCGCGCTGTGCGCGATGATCGCCATGAACATCTGGATCCATCTGTCGCTGCGGCAGCACACGCGAAAGGCGCCCCGTCCCGAGCGGGACAAGGCGCCTTCCAGCGACTGAACTGACTTACTACGCAACGCCTTCGGCGCGCGCGGCAGCCGCGACGGCCTCGGCGACCGCCGGGGCGACCCGCGGGTCCAGCGGGCTGGGCACGATCTTCTCCGGGCCGAGCTCGTCGGCGACGACGCTGAGGATCGCGTCGGCGGCGGCGATCTTCATGCCCTCGGTGATGCGCCGGGCGCCCGCGTCGAGCGCGCCCTTGAACACGCCGGGGAAGGCGAGCACATTGTTGATCTGGTTCGGGAAGTCGCTGCGGCCGGTGGCGACGATCGCGGCGTACTTGCGCGCGACCTCGGGGTGAATCTCCGGGTCCGGGTTGGACATCGCGAACACGATCGACTCCGGCGCCATCGAGGCGATGAGCTCCTCGGCGATCAGACCGGCGGACAGGCCGAGGAAGACATCGGCGCCGTTGAGGGCCTCGGCGGCGCCGCCGATCAGCCCGCGCGGGTTGGTCCGGGTGGCCAGTTCGGCCTTCACGTCGTTGAGGTCGCCGCGCTCACGGCTGATGATGCCCTTCGAGTCGAGCACGGTGACGTCCCGAACACCCGCGGCCAGCAGGATATTCGTGCACGCGACACCGGCCGCGCCCGCACCGGACACCACGACCTTCAGGTGGTCGATGGCGCGACCCTGCACCTTGGCCGCGCCGTTGAGGGCGGCGAGCACCACGATGGCGGTGCCGTGCTGATCGTCGTGCATGACCGGGCAGTCGAGCGCCTCGATGAGTCGCTTCTCCACCTCGAAGCAGCGCGGCGCCGAGATGTCCTCCAGGTTCACCGCGCCGAAGCTGGGGCGCAGCCGGATGACCGTCTCGACGATCTCGTCGACGTCCTTGGTGTCCAGCACAATCGGGATCGAGTTGAGTCCGGCGAACTTCTTGAACAGCGCCGCCTTGCCCTCCATCACCGGCAGCGAGGCGCGCGGGCCGATATCACCGAGGCCGAGCACCGCGGTGCCGTCGCTGACCACGACGACGAGGCGGTCGGTCCAGGTGTAGCGCTTGCAGAGCTCGACGTCCTGCGCGATCGCCCGGCTCACCTGAGCGACGCCCGGGGTGTAGGCGATCGACAGGTCGCGCTGGGTCTCCAGCGGCGAGCTGAGTTCTACCGAGAGCTTGCCTCCGAGATGTCCCGCGAAAATCTCGTCGTGGGTGATTTCGGAAAGACTTGCAGTGGCATTCGGTGCGTCAGTCACAGGTGACACGATTTCACTCCTGCTCGGGCCGGACAAACCGGGGGACGGTTACCGCCGGGTATATAGGTATAAGTGTTTTCATTACGCTCATCGAGTGCGCTGACCGGTACGTTTCGCTGTTACGGCGGGTCACGAAAACCCGTAGCCGATTTCGCTGACGTGGCGCGGCACTGATCCGCGGAGCGGGAGCCGGACGGGTAGGTCCGGACAGAACATGCGGCGTGATCCTCGGGTCGCGACGGTGCGTCGCGAGGCGGAGATCTCCGTAACTCCAGTACCCGGCGGTGGCTTAGGTAAAGGAATCCGACACATTCTGCCAGCATGGTCCGCGACTTGCCAAACCGGTCGGGTTTCCGCTGTGTCGTGCGCCGGTATCCAGCCTACTGCGGCGGAATTACCGGGTGGTAAGGGAAAACTCGCGCGCGGGTGCGGCCCGGCGGTGAGCTGTCACAACGCGATCGGGCCCGCCGGTGTGAGGTGCGGGGCGGTCCCGTCCTCGTCTTCGGGCAGGATCTGCGGCGCGTCCGGGATCGCCGCCGAGCGCGCGCTCAGCACACCCGCCTCCCTGGTGTGCGCGACGGCGGGCCCGCGGGCGTCGAGCACGAGGGCCTCGCGCCTGCCGCGCGGAAACGGTTCGCGGACAGGCGCCACCACAATCTCCGTGGCACCGACGACGCCGGCGTCCAACGCCGCGATTTCCCGCGCGTCCGGCCGCACCCACACGTTGTCCAGGCCCCCTGACATCAGCCGCACCCGCCAGTCCGCCTCGGCCCCTGGATGATCGGTGCGCCGATGCATGCCGCGGCTCTCGGTCCGCGCCAGCGCGCTGTACTTGGTCCACCGTGCCACCGCGAGCAGGGCCGCCGCCTGCCTGGCCCGCAACCGATCCAAACCGGTACCGCCCAGGTCGAATTCGGCACCGGGCCACATCGAGTCGAGTTCGCCGATGCTGTCGACCAAGCTGCCCGCGCTGCGCCAATAGCTGCGCCGCAACGGCAGCGTGTGTTCCTGCACCAGTCCGACCACGGCGCGCGGATCGATCCGCGCCACCGCGCTGAGTCCAGCACCGGCCACCTCGCACACCGGGCTGCGGCGGTCGGCCGTGCGCGCATACCTGGCCGCACCCGTGCCCGCCCACACGCCGGACGCGATGGCCCACGCGCCGCCCTGACCGCCGAAGCCGCTGACCGCACCGGTGATCGGCTCCCTGGTGGTCACGTCGCCCGCGCCGAACAGCCCGCCGACCGTGGTCGCGCAGTCCGGGCCCGCGAGGCGCAGGCCGCCGGTGCCGCGCACGGTACCCTCCAACACGGCCCGCAGCGGCACCCGCCCGGTGCGGTCGACCAGACCCTGCTCCGATAGCCAGCCGCGCATCGTGGCGGGCACGTCGTCGAGTGCCGCGAACACCCGGCGGCCGTCCGCGATCGCGGCGAAGGCCGCGGCCCGATGGCCTTCCAGGACCGTGCCCGACTCGTCGTACAAGGTGGCGAAGTGCAGCCCGAGGCCGAGCGTGGAATTCAGCGGCGCGGCGGGCCGCGGCACGTTCACCACGGGGGTCAGGCCGTATGCGCTGGAGAACTCCATGCCCGAGAGCTGGGCACCGGCCTCCGCGGCGAACAGCAGTCCGTCGCCGGTGTCCACGTCGGTGCCCGCCCCGCCGGACAGGAACGCGCAGCCGCCGGTGGCCACCACCACGGCACCCGCTCGCACGGTCCACGCCTGGAATTGATTGTGCTGCTGCACCCCGGTCGCCCCGGCGACCTTGCCGTCGCGATCGACGAGGAGTTGCAATGCGGGATGGTGATCGAGGATGTGCACGCCCGCGTTGAGCACGCTGCGCCGCATTCGGCGTAGATAGCTGGCACCGTCCAGATACACCCGCAGCGAGGAACCCGGCCCCGCGCCGGGGAATCGATAACCCCAGCGGGCCAGCTGTTCGACGCGCAGGTGCGTCTCCTCCAGCACCCGATGCATCCAGTCCGGGTCGCCGAGTCCGCCGCCGTGTGCGTAGCCGCGGCGCACCGCCTCGTCCCTGGCCGGTCCGGGCGGGATGTTCCACAGGGAGGTGGTGCCGTGGGCGGTCGGGCCGCTGGTGCCGCATCTGGCCTTGTCGGCGAGCACGACCCTGGCCCCGGTCGCTGCGGCGGATACGGCGGCCCAGGTTCCGGCGGGCCCGCCGCCCAAAACCAGTACGTCCGTCTCGAGTTCCGCCACAAAGAGAAATGTTCGGCCACAATTCACGGAACCGCAACCATTAACGGAATATTTATCGCTGCCGTATTCGATCTGTTGTCAGCGAGCGGGTGTCGATCAGCTCCACCACTGGGTCCACAGCAATAATCCAGCGGCAACAAAAACAACCGCAGATCCGGAAAAGGCGGCTAAACCCCGACGCTTATCCGAATAAATCTGTGCCGCAACGGCAATCACTGCGGACACCACATGCCACGTCACCGATTCACTGCCCGGACCGGGGAAGTCCCGCCGGGCCGCGGCCACCGCGGTGCCGATGACGACGAGCATCAGCGCCACGGTTCCCGCGGCGACCGCCCCGCTCACCCCGCGAACCACCTTCACGAGGCGATCACCGGCACGCCGGTCGCCTTACCGGCCAGCACCTCGAATTGCCCGGGGTCGGTGGTGAACTGACCGAGGTGGATGGTCTTGTTGCTGCCGTGATAGTCCGACGAGCCGGTGGTGAGCAGGCCGAGCTCGGCGGCCAGGTCGGCGAGCACCGCGCGATCCTGCGCGGAGTGGTCCGGATGGTCGAGCTCGAGTCCGCCGAGCCCGAGCGTGGCCAGCTCGCGGATGTCGTCCAGCGCGAGCAGCCTGCCCCGCTTACGGGCCCGCGCGTGCGCGATCACGCTGACCCCGCCTGCGGTGGCGATCATCTCCACCGCACGCCGCAACGGCGTGTCTGCTTTCTCCGCGTAGTACGGGCCGTGCGGCGCGAGCAATTCCTCGAACGCGGCATCGACACTCGGCACCACGCCCGCCGCGACCAGTGCCCTGGCCAGGTGGGGACGGCCCGCGGACGGGCCCGCCGAGGCGAGCACGGCATCGGGATCGATCGGTAATCCGTCGGCCACCATCCGCTCGGCCATCGCGCGCACCCGCTCGACGCGCTCGCCACGCAGCCGCTCGCGTTCGTCGGCGAAACTGCGATCGGTCGGGTCGAACAGATAGGCCAGCAGATGCACCGGCACCGGCCAGCCGTCCTCACCGAGGCCGATGCACGACATCTCCATGCCGCGGACCAACGTCAGGCCCTTCGGCAAAGCATCGACCGCCTCGGTCCAGCCCGCCGTCGTGTCATGGTCGGTGATCGCCACGACGTCCAAGCCGGCGGCGGCCGCGTTCCGTACCAATTCCGCTGGGGAGTCGGTGCCGTCGGACGCGGTCGAATGGGTGTGGAGGTCGATGCGCACGCCTTCAGTCTTACAGTGTTCGATCGGCGTCGTTCGAGGGTGCCTGCGTGGTCACGCTTCGCTACCGCCTCCGGGCCCGTCGCGCACGCCGCTTGCGCATGCCAGGAACCGCACTCCGCAGGCGACGTAGCATCACGATGTGCCGTCTATTCCGCCGCTACCGTCGTTCCGCGGCTCGAACCGTCCGGTCCGCGCCCTGCCGCGGATCCCCATCCCGACCGCGCGGGCGATTGTCGACTGCGGCGTCTATGTCGAAGGGCGGCGGCTGCCGGGCCGATTCACGCACAAGGACGCGATGGCCGAGGTCAACAATCGCGGCACCGGATTCGTCTGGGTCGGCCTGCACGATCCGGACGAGGCCCAGATGGCTGATATCGCCGAGACATTCGGCCTGCACGCGCTCGCGGCCGAGGACGCCGTCACCAAACATCAACGCCCCAAACTGGAACGCTACGACGACACGCTGGTGCTGGTGATGCGCACGGTCGCCTACGTCGAACACGAATTGCACAGCATCAGCGAGATCGTGGAGACCGGCGAGATCATGGTCTTCGCCGCGCCGGACTTCGTGGTGTCCGTACGCCACGGCGAACACTCCGAATTGGCTTCGCTCCGTAAAGAACTGGAGGCCGATCCGGCCAAGCTGATGTTCGGCCCCGGCGCGGTGTTGCACGCGATCGCCGATCACGTGGTCGATTCGTATATCGAAGTGACGCAGTCGGTCGAGCTCGATATCGATGCGATGGAGGAAGAGGTTTTCACCCCGCGCAGCCAGGTCGCGATCGAGTCGATCTACCAGCTCAAGCGGGAAGTCGTCGAACTTCGCCGGGCGGTGAACCCGCTCGCGACTCCGCTGCAGTTGCTCGGGCACAAGCCGGATATCCCGCTGCCCAAAGAGATTCGGCGATACATGCGCGACGTGGCCGACCACCACGCCGGTGTCGCCGACCGGATCAGCGACTTCGACGAGGCACTGAGCGCGCTGATCAGCGCCGCGCTGGCCAAGGTCGGCGTGCAGCAGAACACCGACATGCGCAAGATCTCGGCCTGGGTCGCCATCGCCGCGGTGCCGACGATGATCGCGGGCATCTACGGCATGAACTTCACGCACATGCCGGGATTGGAAGCGACCTCGGGCTTTTGGGTGGTCATCGTGGTCACGCTGGCCATCTGCATCGGGCTGTACGCCAACTTCCACCGCAACAACTGGCTCTAGCCCGAATTACAGGCTGGCGGCGCCTCGTTCGGGGTCGCGCACGTCGATTCCCGCCTCCGCCCACGCATCACGCAGCGCCTGCGCCCCGCGCACCCGCACCCACGCCGCCTCGGTGGCGGTCACCGGCGTCACTGCGAAGTAGCGAACCGGCTCGGCGGGCGCGGGCAGCACTACCTCGGGAATCCCGCTGTCCCCCAACAACACCGCAGAGAACGGCGCACCGTGCCACATCGGCTCGCCCAGGTCCATCAGCGCATCCGCTTGCAGCACAACACCTTCCACTGCGGGCGCGGCGGCGAGCACGCCCAGCGTCTTCGCCAGGCCCGAGCTCGCACCCGCTGTGCCGCGCAGCGTGAGCACCAGCTCGGCCCGCGGCCCCTGCACCGGATCGGCAAGCAGCGCACTGGGATCGCCCATCGGATGCCGGGAACCGCCCACCGTCGCGTAGTGCACCAGCTCGCCGTCGATGATCCGCAGGATCTCGATCGGCTCCAGCCCGAGGAACGTCACCGACGCCGAATCGACGCCGGTCGCCGGCACACCGAAATGGTCGAGCACACCGGTGCGGACCGTCGACACCACCTCCATGCGTCAGATGGCCAGCCGCGCAAGCATGTCCCGCGCCTGTTCCGCGGACTTCGGGTCGCACAGCACGTCGTAGCGCCCGGCCACCAACTGCATGGTGGACGCGAAGTCGCGCTGGCCCTTGGTCGCCGCGTACGGGATCGAGGTAGAGATGACGCCGAAGATGACGCCGCCGACCAGACCGACCAGCAGTGGGCCGAACGCACCGCTGGTGGTGAACAGGCTCAGCAACAGACCGAGGAACAGGCCGAGCCAGGCTCCGCTCACCACACCGCCACCGATGACCTTGCCCCACGTCAGCCGGTAGAGGACCCGCTCGACCTGCATCAGGTCGACGCCGACGATCGTCACGTCCTGCACCGGGAACTGCCCGTCGGCCAGGTAGTCGACGGCCTTCTGCGCCTCGGCGTAGGTCGGATAGGAGCCGACCGGCCAGCCGGACGGCGGCGTCGGCAGGCCCTGCCGTGCGCGATTCGAGTTCCCTAAGGGATTCGTCATGTCTCTATTCTGCTATTTCTACCGGTTTTCCGGGGGGTGTGAAACGCGTGGTACGCGTCATTGCCGCGGCCCGGCCCTTTTCCGCGATCACCTGGGCCATTTTCGCACTGGCCTCATCGATCATTTCGTCGCCGAGCATCACCGCGCCGCGCGCGCCGCCCTCGGCCGAGGTGTGGAAGGCGTACGCGTCGAGGATCAGCTCTGCGCGATCGTAGTCGGACTGCCGTGGGCTGAAGATCTCGTTGGCCGCCTCGATCTGGCCGGGATGCAGCACCCACTTGCCGTCGAAGCCGAGCGCGGCGGTGCGCCCGGCGGCCCGGCGGAAGCCGTCCACATCCCGAATCTGCAGGTACGGGCCGTCGATCGCCTGCAGGCCGTGCGCGCGGGCGGTGAGCAGGATCGTCATCAGGATGTGGTGATAGGCATCACCGGTGTCGTAGCCCTCCGGCTGTTCGCCGACCACCAGGGTGCGCATGTTGATGCTGGCCATGAAGTCGGCCGGGCCGAACACCAGCGCCTGCACGCGCGGGCTCGCGGTGGCGATCTCGTCGATATTGCGCAATCCCAACGCGTTTTCGATCTGCGGCTCGATGCCGATGCGGCCGACCTCTAGGCCGGTGGCCTTCTCCAACTGGGTGAGCAGCAGATCCAGCGCGCGCACCTGACCGGCATCGGTCACCTTGGGCAGCAGGATGGCATCCAGCGCGGTACCCGCGCCCTCGACGATGGTGATCACGTCCGTGTAGGTCCACTGGGTGGTCCAGTCGTTGACGCGGACCACGCGCAATTGTGATCCCCAGTCGGAATCGTTGAGCGCCGCCACGATATTCGCCCGCGCCTCGGCCTTGGCGGGCGGTGCGACGGCGTCCTCCAGGTCGAGAAATACCTCGTCGACGGGCAGGCCCTTGGCCTTTTCGATCATCTTCTTGTTGCTGCCCGGACAGGCGAGCACCGAACGGCGCGGCTTCAAGATCACTCCCGTCGATCGTGGTGTGGTACTTACACCCGCTCCCGAACCTCTAGCCTGGCAAGCATGGCAGCTACCAGGGTGTACGTCGCCAGGCTGGCCGGCCTGGTGGTGTTGGGACCGGACGGCGAGTCTATCGGCCGGGTCCGCGATGTCGTCGTGGCCATCCGGTACGACCGACAGCAGCCCCGCATTCACGGCCTCGTCGTCGAATTACCCACGCGGCGGCGCATTTTCGTGCCGATCCTGCGGGTCACCGCGATCGAGCCCGGCGTGGTGACACTGAACACCGGGACGGTGAGCCTGCGCCGCTTCCACCAACGGCCCGGCGAGATGCTCGCGCTGGCGCAGATCGTGGATTCTTCGGTGCGCGTGGAGGATCCGGATCTGCCGGACCTCACCGACGTGGATGTCGTGGTGGTCGATCTCGGCATGGAACAGACCCGGACCAGGGATTGGCGGGTGACCAGGGTCGCGGTGCGCGGACATCGCCGGATCGGGCGTCGGCGCACGGTGCATGTGGTGGATTGGATCGACGTCTCGGGACTGACGCCGCGCGACATCGACCAGCCAGGCCAGGAGGTCACCCAGCTGCTCGAGCAGTTCGAGGGATTGCGGGCCGCCGACGTCGCGCACCTGCTGCGCGAGCTGCCGGAGAAACGTCGCATCGAGGTGGCGGTCGCGCTCGACGACGAACGCCTCGCCGACGTGGTGCAGGAGCTGCCCGACGACGAGCAGGTCGACCTGCTCGGCCATCTGGAGGTGCGCCGCGCCGCCGACGTGCTCGAGGCGATGGATCCCGACGACGCCGCCGACCTGCTCGGCGAGCTGCCGGTCAACGAGGCCGAATCGCTGCTCGCGCTGATGGACCCGGAGGAATCCGAACCGGTCCGCAGGTTGCTCGAACATTCCCCGTACAGCGCGGGCGGCCTGATGACGCCCAAGCCGGTGATCCTGACGCCGTCCACCACGGTCGCCGAGGCGCTGGCCCGGGTGCGCAACCCCGATCTGACGCCGGCGCTGGCCTCCATGGTGTTCGTGGTCCGGCCGCCGACCTCGACCCCCACCGGCCGGTATCTCGGGTCGGTGCACATCCAGCGGCTGCTGCGCGAGCCGCCTGCCCATCTGGTCGGCGGCATCCTCGACGCGGGGCTGGCTCCGTTGCGAGCAGACGTCCCGCTGGCCGCGGTGACCCGCTACTTCGCGACCTACAACCTGGTCTGCGGACCGGTGGTGGACGAAGAGAACCACCTGCTCGGCGCGGTCAGCGTCGACGACGTGCTCGACCATTTGCTACCCGATGACTGGCGTGACCAGGAAGAGCTACACGAAGGGATAGCTGGACATGAGTGACAAGGTCGGCGGCGCGCGGCAGCGGCTGGAGACGCCGGTCGAGTCGCGGTTCCGCATCGATTGGGATGCGGACGCGCTCGCGCGCAGCAGCGAGCGGGTCGCCAGATTCCTCGGCACCGGCCGCTACCTGGCTATTCAGACGTTCGTCGTCATCGTTTGGATCACGTTAAATGTGGGCGTCATCGCGTTGCGCTGGGATCCATATCCGTTCATTCTGTTGAATCTGGCGTTCTCTACCCAGGCCGCCTATGCCGCACCGTTGATCCTGCTCGCGCAGAACCGGCAGGACAACCGCGACCGGGTCTCGCTGGAGGAGGACCGGATGCGGGCCGCCCAGACCAAGGCGGATACCGAGTTCCTCGCCCGCGAACTCGCAGCACTGCGGATCGCGGTCGGCGAAGTCGCGACTCGCGACTATTTGCGCAGGGAATTGGAGGAGATGAAGGAGATACTCGATCGGATCGAGGGTGCGGGCAACAACAAGCCGCAACGCAAGAAGAGTTCCGGCCGAAAGCAGGCACCAGCCCCGGTTTTACCGCCTGTAGCTGACGATTGACCGGAAATACCGAACAACTACCTGACTGGTGGGTAACCTGGACAGCGTTGTCCCGAGCGGCGCCGGGAAGGGGATGTCCCAGATAGCCGCTCACACGACGTAGAGGATTGGTGTGGCTGAATGCGTATATCTGCTCCGATAACCGTCTCGGCCCTGGTCGTCGCCGGTCTTGTCGCCTCCGGCTCAGCCTCCGATCCCTCCTCTCCAGCCGGCGCGCCCACCGCACCTGAGGCTTTGCTGGCCGCATCGACGAATCCGGCCGGATCCGTGGACGCGTCCGGCAAGTCGGGCGAGACCGGACTGTCTAAGACAGTTGGACTCCTTCCGGTCACCCAGGAATCGCCCCGCAAACTCCGGGCAATGACTCCGTCCGACGGCTCGGCGCCGTTCGCCGGGCGAGTGCCGCTGCAGGAGATCTCGCTGCCACTGATCGGCGGCGCGCTCGGTATCCCGGAAATCGTGCTCGCCGCGTACCGCAACGCCGAACTCGCGCTGGAGTCGTCCACGCCCGAGTGCGGATTGTCCTGGAGTCTGCTGGCCGGCATCGGCCGGATCGAATCGGGCCACGCGGGCGGCGGCCGCACCGACGCCGCGGGCACCACGATCTCGCCGATCTACGGCCCCGCGCTGGACGGCACGCTGCCCGGTAACGAGATCATCAGGGAAGCCAGCGGCGGTTACGTCCGCGCGGTCGGGCCGATGCAGTTCCTGCCCGGCACCTGGGCCCACTACGCCGCCGACGGTAACGGCGACGGTGTCGCCGACCCGAACAACGTCTTCGATGCCGCGCTCGCCGCGGGCAAGTACCTGTGCTCGGGCGGGCTGAACCTGCGCGATCAGGGCCAGGAACTACAGGCGGTGCTGCGCTACAACAACTCGGCGGCCTACGCGGCCAATGTGCTCAGCTGGGCGGCGGCCTACCGCACCGGCGGCGCGCCGACCCAGGTCACCATCTCCCCCGATCTGATCCCGCCGGGCAGCGCGCCCGCCCAGATCCCGGACATGACCGCGGTGACCTACACCAACAACACGCCGACCACGACGGCCCCCACGACGCCGCAGACCACCACGGCACCGACGCCGACCGAGGTGATGATCACCATCCCCGGCCTGCCGCCGATCCCCTGTGGCATCTTCTGCCCGCCGCCGCCGAAGCCGCTCAATCCCTGTGAGCCCGCGGTGATTCCGGCCCCGATGCCGCAGCCCGGCGAGCCGGCCGAACCCGCCGCCGTGCCCGGCGCACCCGCACAGACCTTCGGTGCCGGCGTGGCCGCGCCGAAGGATCCGGCGCACCCGGAGCCGCCCGTCGCCCCGGTCTGCACGCCGCCGGAGGCCGCCCAGCAGCAAGCCCCGGCACCGGCCCCCGCGCCCGGCCAGCAGGCCGTACAGACGCCGGAAGCGGCACCGGAGGCTGCGCCCACCGTCACGGTCGATCCGGCGGCACCGACGGTAGACGCCGCGCCGACCCAGCAGCCGGGCATCACGTTGCCGTTCGGCATCGTGATCCCGCTGCCGCCCGCCCCCCAGGGCTGACGCCACACTCGAAGCAGGTCACGAAGTAGTAACAAAAAGGTCTCGGATGCGGTAGTCTCCTCTTCGTCAGATCACGAAGGGCTCACATCGAGCCGTTGGAGGGTCACCGCACAGTGGGGCGTCACCGAAAACAACCAGCTGTCACCGTTAAACGCAGCTCGGTTATTGCATTGACCGGATTGGTTCCCGCTGGACTGATGGCGTGCACCGCCGCGTCCAATGTGGGACATGGAACTGCCGCGACAGCGGTGGCACAGCACCTGCCGGGGGACGATCAGGACGAGCTGGGGGCCAAGCCCGCAGCTCTGATGACCGACCCGGGCGCGACGACCGAATTCGTGGCCAACAAGATGGCCAAGCCGAGCGGTCCGCCGGTGGTGAAAAGCGTTGCGCTGGCGGATGGTCGGCAGCTCGCGTCGCTGCCCGCCGGGCCGATGGGTGTGCCGGGCATCGCGGTCGCGGCCTATCAGAACGCCGAACGCATCCTCGCCGAGGAGAACCCCACCTGCGCCATGCCGTGGTCGATGCTCGCCGGGATCGGCCGCGTCGAATCCACACACGCGTACGGCAAGATCGACGCCGACGGCAACCCGCTCACCAAGGTCTACGGCCCGGTGCTCGACGGAAGCCTCTACGGCAACAACGTCGTTCACGACACCGACGGCGGCGAGCTGGACGGCCTGGCCGGTTACGACCGCGCGATCGGCCCGATGCAGTTCCTGCCGCAGACCTGGAAGCGCTACGCCGCCGACGGCAACGGCGACGGCATCGCCGATCCGCAGAACCTCTTCGACGCGGCACTGACCGCCGGAAAGTACCTGTGCGACGGCGGTTTGAACATGCGCGACCTGGCCCAGCAGTCCAAGGCGATTCTGCGCTACAACAACTCGATGGCCTACGTCGCCAATGTCATGGCCTGGGAAACCTCCTATGCCAACGGCGTCGCACCACGGGCCGGGGACCTGCCCAGAATTTGACACGCCTAAAATTCCTGCCATGCCAGTAGTTACGGAATCGGATGTGCGGGGCGCTCTCGCCAAGGTCGACGATCCGGAAATCCGCAAGCCGATCACCGAACTGGGCATGGTGAAGAGCATTGCGATCAGTGCGGACAGCAATGTCCACATCGAGGTCTACCTGACCACGGCGGGCTGCCCGCTGCGCACCGAGATCATCCAGCGGGTCACCAAGGCCGTGGCCGACGTGTCCGGCGTCGGCGCGGTCACCGTCGACCTCGATGTGATGAACGACGAGCAGCGCACCAACTTGCGCAAGCAGCTGCGCGGCGACTCCGCCGATCCGGTCATCCCGTTCGCCCAGCCCGGCTCGCTGACCCGCGTGTACGCGGTCGCCTCCGGCAAGGGCGGCGTCGGAAAGTCCAGCGTCACCGTCAATCTCGCCGCCGCCATGGCCGCGCGCGGGCTCTCCGTCGGCATCCTGGACGCCGACATCTACGGCCACTCGATCCCCCGCATGCTCGGCACCGACGCCCGGCCCACCCAGGTCGAGAAGATGATCATGCCGCCGCAGGCGCACGGCGTGAAGATGATCTCCATCGCGCAGTTCACCCAGGGCAATACGCCGGTGGTGTGGCGCGGCCCGATGCTGCACCGCGCGCTGCAGCAGTTCCTCGCCGACGTGTTCTGGGGCGACCTGGACGTGCTGCTGCTCGACCTGCCGCCGGGCACCGGCGACATCGCCATCTCGATCGCCCAGCTCATCCCCGGCGCCGAAATCCTCGTCGTCACCACCCCGCAGATCGCCGCCGCCGAGGTGGCCGAGCGGGCGGGCGCCATCGCGCTGCAGACCAGGCAGCGGATCGCCGGCGTGGTGGAGAACATGTCCTGGCTCGACCTGCCCGACGGCAGCCGGATGGAGCTCTACGGCGCCGGCGGCGGGCAGGTGGTCGCCGACCGTCTCACCCGCGCTGTCGGGGCCGACGTGCCGCTGCTCGGGCAGATTCCGATCGAGCAGGCCGTGCGGGAAGCGGGCGACGACGGCACGCCGATCGTGCTGCGCTCCCCCGAGACCCCCGCCGCCAAGGCGCTGCTCGACATCGCCGACAAGCTCGCCGTCCGCCGACGCGGACTGGCAGGCATGTCGCTGAACATCGACACGACCCGCCACGGGTAGCGGAGCGCGACGACCGATTTCCGCGTGGGCGTTGTTCGCTCGCTGTCGGTGGGTGGCAATAAGCTCGGGGGCATGCTCACGTTGCTTCTGTACGTGCTGATCGTCGGTCTTGTTGCCGCGGTGCTGTTCCTGCTCGCCAGTGCGGTATTCGGGCGGGCCGAGGAGCTGGGCCCGCTGCCGGAGGGGACCACGGCCACCGTGCTGCCTGCCGAGGGGATCTCCGGCGCCGATGTCCGGTCGCTGCGGTTCCAGCAGGTGGTGCGCGGCTACAAGGCCTCGGAGGTGGACTGGTCGCTGGCCAGGCTCGCCGCCAGAATCGACGAGCTACAACATCAACTGGCCGAAGCGCAGGCCGCACGCTGGCAGGCGCCGGTCGCGCCGGAGGCCAAATGAGCCCGGCCGCGATGCCCCTGGCCGAGGACGACGGCCGGGTCCGCTGCCCCTGGCCGCTGGAAACCCAGTTGTACCGCGACTATCACGATTTCGAGTGGGGAAAGCCGCTGCACGGCGACGACGCCCTCTTCGAACGACTCTGTCTCGAGGCGTTCCAGTCGGGCCTGTCCTGGATCACCATCCTGCGCAAGCGGCCCGCCTTCCGGGCCGCGTTCGCCGGTTTCTCGATCGACCGCGTGGCCGAGTTCGGCGAGGCCGACACGGCGCGGCTACTCGCCGACACAGGCATCGTGCGCAACCGGCTGAAGATCGAGGCGGCGATCGGCAACGCCCGGGTTGCGCGCGAACTCGATATCGGACTGGACACATTGCTCTGGTCGTTCGCACCCGCCCCACGGCCGCGCCCGAAAACCGGGGCCGATGTGCCCGCCAGCACACCCGAATCCGTAGCTCTGGCAAAAGAATTGAAGCGGCGCGGGTTCCGTTTCGTCGGGCCCACCACGGCCTATGCACTGATGCAGGCGACCGGGATGGTAGACGATCACCTGACCGATTGCTGGGTCGGTAGTGACGTGTCCGACACAGTCCGACCGGTCACTTTTTGAACTCAGGTATCCGTCCACATCCGCGATAGGGAAGAATGGGACAGGTGTAGCTCGCCAAATGCCGGCGAGCTCGCTGGTTGGTGACAACTGGAGTTCCAAGAAAGTGCGCAGCATATCGCGCAGATCTGGAGGGAGCAGAGGATGGCGGCCATGAAGCCCCGTACCGGGGACGGTCCCCTCGAGGCAACCAAGGAAGGGCGTGGAATCGTCATGCGGGTTCCACTCGAGGGTGGCGGGCGTTTGGTCGTCGAACTCACGCCGGACGAGGCCGCGGCGCTCGGCGACGAACTGAAGAGTGTCACCAGCTGATACCTCAGCGCTGGCCGCTGTGGCCGGTCTGCTGGCTTGCCCGGAATGCGCGCTCGGACTCGAGCCGTGTGATCGGGTATTGCGCTGCGGACACGGGCACAGTTTCGACATCGCCAAGCAGGGCTATGTCAGCCTGCTGACCGGCGCGTCGACCAAAATGACCGGTGACACCGCGGCCATGCTGGACGCGCGTGCCACCTTTCAGGGTAGGGAACATTTCGCACCGATCGCCAGCGCGGTAGCAGAGGCGGTCGGGCCGGACACGCATGCGTACGGCACAGTGCTGGAGGTGGGCGCGGGCACCGGCTACTACCTGGCCGGTGCGCTCGACGCCGCACCGTCGACCCGCGGCATCGCGCTGGACGTGGCCAAACCTGCCGCCAAACGCTGCGCCCGCGCGCATCCACGGGCCGCGGCGGTACTCGCCGACGCCTGGCGCGGGCTGCCCGTCCGGGACGGCACCCTGTGCGCCGTGCTCTCGGTGTTCGCACCGCGCAACCCGGCCGAGGTCGCCCGGGTGCTCACCGCGGACGGCCGATTCGTCGTCGCCACCCCCACCGAACGACACCTGCGCGAATTGATCGGACCGCTCGGCATGGTGACCGTCGACCCGGACAAGGATCGCAGGCTCGACACGGCCGTGTCCGGCCACTTCGCCGCGCTCGACCGCATCCTGGTCGAATACCCGATGAAACTCACGAGAGCCGACGTAGCCAACGTCGTCGGCATGGGACCCTCCGCCCACCACGCGTCCGCCGAGGCCCCCCACATCGCAACCCTCCCGGAAACAACCGAGGTCACCGCCTCGGTACTCGTCTCCACCTACCGCCCGACCTGACCCCGCAAACCCGACCGAAGGCGCCCTTCAGCACCCGGACCAACCGAAGGTCGCCTTCGGTCGGAATTCGAGATCGACCGAAGGCGACCTTCGGTGGGGGACCTGGGTCAGACCTCAGGACTTGCGGACCTGCTCGTAGACGTCGACGGTCTGCGCCGCGATCTGCGACCAATCGAATTCGGCGATCGCCCGCGCCCGTCCCGCCGCACCGAACTCGGCGGCCAGCACGGGATCACCGGCGACCTCGTTGATCGCCGTGGCCAATGCCCGCTCGTACTCCTCGGGCGCGTTCGGGTCGTAGTGCACCAGCCGCCCGGTGTCGCCGTCGACGACCACCTCGGGGATGCCACCCACGTCCGACGCGACCACCGCGGTCGCACACGCCATCGCCTCCAGGTTCACGATGCCCAGCGGCTCGTACACCGACGGGCACACGAACACCGTTGCGGCGGCCAGGATCTGCCGGATCTGCTCGGTGGGCAGCATCTCGCGCACCCAGAACACGTTGCCTCGGCTGCGCTGCAGCTCCTCGACCGCGGCGGCCGTCTCCGCCTCCAGCTCCTTGGTGTCCGGCGCGCCCGCGCACAGCACCAGCTGGATGTCCGGATCGAAGTCGCGGGCCGCGGCGAGCAGATGCCCGACACCCTTCTGCCGGGTGATCCGGCCGACGAACGCCACCATCGGCTGATCGGTCCGCACACCGAGCACCGCGAGCACCGGCCGCGCGCCCGCCGCCACCGGCCCCGGGTACCACATGCCCGCGTCGATGCCGTTGTGTACAACGTGCACCCGGTCCGGGTCGACCGCGGGATAGGCGTCGAGCACGTCGTGACGCATGCCCTCGCTCACCGCGATGATCGCGTCCGCGTGTTCCACCGCGTTGCGTTCCGACCAGGAGGAGAGCCGATAGCCGCCGCCGAGCTGTTCGGCCTTCCACGGCCGTCGTGGCTCCAGCGAATGCGCGGTCAGTACGTGTGGGATGCCGTAGAGCGTGGCCGCGAGGTGTCCGGCCAGGCCGGTGTACCAGGTGTGTGAATGCACCACGTCCACCTGTCCGGCGGCGTCGGCCATGCGCAGCTGTGCGGACATCATCTGCAGTGCGGCGTTGGCGGCGTAGAGCTGCGGATCAGGTTGGTGCACCACGGCATCGGTGCGCGCGACACCCATGCAATGCACGGTGACCTCGCACAGTCGCCGGAGCTGCGCGGTCAACTGGGTGACGTGTACCCCGGCCCCGCCATATACCTCCGGTGGGTACTCGCGGGTCAGCATCGCGACCCGAAGCCGCTCGTGCGCGCCGGAATCCGCCGTCGAGCGCGGGGTGTCCGTGCCGAAACTCACCAGGTTCAAAGTAGACGTTCACCTCCGCTGGGGCCACTCGCGCGGCGGTTACCCGGTAGTTTGGCAGTGTGAGGAGCCAGCCGCACGTACTCGGGATCGTGCTCGCCGGTGGCGAGGGCAAGCGACTCTTTCCACTCACGGCGGACCGTGCCAAACCGGCGGTGCCATTCGGCGGCGCGTATCGACTGATCGATTTTGTCCTCAGCAACCTGGTCAACGCGGGTTTCCTGCGCCTGTGTGTGCTCACCCAGTACAAGTCGCACTCGCTGGATCGGCACATCTCGCAGACCTGGCGACTGTCCGGTTTCGGCGGCGAATACATCACCCCGGTGCCCGCGCAGCAGCGGCTCGGGCCGCGCTGGTACACCGGCAGCGCCGACGCGATCATGCAGTCGCTGAACCTGATCTATGACGAAGACCCCGACTACATCGTGGTTTTCGGCGCCGACCACGTGTACCGGATGGATCCGGAGCAGATGGTCAACCATCACATCGAGTCCGGCGCGGGCGTCACCGTCGCCGGTATTCGGGTGCCGCGCAGCGAGGCGAGCGCGTTCGGCTGCATCGACTCCGACGAGTCCGGCCTGATCACCCAGTTCCTGGAGAAGCCCGCGCATCCGCCCGGCACGCCCGACGATCCCAATGTCACTTTTGCGTCAATGGGCAACTATGTCTTCACCACCAAGGTGCTGGTGGATTCGATCAAGGCCGACGCGGACAACTCCGACTCCGATCACGACATGGGCGGCGACATCATTCCGGCGCTGGTCGCCGCGGGCCAGGCCGGCGTCTACGACTTCGCCGACAACGAGGTGCCCGGCGCGACCGAACGCGACCGCGGCTACTGGCGCGACGTCGGGACCATCGACGCCTTCTACGACGCGCACATGGACTTGGTCTCGGTGCACCCGGTCTTCAACCTGTACAACCGGCACTGGCCGATTCGCGGCGCCGCCGAGAACCTGCCGCCCGCGAAGTTCGCCCAGGGCGGGCTCGCCCAGGAGTGCATCGTCGGCGCGGGCAGCATCCTGTCGGCCGCCACCGTCCGCAATTCGGTGCTCAGCTCCAATGTGGTGATCGACGACGGCGCGACCGTCGAGGGCAGCGTGCTGATGCCCGGTGTCCGGATCGGCCGTGGCGCGGTGGTGCGCCGGGCCATCCTGGACAAGAACGTGGTGGTCGGCGAGGGCGAGATCATCGGTGTCGACCTGGACCGCGATCGCGACCGCTTCGCCGTCAGCAACGGCGGCGTCGTCACCGTCGGCAAGGGCGTCTGGGTGTAGCGAACCTCGTCGGCGATCAGAGCCGCGGCGCGGGCGTAGCCGGGCAGAACGGCGCGCAGGGGCCGGGGGTACGCGGCACGGTCGATTTCGACGGCTGGCCGAAGTCGGCTGTGCTCACCAGGTAGACCACCAGCACCGCGGCCACGAGGACAAGGGCGAAGGCGACCAGCGCCCCGCCCCAGTGAATCTGCGGGCGCCCGTCGTCATCGTTGTTGTTGTTCAAGATGTAATAGATCACTCAGATCGCACCTCTTCCGCATGCCCCCGCCCGGGGCATCACCGCTCTGGTCTCGGATGTGCTCTGAGCAGCATGCGCCTCGAATCGCCGCGCTGTTGCTGTATTCGCCGACTCGCCCGCGACGGCACTGGTGACCGGCCCACCCCTCCCGGGTCGGTCACCAGCTATCCGGCCTGCCTCCGCGCGCGTCCGTGCTGTGCCTCCCCTTCTCGAACGCGACCTGTCGAAGGCGAACCGATCATCGTACATCCGTTGCGGGCCTTCGCATTCCATGACATATCCCCTACCTGGTCGCGCAATGCTCAGCACGACAAGCGAATTCGCCAGGATGCGCAAAGTCACGCGCCACCTATCGGTGCGCGTGACTCGGGAAAGAACTACTGGCCGGGCGCGGGCGGCACCGGGCAGAACGGCTCGCAAGGCCCATGTGTCGGGGTGACTTTCGCTGGGCCGGTATGGAAATCGGCGTTGCTCACCACCACCATCACGACCACCGCGGCGACAATGATCAAGCCGAAGAACAGCAGCGCGGGCCGCAGCCAACTCGATCGAGTTTCGAAGATGGTGTGGCCGATGTGGCCGATTTCGAACAGTTCGTGCCCACGCATCGCAGTACCTCCACCACCCGAATACCCGGCGCGGCACAAGGAAACCGCGATGTCGGTACGAATGTCGGAGCGCGTGTGGCGTGCCTAACCGCGCGAGGCGCAGAGCAACCCGTCGCCGACCGGGATCAGCACGCTGGTGAGTTCCGGATCCTCGGCGATCGCGCGGGTGGCCGCGCGCACCGCCTGGGTGGCCGGATCCCGTTGCGCCGCATCGGGTACTCGCCCGCCGAGCAACGCGTTGTGCAACAGAATCGCGCCACCCGCACGCAGCAGTCGCACCGCCTGGGTGACGTACTGCGGGTGCTCGAGCGGCGCGGCGTCGATGAAAACAAGGTCGTAGGCTCCGTCGGCGAGCCGGGGTAGCACGTCCAGCGCACGGCCGTTGATCAGCCGGGTGCGGGCGGGCGGAATCTCCGCGGCGCGGAAAGCCTCCTTGGCAGCGCGCTGGTGCTCGGGTTCGGAATCGATGGTGGTCAGCGTGCCGTCCTCGCGCATACCGTCCAGCAGCCACAGCCCGCTGATCCCGGCGCCGGTACCCACCTCGACCACGGCTTTGGCGTCGAGCAGCTGTGCGTACATGCTGAGCAGCGCCCCCACCGACGGCGGTATCGGCACCGCACCGAGTTCGGTGGACCGTTCGCGCGCGCTGACGAGGATCTCGTCTTCTACGACGGATTCCTCCACGTAGGCGAGATTTCGCTCCAAATTCGATGCCACGCCTATGAGGTTAATGCTGGGCGGCTTATCTGGGCGTTCCGAACGACCCCGCGCCGCTGAGCAATCTCCCCGCCAGTTTCTCAGGTGTCCCTCAGCATCTCCATATCCAGGCCATATCAGGACAGGAAAGAGTAGGGGCAACGCAAGACCAACAGACCGGCTCGACACGGGACACGGGAACAACAACAGACAGGTTGTCGGTTGTATCCCCACGTAACGGTTTCAGGTCCGAAAGAGATTTTGGATCGAAGCTGAGTTCCGAGTTTACGGTCCCTAGTAGGAGGTAGCCCCATCCACATGGTCGATGCGGCGCGTGAGCACGCCACCCTGCCAGAGCAGATTCTGCCGATCGAGTCCGACGCCGCCGAGGAGGCCGTCGACCTGACCGGTACCGCTGCTTTCGATGCCACCGGTGACCGGGCGGCCATGCCGTCCTGGGACGACCTGGTCCGCGAACACGCCGACCGTGTCTACCGCCTTGCCTACCGTCTTTCCGGCGACGCCCAGGATGCCGAGGACCTGACTCAGGACACCTTCATCCGGGTATTCCGCTCCTTGTCCAGCTACCAGCCGGGCACCTTCGAAGGCTGGTTGCACCGCATTACCACCAACCTGTTCCTCGACATGGTCCGTCGCCGCAACCGCATCCGGATGGAGGCGCTGCCCGAGGACTACGACCGGGTCCCGTCCGAGGGTCCCGACCCGGAGCAGGCCTATCACGACGCCCGCCTCGACCCGGATCTACAGCGCGCGCTCGATTCGCTCGCGCCGGAATTCCGCGCCGCGGTCGTGCTGTGTGACATCGAGGGACTCTCCTACGAGGAGATCGGCGCTACGCTCGGCGTGAAACTCGGCACCGTGCGCAGCCGGATTCATCGTGGGCGACAGGCACTGCGGGACTACCTTGCGCATAATGGAAGTGAGCAGCGGTTCGCCGCTGAAGCAAGTATCGGGTGAGCTGGACGAAGCCGGCATCGCCCTACGGTTCGGATGATGTCGGTTGGAAGGATGAGCACCGAATGAGTGGCGACTCCAGCACGCCCGGTCGTCCGCCTCGATTCCGTCCCACCGAGCACCTGGCCAGCGAGGCTATCGCGGCCTATGTGGACGGCGAGTTGCGGATGAACGCCTATCTGCGTGCCGCCCAACATCTTTCTCTGTGCCCGGAATGCGCGGCCGAGGTCGACGCACAGCAGCAGGCGCGTATCGCGCTGCGCCAATCTGGCCCGATCTCGATTCCGCACGGGCTACACGACAGCCTGACCAGAATTCCACTCGCCGATCTGCCCGGCGCCGCGTCGAGCCAAACGTCGAGCGCCGACGGGACTCCGCGCAACGAGGCAGTTTTCGGTTTTCTCACCGATTCGTTTGCCGCGACTCGGTGGACAACGTGGTGGCGCAAGTAGAGTTTCCCGGGTGACCACGGAATCGACGAATACCGGATCGGCCGAGACCCCGGATCGCGTCCAGGGCAGGCCCACGGATTCGGCGGGCGACAGGGGAAACCTGCGACCGCCGGACGCGCCCGTGTTGGGACCGCGACCGGTATACCGACCCCATGTCGACAACCACACGGCCAGCGCGTTCCGCAGGCCGGCGGGTCAGCGCGGTTCGTTCGCCGAGCCGCTGCCCCGCGGCGCGACGCCGGTGGCGGGCCAGGACATGCAGAACCGTCCGCCGGACGCCGTGCTCGCCGAGGCGTTCGGCCGTCCCGAGGGTTCCACCGAACTGCTGCAGCGCGATCCCGACGCGGCCAACGGCGCCGCACCGATCGCCGGCCCCGTCGATCCGTGGCGTGATCCCGACTCCGCCGCTCGACTCGGCGCCCCCGCGGTGCCGACCCCGAAGGCCCAACCGCTGCCGCAGGCCCAGCGCCTCAGCGCGCGTGAGGTCCTGTTCGGCTCCCGAGTCGCTCCCAAGGCGCTTGCCCTGCTCGCACTCGTCGCGCTCGCTGTCGGCGTGCTGGGCGGCCTGGTCGGCAGGCTGACGGCCGAACAGTCTTCCGATCTGACCTCGCGCAAGGCGACGCTGCAGCAGAGCGCGGACACCGAACAGCAGCCGCACAGTCAGATCGCCAAGGTCGCCAACGCCGTGCTGCCCGCCGTCGTGTCCATCCGGGTCACCGTCGGCGACAACGGCGCGACCGGCTCCGGCGTGGTGATCGACGGCAAGGGCTATATCGCGACGAACAATCACGTGGTCTCGATGGCCGCCCAGGACAAGACCAACCGGGCCGCCATCCAGGTCCAGTTCTCTGACGGCACCAAGGTGCCTGCGAACATCGTCGGACGGGACCCGAAGTCCGACCTCGCGGTGCTCAAGGTCGATGTGAAGAACCTCACCGTGGCCAACCTCGGCAAGTCCGGCGACGTCCAGGTCGGCGACGAGGTACTCGCCATCGGCTCTCCGCTCGGCCTGAGTAAGACGGTCACCTCCGGCATCGTCAGCGCGCAGCACCGCCCGGTGAAACTGCAGGGCGAGGGCAGCGACACGAACGCGGTGATCGACGCGGTGCAGACCGACGCGTCGATCAACCCCGGCAACTCCGGTGGCGCGCTGGTGGACATGGAAGGCCGGGTCATCGGCATCAACACCGCGATCCGCAGCGAGACCGGCGGTTCGGTCGGCCTCGGCTTCGCGATCCCGGTGGACCGGGTGACCGAAGTGGCGCAGATCTTGATCAAGGACGGCACGATCCACCACCCGACCATCGGCGCCAGCCTGCGCAGCAAGGTGGTGGCCAACGAGCAGATGAGCGGAGCCGAGGTCGCCGACGTCACGCCGGGTGGTCCGGCGGCCAAGGCCGGGATCGTGGAGAAGGACGTCATCGTGAAGGTCGGCGACCGCGAGGTGACCGGTCCGGATGAACTGGTAGTCGCGGTGCAGGCACGCAATATCGGCGACACGGTGAACGTGGTGTTGATCCGGGACGGCAGGCAGGTGGACGTGCCGGTCACCCTGGAATCCGACTGAGTTCGCCAACCCCCGGCCGACTCCGTCGGCCTGCCGTCCCCACGCGCCGCTGGTCGAAAGGCCGGGTAACCTGAGGACGTGTTCAGCAATATCGGCTGGAGCGAGATGATGATCTTGCTCGTCGCCGCCCTCGTGATCCTCGGACCGGAGCGACTGCCCGGCGCGGTTCGCTGGACCACGCGCAGCCTGCGCCAGGTGCGCGACTACGCCAGCGGCGCGACCTCGCAGCTGCGCGACGAGCTGGGCCCGGAGTTCGAGGACCTGCGCAAGCCGCTGGCCGACCTGAACGAGTTGCGCGGCATGTCCCCGCGCTCGATGGTAACCAAACACCTTCTGAACGGCGACGATTCGATCTTCCGCAACATGGAGGACGCGCTGCCGGACAAGAAGGACCTCTACGGCACCGGCGGCGCGATGCCGGATTATCCGATGCCGAAGCTGGAAAAGCCGTTGGAGCGCAACGAACGTCCACCGATCGACACCGACGCCACCTGACCCGCGCAAGCTGGCGCAATCGCGTCACGAAAAGGGTGCAGTGTCAAGAGTTCTAAACACTTTGGCCTGTCCAGCTGTCTAGACTTCCCACATGTCGGCCGATGACGTGGCGCGCGTTTTCGCGATCGAGGACAAGGTCGAGCGACTGAAGGCGGCCACCGATGGTGTGGCTGCGGCCCAGCAGACCATCAATGAGCTCACCAGGATTCGTCGTGCGGTGATCCGGGAGCTACACGCCGAGGGCTGGACCTTCGCCAGAATCGGTGCGGCAGCGGGGCTTTCCCGCGCGCGCATCCATCAGGTGAGCACTCAGGGTCCGGCACCGGAGGGTCTGTTCTTCGGGCACGGGACGCTCACGGTGCTGGTGCCGGAGGTGCGGGCGGGCCGGGTGATCGGCGCACCGGATCCCGCGGCGCCGCACCGGCTGGTCGAGCTGCTCCGCGAGCTCGGCTTCACCGCCTCGGTCGAACACTTCCTACCCGGGCGACCGGTCGACCTGAACCGGGACGGCCTGATCGTGCTCGGCGGGCCGGAACTCTCGCCGAGCGTGCGTCAGCTGATCGCCGCCGACCCGCGGCTGCGGCGCGCGGTGGCCAGGGCGGGCGATGCCAGGCGCGGCATCGAGGACCGGGCCGCCCGCCGGGTCTATCGGCCCGGCGGGCCCGACCCGCACGACATCGCCTACCTGGCCCGGCTGCCGCGTCCGGACGGGCGCGGCTCGGTGCTGATGATCGACGGCATGCACCCGCCGGGCTCGCTGGGTGCCATCCGATTGCTCGCCACCCGGCTGGCCACCCTGCACGAACGCGCGGGCACCCATCTGTTCTCGGTGCTGGTGGCCTGCCGGTTCGACCGGGCTACCGGCGAACCCCTGGAGGCCGAGCTGCTCACCCCGGTCTATCGGCACGACCCCGAAAACCGTTTGCCCGCACCGGGTATCCGTCGCTGAAATCCGCAGGCGGCGGGCGTGTGGCCGATGGCCGCCGATACCTGTCGTGACCAAATTGTGTCGCGGGTCACTCCACTCTTCCGTTCGGGAAATCTTGGTGCAATGCTTGAATAGCTAGACATTAACTATGCGTGATAGGTGAGCTCGATGAGTGTTGAACTTTCGACGGCGGCCAGTTCCGCGCCCACTGTCCGGACGGTGCGCTCGCAGCAGGCCCAGCCCGCGACTGTCGATGCGGCGGACCCGATCATCACGACCCACCGGGTCACCTACAGCGACCGGCTGAAGTTGTTCATCGGTGCGGGCGAGACCATCGACAACTTTCTGCGCCCACTGCGCAGACTGGATGGCCACCACCGCTATTCGGTCCAGCTGACCTGCCTGCCCGCACCCATGCGGTCGGCCGACATCAGCCCCGCGATCAGCTCCGCCCCCGGGCAGAACTACCTGCGATGCACCGGTTCGGCGGACGCGCTGTTCATCGAGCTCCGCTCCGTCGTCGACGGGGTAGCCCACCTGTGCACCGTCGGCCGAGCCGTTGATCATGACGGTGAGCCCGAGATCTGTGTGCAGGTGCCGGAGAGTATGCCCGCGCCGTGGATCTATCCCGACGAGGTATTCACGGCCGAAGACGCGGCCGAGGTGTTCGCCGGCTATTTCCACACCGGCACGGTCCCACCCGGTCTCGCACTCCGCGAGACCGATTGATGCGTGACCTGAGGAGGCAGTGATGAATCTGCTCGTCACGGTCGGCGGCGCCGTCTTGGCGCTCGGCCTGCTCATCCTGATCACCACCGTCCTGCGACGACCGAGCAAGTCGCCGGGACAACTGACCGTCGCCGCGCTGCAGGCGCGACTCGCCGAGGAGCACGCGCCGACCGAGGAGGCGGCGGAACGCCTGGTCGCGCCGGAACTGGAGCACGCGGCCGCGCAGCCGACCACGGAGTCCTGACGCACGCTGCCCGGCCGGATAGCTTTCGAGTAGCTAGGCTCGATGTAGCCGGTCAACTCCGGCGTGCCCGCTCGAGAGAGGACCCGTGCTTATGCGCGCCATGCTCGAGCAGTTGACATCGCTGGCGGGGCAGGGCCCGGTGGCCTTGGCGCGAGTGGTGGATACGACCGGCCCCGGGCCGCGTGAATCCGGTGCCGCGATGATCGTCACGCAGGCCGGCGAGGTGTTCGGGTCGCTGTCGGGTGGTTGCGTGGAGGCCGCGGTCGTCGAGTCGGCGCGCCAGGTGCTGACCACCGGTCATGCGGTGACCGACCGGTTCGGTTATGCCGACGGCGACGGTATCGCGGTGGGGCTGACCTGCGGCGGCGAGATCGAGGTCTTTGTCGAACGGGTGGCCTCGGATCACGTCCCGATGCTGTCGGAGTTGCGGCGGCAGATCGCGGATGGTCGGCCGGTCGCGCTGGCCACCAGGCTCGATACCACCGCGGAGTGGAAGCTGGTGCGAACCGACTCGACGGAGGCGTGGCACGACGTCGATCGGGACGCACTCGCGCTGCTCACCGCGGGTCGTAGCGGGGTGGTCGGCGCCGACGAATGCGAGGCCGACGCCTCCCCCAGGCCCCGGGTTTTCGTGCAGGTCTTCGGTGCGCCCGCGCGGATGATCCTGGCGGGCGCCAATGATTTCGTGCGCGCGCTGAGCCGGACCGGTCGTCAGCTCGGGTACCGGGTCACCGTCGTCGACGCCCGCGAAACCTTCGCCACCGCGGCACGATTCCCGTCCGCGCACGAGGTCGTGGTGGATTGGCCGCATCGGTACCTGCGCAACGAGCAGCAGGCGGGGCGGATCGATGGCCGCACCGTGGTCTGTGTGCTCACGCACGACACCAAGTTCGACGTGCCGACGATCGCGGCGGCATTGGACATCGAGGAGATCGCCTTCGTCGGCGCCCTCGGTTCCCGGCGCACGCATGCCGAACGCACCGAACGCCTGCGTGCCGCGGGCGTCACCGAGAGCAAGCTGGCACGGCTGAAAAGCCCACTGGGCCTTGACCTCAACGCACGGACACCGGACGAGACCGCGATCTCCATCGCCGCGCAGATCCTCGCCGAGCGCGGCAACGCCTCCGCCCGTCCCCTCGACCGCATCAACGGCCCCATCCACCGCTGACCCGCCGCACCACCCTATTTCCCGCACAGGAAATCGCATGTGTGTGGGAAATCGAGGGTGATGCGGGATGTCTCAGATCAAGTGTTCGATGCGGAGTGGGATGTCGCGGAAGCGGCGACCGGTGGCGTGATGGACGGCGTTGACGATGGCGGCGGCGGCGCCGATCATGCCGAGTTCGCCGATCCCCTTGACGCCCAACGGGTTCACCACGGTGTCATCGACCGCCACGAACGAAATGTCGACCTCGGGGGCATCGGCGTTGACCGGCAGCAGATATTCCAGCAGCGACGCGTTGGCCCAGCGACCGTCCCGGGTGTCGGGCAGCGAGCCCTCCATAAGTGCTTGGGACAGACCCCAATTCATGCCGCCCAGCACCTGGCTGCGCGCCAGTTTGGTGTTGAGCACCCGGCCGGGGGCGAAGGCGCCGACCATGCGGCGGACCCTGATCAACCCCAGCTCCGGATCGACGGCGACCTCCGCGAACTGGGCGCCGAAACTCATCTTCCCGTACGGCGCCGGAGTGGTGGCAGGCCGCCAGCTACCTGTCGTCTCGATATCCGAAAGATGGTTCCGCTCCAGCACATCCGCGTAGGCGTCGCACACTGCGGGATCATCGATCAGCCGCAGTACACCCTCGACCCCTTCGATCTCGTCAGGCGTGCGGCCGCGCAGCGGTGAGTCGATGTCGGCGACCGCGATCTCGATGAGCTGGGCGAGCAGCTGGGTACAGGTAGTGTGTACCGCGGAGCTGACAGCGCTGGCACCGATCGAGCCGACGGTGGCCGCGACGTTCGGGTAGTCGGTATTGCCGATCTCGAAGCGGATCCGATCGAACGGCATGCCCATGGCGTCGCAGGCGACCTGCGACATGGCGGTCGCGACACCGGTGCCGAACTCCTGGGTGCCCGCCTGGACAACGAGCGAGCCGTCCGACCGCAGCCTGGCGTGCGCTCGCTGCGGTTGGCCCGGTTCGTACACCGGGTAGCCCGCCGTGCCGACGCCCCAGCCGATGAGCCAGTTCCCGTCGGTATGCGATCCGGGGGTCTGCTGACGACCGTCCCAGCCGAACCGCTCGGCCGCCAGCCGCAGGCATTCGGGGTAACCGTCCGAGCTCCACGGGTTTCCGCTCTCCGGGTCGACGGCGGCATGATTGCGCAGCCGCAGTTCCACCGGGTCCGCGCCGAGCTGTTCGGCGAGCTCATCGACGGCGCATTCCAGCGCGACCATGCCGGAGGCCTCGCCGGGCCCGCGCATGAAGGTCGGCGTCATCGTGTTGCCCTTGATCAGCCGATACTGGCCCTCCCAGTGCGGAATTCCGTAGGCCTTGCTCGCCACCTCCAGCGACGGCTCCGCCCAGTCGTCGAAATGCGAAGTGACGGAAAGCTTGTGGTGACGCAGGCCGGTGAACCGGCCCTCGGCGTCACAGACCAGGGTGACGCGCTGCTCCTGCTCCTCGCGTAATCCGGTGCCGTAGAACATCTGCTCGCGATTCAGGATCACCCGGATCGGCCTGCCCAGCTCCCGGGCGATCAGCGGGGCGAGCGTCACGTGCGGCCACATCATGGCTTTGCCGCCGAACCCGCCGCCGACATAGTCGGTGACAACGCGCACCTTGCTCGGCGAAATACCGAGGTGTGCCGCGATGGTCAGCTGGCTGGCGACGATGCCCTGGGTGGCGTCATAGACAGTGACCGAATCCCCGTTCCACATCGCGGCGGTGACCGAGCATTCGATCGGATTGTGATGGTTGGCGGCGAACCGGAATGTCGCGTCTACGGTGTGCGCGGCGGCCTTACTCGCACTCGCGAAATCGCCGCGCGACTGGGACGCCGGGATCTGGCCCGCGAAGATGCTGTCCGGCGGGTACTGCTCGTCACGTCCGTCGTCCAGGCGCACCAGCGCGGGCCGCTTGTCATAGGTGGCCTCGACCAGGCGGGCGGCCTGCTGCGCGACCTCGAAGGTGTCCGCGACTACGACGGCGATCGGCTGACCGAAGTAGTGGATTGTGGTGTCCTGCATGGGAAAGAAACTCTGCCCCGGCGCAGGTTGACCGAACATGGACGGCAGCAGTGGCACCGGCGCGACGCGCGGCAGATTCTCATGGGTCAGCACGGCGACCGCACCGGCACGCAGCGCGTGGCTGACGTCGATGGATTTCACTGTGCCGTTGCCGATCTCGGCGCCGACGATGACGCCGTATGCGGCGTTCGGCATCGGGATCTCGGCGGTGTAGCGCGCGGCGCCGGTGACTTTGGCGTGCCCGTCGATGCGGTCGAGTCCCTGGCCGACGAGCTTGGGGACGGTGGGTGTGCTCATTTCCGGCCTCCCCGCTGCGCGATCCGCTCGGTCACCATCTCCAGGGTGCGCACCATGGTGCGTTGTGCCAGTTCGATTTTGAACCGATTCATCGGATAGCTGTCGTCGGCGGCGGCCAGCTCGGTGGCGGCCGCGGCCGCGAAGTTCTCCTTCGTCGCGGGCTTGCCGACCAGCAGCGCCTCGGCCATCTTGGCGCGCCACGGCTTGGTCGCCACACCGCCGAGGCCGATACGGACATCCCGTATCTCGCCGTCCGCCAGATCCAGCGCGACGGCCGCGGAAGCGGCGGCGAACTCATAGGATTCGCGGTCGCGCACCTTCAGATAGTGCGAGTTCGCCGCGAACGGCAACGGCGGCACGTCGATTCGGACGATGAGCTCGTCGGCGGTGATCGGATGTTCGAGATGCGGTGTGTCACCGGGCAAGAGGAAGAAATCGTCGAAGGCGATGGCCCGGGTGCCGCGCGGTCCCTGCACGTGGACCACCGCGTCGAGTGCGGTCAGCGGGATGGCCATGTCGGAGGGGTGCATGGCGAAACAGTGCTCGCTGGTGCCCAATACGGCATTGCCGCGGTGCAGTCCGTCCAGTGCGCCGCATCCGCTGCCCGGTTCCCGCTTGTTGCAGGCGAACGCGACGTCGCGGAACTGCGGGCAGCGCACCCGCTGCATCAGGTTGCCGCCCATCGACGCCATATTGCGGACCTGCGCGGACGCGCCCTTCCACAGGGCGATGGACAGGAACGGAAAGCGTTCGACGACACCGGGATCGGCGGCCACCTCGCCCATCCGGACCATCGCGCCGATGCGCAGCCCACCGTCCGGGCGGTGCTCCAGATCGGTGAGCGGCAGCCGGTTGATGTCGACGACGTTGTCCGGCTCCATCGCGCCGATCCGCAGCATGTCCACCAAAGTGGTACCGCCGGCGAGGAATACGGTGTTCGGGCGGGCGGTCACCGCGGCAAGGGCCTGGTCCACTGTCTCGGCGCGGGCAAAGGCGATGGGCTTCATCGGTTTTCACCCATCTCGTCGCGCGCGCTCTTGATCGCGTCCCTGATGTTCTGGTAGGCGGCGCAGCGGCAGATATTGCCACTCATCCATTCGGCGATCTCTTCGTCGCTGTCGGTATGCCCCTCTTCGATGCACTTGATCGCCGACATGATCTGTCCCGGCGTGCAATACCCGCACTGGAAGCCGTCGCAGCTGATGAACGCGCGCTGCACCGGGTGCAGCTCTTCCCCCTCCGCAACACCCTCGATCGTGGTGATCTCACGCCCCTCCACACTCAATGCCAAGGTGAGACAGGACAATTCACGCTTACCGTCGACCCACACCGTGCACGCGCCACAGGCTCCCTGGTCGCACCCCTTCTTGGTGCCGGTGAGCCGCAGGTATTCGCGGAGGGCGTCGAGCAGGCTGACCCGAGGTTCCAGCGCCACCGGGAAAATGTGGCCGTTCACTCGCAGTGTCGCCAGCGTGTAATCGGGACCGGCGAACTCTGGCTGCCGGGTGTCCTGCTTGGGTAGCTCACCAATAGTCATAGACGTATCTCCTGCTCATGAGCGCGCGTTAGGGGCGGCATCTTGAAGTACAGAATGCGAACGTAAGACCAAACAACACTCTAGCGTCCAGTCAGCAAACATGCTTGTCAAACAACGAGCATGTGTTGCCAGCCCATGACTTTCGATAAAAAGCAACGAACCCGGGTGCTACCGGCACCCGGGTTCGCGCGTCGAGATATCGGTCAGGCAGCCGCCCACTCGGGGCGCAGCGTATTCATCGGCGGTCGATCAGCCAGCGACACCTCGGTGCTGTGCGCGGTGAAGGCATCCCCGACCAGCGGGAACTGGGTGAGCGCCGCCCCGGAGTCCTGCACGCCGCTGCGGCCGAGCACGGTGCCGAGGATCTGCCTGCTCATCACGCCGAGGTCGGCCAGCGGGCGGTTCCGGTGCGTGCGCACCCCGAGGTTCACCTGCCCGATCGCGGACAGGCCGAGCTGATCGTAGGTATCGAGCAGCAACCCGATCTCCACGCCGTAGCCCGGCGCAAACGGGACCGCGGTGAGCAGCTCGCGGGTGCCCGCGTATTCGCCGCCGAGCGGCTGCAGCACCTGGGAGAGCTCGGGCCGCAGCGCGGCGAGCAGTGGACGGGCGACGAGCTCGGTGACCCGGCCGCCGCCGTGTGCGTCCACCGCACCACCCTGCCGTAGCGGCCTGCGATAGTAGGCCTTGACCAGGTGCATCGCATCGACCGTGAGCAGCGGGCCGAGCAGTTTCGGCACGAATTCCGGATCCGGGTCGATGAGGTCGGAGTCGACGAAGGCGATCAGATCGCCGCTGGTGACGGCCAGCGAGCGCCACAGCACCTCGCCCTTGCCCGGCACCGGGTCCAGTTCGGGCACCGCCTGCTCGCGGCTGATCACCTCGGCGCCCGCGGCGCCGGCCCGTTCGGCGGTGGCATCGGTCGAGCCGGAATCGAGCACGATCAGCTCGTCGACCAGGGTGCCGAGCAGCGGCATGATGCTGGCCACCACGTCGGCGACGGTGTCTTCTTCGTTCAGCGCGGGCAGCACCACCGAAACGGTGCGGCCGTCTTTGGCGGCGACGAGTTCGTCGACCGACCAGTGGGGGCTGTCCCAGGTGTTTGTCGTCGCCCACGCGGGGCTGTGTTCGCGGCCGTGGGGGTGGTGGAATTTCATACCAAACCTCGCAGGGTGCGTGCTGGGGGCCGGATGCCTTGGATCGCGGCGATCATGTCCACTACTCGCCGGGTGGCGGCGACTTCGTGGACTCGGAAGACTCGGGCGCCGGCGGCTGCCGACCATGCTGTTGCTGCCAATGTGCCCTCCAACCGTTCGGAAAGATCGACACCTAGAGTCTCCCCGATGAAATCCTTGTTGCTGAGTGCCATCAAGACAGGCCACCCGGTATTTACAAGAACGTCCACTCCGCGCAACAACTCGAGCCCGTGATAAGTGTTCTTGCCGAAATCATGGGTCGGATCGATCAAGATCGAATCCGCCCGCACGCCCGCGGCGACCGCTTTTTCGGCCGCCAGGACCAATGTTTCGGTCACTTCGGCCACAATGTCGGCGTAACGGACACGATGCGGGCGGGTGCGCGGGACCTGTCCGCCGGTGTGGCTGCAGACGATGCCGACGCCGTTCTCGGCGGCGACCGGTACCAGGTCAGGGTCGGCGCCGGACCAGGTGTCGTTGATCAGATCCGCGCCCGCCCGCACCGACGCCAGCGCCACATCGGCCCGCCAGGTGTCGATGCTGATCAGCAACTCCGGATACTTCTCGCGGATGGCCGCGACGAACGGGACCACCCGGCGCGATTCCTCCGCGGCGTCGACCAGTGCGCCCGGTCCCGCCTTCACGCCGCCGATATCCACGAGATCCGCGCCTTCGTCCACCGCGCGGGCGACGGCCGCCATGGCGGCCTCGTCGGTAAAGGTGGCGCCCTTGTCATAGAACGAATCGGGGGTGCGATTCACGATCGCCATCACCAGCGCCCGATCGGTCGCCACCGGCTTGCCGCACAAGGTAGGAAGCGGCGTTGCGGTGGTGCGAGACATTCTCTGACTGTACCGACCGGTGTGCCAGCGGTGTCTCCGCCCAGCGGCCTTGCTGACGGTCAGGCCGGCCGCTGGGCGGTAAGGCTAGTTCTTCGGTGCGCGGCCTGCGGCTACGTCGGCGGGGTAGTCGTCGTAGAAGGGAACGTAGCCGTCGGCGCGGCCCGCGAGGACGTACAGGCTGCCGTCGCCGTCGGACGTGTAGCCCTGCTTGCGCAGTTCGACCTTGCGACTCTTGAAGGTGGAGGTCTGCTCCAGTTCCTTGACGACGCGGATGAACAGTGGGACGGCATAGGCGGGCAGCTGCTGATAAACCTGCCCGGCGATCGCCTTACCGTCGAATTCGGTATCCGGACTCAGCGTCACGGCCGCCATACCCGCCTTACCGTCGGTGCCCGGCACATCTACGCCGTAGACGACCGCTTGGGACAGCGCGTGGGATCGGGTCAGTGCGCCCTCGACCTCGGTGGTCGCGACGTTCTCGCCCTTCCAGCGGAAGGTGTCGCCGAGCCGGTCGACGAAGGCGATGTGATGCCAGCCCTGATCGCGGACCAGATCGCCGGTGTCGAACCAGATGTCGCCCTGCTCGAAGCCGTCGCGGACCAGCTTCGCCTCGGAGGCGTCCTTGTCGGTGTAGCCGTCGAACGGTGAACGGTCGGTGACCTTGGACAGCAGCAACCCGACACCACCGGTGCCGACCTTGTGCAACCGGCCGGCCTTGTCGCGCTTGGCTTTTCCGGTCTCCTCATCGTAATCGACCACGGCGTACGGCAGCGGCCCGAAGCCGGCGGTGCGGTCGACGCTGAACGCGTTGATGAAGGCGATGTTGGCCTCACTGGCGCTGTAGAACTCGACGATCCGATTGATGCCGAACCGGTCCTTGAACTCGTCCCACAGTTCCGGGCGCAGCCCGTTGCCGACCGCAAGCCGGACCTTGTGCTGCCGGTCGGTCGGCTTGGCGGGCTGGTTCAGCAGGTAGCGGCAGAGCTCACCGATGTAGATGAAACCCGTTGCCTGCTCACGGATCACCTCATCCCAGAACCGGGACACGGAGAACTGCCTGCCCATTGCGAAGGTGCCGCCGGAGCCGATCACCGCCGACAGCGCGACGGTCATCGCGTTGTTGTGGTACAGCGGCAGGCAGCAGTACAGAGTGTCGTTGCCGCGCAGGCGAATTCCGAGTCCGGCGATACCCGCCAGGCTCTTGGTCCAGCGCAGGTGCGTCATTACGCTGGCCTTGGGCAGGCCCGTGGTGCCGGAGGTGAAGATGAGGAAAGCGCGTTCCTTCGCGGTGATTTCCGCGCACACCGGCGGGTCGGTGGCGTCCGCGCCCTGTGCGGCGGCCTGCAAATCGTTGGCGGACAACACATTCGCGAGCGGCTCGGCCAGCGAGTCCAGCGCCTCTTTGCATTCCTCGCCGACCACGTTGAGCACGCTGTTCAGCAGGCCGAAGCTGTGCGCGAGCACCTGGTCGCGCTGGTGGTGGTTGAGCAGGCCGACGGTGGCGCCGAGTTTCACCGAAGCCAGTGCGGTGAACAGGGTTTCGGGCCGATTGGTCATCAACAGGCCGACCACGTTGCCGCGCTGCACGCCGCGCGCGGCCAGTACCGCGGCGTAGCGATTCACCTCGGCATTGGCCTCGCCGTAGGTGTATGCGATGCCTTCGAAGCGCAGGAACGTGCGGTCCGGATGACGATGCGCGGCACGCTGAAAGTACAGCCCGACAGAGGATTTGTCGTCCGGCCCGACCAGCATGCCTGCCACATTGCGCAGCATGGCCGGTACCTCGAGCGCCATCGCGGGCAGGTTTTTGGCCAGGCTTAATAGGCTCACCGTCGAGCGGCCATCAGAACTCACTGTGAAGCTCTCCTCATCAGGAAGGTATTGCTCACGCCTCCAGTGCGGTGAAGGCGGACGAAAGATCGGTGACCACGGTAATGCGGTCCATGGCGGGCTGGGGCACGAACTTACGGTCGTAGAGTTCGTCGATCCACTGGAAAAGGCCTCGGTAGAAGCCGTTCGGGTCCAACAACACCACCGGCTTATTGTGCTGTCCCAGATAGCCTCCGGTCCAGGTTTCGAAGAACTCCTCCAGGGTGCCGATGCCGCCGGGCAGAGTGAGGAACGCGTCGGCGCGGTCCTCCATGATCTGTTTGCGCTGCCGCATGGTGTCGGTGACGACCAGCTCGTCGGCATCGACATCGGCGACCTCGCGGTGCACCAGATGCTTCGGGATCACCCCGATGGTGTTCGCGCCGCCGGCCCGTGCCGCGGTCGCCACCTCGCCCATCATCGAGACATTGCCCCCGCCGGACACCAATTGCCAACCGCGCCGGGCGATCTCGGTGCCGACCTGGGCGGCCAGCGCAAGATAGGTGGGATCGGCGGTGCTTGCCGAACAGTAGACACAGACGGAATAGGGCCGCTCGCTCACCACTGATCCTCCGTGCCGAGTACGTCTTCCGCGCCGTTGCCCTCCGCGCTGGCGAGGATGATCTGCACGACCTCCTCGACGCTGTCGGTGACGTGGATCAGGCCGAGGTCGCCGGGCGAGATCTTGCCGGAGCCGCCGAGCGAATCGCGCAACCAATCGACCAGGCCGGACCAATATCTGCTGCCGAACAGAATGATCGGGAACCGGGTGATCTTGCGGGTCTGCACCAGGGTGAGCGCCTCGAACAGCTCGTCCAGAGTGCCGAAGCCGCCGGGCAGGCAGATGAACGCCTCCGAGTACTTCACGAACATCGTCTTGCGCACGAAGAAGTAGCGGAAGTTGATGCCCAGATCGACCCAGTCGTTGAGGCTCTGCTCGAACGGCAGCTCGATGCCGAGGCCGATCGAGTAACCGCCCGCCTCGCACGCGCCGCGGTTGGCCGCCTCCATCGCGCCTGGGCCGCCGCCGGTGATCACCGCGAAACCCGCCTTGGCCAGCGCCGCGCCGATCGCCCGGCCCGCCTGGTATTCCGGATGATCCGGGCCGGTGCGTGCCGAACCGAAAACGGTGACCGCGCGCGGCACCTCGGCCAGCGCGCCGAAACCCTCGACGAACTCGGCTTGGATGCGCAGCACCCGCCACGGGTCGGTGTGTACCCAATCGGTGTCGCCGCGCCTGTCCAGCAAATTCCGGTCGGCTGTGCCGGTCCCGTCCTTGCGGTCCCGGCGGAGCATGATCGGCCCGCGAAACTTGGCTGTCGACTTCTGCGTATTGGCAACCTCGCGGTCAGCGGCGTCGGTGGACATACCGCCCACGCTACCGGGGACTGCGCACCGCAACTGCCTGGAGGCGAGAAGTCGTCCGACGTTCAGTGGCTCGACCCGGGCCCGAGACGGGCCCGCAACCTGCGCCCCAGCAAACCCGTGATTCAGCGCCGTTGTGATCGAACAGATAAGGCGGGTCAGTCAGCCCACTGCGCCGGTCAAATAGTTGCGCAGCATGGCGGTGACGGCGGTGATCTGGTCGACGGGGACGTGTTCGTCGCGCTTGTGGGCGAGGTTGGGGTCGCCGGGGCCGAAGTTCACGGCGGGGATGCCGCGGGCGGCGAAGCGGGCCACATCGGTCCAGCCGTACTTGGCGCGCACACCGCCGCCACCGTGGCTGTTCACCGACGCGATCAGGTCCTTGGCGGCCGGGGCGGTCAGGCCGGGCAGCGCGCCGGGTGCGGAGTCGGTCACCTCGAAGGTCAGCTCGAGACCCGCGAACACCTCGCGGACGTGCTCGATGGCCTGGGCGACCGTGCGATCCGGGGCGAAGCGGAAGTTCACCTCCACCTCGGCGGCATCGGGCACGACGTTGCCCGCCACCCCGCCGGAGGCGCGCACCGCGGACAGCCCCTCGTGGTAGACGCAGCCGTCGATGTCGACCTCGCGGGCCCGATAGTCGGCCAGCCGCTGCAGAATCGGGGCCAGGCGGTGAATCGCGTTGTCGCCCAGCCAGGCTCGCGCCGAATGCGCGCGCGTGCCTGCGGTGGACAGCCGAACCCGCAGCGTCCCTTGACAACCCGCCTCGATCCAGCCGCCGGACGGTTCGCCGAGCACCGCCAGATCACCCTCGAACCATTCCGGCAGCTCGCGTTCGATATGCCCGAGGCCGTTGAACTCCGAGGCGATCTCCTCGCAGTCGTAGAAGATCAACGTCAGATCGTGCACGGGTTCGGCCACCGTCGCGGCCAGATGCAGGAACACCGCATCGCCGGACTTCATATCCACCGATCCGCACCCGTAGAACACCCGCTCGCCCGCCGCGTTCACCGTGAAATGCCCCGGCACGTTATCCGCGATCGGCACCGTATCCAAATGCCCCGCCAGCACCACCCGCGTCGGCAACCCCCGATTCGTCCGCGCCAGCACCACATTCCCGTGCCGCACCACCTCGAACCCACTCGTCTGCTCCCGCAACGCCCGCTCGACGAGATCGGTGATCGCCACCTCGTCCCGCGAAACACTCGGAATATCGACAAGAGCAGCAGTCAACGTAATCGGGTCAGCACGCAGGTCGAGGGTCACGCCCCCACCCTACGACCGCCCCCCAAGCACCGCGCACACATCCGCCCGCCGCGCACCGATCGGCATGCCGCGCGCCGAACATACGGCAAGAACGTGCGCGCGACGCAGATCCGTGCGCGGCACCCTAGTCACGCGACGGCCGCTGGACCGCAGCCAACCAGCACGCCGCGAGAACGGCCATGACACCGCACGCATCCGCCCGCCGCGCACGAAGCAGCCGCCGATTCGGTGCGCGTGACGCGAATCAGTGCGCTGCACTCCTGTGCGCAGCTGTCATTCAGTCCGCGGCTAACCTGCGCGCGCCGCAGCACGAGAGCCGTGTTGAGCGCGGCCGCGCATGTCTTGGTACGCCGCGCACAACACAGCCAGCGATTCCGTGCGCGTGACGCGAATCGGTGCGCGGCACGTCCGTAGCCGTGTGGTGGGGCACATCGACGGAGCGGGCTCACCACTGGTGGGGATGGGTCGGTAACCTCTGTTGACGTGAGCATTCAGGGAGCAGCAGCAGTCGGTATTGCCAATGTGACCGCGGACGGGACCGTGCTGGACACCTGGTACCCGAGCCCGGAGCTCGGCGAGTTCGCCGAGACGGGGACGAAGCGGCTGGATGACGCGCCTGCGGAGTTCGCGGCGCTGCTCGGGTTCGACGAGGCGCGCGGGGTCGACGTGGTCGCGGTGCGCACGACGATCGCCGACCTGTCCGCCGCCCCGGTCGACGCGCACGACGTCTACCTGCGGCTGCATCTGCTCTCGCATCGGCTGGTCCGGCCGCACGGGGTGAACCTGGACGGTCAGTTCGGGCTGCTCAGCAATGTGGTGTGGACCAATCACGGCCCGGCGGCGGTGGAGGGCTTCGAGACCACCCGTGCCAAGCTGCGCGCCCGCGGCCCGGTGACCGTCTACAGCATCGACAAGTTCCCGCGCATGGTCGACTACGTCATCCCCTCCGGCGTGCGCATCGGCGACGCCGACCGGGTCCGCCTCGGCGCGCACCTCGCCTCCGGCACCACCGTCATGCACGAGGGCTTCGTGAACTTCAACGCGGGCACCCTCGGCAACTCCATGGTCGAGGGCCGCATCTCGGCCGGTGTCGTGGTCGGCGACGGCTCCGACGTCGGCGGCGGCGCCTCCATCATGGGCACCCTCTCCGGCGGCGGTACCACCGTCATCTCCATCGGCGATCGTTCCCTGCTCGGCGCCAACGCGGGCGTCGGCATCTCCCTCGGCGACGACTGCGTCGTAGAGGCCGGCCTCTACCTGACCGCGGGCACCAAGGTCACCACCCCCGATGGCACGGTCGTCAAGGCCGCCGAATTCAGCGGCCAGAACAACCTCCTGTTCCGCCGCAACTCCGTCACCGGCGCGGTAGAAGTGGTGCCCCGCAAGGGCACCGGCATCGAACTCAACGCCGCCCTGCACGCCAACGACTGACCCACCGCCACGCCCCCTTCCGCCTGCCGCGCGCAGAATCCCCAGCTGATTCGTGCGCGGCAGGCGAACCCAAGCGCAGCAAGCGGATTCGCGCGCGACAAGCGTGCGCCGGTGCGGCACTGCGGCCGCGCGCATGGCAGCCCGACGCGCACGTTTCGAGGTGTCGCGCACACAATCGCTATCGGATTCGTGCTCGACAGGCGAATTCGTGCGCACCACGGCCAGTTCCAGCGGCGCGCGCGTCCTGGCGACGCTGCTGACGACTCAGTCCGCTGCGCACATTTGAGGGCGCTGCGCATGAAATCACTGGCTGATTCGCGCGCGGGAGGCTGATTCGCGCGTGGCAGGTGCCAGCACTCGGCGAGCGGGAGTCAGGCGAGGCGCTTCTTTTGGACCTTGCCCATGGCGTTGCGGGGTAGGGAGTCGACTATGCGGATCTCGCGGGGGCGTTTGTGGGTCGAGAGTTGGTCGGCCACGTGGTTGATCAGGTCTTGTTCGATGGAAGTCGGTGCGGGGGCGCGTAGTACGACGAAGGCGACGATGCGTTGGCCCAGGTCGGGGTCGGGGAGGCCGACTACGGCTGCCTCGGCGACGGCGGGGTGGCCGAGCAGGGCGGTCTCCACTTCGCCTGCGCCGATGCGGTAGCCGCCGGACTTGATGAGGTCTACCGATTCACGGCCGACGATGCGGTGGAAGCCGTCCGGGTCGATGGCGGCTACGTCGCCGGTTTTGAACCAGCCGTCCTCGGTCCAGCTTTCGGCGGTGGCGTCGGGGCGGTTGAGGTAGCCGTCGAAGAGCATCGGGCCGGAAACCTGGAGGCCGCCGATGCTTTCGCCGTCATGCGCGACGTCGGCGCCGGCTTCGTCGCGCAGCCTGGTCTGGACGCCGCGCACCGGAGTGCCGACCCAGCCGGGGCGGCGCTCACCGTCGGCGCGGGTGGACAGGGTGATCATGGTTTCGCTCATGCCGTAGCGTTCGATCGGCGCCTGACCGGTGAGCTCGCGCAACCGCTCGAACACCGGAACGGGCAGTGGCGCACTGCCGGACACGAGCAGCCGCGCGTCGGCCAATTGCTTTGCGGCATCCGGATCTTCGACAACCCGCGACCACACGGTGGGCACCCCGAAGTACAGCGTGCCGTGCGCGGCGGCATACGCCTGCGGCGTCGGCTTGCCGGTGTGCACCAGCGGGCTGCCGACGCGCAGCGGGCCGAGCACACCGAGGATCAAGCCGTGCACATGGAACAGCGGAAGCCCGTGCACCAGAACATCGTTCGCGGTCCAGGCCCACGCGTCGGCGAGCGCGTCAAGCCCGGCGGCGATCGCACCACGGCTGAGGACAACACCTTTCGGCAATCCGGTCGTTCCGGACGTATAGAGCACGAAAGCGGTTGCCGTAGCGTCGGGTTCGGGATAGGTATGCCATGACCTGGCGTGCACCCGCACCGGCACCACCGGCAACTCACTGCCCTCGGGCGCCTCCCCGAGCCAGGCCTGCGCCCCGGAATCGGCCAGGATGTGCGCCAGCTCAGCGGTTCCCGAATCCGGCGGCACCGGAACAACTGTCACGCCGGCGATCAGGCAACCGACCACCGCGAGCACGGTACTCACGGTCGGCTTGGCCAGCACCGCAACCCGATCGGCCCTGGCCACCCGCTCGGCTACGGAGGTCGCGGCACCGAGCAGATCACTGCGCGAGAGCGTCACCCCGTCGATGGTGACGGCATCCGGAATGTCCGCCCCGCCTGCGACGGCGAGCGGATTCAGGGAACTGAGCAGCAACGGCGTACCGAACGACATGCGCCCAAACTACTTCGCCCACCCGGCCGCGCCCCCGACACCTCGGCCGATCACGGCTGAATGAACCTTCGATGTGACCGTTGACACATTAGATGAGGCGGTGAGACAGTTCATGCACAGCCTTCTCAATGAGACAGGGGTCAACGATGACCAGGCCACTTCGCGCATCGACGCCCGCGACCGCGTTGCCGGACGAGCTCGACATCACCCGGTTCATCGACGGCATCGCCGGCCTGCTCGGCGGCACCGCGAACGTCATCATGCAGCTCAGCACCCGCCCGGTCGGCTACGGCGTGCTGGAGAGCACCGTCGACAGCGGAAAGGTCATGCTGCACCCGGTCAAGCGGTTGCGCACCACGGTCACCTACCTCGCCGTCGCCATGCTCGGCACGGACGCCGAGCGCGCCGATTACCGCGACGCCGTCAACCGCTCGCATCGCCCGGTGCATTCGACCGCGTCGAGTCCGGTGCGCTACAGCGCCTTCGATCCGAGCCTCCAATTGTGGGTTGCCGCTTGCCTTTACTGGGGCGCGAAGGACCTCTACGAGCGCATGCACGGCCCGATGGACGAGCCGACCGCCGATGCCTTCTACCGCTACAGCGCCCGCTTCGGCACCACCTTGCAGGTGCGCCCGGACAGGTGGCCCGCCGACCGGCAAGCCTTCGCCGCGTACTGGGACAGCCACCTGGCCGACACCACCATCGATCCACCGATCCGCGACTACTTCAATGACCTGATCGATCTGAAGATGCTGCCCCGCGCGGTCCAACTCGTCTTCGCTCGCCCGCACCGCTTCGTCGTGGCGGGCCTGCTCCCCGAACACCTCCGCGACCAGATGGGCTTCACCTGGACCGCCCGCGACGACCGCGCCCTGGACCGCATCCTGCGCACCATCGGCACCACCCAGACCTGGCTCCCCCGCCAGGCCCGCATGTTCCCGGTCAACGCCTATCTGCTCGACCTGCGCCTGCGCCGCCGCCTCGGCCTCCCCCTGGTCTAGATGGGCAATTGATCAGCAACCGCGTGTCGCGAGCACATGTTCACTGCTGAGCGGTGTTATGTCGAAGAGCACACCGGGGGCCGAGCCAGGAGGAAACGATGGGCTATCGGACTGTTGCGACCGCGGCCGCCGCCGCGGCAACCTACTGCGCACTCTTCTCGCCGACCGCCGACGCGGAGCCACCCGATCCCGCGGTGGTCCCGCCACGCACCGCGATCTCCATCCGCTCCACCTTCGGCGCGAACTGGAGCACCGCGAACGAACACGAAGCACGCACCAGCCTGTCGCTGACGAAGCTCTACCTCGCCGACTACGCCCTACGGCACGGCGACGGCTCCCGCGCGGACCGCGACCTCGCCGAACGAATGATCCGCTACTCCGACGACGGCGCGGCCACCACGATGGAGAACAAGTACCCACAAGCACTCAAATCCGTTGCAGCGGAATACCATCTGACCGACACCCACTCAGCGGGAAGTTGGGGCGCGGCCTACACCAGCACCGCGGACCTCGCCGACTTCCTGGACGCCAAACTGCGCACCGACCCCAACTCCCCGATCCTCGAATGGATGGCCGAAGCCGGCGAGAACGCCACCGACGGCACCGAACAGGATTGGGGCACCGCCCGTTTGCCGTTCGTCCTCGGCACCAAGTGGGGCTGGTCTGACTTCGGCGAGCCCGATGTCGCCTCGGCCTCCTACGGCCCCGGCTTCGCGGTCGCGGCGCACACCCACGGCACCGCGACCGAGCAGACCCTCGACGTCCTCGGTGCGCTCCCGCTGGCCGCCCTCGAACTCGCCACCGGCCACTGAGCCGGTCAGGGCACCCGGAACGACACCACAATGTGATCGCGCGCGAACTGCCGGATCGCTACCTCGTCATGCAGCGGAATGACGGTCTGCGGCGTCAACGCCAGCGATAACGCCGTGCGCGCGATCAATTCCGCGAGCGGCTCCGGGTCGTAGGCGGGCAGCTTGCCTTCCTGCTGCAGCCGGGCGATGAACTCGGCCAGGTAATCCCGGCCGAGCTCGAGCACCGGCGCGCCCTTGATGGTGAGATACGGCAGCACCAGTTCGGGCTCGGTCGCGAGCAGCCGGTGCACGAGCCGGTTGTCCCGCAGTCCCGTGATGAACGCGGCGAACAGTTCGACGATCTGTTCCTCCGCGCCCGCATCCCGATCGACCTGCCGCTGCAAGGCCGCGTCGACCTGCTCGACGAATTCGCGGGTCTGCCGCAAGCCGACCGCCTCGATCAGCTCGGATTTGCTGGCGAAGCGCCGATACAGCGTGGCGAGCGAAAGCCCGCAGCGCCGGGCGACCTCGACCATGCTGGTGCGCTTGATGCCGAAGTCCAGGAACGCCAGCATCGCGGCATCGAGCACGCGCGCCTGATTGCGGTCCTCCGGACCGGCGCCGCGCACCAACGGCAGCAGTCTGCTGAGCCTCGCCATGCTTGTCAGCCTATCCGGATCGCCGAAACGATGACACAAGAAGCATCGCAGCGCATCATTGACATGATCGACGAGACAGTGAGAAGGTGAGTTAAGAACCTTCTCACTGTTCGCTTGTCCGGGCCGCTCCGGACACAGAAAGTCGAGGTCAATGATGACCGCACCGCTGCGCATCGCCGAACCGGATCCGAACCGGGCCGCGCTAGCCCTCACGCCGGAAAGCGTCCAGCAGTACATGGACGGCATCGCGGCATTCCTCGGCGGCACCGCCAACGTGATCATGCAGCTGAGCCTGCGCCCGGTCGGCCGCGGCGTGCTGGAGAGCACCGTGGACAGCGGCAAGGTCACCCTGCACCCGGTCAAGCGGCTGCGCACCACGCTGACCTATATCGCCGTCGCCATGATGGGCTCCGACGAGGAGCGCGCGGCCTACCGCGCGGCGGTCAACCACTCGCACCGCCCGGTCCACTCCGGACCGCAGAGCCCGGTGAAATACAACGCCTTCGACCCGAAGCTGCAGCTGTGGGTGGCGGCCACCATCTACTGGGGCATCGACGACCTCTACACCCGCATGCACGGCCCGCTGGATCCGGCGACCGCCGAGGCGCTCTACCAGTACAGCGCGCGGCTCGGCACCACCCTGCAGATGCGCCAGGAGCTGTGGCCCGCCGACCGCGCGGAGTTCTTTCCGTGGTGGGAGGAGAACCTCGCCCAGCACGGGATCGAGCCCGCCCTGCGCGAGTACTTCGACGGCATCATCGACCTCGAAATGATGCCGCCGCCGATCCGATTCACCTTCGCCAGGCTGCAGCGGTTCATCGTGACCGGGCTGTTGCCGCAGCACGTGCGCGACGAGATGCGGATGACCTGGACCGACCGGGACCAGCGCCGATTCGACCGGATGCTGCGCGGCATCTCGGTCGTGCACACTCGGCTGCCGAAGCAGGCGCGGATGTTTCCGTTGAACATCTATCTGTTCGATCTGCGCAGGCGGCTGCGGCTGGGAAAGCCACTGGTGTAGGGACTTTCAGGACTTGCTGACGAGAGCGCGTAGAAAGAACCCGAGATTGGCGGGCCGCTCCGCCAGCCGCCGGGTGAGATAGCCGTACCACTGACTGCCGTAGGGCACGTAGACGCGGACCGCATTTCCCGCCGCGGCCAGCCGCAGCTGTTCGGCATCGCGGATGCCGTACAGCATCTGGTATTCGAATCGACCAGTGCCACGGCCGCTTTCCGCCGCGAGACCCTCGGCCTCGGCAATCGGCACCGGGTCGTGTGAGGCCACCATGGGATAGCCGTCGCCGCGCATCAGCTCTTCGAGGCAGCGCAGGTAGGACTCGGTCACCTCGGACGCGCGTTGGAAGGCCACCTCGTGCGGCTCACGATAGGCGCCCTTGCACAACCGGATTCGCGAGTCCGGTCCGGACAGTGCACGGCAATCCGCTTCGGTTCGATGCAGATATGCCTGCAGAACCGCGCCTAGCCAAGGGAATTCACCACGCAACTCGCGGACCGTGGCGAGCGTGGCATCGGTGGTGGTGTGGTCTTCGGCGTCGACGGTCACCCACACGTCGGCCTGGGCTGCCTTGGTGCACAGAATGCGCAGGTTCTCGGTGGCGATCGCAGGCCCGTCCACCGGCAGGGCCTGGCCGAGTGCGGACAGCTTCACCGACACCTCGACGGACGGGGCGTCGATGCCGGGCAGTGCCGGACGGTCCAGCGCGGCCAATTCATTGATCAGCGACAAGTATTCGGCCACGGTGGCATCGGCCTGGCTCCGGTCGGTGGTGTTCTCCCCGAGGAAGTCCACACTGACCATCCGCCCGCTGTTCAGCAGCGTCTGCGCCACCTCGATGAGGTCGTCCCTGGTCTCCCCTGCCACGAATCGCCGCACGATGTCGGCGGTGATCGGGATACCGGTGAGCGCACGTTTCAGCCGCGGCGAGTCCGCCGCCGCGAGGATGAGGGGTCGCAGCGGATTCACCGGGTCACTCGCCCATGTGCGGGTAGCGGTAATCGGTTGGTGGAACGAAGGTTTCCTTGATCGTGCGCGCGGACACCCAGCGCAGCAGATTCAGCGGGGAACCTGCCTTGTCGTCGGTACCGGACGCGCGGGCGCCGCCGAACGGCTGCTGGCCGACCACCGCTCCGGTCGGCTTGTCGTTGATGTAGAAGTTGCCCGCCGCGAATCGCAGTGCGGCGCCTGCCTGTTCGACCGCTTGACGATCCTGCGCGAACACCGCACCGGTCAACGCATACGGTGACGCCGCGTCGACCTCCGCCAAAATGTCCGCGTACGAGCCGGGTTCGGCGTCGTCATAGACATGTACCGACAGGATCGGCCCGAAATACTCGGTGGCGAAGGACTCGTCGTGCGGATCGTCGGCCAGCAGCACCGTCGGCCGCACGAAGAATCCCTCGCTGTCGTCGTAGGCGCCGCCGACCGGGATGGTCAACCCGGCATCCCTGGCCCGCCGGATCGCGGCGGCGTTCTTGTCGAAGGCACGCTGATCGATCAGCGCACCACCGAAATTGGACAGATCGGTCACGTCGCCGTAGGTCAGTTCCGCAGTGCGGTGCAGGAATTCGTCGCCCATCTCGCGCCACACGGAACGCGCGATGTAAGCGCGCGAGGCCGCCGAACACTTCTGCCCCTGATATTCGTAGGCCCCACGAATCAGCGCGGTCCGCAACGCATCCGGATCGGCCGACGGGTGCGCGACGACGAAATCCTTACCGCCCGTCTCGCCGACCAACCGCGGATAACCGTGATACCGATCGAGATTCGCACCCACCTGATGCCACAGATACTGAAACGTCTTGGTGGAGCCGGTGAAATGAATTCCGGCCAGCCACGGATCGGCCAGCGCCACCTCCGACAGGGCGATGCCGTCACCGGTCACCATATTGATGACACCCGGCGGCAGCCCCGCCGCCTCCAGCAATCGCATCGTGTAGAACGCCGACAGGGTCTGCGTCGGCGACGGCTTCCACACCACCGTGTTCCCCATCAACGCGGGCGCGGTCGGCAGATTCCCGGCGATAGCGGTGAAATTGAACGGCGTGATCGCGTAGACGAACCCTTCCAGCGGCCGATAGTCCAGCCGATTCCACACCCCCGCACTCGACTCCGGCTGCTGTGCCATGATCTCCCGCGCGAATGCCACGTTGAACCGCCAGAAGTCGATCAACTCACACGGCGCGTCGATCTCCGCCTGCTGCGCCGACTTCGACTGCCCGAGCATGGTCGCCGCGGCGATGGTCTCCCGCCATGGCCCGGCCAGCAGATCCGCGGCCCGCAAGAACACCGCGGCCCGCTCGTCGAACGGCAACGCCCGCCACCCCGGCGCCGCCGCCAGCGCCGCGTCGATCGCGCCCTGCGCTTCGGAATGCGTGGCATCGGTATAGGTCCCCAGCACCTGACGGTGCCGATGCGGCGCGACAATATTGTGCCGCTCACCGGTCCCCGGCCGATGTTTACCGCCGATGACCAGCGGCACCTCGACGCGGTCCGCGCCGATCTCGGCCAGCTTGGCGACCAACAGTTCCCGCTCGCGACTGCCCGGTGCGTACGAGTGCACCGGTTCGTTGCTGGGAGTAGGAACAACCGTGACAGCGTCCATACTTCAGGCTAACGCCAGCTCGCGCCCTGCGCCCTTGCCCGCCGTGCGTGTCGGCCGGCCGCGCGCGTGGTCTACGCGGTCAATCGTTCGACGGCGGCGGCGATGCGTTCATCGGTGGCGGTCAGCGCGATGCGAACATGCTCGGTGCCGGTGGGACCGTAGAAATCTCCGGGCGCGGCGAGGATGCCACGCTCAGCGAGCCAGTCGAGGGTGGTGCGGCACGGTTCGCCGCGAGTCGACCAGAGGTAGAGCCCCGCTTCGGAGTGGTCGATGCGGAAACCGGCTTGTGTCAACGCTTTTCGCAGAACCTCGCGACGAACCCGGTACCGCTCACGCTGTTGCGCCTCATGCGTGTCGTCGCTGAGCGCGGCGGTCATCGCGGCCTGGATCGGGAACGGCACCATCATGCCGGCGTGCTTGCGCACTTCCAGCAGTTCGGTGACCAGGGCCGGGTCGCCCGCGACGAAGCCCGCGCGATAGCTGGCCAGGTTGGAGGTCTTCGAAAGCGAGTGCACGGCAAGGAGGTTGGTGTGGTCGCCGTCGCTGACCTCGGGATCGAGGATGGAGACGGCGCGCCCCTCCCAGGTGAGACCGAGGTAGCACTCGTCGGAGGCGATGATCACGTCGCGTTCGCGGGCGAATTCCACCACCTTGCGCAGGTGATCGACGCCGAGCACCCGCCCGGTCGGGTTCGACGGGGAGTTCACGAACATCAGGGCGGGCGTCCGCGGTCCGAGCTGCGTGAGCCCGTCGGCCCGCACGATCTGCGCGCCGGCGAACACCGCACCGACCTCGTAGGTCGGGTAGGCCACCTCGGGGATGACGACCAGGTCGTCGGCGCCGAGGCCGAGCAGCCGGGGCAGTCCGGCGATCAGTTCCTTGGTGCCGATCGCGGGCAGCACCGCCGCCGGGTCGAGTCCGGTGATCCCGTAGCGCCGCTTGAGCGCGTCGACCGCGGCCGCGCGAAGCTCCGGAGTGCCGTGCGTCGCCGGGTAACCGGGCACCGCGGACGCCGAACTCAGGGCTGCGCGGATGAGCGGATCGACCGGGTCCACCGGGGTGCCGACCGACAGGTCGACGATCCCGCCGGGATGCGTCGCCGCCTTCGCCTTCACCGAAGCGATGGTGTCCCAGGGAAAATCGGGGAGCAGACTGCTGACCCGAGCACGTGCCGACACGGCCGAGCTACTCGCTCGCCATCGGCGGCAGTTCCTTGATGAACGGCGGGTCGTAGTCGACCTGACCGACCTTGGTGGCGCCGCCCGGCGAACCCAGCTCGTTGAAGAAGTCGATGTTGGCGTTCACATACCCGCTCCACTGGTCCGGGGTGTCGTCTTCGTAGAAGATCGCCTCCACCGGGCACACCGGTTCACATGCACCACAGTCCACGCACTCGTCGGGATGGATATACAGCATGCGGCCACCCTCGTAGATGCAGTCCACGGGGCATTCCTCGATGCATGCCTTGTCCTTCACGTCAACGCACGGTTCAGCGATGATGTACGGCACTGCCGTTCTCCTAGTCTGTCCTCACCTTGCGGGGATAGTCCGCCCAGCGAAACCCTATCCGGACACCCCAAGGTACTACCGATAAGCCTGCCCTAACCTACTGCTGCGGAACGACCTCTAGATCCGCCCATTTCAGTTCGAGCGGAAAGGGATCGGATACGGAGACCGCCATTGGACCCATATCTCGGTGCGCAGTGCCGATGTGCGCATATGGCCCGGTTCGCCCGGACAACGCATAGCGTTCGATGGTCAGAGCGCCGACCTTGTCGAAGCTGACCAGCCAGTAGTGCTGGGATACCCGCATCGGCATAGTCGCTCATCTTGTGCACTCGGTCACGGCGTGCAGACCACGTGGACAGCACCTCCACGACAATCAGGCAGTGCTCGGCGGTGAGCTGCTCATAGTCCGGCAGACACCGATGCAACACCGCATTCGGCTTACGGGCTGTCGGTGGGACTTCCCACAGCAGCACATCAATCTCGGTATTCGTCTCGTAGCAGGATCCGCCGCCACTGCGACGCATCTCGGCGACAGCCGCTTGCTCTAGTGCAAGCGACAACCGAGTTCCGACCTTCTGGTGATCGCGACCGCGTTGCTCGCGCGGGACAACATAGCCGTCGACTATCTCGAGCTCACGCCGGATATCTTCATCGAGATCCAGGAACGTCTCCCACGCGATGGGGGCGTGTTGCGGTCCCTCCCAGCTGACGGTCACGATTCGATCGTAGTCCTGCTCGACCGAATCACCCGACCGGCAAGTGCAGCGCGGGAACCCGGTGCTGCGGAACGCCGTACGTGGTGGTCCGTTCGCGGGCCGGGCGGCCGATGCCCGCGGCGATATCCACCAGCTCCGCGACGGTCTTGGCCGAGCCGTGCTGCGAACCGGCCATCCGGGAGATGGTCTCCTCCATCAACGTGCCGCCGAGGTCGTTGGCGCCGCTGTTGAGCATCACCCTGGTGCCGACGGTGCCGAGCTTCACCCAGCTGGTCTGGATGTTGTCGATCCGGCCGTGCAGCATGATCCGCGACAGCGCGTGCGCGGCCTGGTTGTCCCGGTTCGTCGGGCCGGGCCTGGCAGCGCCCGCCAGGTACAGCGGCGCGCTCTGATGCACGAACGGCAGCAGCACGAATTCCGTGAAACCGCCTGTCTCGTCCTGGATTCCGCGCAGTACGCGCAGGTGCCCGACCCAGTGCTTCGGGTTGTCCACGTGGCCGTACATCATGGTCGAGCTGGAACGCAGGCCGATCTGATGCGCGGTGGTGATCACCTCGATCCACGCCGAGGTCGGCAGCTTGCCCTTGGTGAGCACCCAGCGCACCTCGTCATCGAGGATCTCGGCGGCGGTGCCCGGGATGGTGTCCAGGCCCGCTTCCTTCAGCGCGACCAGCCAGTCGCGAATGCTCTGCCCGCCGCGCGAGGCGCCGTTGACGATCTCCATCGGGCTGAAGGCGTGCACGTGCATGGACGGCACCCGCTGTTTCACCGCACGCACGATGTCGGCGTAACCGGTGACCGGCAGGTCGGGGTCGATGCCGCCCTGCATGCAGACCTCGGTGGCGCCGTCGACGTGCGCCTCCCAAGCCCGATCCGCGACCTCGTCCATGCTCAGCGTGAACGCGTCGGCGTCGCCCTTGCGCTGCGCGAACGCGCAGAAGCGGCAGCCGGTGTAGCAGATGTTGGTGAAGTTGATGTTCCGGTTCACCACGTAGGTGACGTCGTCACCGACGGTGTCACGACGCAGTTGATCGGCCAGCGCGGCCACTGCCTCCAGGTTCGCACCGTCGGCCGTGGCCAGCGCGAGATATTCGGCGTCCGACAGTGCCGCCGGGTCGCGCTCGGCGGCCTTCAGCGCGGCGAGCACCTCGGAGTCGAGCCGTTCCGGCGCGACGACCGCGAGATCGCGGGCCTGTTCGCGGATGGTGTCCCAATCGCCGAAGGCGCCGACCACGTCCTGGCCGATCGCGGAATCGCTGCGGCTCTCGGTGTTACGGCCCTCGGTGTCGATGGCGGTGTTGAGGTCGACGCGTCCGGCGGATTCCCAGGACTGGTCCGGTTCCTGCCAGGGCAGGCCGACCGGCATCGCGTCCGGGTTCGCCAGACCGGTGACCGGATCGCTGAGCGCGGCGACGTGCACGCCGATCCGCGGGTCGATCCACGGGCTGCCCGCGCGCACATACTTCGGATGCGCGGAGGTCCGCTCGACCAACTGGTATCCGGCCTTCTCAGTGATCTCGCGCAGCGTGTCCAGGTTCGGCCACGGCCGCTCCGGGTTCACGTGGTCGACCGTCACCGGCGACACGCCACCCCAGTCGTCGATGCCCGCATCGATGAGCGCCAGGCAGTCTTCGTGCGACACCAGGTTCGGCGGCGCCTGCACCGGCACGTCCGGGCCGAGCAGCAGCCTGGTCACCGCGATGGTGGCCAGGAACTCCTCGATGCCCGCGTCGGGGACATCGCGCATGGCGGTGTCGTCCTTGGCCCGGAAGTTCTGGATGATCACTTCCTGGATGTGCCCGAAAGCCTTGTGCTGCTTGCGAATCGCCATGATCGACTCGGCGCGCTCGGTCAGCGTCTCACCGATGCCGACCAGCAGGCCGGTGGTGTACGGAACCGACAGCCGGCCCGCATCGGTGATCGCGCGCAGCCGGACCGCGGGGTCCTTGTCCGGGCTGCCGTAGTGGCAGGCGCCCTTCTCGGTGAACAACCTGGTCGCGGTGGTCTCCAGCATCATGCCCATCGACTGCGCGACCGGCTTGAGCCGGGAGATCTCCTCCCACGACATCACACCCGGATTCAGGTGTGGCAGCAGACCGGTCTCCTCGAGCACCAGGATCGACACGGCGCGCAGGTAGTCCAGGGTGGAGTCATAGCCGCGCTCGTCGAGCCACTGCGCGGCCTCCGGCCAGCGATCCTCGGGGCGGTCGCCGAGCGTGAACAAGGCTTCCTTGCAGCCGAGCGCGGCGCCGCGGCGAGCGATGTCCAGGACCTCGTCGGGTTCCAGGAACATGCCCTTGCCCTCGGCGCGCAGCTTGCCCGGCACCGTCACGAAGGTGCAGTAGTGGCATTTGTCACGACAGAGTCGGGTCAGCGGGATGAAGACGTTGCGCGAGTAGCTGATGGTCTTCGGCCGTCCCGCCGACTCCAGGCCCGCGTCACGCACTCTGGCGGCGCTGTGACTCAGATCTTTCAGGTCGTCGCCGGTCGCATGCAGCAGCACCGCGGCTTCGTCCACGTTCAACGTGACACCGTCGCGGGCTCGTCGCAGGGCCCTACGCATAGCCGAGGGGGAAGGGGGTGCAGCGGGAACGCTCGGGTTCGGCAGTTCAGTCACGTCCTCGATCATGCGCTAACCATCCGGACCTGTCTCCTTCCGATGCTGATGAGTGAGCGTAGCGACCAGAACCCACCGGGCGCGGGACGCCGCGTTCACCACGGCACCCTGTGACAGCGAGGCGCCATGTGAGCGTTGACAACTGCGCGAAGCTCGGTGCTATTCCATCGGCGCCCGCCGAAATCGGTTGTGCGTGGTCACCGGGCTGCGCCGCGCCGCGCACCATCGGCGGCCCACCGGGCCGAACTTCATGGAACCATGGCAGGCATGTCGCAGCCGCGCACGATCATGGCCGATCCGGCCTGGCGCCCCAGTCCGAAGGCGAAACTCTTGTGGACCATCCAGGCCGCCCTGGTCTGGGTGGTTCCGTTCGCGACGCAGCTCGTCTGGGCAGTGCTCGACTCCGGCAATCGGGGATGGCAGCTCACGGTGTTCCTGGTGACGCTGCTGCTCGCCGGAGTGAATATCGGCGTGGTGCCGTGGTGGCGGTATGCGGTGCACCGGTGGGAGGTCACCGAGGAGGCCGTGTACACCCGGGTCGGCTGGCTCACCCAGGAGAGCCGGGTAGCGCCGATCTCGCGGGTGCAGACCGTCGATACCGAACGCGGGCCGTTGGAGCGGCTGCTCGGGCTCGCCACGGTGACCGTGACGACCGCCTCGTCCGCAGGCGCGGTGCAGATTTCCGAGCTCGACCTCCCGGTCGCCGAGGAGACGGTGATCCGGCTGACCCGGATCGCCGCGCAGCATCGGGGCGACGCGACATGACATCGGCGGAGACCGTCGCGCCGGAGACCGATCAACCGTGGTCGCGGCTGGACAAGCGAATGTTGTTGGTACATCCGGTCACCGAGGTGGTGAAGTTCATTCCGGTGCTGATCGGGTCGGTGATCCTCGGCACCAGCAGCGGCAATCACGTGTGGAGCATCATCCCGCTGGCGTTGATCGTCGGGTTCGCGCTCACCCGCTGGTTCACCACCACCTATCGGGTCGGGCCGACCCACGTCGAGCTGCGCACCGGGCTGGTGCAGCGCAAGAAACTCGCGGTGCCGCGGTCCCGGATCCGGTCGGTGGACATCGAGGCGGACCTGCTGCACCGGCTGCTCGGGCTCGCGGTCTTGGCCATCGGCACTGGGCAGCAAGCTGATTCGGGTGAGAAGTTCAAATTGGATGCGCTCGACGCGCGCCTGGTGCCCGAGCTGCGGGCCGCGCTGCTCGCCCACACCGGTAGCGCGCCGCAAGACGCTGCCGGACAACCTGTTTCGCTCGACAAGTCGACCGCCGAGAGTCAGGATGCGCTGCCCGGTCGCGAGATCGCGCATTGGGATCCGGGCTGGGTTCGGTACGCCCCATTGTCTTTGACGGGTTTCGCGATCATCGCGCCGATCGTCGGTCTGGCGTTCCAGTACGGCGTCGGCCAGGTGCTGTTCCGCTCGGACGCGGTGCAGCGGGTGGAGAACGGCGGCGCGGCACTGATCGCCATCGGCACCGCCGGGTTGCTCGTGGTGATCGTGCTCATCGTCAGCCTGGCCGCCTGTGCGCGTTATCTGACAACGTATTTCGGCTTGCGCGTCATCGATGACGGCCGCACGCTGCACCTGCGACACGGCCTGTTCACCACCCGCCAGATCACCCTGGATCTGGCGCGCTTCCGCGGCGCGACGGTGAACGAGCCACTGCTGCTGCGCCTGGCCGGTGCCGCCGAACTAGAAGCCATCATGGTCGGCGCGAGCCCGCGTCAGAAGATTCTCCCGCAGGCGCCGCGCACCGCCATCGAGCACACGCTGAGCCACCTGCTCGCCCCGAACGAGTTCCAGGACAGGGTGATTGCCCCGCCGGGCGCGGGTCCGAGCCCCGGCAGCGCACCGCTGATCGCGCACGGTCCGATCGCCCGCCGCAGGCGGCACACCCGGACGCTGGCGCCCATTGCCGTGGCCGCACTCGTCATGCTGGTCACTTCGGTTGCGGGCGCGAACTTTTCGCCGTGGTGGTGGCTGCTGCCCGTGCTGTTGGTTCCGGTCGCGGTCGCGCTGGCCGAAGACCGCTATCGCGGCCTCGGCCATACCGTGCTGCCCGAAACCGCCACCAGCCCGCGCTGGCTGATCACCCGATCCGGCTCACTCGGCCGCGATCGCGACTGCCTGGAGGCGCCAGGCGTGATCGGCTGGACCGTCCGGCAATCGTTCTTCCAGCGCCGGGCCGGCGTCGCCACCGTGGTCGCGGCGTCCGCCGCGGGCAAGAAGCGCTATCACGTGCTCGATATCCCGCTCGACGAAGCCTGGGCCCTCATCGACGCGGTGACACCGGGCCAGCTCGGCGGCCGCTAACGCCTGCTGAACAACCCGGAATTGACGCGAATGTAGATGTACACCAGCGGCGGCACCAGACCACAGAACAGCAAAAGCACGGTGCGCCAGTCGCTTGCGAGCATGATGTCCCCGCCGGGGCCGGTGCTCGCGCAGATCAGGAACCCGAAAGTCCAAGCGGCCAGCGGCAAGAACATCGCCGCCACCCGCGGCGACACGGCGCGGACACCGAGCACGAGCAGGATGTTCACCACACCGGCCAGCACACCCGACAGCGGAAACGCGGTCGCGCCGAAGTAGGTCGGCAGATACAGCACTTCCAGAGCCAGCGTGATGAAGGCATCGATCACCAGAATCACGAGGATGAGCGGCGCCAGCCAGGGCGCCACCGGAACGGGCGACTCCCGATATGTCACGGGCACCTGATTGCCGCCGACAGCCGCCCTCACGGCACCGGGGGGAAGCCGAGGAGGGTCAGCAGGTGACTCTGCATGTCGACGAACCCGTACAGCACCGACAGGTACAGCTCGTGCTGGGCCTGCCAGTTCGGCTTCATGCTCTCCACGAACGCAACGATCGCGTCCTGGACCGACCAGTTGTACATGCGAGCGAGTCTATTCCGACGCCGCGGACGCCGGGGCCCGCATGATCACTTCTCGCCGTCGATCGGGATGTTGGCGACCACCGGGAACTCGCCCGTGTAACCCATCCGCTCCTCGGCGATGGACAGCACCCGCTTGCGCGCCACCAGCCAGCCGACGATCAGCATCGGAATGATCAACACCAGCGAGGCGACGGTCCAGGTGCCCACCGGGTAGTCGAAGCCGGTCAGCACCACCACGAAGAACAGGAACACCAGCGTGAGCAGCCCGGTATAGGGCGCGCCGAACATCCGGAACGACGGCCGCTCCGCCTTGCCCTGCTTGGACCAGCGCCACAGCTGCAGCTGGCACAGCACGATGGTGGCCCAGGAGGCGACGATGCCGAGCGAGGCCAGGTTCAGCACGATCTCGAAGGCCCGGTCCGGCACCACGCCGTTGAGCGCGATGCCGACCAGCGCGATCAGGCTGGTCAGCAGGATGCCGCCGTAGGGAACGCCGTTGCGGCCCATCACGCCGGTGAACTTCGGCGCGCTGCCGTTCATCGACATCGACCGCAGGATGCGCCCGGTCGAATACAGCCCGGCGTTGAGGCTGGAGAACGCGGCGGTGAGCACGACCAGGTTCATCACGCTGCCGATGCCGGGCACGCCGAGCATGGTGAAGAAGGTGACGAACGGGCTCTCCTTGGCGGTGTACGCCGTGTACGGCAGCAGCAGGCCGAGCAGCACCAGCGAGCCGACGTAGAAGATCGCGATGCGGGCGATCACCGAGTTGATCGCGCGCGGCATGATCTTCGCCGGGTTCTCCGTCTCGCCCGCCGCCGTGCCGACCAATTCGACCGCGGCGTACGCGAACACGACACCGGAGACCACGACGACCAGCGGCAGCACCCCGGTCGGGAACAGCCCGCCGCTGTCGGCGATCACACTCGGCCCGGTCGGGTTGCCCTGCACGGTGAATCGGCCGATCAGGAAGATGGTGCCGACGATCAGGAAGGCGCTCAGCGCGAACACCTTCACCAGCGCGGCCCAGAACTCCATTTCGCCGAACCACTTCACCGAGATCAGGTTGATGCTGAGCACCAGGACCAGCGCGATGAGCGCGAGCAGCCACTGCGGGATGCTGCTGAACCCGGACCAGTAGTGGAAGTACTGGGCGATCGCGGTGGTGTCGGCGATGCCGGTCATCGACCAGTTGAGGAAGTACATCCAGCCGGCCACGAACGCGGCCTTCTCGCCGAAGAATTCGCGGGCGTAGGAGACGAACGACCCGGACGACGGCCGGTGCAGCACGAGTTCACCGAGCGCGCGCAGGATGAGGAACGCGAAGAATCCGCAGACGCCGTAGACCAGGAACAGGCCAGGTCCCGCGTTGGCGAGCCTGCCGCCCGCGCCGAGGAACAGGCCGGTGCCGATGGCGCCACCGATGGCGATCATCTGCAGCTGCCGCGGTTTGAGACTCTTGTGGTAGCCCTCGTCCTCGAGGCTGAGGTGAGCCTTGTCGCCGACCGCCGTCATGAACCGCTTCGCCCTCCACATCGATGAATTCGAGATCACGGGAACGGTACCCGGCGAAAGATTTCGGTGGAACAGCAACCCTCAAGCTACGAATATTCGCAGCTCAGGGCACATTCGAAGAATACGCCGGAATGCGACAGGAAGTGCGGAAGACTAGCCGCACCATCGATAGAAGTTCGTCATTCGAGGCCCGCGAGCAGATCATGTTCGCGGGCATCCGAACCGACCGGTCCCCTCTGACCACGGACAAGGACGAAGCACTCCTCCGGCAGTACCGGCTGAGCAACATTGTTGGAGAGCGCGAATTCGCGCCCGGACGGCGCCACCGTGAGCTGGGTGGCGTGCGCCCGCAGCGCGGCACGTTTGGCGGCGAGCGCGTCGGACACGTCGATGGTGGTGGTCACGGTGCGGCTCGGCACGCTCGCGAGTTCGCCCTCGGCGGGCAACCGCCAGCCCTGCGGCAACCGGCCGGGCAAACCGTCGACCGTGCGCTTGGCCAGCGCGGCCGTGTGCTGGCGCAGCATGTCTGCGTCGGTGACCGTCCAGTAGAACTTCGGCGTGTCCCAGCCGCGCTCGGCGGCGGAATGCACTGCCGCCGTGGTGATCTGGTGTGCTCGAATGTGATCGGGGTGGCCGTAGCCGCCGTTCGGGTCGTACGTGATCACCACTCGCGGCCGCAGTTCCAGCATCACCTCGGTCAACGCGTCAACCGCCGCATCACCCGACTTCACGAACACCCCCGGCTTCTGCGCCGCCGGGGTGCCCGCCATGCCGGAGTCGCGCCAGTGGCCCGCGCCGCCGAGGAAGCGCGGCGGCGCAGCATCCAGCGCCTGCAATGCTCGGGTCAGCTCGAGGATGCGGTAGCCGCCGAGTTGATCGGCGCGATCCGCGGTGAGCTGGGCCCACTCGTCCCCGATCACCTCGCCCTCTTCACCGAGGGTGCAGGTCACCACGGTCACCGGCACGCCGCGGCGGCGGTAGTGCGCGATGGTGCCGCCGGTGGTGATGGATTCATCGTCCGGGTGCGCGTGCACCAGCAGTAGGCCGCCGGTCATTGGATCTTGCGCCACTGTCCGGCGTCACCGAAGATCCCGACCTGGATGCTGCCGCTGAGCGACGCACCATCGACTCGGGGACCGGCCGCGGCGACGACGTTGTCCTGCACGATCGGCAACACCGTGGCCAACTCCCACAGCTTGGGCTCGGCCTCGGCGAGCACCCGGCCGGTATCGATGCCGCGCAGCGCCTCGTCCATCGGCACCTGCAGGGCGGGGTCACACACGCCGGACAGGTTGGCGGGTGCGCGGCGCGCCGGATCCGAGCTCGGCTGCGCGGTGCCGGTGGCACCGGTGCCCGTGCCGGGTTCCGGTGGCGGGCAACCGTATCGGGAGGCGAGCACGATGGCCGGATCGGAGCCCGCCCGCTCCCAGCCGACGATCGCATCGATCGTGCCCTCGACGAGCTCGCGCCCGTACAGCTGATCGGCGGAGACACTGCGCACCGTGGCATCGATTCCGGCACTGCGCAATTGGTCGGCGGCGGTGTTGGCGACGGCGATGGCGGTGGCGTCGCCCTCGACCGCCCCGATCCGAATCGTCAGGGATTTACCGTTTTTCGCGACCGGACGCGGCGTCGGAGCCGGCGACGTCGGCGAATTGACCGGTGGCGGCTCCGGCGCACGGCCATACCCGGCCTCGGCGAGCAAGGCGAAGGATTCCTCGGCGGGCGGCCGGGGCGGCGAGGTCGGCGCATAGCCCGGGTCGGACGGCGAAAGTATCTGTGCGCGAGCCGGTTCCACCCAACCGCCGGTCTGTGCGCCGACCGTCGCGAGCAGCGCCGGATCGAGCAGCGCGAGCACCGCGCGGCGGACCCGAATATCGCTGACCGGCCCGGTCCGGCCGTTGAGCGCCAGCTGCAGCACCCGCGACTGCGGCATGATCGCCGTACGCACCGACGGAATAGCGGCCAACTGCGCCTGAGTCGCGACACCACCGTGCACCAGCGTCATCTGGGCATCGTTGGTACGCAACGACTCCGCCAGCTCCGCGGGAGTCCCACCGCGGCGCAACTGGATCTCGTCCGGTGCGGCAGGCGTGCCCCAGAAGCGGGCATTGCGCTCGAGCAGGATTTCCTCGCGACCGCGGTCGATGTTCTTGATCGCGAATTGTGCGCCGGACACCCGGATGCTCTTCACCCAGCCGTCCTGGAACCCGCCGGGCGAATCCTTCATCAGGTGGGAGGGCAGCAGGTTGGTGAACAGCTGGCGCCACGCCGGGAAGGGTTCGCGCATCTTCACGGTCACCACCTTGCCGCCGCCGGCGGAACCGATGTCGGTGATCAACCGGTAACCGGCCGAGTCGACCACGCCCGGCTGCGAAATCATCTGCTGCCAGAGGAATTGGAAGTCCTCTGCGGCGATCGGCGCACCGTCGGACCAGTTCGCCTCGTTGCGCAGCGTGTAGGTAATGGTGAACGGATCCTGCGGGGTGGCCGCCTCGGGCGCGGTGGTGTCGGCCGTGGCGATCAGGGAGGTGTCCGGCACCCAGTCGGTGGCGCCGGGCGCCACCGGGCTCGGCACCGGCCGGAACGGGCTCGGCAGCACCATCGAACTCAACGCGGCGGTGGCCGGTGACTGGTCAGCGCGCAGATGCGGATTGAAGCCGATGCCGATGGTGTCGATCGCGACGACCACGGTGCTCTTGCCCGGCTTGGCAGGCAAGGTCTTCGGGCTGTCCGTGGTCTCGATCGGCGGTGGCGGATTGGCGGTACACCCGGCGAACACCGTCAACGACGCCGCAACGATCAGTCCGAGCACCCGCCAGGTAGCACGCCGATTCGACCGCGGGCTCACGCTGCGCACGCTACCGCGTCGACCGACGGCGGCAGCGCCGCCGAGGGCGACAACGTCGGCCGCTCCATGCCATTCCCTGCGCCCTCTTTCACGGTTGCGGACTCTACCGCACCCACCTGACGGAATCCTGCCCATACCGAGGGGGTGGTAGCGCCACAATGCGGGCCGAGATGACGCTCGTCAATTGCGTGAACAGAACGCTCGGGCAAACGGCCGGCATTCCCGCCGAAAAGGGCTGTCGGCGTTCGGATCGGCGCCCGCGCTTCGACCAGAACGCTTGCCTGTCAGCAGCATTCGCCACCGATGCCGCCCGCCTGATTAGCGCGGGAATCCGGCGCACATCTCCATTCATGTGCTATTCACCCCGAGCCGACGCCCTAAATTCCCGGTAATTCGAACCCCGGCCTGCGGCGGTATGAATTCCGATAGCAAACGGGATTCCAGCGCGGACGCCGGAATCCCGTTGCGGTCGAAACGATCAGAGAGCGGCGCGGTCCCGTGCCTTGCGGCGGGACAGTTCGCGACCACGCTCGGTCGCGCCCAGGATCACCTTGCGCACCCGGACCACCTCCGGCGTGACCTCGACGCACTCGTCATCGGCACAGAACTCCATCGCGGCTTCCAGGTCGAGCTGCAACGGCTTGGCCAGCGTCTCGAACACGTCGGCGGTCGCGCTGCGCATGTTGGTCAGCTTCTTCTCGCGCGTCACGTTGATGTCGAGATCCTCGGCGCGCGGGTTGATCCCGACCACCATGCCCTCGTAGGTGTCCGCGCCCGGTTCGACGAAGAACTGGCCGCGATCGGCAAGCTGGATCATCGCGAACGGAGTCACCGAACCGGCCCGGTCGGAGACCAGCGCACCGGTGTGGCGGGCCCGGATCTCGCCGGCCCACGGCGCGTAACCGTGCGAGACCGCGTTGGCGATGCCGGTGCCGCGGGTGTCGGTGAGGAAGTCGGTGCGGAAACCGATCAGGCCGCGCGAGGGGACGATGAACTCCATCCGCACCCAGCCCGCGCTGTGGTTGGCCATCTGCACCATCTTGCCCTTGCGGGCGGCCAGCAGCTGGGTGACCGCACCGAGGTACTCGTCGGGGCAGTCGACGGTCAGCTCTTCGTACGGCTCGTGCACCTTGCCGTCGACCAGCTTGGTGACCACCTGCGGCTTGCCGACGGTCAGCTCGAAGCCCTCGCGGCGCATCTGCTCGACCAGGATGGCCAGCGCCAGCTCACCACGACCCTGCACCTCCCAGGCGTCCGGGCGGCCGATGTCGAGCACGCGCAGCGACACGTTGCCGACCAGTTCCTGATCGAGGCGCGACTTCACCATGCGGGCGGTGAGCTTGTGCCCCTGCACCCGGCCGACCAGCGGCGAGGTGTTGGTGCCGATGGTCACCGAGATGGCGGGCTCGTCGACGCTGATGCGGGGCAGCGCGACCGGGTTGTCGATGTCGGCGAGGGTATCGCCGATCATGATCTCCGGGATGCCCGCGATGGCGACGATGTCACCGGCCTCGGCGACCTCGCCCGGCTGACGCTCGACGCCGATGGTCTGCAGCAGCTCGGTGATCTTCACCTGCTTGACGCCGTCGCCGTGCATCCACGCGACGTTCGCGCCCTTGCGCAGCTGGCCGCTGTAGATGCGGACCAGCGCGAGGCGGCCCAGGAACGCGGAGGCGTCGAGGTTGGTGACGTGCGCCTGCAGCGGTCCGGCCGGATCGCCCTTGGGCGCCGGGATGTTGTTGAGCAGCACGTCGAACAGTGCGTCCAGGTTCTCCGCGTCCGGCTCGTGCCCGTTCTCCGGGCGCTCCTTGGACGCCTTGCCCGCGCGGCCCGAGGCGTAGAGCACCGGCAGGTCGAGCGCGAGCTCGGCCGCCTCGGCGGCGGAGTCGTCCAGATCGGAGGCCAGGTCGAGCAGCAGGTCGTGGCTTTCCTCGACGACCTCCTCGATCCGGGCGTCGGGCCGGTCGGTCTTGTTGACCACCAAGATCACCGGCAGCGACGCGGCAAGTGCCTTACGCAGCACGAACCGGGTCTGCGGCAGTGGGCCCTCGGAGGCGTCCACCAGCAGCACGACACCGTCGACCATGGAGAGGCCGCGTTCGACCTCACCACCGAAGTCGGCGTGGCCTGGGGTATCGATCACGTTGATGACGGTGACGGAACCGTCCGCGTGGTGCTTATGCACCGCGGTGTTCTTGGCGAGAATGGTGATGCCCTTCTCGCGCTCCAGGTCACCGGAGTCCATCACCCGATCGACGAGCTCGGCTCGCTCGGCGAAGGCGCCGGACTGGCGGAGCATGGCGTCGACCAGCGTCGTCTTACCGTGGTCGACGTGGGCCACGATGGCAACGTTGCGAAAATCGCGCGCAGACGACACGCTGAATCCTCCTGCTGTTAGGTGTAGGTACCGGCCGACCCCTGCAAACAGGTGGAGAATCGAAACTCACCGGGCATTGCGGCCATATACACCCTACCTGTGTTCGGGTCACCCCTACGCGTCAGGCACGCAACTAAGGGTATGCTAACCGACATGGGCAAGGTCAAGGCTAAGCAGGTTTCGCGTCTGAAACCGAAGAAGAAGTGCTGTCGCAAAAAGACGCGCTGCGTGAAATGCCCTGTGGTCATTATGCGTATGAAGAAGTGTGAAGCCGCAGGCATCTGCGGCAAGGACCTGAAAAAAGCGCTCAAGCAGGCGCGCGCCGCCTGACCTTTTCGACCCGCCGGGCAGCCCGCGAACCGCGTTGCGCCCAACCGATCCGGCAATGACGGACATCACTATCCCGGTAGGAGTAGAACCGGGGTTATGAGTGCCCCGTTGCTGACCGAAACCGAACTCACCGAGTCACTGACCGACCTGCCGGACTGGACCAGGGACGGCGATGTGCTGTCCCGCACCGTGCAGGCGCCCACCTTCCTCGCGGGCATCGAGCTCGTCCGGCAGGTGGCCGAGGCGGCCGAGGCCGCGAATCATCATCCCGACATCGATATCCGCTGGCGCAAGGTCAGCTTCGCGCTGTCCACCCATGATTCCGGCGGTCTCACCGCACTGGACGTCGAGCTGGCCCGCAAGATCGATCAGCTGGCGGCGCGACTCGGCTGACCGCTAGGCGGCGCGCGCCGGGCCCTCGGTGGGCACGCGCGCCGCCTGCTCCGGCTCGGACTTCTTACGCCGACCGGATCGGATCACCCAGACGAAGAACACCAGCGAGCCGATCACGTCCACGGTGCCCAGCCAGGCCAGCACCGCGGGTCGCGGAATGGTCCAGATGGAATCCTGGAAGAACGACAGCACCCACGGGATCCCGATCAGCGTGTTGACCAACCAGTAGCCCGCGATGATCTTGGCCCCCGGCGCCCGCCGCAGCGGCCCGTAGAGCAACCACAGCACCGTCGGCAGCAGCCAGACCCAGTGATGCGACCAGGAGATGGGCGAGACGAGCAGCCCGAACAGCTGCACCATGATCAGCGTGCCCATCCGGTCGTCCGGCTCGAGCACCCGCCAGGCGAAGAACGCCAGCACCGCGACCACCAGCACCCCGGCCAGCCACCACGGTCCGGATTGCACGTCGTAGCCGAGGATTCGGCTCAGCGCACCGCGCAGCGACTGGTTCCACACCGAGCCGACCGGACCGATCCGGTCGGCGTCGCCGAGCAGGGTGCCGAAGTACCGTCGCGCCTCGTGCGGCGCGATCAGGAAGCTGATCCCGACCGTCGCGCCGAACACCACCGCCGACCACACCGCCGCCAGCCAACGCCGCCGGGCGACGAAGTACAGGCCGCTGATCGCAGGGGTCAGTTTGATCCCGGCGATGACGCCGATCAGCCCGCCGGACAGCCACCAGCGCGAGCTGCGCACCGCGATCATCGCGCCGAGCACCAGGAAGACATTGACCTGGCCGTAGTCGATCGTGGTCCGCACCGGTTCCATCCACATGCCGAGCGCGGTCCAGCCGACGGTCGCGGCCTGCCAGCCCGGCTCGCTCGCCCGCTCCGCGCCGAGGATCAACTCCAGCGCGATGCGCACGACGACATAGAGCGCGGCGACCGTGGCCAGCAACCAGCCGACGGCGACGGCAGTGAACGGCAGATAGTGCAGCGGGAAGAAAACCAGCGCCGCGAACGGTGGATAGGTGAACGGCAGCGGGAAGTCCGGCGTCTTCTCCGCGTAGGTGAAGTCGTAGAGCTTGTCGGTGAGCAGCGACGCCGATCCGTCCACGTACACGTGGAGGTCGACGACGTTGATCCCGTTCTTGTTCAAGAACATCCAGAGCAGCCTGGCCAGAATGGACAGACCGAGTGCCGAGACAGCCCATCGGAGTTGACGGTTCAAATCGCAGGCTTTCGACTCGGGTGCGGTGCGTCGGCCCGACACCCGGCGATGCGAGTGTTCGGCGACAAGAACGGACGGCTCCGACTACATTAACCGCAGCGCCGATCCCGGTCGTCGCGCCCTCGTATCCCCAGCCGAATCACTGATAACATTTGCATCACCTTTCACACCAGTAACACCTGATGCGCGCTACCGTCTGATAACACTGATCGTCCGCAACACCAGTAGGGCGACGCAGCTGTACACATAGCCGCGTTATCCCTAGAGTGACCCCCGAAACGATGGCTTTTCAGCATCGGCCCAGATGTACCCGAGGTAAGGACGGCTAGACCAGTGCTTCGCACCCGAGGATCGCGGATTGCATTGTCGGCACTCGCCATCGCGGCGACTGCCACGCTTGCCGCGCCGACGACAGCAGTCGCGGCGCCCGCGCCCGCGCCTGCGGCGACCCCGAACACCGTGCCGATGGTCCCGGAGGGTGTGCCGATCGACGCCCTGGCCGCCCTGGCCCCCGCCATCGTCGGCTCGATCGCCGGCCCCGCCGATATCGCGGCAGGCCCGCAGTCGGCCATCCTCGATCAGGCCCGCAAGCTGCTCGCGACGCTGAACCTGCCGCCGCAGATCAAGTCCACGCTGGAGCGGATCATCACCTTCCTGGACGGCAGCGGTGGCGGTGGCCCCGAGCTGCCGCAGGAGGGCCCGGTCATCGCGCAGTTCCTCTACCCGACCATCGGCAAGGGCTGCATCGGCCCGTCCGCCGACTCGATCGGCACCGCGCTCGCGGTCGCGGGCCCGGCCCAGCTGCCGCCGCCCGGACCCAAGGCCGGTCAGGCCGGGTTCGTATTCACCGCGCTCGGCACCAAAGCGCCGACGGAGGTACAGAATCCGCCGATGACGGTGCAGTGGATGAACCTGGACACCCGTCAGGGCGGCCTGCTGCCGCTGACCGACGAAGCCAAGATCAACCCGGGCGGCCCGGCCACCCTGTCCGCGATCGCCGACACCGGTTCCGGCCGGGTCGTCGCGGTCATCTCCGGCTCGCTGACCACCAAGGCAGACGACGCCGACCCGCGCACCTGCTCATTCCTGCCGACGCTCGGATTCTTCACCGTCGCATAGGTTTAAGTCGAAGGCGGCGCCCTCCGGGGTCGCCGCCTTTGTCGTCTTTACGACATCACCTCTGCGAAACGCCGCGATGACGGATGCCGGGACAGCGAATGTGGTAGACCGCTAACTATGGCGATCGAACATTCGAATCGGCCCGGCCGCTCCATCCGGAGTAAGCACTCGCACCGATCGATACTGTCCTTCCGATCCGAGGGCTCGATCCTGTCCATCGGGTCGGCTTACTCGATCCTCTCGATCGGCAGCGTCGGTTCGGTGTTGTCGATCGGCTCGGTCGGCTCGTTCGGGTCGGCCATCTCCTCGTTCTCGTTCACCAGCCTCGGTTCGGCGTTCTCCGGCCTGTCCCGCTGGTCGCTGTTCTCCTGGCTCGGCGATCACGAAGCACCGGACAGCCGCCCGACTTTACGGGTGGTGCCGGACGAGGAACCCGATCTGCGCGACGCGCCGCTGAGCCACTCGCAGACCTAGCCTCGGCTCACCACTGCCCATATTCGGCGGCGAGTGCGTGATTGAGATCGATGCCGATGCCGTCGAGCGAGCGCTTGTCGATCTCGAACTGGTGCAGGTGCGCGGCGGGATTGATAACACCGTTGGAGCCCCAATTGTGTTGCCAGTACCAGGAACCCAGGCCGGCGGCGCGGGCCAGGTCGATGGTGGGGGCGTTGGCGTACATGCCGGTGTTCTCCTTGCCGAGCACCGACTGCCAGCCGAGCAGGTAGGGCGCGATCATGCTGGCGAATTCGACCGCGGTCGGGTTGTCATCGATGGCGGCGTAGATCGGCACGCCCTCGGGACCGCCCGCGGCGAGGTGTAGGTCGAGTCCGCGCTGCGCGTGTTTCTTGCCCGCCTCCAATCCGCCGCGCCAATCCGCTGTCGGTCCCTTGCCGAACTGGTAGCAGGACACGATCTGCAGGTTCGCCTCGTGCAACTGGTCGACCTCGTTGGCGCGCAGCGGCTTGCCCGCCATCCATTCCGCGCCGGGCCGCCGGTCGGAGACGTACCGGATCACGCCGAGATGCCCGGCGTCCTTGATCGCCTCGGCCGAGGGCACGCCGCCCGCGTAATCGACCAGGGTGCCGAAAGTGCCTGCGGCGGCGGGTTTCGCGGAAACTGTCAGGCCGATCGCGGCCGCCGCGGCGGCATAGCCGAATAGCTCACGCCGAGACACAGCATTGGAACGCATCGTAGGACTCCTTCGCGCAACCCCGACTATGGATGGCAGCGTGCCCGGCGCACCTTCCCCATACATTCAGCGCGCGCCGGGAGCCTCGAACGTGTACTTATTTCACCATATTCACATGGGAACCGCTAGACCCACGGGATACACCCTTTCACATTGGTCACACGCGTTGATGTGCCGATGCGACTGCCGAGCCCGACTAGGCCTGGTCCGAAGTCCTCGGAGAGGTCGCGGAACCGATGCGGGCTGCCACGTCGATGGTCCGACCGGAACTGTCGGCGAGCTCTTTGCGCACGACACCCGCGACCTGGGCGATCACCTGCTTCTTGATGCCCGCGAGCGCGCCGAGCGTCGCCGCACGCACGCCGTGCGCCTTGAATTCCAGCCGGATGTCGTCCGGGTCGGGCGGCGGCACATCGATGACCACGAGCAACGGGTCGGCGGCGCGCGCGGTCAACACCAACGGGACCTCGACGTCGGCACGGTAGCGGTTGGCCTTCAGCACATCCACGGTGATGTCGAGGCTGACCGGCAGCGTCAGATCGAAAGACCGTGGCGTGTCGGTCTTGTCGTCCAGTTGCGGCACCCGGACACTGCCCCGCACGGTGACGGTCGCCGATTTACCCGGCCCGGTCTTCAGCGGGCCGATCTCGATCGGCCGTCCGGCCATCCGCTCGACCACATCGAAAACGCGCTCGCGCGTCACGATGCGCGAGAAGAACCGGTGCCCGAATTCGTCGTAGCCGATCCAGTCGAACTCCGCCTGCTCCCGATGCGTGGACTTGGTGCCGTTCACGATGGCCTCGACATCGAAGACGCGGCTGCGACGGGCCTGCGGATCGGCGAGCATGGCGTTCACCCGGGACGCGACCTCGCGTTGCACCAGGCCGGCGATCGGGTCGAGCAGCATCTCGCCCGCCGCGTCCATCGCCTGGGCGCGCAGCACGAAGCTGACGTCGCGCTGGGTGATCGGCGGGATGTCGATGACGATCAGTAATGGGTCGGCGGTGCGCGCGTGCAGGGTCAGGTCGATTTCGACGCGGGCTTCCAGCCGCAATTTCTTGCCGCCGAGCATCACCTTCAGCGCCAGCGACACCGGCACGGTGACCTCGAACGTGACGTGTGGTCCGCTGTGCAGCACCTTGGGCGTGCCGACCTTGCCCTCCGCGACGAAACCCGCGAGGCCGGCCGGGCCGAGCGAGAACGGGCCGATCGTCATGCCGCGTCCGGCCATCCCGGACACCGCGGCCTCGATCCGATCCTTCGTCACCGCGTGCGTGACGAAGCGTTCCCCGAAGTCGGCGTAGTCGATCCACGCGGGATCGCTATTCGGTGCGTCGGTCGACTGCATCAGATGTTCCGGAACCCTCACCGCTCGATGGACACCCGACACGGTACGCGACCGACATTGCCCGGAACTTGCTCGAGTCTGAACCCGAGATCCCCGTCCTGCCGATGAGGGGGAGGCAGGGCGGGGATCGGCGACGGCGCTGCCGGGCGCCGTCACTATCCATCGTAGGGCTAACGCGCGCGCCCGACGGACGTGCGCACCCACCAACCACCGCCGTTAGCCGTCCATACATCTCACAGTCGGCCGAATCCGACGATTCCCGGCACCTCGGCCAGCGCGAATGTGTGGATGCTCACCTCGCCGAACTCATTGCCGCCGATGGTCGTCACGGCGCCCGCGCCGGACTTCAGCACGATGTTCGTGTGCTGGCCGAACGGACTGGTGTTGTCGTACATCAGCACGTCACCGGTGCGCGGCTGGTAGCTGCCGACCGGGGCGAAGCGGCCCGCGCTCGCGTAGTACTCCTGCAGCGTGTACACGCCGGGGATCCGCCACGAGCCCGAGTTCGGGTTCGCCAGCGGCGCACCCGACTCGCGCATCACCCAGCTCACGAAGTCCGCGCACCACGGTTCGCTCGCTCCTTCGGCGTATTTGGCGCCCGCGCCTGGATCGCGGAATTCCCGCCTCGTCACCGCCACCACCTCGGCCTGCGTCGGGTCGAGCATCGAACTGTCGACCGCAGGGAACTCGGTGCCGCGCTGCCCGACGATCGCCGCCGGGTTCGAATGGTCTTGCCACCAGCGGACTCCCACCACCCCGGTCACCGCGAGCGCGAGCACGACCAGTCCCACCGCGAGCCACGGGCCCGCACGCCTACCCGACCGGCCGTGCCGAGCGCCGTCCGTGCGTTGACGGACCCGATGCGCGGCTCTGACCTGCTGCTCCGACATCTCTCCCCCGGTTTGTTTGTGATCGCGACCGTCTTGGTCCTTGCTGAATTGGACGAACGAACCGCTCGAACGGTTCCCGTCGAAAAACCATTTCCCCCCCTCACCGACCACTCAGGTAGAGTTCTACCATCCCGGTCCAGGAGGGTAGAGGCCATGGGCTTGAATATAAAAAATGAGAAGGTGCACGCCTTGGTGCGTGAGGCAGCGGAGCGGACGGGGATGTCCCAAACCAGCGTTGTCGAGGAGGCACTGAAACGCATGTTGAAAGAACTGGACGCCGAGCAGCAGACTCGGCTCGAAGATCTCCGGCTGATCGTGGCCGATATTCACACGATCATGAGGGAGTCCGGGCAACCGCCGTTGACCACCGACGATCTCTACGATGATGAGGGGCTGCCCGCATGATCGTCGACGCGTCTGCCCTGCTCGCCATCCTCAACGAGGAACCCGAATCCGACTCGTTCACCGAGATTTTGGGATCGACCCACAGCATTGCGATGTCGGTCGTCAACCATTTCGAGGTGTCGATCAAGGTCGACCGGCATCCGAACCCGGTGCTCGCCCGGCGCACAGACCAACTGATGGAAAGCGCACAGATCGAGCTTGTTCCGGTCTCGCTCGAGCAGGCCGTCATCGCCCGAGCCGCGTATCGCGATTTCGGCAAGGGCAGCGGGCATCAGGCCAAGCTCAATCTCGGCGACTGCTTCGCCTATGCACTCGCCACCGTTAGGAAAAAGCCGCTGCTCTACAAGGGCAACGACTTCGTACACACCGATATCAGATCTGCGGTCTGACCTCGGAGCTCGATTCCGGGCGGCGGCGCACCGCCCGGAATACCGTCCGGGCGAGGCGAATCCGCGCTACCCTCCCAGGACACCGGGCGACGGGGAGGTACGACCCTGGACACGCTGTGGACTTTCGTAGTGCACCGGCGACATCAGCTGCTCATCGACTCCTACCTGCATGTGTCGGCGGTGTTGCAATCGGTGCTGATCGCGACGATCGTCGCGGTGCTGATCGGAATACTGGTGCACCGCAGCCCGCTCGGCTCGTCGATCTCGACGGCCGTCGCCAGTGCCATTCTCACGGTGCCGTCGTTCGCGCTGCTCGGCCTGCTGATTCCGATCCTCGGTCTCGGCGTCGCGCCGACGGTCACCGCGCTGGTGCTCTACGCGCTGCTGCCGATCCTGCGTAACACGATCATCGGGCTGTCCTCGGTGGATCCCGCGGTGACCGACGCGGCCCGCGGCGTCGGCATGAATCGACTGCGGGTACTCACCGCCATCGAACTCCCGCTCGCCTGGCCCGCCATCCTGGCCGGCATCCGCGTCAGCACGCAGCTGATCATGGGCATTCTCGCCATCGCCGCGTACGCCAAAGGACCGGGACTCGGCAACCTCATCTTCTCCGGGCTGGCCCGGCTCGGCAGCCCGAACGCGGTGCCGCAGGCCCTGGTGGGCACGGTGCTGATCGTCGTACTAGCGCTCGTACTGGACGGGATCTACGTCCTCGTCGGACGCCTCACCACCTCGAGGGGAATCCGTGACTGACACCGAAACCCGTTCCGGCGGCATCGAATCGGCGGTGTCCGGCGAGGAGATCGTGCTCGACGCGGTCACCAAACGCTATCCGGGCCAGCGCGATCCGGCCGTCGACGAGGTGTCGATGACCATCCCGGCGGGCGAAATCGTGGTACTCGTCGGGCCTTCCGGCTGCGGCAAGACCACCACCATGCGGATGATCAACCGGCTGATCGAGCCGACCTCGGGCACCATCACCATCGGCGGGCGCGACGCCGCGTCGATGAATCCGGACCAGCTGCGCCGCGGCATCGGCTACTCGATCCAGCAGGCCGGACTGTTCCCGCACATGACGGTCGCCAAGAACGTCGCGACGGTGCCCGGCCTGATCGGCTGGGACCGGAAGCAGATCGCCGCCCGCACCGACGAGATGCTGGACCTGGTCGGCCTCGACCCGGACACCTATCGCGACCGCTACCCGCGCCAGCTGTCCGGCGGCCAGCAGCAACGCGTCGGCGTTGCCCGCGCGCTCGCCGCCGACCCGCCGGTGCTGCTGATGGACGAGCCGTTCGGCGCGGTCGATCCGATCACCCGCGGCCTGCTGCAGGACGAATTGCTGCGACTACAAGGCGAATTGGGCAAGACCATCGTCTTCGTCACGCACGACTTCACCGAGGCGGTCAAGCTCGGCGACCGAATCGCGGTGCTGGGCAACCAGTCCCGCATCCTGCAGTACGACACCCCGGCGGCGATCCTCGCCGATCCCGCGGACGAGACCGTCGCGGGCTTCGTCGGCGCGGACGCCTCGCTCAAGCAGCTCACGCTCACCCGGGTGAGCGATGTCGAAATGCGCCGATGCCCGACCGCCGTGCAGGACGAACCGGTCGATACGCTGCGGACCGCGCTGGCCGGGCAGGACTGGCCGTGGGCACTGGTGCTCGACCAGCAGCGGCGGCCGCTGCGCTGGGTCTCGGCCGATCACCTCGCGCACGCGAACTCGTTGCGCGGCACCGGAACACCGATCGGCGAGCCGCTGTCGCTGCGATCGACGCTGCAGGACGCGCTGGAGGCGTTGCTCGCCGACCAGACGGCGAACGCGGTCGTCACCGGCAAGCGCGGCGAATACGTCGGGCTGATCACCATCGACACCCTCGTCGCGCACCTGTCGGCGATGCGCGCCGAACACGGATCCGGCCATCCCGCGGCGGGTGACGCGCCGTGACGGCGGCCATCGGCACACCGCCCGCGACTTCCTCGCCCGCGGCCCAGCGGCGGGCCGAGCGGATCCGGCTGTTCGTCCAGCCGGTGGTCGTGCTGCTGCTCACCGCGGGTGTGCTGGTGTGGGCCTTCGCCAGGGACCTGACCATCACCCAGCAGGCCAGCCTCAACACGCACAACATCGTGACCGTCACCTGGCAGCACATCCTGATCTCGGCGACCGTCGTGCTGATCGTCATCGTCATCGCGGTGCCGCTCGGCACGGTGCTCACCCGGCCCGGATATCGCCGTCTGGCACCGCTTTTCGTCGGCATCGCCAATATCGGCGCGGCCGCACCGGCCATCGGCCTGATCGTGCTGTTCTACCTCGCCACCCGCACCACCGGCTTCTGGATCGGCGTCGCGCCGATCGCGTTCTATTCGCTGCTTCCGGTGCTGCGCAACACGATCCTCGGCTACCAGCAGGTGGATCAGACGCTCACCGATGCCGGACGCGGACAGGGTATGTCGGCGCTGACGGTGTTGCGCCGCATCGAGTTTCCCCTTGCCGTGCCCTACATCCTGGCCGGCCTGCGTACCTCGCTGGTGCTGGCGGTCGGCACCGCGACACTGTCTTTCCTGGTGAGCGCGGGCGGTCTCGGCATCCTGATCGACACCGGCTACAAGCTGCGCGACAACGTCACCCTCGTCGTCGGCGCGGTGCTCGCGGTCGCACTCGCGCTACTGGTCGACTGGCTCGGCGCACTCGCGGAGCAGTTCCTCGGGCCGAGGGGGCTGAAATGAACCGGCGGTGGCGCGGTGTGGCGCTGGCGGCCGGGATAATGCTGGTGGCGGCGTGCGGGTTGGAATCCGGTGGCGCGGTGCCCCTTCGGGTGAGCCCGGGCAGCATCGGCCCGGTTCCCGAACTCGACGGTGTCCGAATCATCGTGGGGTCCAAGGACTTCACCGAGCAGAACATCCTCGGCTACATCATCGAGTTCGCCATGTCGGCCGCCGGAGCGCAGGTGCGCGACCTGACGAACATCCAGGGCTCCAACAGTCTTCGCGACGCCCAGCTGCACGGTCAGATCGACGTCGCCTACGACTACACCGGTACCGGCTGGGTCAACTACCTCGGCAAAGAGACCCCCGTCCCGGACGAGGTAGGACAGTTCAACGCCGTGCGCGACGCCGACCTCGCCGCGCACGGCATGGTGTGGGCGGACATGGCGCCGATGAACAACACCTACGCGCTGGTGATGAGCCCGGCCACCGCGCAGGAGACCGGCGTGCGGACGCTGTCGGACTACGCCGCGCTGATCGAGAAGGACCCGGCCGCCGCGGCCACCTGCGTCGGCACCGAATTCAATGTGCGCCAGGACGGTTACCCCGGCATGGCCCGCAAATACAACATCGATGTCGGCAAGGTGCACAAGCAGATCGTCCAGGATGCTGTGGTCTACCAGGCCACCGCCGACGCCAAGCAGTGCAAGTTCGGCTCGGTCGCCACTACCGACGGCCGCATCCCGGCGTTGAATCTGGTACTGCTGCAAGACGATCAGCGCTTCTTCCCGAAATACAATGCGGCAGTGGTGATGCGCAAGTCGTTCGCCGACGCGCATCCGCAGGTCGCCACTATTTTGGATCCGATCTCGCAACGGCTCACCAACGAGGCCGTCACCGAGCTGAACCGCTTGGTCGACCTCGAGGGCAAAGAGCCCGCCGACGTCGCCCGCGACTGGATGGTCGCCCAGGGGTTCGTCACCGCTCGTTGACCCGGTGCAGTACAACGGTTTTCGCTGGCCGAGGTGCGCGACATAGGCCGCGCACCCTCGCCCCACCTCAGACGCGCGGGACGCGACCGAGGTAGCGCAGCAATTCGGCGACCGCGCTGTCATCGGACGTACCGTCGACGATCGCGGCGTAGGCACCCCACTGACGCAGCGGCTCAACGATTTCCGCTTCTTCGCCACTCCCCGGTGCAGGCTGCGCAGTACGCGCGGCGGTGAGCAGGTACCCGGCCAGCTCCTCGGTCAATGGCGACGCCTGGCCCGTGCCGATCGCGATGTCCCAAGCGTGCACCGCGGCATCCAGTGCGCACATCACCGCGCCGACCGCGGTCGGCAAGGAGCCGTGCGGCAGCGGCGTCGGCACGGCCTCGGTGTCGTCGGCGACGGTCGCCCAGGCGGCCGCGGTCTGCTCGATCGCGTCATCGACCAGCGCCACCTTCGACCCGTCGACACTGCCGGAGGGCTGGAAGGGGTTGTCGGAGGGCCCGGCGCCGATACCGAGCGCCGCGGCGTAGGCGAGCTGATCGCCCGCGGCATGCTGAACCACCTGCGTCACAGTCCATTCCGAGCACGGCGTCGGCAGCTCCCACTGATCGTCGCGGACGCCGGCGACGACGGTTGCCAGGGCGCGGTAGGACTCGTCGAGGACGTCCCGCCAGACGGGGCTCAGGGTGGCGATGGAGGTGGTGGCGACGTTCATGTCAGGACCTTTCGAGATGGTGTTCCTTGCTTCTGACATCAGCCTATGAGTCCATTAGGCTGATTTCGTTCCTAATTTTCCGGAGGCGAAATGTGACACCGACCACAGTGCGAGTACTGCGTTTGCTGGCCCTGCTGCAGGACCGCGCACACACCGGCCGGGAACTGGCCGAGCGACTGTCGATCACCGACCGCACCCTGCGCAACGACGTCCAGCGCCTGCGCGAACTCGGCTACCCCGTGCAGGCGCAACGCGGCGCGATCGGCGGCTACCGCCTCGGCCGCGGCACGACGATGCCGCCGCTGCTACTGGACGACGACGAGGCCGTAGCCGTCGCGGTGGCCGTCGGCCTGGCCGAGGACGGCGCCACCGAGATCGCGGACATCACCGACAACGTCACCCGCGCCCTCGCCAAACTCGACCAGATCCTGCCGAAACGCTTGCAGCGCAAGGTGACCGCGCTCCGCGAAGCCACCGCCATCGGCCCAGCCACCACCGGCTCGCGCGAACCCGACGCCCCGGTTCCCGCCGCGATCCTGACCACGCTCGCGGGCGCCATCCGCGACGGTGCCACCGTACTGATCGAGCAAACCGACCCGGACCGCGAAGAAGTCGAGCCCTATCGACTCATCAATTGGCAGCGCCGCTGGTACCTGGTCGCCTACCACCTCGAAACCCATTCCTGGAGCGCGATTCCCGTCGCCAGGGTCCAGCAGGCAAGCACCGGCACTCGCCGCTTCGCCGCCCGCTCACTTCCTGACGACGACCTCGTCGCCTTCGTCATGCGCCACATCGCCAGCACCGGCTGGAAGGTGCACGCCCGCGTCACCGTCCTGGCCTCCGCCGAAACCGTCATCGCCCGAATCAATCCCGCGGTCGGCGTCGTGGAGGCCGTCGACGCCGACACCTGCGTGCTGCTCACCGGCGCCGACGCCCTCGAAACCATCGCCATCTACCTGAGCATGCTGATGATGGACTTCCGCGTCGACGGTCCCCCCGAGCTGGTCGAGCACATCCGCACCCTCGCCCGCCGCTACACGAACGCCGTGCCGCCCGAAAACACCAGCGCCACAACGCCTCGCCGAAACCTGGACGAATGATCACGAGGAACTGGTGCTGGAATACCGCGAGGCCGCCGACACCAATTCCCTCTCGCCGAACAACCACCGGCATAAGCTGCGATCCGTGGCCGACAACGAGTTGTTTCTGGAACCTAACATCGGCAAGCCCACCGAGAAGGTCGGCTACTTCGCGACCAAGGCGGGGTTCGATCGATTCGCCGCCGCGTACACCGACGGCCTGGCCGCGCTGCCCGAACCCGCTGAACAGCGGGCGGTGTCGACCTCGTTCGGCCCGGTCCGGGCCTACCGCTTCGGCGATGCGGGCGGCACGCCGCTCGTCCTGCTCTCCGGCCGCCAGGCCTCGACGCCGATGTGGGCCGCGAATCTGCCCGGTCTGATGGCGGACCGCACAGTCTGGTCGATCGACAGCATCGGCGAACCCGGCGCCAGCAGCCAGCACAAACAACTCGTCACTCCGGTCGACCAGACGACGTGGGTGGCCGAGGTGCTCGCCGGTCTCGAGCTGCCGCGCGTACACCTGCTCGGTGTCAGCATCGGCGGCTGGCTGGCGGTGCGGGTAGCGATGCACCCCCGGAATGCGTGGCCTCGGTAACCCTGCTCGATCCGGCGAATACCTTTGCGCCCATTACCTGGAAGGTGATCGTCATATCGCTCGGCAGCATCATTCCCGGTCTGCCAAAGCGCGTGCGTTACTGGCTGCTGAGCTGGATCTCTGGCGGCATCCCGGTGGACGAATCGATTCCCGAGGGACGCCTGATCGCCGCAGCCATGCGCGATTTCAGCTCGGCTCAGCCGACGCCCGTCCGTCCCACCCCTGAAGAGCTGGCCGCCATCGAGGTCCCGGTGCTCGCAATCCTGGCCGGGCGCAGCATCATTCACCACGCGACCCGCGCCGCCGAAACCGCCCGCACCATCCCCGGTGCCCAGGTCGAGGTGTGGCCGGACGCCTCGCACGCCATCAACGGCGAGTTCCCGGACCGCATCACTCAGCGTTTCGCCGAGTTCATCGCAGCCATTGGTTAGGGACGTCGGATGCGCGTCGGCCGAAGTTCCCGGCCCCGTCGATATTCCGATGTTCCCCTTCTCACGTCGCTACTCGGCGCTGCCTCTCTTACGCTCACAGGCAGTTTCTTTGTCCAGTGTGCGTGCATCGACTCTCGAGGTCCGATGTGAGAGAGGTCGGGCATGACCAGCGAGACAATGGCGGCACTTGTGCTGCCGCAGACGCCGCTTGCCGAGAGCGTCCTCGGGCTGGCGCTGCGGGTGGAGTCACCGGCGGTGGCCAATCACAGCATCCGCAGCTTCCTGTTCGCGAGACTCTTCGCCGAGCACGCCGGGGCAACGCCAGCGGCCGACTACGACACCGACTTGCTGTTCGCCGCCTGCGTGCTGCACGACATCGGCCTCAGCGATGCCGCGAACGGCACCCTGCGCTTCGAGGTCGACGGGGCGAACAAGGCCGCCGAGTTCCTGACCGATCAGGGCCTCGGGGCCGCGGCCGTCGACGCGGTCTGGGAGGCGATCGCCCTGCACACCTCCCCGCAGATCGCCGAACATCGCGGCACCCTCTGCAATTTCACGCGCACGGGGATCGCGCTCGACTTCGGCTTCGGCACCGAGTTCATCAGCGACGAGGTCGGCGCGGCGATCCACGACCGGTATCCCCGGCACTCGATGGCCACCTCGCTGGTCGACATCATCGTCGAGCAGGCGACGGCGCAGCCGGACAAGGCGCCGCCTTTCTCCCCCGCCGCCGAATTCTTGCGCGTACGAGCACAACCCGGCGAGGCGACGGTGCTCGAGCACGCCGCCGACCACGGCCGCTGGGGCAACTGACCCCGGAAACAGCGAAGCCGACCCGGGGCAAACCGGGTCGGCTCCAACAGTTCTCAGATCAGGCGTGACCGACCTTGTCCGCCGCGTCGGGCGCCTTGCGCATCGGGATCAGCGCGGTCAGCACGATCGCGACAACGGCGGCCGCCGTGGCGATCAGGAACGTGGTGTGGAAGCCGTCGCGCGACGGGAACACGTGCACGCCGAGCTGCATGGTCATGTGCGCGAGCACCACGCTCATCACGGCCGACGAGGTCGACGTACCGACGGAACGCATCAGCGAGTTGAGCCCGTTCGCGGCGGCCGTCTCGGTGATCGGCACCGCGCCCATGATCAGCGCGGGCATCGCGGCGTAGGCGAGGCCGACACCGGCGGCGACGATCATCGACGCCACCATGATTTCCCAGACGCTGTTCATCAGCACCACGGCGCACAGGTAGCCCGCCGCGATCACCGCGGAGCCGAGCGCCAGCGTGATCTTCGGACCGCGCGCCGCAGACAGCTTGGCCGACACCGGCGAGAGCAGGATCATCACGAATCCGGTTGGCGCCAGCGCCAATCCGGCGTTGACCATGGTCAGGCCGAAGCCGTAGCCGGTCTGCTCCGGCGCCATCAGCAGCTGCGGGAAGGTGAGCGACATGCCGTAGAGCGCGAAACCGACCGCGACGGAGGCGATATTGGTGAACAGCACCCGCGGTCGCGCCGAGACCCGCAGGTCGACCAGTGGCGAACGCTGGCGCAGCTCATAGGCGCCCCAGCCGAGGAACACCACCAGCGACACCGCGAACAGGATCAGCGTCGTCGGGCTGCCCCAGCCCCAGTCCGCGCCCTTGGTGATCGGAATGAGCAGCGCCAACAGCGCGATCGAAAGACCAACCGCGCCGCCGAAATCGAACCGCGCGGGAGTGCGCACCGGCGACTCCGGCACGAAGACGAAAACCAGCGCGGCGCAGATGAGGCCGAGACCGGCCGCGGTCCAGAACAGCATGTGCCAGTCCGCGTTCTGCGCGATCGCCGCGGCGAGCGGCAGGCCGAGGGCGCCGCCGACGCCGAGCGTCGCGCTCATGATCGCCATCGCCGAGCCCACCTTCTCGGCGGGCAGTTCGTCGCGCATGATGCTGATGCCCAACGGAATCGCGCCGACCGCGGCGCCCTGCAGCGAGCGTCCGATGATCTCGGGGATCAGCGCGGAGAACGCCGCGCAGACGACCGAGCCGGCGACCAGCGAGAGCAGGTTGACGAACAGCACCCGGCGCTTGCCGAACATGTCGCCGAGCCGGCCGCTGATCGGGGTGAACACCGCGCCGGCGAGCAGGGTGGCGGTCACCACCCAGGAGGCGTTGGACGCCGAGGTGCTCAGCAGGTCGGGCAGCGTCGGAATGATCGGGATGACCAGCGTCTGCATCAGCGAGACGACGACACCGACCATACCGAGGGTGGCGATGAGGACGGCCGGCGATGGACGCCTTCGGTCGTCGGTATCAGAGACGGTCGAAGACGCGTCGGCAGCAACAGTCACAAATGTGCACGCTACACATCTTGTGTATCGTGCACAATTGGATATAACGTGACGCACCCGACATAGTGAGGCCCATGTCCGAATTCGGTCCCGCCGATAACGCAGCGCTCACCCGCCTGGTCTACGAGCTGACCCTGCTCGCCAGGCACTTTCCCGCGTCGCTGCTGCGCCGTCCCGGCTTCCAACTCGACCGCTCGGCCTTCCTGATCCTGACCAGGCTGGAGTACGACACCGCGCTGAGCCTGCGCGAGCTGTCCGAGACGTTCCAACTCGACATCTCCACGATCAACCGCCAGGTCGGCGCGATGCTCAAGCAGGGGCTCGTCGATCGCGTCCCCGACCCGGACGGCGGCATCGCGCGCAAGATCCAGGCCACCGTCAAGGGGTTGGATGCGCTGGCCGCCGATCGCCTGCAGAGCCGTGACGGCATCGGCGCGGTGGTCGCCGACTGGGCCGACGCCGATGTGGATCAGTTGAGCAGGTTGATCGCGCGGTTCAATCAATCCGTCGAGCACATCGAAGACAATCCGTGGCCACGGCCGCCTGAAGTGCGGTAGTCGCTAGCGGACGCCTTTGGCGGATGTCAGCTCGGAGCGCGTCCGCCCACCCGCCTTTATCGTCGCGAGGACCGGGGCGGTCTCCAGCGTCCGGATCGCCGCGAGCTCGCCCAGTCGACCGGTGAGGTATCGGTGCAGAGCGGCGGGGCTCTGGCACATCGCCTGAGCGACGAGGTTGGCCGAGCCGGTGGTCGCGACGACGAAGGCGAGTTCGTCATGCCCGGCCAGCGTGGTGGCGACCGCATCGAGGTGCGCCGGAGCGACCGACATCCACAGCAGGGCCTGAGTGGTCGCGCCGAAGTGTGCGTCGTCGAATTCGACATCGAAGAAGAGCGCGCCGGTTGCCCGCAGGTCGGCCAGCCGCCGGGTGACTGTCGCCGGTGACCAGCCGGTCGCCGTGGCGAGTTCGGCGAGGCCGGCGCGGCCGTCCCGGCTCAGCGCGCCGAGCAGGGCGGCCTCGGCAGCGGACAGGGTCCGATGTTGCGTCGGGCTGTCGGATTCGATCTGAAGTTGTTGCTGCTGAGCGGTATTCAATGCGTTGACATGGCCACGCCATACCCCGGGCCCACCGTGATAGGTGTGCAGCACCAGATGCGCGGATACGCCGGTGATGCTCGAGGTACGCGGAATGTCGTGCAGCAGTAGCGATCGCGAGGTCTGTGCGCCGAGCGGGACATCGACGATCAGCAGGATCTCGGTGCCGCCGGACATCAGCTTGACCCATGAGGTGTCAGATCTGCGAGCCAGCGAGTTGGCGAGGTGCTGCGCGGCAGCCATCGTGGTGGTGAGTCGAACCAGCCACTGCGCCTTGCCGATTCCGTGCGTGTCCGGCAACCCGACGACGCGCAGGCCCGCCTCGGCGCGCAGCCGACGGTACCGGCGAGCGATCGTTTGAGTCGACACACCGAGGACCGCACCGATCTGGTTGAACGGTGCCCTGCCATCGATGTGCAGTGCGTGGATCAGACCGCGGTCCACATCGTCCAGTGTGGTCATTCCTTTCATGACACCACGCTGTGTGGAAATTTTCCACTATCCGTGCGCAGTAGATGGATCGATCGACCGTCCCGGTCGCACTCTTGTCCAGGCGGCGGGCATTCGGCCCGCACCATCGAAAGGGGAAGCGACACCATGATTCTCGTAACCGGAGCCACCGGAACCGTCGGCCGCACGCTGATCGAACAGCTGCGTACCGCGGGCGAACGAGTTCGCGCAACCAGCCGACAGCCCGCGGCAGCCCACCTGCCCGCTGACGTCGAGGTGGTTCGAGCTGACCTCGGTGATCCCACCCAGCTGGCCGCCGCGATGCGCGGTGTCGATCGGGTGTTCCTGTTGTCCACCGGACCCGCGATTCCCCAGCACGACGCGATCGTCGCCAGGGCAGCCGCCGAGGCGGGCGTCGCGCGCCTGGTCAAGCTGTCGTCGGGCCGCACCGGCGACGACACCGCCACCGATCCCATCCCCACCTGGCACCGGGCGGGCGAACAGTCGGTGCGCGCATCCGGCGTGCCGTGGACCATCGTGCGCCCGCTCGGGTTCATGTCCAACGCACTGCACTGGGCAGACACGATCCGTGCGCACGGTGCCGTGTACGCGCCGTATGGCCAAGGGCGCATAGCCGTTATCGATCCGCGCGATATCGCGGCGGTCGCGGCCGTCGCGCTCACCGCCGACGGACACGACGGTCAGGTGTACACCCTGAGCGGACCGCAGGCACTGTCTCCCGGCGAGCAGACCGCCGTCCTCGGCGAGGTGCTCGGCCGTTCGCTCGAATTCGTCGAAGTCGCACCGGAACAGGCGCACCAGGCCATTGTCGAGCACGGCGTGCCCGCCGAGCTGGCGGACGCGATCATGGCGCTGCGGGCCACCGCGCTGGCGGCTTTCACCTCCGTCGTGCACGACACCGTCGAACGGCTCACCGGCGTACCGCCGCGCACCTTCCGGCAGTGGGCCGTCGACCATGCCGCCGAATTCCGCTCCGCCGCAGCCTGACTCGGCCCGGACAGCGTCGCGGCAGCAACCCCCGTACGATCAGAGCGTGAGGCTGGGTGTGGGGTTGCTGGCCGTGTCGGTCCTCGCGGCCGGATGCGATGCCGGTGAGAGCAAGTGGTCCGACTGGACCGTCACGGCGTATTACACCGCCGTCGAGTCCTACCATGACGGGCCGCGCGAAACGGTGCACGGTTGCATCTACCTCGACTGTGTCGACGACGACGCCCAACTCGGCGACCTACCAAGCGATTTCGTCGACGCGGTGCGCGACGAAGGCACCGGCCGCATCACCAGCGGCAGCAACGCGGGCGCCTACCTGAACTGGTCCTACGACTCCGGCTTCTGGCTCGACTCACACCCTCGCGACGCCGCAGGCGAAATCCTGCAGCCCTTCCGCAGCGCCGCCGCCGACGGCCTGGAACCCGGCACCCGCCTTCGCCTCACCGACTGCGGCATCATCGACCCCGAAGCCACCGCCACCTGCACCAAATTCCAAGCCGCCGAATGGTCTGTCGGCGACGAATTCATTCCGGGCCCCGGCGGCCCCCACCACCTCGACCTCTACATCGGCGAGGAAACCTCCCCCGACTTCCCCGATTCCCCCGACTTCCCCCTCTTCGCCGGCGCCGCCATAGAACCAATAGACGATCTGCCCGACGGGACATGAGCGCCACAGCCACTCGCTATGTCCGCTCGTCGCACGGAAGCACCGGGCCTGAACACGTAGGTGTCGCGGTGGTGCTCAGCTCAGCGCCTATTCGAGGTCCTAACCAGCGCAACGTGATACAGGCTTTGGCGGTTGTGAGGTGTGGTGGCGCGCTAGGCTCTGCGGCTGGGTCGGACCCGACGGCATGGGAGGCGCTTCGATTCACACGAAACATCATGCGTGGTGGGACAACTACCTCGTGGCCCTGCTCGGCCTCGTGCTCGCGGCCGGATTCGCGTTCGCCGCCATCGCCGCGGCCTCGGGTGGGGCCTATCCGCTGGCGATTGCCCTGGCGGTGCTGGCGGTACCCTTCGCCGTTCCCACCATCGTTCAAGTGCTCGGCGAATTGCTCATCTACTTGATGATTCCGGTGGTGTTGGTCGGATTCGTACTGTTCCTCCCGGTTCTCGCCGTCAGTCCGGCGGCGCGGAAGTGGGCGCGACGGCGGTGGCGGAACCGCTGAGCGCGGGTCGACGAAGATCACATCGATCGGTTGTTAGCCGTCCGTAGAGTTGTCGGCATCGAGCTTGCCGCATGAACCGACGGACGGAGGCCCTAGGTGGGCGGTAGCAAGGCGCGGACCTGGGATATACGTGGAATCGCGTGGTGGTTGCCTGGGCTCGCCATCATCGTGTCGGGCGTGTTGCTGTACTCGCCGTTGGGCGTCTCGCTGATCGAGGGGCGCGTTGTTGTCGTGGTCGCGATGCTGGCGCTCGGCGCGTCGGCCGCCGCTCGGTGGTGGTTTGCGCGGGGCGGCGGTTCATCGGCCGCCGCACCCGATCAGCTGTCCGATGGCGCCCACCTCGAGTCCACCCGAGTTGTGCGCGCTCGACGGTTGCTAGGTGTCGAGGCAGTGCTTGCCGCCGGGTTCGGTGTGCTCGGTATCGCCGCACTGACCATGTCCGTGTCCACGTCGTTGCTGTGGGTCGGGGCGTGTTGGATCGGCATCGGCATCGGCGGACTATCGGCCGGGGCGCGACGCGACGATGTACTCGTCGCGTCCGCGGCACTCGCGGGCTGGCAGGTGCTCGCCGGCTCGATTCTCGCGACGTTCCCCTTTCGCACCGGCCTGGATTTCACCGCGTGGACAGTCATCACCCTCTTGATCACCGGGGTGGCGATGATGGCCCGCGGTCTCCGGCTCACTGCTCCGCTGCCCCGCGCGAGCACCCTGCGCTGGTGGCGCCCGGCCGCGGTGACCGTGCAGTTGATCGTGCTCGCGGTGACCGTCGGCTGGTACGGAACCCTTGTCACCCAAACCGCCCGGCAGGACGCGGAACAAACCCGCCTGGCCGCTTTCTACGAAGTGCCACAAGGCATTTCACCGCAGCCACCGGGCACCGTGATCCGTTCGTCGCCGATGTCACTGCCCGGCGTGCACGGCCACGGCCAGCGCATCCTCTACTGGTCCCAGGACCGCAACGGCACCCCGGCGGTGTCGTCGGGCATGGTCTGGACGCCACTCGCCGAGGGCGCCGATCGCCCCATCCTGAACTTCGCCCACGGCACCGTCAGCCTCGGCGCCGAATGCGCGCCCAGCAGGCAGTCCGGCATCGCCGCGACCATGCCCTGGCTCAACGACGCCCTCGACCGCGGCTGGGTGGTCGCCGCCAGCGACTACGCGGGCGCCGCAGGCACCGGCGACGGTGAGCACTATCTCGTCGCCACCGATCAGGGCCGCGACACCGTGAACGCCGCCCGCGCGGCCCGCAACCTGCCCGGTACCGGCGCGGGCACCGACATGCTGATCTACGGCATCTCGCAGGGCGGTCTCATCTCCCTGGCCGCCGCCGCCCAGACCCCCACCTACGCACCCGAGCTGCACCTCGTCGCCGACGCCGCCACGGCCCCCGCCTCCGACATCGCGGGCATCCTGCGCGAACGCCCACCCCAACTCCTCAACGGCTGGGCCGTTACTCCCTTCCTCACCACCCAATACGCCAAGGCCTACCCCCAGCTCGACCCCAACGCCCTGCTCACCCCGCAAGCCGCCGCCCGCAACGAAGAAATGGCCGGAGCCGGTTGCGCCGCAATACCTTTCGCCGCCCTGTTCGCCCGCATCACCACCGTCCCCGGCATGGGCGACTACTTCAAAGGCGATCCCCTCGCCGACCCGGCATGGCGCCAAGCCTTCGAGGAAAACCGCGCCCCCGACCTACCACCCGGCATCCCCGTCTATCTGGCCCAGGGCCTAGAGGACAAACTCGTCCCGCCGAAATTCACTGCAGCCCTGGTAAACCGCTACTGCGCTGCGGGCACCCGCGTAACAACCCAGTGGAACCCCGACGTCGGCCACGACAACCAAAACGACCAGGCCGTCGCCCCCCGCGTCATCCAATGGTTCGCCGACCACCTCACCAACACTCCCACCCCCGACAACTGCAGCGACCCCCTCCCCATCAGCAACTAGCGGTCCCGACACAGAGCGTTGCAAATCTAGCCAGATTTGCACCATGACTTCTGTTCGAGTGCCCATCACCACCGCATCCCGCAAGGGCGTGTCCGGGTTGGTGGCTGCGAGCGAAGAGCAGCGTGTCGTGCTGACCAGCCATGGCCGAGCGGTGGCCGTTGTCGATTCGGCTGAGCGAATCGACGAGGACATGCGCAAGATTCGCGAAGCCAAGCTCGCAATCCTCGATGCGCAGCCGATCTCGCCTCCAAACGAACGCGGAGGTTCGATCTCGCCGCAGTGTGCGTCCGGCTGGGCGTCGACGAGTCCATGGTGCGCGCGCTGGCGGCCGAGCGAGTCGCGAATCGGTGAGGAAGGGCGAATCGTTTTGCACTGTGCGGTAATCCAGCTGGCAGCCATCCGGAGTGGACGCAGGCGACCTGAACCGTATCGTCGCCGACCGGGGCGAACCACGATGTGACGCAGTGCTTCCCTGCGCGAACGCCGTCTGCATCCGCCGCAAGGATCACCCGGGGCCACACCGCGCCACTCCCTGACTACATCGCCCGCCAATTGTGTTGCCGGACTTCAGATCAGGCCACGTACGGGCGTTCGGTCCGGGCAGAGCGGAGGGCGGAGCCCCACCAGACGAGCTGGTCGAGTAGTTGGTCGGCGGCGGCTTCGGGGGCTGAGGGGTCCGTCAGTTTGCCTGTGGGGTCGAAGAGTTGGGCGGCGCTGTGAAAGCTGACGGTGTCACGGACGGTGACGGCGTGTAGTTCGGCGAAGACGTGGCGGAGGTGCTCCACGGCGCGCAACCCGCCGGAAATGCCTCCGTAAGAGACGAATCCGATCGGTTTGGCCTGCCACTGGGTGAAGTGCCAATCGATCGCGCTCTTGAGTGGGGCCGGGTAGCTGTGGTTGTACTCGGGTGTCACGACGACGAAACCGTCGGCTGTGGTCAGTCGCGCACCGACGGACCGCAGTGCTCGCGCGCCGGCGGGTTCCGGTTCGTTCGACATGTGTGCGGGCAGTTGGTCTTGCGCGAGATCGATGAGATCGACCGCGATGTCGGCGCGCTTTTCGGCGTGTTCGACGAACCAGTTGGCGACCGTGGGACCGAACCGTCCCGCCCGGGTACTTCCCACGATCACGGCGACCTTGACCGGATTCTCCGTCATAACAATTCCTTTCGACGCTGAGTACTGATGCGGGTAAGCGTCGAACATCAACAAAGGTTGATGTCAAGTCGCCTTATCTACTCCGCGGCCCCGCTCCCAGGGACCCAGCCGCGGCCTACTCCGAAATGGGGTACCGCCGAGTCGGCCACGCTCGATCTCGATGGCGGGCCGCTTGCGGTAGTCGGCTTCGAGAATCGGCTCGACATCTCGGTTCTCGTGGACAGCCAGGCACGGCGCTACGAACGCACAAGCCGAGCAGTGCGCCGATGCGGGATTCGGGTAGACGCGCAGATCGGAGTGAACCATGTCCAGTATCTCCCCCGCCAATTGCGCACCAGCCGCGCGTATCTCGTCGATGTTGCGCCTGATTATGGTGCGGCGTAGCCCATTACCTTCGATGTGACTGATCCGGTCGGCGGTCTCCGCCGGTCGGCCCTTCACATAGATGCGCCGGGGTGACGAGACGCCGCGGCCACCACCGCTGGGCTCATGCTGTGGTATGCCGCCGCGCCGACGTTCAGACACCAGCCGGTTTCGCGGCAGATCCTCAGCGATCCGCGACGAGAGCTCGTTGTAGATCGTGCCCGCGACCTCCATGCCGTCGTAGAAACGTCCCCACGCCCAGCATGCCGCCACCGAATCCTCCTCCAGCACAAGCTGTTCCATCGAAGGGAACGGCTCATCGAGCACCCGGTGGCGAACGACCCAGTAGCGGTCGTACTCATCGATGGCCAGCAGGTCGATCCGCCCCGTGTAGTGGATTCCGCCGCCGTCGGGGCTGACCAGCCCATGCTCGGGATCGGCCGGGTCCGGCACGATCGCATCGAAGTCGGTCTCCACCCGGATCGGCGAGAAGCGGTCGACGGTCGGCGCCCAGGAAAAGTAGCGCTCCAGCAGCAGGTGGGCGCGAGCGAGGGCGGCCTGCCCGTCCGGCGGGTCGCCGCTGAACGCTTCGCGTTGGCGACCGAGCGCGTTGTCCAGCGCTTTGGTTACCAGCGGTAAGACGATGGCCGCATCCCAATCCCACATGCCGGGGAAGTAGTAGACGGCGAGGGCGTCACGTAGCGCCCGATCGAGGTCATAGGTAGTTCGCCGAACCGGACGCAGGCAGCGGCGCGCGGTCGCGGTGAAATCCCATTGCCGACGGCACCGCTTGAATGCGGCTCGATCGGCGGCACTGACCAGGTATTCCACCGCCCGGCCTCAATGCGTCCGGGGCCAGGGCTCGTCGAGCGGCCATCGGCAGCGGTCCGCGCCGCTGCCGATCATCGACTCCATTTCGGCCAGTAGGTCATCGAGCATTTCGCGGGCGGTCTCGCGATCACCGACGGTATGTTGCCAGCAGTAGTAGATCCACGTGTCGGCCGCGCCCGGCGGACATTCGCCTCCGCCGTGCCATCCGTACGAATGTCCCCGGCGCTCGACATAGACCAGGTCGCCCGGCTGCGGATCGGCAGTCAGGATGGCGTCGAGCAGCTGTTCGCGGTCCACGGCCACCTCGGAAGGTTTGTCCGGCGGTTCTGGATTTTACTCCGCCGGACACTCCTATCCGCTGTCGGAAGCCGTGAACCCGAGCAAGCCCCCTACTTCGCCGGTGTGGTGACCGTCGGCGACGACGTGGTCGGCGCGGCCGGGGAGGTGGTCGCCGCAGGCGTGGTCACGGTCGGTTGCGCCGTGGGTGATGTGGTGACCGTCGGCCGAATCGGCTCGGGGCACTTATGGTTCCACTCGCCGAGGGTGTTGATCTCGGCAGGGGTCCGCGGGTCACCCGTGTAGTCGAAGCGCTCCGTGCAGATCACACCGCAGTTGTCGTTGCAGTTGTCGGTGCCGCCCGGCCGCGGTCCAGCGGGATCACCGCAGAAGATCACGCCACAGTTGTCGGTACCGCCCGGCGGCGGAATCACACCGCAATTCTCGTTGCAGTTGTCGGTACCACCAGGCGGCTGTGCCGCAGGCTGTCCCGAGTCGCCGACGCGAGGCCGAGACCCATCCTGACGTTGCGGACCACCTGGATTACCCTGTGCCGGAATCGAACTCGTCGGCACCACCGTCTTCGTCGCGGTAACCGAAGTCCCGGGCACCGAACTCGGCAGCGGCGTACGGGATTCGGACTCCTTGGTCCCGCACGCCACCACCAGCACCAAGGTCACCGCGGCCAGCAGCACGCCCAAGACCACACGCAGCCGTCTACTCATCATTACCCTCATCTCCTCCAGCTGCCGAAGCAGCACCCCGAACCGAGGCTAAAAGTACACGGCAACCGAAACTTTCAGACAAATGCCCCATGTCGAAGGCCAACGCAACGGGGCCGACCGAGTAGCGTGCGGCGTGCAACCACGGAAGGAAGGTCGCCATGCTCGACGCCGACGTGCGAGTCGCTCTGCAACGCCATTGGGCGGCATCCGACGCCAACGACTTCGCGACCGAACACGAAATCTATCGAGCCGATGCGATTCTCGAATATCCGCAATCGGGCGAGCGCATCCGTGGGCGGCACAACATTCAGGCCTCGCGCCGAGCCCAGCCGAACGCGAAACGCTTCACCGTGCGACGCATACTCGGCGGCGGTGATCTTTGGATCAGCGAACTCGTCCTCACCTACGACGAGCAGCCCTTTTACGTCGTGAGCATCATGGAATTCGAAGGCGCGGAAGTAGTTCGCGAGACCCAGTACTTCGGCGACCCCTTCGCCCCTGGCCCTTCTCGTGCACAGTGGGTCGAACGAATCGATTAGGCCCGCGGCGCCGATGCGATGGAGTCGGCCAGCGCGTCGTACAGCCAGTGATGGGTTGGCCCCACCGTGATACGGGCCCCGAGCAACTGCCCGGTCAGCGCCCAGTAACGATGAATCCGATGGTCGGCATCGGTGGCACCGACCAGCAATTGCCGTCGGAAACGCAGCGAATCACGTTCCCCGCGCGCCCTGGCGTGGGCCTTGACGTATCGGTCGAGTTCGCTGCCATCGTGCGGCCGCTCGCCCGCCGAGACAAGTGCCACCACATCCGGCATCAGGTCGCCCACGTCGAAGTACAGACCTTGACGGTCACGGATCACTTCCGGCCGGTACCGCCAGAGTTGCTGTCGCACAGCAGCACTCAGCTCAGGGTCGGCGACAAGCGCGGACAGCTCGGCCAGCGCGACCACCTCGTCGACGGACGGATCAGCGGGCGGCTCCGGGACATTCCAGCACACCCACCTGTCGACCTCATGCCGCGGTACGGGCGCGAGGACGCGCTGCCAGAACCGTGCGAGGCAATCGTGTACCGCACCGCTGTCCTGCGCGGCGGCCAGCAATGCGAGTCGCTCGGCCCGCTGCGTCGGGGCAGCCGTCTCGACTGCCCGCACTGACGCGCGCCGCCAGGCCAGCGACCTGAATTCGAGGTCGAGTCGGGCACTTTCGGCGGCAATGGCCTCGGCCATGGACCGCTCGCCGCGCAGCACCTCGGTAATCGAATCCAGCCCGAGACCCAGCGCGCGCAACCGCCGGACCAGCAGTAAGCGTTCGGTGGCACGGTCGGCGTCGAACAGCCGATGCCCACCCGCGCTACGGCGGGATTCGAGAATGCCTTCGTCGCAGTAGAACCGGACCGTGCGCACCGCAAGCCCGGTGCGGTGCGCCAACTCCCCGATGCTCACCAGTATGTCGTCTGTCACAACCTATTGAACCTCCACCCGGGTGGAGATTTTAGCGTACTGGCACTGCGCCACGCCCTCACCGGGAACGGCTGGTCGCAGCACCGCAGATATGTGATCGCATCGAGGAGAGGGTGATTCGTGGCTACCACGCAGGAAGAAATCGTCGCAGGCATCGCGGAGATCGTCGAGGAAGTGACCGGTATCGAGGCCGCCGAGGTGATGCTGGAGAAATCCTTCGTCGAGGATCTGGACATCGATTCGTTGTCGCTGGTGGAGATCGCCGTGCAACTCGAGGACAAATACGAGGTCAAAATCCCCGACGAGGATATGGCGAGCCTGCGAACCGTTGGCGATGCGGTTGCCTACGTCCAGAAAATGGAGGCCGAACAGCCACAGCTCGCTGCGGAATTGGAGGCGAAATTCAAGGAAGGTCAGGAGAATTGATCGCCGACGCACAGCTGAATCCCGCCGCCGTCGAGCTCGGCAACTTCTTCCCGCAGCCGCCGGACATCGTATGGCGCGCGTTGACTGAACCCGATCTGCTGGAGCAGTGGCTCCTTCGACCGACCGGATTCGATGCCGCGGTCGGAACCCATTTCCGATTCACCTTCCCAGCCTCATCGATCGATGAGATCGCCTGTGAAGTGCTTGCGGCCCGGCCATACGAACAGTTGACCTACAGCTGGATCTATTCGCAGGCCGAGCACCGCGCCCGATGGATTGTCGATTGGACGCTGCGACCGCAGGGACACGGCACCCGACTTCTGTTGACACAAACAGGATTTGACATCGAAGACCGTCGACAGAAGATGATCCGCAACGCCACCGAGCGAAGCTGGAAACGTTCTGTCCTACCGCGACTCAGTGAGGTGATCCACCACTAAAACCTGTAGGTGGGCGGGTCGCCAGTACACCGCAATCGACCCGCCCACCTACGACTGCGGCACAGCCGACCTCATCGCCCCGGCCAGGGCGGCACCGGCGGGCGAGAACATGGTGGGGCTCGCCGCGTAGCCCAAGGCTATTCCGCACCAGGCCGGAGGCCGCCCCACCCTGCGAACGCAATTCGCGCCAATCTGCAGCCGCGCCACCGCTCGATCAACGCGCCGACTCGGCCGAAGGCAGCCGCTTATTGGCCTCGATTCGCGACCGCAGTCAGTGTGCGGCAGGGTTGGGCGCACCATGACCGACCACGACGATTCCTCGCTGACCAGCAGGTGGCGACACGGCGCGCGTCTCGCGGCGTGCATCGTGTTCCTGCTCGGAATGTTCTATCTCGTTGCCGTCGCACGAGTTATCGACACCAACGGCATCCGCGACATGATCGCCGAGACCGGTCCGGCCGCACCGTTCGTCTACGCGGTCGTGTCGGCGCTCCTTGGCGCCATCCTTGTTCCAGGCCCGATCCTGGCCGCAGGGAGCGGCCTGCTTTTCGGACCGCTGGCCGGGACATTCGTAACGTTGGGTGCGACGGTCGGCACCGCAACAGTCTCCAGCTTCCTCGGACGCCGCGCAGGCCGCGAGAGTGCACGCGGACTTATCGGCGCCGACCGCGCGGAACGCCTCGACGCACAAATCGAGCGGCGCGGCCTCTGGGCCGTCGTAGGCCAGCGCTTCGTCCCCGGCGCCCCAGACGCACTGTCGTCCTACCTGTTCGGCGCACTCGGCGTCCCGCTATGGCAAATGGCCACCGGCGCCTTCATCGGCTCAGCCCCCCGAGCATTCGTCTACACCGCCCTCGGCGCCTCAATCGGCGACCTCTCAGCCCCGCTCGCCTACACCGCAATCACAGTCTGGTGCATAACCGCCATAATCGGCGCCTTCGCCGCCCACCGCACCTGGCGCACCTGGCGCCGCCATGGCGAAGAAGTCGATCCAGCGACGAAACCATAGACGTTCAATCGGCCACGGTGCTCAACGAAATTGAACACCGCAAGAAATTGAACAGGCGAATCAGCTACACGTTGAAGCGGAATTCGACTACGTCACCGTCGGCCATTACGTAGTCCTTGCCTTCCATGCGGACCTTGCCTGCGGCTTTGGCGGCGGCCATGGAGCCGTGTTCGACGAGGTCGTCGAAGGCTACGATTTCGGCTTTGATGAAGCCGCGTTCGAAGTCGGTGTGGATGACGCCTGCGGCTTTGGGGGCGGTGTCGCCCTGGTGGATGGTCCAGGCGCGGGATTCTTTGGGGCCTGCGGTGAGGTAGGTCTGCAGGCCGAGGGTGTGGAAGCCGGTGCGGGCCAAGGCGTTCAGGCCGGGTTCGGTTTGGCCGATGGATTCGAGGAGTTCGAGGGCGGACTCGTCGTCGAGTTCGAGGAGTTCGGCTTCGACCTTGGCGTCGAGGAAGACGGCGTCGGCGGGGGCGACGGCGGCCTTCAATTCGGCGATCTTCGCGTCATCGGTGAGGACGGACTCGTCGGCGTTGAAGACGTAGAGGAAGGGTTTGGTGGTGAGCAGCGAAAGCTCTTTCAGCAGTTCGCCGTCCAGCTTGGTGCGCGCGGAGTAGAGCGTCTGGCCGCTGTCGAGGACCGCGTTGGCGGCGACGGCCGCGTCGAGCAGGGGCTTGCGGTCCTTCTTGATCCTGGCTTCTTTTTCCAGCCGCGGGATCGCCTTCTCCAAGGTCTGCATGTCGGCGATGATCAGCTCGGTCTCGATCACCTCGATGTCGGCGAGCGGGTCGACACGACCGTCGACGTGCACTACGTCATCGTCTGCGAAGACGCGGACCACCTGGCAGATGGCGTCGGCCTCGCGAATGTTGGCAAGGAACTTGTTGCCGAGACCGGCACCCTCGGAGGCACCCTTGACGATGCCTGCGATGTCAACGAACGACACCACGGCGGGCAGGATCTTGGCCGAACCGAAGATCTCGGCGAGCTTGTTCAACCGCGGATCGGGCAGCGGAACCACGCCGACATTCGGCTCGATGGTCGCGAACGGGTAGTTCGCGGCCAGCACGTCGTTCTTGGTCAGCGCGTTGAAAAGCGTCGACTTTCCGACGTTGGGCAGGCCGACGATTCCGAGGGTGAGACTCACGAGTAGAGGAGTCTACGCGGCAGGCGCGGGCCCCCGACCCGCGCCTGCCGTACCGGTGATCAGGGAATAAGCACGACCTTGCCGAGATTGCCCCGGTCCTCGATCACCGCATGCGCCTCGGCGGCGTCTTCGAGCGCGAATTCCGCGTGCACCGCGGGCCGAAGCAGGTCGGACGCGACGTACTGCCACAGCTCCTGACGCCACTGGTCGAACAGCTCCGGCTGCCCCTGGGCGATGCGGGCTACCTGGAATCCGATCACCGATTTGGCGCCGACAAGCAGGTCGTAAGCCTGGATGGTGCCGCCACCGGAGCTGTAGTAGACCAGCCGTCCGCCGGCGCCGACCGCCGCGAGAGCAGGTCCGAGCAGGTCACCACCGACCGCGTCCAACGCGTAGTCGACGGGTTCACCCCATGACTCCTGCCCGTACTCGATCACCTCGTCGGCTCCGAGCCCACGGACGAACGCCGCCTTCGACTGATCCGATACCGCACCGACCACCCGCGATGCGCCACGGGCCCGCGCAAGCTGAACCGCAAGATGCCCCACGCCACTGGCCGCCGCGGTGATGAGCGCCGACTCACCTTCACGAGGGTTCGCCGCCTCGAGCGCACCCAGCGCGACCAACCCACTGCGCACCAGCGCGACCGCGTCCACGGCCGACGCTCCGTCGGGAATCGGCGACGCCATCGCCACCGAGAGCAGCGCGTAGTCGGCGTACCCGTGCCCGAACACCAGCCCGGTCACCCGGTACCCCGGTGCGTATCCGGTGACGCCGTCACCGACGGCGACCACCTCGCCCGCGACCTCGCCACCCAGTGCGATCGGCTCGCGCTGCTCGCGCACCTTCCGCACCACCGGCAGGGTCACCCCGATCGCCTCGACCCGGACCAGGAGTTCCCCGGGCCCCGGTGTCGGCACCTCGGCCGATACGACCTCGAGCACCTCAGGACCACCGCTGCGCTCGTATTGGACCCGCCGCATCACACCTCCAGAAATCGTTAGAAGAGGACACGGTAACCAGACGGCGCGGTGCGCTCATACCCGTTTTCGTCCCGAGTGCGCCATCTCACCGCGCTTGCGGTCGCCGCCGGGCGGCGTAGCGTGACCTGCATGGAGCCGATCACCGAGGCGGTGACAGCGCAGCCGGCGCCCATGCTCACGCCGTTCATCGATCATTACCGCGGCTACCGCTTGACGGGGTATCCGCCGGGGTTGCATCGCGGCCTGCCGTCGGCACACATGACGTTCATCATCAGCATCGGTCCGACCATCGACGTTGTGGCGCAGACGGATCCGAGTCAGTCCCCGCAGGACTACCGCTGTTCGGTGAGCGGCCTGCAGGCGAGCACGGCGATGATCTCGCACAGCGGTCACCAGGAGGGCATCTCGGTCGCGCTGACGCCGCTCGGCAGCCGCGCGCTGTTCGGCGTGCCCGCCGCCGCGCTCTGGGACACGTCGGTGGAGTTCGCCGATGTGGTCGGCCCGATCGGGCACGAGTTATGGGAACGACTGCAGGGACCGCGCGGCTGGCCGGAACGCTTCGCCATCGTCGATCGAACCCTCACCCGGATGGCCTATCCCGATCGCGTGGTCACGCCTGAGCTGACCTGGGCGTGGCGTGCCGTCGTGCGCTCTGGCGGGACGCTGTCCGTCGGCGCCCTGGTCGAGGAAATCGGTTGGAGCAGACAGCATCTCGCGCGCCGGTTCAGCAACGAGTTCGGCCTGAGCCCGAAGCTGGCGGCTCGGATCACCCGCTTCGAACGGGCGCGCCGGATGCTCGAGCGCACCCCGTCGTTCATCACCATCGCGCAGGTGGCGGCCAGCTGCGGCTACTACGACCAGGCCCATCTGAATCGCGACTTCGCCGAGCTGGCCGGAACCAGCCCGACGATCTGGCTGGGCGAGGAGATTCCATCCGTCCAAGACACCGACCGGTCTGCCGGGCGACGCTGAGGACATGACGAATCCAACACCCGCCGATATCACCACCCGCACCGCCGTCTGGCCCACGCTGACCTTCCGCGACGCCAGAGCCATGTCTGCTTTCCTTGTCGAAGCCTTCGGCTTCCAGGAGACCGCGATGTACACCCGCGAGGACGACCCGTCCATCGTCGAGCATGCCGAGCTGCGCTGGCCGCTCGGCGGCGGCGTGATGTTCGGCTCCGCGTGCAAGGACGAAAGCGTGTTCGGCAAGCGCGTCGCGGGCAACGACTCGACCTACGTTGTCTGCGACGACCCGGATGCCCTGTTCGCACGCGCTACCGCCGCCGGCGCCGAGGTGCTGCGCGGTCTGCGCGACGAAGACTATGGCTCACGCGGTTTCACCGTCCGTGACCCCGAGGGCAACCTCTGGAGCTTCGGCACCTACTGGGGCGAATAGCTCGACGGGAGCACTGCGTAAGTTCACCTGGGGTCTACGGCCCAACGGCGCCGAACGCCGTTGGGCCGTTTCACCGGCCCCCGAGACCGGACATGGCCATGCCGCGGATGAACGCCCGCTGGGCGATGCCGTACACCACGAGCAACGGCAACAGAATGACCATCGAGGTGGCCATGAGGATCGGCCACTGGGTGTAATACTGACCCTGCAGGCGCACTAATCCCAGTGTGACGGTGGCGATCTCGTTGCGTTGGATCATCACCAGCGGCCACAGGAAGTCGTTCCAGACGGTGATCCAGGTGAGCACGCCGAGCACCATCAGGGCGGGGCGGGTGTGCGGCAACAGAACTCGCCAGTAGACCTGCCAGGTGGAGCAGCCGTCGAGGATGGCGGCCTCCTCCAATTCCGTTGGCAGCGTGTAGAAGAACTGGCGCATCAGGTAGGTGCCGAAGGCGCTGCCGAACAGGCCGGGCACGATCATCGCCCACGGCGTGTCCACCCAGCCGAACGCACGCATCAGCAGGAACTGCGGAATCACCGTGACGGTCAGCGGCACCATGAGCGTGCCGAGGTAGGCGACGAACAGCACCTCGCGTCCACGAAACCGCAAGCGCGCGAACGCGTACCCGGCCAGCGAGCAGAAGAACACCTGCCCGGCGGTGACACACACTGCGTACACCGCGGTATTCAGCAGCATCCGCCCGAGCGGCAGCAACTCGAACACCTTGCCGTAGTTGGACCACTGCGGGCTCGCCGGAAGCAGGTTCCCCTCCGCGACCTCCCCGTCCCGCTTCAACGACCCGGACAACGCCCACAGAATCGGCGTCAGCGCACACCACGCGATGCCGATCAACACCGCGTAGATCCCGATCCCGTGCAGCATCCGGCGCACGATCACCCGCTCCGCCCGGCCGGCTCTCACAGGTCAACGGCCTCCCGCCGCGCAAACCGCAACTGCAGCAGCGTGAGCACCAGCAGAATCGCGAAGATCACCCACGCCAACGCCGACGCATACCCCACCTCGTAGAACCCGAAGGCGTTCTGGAACAACATGATCCCCAGCAGATAGGTCCCCGTCTCCGGTCCCCCGTTGCTTCCGGTGAGCGCGTACACCTGATCGAACGCCTGCATCGAGTTGATGACGGTGATCACGAAAACGAAAGCCAACGGACCACGGATCAACGGCAGCGTGATCGCCGAAAACCGCCGCAGCGCACCGGCTCCGTCGATCTTCGCCGCCTCGTAGAGCGGCTCCGGCACCCCCTGCATCGCGGCAAGCAGAATGACAGTCGCGAACGGCACGCTCTTCCACACCGTGACGACGCTCAGCGAGACCAACGCCAAGTCCGGGTCGGTCAACCACGGCACCGGCCCCAATCCGATCCAGCCGAGCCCGATATCGAGCATCCCGTCCTCGGTGAAGATGAACCGCCACACCACGGCCATCGCCACCGTGGAAGCCACCAGCGGCAGAAACGCCAACGTCCGAAAGAGCCCGATACCGGCCGACTTCCGGTTCAGCGCCGCCGCGATCCCCAACCCGATCAGCACCGTCGGCACCAGCGTGAGCACGGTGAACACCGCACTGTTGCGTAACGCGATGAGAAACAACGGATCCGCGCCGAACAACCGCCGATAGTTGGCCAGCCCGACGAATCGCATCGGCCGAAACAGGTCCCATGCGTGAAAACTCAGGTACAGCGAAAACCCCAGCGGAAACAACAGAAACACCGCCACCGCCGCCACATTCGGCGCTACGAACAGCCATCCCGCCCGCTCCCGCTTCCGCGCCAACCCCGTAGTTCCCCGCAACCAGGTGTCAGTCACGGCGACTCCAGCAGCGCATCGAGGTCGGTGGTGAATTGGCCGTCCAAGGAGGCGGCAGTCGCGGCACCGCGCAGGACGCGGTTGGCGCCGCGTTCCAGCAGCGCGGAGACCTTGCCCCAGGCAGGGGTTATCGGTAGCGGGCGAGAGTTGTCCGGCCCCTCGGTGAACACCGCGAGGTTGCGCGTTTCCCGATGCGCGGCAGCGAAACCGGGCGAGCCCATCGCGGATTTCAGCACCGGAACGAACAGCCCGGAGGCCGCGATGATGGCCTGCCCGACCGGCCCGGTCGCGAATTTGACGAATTCCCAAGCCTGTTCGACCCGCGGACTGTCCGCCGCGATGGACAGCCCGGTACTGCCGACATCGGTGATCGCACCGGGACCGCCGTGCGGCCCGACCGGTAACACGGTGACATCGATCGAAAGCCCGTCCTGCCCCGCGAATTCGGAGTACAGCCAGTGCCCGCCGAGCACCATCCCCGCCCGGCCCGCCCGGAACAGGTCCGCCGCCGAAATCGACAGCTGGTCAGCGACTTTCGGCGCCACCCGATGCCGCACCGCGAGATCGGCGTAGAACTGGAACCCCTCGGCGAAGCGAGGATCACCGAGATTGGCCCTGGTCGGCGCCACCGGCGGGCTGAACCACTCCGCGCCGTTGTTCATGCCGAAGCAAGCGGCCGAGTAGTACGGCACCCAGGCGTCGGCGAAGCCCCACTGCTTGTTCTTTGTGAGTGTGCGCGAGACGTCCAGGAATTCGTCGAACGACCAGGCGTCACGCCACCGGGTGGGCGGCGTCAACCCAGCCGCCGCGAACAGCTCCCGGTTGTAATAGAGGAACACCCCGGACCACTGCTCGGGCAACGCGTACTGCCCACCGGCATAGGCGAAGGTGTCGTACAGCGCCGGATAACTGTCCCGACGCAACATCTCCGCGTACTCGGGCTCCCGATCCAGTAGCGTGCGCAGATCGAGCAGCACCCCACGCTCCGCGAGCCCGGAGTAGAGCAGCTCCCAGGCCATGATGACGTCCGGACATCTACCGCCCGCGCAGTAGGTGAGCAGCTGCTGCTGCGGATCCGGACCGGACAGGATGGTGCGAATCCTGATGTCCGGGTGCCGCTTCTGGAACTCGTCGATGATCGTCAACCGCATCCGCGCCTCCTCCGGCCTGGCCTGGAAGAAGAAGGTGAGGGCGTCGTCGGCGGATCCACATCCGGTAGCGGCCAGTAGCGGCGCGGCCAGCGCCGAGCCGAGCAGGGTGCGACGACGAATCGGTGACACGAGCTCCTCCACGACGGCCTGCGGATGGATACGCGAACCCCGGGATGAGAAACGGCGATGTGTAGGACCGATCGGCGCATGCCCGAGCCAGCATGGCAGCATACGGATGGCAACATCGCCGGGCGAGAGGAACACGCCCACTCGAACCGGCGAACACCGGCGACCGTGAACAACGGCCGACCGGCGGCTGACGCACCGCGGGCCACCCGTACCCGTGCGCGCAGACGGATCGAGCCCCGCTCGTAGGAAGACACAGTACGAGTCCTCGCGGCGATCTCGATCCGTATCGCAATGTTCAGACTTTACTAAGTCCGGCTCACGCGCGCCGCGGTTCAGCTACGTTGACATCGTTTCAGCAAGCTCGATTTCACGGGAGAGTAGTTCGCATGGCGACCATCGAATACCTCCGGACAGATCCCGACCTACCTCCCGTGGGTGTCGTGGACCGTTCGCCTATTACCCCAGTCAAGAAGGGCATTTTCGCCGCGATCGCCGTGGTGGGCGCGATCGCCTGGGCCGTCCTGGCCATCTCCCGCGGCGAGTCGGTCAACGCGGTGTGGATCGTGGTCGCGGCCGTGGCCACCTACGTGCTGGCCTACCAGTTCTATTCCAGGCTCATCGAATACAAGATCGTCAAACCGCGTGACGACCAGGCCACGCCCGCCGAGATCCTGGAAAACGGCAAGGACTACATGCCGATGGACCGGCGGGTGCTGTTCGGGCACCACTTCGCCGCCATCGCCGGCGCGGGCCCGCTGGTCGGCCCCGTCCTCGCCGCCCAAATGGGCTATCTGCCCGGCACCATCTGGATCGTGATCGGCGTCGTTTTCGCCGGTGCGGTGCAGGACTACCTGGTGCTGTGGGCCTCGACCCGCCGCCGCGGCCGCAGTCTCGGACAGATGGCCCGCGACGAGCTCGGCGCGGTCGGCGGCGTCGCCGCGATCATCGCCGTGCTGGTGATCATGATGATCCTGCTCGCGGTGCTCGGCATCGTCGTGGTGAACGCGCTGGCCGCGACGCCCGGCAAGGACGGCACGCTGCAGGGCGGCAGCCCGTGGGGCGTGTTCTCCATCTCGATGACCATCCCGATCGCCCTGTTCATGGGCGTTTACCTGCGCTTCTTCCGGCCGGGCAAGGTCGGTGAGGTCTCGATTATCGGGTTCGCGCTGCTGCTGCTGGCCATCATCTCCGGCAACTGGGTCGCCGGATCCGGTTGGGGCCAGGACCTGTTCACGCTGTCGGGCACCACCATCGCGTGGTTCCTCATCGGCTACGGCTTCATCGCCTCGGTGCTGCCGGTATGGCTGCTGCTCGCGCCGCGCGACTACCTGTCGACCTTCATGAAGATCGGCACCATCGTCCTGCTGGCGGTCGGTGTCCTGATCACCATGCCGGTGCTCAAGGCGCCCGCCGTCTCCGACTTCGCCGGATCCGGCAAGGGCCCGGCGTTCGCGGGCAGCCTGTTCCCGTTCCTGTTCATCACCATCGCCTGCGGCGCGCTGTCCGGATTCCACTCGCTGGTTTCCTCGGGCACCACGCCGAAGCTGCTGGAGAAGCAGTCGCAGGCCAGGATGATCGGCTACGCGGGCATGCTGATGGAGTCGTTCGTCGCCGTCATGGCGATCATCACCGCGAGCATCATCGACCAGCACCTGTATTTCGCGATGAACGCGAGCGCAGGCCTGACCGGCGGCACCGCGGAGAAGGCGGCCGCCTACACCAACAGCCTTGGCCTGAGCGGTAATCCGATCACCCCTGCTGAGCTGACCCAGGCGGCCAAGGACGTCGGCGAGACCAGCATTGTTTCCCGGACCGGTGGCGCGCCGACGCTCGCCGTCGGCATGTCCGAGGTGCTGCACCGGTTCCTCGGCGGCAGCGGCCTCAAGTCGTTCTGGTACCACTTCGCGATCATGTTCGAGGCGCTGTTCATCCTCACCACGATCGACGCCGGCACCCGTGTCGCGCGCTTCATGCTGTCGGACTCGCTGGGCAACCTCGGCGGCCCGGCCAAGAAGTTCAAGGATCCGTCCTGGCGGCCCGGTGCGTGGCTCTGCTCTGCGATCGTGGTCGCCGCGTGGGGCTCGGTGCTGCTGATGGGTGTCACCGATCCGCTCGGCGGCATCTACACGCTGTATCCGCTGTTCGGCATCTCCAACCAGCTGCTCGCCGCGATCGCGCTCACCGTGGTGCTGACCATCGTGATCAAGAAGGGCCTGGTCAAGTGGGCCTGGATTCCGGCGATCCCGCTGATCTGGGATCTGATCGTGACGATGACGGCGTCCTGGCAGAAGATCTTCTCCGCCGACCCGAACATCGGCTACTGGAAGCAGCACAGCAACTATGTCGCCGCGGTCGATGCGGGGAAGATCTTGGCGCCCGCCAAGACCGCGGCCGATATGGACAAGGTCGTGCGCAACACCTTCATCCAGGGCAGCCTGTCGATCATCTTCGCGGTGCTGGTGTTGATCGTGGCGATCGTCGGCTTGATCGTCTGTGTGCGGGCTTGGCGCGCGGGCGGCGGACCGGACAGCGAATCGCCGGACGAGCCGTCGAAGATCTTCGCGCCGACGTCCTTCCTCGCGACCGCCGAGGAGAAGGAGGTGCAACGGGAATGGGACGCCTTGATCGCCGCCGGGAAGGTCCGAGCGCCGGGCGCCGCGCAGGTGAAAGCGACGCAATGACCGTGCACGTCGCCCCGCACGGCAGTCGATCGGCTGCCGTGCGGGGCCTGCGTGCCGCTCGAAGGGGTTGTGCGGCAGCGGTGTGGTGGTTCAACTCGATCCTCGGCGGGCAGGACTATCGGCGCTACGTCGACCATCTGGCGCGCAACCATCCCGGCTGCGCGGTGCCGACGGAACGCGAGTACTGGCGGACCAGACACGCGGACGCGGATAACAACCCGACAAATCGCTGCTGCTGAGGCACGGCGGAGCGACGCGATGAGGGCGCCGCTCCGCCCGCCGGGGTAGGGGCTGATCTGCGCGTTCGCGACTCCATCCGATGCGAACGAGGGGTGGTGGCAGATTTCCGCTAGCGGCGGATGGCCGCAGCTGACATTGTGGTTGGCGTGACGATCACGGCGTTGGATTTCGAGCGGTGCTACCGGGCGGTTTCGACCAGGGATTCCCGCTTCGACGGGCAGTTCTTCACCGCGGTGCGAACCACCGGAATCTATTGTCGCCCTTCGTGTCCGGCGATCACGCCGAAACGGGTCAACGTGTCGTTCCTGCCGACCGCGGCGGCCGCGCAGCAGGCAGGCTACCGCGCCTGCCGCCGGTGCCTGCCCGACGCGGCCCCCGGATCGCCGCTCTGGAACACCCGCGCCGACCTGGCCGCGCGCGCGATGCGGCTGATCGGCGACGGCGTGATCGAACGCGGCGGCGTCCCCGCGCTGGCCGCCACGCTCGGCTATTCGCAGCGGCAGCTGACCCGCGTGCTCACCACCGAACTCGGCGCAGGGCCGCTGGCGCTGGCCCGCGCGCACCGGGCGCATACCGCCCGACTATTGATCCAGACGACGGCAATGCCGATGTCGGACATCGCTTTCGCGGCCGGATTCGCCAGCATCCGCCAGTTCAACGACACGGTGCGCGAGGTGTTCGCGGTCAGCCCGACCACCATGCGGACCGAGGCGAACCGGGCGAAGTCCACCTCGAACGCGCGCCAGGTGCCCGCCGTCAACGGCACGCTGAGCCTGCGGTTGCCCTACCGCGAGCCGCTGGATCGGGCCTGGCTGGAGTGGTTCCTCTCCTCGCATGTGGCACCCGGTATGGAGCTGTGGGAGAACCGCGCCTACACCCGAAATCTGCGCACGCCGCACGGCCACGCGACGACCCGGCTCAGCTTCCAGCGCGACCACGTACGGGCCGAGCTGGCCCTGCACGACATGCGCGACCTGGCGCCAACAGTGGCGCGACTGCGGCACCTGCTCGACCTCGACGCCGACCCGATCGGCATCGACGAGGCGCTGGGTATCGCTCCGGGACAGCGGGTTTCGACACCGGAGCTGACCGACCCGGACACCACTCGGCTGCCGGACGCGGGCGCCGGATCACCACCGGACGCCGAACTCGACCCCTGCGATGGGCGACGGCCGGTCTTCTCCCCCGGCATTCGGGTGCCCGGCTGCCTGGACGGGCCGGAACTGTTGCTGCGCACCATGATCGGGCAGCAGATCTCGGTATCGGCGGCGGCGACGCACACGGCACGGCTGGTCGATGCGCTCGGCGATCGGGTCGACGGGCCGATCCCCCTGTTGTTCCCCACCCCGGCGGTGATCGCCGAGCGCGGTGCCGAGGTGCTCACCGGTCCGACGCGGCGGATTCGCTCGATCATCGGCGCGGCCGAGGCATTGGCGAGTGGCGAGCTCGCGTTGCATCAAGGTCGCACCGCCGCTGACCTGCGTCGCGACCTGCTGGCCCTGGACGGAGTCGGCCCGTGGACAGCCGACTACGTGACCATGCGCCTGCTCGCCGACCCGGACGTGCTGCTGAACACCGATCTGGTGGTCCGGCAGGGTGCCGCGGTGCTCGGCATCGACCTGTCCGACACCGCGCGTTGGGCGCCGTGGCGCTCTTATCTGTCCATGCATCTGTGGAAGGCGGCGCTGACCGATCGCGCCGCGCGAGCCAAGACCAAGCCAGCCTCATCGAAAGCGAGCGCCGAAGCATGAACGCCACCACCGTTGTTCGCCCGATCAAGCGCCAGATCGGGGTCACCACTGCGGATTTCGCGACCGTCGAGACGCCGATCGGACCGTTCACCGCGGTGGTCGACGCCGATGGGGCCGTGCTGGCCGCCGGTTGGACCGCCGACGTGGACGACCTGCACCCCGTGATCCACTCGACGTTGCGTCCGGCCGAACTGCGGCAACGGGATTCGCTCGGTGCGCTCACCCAGATCATCACCGCCTATCACGACGGTGATCTGACCGCGATCGATGACGTCCCGGTCCGTCAGCAGTCCGGCGAATTCCTCATGCACGCCTGGGAAGTCCTGCGCAAGGTGCCGGCAGGCGCACCGATCACCTACACCGAGTACGCCGCCCGCTCCGGTCGACCCGACGCCACCCGTGCCGCGGCCAACGCGTGCGCGCGCAACGCGGCGGCGCTGTTCGTGCCGTGCCACCGCATTTACCGCATCGGCGGGGCGCTCGGCGGGTTCCGCTGGGGTCTGCCGATCAAGCGCTGGCTGCTCGATCACGAGGCGTGATCGCCGCGCTCAGGCGACGGTGGCCTCGAGGTGGGAGCCGGTGCGGCCACGACGGACGTGCAGGCGGCTGGGGATGCGCTGGCGCATCTCATCGACGTGGCTGACGACGCCGACCACGCGGCCACCCGCGCGGAGTTCGTCGAGAACACCCATCACCGCATCGAGGGTGTCGGCGTCGAGGCCGCCGAAGCCCTCGTCGATGAAGAGGGTGTCGAGCACCAGGCCGCCGGATTCGGCGGCGACGGTGTCGGCCAGGCCGAGTGCCAAAGACAGGGAGGCCATGAAGGTTTCGCCGCCGGAGAGGGTTTTGGCGGGCCGGATGGCGCCGGTGTAATCGTCGCGGATGTCCAGGCCGAGACCGCCGCGGCGGCCGCGTGGGCCTGCCTTGTCGGAGTGTACGAATTCGTAACGGCCGCCGGACATTCGGCGCAGGCGTAGCGAACCCGCTTGGGCGACCTCTTCCAGGCGGGCCGCGAGCACATAAGAGCGCAGCGACATCCGGCGGTTGTTCTCGCCGCGGCCCGCCACCACCTCGGCGAGTCCGGCCAGTTCGTCATGGGTGCGTTGCAGCGGGGCGATGCGGTCCACCGCTGCCCAGAGTTGGCCGCCGAGGTCTTCCAGCAGACCGACCCGCCTGGTCGCCTCCGCGTGCACGGCGACGGCGCTGTTCAGCTGCGTTTGCGCGGCGGCGACGGCGGACTCGAGCTCGGTCAGGTCGCCGGGTTCGGTTGATGCGGCCGCTTGGATTTCCGGTTCTGCGAGAACGGCTTCCGCGTGTGCGCGGGTGCGGTCGGCGTTGGTCAGCTCGGCCTCGATGTCGGACTGGCGTTGCGAAGTGCGGCTCGCTGCGGTGACGACGCGCGCGTATGCGGTCAGTCGCGTCACGACATCCCGGGGTGCCTCGACCATTGCCGCTCGAGGTGCCGGTTCGGTGGCCGAGTCGTCAGCGGTCGCCGCATCGTCAGCGCGTGCGGTCGCCGCATCGCCGGTCGGCGTCGCGACCCGATTGCTCGATTCATTATTTGCCGCACCGGCCGTATGGCGCACTGCCGCCGCGCCGGCCGTTGCCTCAGCTCGCCGCTGCTTGTCTTCGTTCTCGGGTACGAAACCTGCGGCGCGGGCGAGGTTTTCGACGCGGTCGGCGATGACGGCGACCTGTTCGCGGGCTGCCGCAGCATCGGCGCGGGCCTCGCGGAGGGTGGTGGCGTCGGCGACGAGGGCGGTGAGGCGGGCGTAGCGGCGGTCGATGGTTTCGTCGGCGCCCGCCGCGGCCCGGAGGCGGTCGTTGAGCTCGGCGAGGCGGGTGGTCGCGGTGGCGACGTTCGCGGCGACGGTGCTTCGGCGCGAATCGGATTCGCGGAGTTCGTCGTGCAGGCGGGCCTCGTCGGTGCGCAGGCGGGTGAGTTCGGCGGTCAGGCCGTCGGCGAGGGCCGCCAATTCGGCGGTGTCCTCGTAGCGGTCGGTGGCGGTGCGGAGAGCGGCGGCCAGTTCGACCCGGTCGGCGTCGCCGCCGCGGGCGATGAGCGCCTCGATCTCACGTTCCAGGGTGGTGATTCGGGCCAGCACGCGGTCACGCGCGTCCTCGGCGGCGCGCTCGGCCGTCACCGCGGCCTCTTCGGCGTCCTTGGAGACGGCGGTGGCGGTGGGACGGGCGGGTGCCGGGTGATCGGCCGAGCCGCAGACCGTGCACGGCTGGCCGTCGGTCAGCCCATCGGCGAGTTCGGCGGCCATGCCTGCCAGCCTGCGCTCGCGCAGATCGAGGACGCGCTCCTTGGCGTCGTTGTGCGCGGCACGGGCCGTCTCGAACTCGACGCGGGCGTGGTCCAAACCTGTTTTGCGGGAGGCGAGTTCGACCGCGGCCGCGGCCGCGGTCTGTAACCGCTCGCATTCAGCGGTCAGGGTCGGCAGCGTGGCGGCAGCGTTCGTCGCCTCACGCAGGCGAGCCTCGAGAGTGGCGAGGGAGCCCGGGAGTTGTTCACGCAGCCGAGTCAGCTTGGTCACCTGGGTGTTGAGCGCCGCATCTTCGTCGCGCAGCCCCGCCAGCTCTCGGGTGAGCCGAGTGGCCGCGGTCGCATCGGCCCGCACCTCGTCCAGTCCGCCGATCTGCGCGCTCCAGCGCCTGATCGCGGCATCGATGTCGGCGTCGTCTCTGATAACCCGTTGGCCGCCGGAGCGGGCCACGGTTTCAGCCGCCCCCAGCCGATTGCGCTCAGTATCAGAACGATCCGCACGTAGCGGCCGGACACCCTGCTGCTGAGCGTCCGCGTGTGAGGCGGAAGTTCCCTCGGTAGCGCGGGTCGCCCCATTTTCGGCCGTCCTCGCGCGATTCGACTCGGTACCAGGGCGATTCGCACGTAGCGGCCGGACACCCGACGGCTCGGCATCATCGGTTGCCGCGCCGCTTGTCGCTGGATCAACGCTGTCTGCGTCCGCGTGCTCTACCCAGACCAACTCGACACCGCCGAGGTCGGCACCGGCGGGCTCGAGCAGGCGTGCGGCCAATTGGTGGCTGGCGGTGAGTGTTTCGGTGTCTTTGCGGCGCATCTGCATGACGGCGTCGCGGGCCTCATCGATGGCGGCAGCGACCGGCTCGGCGCGGCGGGCCAGTGCGAGTTCGGCCTGCAGGGCGGTGCGCTGGTCGGCCGAGGCGGCGTAGTCGTCGAGTTGCTTGCGGGCGGCGGACATGCGGCGGCGTAGCTCGTGCAGGCGGCGTTGCTCCTCGGCGAGCGTGCGCACGCGGCCCGACTCCTGTTGGCAGCGTTCGGCTTCCGACGCCGCAGCAGTCAGGTCGGTCCGCGCGGTGGCGAGCAGCTCCTGCGACCAGCCGACGGCCTCCAGCGGGCCGAGAGTTTCGGCCGCACCGGCCCCGGCCGCGACGCCGACCTGCGCGATCAGCCGGTCGATGCCTTGCTTGCGGGAATCGAGGTCGGCGGTGGAGGCGCGGCGCTTGTCCGCGAGCCATTGTTCGGCGCTGCCGAATCGTTCGGTGTCGAAAAGCTTTTCGAGCAGCTTCTCGCGATCTTCGTTGTCCGCCCGCAGGAATCGCGCGAAGTCGCCCTGCGGCAGCAGCACCACCTGGAAGAACTGATCGGCGCTCATGCCGAGCAGCCGGATGATCTCGTCGCCGATATCGGGTATCCGGGAGAGGTTTTCGCCGCGCCCGTCCAGCCAGGCCAGCGTCGCCTTGGCGGGGTCGGTGCGCATGCCGGTGCCGCGCAGCTTCGGGCGTTCGAATTCGGGAATGCGGGTCAGTCGCACCCGCCGTCCGCCGAGGGTGGCCTCCAGGATCACTTGCGGCGGAGTCTGTTCCGGCGCGTGATCGGAGTGCAGGCGCTTGCTTTCGCCGCGTGCGCCGGGGACCCGGCCGTAGAGCGCGAACGCGATCGCGTCGAGCACGGTGGTCTTGCCCGCGCCGGTCTGTCCGTGCAGCAGGAAGAGCCCGTCGGCGCCGAGCGCGTCGAAGTCGACGACCGTGGTTTCGGCGAACGGGCCGAAGGCGGTCATCTCCAGCTTGTGCAGCCTCATGCAGCCGCACCGTCCATCGTCGCGTGGCCACGACCGCCGTTCGGCGGCACGGGGCGCTCCGCTCGGCGCGCTCTCACGCCGAGAGTTCCGCTGCCGAGTCGGCCGTCAGCAGATGATCGGGTTCCGCGACGGCGGCGGCGAGTGCCCGCTCCAGCCAAGCCATTTCGCCCGCGCTCGGCACACCGCGAACGTCGGTGAGGAAGCTCTGCGCTACTTCGGTATCGCGACGGCCGTGCACCCGCTCACGGTAGCGCAGCTCCGGGTTGCCCTCCGGCCGCACCCACTCGACGTGCACCGCGTGCGGGAACCGTTCGCGCAGCTTGCGCATCGCGTCGACCGGGCGGGTCGAGTCGGTGAGCACCGCGGAAACGTAGTGCTCTTCGGCGGGCGCGTGGCTCGCGTCGGTGAGCAGTTCGTCGAGGGTTCCGGTGAGCTTGGTCAGCCCGCGCACCACGGGCAGGTCGCGCCGCTCGACCGAATGCAGTCCGGCGGCGTCGAGCTCGATGACCCACACCGCCTTGCGGTGCGAGCTCTCGGCGAACGAATACGGCAACGGCGAGCCACAATAGCGCACGGACTCCGACAGTGTCTGCGGGGAATGCAGGTGGCCGAGGGCGACATAGTCGATGCCGTCGAAGGCCGACATCGGCACCGTCTCCACGCCGCCGACCGAGATCGAGCGTTCCGAACCGGTCGCCTCGCCGCCGACGACGAAGGCGTGCGCGAGTACCACCGTGCGGGTGCCGTCCCGCCGGGCGATGTCGGCGCGGATCCGGCGCATGGCGGCGTCGAGGATGTCGGCATGCGAACGCGCCTGCGGCACACCGAGTTCCGCGCGGGTGATATCCGGCTCCAGGTACGGGATGCCGTAGAACGCCACGGGACCGTGCTCGTCGTCGAGCAGTACCGGTCGGTCGGCCTCGGCGACGGTGGTGCGCAGGTACAGCCCGCCCGCCGCCGCGAAGCTCGCGCCCGCGCCGAGTCGCGCGGGCGAGTCGTGGTTGCCGGAGGTGGCGACGATGCGGGCGCCAGCCGCACGGATGGCCTCGAAGCCGCGGTTGCACACGGCGATCGCGTCGGCGCTCGGAATGGATCGGTCGTACACGTCGCCGGGCAGCACCACCACCTCGACCGACTCCTCGGCCACCAGCTCGGCGATCGCGGCCAGCGAACGAGCCTGGTCGGCAAGCAGATCGACGCCGTGGAAGGTGCGCCCGATGTGCCAGTCCGAGGTGTGCAGCATCCGCATCCGCGAAACCGTAGGCCACCGCACCGACACAATTCAATTGCCGAGCCCGCCGTGTCGGATAGCCGTCGTTTTGTGCGGCGTGTCAGCGGTGATTCGTCCGGCACTCCGATGGCTATTCCGCGGCGTCCGCACATGCCGAGCGGCCGATCCGCGCTCGTCCTGTCGTCCGGCGCATAGTCCAACCGCGAGTGTGGTTTTCGGCGTCGCAGCGGGCAGCCCAACAGCCCCGGCGGTACCGGATCGATGGCCGCCGAGCGACGCGGGTCACGAATTCGGTTGCCGCGTCATGACTGACCGCGTCGCCCAGCGGCGTATGTACGGCTTGACCATTATGTTTGCCGACACGGCGCTGCGTAATTGCCGACTCGCGCGTTCTTGTCGGTGGGTTACGGCACTATCGGCGCTATGACCGCACCGATGCTCGTCGCACTGATGCTGGTGTTCGCCGCCGGGGTAGGGCTCGGCTGGCTCGGCCATGCCGCCCGGGCCGGGCAGCGGGCCGCGTCGGCGGAGGCGAGACTCGCGGCGGCCACCGACAACGAGCACCTGTTGCGGCAGTCGCTCACCGCGGCGAACGAGGATGCGGCGCGCAGGCATTCGCATGCGATCGGCGCCATGGTCGACCCGCTGCGCGATGCGGTCGGCGCGCTGAACCAGCACATCCAGCAGGTCGAACACCATCGGATCAACGCGTATTCGAGCCTGCGCGAGCAGGTCGCGGGCATGCAGCGCACCTCGCTGCAGCTCACCAGCCAGACCAGTCAGCTGGTCGCCGCGCTGCGGGCGCCGCAGGTGCGCGGGCGGTGGGGCGAGATCCAGCTGGAGCGGGTGGTCGAGCTGGCCGGGATGACCAGGCATGTCGACTTCGACACCCAGGTGACCCGCGCCGCCCGTGGCGACGGTGACGGTGACCGCACCGGCAACGTGCGCCCCGACCTTGTGGTGAATCTGTCCGGCGGCAGGCACATCGTGGTCGACGCCAAGGTGCCGTTCAGCGCCTATCTCGACGCGAGCATGGTCGACGATCCCGACATGCGAGCCGAGCACCTGACCAGGCACGCGAAACACCTGCGCGGGCACATCGACCAGCTGGCCGACAAGGCGTACTGGGCCGCGTTCGATCCGGCACCGGAATTCGTGGTGCTGTTCGTGCCCGGCGATCCGTTCCTGGATGCCGCGCTGACCACCGACTCGGGCTTGCTGGAGTACGCGTTCGGCCGGAACGTGATCCTCGCGACGCCGACCACGCTGATCGCGTTGTTGCGCACGGTCGCGTTCGGCTGGCGGCAGGAGGCGCTGTCCCGGGATATGGCGACGGTGCAGCAGTTGGGCAAGGAGTTGTACGCCCGGCTCGGCATGACGGGCAGGCATCTGGACCGGCTCGGCGCGCAACTCGGCAAGGCCGTCGACGCGTTCAACTACACGGTGGCCTCGGTGGAATCGCGGGTCATGGTCACCGCGCGCAAACTGCACGACCTGGAGATAGCGGAACAGGAGGTGCCGGCAATCCAGCGGGTTGATTCGTGGCCACGCGCGGTGGGCTTCGCCGACGCCGACGATTAGCCGGGACAACCGCCGTGCCATAACGCCGTCCGAGGCGTCGAAGGTTAGTGTTCATAATGTGGCTGCTTCCCAACGTGTGCGAACCCGGGTGCCCGCGCCGCAACGCTCGATACTGCCGACGGTCCCGGGTCTCCCGGTGGGCGCGGCTGTCCTGATCGCGGTTGCCTGCACGTTTCTGGGTTTCTTGATCGATGCGAACGGCGACAGTACCGACCTGACCGGTACCTTCGCCGCGCTATACGTCGTCGGTTGTGTCGCAGCCGTACTCACCGTCCGCTATCGCGGCCTGTTCACCACCATGGTGCTGCCGCCGCTGCTGCTGTTCATCGCCGTTCCGCTGGCCTACAAGCAGCTGACCGGCGTCGCGATGAGCTCGATCACCGAGATCCTGTTGAAACTGGCGGTCCCGCTGGTCGAGCGGTTCCCCACCATGTTCCTGGCCACCGCGCTGGTTCTGCTGATCGGCGGCGCGCGCATCGCGCTGCAGCGCCGCAGCGACGCCGCGGGCGGCGCGACCGAGTCCAAGCGCAGCGAAAGCTGGGGCCGGCCCGGCACCAAGCGCCCGCGCACCGGCCGGGCCGGTACCACCGGTCTCGCCGACTCGGCCCGCCGCCGCACCCGCCGCCCCAAGGACGACGCAGACGATCTGGACCCTGTCGAAGACGCCCCACGACCGTCCCGCCGGGCCGCCACTCCGGTGGCCGACGCCCCGCCGCGAGTCGCCGGCTCCGCCCGCCCCCGCGAGGGCCGCCCGGCCCCGCGCACCGGCGCCCGCCCCGCCGCGGCCGCCCCGCGCGCGGACGCCGAACCACCCCGCGGCAATCCCCCGCGCCGTCGCGGCGAAATGCCGCCCCCGCACCCTCAGCCCAATGTCCGCTACCGCGAACGCGATTCGAGCCGCACCGACCGCCGCAGGCCGGAAAACCTGTAGCTCTCGGGGCGTCAGTTACTGACGGCCCCGTAAAACGGCGTCGTTCGCCAGTTCTCGATGGCCGGTTTCAACGCCTCCCCGAGCATGGGCAGCTGCGGCACGAGCACGAGGCACGACAGCGTTTTGACCATGCCTACCGCGTTGATGAAGCGCATCACGCGCTGGTCCAACTGTCGCAGTCCGCGGCGCGCTGCCGCGGCGTTGTAGGCGGCCTCGCACTCGGGGCCGAGAAACGCCAGATCCCATTCGACCGGTCCGACGGTGGCCAGCTCGAAGTCGGCATACAACGCACCACTCGTGGTGCGGACAATATTGACCGCAGGCGAGTCCCCGTGGATCGGCTGTACACCGACGCCGGGGAACTCCGCCTCGAACGCCGCACGCGACCGGAGGACCGGTTCCAGGACCGCCCATTCACGCTGTGCACGGTCGAGATCAGCAGGGTCGATCAGATCGGGGCGTGCCGCGAGGGCGGCAAGACTCTCGGTGACCGTCGCCGGATCGGCCGAGGACAGGAACGGCAGCTCACCCGGGTAGTCACGAAGCGCGGCGTGCAGGTCGGCGACCAGGGCGCAGTTGTGCACGTAGTCGGGTTCGACGGTTGTGTCCTGCTCGACGAACTGCCAGAACGTCATCGAGAAACCGTTGCGCCGCACCGGTTCTCGCGGCACCAGCGGGCTCGGCGGAATCACCGGGGTGCCCTGTTCGGCGAGCCACGCCACCACATCGAGCTCTACCCGCTGGCGCGCGGCCTGGGTGTCCGGGTCAGCGGGCGAGGGCAGGACAGTCGGTACGCGGACCACCACCGGTGCTGGAGCAAGGTGCACGACAACGGAGAACACATCGTGCAGGATCACCGGGTCGAGCACCGTCAGTCCGAGGTCACGTCCCGCGGTGACGGCCGCATCGACCGCTCGCGACGTGCGGGTGGCGAGCTGGTCGGACGTCATGGCTGTTGGCATTCGGCGATGGTGCCAGGCCAGGCCGACGCAACGCGACGGATTTACGCGCGGACTCGTTTAACGCGCGCGGGTGGTGCGGAGTTCTCGGGGGAGGGCGAAGACGAGGGTTTCGTTGGCCGTGGTGACCGGCTGGACGTCGGCGTAGCCGTGCTCTTCCAGCATGTCCAGGACGCCGCGGACCAGGATCTCCGGGACCGAGGCGCCGGAGGTGATGCCGATGGTGCGGACGTCGGTGAGCCAGGCGGGGTCCACCTCGCGGGCATAGTCGACCAGGTAGGAGGCCTTGGCGCCGGCGTTGAGGGCGACCTCGACCAGGCGCACCGAGTTCGACGAGTTGCGCGAGCCGACGACGATCACCAGATCGCATTCGGGTGCCATCGCCTTGACCGCGACCTGACGGTTCTGGGTGGCGTAGCAGATGTCGTCGCTGGGCGGATCCTGCAGCGCGGGGAAACGCTCGCGCAGCCGCTGCACGGTCTCCATCGTCTCGTCGACGCTGAGCGTGGTTTGTGAGAGCCAAATCACTTTCGACTCGTCGCGCACGGTGACCTTGTCCACCGAGGCCGGGCCGTCCACCAGCTGCACGTGATCGGGTGCCTCGCCCGCCGTGCCCTCGACCTCCTCGTGGCCTTCGTGGCCGATCAGCAGGATGTCGTAGTCGTCGCGGGCGAACCGCTTCGCCTCCTGGTGCACCTTGGTGACCAGCGGGCAGGTGGCGTCGATGGTGTGCAGATTGCGTGCGGCGGCGGAGGTGTGCACCGCGGGCGAAACACCGTGCGCGGAGAACACGACCACCGAGCCCTCGGGCACCTCGTCGGTCTCGTTGACGAAGATGACGCCCTGCTCACGCAGTGTTTCCACGACGTGGCGGTTGTGCACGATCTCCTTGCGCACGTAGATCGGCGCACCGTGCTTTTCCAGCGTCTTCTCCACGGTTTCGACCGCTCGGTCCACGCCGGCGCAGTACCCACGCGGCTCCGCGAGCAGCACCCGCTTGCCGCCGACGGTATCGGCGGTTCCGGCACCCGACGAGCGGGCGATTCCGACGTTCAAGGGTATGGCCGTGGACATGCCGACAGCTTACGTGCGTGCACCGACTCCGCGCCGTCCGGGCATTGCGCCCGCGAACTGTCCGCGCGGCGGCGAGGCGCGCTCCGCGCCTGCGGTTCTATGCGCCAGAATCACTCCCGTGAGCCCCGACCTTTGCATAGCACACCATTTCGGGCAGGCTAGGACCATGTTTCGACCACCGTTCCTGGCCCGGGTAGCCGCCGGGGCCGCCGTATACGCCATTGAGGAAACTCGCCGGCTACCCACGGCCGCAATGAATTTGCCGATCACCGCCATCAGTCAGATGCTGCAGACGACGATGCACGTCCAGCAGTTCGTGACCAGCCTCGCACTCAAGGGCGACGCGGTTTTCGATCGATTGGGCAACGCTCCGGAAGAACAGCCGGAGTGGGCCACCTTCGACGAGGACCTCGACAGCGAGCAAACCCCGCACAGCGCGACGGCGCGCACCAGCCGTTTCGATCTGTACGCCACCGAAGAACCCGAATCGCCCTTCCCTGCCCGGGAAACCCCGGCCGAGCGCAACGGCCACGCGGTCGACTTCGTCGCCGACCCGGAAACCGCTGCGCCGGAACCAGAGCCGGAGATCGTCCGTGCGGAAGAACCCGCGCCGGCGATCGATGAGCCGGAAGTAGCCACCCGCTACGACTACGCCAACATGACCCTGGCTCAGCTGCGCGCCCGCCTGCGCATGCTGACCATCGAAGACCTCGCCGCGCTGCTGGACTACGAGCAGCAGACCCGCGCCAGGGCGCCGTTCGTGACCATGCTGACGAATCGGATCGCCACCGTGCGGGCCCAGTGACCGAACCCCGGACACCACCGTCGACGGTTGGCCGGGACACCCCCGGTCAACCCGAGCGCACCGACCAACCGCAGGGGCAGGCCGCGCCCGCGAATTCCGCCGAGCAGCCGTATCCGGTCCGCTCCGTCGCGATCAAGGTCGCGCAGTGGATCGATCGGCTCGGCAGCATCTGGGTCGAGGGGCAGATCACCCAGATCAATCTGCGGCCGGGCACCCGCACCGCGTTCCTGGTGCTGCGTGACACGTCCGCGGACATGTCGCTCTCGGTGACCTGTGACCCGGATCTGATCCGCAAGTCCCCGATCCCGTTGCAGGAGGGCAGCCGGGTCGTGGTCTACGGCAAACTGTCGTTCTTCACCGGCCGGGGCACCTTGTCCTTGCGCGTCATCGAGATTCGCCCGGTCGGCATCGGCGAGCTGCTCGCCCGCATCGAGCGGCTCAAGGCGCTGCTGGCCGCCGAGGGACTCTTCGATCCTCGGCTCAAGCGGCCGATCCCGTTCCTGCCCAAGACCATCGGCCTGATCACCGGCCGGGCCAGCGCCGCCGAGCGCGACGTGCTGACCGTGGCCAGAAATCGTTGGCCCGCAGTGCGTTTCGAGATCCGCAATACTGCGGTGCAGGGACCGACCGCGGTGTCGCAGATGCTGGAAGCGCTGGCGCAGCTCGACCGCGACCCGGCCGTCGAGGTGATCGTGCTCGCCCGCGGCGGCGGCAGCGTCGAGGATCTGCTGCCGTTCTCCGATGAGGCGCTCTGCCGCGCCATCGTCGCCGCCACCACCCCGATCGTGAGCGCGATCGGCCACGAGCCGGACAATCCGCTCAGCGATCTGGTCGCCGATCTGCGCGCCGCCACACCCACCGACGCCGCCAAGCGCGTTGTCCCCGACGCCGCCGCGGAATTGGCCGGTGTGCGCGATATGCGCGCCCGCTCCGCCGCCGCGTTGCGCGGCTGGGTGGATCGGGAAACCCGCGCGCTGACCCAGCTGCGCTCGCGTCCCGTGCTCGCCGACCCGCTGCGCGAAATCGACCGGCGCCGTGAGGAAATCGAGCGCCTGCGCGCCTCGGCCCGACGCACCGCCGAGCAGTTCATCCGCACCGAGGCCACCGCGACCAGGCACCTGCGCGAGAAGCTGACCGCGGTGGGTCCGGCCGCCACCCTGGCCCGTGGCTACGCTGTCGTGCAGCGCGTCGCGGGCACCGAACGACATGTGGTGCGCACGATCGAAGACGCACCCGCGGGCAGCCAGCTGCGCATCAGGGTCGCCGACGGCGCGGTAACCGCAGCCGCACTCGGCACCAAGGCACTTGGCGCACGACCCGAAGACACCGAAACAAGGAGGAGCTGACCTTGGCCGAGCCCGGCAGTTATCTACCCACCCCGTCGGCTCCGCCGCCTGCCGACCCCCGGGAGACCGAACTGGCCGAGATCGCCACCTTCGGCTACGAGCGCGCCCGCGACGAACTGGTCAATGTCGTGAAGATGCTCGAGCAGGGCGGTCTCGACCTGGACGAGTCACTTGCCCTGTGGGAGCGTGGGGAGGCGCTGGCCAATCGCTGCGAGGAACACCTGGCCGGTGCCAGAAAGCGCGTCGAGGACGCACTCTCGCGCACCGATCTCGAGGACGACAAATGACGATCCGCCGGGCCACGCCGGACATCCACACCACCGACATCGAGGGCAGCCGCGACTTCTACAAGTTGCTCGGCTTCGAAGAGGCGATGAACCTCGGCTGGGTCGTCACCATGGCCTCCCCGGACAACCCCACCGCCCAGGTGCTACTCGTCGGCCCCGGCGCGGAAAAACTACAGCCGAACATGAGCGTCGAGGTCGATGACGTGGACGCGGTGCACGCGGCGATGACCGCCGCGGGCGCCGACATCGTCTATCCGCTGACCGACGAGCAGTGGGGCGTGCGCCGCTTCTTCGTCCGCGATCCCAGCGGCACCATCGTCAACGTGGTCAGCCACCGCTAGCACATCAAGGCTTGCTGATCGGCTGCGCCGCGGTGATCGCCTGGGCCAGCGTGACGAACGAATCGCGCTGTCCGGCACCGGTGATGAGCACGCGCGACTGGCCGAGGTCGGCCACCCAAGCCGATTCCGAGCCGGGCTCGGCGTAGACGATCCATTTCTGGTCGCCGATCTGCTCGGTGCCGCTGGCGTAGCGGGAGCCGAGGACGAAGCGCGACATCGATTCCTCGGTCGCGTTGCTCTGGCTGAAGCGCATGTAGGAGCCGTGGCCAGTGATATAGCCAACAGTGCTGATCGGTCCGCCGCCGGTGCCGCTGACGTTCTCGCGGCTGCCGGAGTTCGGGGTCCAGTCACTGGGGACGGCCGGGTTCCGAATGGGGAACGGCAGGCTGCGCGCGTCCGAAGTCAACGCCGCCTTCACGTCGAAGTGCGGAATCTGTCCCTGCGTCGGACCCTTTGCGGCAAAGCTGCATTGGCTCGCGAGGCCTGCGAAAACCACGGCGATCAACACGAGCGGGATCAACGACCAGAACAGATCCCGGTAGTCGTTCATGATGCGTGGCTTTTGTGGGGACACGCACTCAGTATCCACTCGCGGGTCGGGTGCTCGAGCTCGCACCCCGCCCCAGCGAGCAGGGTGTACGCCCGTCTCAGTTCGAGTGAGACAATCGTCCGGTACGTACCAACGCACAGGAGGCACCCCGCAATGACGGCATCTTCCCCGACACCGAGCCGCCGCGAGGCGCCGGACCGCAACCTCGCGCTAGAGCTGGTCCGCGTCACCGAGGCCGGTGCGATGGCCGCTGGCCGGTGGGTCGGCCGCGGCGACAAGGAGGGGGGCGACGGCGCCGCCGTCGACGCGATGCGGCAGCTGGTGAACTCGGTGTCCATGCGCGGCGTCGTTGTCATCGGCGAGGGCGAGAAGGACGAAGCGCCCATGCTGTACAACGGCGAACTGGTCGGTGACGGCACCGGCCCCGAGGTCGACTTCGCGGTGGACCCGGTCGACGGCACCACGCTGATGTCGAAGGGCTCCCCCGGCGCTATCGCGGTGCTCGCGGTCGCCCAGCGTGGCGCCATGTTCGACCCGTCCGCGGTGTTCTACATGAGCAAGATCGCGGTGGGCCCGGACGCCGCCGACGTGATCGATATCTCCGTGCCGATCGGCGAGAACATCCGCCGGGTCGCCAAGGCCAAGAGCCTGTCGAAGTCGGATCTGACCGTCTGCATCCTGGACCGGCCCCGGCACGCCGGGCTGATCCAGGAGGTCCGCGACGCCGGCGCGCGCATCCGGCTGATCTCCGACGGTGACGTCGCGGGCGCCATCGCCGCGGCCCGTCCCGATTCCGGCACCGACATCCTGGTCGGCGTCGGCGGCACGCCCGAGGGCATCATCGCCGCCGCGGCCATGCGCTGTATGGGCGGCGAACTGCAGGGCATGCTCGCCCCCACCGACGACGACGAACGGCAGAAGGCGATCGACGCGGGCCATGATCTGGACCGCGTGCTCACCACCGAGGACCTGGTGGCCGGCGACAACGTCTTCTTCTGCGCGACCGGCGTCACCGACGGCGATCTGCTGCGCGGCGTCCGCTACTACGGCGGCGGCGCGTCCACCCAGTCGATCGTGATGCGCTCCAAGTCCGGCACGGTCCGGATGATCGACGCCTACCACCGCCTCACCAAGCTCCGCGAGTACTCCTCGGTCGATTTCATCGGCGACGAGCACGCCGTTCCCCCGCTCCCCTGATCCGACCGAAGGCGCCCTTCACTCGGCCGGCCCGACCGACGGTCCCCCTCGGTCGGGCTGTCGGTTCGACCGAAGGGCGCCTTCGTTGGGGCAGACGGGATGAGGGACACATTCGGTCCGATTGTGGCGCGCAGGCTTTCTTGCCTGCGCGTCTTTCTTATTCCGGGCGTGGCGTGTGCGAATCACTACAGGCGTGGCAGCCCCACGGCACCTTGGTGCGGCATAGGGTCGAAACCATGACGGAGGAGACGCAGTACCGCATCGAGCACGACACTATGGGCGAAGTCCGGGTTCCGGTGGACGCGCTGTGGCGGGCACAGACCCAGCGGGCCGTGGAGAACTTCCCGATCAGCGGACGCGGCCTGGAGCGCGCGCAGATCCGCGCGCTCGGCCTGCTGAAAGCCGCCTGCGCCAAGGTGAATCGGGACCTCGGCCTGCTCGACCCGGCCAAGGCCGACGCCATCATCGGCGCGGCGAACGAGATCGCCGAGGGCAAGCACGACGAGCAGTTCCCGATCGACGTGTTCCAGACCGGCTCGGGCACCAGCTCGAACATGAACGCCAACGAGGTGATCGCCTCGATCGCCAAGGCGAACGGCGTCGCGGTACACCCGAACGACGACGTGAACATGTCGCAGTCGTCCAACGACACCTTCCCCACCGCCGTGCATCTGGCCGCCACCGAGGCGGTCATCACCGACCTGGTGCCCGCGCTGGACCACCTGCGGCTTGCCCTGCAGGACAAGTCGACCGAGTGGCGGACCGTGGTCAAGTCGGGCCGCACCCATCTGATGGACGCGGTGCCGGTGACGCTCGGGCAGGAGTTCGGCGGCTACACCCGCCAGATCGCCGCGAGCATCGACCGCCTGATGGCGACGCTGCCGCGCCTCGGTGAGCTGCCCATCGGCGGCACGGCCGTCGGCACCGGTCTCAACGCGCCTGATGGTTTCGGCGGGAAGGTCGTCGCGGAGCTGGTTCGTTCGACCGGTCTCGACGCGCTGCGCGAGGCGGCGGATCACTTCGAGGCGCAGGCGGCGCGGGACGGGCTGGTCGAGGCGTCGGGTGCGGTACGGACCGTAGCGGTGAGCCTCACCAAGATCGCCAACGACATTCGCTGGATGGGCTCGGGACCGCTGACCGGTCTCGGCGAGCTCCAGCTGCCCGATCTGCAGCCCGGCAGTTCGATCATGCCCGGCAAGGTCAATCCGGTACTGCCCGAGGCGGTTACGCAGGTCGCGGCACAGGTGATCGGTAATGACGCCGCGGTCGCGTTCGGCGGCGCGAACGGCGCCTTCGAGCTGAATGTCTATATCCCGGTGATGGCACGCAATCTGCTCGAGTCGATTCGCTTGCTGGCCAATGTCTCTCGATTGTTCGCCGATAGGTGTGTGCGCGGCCTGGTCGCCAATGTCGATCACCTGCGCACGTTGGCGGAATCGTCGCCGTCCATTGTGACGCCGTTGAATTCGGCAATCGGCTACGAAGAAGCGGCTGCTGTCGCCAAGGAAGCGTTGAAGCAGAAGAAGACAATTCGACAGACGGTTATCGATCGCGGCCTGCTCGATGAAAAGCTCACCGAGGCAGAACTCGACCGGCGGCTGGACGTGCTGTCGATGGCGAAGGTCAAAGACGTTGATTAGCAACTAGTTTCGACGCTACGTCGGGCGTCACGTTGCACACCCTCATGGTCCAACGTGACGCCCGAACGAGCGTGTGCGCGGGTATGTCAGCCGAAGTCGGCATACCCGCGCCGGGCATCACAAAAAGATGCCGAGTGCGGCAAGGAACGCAGACGCGCCGACACCGACTAGTGCGACGAGGCCAGCAACAATTGCAGCGATCATGATTCTTTCCTTTCTTGCTTCCGCAGATTGCGGATGTACTCAGCTAATCGCGAGCAATGCCGCGTGTGTTTCATCACACTTTCGCGGCGCAAGAAAGAAAATCCGGTCGGCGCGGAAAACCACGCGCCGACCGGGAGTAATTCAGCGCAGATACGCGAGTTCTTCGCGAGCCTTTTCGCCCGCTTCACCCAGATCGGTCCGCGTGAAGACGTTCCACCGCTGCAGCAGCGGCTTGAACACCAGCTCGTCCTGCTTGGCCGGATCGTAGATCCCGGCCTCGGCGAGCACGTCGTCGCTGTTGCGCCCGTCGGCCAGCGTCACCGAGGGCACCACGAAGCCCGCCACCTGGTCGGCGATGGCACGCATCGCCTGATCGGGCGCCAGGTTCAGGCCCGCCTCGACCAGCTCGGCGAACACGACCGCCTGCAGCTCGTCGTCGACCGCGATGCGCTCGGCGATCGCGGTGACCATCGGGCTCTCGCCCAACGCGGCGGTGTTGCGGTGCCGGATCGCGGCGGCGAGCTCCTCGAACGCGCAGGCGGCCAGCACGTCGAGCAGGTGCATGCCGGGGCGCCGGAAGCCGGTGGTCATGTTGTCCATCCGCATCCGCTCCAGCGCGACCGGGTCCACCGCCCTGGTCGTCATGAGGAAATTGCGGATCAGGATCTCGTGGCGGTTCTCCTCGGCGGTCCACCGGCCGACCCAGCGCCACCACGCGCCGGTGCGCAGGTATTTGCCGAGCTCGCGGTGATACGAGGGCAGGTTGTCCGCGATCAGCACGCTGACGGTCAACGCGGTCTTGGCGACGTCGCTGAGCTCGGACTGCTCCGGCGCCCAGTCGGTGCCGTGCAGGAACGCGAAGTTGCGGCCGTCGTCCCACGGCACGAAGTCGTGCGGCTGCCATCCGTCGGCGGCGTCGATGTGACGACGCAGAATGGATTCCACGTCCAGCGCGAGGGATTCGAGCAACTCGCGATCGGTCAAGAGAGTTTGCACCTAGACAACCTAGCGGTTGAGCCCGTGATACGGGGATTTTTGGAATGAGACTGGACGGGCGTCCGGGACCGGTCGGGGCGTCCCGGACGCCGCACCGACTACTGCTTCGGGGTGACCGTCGTCTTGCCGTCGACCCAGGTGATGGTGCCGCCGGAGAAGTCGCTCTCCTTGCCGCCCGCGATGTCCTTCTCGTCGCTGGTCGGGTAGCCGAGCTTGCCCATGGCGCCGCCGTTGTCTTCCCACGCCTTGCGGATCTCGCCCCAGACGATGTGCGCTTCGCCGTCCTTGGCCTTGTACACCGTGCCGCCGACGAAGTCCTGGTAATGGCCGTCCTCGGGGCCGGACTCCTGCGCCTCCAGCGGAGCGCCCAGCGCGCCGGCCGGACCGCCGGACTGCACGTACTTGTCGAAAATCGCACCGGAGACCGTGAGGTCACCGCGCTGTGTGGCGATCTTGGTCTCCTCCGCGGCACTCGAGGCGTGCTCCTCGCCGTGCTGCATCGCGGCCGCGGTGGTGGTGATCGAGGCCGCCGCGTTGTTGTCGTTCTTGTCGTCGTCCTTGCTGCAGCCGGCGACGATCAGGCCTGCTGCGGCGAGCAGGGCGGTGTATCCAGCCGTTCGTCGAGCGAAGTGGTGCATTTCCATCCTCTCGAAAGTGGCTACGAGACGTCGCCGACTCGGTGACGCCGCTGGCAGCCTAGGCCGATGTTCAGCAATGACCCGGCGAATCCACCAGGGACACGCCGGGTCATACCGAACAGCTATCGCAGGGATATTACCCGGCGATTGTGAGCGGAAACACACCACCCAACTCAGGCGTTGGGGCCGTACTCCTCCAGCATCTCGGTCACGAGCGCCGCGATCGGCGAGCGCTCACTGCGGGTCAGCGTGATGTGAGCAAACAACGGGTGACCCTTGAGCTTCTCGATCACCGCGGCGACACCGTCGTGCCGGCCGACGCGCAGGTTGTCCCGCTGGGCCACGTCGTGGGTGAGCACCACGCGTGAACCGGTGCCGAGCCGGCTCAGCACCGTGAGCAGCACGTTGCGTTCCAGCGACTGGGCCTCGTCGACAATCACGAACGAGTCGTGCAGCGACCGACCGCGAATGTGGGTGAGCGGCAACACCTCCAGCATGTCGCGGGCGAGCACCTCCTCCATCACCTCGCGGCTGGCCAGCCCGTCGAGCGTGTCGAAGACCGCCTGGGCCCACGGACCCATTTTCTCGCTCTCACTACCGGGCAGGTAGCCGAGCTCCTGGCCGCCGACCGCGTAGAGCGGACGGAAGACCACCACCTTTCGCTGAGTTCGCCGCTCCAGCACCGCCTCCAGGCCCGCGGTCAACGCGAGCGCGGATTTGCCGGTGCCCGCCCGGCCGCCGAGCGAGACGATGCCGATGCTCTCGTCCAGCAACAGATCCAACGCGATGCGCTGCTCGGCGGATCGGCCGTGCAGGCCGAACGCCTCGCGTTCGCGCACCAGCTGCACCCGCTTGTCCGGGGTGACCCGGCCGAGTGCGCTGGAGCTGCTGCCCAACAGCCGGATTCCGGTGTGGCAGGGCAGTTCCCGGGCGTCATCGATATCGAGGACGGAATCGGAGTAGAGCTGGTCGATCTGCGCAGTGCTGACGTCGAGTTCCACCATTCCGGACCAGCCGGATGTAACGACGTCCTGTGCGTGGTATTCGTCGGCTTGCAAGCCCACCGCACTCGCTTTGACCCGCAGCGGAATGTCCTTGGACACCAGCACCACCTGGCGGCCCTCGGCCGCCAGATTCAGTGCGCAGGCCAGGATTCGGGAATCATTGGTGTCGGTGCGGAAGCCGACCGGAAGGACCGCGGGATCGGTGTGGTTCAGTTCCACCTGCAGCGTTCCACCCTCGGTGCCGATCGGCACCTGCTGATCCAGCCTGCCGTGCTGCAGGCGAAGATCGTCCAGGTTGCGCAGGGCTTCCCGCGCGAACCAGCCCAGTTCATGGTGATGCCGTTTGCCTTCGAGTTCGCTGATGACGACCAGCGGTAGCACCACGTCGTGTTCGCCGAACCGGGTGAAAGCCCAAGGATCGGACAAAAGGACCGACGTGTCGATGACGAAGGTATCGGCCGGGGAATGCGAGGGGTGTGCCCCCTTCGCGGCGGTTCCGCCTTTCGCGGAACGGGATTGCGCCGAGGGAGCGGGAACGGAGCGTGAAGCAGTCACGGTGGGCTCCTCTTTGTCCGCGCGGCACCCGCACGAACGATCTCGCTGGACCGGTCCGTCCTGATGGGACCTGACGTTGCCGTCAGATGCCACGAGGGCCGGGTGCCGGCCCCCTCGTACTGATCAACTCAGTCACGGTCAGGACCTCCCGTACGAGCCACACCGCCGCGGCCCGCACCATCGACGCTACCGCCGAACTACGGTTCCCCGCTCCCGCACAGGTAGGCGTGTCCGTGAATTTGTCGTTAACCCGGAAACACCCAGCCATCCCTACCCCGCGCCGGCCCTCGCCAAACCGGCCGGCGCGGGGTAATCCCCCAGCCCAACGGCACCTTCGCACCTGCCGGTCACGCCCGGCGGCGATTCGTCGCGGCCGCAGCGACGTGACCAGCATCATTGCCGCATCACCCGCGACAAGTAGGTGCAGCTCGCTAGGCGAGCGCCTCGTGTAGCGCTGCGGTCCAGGGCAGCCACCGTGGATCCGGGGCTTCCGGGTTGGCGCCGTTCATATTGGTGCAGGTGTAAGCGACGGCGATGCCGGACTCGGGGTGCGCGTAGCTGATTCGTCCGCCGGTACCGGGGTTTCCGAACGATCCGTCGCCGAGCATGGGGCGTGCGGGCCGGTTGTTCTCGTAGCCGTAGGCGATGCGCTGCGTCACCGGGATCACGTCGAAGGGTGCCGGTGAGCGCAGCCCGTCGGTTTGGGTCTGCCTGGCCCGTTCCATGGTTTCCGGTGCGAGCAGCCGGATGCCGTCGACCTCACCGATGGTGGCCGCGTACAGCCGGGCCAGTGAGCGCGCGTTGCCGATCGCGTTGCCGGACGGGATCTCGGCCGCATGCCCCGCGCGGGTGTTCAGCATCTCGATGCCGTCTTCCCTGGTCGCCAAGGTTGCGAGAGTCGCGCGAACCAGACGTCCGCTGACATCGATCCCCATCTTCACCAGAACCGCCTCGATATCGGCCGGTCCGAGCCAGCGCTCGCGGGTGAACTGCGGAGCGACGCGGTACTCCTCGCGTTCCGGCAGACCGATCCACAGGCTCAGCCCCAGCGGCCCAGCAACTTCCGCGGCCAGGAAGTCGCCGACACTCTTTCCGGTGACGCGCCGGACCAGCTCACCGGCGAGGTAGCCGAGGGTGAGGGAGTGGTAGTAGAACGCGGTTCCGGGTTGCCACAGCGGGGACATCGACTCCAGCGCGGCGACACACGTCGACCAGTCGTTCATCTCGTCCGGGCCGATCCCGGATTCCGCGTCGAAACTGGACAGGCCGGCGCGGTGGGACAGCACGTCGGCGACGGTGATGTCGGCCTTGCCATTGGCAGCGAACTCCGGCCAGTAGTCGCGCACCGGGGCGTCGAGGTCGAGCTGTCCGCGTTCGACCAGCATGTGCACACAGGTCGCGGTCACGCCCTTGGATACCGACATCAGTACCACCAAGGATTCCGCGTCCCAAGACATCTGGGAGATCGGGTCCTGTCCGGCCCAGAGGTCGACCACCGGCCGCCCGTGCCGATAGACGCACAGCTGCGCCCCGCCTTCGTCCTCGGCCTGGGCTTGCCCGAAGGCGTCGCGCACCGCCTCGAACCCGGGCTCGACAGATCCTTGCACTGACGTCACAACGCCTCCTGGCTGGTCAAGATGGAACTTCTCCTCGTTTGATGCTGGTGGTCGGCGAGCTCGATCTGCAGCCGGTACGCCGCCTCGTGCGAGCGTGCGGCGGCCCAGCAGACCCTGCGGGTGGGACGGAATTCGTAGGTTTGGTCCAGCACCACGTCCGGACTCGCGGTGCGCGCGTCCATCCACGCGCCGCCGTAGCGTCGCAACAGCTGGTAGCGGATGATCCGGTCTTTCCAGATGTACCAGGCGTAGGTGGCCGCCGACGACGCTGCCGCCACCATGGCGGCGAGCCCGATGGAATTCGAGATGGTCACCGCATTGTGGTGCAAAAAAGAGTCGGAGTTATTGTATTTCAGCGCAAGGTTCAGCACCTTGTGGCAGCAGTAGATGAATCCGAGAGTGAAGGTTGCCGCCATTCCGGCGAGTGCGCGCGCGAATGGACCGCGGCGAACCCATAGAGCCTCGCGAATCATTAAACTGCTGCTGACCAAAGTGCTGATGGCGAGTGGTGCGATAAATGCCGTCCAATAGGCAATTACCGGGCCGGTTACCGCAAACTGATTCGACATGAACGACGTGGGCGTATCGGCCATCGGAGTGCGCAGGAACGTCACTGTCATCGCGATGACGATCAGCGCTGCGGCAACGATTTGGGCTCGCACGGGCACTCTTCGGCCGGTTATGTACGAACTGAATGCGACTATCGGTATGGCGGCTAGGGCCCCGAATGTCATACCGGCCAGGGACATGATGTTCGCGACACCGGTCAACTGCCGCAAGACCGGGTTTATCAGGTCGTCGGTGATGTGCGGAACCCGGAACAGCTTCCCGAGACCGAGACAGAGCAGGAGCTGCGTGAAGGGATTGAGAATTCCGGTGAACTCGCGGTTTCGATTCCGAGAGTCGGACCGGATTCGATGAGCGGCCAGTAGGAGCAGCAGAATCGGTATGAGTGCACCGATGGCAATTTTCACGTCGACCATCCGAATATCGCGGCAGCCCGCTCCAGCATGAGTCGCCTGCTCGGCGTGAGGGACTTATCAGGGAAGAGTGGTCGCCGCAGCGGCTCCGCGGCCTGCATCAACAGCGTGGCGAACCATTCGGCCTGCCGCTCGAGGGGAGTATCGAAATGTGAGCGCAGGCAGGCTTGTTGAGTCATGAGGCGCTGGATGACGACATCCGGGATCGACGGCGTGGTCCGGCGATAGTATTCCAAGCGTTGTTCAGGTGATATCTCGTGCCCGAGCACGATATGCCCGATCTCGTGTGCGATGATGCCTTCGCGCTCCACGGGGGAGATTTCCGAGCGGACCCTGATGTGATCCTTGCCGGGGAGCGGAATCCAGATGCCCGAAAAGTCCTGGCTCTCGTACTCGCCGAGGCCGTCCACGATTTCGATCGGGCGATCCCGTTGGAGACTCAGTTCTTCGATGAAACGTTCTATCGACCAAGGTCTTCGCAGTGTCAGGCCGGCGATGGCTCGCTCGGCGGCGACTTTGTCCGAGTCCACCGTCTCGTTATTCGATTGATCCAAGGTAGTTCGTTAACTCCTGAACAGAGGCGTCACCCAGATGATCACTACTGGGACGTAACGCTATAAAGGGAATGTTCTTGTCGCGTTGCGTAATGAGCAGGGTCAGATGTAGATAGGTCGAATAGTAGTCGTCAGGGTTGTCGGAGAGGAAACTTCCCGGCATATCGAAGTACCCGGCCAGCTTTTCGAGCAGATCCTGCTGCGGACGCCGCGCACCCGATCGACGAAGCGCATCGATATCCGCCGCCGAGACCGGACGACGCAGCTCCTCGGAAATCCTGTTCGCGACAACTGCGGAACTGACTTCGTTCCTGTCGGCATCGATGATGGTGGCGAACAGTTGATTCACCCGTTGCTCCAATGGAATCGATCGACTGTCCTCACTCACTGGTGACCGCCCCTTTCGCTCAGTCGAACGTGCTGAAGCTTAGACCGCCACCGGCTCGTGAACGTTGCCACGTGAGCGGGGTCCAGGTCAGCAGCCCGACCGGCGAGCCAACGCCGATACAGTTGGTCCTCGAGGTCGGCCCCGGTCGCGGTGGGAGGCGCCGATAGATACTGCCCGTAGGCCAGTTCGATGAACGCCGGAAGAGCACGTCCCGGCCCGCCGACCCGCTCGAGCACCTCCGTCGCATGGGCCGCCGCGACCTTGCCGACGGCGATGCCCAGTTGCTCTCTGATCGCGTGCGCGGCCGCGGCCGCCGCCTCGGACAGGTCGGGTCGAGCACAGAATTGGTCGTACGCCTCGGCTGCCGCGACGAGACTCTGCACCACGCTCACATCGACCGTCACCGCACGAAAGGTCAGCGGGTTACTCGCCGGCCCGTCCGGGTCAGCTACTTGCGGTGTGTCCGCCAGCGCCTCGAGCTCGCCACCGTTCAGCGCACGAGCCGCGCTGCCGGGCACCATGCGAAGGCTGTTGTCGAGGCCGCGCAACGTTTTCGGGCGGGGCGGCGCGGTGTCGGGTCCCGGATCCTCGATTCTGGCCAGGGTCGTGTCGGCGGGGCCGCCGGCGTCGTGGACATCGTCGCGCGTCATGTTCAGCCACATACGCCGAGCCTTGATCAGTCGGCCGAAGCGCTTCTGCTGAGCATGAGTCACCGCCACGACCAGCACCCCTTACCGGAATTCACTGCCGTCGACCTCCTGCGCCCCCGTCGAAACTGACCTGGAAGCAGCATAGACCGGTCATGAGCTTTGCTATAAGGTCGGTGTCCAGGCAGCATAGCTTCGATACTGGTGGCTTATGATGCTTTTATGTTGCTCAAGCCAACGACACGGCAGCACGGGGGTACCGAAAGCACTGCGACACAATGCGAACCATTCCCGACGGGGTGTCCACACCCCCGACGGTGACCAGCACCGACACGGCATGTGACCAGCGCGGCATCCATGGAGGGGAATGCCGCGACGATCGAGTCGTGCCGGGACTGGGTTCGGCCGGCATGCGGACCGAGGGGTGTCCGCAAGCCGGTGGGGCTGCGCTCGCCGACCCGAACGGCCGGGTCGGCGCGGGCGGTCGGCGGCGCCCGTTAGAGTCGCGGTATGGCCGGTAACGAGGACCTGGAGAAGCTGTCGTCTAAGGAACTGCACGATCGGGCGGTGAAGCTGGCCGTGCGGCACGGGGACGTGAAGTTCCTGTGGCGGCTGCTCACGTCGATCCCGGCGGCCGAGGCCGCCGCGGGCAACCTCGGCGAAAGCGAGGCGGACATCAAATATGTGCTGCCGATGCTCGACGACTACATCCACGCGGGCGACGGTGAGATCGCCGAGGTGTTGCGGCCGTTCTACCTGGACTACCTGAACGAGCACAACTGATCGCCGACGAAAAGTCCTCGAACCGCAGACAACTCAGGACTGAGCCCGCCGCGCGGGGTGCTTCAGCCGCGCGGTAGTGCGGCGCGGAAGAGGCCGACGGCCGTGCCGCGCAAGAAGTTCTCCCAGCTGAAGTGGTCGTGCCACAGGATGATTCGGCCGTCGCGCAGTTCGAAGGTGCCGGTCACCCAGAACGCGATCCGGACCGGGCCGAAGCGCAGGATGTCGGTGCGGTCGGTGAGCACGATGTTGCCGTCGGCGGCGATGTGGTGCATTTCCACCGCGAAACCGAGCGCGTCCCGATTCAGGCCGAGCAGTACCTTGCGCGCCAAGCCGCCGCCGAGGTCGGGCAGCGAGGTGTTCTTCCAGACCACGTCGGGGTGCAGTAAGTCCAATGCTTCGGCGACGGGGCCGTGTTCGAGCGCGGCGAAGAACTTCCGCACCGTGGTGATCGCGTCCTGCTGAAGTTCTAGGTCCTGGGTCATATTCCGACGATAGGCCGTAGCCGGACAGTACGGCAGGCCCGGCGAACGAGACGGCTCAACCGCCTGCTCGTCGAGCTATCAGGACGGCCAAACCGTCGAGGACCCGTTCGATACCGAAGTGCAGGGCGTCGTTCGAGCCGGCCGAGGCCCCCGCGGCCGCCTCCTCGGCGAAAGCGGCGGCGACCGCAGGGTAGCGATCGCCCGCCTCGGTCATCATCTCCAGGAACTGCCCGGCGAACTGCCCCTCCGGATCATCACCCAGGGTGTGGATCTGTTGGGCCAGGCTGCGGACGTGACCGTTCACCAACACGATGGTGTCCAGTCTTTCCGGGCCGGTAAGGCCGGTGCCGCTGAGCGCAACCAACGCGCTCTCCATCCAGCCCAGCTCGTTCGGGCCGAACGGGCGGGTGCCGACGGTGAGTTCGATCGCCCATGGGTGTTCGCGATAGCGCTGATAGATCGACTCCGCCCAGAGCCGGATCCCGACTCGCCACGATTCCGAATCCCCTTGTGACGCCGCAGTATCCGGCGGAGTGCCCATCGCGGCGTCGAGCATCAGCGCGGTCAACTGCTCCTTACCGGGCACATACCGGTACAGCGACATCTTCGTGAAGCCGAGGCGCTCGGCCAACCGCTGCATCGACAGGTTCGCCAGCCCCTCGGCGTCGGCGATCACGATCGCCTCGGCCACGATCCCCGCCAGCGAGAGGGCGGGCTTCGGGCCCCGCTTGGGCCGCTGCTGGGTGCCCCACAGCAGCTGAACGGTGGTCGGTGTCGGCATACCCAAATCCTTCCGGAGAACGGCTTGACTTGAAACTGTGTCTACCATACTCTAATTCGCGTCCACTAGAAACAGAATCCAACGGACACAGATTCAGACCACAGGAGTCATCATGCGCAACAAGTCCGTTCTCATCTCCGGCGCCAGCATCGCGGGCCCCGCCCTCGCCTACTGGCTGGATCGCTACGGCTTCGACGTCACCGTCATCGAGCGCGCCCCCGGCCTGCGCCCGGGCGGTCAGGCGATCGACTTCAAGGGCAAGACGCACTTCACCGTCCTGGAGCGGATGGGCATCCTGGCAGACATCAAGGAACGCCGGACCGGCACCACCGACACCGTCTTCGTCGACGAGCACGGCAAGCGACTGGCCGTCATGTCCGGCGACTTCACCGGCGGCGACGTGGAGATCCTGCGCGGCGACCTGGCCGAGATCATGTACAAGCGCACCGCGGAACACTGCGAATACCTGTTCGGCGATTCGATCAGCGCACTCACCGAACTCGCCGACGGCGTGCACGTCGAATTCGAACACGGCCCGGCGCGCACCTTCGACCTGGTCTTCGGCGCCGACGGCATCCACTCCAGGGTGCGCAAGCTGACCTTCGGGCCGGAGAAGGACTTCGTCAAATACCTGGGTTACTACTACTGCGTCGCCGGCGCGAGCCCTTGGAGCAAGGACGCCACCGGACCGCGGGAGCGCGTCACCGCCTACGGTCACAACGCGCCCGGCAAGCTCGCGATCAGCGGCGGGTCGAAGGCACAGCAGTTGTACATGTTCAGTTCGCCCGAGCTCCACTACTCCCGCGACGACACCGCGGCCCAGCGGCGCATCGTCGAACATGTCTACGCCGACGTGCACTGGGATGTCCCCCGAATGCTCAGCGAGATGGCCGATTTCAACGACTTCTACCTCGACTCGATCAGCCAGGTGCGGATGCACGGCAACTTCACCAAGGGGCGGGTCGCGCTGGTCGGCGACTCGGCGTACGGAAACACCTTGGCAGGCTTCGGCACTGGGCTCGCGGTGGTCGGCGCGTACGTCATCGCGGGGGAACTCGCCGTCGCGGACGGTGACTACACCGTGGCGTTCGCTCGCTACGACGAGATCATGAAGGGCTACGCCAAGATCATGGGAAACAGCAACGCTGGAAGGTTCCTCGCGCCGAAGACCGCGTACGGCATCAAGATGCGCAACTGGTTCTTCGGATCGTGGATGTTCAGCATGATGGCGAAGTACGCGGACAAGGCCGCCAACGACATCGACCTGCTGGATTATCCCGCTATGGTCGACGCGGCCGAGATCAACTGAAACCGTTGGCCGCGCTGTGGTTTCGACCCCGCGCACTGGTTCGAGGCCGTCCAGTATGCGGGGTCGATCCGCCGATGTGCTCGCGCCGGAGAATCCACTGTGTTTCGATGGAACCGAATTGGGGTGGGGCGCGTCTATAGGGTCAGAGGCACTCATGAAAGGGGACGGTGATGGCGGTGGACAGCCCGTTTCCCGGGTACATCGAGGATGCGAAGTCCGGGGCGTTGACCGTGCGGATGGATCCGCAGGGGTTCGTCGATATCGACAAGGCGTGTCAGGACCTGATCGATTCGCTGGTGGCGGTGCAGACCGACGCGCGCGAACTCGGTGAGCGATCGTATTGGGGTCTAGGCGAAGCCAATCCTCGATTGTCATCGGCCATCGAGTTGGTCACCATGTTCCGCGAGAAGGCATTCGGCGGCCCCAACAACGCCTTCGACACCATCGCCGACTACATCGCTGTCGCCCAAGAGATCCAGACCATGTTCACCGCCATCCGTGACGCCTACGTCCATACCGACGCCGGGTTCGCCGCCAAACTGCGGGAGCTCAGCGTATGAACCTCGGCTCCAGCGGAACAGCTACTCCGCGAATCGGTTTCGTTGTGGCGGCGGCGGGTCTGTTCCTGCTGACCGGCTGCACCGGAGACAAGGGTGCGGGCACACCGACTCCGGCCACGACAGCGACGCCGTCCACCACCAACACGAGCACATCGACCGGGACCAACTCGCCCACCGCCTTCGACCCGTGCACGGCGCTGACGCCGCAGTTCTTGAGCGAGCACCGGTGGGACGCGAAACCGCCGGAACCCAAGCAGGACAGCGCGGCTGGAGTCACCTGGAAAGGCTGCCGCTACGTCGCCAAGGCGAGCTATGGCTTCGTTATCGAGACGACCAACGGCACGCTCCCTCAGGTACGGGAGAAATTCCCGGCCGCGGTGGAAGTCTCGGCGGGCCAACGCAAAGCGGTGCGCTACGAGGCGCGACCCGACGTCCCCGGTGGGTGTTCGATCAACGTCGAGATGCAGTCCGGCTCGCTGTACATCCTGACCAACGTTCCACAGACACCGGCCAACAAGAACCTCGCAGCCTGCGATATCACCACCGAAATCGCCCAAGCAGTCGCACCATTGCTGCCCGCGGGCAGCTGAACAACCCTACGGGGGAGCGATCATGAAACAGACCGACGGCCGCGCGATCACCAATCCCGAGAACGCGCAAAGTTTTACCCACGCCGAGATCAAGCAGGCGGCCGACGGGATGAACCCGGACGGGCTGGACAGCGCGTTCGACGCCTGGTCGAAGATCGCGACGGCGGTGACCGATGCCGGGCACCAGTTCGAGACCGCCATCAAGCAGGCGGTCGAACAGCATTGGGAGGGCGCGGCGGCCGACAGCGCGGTGCGCGGCATCCGCGACTACGCGACCCAGGTCGGCGAGTTCGGTACGACGCTGAACGCGCAGAGCACGCCGTTGTCGCAGGCGGCGAGTGCGGCGGCGAAGTTCAAGATATCGGTGCCCGACGTGGTGGACACCTCGACCAATCCACGCGGCCCCGAGCTACGCAACTCCAACGAGGAGCAGGCTCGCGACGAGATGACCACGCAGTACATCCAGCCGTACGGCACCACCGCCCCCGCCATTCCGACGCTGCCGCCGCCGATCAGCCCGGTCGTCGTGCCGACACCGGGCGGCGACAGCAGTATCGACCCCGGCACGAACCCGGTCCCGGGCAAGACTCCCGACAGCAACAGTTCGCACACTGACAACAACGGTTCCGCCACCGAGGATTCCGGCAAGCAGGCACCGACCGACAAGACCGAAAAGTCGGCGAACGATGGTAAGCCCGGCTCCGAGACAAAGCCGGAAGGCACTGCTGCGCAGTCTGTCTCGCCGGATCAGAACAACGCATCGACCACCCCCGCCGCGACGACAACGGCGGCGACCACCCCGAAGTCGCCGACCACCACCCCGACCATCTCCGCCAATCCGGTCATGACCGGAATCCCCACTACGACACTGCCGTCGGCACCGGCGACCGTCGCCTCCGCTTCGTACAACGGCACACCCAGCAGGTCGGGCACGCCGAACACCGGCGACCGCCCGAGCACCTCGACATCCCCGCACACGTCGGCGAGCCCGAGCAGCGAAGCACGCGCCGGCACCTCCCGGCCGCCCCTGCCCGCCACCACAACAGGCGCAGCAGGACCGCAACCCGCCGCCGTCCCTGGTCGAACGGGCGCACCAGGCACCTCGGGCTATCCCGGCATGTTTCCGCACGCCGCCCGAGGCAACGGCGAGGAGGACGGCGAACACAAGTCCCCCGGCTTCCTGCGCACCGCGGAGCACGCCAAGGAACTCCTGGGCGAGGTGGAAAAGACTGTGCCGCCGGTGATCGGCGAGAACTAACGCTTCCCCTGCCCGAAGGCAGGAGATTCACAGCTCAGACCGCAACCGAACCACCCACCCGAAGGAGGTGACCCGCTTGTCTCACGTCCTCAACACTGCTGTGGCCGCGCTCTGCCACAACCAGAATCACCCTGGCCGCGTTCCGATCCCGACCCGCGGTATAACCACACTCGGGGCACCGGAAAACTTTCTCGCACAGGTCGAGTCGCTTGGCTCTCGCAAAACAATCACTGCACGTCATCGTCGTATAGGCGGGCTGAACCAACACCACCCTCCGGCCAGCCCGCACACCACACTCGATCAACGCCCGCTTCGCCGCATCCGCGGCTATACGCGCCATCGTGGACTTCGCCAGAAACTTCGGCTTGAAATCCTCCACCGCGATCAAACCATGCTCAGCGACAACACGTTTGGCCCACACCCGCGAATCATGCTGCGTTTGCCGAGCCGCCTTCTTATGCAACTTCACTACCTGCCGGGCCGCCCACTGATAGCCACGCGACTGCGGACCGCGCTTGCCACAGCGGCGGCGGGCCATGCGCCGTTGGGCTTTCGCAAGTTCCGCGGCGCACCGTTTCCGATGCCCCAGGAACGGCAGGTCGAACTCGGTGTCAGTGGTTGTGGCAGTCGTGCTCACACCCCAGTCAATACCGATACCAGGCTCAGCTATCGGCACGGTTTCGACCTCACGGCGGACGACGAACGAGGCGTACCAATGCCCCAAACTGTCGCGAGTGATACGCACAGACCTAGGCTCCGAGGGCAGTTCGCGCGACCAGACAACCGAGATGGAAACCCCTTTCGGCAGCAGCAGCCTGCCATCGCGGATGCTGAATCCGCGCAGGGTGTATGCCAACGAAGGCAACGCCTTCTTCCGGGATTTGAACACCGGTCGCCCGCGTCCTCTGATCTTGAACGACTGATCGTGGGCTCGCGCATAAGTGCGCAGAGTCTGCTGCTGCGCAACTTGGGACCCATCACGCAACCATTCGTTCCGGGCACGCGCTCGAGTGAGCAACTTTCCGAGCTTGGAGAAGGTGGGGCGCGCACCCGACTTCTGTTGGTGCACAGCCTCATTCCACAGAAAACGGCACCGACCCCACTCCGCAAGCAGCGCCCGCTCCGCCTCCACACCAGGGCGCAGACGATAGGTGTACCGCACCACTTCCTCCATATCCGGCAATCTAGCCGACACCACCGACAAACCCTCGCGACCCAATTCCGAAAAGGAGGATGGCGCTTTCTCTCCCCCGTGAACGAGGGGGTATCCGCGTCAAACACCCGATGACGGCACAGTGGTCGCTGTCGGCGGAGCAGTTCGCGGCAGCCTGGTTCGGCACCGGCCTCGATCGACTGCCCTTCCCGTTCCGGTTCACCAGCCGTTTCCCCGGTCTGCACGAATATCAGACCTACCAGCGGGAATTCCGTGACGAGCTGGCCCGGCCCGAGCGCGTCCCGCTGGCGCGCGCCATCACCGTGCTCGCCCAACCCGATTGGCGCATCGAGCTTTTCGGCCAGGACAACACCCGCGACGGCGTCGAGATGCGGGCGATCGGCTGCGCAAGTCGCGGCGGCGCGGGCGTGATCGCACAACAGACACCGGCCCCCACCGGCGGCCGAGTCCAACTGCGCCGCTGCCGGGTCGACCAACTCGCGACCGAACTAGTACGACTGCTGCCGGACGCCGCGGCGGGCACCACGGGCGAAAAGTCCTTCCTGCTGGACGATCTCAACGACGACCGCCCCGACCTGTTCGGCAGCGCCCCAGCCAGCGAGGTCAAGGATCGCTACCGCCGCTTCTGGCGCCAATCCTGCGACACCCGCGGCACCGCCGCCGTCCTGCTCGGCCCCCGCAACGCCGAGCCGCTGCGCACCGGCCGCCTGCGCTGGATCGACACCGCCGACGGCCGCTACTACGAGGTCCCCGCCAACCGCGCCCTGATGATCCGCCCGGGCACCAGCGCCGACATCACCCGCTACCTCGACGAAGCGATCGCCCGCGCCAGAGCCAGGCTGGATTCGGTGTGAACTGCCGATCAGGTGTTCGCGCGGATCGCTTCGATCAGTAGCTGCGCCTCGTGCTGATGGCCAACGGCGTTGGCGTGTAACGGTTGTGCGGGGGAGGCCGGGAAGATGCCTTCGGCCCAGCGATCGTCCTCCGGCGCGCAGGCATCGTGGCCGACGCTGGCCGGGTAGACATCGATGAAGGTCGCGCCGTGGGCTGCGGCCTGGGTGACCAGTACCGCGTTGACGGCTTCGACGCCGGCGAAGATCTGGTCGGCCTGCGTCGGCAGCAGCGGCACCGCCGGGAAGCAACCGCCCGCGCGCACCCGCTCGATCTTGCCCATCACGAAGATCCGGGCCTGTGGTGCGCGGGCGCGGATATCGTCGAGCAGCCCAGCCAATTTCGGCGCCAGCGCGGTGGCGGTCCAGCCGTCCTCGGCGTAGTCGTTGATGCCGAAATCCACCGAGACGATCGTCGCATCCGCGGTCACCGCGTCCAGCTGCGGCGGGTTCGAGCCGCCGAACGGCAGCGGCTGTGCCGCATACATATTCGCGATCTTCGCGCCGGAACACGCTGGGTCACGCAAGGTCAGTCCGAGCGCTTCGGCGGTCAGGTGCGCGTAATTGTGGTCGGAGCGAAAGCAGCCCAGCGGGTAGATCTGCTCCGGGATGAAAGGTCCCGCCGCGCTCGACTCCCCCACCGACACATAGACACCCGACGGTTCCGCAGCCGCCGACGCACCCGCCACACCCGCGACGAGCACCACCAGCGTGCAGACCACCCGGACCACCCGCCTGCCGACCACCAGGTTGCCTCCGTGTCGAGTCACCTACCTGAGAACTGCACAACTTCAGACTGCGCTCCCCCGCCCTCAGACGAAGGTGATCCGCGCAAACACTAGCGGGATCGCACTCGCCTGATCCGCGACGACACGGCTCGGCGACCACATCAGTGCATGCATCGTCCAGAATGGTCGCCCCGATATCGACCGAAGGCGCCCTTCAGCCCGTCCAGGCAACCAAAGGACCCCCTCGGTCGAGGTAGACGCTGAAGGTCAACTGACCGAAGGGGGCCTTCGGTGCCTCAGTCGGGTTGGAGGGCGCCTTCGGTCGCCAAGAGGACGCGGGTAGTGACGCGGGTAGTTGGGAGAGGGGTGCGCGATTGGCACCCGTCTATGACAACAGCTCAGGATTGTGGGGACGACCGCATCCACAAACGACTCGGGCTCGCATACCCGGTGATTTCACCGGGTATGCGAGCCCGTCGAATGTCTTCGCGGAGACTCAGCCCAGCAGGCGCCAGTCCTCCAGGCCCTCGTAGAGCGGGACGCTCTGGGCCAGCTTGGTGACGCGCCCGCGCAACGTGTCGACATCGGAGGTGCCCGCAAGCGCGGTGGCGATGATGTCGGCGACCTCGGTGAACTCGGTGTCGCCGAAGCCACGGGTGGCCAGGGCGGCGGTGCCGATGCGCAGGCCGGAGGTGACCATCGGCGGACGCGGGTCGAACGGAACGGCGTTGCGGTTCACCGTGATTCCGATTTCGTGCAGCAAATCCTCGCCCTGCTGGCCGTCGAGCTCGGAGTTGCGCAGGTCGACGAGCACCAGGTGCACGTCGGTGCCGCCGGTGAGCACGCTGACGCCCTTGCCCTTGACGTCGGCGGCGGTCAGGCGCTCGGCCAGGATCTTCGCACCGGACAGCGTGCGCTCCTGCCGGTCCTTGAACTCACCGCCCGCGGCGATCTTGAAGGCGACGGCCTTGGCGGCGATGGCGTGCATGAGCGGTCCGCCCTGCTGGCCGGGGAACACCGCGCTGTTGAGCTTCTTGGCGAACTCCTGCTTGGCCAGGATCAGGCCGGAGCGCGGGCCGCCGAGGGTCTTGTGCACGGTGGAGGACACCACGTCGGCGTGCGGCACCGGCGAGGGGTGCAGGCCGGCCGCGACCAGACCGGCGAAGTGCGCCATGTCCACCCACAGGTAGGCGCCCACCTCGTCGGCGATCGCGCGGAACGCGGCGAAGTCCTGCTGACGCGGGTAGGCCGACCAGCCCGCCACGATCACCTTCGGACGAGCCTCGAGCGCGATGGTGCGCACCTCGTCCATGTCGATGCGGTGGTCTTCCTTGCTGACACCGTAGAAGTGCGTCTCGTACAGCTTGCCGGAGAAGTTCAGCCGCATGCCGTGGGTCAGGTGACCGCCGTGCGCGAGGTCGAGGCCGAGCAGCTTGTCGCCCGGGTTCATCAGCGCCATCAGCACCGCGGCGTTCGCCTGTGCGCCGGAATGCGGCTGCACGTTGGCGAATTCGGCGCCGAAGAGTTCCTTGGCGCGGTCGCGGGCGAGGGTCTCGACGACATCCACGTGCTCGCAGCCGCCGTAGTAGCGCCGGCCCGGGTAGCCCTCGGCGTACTTGTTGGTGAGCACACTGCCCTGCGCCTGCAGCACCGCGCGCGGCACGAAGTTCTCCGAGGCGATCATCTCGAGGGTGTCGCGCTCGCGGGCGAGCTCACCCGCCATCGCGGCGGCGAGCTCCGGATCGAGCTCACCGAGAGACTGAGTATTGACCGAGGCCGTCGTCTGCGTCACCGCCACAGTCTATGGGCCTGCATTGTGCTCTTCAGCATGGGGTTCCAGGCCACTCCGGGGCCATCCGCCTCTCGACGCGTGTGCGGTTCGTCAGCTGTCGGCGGCGGCCGGGAGGTAGTGGTCCAGCAGGACCGAGAGGTGTTTTTGCGCGTCGGCCAGTGGCTGACTGGATTTCATGGCGCGCGACTGCACGATCGCACCCTCCAGCGCGCTGATCACGAAGCTGGCGAAGGAGTCCGCCGCCTCGACCGGCAGGCCCGCGTCGGCGAACCCGATACCGAGCCTTGCGTGCCAGTCGGCGAATACCGCACCGGCCGAGGCCTGTACATCGGGCTCGGCTTCGGCGAGCGCGGCGCCGACGATCGGACAGCCGGTGCGGAACGAGCTCGTGTCCAGTGCGGTGATCCACCAGCCGAACAGTGCGTCGAACCACCGTTGCGGCGGACGCGAGGCGGTGACCTTCTCGATCACGGTCGCGAGCCGGGCGCCGGCCACGGTGGTGGCCGTCGCGACGAGCTCGCTCTTGCCGGACGGGAAGTGCTGATACAGCGAATTGCGGGACGCCTTGCCGCGGTCGAGCAATGCGGTCAGACCCGCGCCTGCCACGCCTTGCTCACGGACCAGCTCGATCGCGCTCTCGATCAGCCGAGCGCGTGGGCCTGTGGTCATCGGGAACCCCCTGTCCGGTCGAAGTTTTCGGCGCCCGTCGAACGGTCGAGCACTGGATAAGTGTGACTTATGCCACCGAGCGGCGATCGACCGGAGATTCCGCCCGTTGTCGGCGGCGTCGGCGCGGCACGCAGGTCTCGCACGTGGACCTTCTCCTCCCGCACTGTTGCATGAACCGATCGGTCCGTGCTCCAATCATGACAGATGTGGACCGATCGGTTCACCGAAAGGACGGATTCATGTCGGAGACCACGATCGATCTCGCGCAGCTGACGGGCCTGGAGATGCTTCGCCTGGGAATGACCATGAAGGACCGCCCGCCGTTCATCGGCGATCTGCTCGGCATGGAGGTGGACATGATCGAGCAGGGCAAGGTGGTGTTCACGCTGCGGACCCGTCCCGATTTCGCCAACCCGCTCGGCAGCACGCACGGCGGCATCTGCGCCACCCTGCTCGACTCGGTGATGGGCTGCGCGGTGCACTCCACCCTCGACGCGGGCGTCGGCTACTCCACCTTGGAACTGAAGGTCAACTACATCCGCTCGGTGCCCATCAACGGCCAGAAACTCACCGCCACCGGCACCACCATCCACGTCGGCCGCACCACCGCGACCGCCGAGGGCCGCGTCGTCGACGAACAGGGCAGGCTGGTCGCGCACGCCACCACCACCTGCGTCATCCTGCGCGGAAACCGCTGAGACACAAGGAGCTCGCCATGAGTGCACGCAGCACCAGCGCGGCGGTCCGCAAATTCCGCCGCGAACGCCTCATCGGCCGCTACCTGGCCAACCCCGCCGTCGGCCTGCTCGACCGCATCGGCATCCGCTCGGCCCTGCTCGCCGAATTGGAGACCACCGGCGCGAAAACCGGTCAGCCGCGCCGTGTTCCGGTCACCGTTTCGGTGGATGACCAAGGCGCCTGGCTCATTTCACAGCACGGCCGCCGCTCCGGCTGGGCCCGCAATATCGTCGCCGACCCGAAAGTCCGCCTGCGTCAAGGCAAACGCTGGTTCACCGGCACCGCCGCCTTCGTCCCCGAGGACGACGTGGTCGCCCGCGCCCGCAGCTTCGCCAAGGGCCGCGTCCCCGAATCCGCCGCGGAATGGACCATGAAAGCGCTGGAGAGCGACTCGATCTCGGTGCGCATCACCTTCACCAACAGCTGACTCCCGCCTTACCCCCACCACTCGGGGCACCGTGATTCGGGGCCCGGCGAGCCGTAACGAGACACCCGATTCCGCCGGTTCAACAGATGGCCGGCACGAACCGGAGGGGATCGCGCCGTACGACACACCGCGGCGCCATCGCCCTCGGGCATTCGCACCCGCCGCCACTGCCCGGCGGCGGGTGCGAATCCGTGTTACGAGGTCAGTTGCGGCGGAGGGCACCCGGCGTCAGCGGTTCGTCCAGCAACCGGCGGAAGCGGTCGGCGCGGTCGTCCGCATCTGCGGCGCCATCCAGCCAGCCGCCGAGCAGTCGGTAACCCTCCACGTAGGTGGAGATGTAGGCGCGCCATAGCGGGGAGGACAGGAAACGCAGGGACTGGCGGGCGCGTTCGGGGGTGGCGAGGCTCCAGGTCTGGAGGAACTCGGCGACCTCGTCCTCGGTGCGATGCTGATCGTGCAGCAGCAGCGCCGCGTCCTGACGGACGCTGAGCAGCTTGGCCGAGGCGGTCGAAAGTTGTTCTGCCCGTTCGCCGTCGAAGCGCAGGCCGAGGTCGGCGTAGATCTCCTGGGCCCATTTGCCCCAGCCGGGGCCGACGATGGCGTGCAGGGCCAGATCGGCGAGGCCCTCGGCCATCAGGCACTGCGGAGTGTTCACGACGAACAGGGTCTGTTCGGCCTGGCCTGCCGCGACCAGTCCGGCCTCCTTGCGGCAGTGCTCGGTGTGATGACCGGGGTAGGACTCGTGCGCGATCAGCGACGGCAGGTGCGTCATGTGTTGTTTGAGGTCGGAGTTGATCGCGACGCGGGAGTGGTAGTTGCCGAGGTAGTAGTTGAAACCGGACCAGGGCTTGTCGCCGACCACCTCGTAGGTGACGTGCTCGTGGTCGGGCAGCGGATAGCGGTCGCGGACCAGCTCGCGCAGGGCGCTGGAGAAGGCTTCGACGCAGGCGGCCAACCGTTCCGGCGCGATCTCGTCGGCCTTGCGATGCGCGGCCACTCGTTCGGCCAGCGGGCCCGCACCGGCGAGCACCTCGTCCATCTGCCGGTGCGCGTCGCGGTAGTCCTCGACGTCACCCGGGGTGATGTCCACGTCGAAGTAGGCGCGCACCTCGTCGACGAACCCGATGTCGTCACCGGCGAACTTGCGACCGGAGCATTCCAGCGCACGCAGGTGCACGTCGAGGAATTCGGTGCGCGCCACGGTCAGTCCCGCGTCGGCCAACCCGGCACGCAGTTCGGCCGCCCGGCGGGCGAGCTGCCGCGGCTCCGGCGCGGGAGCGTTCGCGACGTCGCGGCGCAAGGCCGGATCACCGGTATACGCGTCGACGAACCCGTCTTCGAGCCGGTCGAATGCCAGGCCGAGCCGCAGGTACTCGGTCACCAGTGGATGCGCTGCCATCCGATCGACTTTAGCGGCTCACCAGGAGCCCGGACGCGGCACAAACACGCGACGCCACCCTGCGTTCGCCCGGTGCAAAGCGCTCGGCGTCGACCGGGTCAGCCCGATATCGGTACCCCGCTTTTTCCACGCCGTTGACGCAGAGCAGAATTCGGCTATGCGGCGAGAGTTAGACCGAATCACACGGAGCCGGCACGGTATGTGTACGCGTTTGCCGAACTGGAGCGTCGGGTAAGTGGCACGAATGAGCGAGCCCAGTCCATATGTGGAATTCGACCGGAAACAGTGGCGCACACTGCGTAAGTCGACTCCGCTGGTGCTCACCGAGGAAGAGCTGAGGGGCCTGCGCGGTCTCGGCGAACAGATCGACCTCGAAGAAGTCGCGGAGGTGTATCTGCCGCTCGCTCGCCTCATCCATCTGCAGGTGGCCGCGCGCCAGCGACTGTTCGCCGCGACCGCAACCTTCCTCGGCGAGACGCACCCCGATCAGCAGGTGCCGTTCGTGATCGGTGTGGCGGGCAGCGTCGCGGTCGGCAAATCCACCACCGCCCGCGTGCTGCAGGCACTGCTCGCCCGATGGGATCACCATCCGCGGGTGGACCTGGTCACCACCGACGGATTCCTCTATCCCACCGCCGAACTCACCCGCCGCGGCATCATGCACCGCAAGGGCTTCCCGGAGAGCTACGACCGCCGCAAGCTGCTGCGATTCGTCACCGAGGTGAAGTCGGGCGCGGCCGAGGTGTGTGCGCCGGTGTACTCACACATCTCCTACGACATCGTGCCCGGCAAGTTCCACTGCGTGCACCAGCCCGACATTCTCATCGTCGAGGGCCTGAACGTGCTGCAGACCGGGCCGCGGCTGATGGTGTCGGACCTGTTCGACTTCTCCATCTACGTCGACGCCCGCATCGAGGACATCGAGAACTGGTACGTGCAAAGGTTTCTCGCGCTGCGCGAGACCGCCTTCGCGAACCCGAACGCGCATTTCCACCACTACTCCGGATTCACCGACGAGCAGGCGACCCATGCCGCGCAGGAGATCTGGAACAACACCAACCGCCCGAATCTGGTGGAGAACATTCTGCCGACCCGGCCTCGCGCCACCCTCGTGTTACGCAAGGACGCCGACCACAGCATCAATAGACTGCGACTGCGTAAATTGTGATCCCGCTTACAATTTCCAGGCCTCGTCGAGGCGTTTGGCCACATTGATATCGCGGGCCGCGGCAATGTGCGGTTTCTGGATCTCCTTGGCGATATAGCGGGCGACGAAACGCCGGATCTCCTGATCGACGCTGGCGAGGATGCGCAAGAGTTGCCCGCGAATGGTGCCGGTGGCCACATTGATCCGAACGTCGCTGGATCGTGGCGTCGCGATATCGATCACCACGCGCAGCGGCGCGGCGGCCCGGACGGTCAGCTGCAGATGGATATGGCCGTCCACCTCGAACCGGTGCTTGTCCAGCGCGAGATCGATGAGCATGTCGACGCTCAGCGGGATCTTCAGCGCGAACGAGATCACCTCGTCGATATCGCGGCGCACCTCGGCCTGCCCGAGTTGCACCTGTGCGCTCGCCTTCGCCAGCCGGCCCGGACCGACGCCGATCGGGCCGAAATCGAAGGCGGCGCCGGTCAATTGGTCGAAGGCGCCGAGGATGCGCTGCTCGGTGGCGGCGTATTCGAGGAACCGCCGCCCGAAGTCCTCGTAGCTGATGTAGGGCACCGGTTCCGTCGCCGTGGGTGGCGCGTCCCGGTGGCCGCCGGAGCGGCTGTCGAGGTCACTCATGACCCACCGCGCAGTAGAACAGGGTCAGAGACCGAAACGCCGGTGCCGGGCCGCGAAGTCGCGCAGCGCCCGCAGGAAGTCCACGCGCCGGAATTCCGGCCAGTATGCCTCGGTGAACCATATCTCCGAGTATGCGCTCTGCCACAGCAGGAATCCGGAGAGTCGCTGTTCACCGGAGGTGCGGATGACCAGATCCGGGTCCGGCTGGCCGGAGGTGTAGAGGTGCTGGCCGATGGCGTTCACGGTGATCGACTGCACGAGATCCTCGCCGGTCTCCCCCGCCGCGATCTCCTGGCGGACCAGTGAGCGCACCGCGTCGGTGATCTCCTGCCTGCCGCCGTAGCCGACCGCGACGTTCACGTGCACGCCGTCGCGTCCCTCGGTGCGTTCGGCGGCCGTGCGCAGCCGCTTGGCGATCAGCTCGGGGAAGCCGTCGAGCGAGCCGACGATCCGCACGCCCCAATTCTGTTCCGGGGCCGACAGTTCCTCGAGCACGTCGGTGATCACCTCGAAGAGGGTCTCCAGCTCGTCGGGATCGCGCTGCAGGTTCTCGGTGGAGAGCAGATAGACGGTGACCATCTCGATGCCCTCGGCCTGACACCAGCCGACCAGCTCGGCGATCTTCACCGCGCCGACCCGGTGCCCGTGGCTCACGTCGGTGAAACCGTTCTCGCGCGCCCACCGCCGATTACCATCGCACATCACCGCGACGTGGCGGGGATGTTGTTTGCCGGCCAGCTGCTTCATGAGCCGGGCCTCGTAGATGCGATACGGCAAACCCCGCACCTGAACCGGAAGCTCCACGCGGCCACCCTACGCCTCAGCGGCGGGATCCTGGCAGCGACCGGGTCTCCCGGTACAGTGGCGGGAGACCGTAACTTACGGTTCCGTAGGTTACCGGTGGGTTCAATCAGGAGGTAGCTCGTGTCCGAATCGGTCGGCGACACCGACACCGGAGTGGTCGACGACTCGAGGTCCGAGTCGCTGGTCGAGGCGCTAGGCAAACCCCGGATGCGCGGCTGGATCCATACCTGGGCCGTCGGCGTTGCGGCCGTCGCCGCCATCGTGCTCGTCGCCGAGGCGGCCACCATTTCGGCCACCGCGGGCTGGTCCACCGCCGTCTACGGGCTGACGGTGTGTGGCCTGTTCGGCATCAGTGCGGTCTATCACCGGGTGACCTGGCCCACCGCGCAGGCCCGCATCCGGATGAAACGGGCGGACCACTCGATGATCTTCCTGTTCATCGCGGGCAGCTACACGCCGTTCGCCCTGCTCGGCCTCCCCGGCCGCACCGGGCAGACGCTGCTGATCGTGGTGTGGGCGGGCGCGCTGGCCGGTGTCGCGCTGAAACTGTTGTGGCCCACCGCTCCTCGCTGGGTCGGCGTTCCGCTCTACCTGTTGCTCGGCTGGGCGATCGTGCCGGTCGCCGGGCAGCTGAACAGTCAGATCGGCATCGCGCCGCTGATCCTGCTGCTGGTCGGCGGGCTGTTCTACAGCGGCGGCGCGATCCTCTACGCCACCAAGTGGCCCAACCCGTGGCCGACCGTCTTCGGCCATCACGAGTTCTTCCACGCCGCGACGGTGCTCGCCGCGCTGACCCACTATGTCGCGGTCTGGCTCGTCGTCCTCCGATGACCAGCGCGAACGGCTAAGCTGCTCGTTCGTGTTCCTAGTCACTGCCGTTCGTGGCGTCGCATGATCGCCCGGCTGGTCATCTGGGCACTCAAGGCCCGCGCCGGTCTCGCGGCGGTGGTGATCACCGCCAATCTCAGCGGTCTGGCCGTCATCATCATGGAGCTGTGGCTCAGCGGGTCGCTGAGCAGGCTCGGTCCCGACTGGCTCCGGCATGTCGCGCTGGCGGGCATCTATCCCACGCTCGGTTTCCTGGCCGGGGTCGCGCTCGCGATCCGGGACCGGTCGTACCATTTCGGCTGGCTCGATCAGGGGCGTAAACCTACCGAGGAGGAAGCGCGGCAGCTGCTCCGGCTGCCGATCACCATCACCACCCGCGCGCTCGCGGTGTGGATCACCGGCGTCATCGTCGCGACCCTGTCGCTCATCCGGTTGACGCCGGACAACGATCCTGCGGTGATCGCGGCGCTGTTCACCTTCGGCGGGATCGAATCGGTGGGGCTGACCTTCCTCATCGTCGATCGGCTCATCCGGCCGACCATTCCGATCGTGGCCGCGGTGCTCGGGCCGACCATGCACTGGAGTTCCTCGGTGCTGGTCCGGGTCGTGGTGAGCTGGGCGGTCGCGGCGGCGTTGCCGATGCTGATGCTGATCGTGGTGCTCGGCAATCCGGTGGCCGATCCGGCCGATCGCGTGCGCACCGCCATCTATCTTTCGGTGGTCGGTCTCGGCGTCGGCGCGCTGGCGACGGCGTTCCTGGCCCGCGCGGTGGCCACGCCGATGCGCACGTTGCGGCTGGCGTTGGATCGCATCACCAAGGGCGATCTCGACGTGCGCGTCCCGGTGGGCAGCACCAGCGAGATCGGGCGGTTGGAGAACTCGGTCAACGAGCTGGTCGCGAATCTGCGTGAGCGCCAACGGATGCGCGACGTATTCGGCAGGCACGTCGGCGCCGAGGTGGCCGAGCGCGCGCTGGCCGGCGGGCTGGACTTGACCGGCGATGTGCGGGTGGTGACCGCGCTGTTCGTCGACGTGACCGGCTCGGTCGAACTGTCCACCGGACTGCCGCCGGAGGAGTTCGTCGCCAAGCTGAACCGGCTGCTCGCGACCGTCGTCGCCGCGACCGAGGAGAACAACGGGCTGGTCAACAAGTTCGAGGGCGACGCGGCGCTGTGCATCTTCGGCGCGCCGATCGCCCTGCGCGACAACGCGACTCCCGCACTACGCGCGGCGCGGCGAATCCGGGACGAGGTGGTCGCGGCGGGCGAACTCGACATCGGCATCGGCGTCGCGCACGGTTTGGTCTTCGCGGGCGATATCGGCTCGGACACGCGGCTGGAGTACACCGTCATCGGGGACGCCGTCAACGAGGCCGCCCGCCTCACCACCGAGGCGAAAGAGGTGCCGCGCCGAATCCTGGTGAGCGGGTCCGCCATCGAGGACGCCGCACCGCACGAACGCGCGAAATGGACGCTGTACGAGACGATTCTGCTGCGCGGGATGAAGAAGCCGACGGCCTGTTGGACCGACCTCGACCCCGCCGAACCGAGTACCAACGGTGCGTCGGCCGCCGCGCCGAGCGGCACCGCAGATCCGACGACCGACCGCAGCGGAGTAGTCGAAGTCCGCACCGCCGCAACGGAAACCGACTGAGCCCGGTCGGCTTCCGAGCCTATGTCCGTTCCAAGGATGCGCGTAGTTCAGCCGATGTCGCCACCGGGAGGTCACAGACCGTGCCGCGGCAGACATAGGCGGCGGGCTCGCCGCCCAGTAGCGGGCGGTCAGCCAGCAAGGGTGCCGAATTCGGCAGGCCCGCAAGGATTACCGTGCCGCCGGGGGCGGTGGCACGGGCGGTGGCGAGCAGTTCGCTTGGCTCGCCGGGTGTTTCGGTGGCGATGGCGACCTGGAGGGGTCCGCGGAGCGCGGCCTCGGCGACCGTGAGCCACTGGCCCGCGGAGCGCGGGGCGCGGGCCAGGACGACTGCGCCACGCTGGAGGGTCTGTTCGGCCAGGGAGAAGTAGGGAACGGCGCGGTCGGGATCGCTGGCGGCGGCCGCGGTGAGCAACGCTTCGGCGAGGGCGGACGCGCCCGCCGGGGTGGCGCCGTCGACCGGGTCGCGGGGACGGGCGACCAGGGTTTCGGCGTCGTCGGCGGTGTCGTACCAGCTGCCGGGGACGCCGGGGTCGGCGAAGTGCTGGATTGCCTTGTCCAGCAACCGTTGTGCCTCGTCGAGCCAGCTGAGCTCGCCGGTGGCCTGATGCAGGGCGAACAGGCCGGTGACGAGCCAGGCGTAGTCCTCCAGCACGCCGGGCGACGCTCCGGCGACGCCGTTCAGTGAGGCGCGACGCACGCGGCCGTCGATCACGTGCTCGGACAACAGGAATCGCGCGCAGCGGACCGCGGCGGCCACCCAGTCGTCTTCACCCAGTGCGGCACCCGCCTCGGCCAACGCCGTGATCGCCATGCCATTCCACGCGGTGACCACCTTGTCGTCGCGGTCCGGTTGCGGGCGGCCGTCGCGCGCCTTGCGGAGCGCAGCGGTGACGCGGTCGAGCCGATCGATGTCTGCGGGTGCCGGATCGGTGTATCGGGTGAGCACCGAGGTGCCCTGCTCGAAGTTCCCACCGGTCGTCACTCCGAAAAACTCTGCGGCCCAAGCGCCGTCGATCGGACCGACTTCACCGACCAGCTCGGCGGGCGTCCAGACGTAGGTCGCGCCCTCCACGCCGGGCTGGCCGGGTTCGAGATGCGTATCGGCGTCGAGGGCAGAGGCGAAGCCGCCCTGCTCGGTACCCAGATCATCGAGCAGGAACTGAACGGTCTCGCGAGTAACCCGGTGCGCCGACGACTCCGGCGATCGCCGCGCCAAATGCCCGTACGCCCGCAGCAATTGAGCATTGTCGTACAGCATCTTCTCGAAATGCGGTATCACCCAGGCCGGATCGACGGAGTAGCGCGCGAAACCACCACGCAACTGGTCGTAGATGCCGCCACGCGCCATCGCCTCGGCCGTACGATTCACCGCCGCGAGCACAGCCGGATCACCACTGCGCTCCCAGCTGCGCAGCAGCCCCTCCAACAGCGCCGACGGCGGAAACTTCGGCGCCCCACCGAATCCCGCATGCTTCGGATCCTCGTCCCGCAGCACCGCGGCAACCGCATGATCGAGCAGTTCCGCAGTGATCGCGAGATCGGAGTCGGGCAGCCCCGCCGCCTGCGCCTGCAACGCCTCGGTCACCTGCGCCGACGCCTTGTGCACCTCATCGCGCCGCTGCTGCCAGGTCTCGGTGATCGCGGTGAGCACCTGCGTGAACGACGGCATCCCACCCCGCGCCACCTTCGGGTAATACGTCCCGCAGTAGAACGGCTCCCCCTCCGGCGTAAGGAAGCACGTCATCGGCCACCCACCCTGCCCCGTCATCGCCACGGTCGCATTCATGTACACCGCATCCAGATCAGGCCGCTCCTCCCGATCCACCTTGATGCAAACGAAGTTCTCGTTCATCAACTCCGCAGTCGCCACATCCTCGAACGACTCGTGCGCCATCACATGACACCAGTGACAAGACGCGTACCCGATCGACAACAGGATCGGCACATCCCGCTCCGCCGCCTCCGCCAAGGCAGTGGCATCCCACTCCCGCCAATCAACTGGGTTGTCGGCATGCTGACGCAGGTAGGGAGATGTCGCAGCGGCCAATTGGTTCACGCTTCCAGCCTGCCATACCGGGGTGCACGGAAACCCGATCCTTACTCGTCATCTCGCGTCCGGGGTTAACTCGGATTGATCGTTGCGTTAGTCCGAGTTATGGGGTTAAATCGGACTAAGGTTGCGGAATTTCCGGGTTAGGAGGCGTCTGTGTCGACAAAGTGGCCCGCGCACACCCGGGAGCGGCGAGCGTGGCAGCAGACGCATCGCGGCGGCACCCGGGACGATCGGATGCTGCGGGAGATCGAGGTGTCCCTGCCACCAAGGATCGCCAGACAGGCAGTTGACATCGATGCTGCGCTGTCGGCCGAATTGGAGGCGGCGGTTCGGGAGATCGCGGTGTTGGACGCCGCGCACGGGGACCAGCTCGAGGCGTTGGGGTTACTGCTACTACGCACCGAGTCGGTGGCATCGTCGAAGATCGAAGCCATCGACGCCGATCTCGACGACTACGCTCGCGCGCTACACGGCATTCGGAGCAACCCTTCGGCGGTGGCGATGGCCGCCGCAACAGACGCGCTGGACGCACTGATTGGCTCCGCCTCCCGGGAGCGTCGGGTCACCATACCGAATTTCCTTGCCGCGCACCGCATTCTCATGGCCGACGACAAGTACGAACACATGCATGCAGGGCGCTTCCGGGACCTGCAGAACTGGATTGGCGGCAGCGACCATTCGCCGCGTGGTTCGCTCTACATTCCGCCACCACCGGACACCGTGGCTGACTACATGGCCGATCTAGAGACGTTCGTCAACCGGAGCGATCTGTCGGCGCTCGCGCAAGCGGCGCTCGCGCACGCGCAATTCGAGTCCATCCATCCGTTCACCGACGGCAACGGCCGGATCGGGCGGGCGCTCATCAACAGTGTGCTGCGGTTGCGTGGCGTAACCACACTGGTGGTGGTTCCGCTCGCGTCGGCACTGGTAGCCCGGCGCGACCGCTACTTCGAGCTGCTCACGCTCTACCGGACAGGTGACGTGCGGCCACTCATCTCGGATTTCGCGCGATGTGCGGCAATCGCGGCGGCACAGTCGCGAACGACAGCCGAGCGGCTGCGCGACGAGATCCCTCGCGAGTGGCGTGACCTGCTCGGCGGCGTGCGCGCTGGCAGCGCCGCCGCCGCGTTACTCGGACACCTACCTGCCCACCCGATCCTGTCCGCCGAAGAGGCGGAAGCCCTGACAAACGCTTCTCGCAGCAGTGTTTTCGCGGCAATCGACCGCCTGACCGAAGCTGGTGTACTACGGCCGCTCACCGATCGGAAACGCAACCAGATCTGGGGCGCCGGCGCAGTCCTCGACGAACTCGACGACCTCGGCGTCCGGATCGCCGACGCGGCTCGCCCAACGTGATCATGTCGGCGACTTGCTCTGCGGTGTCGATACGAACTACAGGCCACACTCTCCGTGTCCACCGGAGAGGACGGCACCATCGACAGCCGAGGAATCTCGTCGGGTTGCGTCACATCTCCGCAGGTAGCAACACTTCTCGAAGACTACGGCACTTCGCAACTCACATGACACCAGTGACAAGACGCGTATCCGACCGACAGCAGGATCGGCACGTCCCGCGCCGCCGCCTCGGCCAGCGCAGCGGCGTCCCACTCTCGCCAATCCACCGAATTGTCGGCATGCTGAAGCAGGTAAGGTGATGTCGCACTAGACAATTGGTTCACAGTCGTCAACCTCCCACATCGAGCCGGAGCGCAACACGATCTGATCGCTTCGCCCGGACGTGTGCGGCAGGTCTTGCTGGAACAGCAAAAAGCACCTGCCACCACATCGCGGACTCGTGCGCTATCACCTGAACAGTAGTGCGCCATCGCCGGTCGAATCACTGTGGCGTCCCGCTGGCATAGCGGTGGGTTGGCACAGTCGATCGGTTGCCGACGGCGTCAGGGTTTCGAACTCAGGCATGCGGGCGGAAAGCCGCCTCGAGCAGCTCGGGGAAGATATCCAGCGGTGGCATTCCCCAGTCTCCGTTGACGTTCTGGGTCACGACGCGCTGCCCGTCACGCGTGCCGTACAGGTAGGACCAAGCGCCGGTGATCATCCCGCCGTGACCGTAGACGGTCGTCCCGTTGGGTAGCGTCACCGAGGAGATGCCGAGACCGTAACCGTAGCCGTCGAGCCATCTGCCGTCGGGCACCGGGGTCATCGTGAGCATCTCGTCCAGCTGTGCCGGCGGCAACAACCGACCGGACAGCAGCGCACTGAGGAAGGTGTTGAGATCGGTTGCGGTGGAAATCAATTCGCCGACACCGAAGCCGTAGGTCGCACTCAGCTCGGTCACGTCATGCACGGGTGCGTCGGCCTCGGGGAGCATCAGTTTCGAGTAGGTCCGGCCGTGCGGTCCTCGGATCTCGGTTTCACCGCCCGGCGCATAGGTACCGGTCAGTCCCAGCGGACGGGCGATCCGTTGATCCAGCACGTCGGCATAGGACTGCCCGGTCACCCGCTCGATGATCATCGCGGCGAGCACGAAGTTGGTGTTCGAATAGCCCCACTCGGTACCCGGTTCGAAGTCGGCCGGATGCGAGGTGGCGATGTCGATCAGCTGCGTCGGCCGGTAGACATCGAATCGGTGCTCCAGCATGGCCGGACTATAGAACAGCTCGATCATGGTCTCGTCCAGGGTGTAGCCGAAGATCCCACTGGTGTGACCGAGCAGCTGACGGATGGTGATCCGGGTACCGTCATGCCCGTTGCCGCGGACCAGACCCGGCAGCCACTTCTCCACGGTGTCATCGAGACCAAGCTGGTACTCCGCTACCAGCTGCAACACGATCGTGGCAGTGAAAGTCTTTGTGACACTGCCGATTCGGAAGTGATCTCCCTGCTGCGGGGCACGATCAGAGCTCAGGTCGGCGGCGCCGGCCGAATCGAACCAGGTCTGCTTGCGGTCGCGGATCTCGGCGAACATGGCGGGGTAGCCGTTCTCAGTCACCGCCCGCTTCAGGACGCTCTGCACTGCGGCGGTCCCGGTGTTCAAGTTGATGGTCATCACGCTCTCCTTCAGGTCGGATTCATCTTCGCGATGAGAGAAAAGCTATGTTGCGTTCACAATATCGTCAATCGAATGACATCACCGAAATATGCATATTCGCAGCTTAATTGGCTGTAATCGTTGCAATGATATTGCCGATGAATGCATGACCTGTCGCAAGAATGTTGCAATGACTCGAGCCAAGCGGCAGTCTGGTAGCCCCGAACCAGAGGAGGAGCTCATGCCCGGCGGCCGACTGACGCAGCAGGACCGTCGGCAGATCGCCGCCGGGCTCGCGGAGAACCTGTCCTACGGCGCGATTGCCAAGCGCCTGCAACGGCCCACCTCGACCATCACCCGGGAAGTGATGCGCAACGGCGGACCCCACGACTATCGAGCCGACCGGGCACATCACGCGACCGGACTCCGTGCGCGCCGGAATCATCGTTCACCCCAACCGATTCCCCAGTCTCGCCGTGATCCGGACGGACGCGATCCCGAGGCGGTGCGCGACTTCACCGCGCACTTCACCACCCTGCTGGACAACTCCGGCATCCCCCACATGATGGCGGGCGTGCTCGCCTGCCTATACGCCACCGACAGCGGCAGCCTCACCTCCGCCGAACTGGTCCGCCGACTCCAGGTCAGCCCCGCATCGATCTCCAAAGCCGTCGGTTACCTCGAAGCGCAGGAACTGATCCGCCGCGAACGCGACTCCGACGGCCGGCGCGACCGTTACGTCATCGACGAAGACGTCTGGTACCGAGCGATGCTCGCCAGCGCACAACTGAACGTCCAGGTCGCCGCCGGCGCTCGCGACGGCGCAGACACCCTCGGCCCGAGCACCCCGGCCGGTGTCCGCCTGCGCGCCATGGCCCAATTCCTCGGCGACGTCGGTCGCGACCTCATCGAATCCGCCGAGCGGCGCCGGACCGACGGGTAGGCAACTGGGACAGCAAGTCCGACACGCTCGGCAGCACTGTCGCCGACCAAGGTTCTACCAATAAACGCGACAGGAGGTGTCGTGATTACTTGAAAGGCTGGCTCGGTGACCGTCGGAAGGCCCGATCGGTCGCGTCATGAGGGAGCGTCACGTGAGTTCTGGAGTCAATCCGTGCATCGTGTTCAACGGCAACGCTCGGCAAGCGATGGAGTTCTATCGGGAGGTCTTCGGCGGTGAGTTGGCGGTCGGAACGGTCGCGGACTTCGGCTCACCCGAAGCACCCAGCGCTGACAGCGTCATGCACGCCCGGCTCGACACGCCGGCCGGTTACACGCTGATGGGATGGGACTTCCCGGACGACCGGCCCGACCACCCGCCCTATCGGCCAGGCAACAACGTTGCGGTCTTCGTCGGTGGTGACGCCGCCGAACTCCGCGGCTACTTCGAGAAGCTTTCGGTCGGCGGCACCGTCACACTGCCCCTCGAAGCGCAGGTGTGGGGCGACGAGGCGGGCTCGCTCGTGGACCAGTTCGGGATCAGCTGGATGTTCAACATCACGACCTAGCAGCACGAAACCCCCTGTCGGACAGGCTGTCCGGCAGGGGGTTGTGTTTGGATCGGGTGGTTACTTCTCGCCGTGGTGTCCGGGTGCGGCGCTGCCGCTGTATTCGCCGAGGTCGGAGACCAGCTGGGTCAGTTCCGGGTCGCTGTCGTAGCGGCGCTGGTGCAGTTCGGCGATCTTCTCCGCCATCGCCGGATCCTCGTCGTCGGTGATGTCGAAGGAGGCGAACTTGTCGACCAGGGGCAGACCGACACGGTCGGTGTTGCGGTGGGCCGGGTGGATCAGGTACTCCCAGTAACCTGCCAGGTCCTCGATGACGAACACCGCGCCCCACTGGTATTCGCCACCGAAGTCGGGGCCGACCACGAACGACTTCACCGACGGAATCACCCGGCCCTGGTTACGCAGGCTCTCGAGGGCTGCTTCGATCGCCTCGGGGGTGGCGTCGGCACGGAGGGTGAAACGGTTGCCGTGGTAGATCATGTCTTTCATCCTTCATTCAAGTGAGCCGCAGGCTTGGGACTCGGTGGTTGGTGGTGAATTCGTCGGTGTTACTTGGCATTACGGAGTAGAGGCAGCGCGATCACCGCGCCTAGAGTCATGACGATCCCGCTCCAGAGGAACGCGCCGCCGATGCTGGTGGCGTGGATCAGCGGCGCGAGGATCAACGGAGAAACGAACTGGCCCAAGAAGATCGCGGTAACCAGGCCGCTGAGGATCCGCCCACGAGTGGCGGCCGGTGCGAGCTCGCTCAACCGCAGATTCAGGTTCGGGACTGCCAGACCGACACCGAACCCACCCACGAGTAGCCCGACCACCACCTGCGCCACCGCCCCAGCGGTGCCGACCAGGATCCACCCGGCACCGAGCAGCGCGATGCTCGCGGCGGTGAGGACACTGGGGGACCAGCGGCCCCGCAGCGCCGGAAAACTCAGTGCGCCGGCGACACTGCTGACCGTGGTCGCGGCGATCACCGCACCGACCAAGGCCGGACCGATATGCAGTTGCGCCAGCAGGAACGGCAACTGCGTGGGGGCCATATAGAAGGCGAGGGTCACCAAGAAGGCGAGTAGGTAGAGCCCGGTGATCGGCCGCAAGATCGGTGACCGCGAACCCGCGGTGTTGCCGCTAGCTGGTCCGGATACCTTGTCGCGCTGCTGTTCTCGCAAAGCGAGTAGCGCGAACGGCAGAATCACCGCGCCGACACCATAGATCCAGAACGGCAACTTCCAGTTGGACGCGGCCAGCAGACCCGCCAGCGGCAAGAACACGACGCCGCCGATGCTGGCGAAAGCTTGTTGCAGCCCAAGGAAACTCGCCCGCTTGGGTCCCTGGAACCAGTCGGTGATGATGGCACTGACCGCAGTCATAATTCCGCCGACCGCGACACCCACCATGGCTCTGGTCACCAGCAGCACACCGATGCCCTCGACGAAGAACCCGGCCACTCCGGCCACCGCGTACAGCGCGAGACTGCCCACCAACAGTGGTTTCCGCCCGATCCGGTCCGCAGCCATGCCCGCCAGCGGCGCGCTGAGCCCGATCGCCAGCGACGTGACCGTCAACACCAGCCGGACCAGCACATCCGCACCTGCCACCGCCGAAAACGCCTCCCGCATCCCCGGCAAGCTCGGCGCGATAACCGCCGGACCCATCACCGTCAATGTCGCGGCCGCCAACACAGTGGCACGAGCAATACGCGCCGGAGTGGCCAGCTCTGGTTCCACCGCCTCATCAGGTGCCGCGATCATGGTGTTCCTCCTCGTGTCCGGCAAGTCGTGCTCGCTTGCTGACAACGAGATTTCCATCCACACACCGGCATCCGCGTCGGTGATTCCTACCTAGATACGTAGCCGAGTCGGCGACTAGGTAGGTAGGCGATCAGGCCATCTCGACCGGGCTCATACGCCTGAGCGGAAGCCGTCATCCTGGGGGTGGACGGCGCTGGAGGTCAGCCGAGAACTGGGAAGTTGGCGCGGATGATGTTGTGGGGGTCGCGGTTTCGCTTGATGTCCCGCAGTCGCGCGAGGGTGTTCGGGTCGAAGGCTGCGGTGGCGGACTCACCGGGGGCGAGGAAGGTGTAGGGCTTGGTGCCGGTGATGTGGGTGCCGAGGGCGCTGATGATCTCGTCGAATCGATCACCGATGGGGCCGAGCAGGTGCGGTAGGCCCAGGCCGAGCAGGTACAGCGCGTAGGGCTCGGTGACCGCGCCGCGGGCGCCGCCGTCGGGGCGGTGCTGGGCCAGCGCGCCGCCCAGGCCGCGGATCTGCACGTTGAGCAGCGGCGCGACGGGTGCTTCGATGAGGGTCTTCACGACTGCGTCATCGAGATCGGTGAGTAGTTCGCCGCGTGAGAGCGACGGGCTGGGGTCGGTGGGTTCGGCGGTGATCTTGCCGATCTCGCCGGGGCTGAGTTCGCCGCGAGTGTCGGCGAGAATACCGTCGATCGTGTCGAGCCTGCGGGTCAGGTGCCGTCCGTCGGCGGGATCGCCGAGGTAGGCGAAGTCGATGGCGACGGTCGGTGCGGCGCCGGGAATCTGGTAGCGCTGCAACCACACTGACAGTTCGGCGGGTGCGTCGGTGGTGAGCTCGGTGAACAGGTCGAAGACCGCGCGGGTCCGGTCGGCGGGCCACATCACCCGCCCGCCGTAGAGGCGGGGCAGTGCGAACAATTCGAACTCGAGACCGGTGACGATCGCGAAATCGCCACCGCCGCCACGCAATGCCCAGAACAGGTCCGGGTCGGAGTCGGCGGTGACGCGCTGCGGACGTCCGGCGGCGTCGACGATCTCGATCGCACGCACCGCGTTCGCGGCCCACCCGTACTTTCGGGCGAACCAGCCGAATCCGCCGCCCAGGGTGTATCCGGTCACGCCCACGACCGGGTTGCTCCCGGCCAGCCCGGTGAGCCCGCACCCGGCCGCCGCTGCCTGCACCTGTCCCCAATGCACGCCGCTGCCCACCCGCGCCACACGCTGTCCGGGATCGATGTCGACAGTGTGGAAGTGCTTGGTGCGCACCAGGATTGCACCATCGATGTCGCCGGTCGCACCGTGCCCGGTCGGCTGCGTCACCACAGGCCGGCCCGCCCGGCGGGCGTAGTCGAGCACCGCCGCGACGTCCAGCGCGTCGGCGACCTCGACGACGCCGGCCACGGACTGCGCGATGGCAGAGTTCCATGGTCGCGCCGCCTGATCGAAATCGGCGTCGCCCGGTAGGAGCACACCGCCGCGGACCGCGGTGCGTAGGTTTTCGATAGACATTCTCAATCCTCGTTCGTCGTTGTCGTGGTTGCTGATTGATCGACGACGTAGCGCTCGCGGGTGTGACACGAGCTCCTCGTCGACGAAGTGAGGCTGCTCGCGATCAGTAGTCCGCCAGCGTGATGGCGTTGGCGGCGCGCTCGATCGGTTTGATGATAGGGCGCAGAGCCAGCCCCTTCCAGGGCATATGACGCAGCATGCGGAGCATGGTGGTCTGGGTGCGGATGGCGCGGCGGTCGGCGGCGACCATCTGGGTGGCGTTGGACCAGCCGAGGGTTTGGTTGCGGGAGATGTAGTCGCTCATGGCTTGCTGGTAGCGCGGAAAGGCGACGTGGTGGTCGCCCCGCGCCGCACGGAGTTCACCGGCCAGGACGTATGCGCCGACGAGCGCCATGCTGGTGCCCTGGCCGGACAGCGGGGACGGGCAGTAGGCGGCATCACCGACGACGGCCACGCGGTGGTCCCACCAGCGATCGAGGTGGATCTGACTGACGGTGTCGAAGTAGAAGTCGGGGGATTCGGGCATGGCGTACAACAGGTTCGGCGCTTCCCAGCCCGCATCGGCGAAGGTCTGCGCGACGAGACGCTGCTGCGCGGCGACATCGCGGCGGTCAGGCAGCTGGTCGGGGACCGGGAAAATGAACTGGGCCTTGGCGGTGCCGTGCTGGGTGCTGTAGAGCTGGACGACCTTGCCGGGCGTCGGGTAGACCAATTCCCAGCGGTCCAGGCCGAGGGCGTTGGGGACCGAGAACGCGCAGACCGCCATGCCGGTGTGGCGGACGAACTGCTCCTCGGGACCGAATGCGATGCGACGCACCGCCGAATGCATCCCGTCGGCACCGATGACCAGGTCGAAGACGCGCGTGGCGGCATTGCGGAAACCGACGGTAACGCCGTCGTCGTGCCGGGTCAGCTCCGTGATCGAATCGCCGAACAGGTACTCGACCTCCCCCTTGGTGGCATCGAAGAGGATGCGGGCGAGGTCGCCGCGCAGCACCTCGTCATCGCCGGGCGAGCGCAGACCGATCAGCTCGGGGCCCAGCGTGGCGACGGCCTTGCCGGACGCGTCGACCCAAGCGCCCCCTCGCATATCGGTAGAGGCGCCGCGCAACTGCGGCAGCAGACCCATGCGGTCGACGACATCCATTGCCACACCGCGGATATCGACCTTGTAGCCGCCCTCGCGCAGCGTCTGCGACTGCTCGACGATGGTGACAGTGAAGCCGTAGCGGGTCAGCCAGTAGGCGAGGGCGGGACCGGCGACGCTGGCACCGGAGATGAGGACGGTCTTGTTGGCGAACTGCGGTGTCTCGGTCATGGAAAGGAGCTTCGCGGGGCTCGCTCACCGCGGGCTCACCATCGGCTCACCGTCACTCACCGACCAGCGCGACCACCTGTTCGACGGAGTATTCGCGGCCCCTCCCGAAGGCCGCGAGGAAGCCGGATTCGCCCAGGGCGGAGCGGGTTTCAGCGGTGATGCGAGCGAGGTCGCCGTCGCCGGTGGAGCGCAGACCGCGCAACGCCTCGGCGGCACCGAGCAGGTGGGCCGCGCGTTCCGCGTCGCCGCACGTGGCGGCCACTCCGGCCAGGCCCTCGACGGCCGTGGCCGCCACCGGTCGCAGCTGGTGGCGGTGGGCGAGTTCGAAAGCCGTGCGATGGGCGGCGCGTCCCGCCGCCAGGTCACCTTCGGCGGCGCCGACCCAGCCCAGGCCGATGAGCGCGCGGGCGCGGGCCTCGACCGCCCCCACCGAGCCTTCGGCCACCAGATTCAGGGCCGCGGCATATTGCTCCCGCGCACTCGACATGTTTCCGTCGGCCCGGTCCAAATCGCCGAGCCCGCGAATCGCATTGGCGCGCATATCCGTCGCACCCACCGAGCCGGAAAGATCGGCGGCACGTTCGTAGGCGGCGCGGGCGGCGTCGGGGTCACTGCCCGCCAGGATGTCGCCGCGACGGTTGAGCAGATCGGCGGTGTCGTCGACGGTGCCCAGCTCGGTATAGCGCTGCACTGCCTCATCGATCAAGGCCAAGGCGGCCGGTCGATCGCCACGCCAGTCGGCGACCGCCGCGAGTTTGTCCAGCGCCGTGGCGATCGCCCAGCGGTCACCGGTTGCGTGGAAATCATCAAGGGCACTGCGGAATTCGGTCTCGGAGTCGTGCATACGCCCGGACATGAACAGGTGCAGCCCATCCCCCAGGCGCAGGAAGGCCCGCGACCACACGTCCGGCCCGAAGAGCAGACGCGAGCGATCCGGATCGACGGTGGCCATACCGCCCGCGATGGCGAGCAGAAACACCAAATGCGGTCGCCGCAACGGGTTTCGGGACTCCGATACCGCCGCGGCCGCGCGTTCGACGGCCGCGCGCGACTCGCCACCGCCCCGCGCCGCCACCGCCGCGCACAGCGCGTAGTCCTCGACGGACGACGGATCGAGTTGGGGCAGAAGCTGTTCGGCTATTTCGACGGCGTCACCGGGGCGGCCGCTCAACCACCAGTACCAGGCCAGGGCGGCGATAAGCCGTTGTGCCAGTGGCGGATCGGAACGCGCCGCCCAGTGCAGCGCCGCTTGCAGATTGCCGTCGTCGGCGGCCAGCCTTGCCAGCCAATCCAGCTGGTCGGCCCCGCGCAGCAGCGGGTCGGCGCGCTCGGCGAGGTCGGTGAAGTACCGCGCGTGCGCGTCGAGCAGCCGCTGCTGCTCGCCCGAGTCGATCGCCTGCCGCCGCGCGAATTCACGAATGGTCTCCAGCATTCGGTAGCGGCCGCCGGTCACCTCCACCAATGATTTGTCGACCAGGTCGTCGAGCAGTTCATCGGCATCGTCGATATCGCAGATATCGCGCGCGGTCCGTGCGGTGGCTCCGCCCGCGAAGACCGAGAACCGTTGGGCCAGTGCCTGTTCGGCCGGGGCCAGGAGTGCCCAGCTCCAGTCGACCACTGCCTGCAAGGTGCGATGGCGCGGCTCGGCGGTGCGGTCACCGCGGGCGAGCAATCGGAAGCGGTCGCCGAGGCGCGCGTCGAGCTCGTCGAGCTCGAGGGTGCGCAGCCGGGCGGCGGCGAGTTCGAGGGCCAGCGGCAACCCGTCGAGGCGGGCGCACACGCGCCGGACCTCGCCGATCGTCGCGGCATCCACGGCGAATCCGGGTCGCGCGGCGGCGGCACGATCGGCGAACAACCGAACGGCCGCGCAGTCGAGCTGCTCGGCCAGGGGGGCATCGGCAGCGGCGACGGGTAATTGCCCGACGGGGAAAACGGTTTCGCCGGTGATCCGCAAGGGTTCTCGGCTAGTCGCCAGCACGCGCAACCCGGGGCAGTCGAGCAGCAGCCGGTGCAGCAGGCGGGCGGTGTCGAGAATCAGGTGCTCGCAATTGTCGAGAATGATCAGCTGCGGTCGTTCGGCGAGCATCGAGCGCACCCGGCTCTCGACATCGCGGAGCTCCCCCGGGGCGCGCCCGGCGCTCTCGCGCCCACCCAACGCCGCGGCCACCGCCTGGACCACCTGCGCCCCGTCCACCAGCGGGGCCAGGTCCACGAAGCACACCGGCCCCTCGGTGCGAGCGCCGACTTCCAAAGCCAATCGCGTCTTGCCGGTCCCGCCGGGACCGGTCAGTGTCAGCAGCCGGGTCCGCGCGAGCAGCAGCGCTACCCGCGCCAATTCCGCATCGCGCCCGAAGAATCCGGTGAACGGCGTCGGCAGCCGCCGGACCGCACGTTCCGGTGCGGCATCCGCGCGCAGGATCGCCAGATGCGCCTGCGCCAATTCCGCCGACGGGTCGGCACCGAGTTCCTCGGCGAGCAGCTCGCGCCCCTGCTCGAACAGCGCCAGTGCCTCCGCCTGCCGCCCCGCCCCATACAGCGCCCGCATCAGCAGAGCCCGCGCCCGCTCGCGAAGTGGATGTGCCGCAACGATTTCGGGCAGCGTGCCCAGCGCCGCACGGTGATCGCCCAGCGCCACCGCCGCCGCCGCGCGATCCTCCAGCGCCGCGAGCCACACCTCGGTGAGCCGAGCGGCCTGCACCGCGGCGAAAGGCGCATCCGCCACATCGGCGAGGGCCGGGCCGCGCCACAGCCGCGCAGCCTCGTCCAGCAAGACGGCAGCAGTGGCGAACTCCTTGTCGTGCAAGGTCTTTCGGCCGTCGTGTGCGAGTTGGACGAACCGGTGGGCGTCGACGTCCACCGGTGGCACGGTCAATCGGTACCCGGCGGCCGAGGACTCGATGAGCTCTTCAGGGTTGCCCGCGCTGCGCAGCGCACCACGCAGCCGCGATACCTGCGCCTGCAAAGCATGCCCGGCATTGGCGGGTGGCCGCGCCCCGTAGAGACCGTCGATCAACCGATCTCGCGACACGAAGCGGCCGGCGTCCAACGCAAGCAGCGCCACCAACGCCCGCACCTGCGGGCCGCCGACCGTGATCGGACTCCCGTCGGCCAGGCGGACTTCGATGGGACCGAGGATTCCGAACTGCACAATGCACAGTATGCCCGCAATCTCCGAGCTATCAGATGGACGGCTACCGGGCGCCGATGGCCGGGCTGATGGCGGTGCCGCCGCTCACATCGACCACATTGGCGGTGATCCAGCGGGCGTCCGCGGACGCGAGGAAGGCCACCACATCCGCGATATCGGCAGGCTGCCCCACCCGGCCCAGCGCGGTCATCGCACCGATACTGGCCCGCACCTGCGGATTCCCATCGAGGAAGGCGGCCATCCCCTCGGTCTCGGTCGCACCGGCAGCCACCGCGTTCACGGTGATCCCGCGCGGACCGAGCTGTACCGCAAGGGTTTTGGTGAGCACATCGATCGCGCCTTTGCTCATCGCATAGGCCACCTGGGATGGTGCCGCCACCCGCGGTGCGCACGAGGAGATATTGACGATGCGACCGCCATCGCGCAGCAACGGTATCGCCCGCTGCGAAATGAACAGCGGCGCGACTACATTCACCGCGAAGAGGCTGTCCACCGCCGCCGGGGTCAGCTGCTCGATCGAGCCGTTACCACCGCCGCCGCCCGCATTGTTCACCAGAATATCGAGCCGACCGTCCGGCAGGCGCGTGGTCAGCTCGGCGAACAACGCGTCGATTCCGGCGGGCGTACCCAGGTCGGCGCGGAGGGCGAAGGCCTGCCCACCTGCGGCGTCGATCTCAGCGACGGTCTTTGCCGCCGCTTCGTCGTCATGTCCGTAGTGCACCGCGACCGCCGCGCCGTTCGCCGCCAATCGCAGGGCGATGGCGCGACCTATTCCGCGAGAAGCGCCGGTAACGAGGGCGAACTGAGACATGTGAACTCCTGTGCTCGGATTTGTTTTCTTGACACAGACGTTCGCCGACCGCGCTCACCAAACCCTCACCGTGTGCTCACGGCGACACCGCCACGCCGCGGCGCCTGGTCACCCGAACATGCTCGGCTGCTCCATCCACGACCTGCCACGGCGCACCCGTCAGTTCCAGTCGGACCAGACCGGCGGCGGGCCCACGATGGTGACCCCGTAACTGCCGAGCAGCTCCGCCTGCTTGTCGTGTTCCCGGCCCTCGGCCGCGCCGACGCCGGTGAAGTAACCTTCGATCGCACCCGGTGTACTGCCGACCAGCACCTCACTCTCCTCGGTGATGGTCTGAAAGGTGTGCGGAATATTGCGCGGACCGTAGACGAAGGCCCCGGGACCAGCCTCGGTGACGGCGCATTCCGTCAAGGAATATCCACCGATCCAGAACCGGACCTGCCCGGACAGGATGACCCAGAATTCGTCTTCTCTGGTGTGGAAGTGCAGCGGCGGCGCTCCCGCCGGGAAAACCTTGGCCCGCATAACGGACAGCGCACTCGCGGTCTCCTGCTCCGACAGCACCTGCTCGAAACCACCGTCGTAGTAACGAACTTGCGGCTGGGTCCAAGGTGCCCGAACGGCCACGGGGCCTGCGTAAACCATTGTCATGTCCTCTCTGCACGGGTGGGACGGCCATAACGCCCCCGTAACCAGGAAACCGCAGCCGACGTCAGCAACAAATCACTGTCTGATCACCATCGATCGCTACCTGGCCTCAGGGCGTGAAGGTCTTCAGGTGGTCGACGGTGACGAACTTGCTGGTGGGACTGGCCTGGGCCACCGCCTTGCGCAGCGATTCGAGACCACCCCAGTCCCGTGCGGGCTCGGCGAGCGGATAGTCGAAATCGTCCCAGTGCGTGGGAATTACGTAGCGCGGATTGCCGGTGACGCGCAGCAACCGTGCCACGTAGTCGTAGATTTTGCCGCCGCCCGCAGGCAACAGCAGCACGTCCGGGTGCAGACCGGCCAGCTCGGACTCGATGTAATTCGAGCCACCGAAATTCAGCACGCTCACCCCGCCGCCACTCACCTCGTAGGCCAGCGTGCCGCCCTCGACCAGATCACGAATCACCTTGGGCTCCGGTAACTTTCCCGCGCCGAGGCCTGGCCTGGTACCGGCGAACGCCACCTCGGCTCTGGCACCGGAGGCCGAATGCAACGAGCGCAGTGCGCGAATGGTGTAACCGTCGAAGCGAAGGTACTCACCGCCGGTGGCGATCGAGAGCTGGTCCTCCGGTGCGCCGAGCGCGGCCAGCAGATTGAGATGGGTCTCGGTGCCGAGCACCGTGGCACCGGTCTTCTTCGCCAGGTACGGCACGTCGGTGAGGTGGTCGTAGTGGCCGTGGGTGACCAGGATGTGGTCGGCGCGCAGTTCCCCGCTGTCCACGTAGTGGTCGATGAGTGCGGTGTCGACGGCGATCGGAGTGTTCGGGTCGGCGCCCGCATCGGTATAGGTCCCGGTATGGAACCTGGTCAGCCAGGGATCGATCAGCACCGTCTTGCCGCCGGGCAGCCGGATCTCCCAGCCGTTGTTGCCCCACCAGCGCAGGGTCGCACCGCCGGGTGCCGGAGCCGGGCTGCTTGCCGCCGGGCTCGGGGATTCCGTTCCGCCACATGCCACTACACCGGCCAGCACCGCAGCACCCGCGGTCACACCGAAGAATTTTCGCCGTCCGAAACCTGTCATGCGGGCACCGAAACACAGGTTCGCCGCCGCTGTCCAAGACCGGCCGACCTGCTCGGCGATATCGAAAGCGATATCGTCGCAGCGTGGACCTGCTGCGTCAGCTGCGGTATTTCGTTGCCGTTGCCGAAGAACTTCATTTCGGCCGGGCCGCCGAGCGCCTCGGCATCGCCCAGCCGCCGTTGAGCCAGCGCATCCGCAAGCTCGAAACCGACCTCGGCGCCCGGCTGTTCGACCGGAACAGCCGCCGCGTCGAACTCACCGAGGCGGGCCAGATCCTGCTCGCCGAGTCCCGCGACCTGCTCGCTCGCTGGGAGCGCACGACGTCACTGGTCGGCAAGGCGCATCGGGGCGAGATGGACGCGTTGCGCGTCGGTGTGCCGCCCGAATTGGCCGGGCGGGTACTCGCCGCGATCCTCACCGCGTTCGAAAGTCGCGAGGTCCGCGTGGATCTGCAGGAGCTGACCACCGCCGAGCAGGTTCGCCTGCTCGCCGACCGCCAGCTGGACGCCGGGCTGCTGCAGCATCCGGTCGACGTGGTCGGCCTCGAACTCGGTCCCGCCGTGGACACTCCAGTCGGCGTGGTGCTGCCCCGCGATTCGCCACTGGCCGTGCGTTCTTCGCTCACCCTCGCCGAGCTGGCCGGGCTCGGCTTGGTGATCTTTCCGCGGGCAGCCGCGCCGGGGCTCTACGACGCTACGCTGCGCACCTGCTGGGAACACGGCTTCAAACCGACGCGGGTGCAGCACGCCCGAAATCCCGAATTCGTGCTCGGCATGGTGCTTTCCGGCCGCGGCGTCGCCTTCGATCAGGGCATGGTGGCACAGAAGGAACCGAGGGTGGTCTGGCGGCCGCTACCGGAGGGCACGCTGAGCTGGCGGCTCTCGCTCGCCTGGCCCGCGGCCGCGCCGCATCCGCTGGCGCCCGAACTGGCCGAGCTGATCGTGCGAGTTGTGCAGGGCGACGGTGCGTCTCGGCCCGCGGCGGTGCGGGCCGCGCCGCAACGACCGTGGAATGTGGTGTACGGCAGGCCATGAGCCAGCGTCAGCGAGCGAGCCGAAGAGGTAGCGCACCATCGCTGGCGGCGGGTACGGGCGAGGCACAGCCGTGCACGATGCTGCCGATCGCGTGCGCGGCGACGGCGCCGATCACACGATCCACCTCGGGTAGCCGCTGGGCCAGGGTGCCAACCCTGGTGAATACCGCTACGGCATAACGGCTTCCGTCCGGGTACTCGAGTACACCGATCTCGTTGCGTATCCCTGGCAGCGTGCCGGTCTTGGCCCACACCTGCACCTCCGGCGGGAACGCGCCGGCGAGGCGATGCCAATGCACTTGTTGGCGCATGAGATCGCGCACCCACCGACACACTTCGGCAGGACCAGCGCGGTCCTGACCGATGAGGGTGAGCAGCCGGGTCATCTCCCGCGGCGTGCTCGCGGTGGTCCGGTGCGGATCCAGGGCACGGGTGCCGAGGATCTCCGCGACGGTGAGCGCCGGGAACCGCGCGGCGAACTCGGCGGCATCGCGCGCGCCGATGTCCTCGGCCATGCCCTGCACGATGTTTCGCGGTGCGCCGACGATCCGGGTGCCCGCTAGACCGAGCTCGCGCATCAACGAGCGCACATTTTCGATGCCGACCCGGTCGAACAGCAGGTCGGCGGCGGTGTTGTCGCTCAGCGTGAGCGCGAAGAACGCGGCATCGCGCAGGCTCAGGTCGACATCATCGTGACAACCCGCCGTGCCGACCCCGCCGAGCCGATCCGCGCCGCCCGCGCGCACCCGGTCGGCCGGGTCCAGCTGCCCCGCCGCCACCTGCCGGGCGAACTCCAGCACCAGCGGCACCTTCACCACCGACGCAAGCACCACCGGCTCGTCCGCACCCGACCCCGCCTCCGCACCACAGTCGAAACACCGGGCATGCACCCAACCCTGCACCCCGACGCTCCGAAAGAACTCATCCACGGCTCCCCAACCTGCCACATCCTTGACTCTCCCGGCGCTGGAGCGTTCAGGCTGGCGGTATGAAGCTCGACTTGGCCAAGACCGACAAGCACTACTACCAAGCACCCACGGAACCGACGTTGCGCACCTTCGGCACCTACGGGTACGTGACGGTTACCGGTTCGGGAGCTCCGGAAGGCCCGGAGTACCTCGCGGCCGTCGAGACGCTCTATCGGACCGCGCACGGCGCCAAGAAGATCGCCAAGGTCGGCGGGCACGATTTCGTCGTGCCGAAGCTGGAGGGGCTGTGGTGGGTGGAGTCCGACGAACCTCCACTGACGGTGCCTCGCGCGCAGTGGCATTGGCAGCTGATGATCCGCATGCCGGACGCCGTCACCTCGGACATGGTGCACGGGGCAACCTTCGAGCGGCTCACCGAAGGTGCCGCCGTCCAGGTATTGCACGTAGGCCCGTATGCGACTGAACCGGAGACCTTGGCGAAGATGGACGCGTTCATGAGCGCCGAGGGGCTCACCATGAACGGCCGCCATCACGAGATCTATCTCTCCGACCCACGCCGGGTCCCGGCCGCGCAGGCCAAGACCATCCTGCGCCACCCGGTCCGCCGCGTCGCCGAAAAATAGGATGCGCCGGTCGAATTCGACCGGATACAGTTCGCAACGCGCCCGGTGCGCGGACAACGGTCGTTTCGACCGAATCGGCGGATCCGATAGCTCGACCGATAGAGCTACCTACCGTCGGCTCGATTATGAGTGAGCCGACGGTGACATACCGCGAACTCCGGTGCGCATACATACGCACCCACAGTGCGGCACACGTTTCCCTGGTGTGCCCGAAATACGGTGGGCGCCTAGGAAATCGGGTCGATATACCTGCAGCTGAACGAAAGGGCAGAATTGCCATGCGCAAATTCTCCATCGCACGCCGGAATGCCGACGCAGCCCGAGATATCACTGCGACGACGTCCTCGGTGCATGCCGAGCAGCACGCATTGCACCGCAACCACGGTGGCCGACTCGGCTACCAGCAGATCGCCGATCGCGAACTGTTGCTGCTCGCGGCCTCGACCATGGTGCGGATCCGTTAGCCCGCGCTACGGCGTGCGCGCGAGCACTTCCCGGCCGACGTAGCCGAGCAGCCGACGATGAGCGGGCTCCCCTTCTTCGACAAAGACTTCCGCGTCGAAGACGCCGGGCGTCCGGAACTGGTCGATGCCACCCTTGGCCTGCATGGTGGCGAGAAGTTCGCCACACAGCTCATCGTCGGCCAGCTCGGGCCTGCCGATGGCGACCGCGAGGTCGACGCCGTGCACAACCAGTTCGGTGAGGTGCACCAGGGCCGCCGCCGGTGCGGGCAGCGCGCCGAACGAAACGTGCACGGTGTTGTCCAGTGCGTCGGGCCGGTGCCAGGCCGCCCGATCCACCTCCGCCGCCGCCGCGTACGCGCCCTGCGGATCGCCGCCGAGCCAATCGGATTCATGATCGGCACCCGAATCCGTGCCGCTCAGCGCGGCCGCGAAGAAGTGCATGTTGCCCACCGTATGGTTCAGCACGGTGCGCACATCCCACTCCCGGCAAGGCGTCGGCGCCGCCATGGAGCTCTCGTCCAAGGCGGCGACGATCAGGCTCGTCGCATCGAGTGCACGGTCGATCTGTCCGATCACGTTCTCCATGAGCTTCCTTCGGTCGAGCGGTCTGGCTGAATTGGTAACACAAGCGGGCGACATACGGAGGCCGTTGCGAAAGCTGCTCGCGGCGAATTAGGTTGCCAGCAGTGTGCTTCTCGGTGGCCGGTGGATTAAGCCGATGCGCGAGCCGAATACATCTCGCTACAGTGTGCAATGCGCCCGGTGCGCACGCAACGCCCATCCCACAACGTTTGAAAACTGTTGTGCTGGCAGCGTTGCGACCGTAGACCGCGCTATGCAGTGCGTGTGAAGCTGACAACCACTTTCGATTAAGCTCCAGCCGTACTCATTTCGTTATCCACTTCAGGTGTTGTTTAAACCTGTTACGCCCGATTGAAATTCAACCGGTCCCGCCCATCACTCGTTGCCGGTTCAACCAGCCGATTCCGGGACAGCCGCAAACGATTCGGCGCCGCGTTCCACCAGATGGTGTCGTGCGGCGCCGAATTCGTCACTGTGCGGCAGTCAGGTCTTTTCGGCCCGGCCGTCCGACTCGGCCTCTTCGGGCCGGCTGGTGATGCCGCGCTCGGTCCCCTCGTCGGCCTCCTGGTCCGGTTCCGGGTGTTCCGGCTCGAAGGTTGCGGGCAGCTTCTTGAGGTGCTTGTTCATCGAACGCACCAGCAGCACCGTGCCCGCGAGCAGGACCAGGATGATGACCAGGCCGAGCGGGGAGGCCTTGCCGAACTCCGGCCCGGTCGGCGTGCCGCCGGGCGCTTGGGCGAGCAGAACCAGCATCACCGCTGCTCGTCTTCGATGCCTGCGAACAGATCGGTCTCCGGCAGCGCCGTCTTGACCCTGGTCTTGGCCAGTTCGAACTCCTCGGTCGGCCAGAGCCGCTGCTGCAGCTCCAGCGGAATGGCGAAGAACGCGCCATTCGGGTCGATCTGGGTCGCGTGCGCGCGCAGGGCGTCATCGCGCTGCGGGAAGTACTTGGCGCAGTCGATCTGCGTGGTCACCCTGGAGAACACGTCGCCGCGCTCCGGCACGTACTTGCGCATCCGGTCCAGCCATTCTTGCAGCGGGAACGGCTCACCCATCCGCTCGTACTCCTCGGCGAAGACCTCCATCCGCCGGGCGGTGAAACCGTGGTCGTAGTACAGCTTCAGCGGCGTCCACGGCTCGCCCGCGTCGGGGAACCGTTCCGGATCGCCCGCCGCCTCGTACGCGGCGACCGACACCTCGTGGCAGCGAATGTGGTCCGGGTGCGGGTAGCCACCCAGCTCGTCGTAGGTCGTCATCACGTGCGGCTTGAACTCGCGCACCACCCGGACGAGCGCCTCGGTCGCCTCCTCCAGCGGCACCACCGCGAAGCTGCCCTCCGGCAACGGCGGCAGCGGATCACCCTCCGGCAGACCGGAATCGACGAAGCCGAGCCAGTGCTGGCGCACGCCGAGCGCACGCGCCGCGGCGGCCATCTCCTCGCGCCGGATCTCGTTGATCCGGTCCAGGACACCGGGGGTGTCCATCGCGGGGTTCAGGATGCTGCCACGTTCGCCACCGGTCAGCGTGACGACGAGGACATCGTGTCCTTCGTCGGCGTACCGGGCGGTCGTCGCAGCACCCTTGCTCGATTCGTCGTCGGGGTGGGCATGCACCGCCATGAGGCGAAGGCCACTCACGTCTCGTTCACCATCGCTCTCGCTCGCGGGTGTCGGGTCTTCGTTCCCTATAGTTCCATTCGACCGACATTTGTTCCGACTTACCCCCCGGGAGCGACCTTGTGACCGATCGAAGCGACGCCCCGGTGCCGGCGACGAGCAGTAGGCCGACCGACCGGTACGGAACAAAGGCTCCTGTCGACCGCCGTTGGCTGCCGCTGGTTCTCGGCGTGGTCGTGGTGCTGCTCGGGTGCGGCGTCGCCTTCATCGGGTACCAGAAGTACGGCCCGAAGGACATCGAGTCCGAGCAGCTCGGCTACACCGTCGTCGACGACGCGACCATGACGATCCGGATCAAGGTCACCCGCAAGGACCCTGGACAGGCTGCGGTATGTTTCGTCCGCGCAATGGCGCGCGACAGTGTCGAGGTCGGTCGCCGCGAGGTGCTGATCGAGCCGTCTACCAGCGGCACGATCGAGCAGACCACCACGGTCAAGACATCGTCTCGACCGGCGTCGAGCAGTATCTACGGCTGCAGTGGGCAGGTTCCCAGCTATCTCCGAGCAGGGTGATTTGCCTCTTTTGCCGTACCATTTCTCCTCGAAATTAACTCCGACCTGCACGTTTGTGATTCATGCTAAAATGGCCTGATACACGGTTCCGGGGTTCGGAGCCGTGTTTGCTGCATTGGCGGCCAGCGCTATCTGTTCCGGATTATGAGCTTTGCCCGGAACCAGGGTCTGTCGGGGTTCGATGAACTTCCCAGGATCGCTCTAGCCGTCGACTGGTGCGTGCCCGCCCCACGGGTGGGTACCGCGGCAGTTATCAGGGAATCCCGGCCTGCCGGGAACAACTACTAGGGAGTGATCGAGATGACTGAGACGCAAGTGACTTGGCTGACCCCGGAGTCGCACGACAGGCTCAAGGGCGAACTCGATGCGCTCATTGCCAATCGTCCCGTTATCGCTGCCGAGATCAACGAACGCCGTGAAGAGGGCGACCTCAAGGAGAACGGCGGATACCACGCCGCGCGCGAGGAGCAGGGCCAGCAGGAGGCGCGCATCCGCCAGCTGCAGGAGCTGCTGAACAACGCCAAGGTCGGTGTCGCGCCGACCAAGTCCGGCGTCGCACTCCCCGGCTCGGTCGTCAAGGTCTACTACGACGGCGACGAGTCCGACACCGAGACCTTCCTCATCGCGACCCGCGAAGAGGGCCTGAACGACTCCAAGCTGGAGACCTACTCGCCGGCGTCCCCGCTCGGCGGCGCGCTGATCGACGCCAAGGTCGGCGACACCCGCGAGTACACGCTGCCCAACGGCAAAACGATGAAGGTCACCCTGGTCAGCGCGGAGCCGTACCACAGCTGATGCTTCCGGCCGTGGTCTCCCGCGACCCGGCCGACCTGTTCCCCTGAGACACGAACGGCCGCACCCGTTTCCGAGGTGCGGCCGTTTCGTCATCGCTGCGGTTCCTAGCCGAGCGCCTGCTCGATATCGGCGAGCAGGTCGGCGGCGTCCTCGATGCCGACCGACAGCCGCACCAGATCGGCGGGCACCTCCAGCACGGAGCCCTCGGTGGACGCGTGCGTCATCGCGGCCGGGTGCTCGATCAGCGATTCCACCCCGCCCAGCGACTCGGCGAGGGTGAATACCTTGGTGCGCGAGCAGAAGTCGCGGGCCGCGTCCGGGCCGCCGTGCAGGCGCACCGAGATCATGCCGCCGAACCGGCGCATCTGCTTGGCCGCGACCGCGTGGCCCGGGTGCTCGGGCAGGCCGGGGTAGATCACCTGGGAGACGGCCGGATGCCTGGTCAGGAACTCGGCCAGGGTCTCCGCGTTGTCGCAGTGCCGATCCATCCGCACGGCAAGGGTTTTGGTGCCGCGCAGGGTGAGGAAGGCGTCGAACGGGCCGGGCACCGCGCCCGCGCCGTTCTGCAGGAAGGCGAACGCCGCGTCGAGTTCGGGATCGTTGGTGATCAGCGCGCCACCGACCACGTCGGAGTGGCCGCCGAGGTACTTGGTGGTCGAGTGCGTGACGATGTCGGCGCCGAGCAGCAGCGGCTGCTGCAGGTACGGGGTGGCGAAGGTGTTGTCCACCACCAGCTTCGCGCCCGCGCCGTGCGCGATGTCGGCGAGCGCCGGGATGTCGCCGATGCTCAGCAGCGGGTTGGTCGGCGTCTCGACCCACACCAGCTTGGTGTTCGGCCGAATCGCCGCGCGCATCTCGTCCACGTCGAACACGTGGGCCGGCGAGTGCTCGATGCCCCACTGGCTGAACACCTTGTCGATCAGCCGGAAGGTGCCGCCGTACGCGTCGTCCGGGATGACGATGTGGTCACCGGGCCGCAGCACGGCGCGAAGGGCACAGTCGGTGGCCGCCATGCCCGACGCGAATGCCCGGCCGTAGGTGCCGGATTCGAGCGCGGCGAGGTTCGCTTCCAGTGCGGACCTGGTCGGGTTTCCGGTGCGTGCGTACTCGAAACCGCCACGGAGACCGCCGACTCCGTCCTGGGCGAACGTCGAACTCGCATAGATGGGCACGTTCACCGCGCCGGTCTGCGGGTCGGGATCGAATCCTGCGTGGACGGCCCTAGTGGAGAACCCCAGCTCACTCATACGCCCAGCCTAATCAGGGGCGATTTCCGGGCAACCCCCCGGTAGTACCAGATGGATACTCTGCGGACGATCGCGCCCCCGCTCCGATGTAGTTACGCAGCTAGGGCGGGTAGGCCGGAAAATTTATGACGAGTACCTCCGAAGACCCCGATATCACCGGCGGCCTCCCAATTACGCTTAGCGCATGGTGACTGTGGAAGAACTGTTCGCGATCGACTCCCTGCTGTCCGACGATGAGCGCGAGATCCGCGATGCCGTCGCGACCTTCGCGAATCAACGCTTGCGACCGCACATCGCGGACTGGTTCGAGGAGGGCACCTTCCCGGCTCGCGAGATCGCGCCGCAGCTGGGCGAGGTCGGGCTGCTCGGCATGCATCTCGAGGGTTACGGCTGCGCGGGCATGTCGGCGACGATGTACGGCCTGGCCTGCCAGGAGCTGGAGGCCGTCGATTCCGGCGTGCGCAGCATGGTGTCGGTGCAGGGCTCGCTGGCGATGACCGCGATCCACAAGTACGGCTCGGAGGAGCAGAAGCAGCAGTGGCTGCCGGAGATGGCGGCCGGGCGCGCGCTCGGCTGCTTCGGGCTCACCGAACCCGACTTCGGCTCCAACCCCGGCGGCATGCGGACCAGGGCCAAGCGCGACGGCGCCGACTGGGTGCTCAACGGCTCGAAGATGTGGATCACCAACGGCTCGGTGGCCGATATCGCGGTGGTCTGGGCGCAGACCGAGGACGAGGGCAGGCAGGTGATCCGCGGCTTCCTGGTGCCCGCCGGGACGCCCGGATTCAGCGCCCGCGAGATGCATCGCAAGCTGTCGCTGCGCGCCTCGGTGACCGCCGAACTGGACTTCGACGATGTCCGGCTGCCCGCCGATGCCGTGCTGCCGGAGTCGCGCGGGCTCGCCTCGCCGCTGGCCTGTCTGAGCGAGGCGCGGTTCGGCATCATCTTCGGCGCGCTCGGCGCGGCCCGCGACTGCCTGAGCTCGACCATCGAATACGCGCGCACCCGCGAGGTGTTCGACAAGCCGCTGGCCGGGTACCAGCTGACCCAGGCGAAGCTGGCGAACATGGCCCTGGAGTTCGGCAAGGGTCAGCTGCTCGCCCTGCACCTGGGCCGACTGAAGGATCGCGGCACGGTGACTCCCGAGCAGGTGAGTGCGGGCAAGTTGAACAGCACGAGGGAGGCCATCGCGATCGCCCGCGAGTGCCGCACCATCCTCGGCGCCAACGGCATCACGCTGGACTATCCGGTGCTGCGCCATGCGAACAACCTGGAGTCGGTGCTCACCTATGAGGGCACGGCGGAGGTGCATCAGCTAGTGCTCGGCCGCGCGCTGACCGACGCCAACGCGTTCAGGTAACGAGCGGGCGTCGGGCGAATCAGTTCCCGGCCATCGAAGTCCGAGCGATCGACCTGTAAATACCGAACGGTCGCATTAATCGACAGTGGCCGGGAAACTGGTTCGCCAGCAATGTTTTTCGTGCGGCAAGTTTGCTGGAACGCACTTATGCGGCAAAACAGACTGGGTCAAGCGTCACAGTTTTATAAAGACTCGCCGATTGCTAGCATAGGAACATGTTTCTGCTCGGCCCCGCGTTGCTCGAAGTGTCGGCGCGCAAGATATTGACCCGCCTGCACAAGACGCACGGGGTGCCGGCGCTCGCCGCGGCGGCGGAACTGCCCGCGCTGTCGGCGGCGCTGGATCAGCACGCCGCGGCCGTGCGCGACATCCTCGAGCTCGGCGTCGAGAGCGCCGCGCGGGTGCCGATGAGCGTGCTGCTCGCGGGTTACGCCCGCGGCCTCCTCGACCAGGTACGCGAGGCCGCCGGGCACGGGATGACCGGTGCGGCACCGAGCGATCTCGGCAGCTGGGCGAACGCCGACTGGGTCCAGCTGCGCCTGGCGAGCGTGTGCCTGCACCCTTCGCAGCAGTTCGCCTGATCGACCCCTGACACAGCGCGTCCGCCGTAGGCCAGAGCCCACGGCGGACGCGTTCGCAGTTCGGCCTAGCGCCGATCGCCCGGATCGCGATAGCCCATGTACTCGCCGGACTGCTCGTACGAACCGCCGCCCTGCATCGCGCCCTGATCCCACTGCTGCGCGTGCTGGCCGCGCGAGGCCTGCTGATCCATCCACAGCTGCTCCCGCGACGCGTCCTCACGGCCACGCGAATACGCCTCCGCATGCCCCTTGACCGCAGGCATCTCCTCTTCCAGCCCGCTCAGCCAGTTCTCCCAGCGCTGCTGCATCGGCCGCACCATGCCGCCGCCGACGCCGACCACCAGTACGCCGCCGATGGTGGCGAGCACCGTGATCAGGATCGGCATGGTGACCGAGGTGGCCACCCCGATCTGGTTCAGTGCGGCGACGATGCCGACGCCCCAGATGAACACCGCGGCGACCCGGCCGATCATCGCGCCGTAGGACAGGCCGCCGAGCATGTTGCCGACCAGGTCACGCACCGCGGAGGCGATCGCACCCGCGATCACCACGATGATGATCGCGACGGCGGCCTTCGGCAGCCACGAGACGATGCCGTCGAGCAGGTCGCTCACCGGGTTCGGACCGAACACGCCGAACCCGAGCTGCAGGGCGATCAACAGGATTGCGTAGTAGGCGAGCTTCGCCAGCAGATCCGACGCGTCGTAGCGGCTGCGCGACATCATCTGCTTGAGGCCGCCACGCTCGACAAGGCGGTCGAAGCCGAGCCGGTCGAGCACCTTGTCCACGATCGTCGAAACGACCTTCGCGACGATCCAGCCGATGAGCAGGATGACGATGAATCCGGCCAGCTTGGGGACGAACGTGGCCACCGAACTCCACGCGTCCGAGAACCCCTTCTGGAAATCGATAGCCAAACTGGAGGTGTACATGCCCGTCCCTTCGCTATCCGATTACGCCAGGGCGGTTTGCCGAGGCTGCTTCAACGCCGGTTATACCCCGGCCACATAACTCGAACCTTCCGTTTGCAGATAATTTGCCACATTGCGGCTTTCGGCGCGACCGCTCGCTCGATCCGTAACCGGAGGACGTACTCTCGACTGCGGCCACCCCGACTGGTCGGTCTTCCTCACAACCCCGTACCACGCGATGAGGAGAAGATTGTTACGACCTGTCATCACAGTGCCATCTCGATGTCACCGACACGCCGAGGTAAGAGGCGCACTGTTATCTCGGATTCGGCATCAGGGCAATGCCTCCCGCCTGACGTCACCCGGAGGTGCACGATGAAGACCTTGTCAGCCGACCTCATCGATCGATGGTTGGTCCCCTGCCCTGATGCGAATCACCAGCCGCCGGGAGCCCGCGATGTTCGTGCGTGATCGCGCGCTGCCCGCCACCGGAGGCACCGCTCGGTCGCTGCCGGATCAACGGGAACTGGTCGCCGCCTTCGGTAGCCGCGGCGGTGATCCGAACGCCGAGCATCCGCTGATCGGCTGGGCCCGCAAGCTGGCCATCCTGCATCGGCAGCGCCGCGGCAATCCGCTCGCCGCCGCCGGAATCGATTGCCGCCGTGCCGAATTGGTCGCCGCCATCGATACCTGGGTGGCCACCCAGCTGCCGCGCCGCAGTTGCACCGAGCACCTACGCACCGGATCGCTCGGCGCCACGGTCGACCGCATGGCCGCGGCCCACGCGCACGCGAGCTATCTGCTGCACACCGCCGAGAAAGTGTCCGATGTCCGGGTGCACGCGGCGTGGTATCGGCTGGCCTCGTTGGCGGACGAGTGGACGGATCTCATTGTGGGTGCGGTGCGAAAAGCCTAGTGGCGCAGGGGCATCCGGCCTTGTCGGACAATCTTCGCGTCGAACGAGGAGAACGGCGGGCGCCCGGCCGGATAGTGTCCGCGCAGGCCGGGTCAGACCGCTAGTTCGGGTTCCCGCATGGACAGTTGCCGCGCCGAGAACCAGCGCATCCCCTTGGCCAGCAACGGCAGCATCAGCACCATCAACAGCAGGCGCATGCTCTGTACGCAGGTGATCAGCGGGAGGTTGGCGTCCATCGACTCGGCGGTGGCCAGCACGGCGTTGATACCGCCGGGCGTGGTGGCCAGGTAGATGTCGGACAGCTCGAGGTCGACGAAGGTGGCGACCGCGAAGGCCAGACCGGCGACGATGGCCGACAGCGCGACGATGGTGACCGTCATGCCGGGAATCATCCGTGCCATCTCGCGGACGACGGTTCGGGTGAAGCGGGTGCCGACCTCGAAGCCGATGAGCACGAACAGCAGATCCTTGAACAGGTTCGTCGGCGCGTACCCGTGGCTCACGCCGAGCGCGGTGAGCACCGCGGTCATCAGCATCGGCCCGATCAGCGCGGGGCTCGGCAGATTGAACCGCTTGCCGAGCTTGGTGCCGACGACGCACAGCATGACCGCGATGGACAACCCGGCGACCTGATCACCACGGCCGACGATCATCCAGAACGGCAGGTCGGGATTGGTGACCGAGGCGCCGAGCGTCGCGTGTCCGCTGCTCAGGCTGTCGCCGCTGTTGCTGAGCAGGGCGCCGAGGGCGGGCGCGCTCACCGCGACCAGCGCGACCCGCAGGTACTGCATGAATGCCACCTGGCGCGGATCGGCGTCCATATCGTCGGCCACCGCCACCACCGCCGCGGAACCGCCCGCCAGCAGGCCGAGCGTCGCGGTCGGCAATTCCACGTGGGCGAAGCGGGCGAACACCACCGCGACCAGCAGGCTGATCAGCAGCGTCGCCACCGTCACCGCGAGCACCGGGATCAGCGCCAACCCGATGCTGGACAGCAGCGAGATCTCCAGATAACTGCCCATCAACACGCCGAGCATGGACTGCACGCCGCAGGACAGTTGCCGAGGCATCGGCGCGGGCAACTTCCCGGCCAACGCCAGGGCGCCGCCGACGACGATCGCCAGGATCATCTGCGGTGCGGGAAAATGCACTCGATCGAGTAACTCCGCCCCGGCAAGCACCGAGGCCAGCAGAGCTACCCAACCGATCACTTGCCTCCGAGTCATACCTAGTAATCCTTGCCCCAGCTAATGAACAAACAGTAACGACTCCGTTATCAGGGTTAACGGACGGTGTGATCCCGGACGCAGGAAGTCGATTACCTGTTCAGAGCGGACATTTCCTAAGTCACGCAGGTTTTCGCACTCTACTCGATCTCCACGGTAGCAACTCGAGCGAACCCGCAGCTCACCACTGTTCACCCGGTCCGGCCTTGCGGATCGCACGGACCGCCGAGCGGCCGCGTGTACTATTCGCCCGAACCACCCCCACCGCGGGAGCTCGGGCAAGGCCGGGCTGAGAGGGCGGACCCCAGCGCTTCGCCGACCGCATGAACCTGTCCGGGTAATGCCGGCGTAGGAAGAGCGTTTCGGGCATGTCTTCATCGACCCTGCACAACTCCGAACGGCACGAGGCCCCCTTCACCCTCGACGAGCCCGCCCCGAAGGTGCTGTCCTTCTGGGACCAGAGCGCATTCTGGGCAAACCTGGGTGTCAGCCTCATCGCCTTCTCCGGCGCGTACACCGTGCTCGCGCCGAATTCCGACGGCGCACCGCAGATCTCCATCTCCGCGGGCATCCTCGCGATGATCGTCGGCACCGTCGTCGGCGGTCTGATGCTCGGCTTGGCGGCCGTGCCCGGCGCGAAGACCGGCAAGCCGGCGATGGTGCTGTTGCGCGGCCTGTTCGGCGCGAAACTCAGTTATCTGCCAACCGTTTTGAACATCGCCCAGCTGATCGGCTGGGGCACCTTCGAATTGATCGTCATCGGCGACGCGGCCGACGAGCTGTTCGGTGGCGGTCCGCACTGGCTCTATGTGGTGGCGGCCGGGGTGCTCACCACGGTCCTGACCATCTGGCCGCTGGGCTCGGTGCGGATGCTGCGCCGGTTCGTCACGGTCGGCGTGGTGATCGCGCTGATCTGGTTCTACATCCAGTTCTTCCGTACCGGTCTGCCCGACCTGTCGGCAAACCCCGGCCCGCACGGCAGCGGCCCGTTCGGCGCGGACTGGAACCTCTTCTGGATCGCCACCGACGCGGCGCTCGCGGTGTCGATCTCCTGGGTGCCGGTCGCCGCCGATTACACCCGGCACTCGCGCAGCACCGGCACGGCGTTCGGCGCGGCCAGCGGAGCGTATGCGGTCACGCAGATCGTGGCCTACACGCTCGGCTTGTTCGCGCTGGCCCGCGCCACCGGCGACGGCCAGTATTCGCCGTTCCTGCAGGTCAGTCTCGGCGGGCTGTTCTTCTTCGTCTTCGTGTTGCGCGAGGCCGACCAGTCGTTCGCCAACGTGTACTCCACCGCCGTCTCGATCCAGAACCTCGCCCCGCGCATCGACCGGCGCATCCTGTCGATCGGCCTCGGCCTGCTGATCACCGTGCTCGCGCTGCAGCTGAACATGGCCAACTACTTCGGCTTCCTCGGCCTGATCGGTTCGGTGTTCGTGCCGCTGCTCGGCGTGCTCGTCGCCGACTTCTTCCTGCGCGCGAAGGGCGAATGGAACACCGCCGACGACGCCCCACCACGCTGGGGCATGATCGTCGCCTGGCTGGCCGGACTCTCGGTCTACCAACTCATCAACCCGGGCGACGCCGGTGTATGGACCGACTTCTGGGTGAACGTGCAGGAGGAGCTGCACTTCACCAAGCAGGCGTGGATGAGTGCGTCCTTGCTCTCGTTCCTCGCCGCACTGCTGGTCGCGTGGGCCGTCGGCCGGGTCTCGACGCTGCGACAAGATCGCGTCACGAACGACAACCCCGCCTAACCGCCTCGATCACGAAATCGGCGCACTGTCAGCTCGGATCGAATCCGAGCTGACAGTGCGCCGAAAGCTAAGAGGCGTGCCGGAATTCAGCTCAGTGGCCTAGTGTGCCTACGCTCAGGAAGCCGAGCAGGTCGTGCCGGGTGATGACGCCGACGGGCTTGCCCTCCTCGACGACCATCAACGCGTCGGTGTCCGACAGCGCCTTGGTCGCGGCGGAGATCGGTTCGCCCGCGCCGATCAGCGGGAACGACGGGCTCATGTGCTTGCCGACCGGATCGGTCAGGTGCGCACGGCCTTCGAACACCGCCGAGAGCAGATCACGTTCCGAGACGCTGCCCGCGACCTCGCCCGCCATCACCGGCGGTTCCGCGCCGACCACCGGCATCTGCGAAACCCCGTATTCGCGCAGGATTTCGATGGCGTCGCGCAGGGTCTCCGACGGATGGGTGTGCACCAGGTCGGGCAGTTCGCCGGACTTGCCGCGCAACACGTCGCCGACCATCGGCTCGACGGTACTGCCGTCGAGGCGCTCGCGCAGGAAGCCATAGGAGCTCATCCACTGGTCGTTGAAGATCTTCGACAGGTAGCCGCGGCCGCCGTCGGGCAGCAGCACCACCACGACCGCGTCCGGGTCGCGCTTGGCGATCTCGATGGCCGCGACCACGGCCATGCCGCAGGAGCCGCCGACCAGCAGCCCTTCCTCGCGGGCCAGGCGCCGGGTCATGTCGAAGGAGTCCGCGTCGGAGACCGCGATGATCTCGTCCGGGATCGCCGGGTCGTAGGCGGACGGCCAGAAGTCTTCGCCGACCCCCTCGACCAGGTACGGCCGTCCGGTGCCGCCGGAGTACACCGAGCCTTCCGGGTCGGCGCCGATGATCTTGACCTTGCCGCCGGACACCTCTTTGAGGTAGCGGCCGACACCGGTGATGGTGCCGCCGGTGCCGACGCCCGCGACGAAGTGGGTGACCTTGCCCTCGGTGTCGCGCCAGATCTCCGGACCGGTCGTCTCGTAGTGGCTGTCCGGGCCGCCGGGGTTGGAGTACTGGTCCGGCTTCCACGCGCCGTCGATCTCACCGACCAGACGGTTGGAGACGCTGTAGTAGCTGGCCGGGTCCTCCGGTGCGACGGCGGTCGGGCACACGACAACCTCGGCGCCGTACGCGCGCAACACATTGCGCTTGTCCTCGCTGACCTTGTCCGGGCAGACGAACACGCAGTGGTAGCCGCGCTGCTGGGCGACCAGCGCCAGGCCGACACCGGTATTGCCCGAGGTGGGTTCGACGATGGTGCCGCCGGGCTTCAGCTGCCCGGACTTCTCGGCCGCGTCGATCATCTTCACCGCGATCCGATCCTTGGAGCTACCACCCGGATTCAGATATTCGATCTTGGCCGCTACCAGTCCGGTATTCGGTCCTACAACAGAGTTCAACCGGACCAGCGGCGTATTGCCGATGAGGTCCACGACATGGTCGGCGATGCGCATGCGCCCCATAGTTCCAGATGGACCCGGTGTGAGTTGGCGCACGCCACGCGCAAGGCCGTCCGGCCCGACAAACCGGGAATCGGGCAAACACCCATTTAGGATCCGAACCATGGAGCAGCCGAACATCGCCAGGGCCGGCGTTGTGCTGGCCGGAGCGGCACTGGCCGCGCTGGTCGGACCGGGCGCGCAGGCGAACGCAGTCACCGTCGAATTCCCGCAGGTGCTCACCATGGCGCACGGTGGCCTGTGCGGGACGACCGTGCGCACCTGGGCCGATGTCAGCCCAGCGTGGCCGGGCCGGGCCATTATCAATATGCGCGCGCTCCCGGTCGTCGGCATCGGCGACGGCGACTATCCGCTGGCCCCGCTGTGCGAGGTGCACACCATGGTGGACTGGCGCAACACCACCACCGGCGCGGCAGGCCGGTACGAGGACACCATCGTGACCGGCCTCTACGGCAGCATCCAGTACGCGCTGTTCCAGGACACCGGCCCGGGCCATGTCGAGGTCACTGTCACCACCGACGCGGCGAGTATTCCGGCGCACGGTTGGTTCGACGTTCCCGCTCCTGCTGCCCCGCCTGCATAAAGTCGGTACATTTTGTTTTGTGAGCGCACCACGCATCGGCTGGCGTACCGCCGCGGTGACCGGTGCCGCAACAGTCCTGGCCGGATCCGGAACCGGCGCCGCATGGTGGGCGACCTCTCGACTGTTGATGGCGCAGGCCGGCGCGGCGCGCGGCGTCATCGGCCGCGACACCTCGAAACCCCCTGAAGCAGACGGCATCTACACGGCGGGCTGCCTGGCACCAGAACGCTGGCGCTCCGGTAAGCAGGCGGATCTGCACCTGATGGTCTTCGGCGATTCCACCGCGGCCGGTGTCGGCTGCCTGGTCGCCGACGAAGTGCCCGGCGTGCGCCTGGCCCGTGGCCTCGCCCTCGCCACGGACCAGCGAATCCGATTGAGCACCAAGGCGATTTCCGGCGCCACCTCCAAGGGGCTGTCCGGTCAGGTGGACGCCATGTTCGTGGCCGGGCCGCCGCCGGACGCCGCGATCATCCTCATCGGCGCCAACGACATCACCAAGAAGCACTCGGTCCGCGCCTCCGCCCGCAGGCTGGCCGCCGCGGTCGCCCGACTGCGGATGGCCGACAGCGTGGTCGTGGTCGGCACCTGCCCGAATCTCGGCACGGTGACCGCGATTCCGCAGCCGCTGCGCACGGTGGTGCACAACTGGAGCGTCCGGCTGGCTCGTGCGCAAACGGTGGCCACCAGCGTCGCGGGCGGCCGTCCGGTGCCGATGGGCTATCTGCTCGCGCCGGAATTCCGGGCCCAACCCGAACTCCTGTTCTCCGCCGACGGTTTCCATCCCTCGGCGGCCGGTTACGAACTCGCCGCCGCGCAACTTCTTCCGGTCCTGCTCGAGGCGCTGGCCGAGGCGACCCCCGGTTCCCGTTCACCGGGGCGCGACGTAGATTCGATAGGAACCCGCGAGTAACAACAGCGGTTCGCACGTTCCTTCCGACAAAGGAGTCCTCATGCCTGAGGCTGTCATCGTCTCGACCGCCCGCTCCCCCATCGGCCGGGCGGCCAAGGGATCGCTGGTCGACATGCGGCCCGACGACCTGACCACCCAGATCGTCCGCGCGGCGCTCGACAAGGTGCCCGCCCTGGACCCCGCCCAGATCGATGACCTGATCCTCGGCTGCGGTTCTCCCGGTGGCGAGTCCGGCTTCAACCTGGGCCGTATCGTCGCGGTCCAGCTCGGCTACGACTTCGTGCCGGGCACCACCGTGCACCGCTACTGCGCGTCGTCGCTGCAGTCCACCCGGATGGCCTTCCACGCGATCAAGGCCGGCGAGGGGCACGCGTTCATCTCCGCGGGCGTCGAGACCGTGTCCCGGTACAAGAACGGTTCCGCCGACAGCTGGCCGAACACCCAGAACGAACTCTTCGCCGAGGCGCAGGCGCGCACCGCGAAGACCGCCGAGGGCGGCGCGGGCATCTGGCACGACCCGCGCGAGGACGGCCTGATCCCCGACGCCTACATCGCGATGGGCCAGACCGCGGAGAACGTCGCCGGCTTCACCGGCATCACCCGCGAGGAGCAGGACCGCTGGGGCGTCCGGTCACAGAACCGGGCCGAGGAAGCGATCAAGAACGGCTTCTTCGAGCGCGAGATCACCCCGGTCACGCTGCCCGACGGGTCCATCGTGTCCAAGGACGACGGCCCGCGCGCCGGCGTCACCTACGAGGCGGTCAGCAAGCTGAAGCCGGTGTTCCGCCCGGACGGCACCGTCACCGCGGGCAACTGCTGTCCGCTCAACGACGGCGCCGCAGCGCTGGTCATCATGAGCGACTCCAAGGCCAAGGAGCTCGGCCTGACCCCGCTGGCCCGCATCGTGTCCACCGGCGTCTCCGGCCTGTCGCCCGAGATCATGGGCCTCGGCCCGATCGAGGCGTGCAAGCGCGCACTCGCGTTGGCGGGCAAGTCGATCGACGATATCGACCTGGTCGAGATCAACGAGGCGTTCGCGGTGCAGGTGCTCGGCTCGGCCCGCGAGTTGAAGATCGACGAGGACAAGCTGAACGTCTCCGGCGGTGCCATCGCGCTGGGCCACCCGTTCGGCATGACCGGTGCGCGCATCACCACCACGCTGATCAACAACCTGCAGACCCACGACAAGCAGTTCGGTCTGGAGACCATGTGCGTCGGCGGCGGCCAGGGCATGGCGATGGTTATCGAGCGCCTCAGCTGAGATAGGTAATACGTAAGGGCGGTCACCAGTTTCCGGTGACCGCCCTTTCTCGTCTGTGGCTTTACCTGTCAGGTAATCGCTTTCGCTACCTGGAACGTCAAAGATGAAGAACGTCAACGCAACAACAGCTCAGGAGTCCGCAATGCCCGCCTACGCGATCGCCCACCTGCACGACGTCGACGTCAATGCCGAGATCGTCGAGTACCTCCAGCGGATCGACGCGACGCTGGCGCCGTTCGGTGGGAAGTTCATCGTGCACGGCGGCAAGCAGACCGTGTTGGAGGGGCCGGCGAACGGCAATGTCATCGTGATCGAGTTCCCGGATTCCGCTGCGGCACAGGGCTGGTACGACTCGCCCGCGTATCGCGAGATCCTCCCGCTGCGCACCGAGAACTCGGTCGGCGTCGCGGTGCTGGCCGAGCATTGCGGCGATGATCACGTGGCGACCGATGTGCTGAGCTGATTCGGCCCGAGACACGCAACGGGTGGTTACCGGAAATCTCCGGCAACCACCCGTGTGTCAGTTCAGCGGCGGGAACCGCTGCCCTTAGTCGTTGTTGAAGTAGCTCAGCAGTCGCAGGATCTCGACGTACAGCCAGACCAGGGTGACGGTCAGGCCGAGCGCGACGCCCCAGGCCGCCTTCTCCGGCGCCTGCGCGCGGATCAGCTGATCGGCGGCGTCGAAGTCGAGCAGGAAGCTGAACGCGGCGATCGCGATGACCACCAGGCTGAAGATGATCGCGAGCGGGCCACCGTCGCGCAGGCCGAGGCCGCCGGAGATGAAGAAGCTGGCGATCAGGTTGCCGATCACCAAGACCAGCACGCCGATCATGGCGCCGACAACCATCCGGGTGAAGCGCGGTGTGACACGGATCGCGCCGGTCTTGTAGACGACCAGCATGCCCGCGAAGACACCGAAGGTGCCGAGCACGGCCTGCGCGATCATCGCGCTGCCGCCGACGCCGCCGAACGAGACGTTGGTGAACATGAACGACAGCGCGCCGACGAACAGTCCCTCGAACACCGCGTACGACAGCACGATGACGGGGTTGTCCATCTTCCTGGCGAAGGTCGCGACGAGCACCAGCACCAGGCCGACCAGGCCACCGCCGATGACGAACAGCGGCGCCAGCGAATTGTTCGCATTGGTCAGGCCGTAGGAGATGATCGCCGACAGCGCGAGCACGCCCAGCGTGATGGCCGTCTTGGTCACCACGTCATCGATGGTCATGGCCCTGGTGGCCGTCGGCTGCTGGTACGGCTGCGGCTGCTGGTACTGCTGCCCGTACTGGTTGCCGTACTGCTGACCCATCTGGCCCGCACCGGTCACGCCGGAACCGAAGTTGGCGTAGCCACTGCCCTCTTGCCGAGGCAAGTTTCGGAAAACCGGATTGCTTGTGCTACGCACTTGCGTCCCTTTCTGGTCGATGCCGCTGTTCGACGAGCTCTCGCTCGCGAACCAACTGCTAGGTCCAACGTTTGCTGCGCGGCACGAGTTCCCGGGGAACTTGCCGACGCGGACAATTCGGACTCTACCGCTGTTGCGCGTCGTGCAGGCCACGCACGGACCGAGTGACCGTGAACTTGCGGTTGCGCCCGACCACGTCGGTGCGGCCGACCATGCGCTCGATCACACCGCGGTAATTGAGATGTGAGTTGAATACCGTCCACAGCTCACCGCCGGGTCGCAGCACCCGACCGGTCTCGGCGAACATCTTGATCGCCGAGCCGGTGTGCACGGCGGCCCCGACGTGAAAGGGCGGATTGCACAGCACCAGGTCGGCGCTGTTGTCGGCGGCCGAGGACATCGCGTCGTCGCGCACCACCGTCACCCGCTCGGCCACGCCGTTGACGGCTACCGTCGCCCGGGCCGAGGCCACCGCGGCCGCCGACTGATCGGTGCCGAGCACGCGGAGCGCGGGCCGCGCCTTGGCCAGCGCGACGGCCAGTATCCCGGTGCCGCAGCCGAGGTCGATGGCCTCGCGCGCATCGGGTTTCATCCACTTCAGGTGGTCGAGCAGAAACCGGGTGCCGATATCCAGCCGGGCACCGGAGAACGCGGCACCGTGTGCGACCACGTCGATGCCGAGATCGTCGAGCCGGTCCTGGACCGGGAACGGCGGCTCGCCGACCGGTTTCGGCCCGCTGACCAGCAGGGTGCGCGACTTCTGCCGGCCACGGCTGGCCCGGACCTCGGAAAATGATTGGGCCAGAACGTCGTTCATCGATTTCGTCAGATACTTGTCCCGACCGCCGGCGAACACCACCACCTCGGGATCGGCGTAGCGGGCGATGGCGTCGGCGACCTCGGTCAGCCCCGCCAGCGCCCGCGGCAGCCGCAGCAGCACCACTCGGACGCCGGCGAGCAGGTCGCGGCCGAGCGGATACGCCGTGTAGCGATCGGCGTACCCGAGCGCGCGGGCATTGTTGGCCAGGGCGAGTTCGCCGGTCAGCAGATCCTGATACACACGGACGTTGCGCAGGTCGTGCGCGGCGACCGCGCCGATGGTCAGCGCACCGTACGCGTCGCCTAGGATAGCTATCTTTCCGCTATCAGAACTGGCGAGCGCTTCGTCGGCGACATCGAGGATCAGCCGATCGGCGGCATCCACGGCATAGAGGTTTAACGCCTCTACATCTGGATACCGCCGCAGCCGGCTCAGTACGTCCTCGATATCTGCCACCCCACAAGTGTGCTAGATCGTTGCCCTAGGTTCACACCGGCCCCGGCAAACCCGCCCCAGCAAACCGTGCAGTCTCTTGTGGGCTAGACGAAAGTGCCAGCACCACAACATATTACGGTCAATTGCCCCCCGCCTTGCCGCCGGTGGGAGTCACCGCGTGCCAGACTCCACCGACACCTTGCCCGAGCAGATCGCCCGCCTTCTGATCCTTGGCGAAGAAGTAGACCGGCCAACCGGCGATGGTGATTTGGCATGCGCCATCAGCACGTTCGACGAAGCCGACGAGTTGCGGGTCGACGCCCCCGGCGTACACGGCCTGGCCGCGCTGCGCGACCAACGGCGGCCAGGTCGCGGCACAATTACCCGCGCAATTCGACTTCGGTGGCTTCGCGGTGTCGTTGTCGAATCGATACAGCGCGCGGTCGGTGGCCGTAACGTACTGTCCGACAGCGTTATTGTCCGCGATGGCGAGCTGAACGCCATTCGTGCCGGTCGGCGCGGTTCCGCCGTAGATCTTCAGCCAGTCCTGCATCTTGGCGGGCGCCTGATTCTGCGGCGCGCCCGCCGGGGCCGCGACCGAGGTCGACACCACCGGGGCCGGGGACGCTGTGGGCGCCGGTTTCGCCGGGTCGGCGCTTCCGCAGGCACTCAGCAAACCGGCGAGAATCACCGAGGCAGCGGCGAATGGCAGCGCGGCTCGCTGGAAGTGCTTGGTCGACAGCATTATTCAGATCCTCCGGATCGATCGATGACGCGCGATTCGCGTCCGGTCATCGAGGACTACGACACAGACCCACGGGCGGTTCACCCGAAGTTACTTCCGACGGCAAACATCGAGAAACCCATAAATCCCGCACGATGCACTGATAGCCGATTACCATCAGTCCCATGCGTAACAGGATGGTGTTGGCCATCGCCGCCGCGACGGCACTGCTCGCGGGTTGCGGCGACGACGGATCCACCGCGAGCACCCCTGCCGCTCCCACCTCGACCACCGGCACCATGGCCGAAGCACCGAGCACTCCGCGCGACGCGACGACCAAGCGGGGCACCGCGTCCGGCGACGCGGGCCTCACCGTCACCAACATTCGGATCGGCCACCAGTCCGGCTTCGACCGGGTGGTCTACGACCTCGGCGGCAAGGGCACTCCCGGCTGGATCGTGCAGTACGCCGACCGGGCCGTGCAGGACGGCAGCGGCAAGCCGATCGACGTGGCCGGGAGCTCGATCCTCGAAGTGCAGATCCTCGGCTCGGCGTACCCGTTCGACAGTGCCGTTGCGCCGTACGCGGGCCCGGATCCGGCGACCGAGCCGAGCGCACCCCTCATCGCGGGCGTCTATCGGACCCTCGTGTTCGAGGGCACCACCCAGTCGTTTATCGGCGTCAACGCCGACCGCCCCGGATTCACCGTCACCACGCTGACCAACCCGACGCGACTGGTCATCGACGTCGCCACCCCGTAGGTACCCGTACCACCAGGGGGTATCAACATCGCGCCGAGTAGCCCTCACTACACTGGCCGCGTGGTCGAACAGCACCTCCCGCTCCGCGCAACCGGGCTCGCCCGGGGGCTCGGCGTGCTGGTGCTGCTCGCCGGGATCGTGGCGATGCACGCGGCGGTGTTCGCGACGCATGGTCACGCGGATGCGGCGGTCCCCGATCACGGCGCGCTGGCGATGCCGGCCGCCGTCAACCAGCTCGTCATCATGCCCGACGCCGATCATGGTGTGCCAGGCGCGGATTGCGCGGGAGACGGATGCGGCGGCACCCACGGTGGAATGCACGGCTGCGTGTTCATCCTTGCCGCTACTGCCCTGCTGTCGACGCTGGTGCTGCTGTACCGGATCGCCGTCGATCGTCCGGGCAATGGTGTTGCGCGGCTGCGTCATTGGCGGCCGCGGCGGGAACGGTCACCGCCGTGGACCGTGCTATCCCTGGCCGAATTGTCGATTCTGCGGATCTGACAGGTACCCGGCGACCGTCTCGACGATCGCCGGAGTTCGCCCTGCTCGAAACCCAGTCATGCGCAATTCACAAGGAGCACAACCATGTTCATCACCCGTACCCGAATCACGGCCGCCATCGTCGCAGGCGCCGCCGCCCTCGTCCTCGCGGGCTGTAGCGACGACAACGCCGTGTCCGGCATGGATCACGGCGCATCGAGCACTTCCGCCGCCGCGAGCGCACCGGCCGCCCGCACCGACTTCAACGACGCCGACGTCACCTTCCTGCAGATGATGTACCCGCATCACGCGCAGGCGGTCGACATGGCGAAGCTGATGCCGAGCCACAGCCAGAACCAGCAGCTGCTGGCCCTCGCCGCCAACGTAGAAAAGGCCCAGGCACCGGAAATGCAGCAGATCACCATGCTGTTGCAAAGCTTCGGCAAGCCCGCCCCGACCGCGGGCAGCGGACACGCGGGCCACACCATGCCGGGAATGATGAGCGCCGACCAGATGACCGCGCTGCAGGCCGCGTCCGGCCTGGACTTCGACCGCCAGTGGTTGACCATGATGATCGAGCATCACACCGGCGCGGTCGCCATGGCCGAGACCGAGCTCGCCGGCGGCACGAACACCGAGTCGAAGACGTTGGCCCGCAGCATCATCGACAGCCAGCGCGCGGAAATCGACACCATGCGCGGCATGCTCGGCCAGAGCTGATCCGACGGTCTGTCGCACCGGGATGCCCCGCCGGCCCCGGTGCGACAGACCGCACCTCGCAGATATCGGTTGTTCATCGATATCGGTCCAGCCTGCCGAGCCCGCCGCCGCACGGACGTACCGTCGGAATGTCCGGCATCGGCACAGAGAGGGACCGATCATGCGACGACTCGAACGCGCGGGCTTGACCGCCGCCGCGGCGGCGACCGCGGCGGGCGTGCTGATCATCGGCGCCTGCTCAGAGCAGGTTTCCGGCACCGCCCAGGTCAACCAGTCCGACCTGGCCGCCTACACCTCCGAGGTCACCGCCTCCTCGGTCGCGGCCTCGTCGGCCCGCGCCGCCGCCGTCGAACGCGCCACCGGAGCGGCCTGCGACGCGTTCCTCGCCGCGAACGGCAACTCGATCCGCGACTTCAACGACTACATCGCGGTCAGCAACGACAAGGGCGTCAACGATCCGGCGGCGACCGGCAAGGCCGACATCGCCGTCGGCACGCTGCACACCGGCGCGGGCGCGGTCGACCAGCAGGTGAGCACCGACGTGCCGTCGAACATCGCCGACGTGCTGCGCGCCTACCGCGACGACAGCAATGCCCTCGCCGACACGCTGGCCCGCCGCGCCGACACCGACACGCTCAACACCACCATCGACAAGTTCAACGCCACCAAGGACACCGCCCTCGCCGCCTGCGCCGGGCATGGCACTCGTTAAGACGTATCGCCGCGCTCGAAGAACTTCTCCAGCAACGCGTTGAACGGTGCGCCGGTGTCGGGCACCAGGTGCCCCATTCCCGCACAGACCGCGCGTTCGGCGCCGGTCTGTTCCGCGATGGCGTCGCAGATGATTTCGTTCGACTCCATATGCCCGCCGGAGATCACCAGTATCGGAAAACCCGCCGCCCGTAGCTGTGCCGTGGGCGGTGCGGCCTCGTCCGGCGGACGCGCGCCTTGCAGCCGTCGCATCCCATCGATCAGCACCGGCGGTATCGGTTCACCGAGGGTGACGGGCGCCCCGACGAGGTCGAAGAATCGCGGCAACGCCACCTCCGGCGGCAGCTCGACATCCTCGATCAGCGCACGCGTCGCGGCGGCCGCCGCATCGACCACCGAGTTTCCGCGCGCGATGCCGAACAGCGGCGGCTCGACGATGGTGAGCGAACGGATGTGCTCCGGCCGCTGGGCGGCGGCGTACATCGACACGATCGCGCCATAGGACAGCCCGACGAGGTGGACCGGCCGGTCGAGCAGCTGATCCGCGATCAGCCGCGCGTCCGGCTCGAAATCCTGACGCCCCAGGGCGGGCGTGCCGCCGTGGCCGGGGCGATCCGGCGCGAGCACGGTCCACCGGCTGGTCAGTGGGCGTTGCGCGCGCCAGGCTTCGCGGCCGCCGAGAATCCCGCCGTGCACGAGCACGACCGGTGGCCCGTCACCCCACCGGTGCACCTGCAGCCGGACATCGGGATTCGTCGGATCCATCATCGATCTCCTTCAGCTCGACTCGGTTCGTGCACCACGGCTACTTACCGGTGGGCGGTCCGCACTTCTCCATGTTCACCTGGGTCATATGCAGGCTCGCCTGCGCGATATCCGGACCGACGGTGTCGATCGTGGCCTGGCCCTTCGAGATGGCCCGGTAGCCCGCGCTGATCTTGTCGATATCGCCGACTACCTCGGCCGGTGCGCTGGCCTTCACCTGGTCGAAGAGGTCGGCGGTCTGGCCATAGTCGGCCTGCGCGATGTCCGACTTCGAGGCCAGTTCGCGGGTGCGGCGGGACAATTCGAGCATCGACTGGCAGTAGTCTCCCGGAGTGGCGGGTGCCTGCGCTGCCGCAGCGCTACTGGTACCGGGCGCGGGGGCGCTGCTGCTCTTGTCGTCGGAGCAGGCCGCGCCTGCGGCCGCGACGAGGGCGGTGAGCGCGATCGCGCAGAGTGTTCGGCGATTCATGGACGATTCCTCCGAGTCTTGATGGCTTGTGCTGCCGATACTTCGGGGTGGACGTCTCACCGACCTTTCACGCGCGTCTCAGGGCAGGTAGCTCACCTGTCGAGCACGCGACGCAGCACCTGGCCGATCGCATCCGCTGGATCAGCACCGCTCGTCGGTGCCCGCCAGACAATAGCCTGGTCGGGGCGGACGAGCACGGCGCCATCGGCATCGATGCCGACCCGCCCCGGCCATTCGTTCGCTTCGATCACCGTGGCCACCAGCGGGATTCCCAGCCGGGCCGCCGCTTCGTCGGCCGCATGCACCCAGGCCGCGCCGTCGAGGCCCGCCAGCAGGCGAACTCCGTTCGGACGAGATCGAGGGTGGCACAGCGGGAACCGACCAGCTCACTCGCCGGGCCGCTCGATGACCTGCCATGCGGGTGCCTCCGCCGAGGCGGGAATGGTTCGCGCGCGCTTGCGCACTTGCTCGAGCACCACCAGCGCCGCGCCCGCGAGCAGAGTCAGCACGGCGAAGATCGTCACCACGACGGCCGCGGCGCCGAACCCCCACATCGCCACCACCGTGGCAGCGACAGCGATCACCACGCCGATGAACAGCAAGCCGAACCCGGCCCAGTTCCTGGTGTCCGCCAATGTCGCGCCCGGCTGCGGCTCCGTGATCCGGGTGATGTCCTCGGCGTCATCGAGCGGCGGAATCTCGTACGGCCCATCCACTGTCATGCTGCTTTACCTCGCGCCGCGATACCGGCTGGTCGGCCGGTACCTGATGCGACAAGTATGCCCCTATTGCCTCATCCGAAACCAGACCAGACACTCGTTGTCCAGCAGGGCGTTTCGGCTGCGGCAGCGAATCAGTTGTAGGACTTGCCGACGCCATCGAGCAAGCGCTCCAACGTGTCGAACGTGGGGGTGGTGATCACGTCGACGAGGTCGGCGGCGACCGGAATGTTGTGATCGGCGGTCACTTTGGCGAACTGGGTGGCGTCGCCGGTGCGGAAGCCGTGCTCGGCGGCGAGGCGCTGCAGCTCCGGGTCGGTGGACAGCAGGCGGCCGATCCGGTCGCCCGCCTCACCCAGCGGTACCAGTGTGTGCCGGGACATGATGGTCGGCGACGGGTACAGCAGTGTCATGTCCGGCTTGATCTGGCCACGCACGGTGGCGTCCACGAACTGCGACTCGTAGATCCAGACCAGCGGCGTCGGGCCCATGCCGGAGGCCAGGTAGGCGTCGAACGGGCCCTCGCTACTGTTCTGGGTGTAGCCCTGACCGACGAAAAGCCTTGACACCGTCGGGATTACGTCCTGCTCGGCGGACGTACCCTGCACGATCGTGTTGTTGTTCGCGACGTAGCCCGCGATGGCCAGATACATCGCCGCGGAGTTGGAGCTGCGCGGGTCGGTCGTGGAGATGAGCACGTTCTTGCGGACCGAATACGCGGTGTTGTCGCCGAGTTGGTCCCACCGCGTGTTGTTGCCGACCATGCGCAGGTAGGGGGCCATGTCGAAGGTCGGCACCGGGCCCTGATGCACCACACCCGACTTGGCGAGCAGGTCGGCGATCGGCTTGAACGTGGCGATCGCCATCGGCGACGAGAACGGTATGTACTTGGCACTCACGTTGCGCTGCCGCTGAATTCGCTCCGCCGCCTGCTCACTCGACGGGAACGCGAACGCGTACTTCCCGAGATCGACCGACGTCGCGATCTCCCGCGACCCCGCCGCGTCCACCTCCACCTTCACTCCGTTGCGCGCCAGCACCTCGGCGACCTTCGGATCCTGAAAGAACGACATCTTCTCGGACCCGACCACGCCACGCACCAGGGTCAGTGACGACACTCCCGGCGCCGCCGCCTGCGGCGTGGCACTCGGCTGCCGCACCGCCAGCGCCAGCGTAACCACGGTCACCACCACCAAGGCCGCGACCACCGCGGCAACCGCCGCCGGCGCGAAACGCTTGTTCGCCGACCATGTTTCACGAATCGCGGCAGGCAACCCACCATCCCCCGATTCGGCTTTGTGCTTAGCCTTACGCGTCCGCGCGGTGTCCGGCCCGACGACCGCGTCCCCTACCTCTCCCACTGCCGCCAACTGCCGACGAACGTAGCGCTCCACCAGAATCGGGATGAACGTCCGCACCGGATGCCCCGCGAACCGCCGCCGCGCCGCGCCCACCACGCCCTCGATGTACTCCGGAGAGTAAGTGCCGCCAAAGTTTTCGACCAACCGCTCCGTCATCTGACGAATCGCCTGTTCCTCCCGAACAGTGTCGACAACCACCACATTCTCCTCGGCATCGAGCGGCCAGCACATCCCCACGACAGCACCCAGCCCCCATCGCGCCGGCCAACCCTAGCCTTGCTCCCACCCGCCCAACCCCACCCAACCGCAGAATTCAATACGAAATCCCCATTCCGAAACCCCCCGTTGCGCCCCCGTTTCCCCACCGAAATGCCCGGCACGGGCGGCTTGATCGGTTGGCGGCGGGCTGGGGGTCGCGCGGGGGTTGGGGGGGAGGCGCTATCGTCGGCTGGAGTCGCTGACTAAGGAGATGGTTATGCCTCGCACTGCTGTTGTTACCGGTGCTTCGTCCGGGATCGGGAAGGCGACGGCCGCGGCGTTGGTGGCGCGGGGATATCGGGTGATCGGGACGAGTCGGAAGCCCGAGGGGGTTGGGGACGAGGCTCGGGTGGCGGGGGTCGAGTATCGGGCGCTCGATTTGACCGAGGCTGCGTCGATCGAGGCGTTTGTCGCGGGGCTCGGGGAGGTTGATGTGCTGGTCAACAATGCTGGGGAAAGTCAGGCGGGGCCGTTGGCGGAGCTGCCGACGGATGCGGTGGAGCGGTTGTTCCGGCTGAATGTGCTCGGGCCGGTGGCACTCACGCAGGCGGTGTTGCCTGGTATGCGGGAGCGCGGGTACGGCCGGGTGGTGATGGTGGGGTCGATGATCGCCAGCTTCCCGATGCCGTATCGGTCGTCGTATGGGGCGACCAAGGCGGCGCTGAAGGGTTTCGCGGTGGCCGCGCGATTCGAGGAGTCACCGTTCGGGGTGTGGATCAGCACGGTCGAGCCGGGACAGATCAATACGGGGCTGCGGGAACGCCGGACGAAGTACCTGACCGAGGGTTCGCCGCACACCGCCGACTTCACCACGTTCATCGCGAAATTGGATGAGGCACAAGGCAAAGGCATCACCGCCGAACGGGTCGCCGACACCATCGTCAAGGCCATCGAGGCCGACCGCCCACAGCCCCTCTATGCCGTCGGCAGCAATGCCCCCGTCATGTTCGCGGTGCGCAGACTGCTGCCGCGCACCGTGATGGAACGCCTCATCGCCCGCGTACACGGACTGTCCCGATAGCGAGGCAATCAGGGTTTGCGCCCAACTCCCGCCAACTGTTCGGCCAGCGCCCACAACCGGTCGGCCCGGCCGGGGTCCACGGCGTAGGGCAGGTAATAACCGGGTGGCGGATTACCGTCCGCGTTCCAGGCTGTGGCGACGGCGCAGTCTTCGAGATACTCGCCGCCGACCAGACCGGGTGCCACCGCGGCCCACACCGAAGTCGCCGCTCCTTGCTCCGGCGTGCGCCACCCGGGCGGTATGTCACCGCGACGGCGCAGTGCGGGCCAGCCCGCTGCCGCGAGCTGTTCGGGATCGAGGTGGCGTTGCAGACCGGTCACGATCCCACCGGGCATCACCGCGTTGGCAGTGAGACCTTCGACGGCGTATCGGGCGTGCAGACCGACCGCGAGCAACGCGCACGCAGTCTTGGACTGACCGTAGGCCTGCCACGGATCATAGTGGCGGCGTAGATAATTCGGGTCGTCGAAGTCGATGTCACCGCGACGGTGCGCCCGCGAGGTGAGCGAGACCACCCGCGCCGAGCCCGCCGCGCGCAACGAGGGCAGCAGACCCATCGTCAAAGCGAAATGGCCGAGATAGTTGACGGCGAACTGTGATTCGACGCCATCGGCAGTGCGCCGCAATGGTGTCGCCATGATTCCGGCGTTGAGAATCAGGATATGCAAGGGCTTTCCGGTGGCCGCGTGCTTGTGCGCCCAGGTCGTCACCGACTCCAGCGATGCCAGGTCCAACGGACGAAACACGATGCGATCGTTGCCTGTTGACGCGCGGAGCGCAGCGACGGCAGCCGCCCCGACCTGCTGATCGCGACCGGCGAGCACCACCCGAGCGCCCGCCGCGGCGAGAGCTCGCGCGGTCTCGAATCCGAGTCCGGCGGCACCACCGGTCACGATGGCTTCTCGCCCGGTCAGATCGTGATCCGCGATCACCTCTAGCGCAGTCCGCACCGTCATCGCGTCGACCACCAAGTGTGTGACCTCGCGGCGCGCGTCCGGGCCTGGGCCGTTCGGAAAAAAGTCATGCCCCCGAGCCTGCTGCCGGCGGCGATGGCGGGGAAGGTGGCGGCACTGCTGGTAGTGCGGTGCCTGGCAGTGATACGGCCAGCCACGGTCGTGGCATCCGATGACACACTGAATGCCATGGCGCAGGCACCCTTTGAACCGGCTGACGGCACGGCCTTGGGCGAATTCCTACGGGCTCGGCGCGCTTTGCAGCAGCACACCGATCTCGGTTTGCCCGTCGGCACGGGCCAGCGCCGCACTCCCGGCCTGCGACGCGAGGAACTGGCTGCGCTTACCGGCATCAGCATCGACTACTACATCCGCCTCGAACAGGGCAAGGAAACCAATCCCAGCCCTGCGGTCCTCGACGCACTCGCCCGCGCGCTGCGCTTGGACGACGAGCTGACCACCCATCTGTTCGCCCTGGCCGACCTCGCGGCAGGCCGGGGCAGGCGGCGCCGGGGCGCACCGGCGGTACGCCCCGGCATCGCGATGCTGCTGGAAAACGTGCGTCCCTGCCCCTGTTACGTCCGCAACCGCACCAATGACATCATCGCCAGCAATCCCGAGGGCCTGGCCCTGCTCTCCGGGATCGACCGGTGGCCGCCCGCCGAACGCAACACCACCCGCTATGTCTTCCTGCATCCGACCGCTCGAACCCTGTACGACAGCTGGGATTACGCCGCCGCGGCCAGCGTCGCCCAGTTGCGCGCCGCAGTGGCAATCGATCCGGCCGACCCGCGCCTCACCGAACTGGTCACCGAACTCTCCACGGCAAGTTTGGAATTCGCCGCCCTATGGGCGCGCCATGATGTTCGGCGCCGATCGACCGACCGAAAAACGTTCCGCCACCCACGCATCGGCGAGATCACTTTCGTCTACGAGACCCTCGACCTCGGCACCGATGGTCACCGCCTCGCGCTCTACCAAACTGTCCCCGGCACCGCCGATTACGAGGCCATGCTCCTGCTCGCTCTCACGGCAGACACCGACGAGGCGACAAAGCCGAGTTAGCTTGGCGGAACCTGTTGTTGGAACCAGGTGAGGATCTGCGGCATGGCTGCGCGGGCCGAGTTCGTGTGGTCGAGGTTGCCGAGGTTCTGCAGAGTGGCGTTGTCGCTGTGCAGGGCTTGCAGGCAGTGTTCGGCGTTGGCGTAGGGGACATTGCGGTCGGCGGTCGCGGCGTAGAGGTGGACGGGGACGCGTGGGGTCCAGTCGCAGGTGGTGTCGCTGTCGGTGATTGCTTTCAGGACCGCGCCGGTGGGGTTTTTCGCCCACTCGACGAATCGTGGCGTCAGCAGGAGGTCCGGGGTGATGGGTAGCAAGGTGGCGATGGTGAGTTCGTTGCGGGTGCCGTCGAAGAGTCCTTCGATCTTTCCGGCGTACGGTTCCTGGAAGGCTTCGGCCGGGTTTTCGTAGAAGCGGTAGATCTGGTTCATCGCTGTCAGCCAGTACGCGAAGTAGAAGACCGCGGGGCCCGGTGCGACTCGTCCGTCCAGGCCGGCGGGGGTTTCGACGCCGCGGAGGGCGTAGGGGCCACTGACCGGGGCCAGGGCGGCGAGTCCGAAACCGGGCACCTCGTCTGCCTGTAGCGCCTTGCCGAATGCCATTGCGGCGTGGCCGCCTTGGGAGAAGCCGGTCACCAGTATGTCGTGCTCGAATTCACGATGCTGTTGCGAGGCAATGCTTTTAGCCGCGAACAGTAGGTCGGCCGAGGCGCTTACTTCCGTCGGGGCGTGGGTGTAGGGATGGTTTCCCGGTCCGTCGCCGAGGCCGAGATAGTCCGGGGCGATCGCCGCGTAGCCTGCTGCCGCGAACATGATGGTGCGCGCTTGGTCGGGACGGCTCTGATTGTTGACCGACGGCGCATCGCTCTTCAGCACCAGCGTGCCGTGCTCGAAGCTGACAGCGCGCAACCGGGGGGAATCCGTATGCGGGAACACGACGAGCCCACTCGCGGTAGTCGGTTCACCTGCCGCGGTGATGGTGCGATAGTCGACGCGATACGCGTCCACCCCGTTGTGCACCGGAGTATCGAAGTTCCCCTTGGTGAGGTAGGCGGCGGTCTCCTCGATCGACAGCTGCGCAACCGGTGTCGTGGACACCACAGTCCCCCGTTGCCCCTGCCCGGGCAGGGGCGCATGCTTCGTCTCGGCCGCGCAGCCACCAACACCACAGAGCAGAACGAGCGCACCGACCAGGGCGAAATGTCGCGTTCTGAACATGCAGGCTCCTCTGCTGGCCCGGACGGCACTGCCGACCTGCCGTAGTGGGTCCTCCCACTATGCCTATCCGGCCAGCCGGTCCGCTTCGTCGAGGTGGTCACGCAGGCCGAGCAGCTCCCAACGCTGCAAAGACAACGGCACGTTCCCCTCGCGCCAGAGCCGGTCGTGGAATTCCTTCAGATCGAACGCGTCGCCGAGTTCGCGGACCGCCGTGCTGAGCAGATCCTGAATCTGCAGTTTGCCGATCTGATAACTCAACGCCTGGCCGGGGTTCCCCGCGAAGAACACCGCTTCCTCCCACGCCGTCTCGCGATCCATCGGCACCGCGACCGCCAGCCGATCCGTCGCCTCATCGATGGAGAGTTCGCCGAGCGCGAGCGCGATATCGACGTCGACGCGTAAAGCCCGCAGCCGCATGGCATTTGCCACGAAGATCGCGCTGGCCGGTGCGTCGTCGAACAGCCCGGCGTGCAGCATCAGTTCTTCGTAGTTGAACGCGATGCCCTCGTTGGGCGTCGAGTCGTAGAACCACCGCCGCGCGGGATTCTCGTGGTGCCAACCGATCGCGACCTGCTGGGCGTGTACGCCTTCGTGCACGATCGCGGTGCGCGAATCGAACGCGGCGGCCCGCTCGAAGTACGGCAGATCCGGTCGCGGCGTCGGGACATACCGGGAGGCGTCCTCGTCCATTCGAGCGGGCCCGGTCAGGTCGTCGGCAACACCGAGCCAGGTCAACGGCTCGAGATAGGGCGGCCGCGGCGCGAATCGGTAGTGCCGCAAGCTCTCCGGCTGACTCAGCAGACCCCGCTCGTCGGCGAACGCACGCACCACACGCTCAGCAACGGCTTGGCGCTCGACCTGCTCGGACGCATCGGCGGGCAGCTCAGGTTCGGCGGCGTCTCGGTGCCGGGTACGCAGCAACGCCTCGAGGGCGACGGCCCGATGCCACTCCTGGCGGCCCATCTCACGCAGCCGCTGCGCCGAATAAGGCAGCAGCGCAACGCGATGCAGAAAGTAGGCCAGCGATTCCGGCCCGACCGGTTCGACCTCACCCAGCGACGGCAGCTGCTCGGCAAGCCAATCCCGGTACGCCGCAACGGCATCGGCGGCCACCCTGGCGGCCGAGGGCAACTCGGCGGTATACGCATCGGGCAGGAACGGAACCAGCTCCGCCATCGCGGCCTCGAGCGACCCCTCGGCCTCGTCCAGCAATCGCAGCGTGCTGCGCGTGAACGCCGCACCGGCCCGACCCGCGAGATTCTCCCTGGCCTGCTCGAGCACGAGCGGAACGTGCCGCAGCAGCGCGCTGATCTTCGCCGCCCTGGCCGCGTCGAACGGCGACGAGACGAGCAACTCCAGATAGATCGGACCGAGGCTCTGCTGTACGTAGAAGCCGGGATTGCGCTCCCAGTCCCGGATCAGCTCCAGCTCCCAGTGCACCCTGGCGAGTGCCGAGCCGAGCAGCCTGCCGTCGACCTGTACCGCGACCGGCGCGTCGGACAGGTCGAGCTCGCGGTGTCGGCGGGTCAGCTCGGCGAGCACCTCCCGGCGGCCGGTGATCGCCTTCGAGGACCAATCGGGCAGCCACCCCGCCGGCCGTTCCACCCGTGGCAGATCGTCGTGCGAGTCGGGCAGTGTCGCCAGCCGCCAGTTCCAGAACTCCTCGGCAAGCTTCGCTAGACCCATATCCGCACAATACAATTGGCGCCCGCAACCGGCCAGCCATTAGATACCGGGTGGCGGGTGCCGCGACTACCTACAGCCCGGCGTGTGAGAACAGCCCGGGCGAGCCGATGCCCTGCTGCGCCGGCGACGCGGGCACGATGCGCTCGAACAGCGCCAGATAATCGTCGATCATCCGCTCCGCACTGAAGCGCTCGCATACGTCGTCGCGGGCGACCCGCCGATCGAGCTGATCGACCTTGGCGAGCGCGGCTGCCGCCCCGGCCACATCGGTGACGAGGAATCCGGTGACACCGTCTCGAATGATCTCCGGCATCGATCCCAACGGGGTTGCGATGACCGGTGTTCCGGTCGCGAGGGCCTCGACGACCGCGAGACCGAACGGCTCAGCGAATCCGATCAGGTGCAGCAAAGCGCGTGCGCCACCGAGCAGTTCGTCCCGGCGCGCCGGTCCGACCGGCCCGACATAGGTCACGGCGGGGTCGCTGAGGTGCGGCTCGACCGCCGTGCGGAAGTACTCCTCGTCCTGCACCACGCCGGCGATGATCAACGGCAACCCGGTGAGCCGCGCCACCTCGATTGCCAGGTGCGTCCCCTTGTCGGGGTGAATTCGCCCGAGAAAGAGCAGATATTCGCCATGCTCGGGCCGAAATGTGAACTGCGCGGTATCGATACCATGATGGATTGTCGCGGCATAGCGGAGCGCTGGATGCCGATCGGCATCGCTGATCGCCACATAGTGCGCGATATCATCGAAGGCCTTATATACCGGCACAATTTTCGGCGAGGAAAAGCCGTGGATCGTGGTGACCATCGGAGTCGACACCAGGCGGCTGTAGGTCAGCGGCATGAAGTCGAAATGATTGGCCAGTACGTCGAACTCGCCCGCGTGCTCGAACGCGGTCGAATTATGCAGTGCCTCAGCGACTTTGGCGTCGGCATCGGCCGTCTCCTCGTACCCCGACGCGACCGGCGCGACCAGCCGCGCCGATGTCTCGGAGTCCCCGGTGGCGAACAGCGTGACGTCATGTCCCCGCGCGACGAATCCCTCGGCCAGGGTCGACGCGATGTGCTCCCACGGTCCATAGTTTTTCGGTGGCGTGCGATGGGCTACCGACGCGATTACGCCGATTTTCATAAATTCCTCGATTACTGGCGAATTAACCGCCGAGAGCCGCCTGCGAACGGGCGGACTTGATGCTCCGACCATATCACATCGACCCTGCGTGACCTGGGTGTTACTATCGAGGCCTAGTGGTCGATCCGCCCGTGTCGTGCTCCGGAACGGATTCTCAAGCGCTTCAGCGCGACACGATTCAGCCAATTGAGTGGCTGCAGACAGCGGCACCGTCGGCGCTGGCTCGAATCAGAAAGGCTGGCGTTGTGTCAGTTCGGTCTTACGGCGTTCTGAGCACTTATCCACCGACCCAGTGCGGGTTGGCCACCTTCACCGACTCACTGGTCGACGCGCTGACCACCCCCACCGAAACCGGTTTTGCGACGGTCGATTTCGGTCAGGGTCCGGCTGCCGCACGCACCGTCGGCATCGTCGCCGTGGTCGACAGCCCCGAGTCCGCACCGCAACCGTTGGTGACGCACCAGTGGGAGCGCAGCGCCCGGCGTGGCGCCGCCACCGCGGCCGCCGCCCTCAATCGCTTCGATGTGGCCATCATTCAGCACGAATACGGTATCTACAGCGGGCGCGACGGCGTCGACGTCCTGGAAGTCGTTCGCGCTCTTCGCGTTCCGGCGATCGCGGTGCTGCACACCGTCCTGGTCACCCCGACCACGCAGCAGCGGATGATCCTCGAAGAGCTGGCCCGCCACTGTGCCGCGCTCGTCACCATGACCGAGACGGCCCGCGAGCGGCTGATCGCGCACTACGCGGTCGATCCGTCGAAGGTCAGGGTGATTCCGCACGGCGCCACCGAGCACCGGCCCGGGCCGCACAGCACCCGGCATCAGCCGATCTCGCGGACGCCGGTCATCCTGACCTGGGGCCTGCTCGGCGAGGGCAAGGGCATCGAATGGGGCATCGACGCGATGGCCCACCTCGCCGATCTGCGTCCGGCCGCGCACTACCGGGTGGTCGGGCAGACCCATCCCCGAGTGCTGGCCCGACACGGCGAGTCCTACCGCACCGGCCTCGTCGACCGCGCCGCGCGGCGCGGCGTCACCAACGCCGTGCACTTCGACGCCCGCTACCTGTCCAGCGACGAGCTGCACCGGCTGATCCAGCAGGCCGATGTCGTACTACTCCCCTACGACTCGCGCGAGCAGGTGACTTCCGGAGTTCTGATTGAAGCCGTCGCAGCGGGTAAACCAGTGGTATCGACGGATTTTCCGCACGCGCGGGAACTGCTGTCGAGCGGCGCCGGCCTCCTTGTCGATCGCGAATCACCGACCGCCATCGCGTCCGCGCTGCGCAAGGTGTTCACCGAGCCCGGCCTGGCGGCCCGGATGAGTGCCGAAGCGAAACGCATTGCGCCAGACCTACTCTGGCCCGCAGTGAGCAGGAAATACCATGCGCTTGCCGCAGAGACGCTGCAAGCCGATGCGAAGTTGGCGACAGCATGAGTGAAACCATCACCATTTCTTACGCCCACCTGGTGCGACTCAGTGACGAGGTGGGGATCTTCGAGCACGCCAAGTTCACTACGCCACGCCTCGAAAACGGTTACTGCGTAGACGATGTCGCGCGGGCCCTGGTGGTCGTGCTCCGTGAGCCGGAGCCGACCGAGGAACTGGACGCGTTGGTACAGGTGTACGCGAGCTTCATCTTCGACGCGCTCACCGAGGACGGCCGCAGTCACAATCGCCGCGGCACCGACCGGAACTGGCAGGACGAGCCGAGCCTAGAGGACCACTGGGGTCGCGCGATCTGGGCGCTCGGCACCGTGGCCGCCCGCAGGCCGGAACTGGCAGAAAAGGCATTGGCGCACTTCACCGTCGCCGCCAAGCAGCGCTCCCAGTTCCCGCGCGCGATGGCCTTCGCCGCGCTCGGCGCGGCCGAGGTGCTGCGCGCCGATCCCGGAAATCTCACAGCGCCGAAGCTGTTGGCCGATGCGGCCAAGCTGATCGGCCCGCCGACCCGTCGCCTCGACTGGCGCTGGCCCGAGCCGCGGCTGCACTACGCCAATGCCGTGCTGGCCGAGGCACTCCTGGTGGCCGGTGCCGCGCCGGGGCAGGGTCGCACGCACGCCGACGGATTGGCGATGTTGCGCTGGCTGCTGGAGACCGAGACCGCGGGCGACCACCTGTCGGTCACCCCGGTCGACGGCTGGACGACCGGCGAGAAACGTCCCGGCTTCGACCAGCAGCCGATCGAGGTCGCCACGCTGGCCGACGCCTGCGCCCGCGCCTACGACGACACCAAAGACCACCATTGGCAAGAGGCGGTCATGTTGTGCGAGGCCTGGTTCCGTGGCTCGAACGATGTCTCGACCCCGCTCATCGACCCGGCCAGCGGCGGTTGCTGCGACGGGCTGGAACCCACCGGGCGCAACGAGAACCAGGGCGCCGAGTCGACCCTCGCGCTGATCTCCACGATGCAGCAGGCCCGTCGCCTGCAACAGGCGGCCGGGTGACCAACACCTCGGCGGTGACGACAGCTGACCTGGCCCGCCGGGGCGGCCAGGCCCTGTTCCCGGACGGGAGCCGGGTCCTGGCCAGGCTGTTCCAACCCGGCCAAGAGCTACTCGGACACGGCATTTCGCGCGCGGAGGCCATCATCGCGCGGGTGCTGCGGCTGTCCGACGCGGAGGTGTCGAGCACCCTGGCGTCCGCGCTGCGCCGTTTCGGCGACCGGCACCGCGACCTCACCACGATCTTCGGCGCGCACAGTGCGGTGGTCGAGCATCTGCTGCCCACAGTGCTCACCGCGGATCGACGGCAGCTGATCGGCGCCTGCTTCACCCAGGAGTACGCGGTCGAGGCGGCGGCGCTGTTCAATCCGTCGATGGTCGCGCACCCGGACCAGACCGGCCTCGCCCCAGGCGAATTGCGTTTCGTCATGAGCGTGCGCGCCCTCGGCGAGGGACATATCTCGAGCATCGAGTTCCGTACCGGCGTCCTCGCGGGCGGCGATTCGATCCGGCTGAACACACCGACACCGTTCCTGGAGGCAGGCCGGATCGCCCTGTCGACGGCCGGAAGCTACACGGTGACCTTTTCTGCGGACCGTCCGATGTCAGAGCGGATCCTCTTCCCCGCCAGCGCAGACGAAACCCACGGCATCGAGGACGCGCGCTTCACCCGTTTCACCGAAAGCGACGGGAAAGTAACGTATTTCGCCACCTACACCGCGTTCGACGGTGGCCGGGTCGCGCCGAGGTTGTTGCACACCGACGATTTCGTCACCTTCGACAGCACCCGGCTCGACGGCGGCGGCGCCACCGACAAGGGGATGGCGCTGTTCCCGCGGCGGGTCGACGGCCGCTATCTGATGCTCTCGCGCTGGGATCGGGAAACCATCAGCGTGGTCAGCTCGCCGGACGCGCGGGCCTGGAGCGATCCGGTCACCATCTACCGGCCGACGCAGCCCTGGGAGCTGATCCAGCTCGGCAACTGCGGGCCGCCGATCGAAACACCCAGCGGCTGGCTCGTTTTGACGCACGGCGTCGGACCGGTGCGCACCTACGGGATCGGTGCGATCCTGCTCGACCTGCACGACCCGACCCGGGTCATCGGCGCACTGCGCCAGCCCTTGCTGGCACCGACCGAGTCCGAACGCGACGGCTACGTGCCCAATGTCGTGTATTCCTGCGGCGCACTGGTCCACCAGGACACCCTCGTGCTGCCCTACGGCTGCAGCGACTCGGCCATCAGGTTCGCGTTCGTGGATATGCCCGCATTACTGCAGCGACTGACCGCCGCGAGCCTGTGACGATGCGGCGCCCGATCTGACCGGGTCATCACCGAAGCACGACAAACTGGCCGGACTCCCACCCGCCATCATCGGACGGGGTACCGCAAGTGAACCCGCTCTTGGCGCTGGAAGGGAGACCGCACACCCTCCCCGCATGCGCCAGTGCGGCCCTGCCGTCGCGATCCGTAGAGTTGGCGACCTGCTCGAAGGACGGGTTACCCCCCGGCAGTGTGTACGGCTTACCGATGTAGTCGAACCCGTCGTGCACCCACGGATCGGCGATGACCTGGGGTGACTGCGGATATGGGACGGGAAGGCCGGAGAAGGCGAATGTGGTGAGCACCGGCCGGTCACATCCGATGGTCCCGTTGGCCAGGATCGCGCAGTTGTAGTTGTCTTTGCTGAAAAAGACGGCATCGTCATCGGCGTGCGCGGTGGCGACGAGCGTGACCGGCGCCACCGCAATCAGGGCGGCAAATCCGGCGGAAAGTTTCGCGATAGTGCTCATCGAGTTCTCCTTCACGTATGCGAGATCCCGTACGCGGGCATGTCCTGAGGCATGAACCCTCCAGCGTCTATCAGCAATTATTCAGCATATTCCGGGTTTATAGCGCTAACCGGCGGTGTAACGCTGCCAAGCATGTTCGAGCTGGGCGACCATATCGATCGTCGGGTCGATCAACCACCTGGCCTGCAACCCGTCGGCTAGCGCGAAGAACATGGTGGCTGCGGCGTCGGCGTCGACTCGGCCAGACAAGGTGCCCGCCTGCTGCATCCCGCGCAGGGCGTGTGCGAACGTTGCGGTGCCCAACCGGTAGCGCTCCAGCATGTAGTCGTGCGCCGGGTGGCGCGGGTCGGCGGCGGCGGCCTGCATGTGGGTGAACAGTTCGATCAGTCCGGGCACCGTCGCGTTGCGCCGGACCACCGCCAGGAACGCGGCGGGCACCGGGCCGCGCATGGTCGCGAGGTCGGACTCGTCGCGCTTACGCAGCACCGCGACGAACAGCTCCTCCTTCGACCCGAAGTAGTGCAGCAGCCCACCCTGGCTCAGGCCGACGGCTTCGGCCAGCTCGGCGACCGAGGTGGCCAGGAAGCCGCGCTCGGCGATGGTGCGCAGCGCGGCATCGAGGATCTGCTCCCGTCGTTCGATGCCTTTGCCGTAGGGACCCCGTTTCGCCACCGGGTCAGTGTAGGCATGGGCCGGCCCGGCCTTGCCATCGAAAACCGAGCGCTGTACGGTTTTCATTCGAGGGCCGTTCGCCGAGGTCCGGCTGGTCACCACAACGAACGGGAGACACCACCCGATGCGATTCCGTCTTCGCGGCCTCGGCTTGGCCGCCCTGGCCGCTGCCACCGTCCTGACGGGCCTGCCCGCCTCGGCCGCCGCCCGCCCGGCACCGCCGGCACAGGTCGGGCCGCTCGGTCCGGATTTCCTGTGGGGTGTCGCGGCCTCCGGCTATCAATCCGAAGGGCATGCGCCGGACAGCAATTGGAGCCGCTACGTCGCCGCGGGCAAAACCGATGACCCGTACCGTGATTCGGTCGACTTCTACAACCGCTACGCCTCGGACATCGATCTTGCAGCCGGGCTAGGCGTAAAGGTGTATCGGATCAGCGTCGAGTGGGCGCGGGTGCAGCCGCAACCCGGCGTGTGGTCCGAGGACGGATTGCGCTTCTACGACAACGTGCTCGCGAAGATCACCGCCGCCGGGATGCGGCCGATGATCACGCTGGACCACTGGGTGTTCCCCGGCTGGGAGGTCGACCGCGGCGGCTGGCACAACCCGGGGATGGTCGAGGATTGGCTGACCAACGCGCGCACCGTGGTCGACCGCTACGCCGCCCTCGATCCGCTCTGGGTGACGTTCAACGAGCCGACCTTCTACGGCGTCAACGAGTTGCGCCACGGCGGCCTGCCCGGCACCGACCTGCCCGGCATGCAGGACCGACTAGCCCAGGCGCACAACACCATCTACGACCACATCCACCAGGTACAGCCCGGCGCCATGGTGACCAGCAATGTCGCCTACATCCCCGGCGGCGAGGACGCGATCAACAAGCCGTTCGTCGACAAGATCGCCGCGCGGCTGGACTACGTCGGCATCGATTACTACTACGGCCTGTCGCCGGACACCGCGACCTCGATGGTGCAGAACTTCAGCCAGCTCTGGCGGAACCCGCTGCAGCCGGAGGGTATCTACTATGCGCTGCAACACTATTCGCGCGAGTTCCCCGGGAAGCCGCTCTACATCGTCGAGAACGGCATGCCCACCGAGAACGGTAAGCCGCGCGCCGACGGCTACACCCGCGGCGACGACCTGCGCGACACGATCTACTGGATCCAGCGTGCGAAGGCCGACGGCATGAACGTGATCGGCTACAACTACTGGAGCCTCACCGACAACTACGAATGGGGCAGCTACACACCGCGTTTCGGCCTGTACACGGTGGACGTGCTGACCGATCCGAGCCTCACCCGTCGGCCCACCGACGCCGTGCCCGCCTACACCGACATCACACGCGCAGGAGGCGTCCCCGCCGACTACCGCCCGACGCACGCACCGCAGCCCTGCTCCCTGGTCGACGCCGCGGCCAGCTGCCTCGACCCGCTGACCGTGCCACGCTGACCACATCCGCGGTTACGAAATACACCGCCACGCACGAAACGACGAAGGAATCTCCATGAATACAAGGTGGCGGCGGCTGACCGCAGCGGGCGCGGCGGCGGGAATACTGACCGGAATCTGCGCGCCGGGGGTGCAGGCCCAACCCGGTGATACCCAATCGACCACGGCTGCAAGCGATATCGCCACTGCACCAAGCGTGGGCAAGAACCCGGACGGCAGCGTTCCACCCGAGGGATCCGACGACTGGACCTGCCGACCCACCGCCGCACACCCGCGACCCGTCGTACTCGTGCACGGCACCTGGGGCAACCAGAATGACTGGAACGTGCTCGCCCCGCAGCTGAAAACCGAAGGCTACTGTGTCTTCTCGCTGAACTACGGCCGCGACACCGCGAGCGTGCTCGGCGCGCTACCCGGAATGTACGGGGTCGGCGACATCCGCAAATCCGCCGAGGAGCTCGCCGCCTTCGTCGACCGGGTCCGCACCGCAACGCATTCGGCGAAGGTCGACCTCGTCGGTCATTCTCAAGGCGCCCTGATGTCTCGCCGATACCTTCGCTTCGCAGGCGGCGCCGACAAGGTAGACCACCTGATCTCGCTTGCGGGCACCAACCACGGCTCCACCATGCGCGGTGTAGCAAGCCGGATCCCGTCCGGCAGCGCCAATTCGGCCTTCGCCGCTGGACTGACGGAAATCGCCGGAACCGCCGCGGCCCAGCAGCTCGTGGGCAGCGACTTCCTCCGCGACATCAACGCCGCGGGCGATACCGACCCCGGCATCAGCTACACCGTGATAGCCAGTACCCACGACGACGCCTCCACCCCACCGGAAGCCACTTTCCTGCAGGCGGGACCCGGCGCGACCGTCGACAACGTGTGGGTCCAAGACTTCTGCGCCACAGACACTTTCGAGCACGGCGTCCTGCCGCAGTCCCCTACCGTCGCCTACATCATCAAGAAGGCGCTCGACCCCGACTACACGGGCACCGCCTGCCCCTGACACAGATTCGGGCGGTAAGGCCGATCGCCCTACCGCCCAAATCTGTTGTCGTCAGCTGTGTTCGGTGACGAGCCGAGGATCCGGCTGCGCATCCTCGGCCGGCTCCGTCTCTGCCATCACCGCTTCGCCACGGGCGACCATGCCCGCCTCGTCGGAGAGCTTCAGCTGCGGGATGAACAGCGCGAGCACGAAGACGATGACCGCGCCGGGGATCAGGTACCAGAAGCCCGGCACCAGCGCGTTCACGTACGCACCGACGATCGCGTCGTGCAGCCCCTCCGGCAGGTGCTTGACCACCGACGGCACCAGCGCGCTCGGGTCGAGCTTGGCCGCCATCACCTCCGGACCGTGCGACATGAACGCGTCGGTGAGCCCCTCGGTCAATCGGTTGGTGAAGATCGAGCCGAAGATCGCGACACCGATCGCGCCACCCATCTCCCGGAAGTAGTTGTTGGCACTGGTCGCGGTCCCGATTTGGTTGGGCGCCACGGCATTCTGCACGACGAGCACAATGATCTGCATGATCAGGCCGAGGCCCGCGCCGACCACGAACAGCATCGCCGAGACGACCCACATCGAGGTGTTCGCGTCCAGCCGGGTCAGCCACAGCATGGCGCCCAGCATGGTCAGCGCGCCGATCGGCGGATACACCCGGTAGCGCCCGGTCTTGGTGATCGCGGTCATCGACCCGATCAGGGTGATCATCATGCCGACCATCATCGGGATCAGCAGCAGCCCGGAGACCGAAGCGGAGGCGCCGGTGGCCATTTGCAGATAGGTCGGGATGAAGCCGATCGCGGCGAACATCACCAGGCCGATGAGCAGGCCGATCGCCGAGGTCAGCACGAAGGTGCGGTTGCGGAACAACCACAGCGGCAGCATCGGCTCCTCGGCCCGCGCCTCCACCATCACGAAGGCGGCCACCACGACCACCAGCGCGGCGATCATCGCGACGATCGTCGTCGAGCCCCAGGCGTACTGCTTGCCGCCCCAGTCGGTGATCAGGATCAATAATGTTGTCGCGGAAGACATCAGCAGCACACCGAGGTAGTCCGGCTTGGTCTTGGGGCGATGGCTCGGCACGCTCAGGTAGCGGAACGCGATGAACAGCGCGGCGATACCGATCGGCACGTTGATCCAGAAGCACCAGCGCCAGCCGAGCGTGTCGGCGAAGAAGCCACCGAGCAGCGGCCCGGCCACCGAGGTGATGCCGAAGACGGCACCCATCGGCGCCATGTACTTGCCGCGGTCCTTCGCGGGCACCACGTCGGCGATGATGGCCTGCGCCAGGATCATCAGGCCACCGCCGCCGACGCCCTGCAGGCCGCGGAAGACGATGAACTCCCAGAAGCTGGTCGAGGCGGCGGCGCCGACGGACGCCGCGGTGAAGGCAGTCACCGCGAACAGAAAAAGCCAACGCCTGCCGAACATGTCGCCGAATTTGCCGTAGATCGGCATCACGATGGTGGTGGCCAGCAGATACGACGTCGCGGTCCACGCCATGTGTGAGACGCCGCCGAGTTCGCCGACGATGGTCGGCATCGCGGTGCCGACGATCATCTGGTCCAGGCTGGCCAAAAACATGCCCGCGATCAACGCGGCGAAGATGAGCCAGATTCGCTTCTGGGTCAGGACAATTGGGGTAGGCGGCGAGTCAGCCGTCGTAGTCATCGGGCGCTTCTCCTAGTTTCGCTCGGCGGGCTGATCGAACATCCGGGCGGCCATCGCGCAGTGGTCTTGCACGGCCGCGGCGAGTGATTTGCTGGTGTCGGCGGTGGCGGACATCGCTGCCCGGGTGACGATGTTGGTCATGACTCCCGCTGCGAGTGCGGCGAATTCGGGAGTGACGGGCGCACCGGCCCGCGCGGACAGCAGTTCGCCGATAACGGCCTCCTGTTGTACGCCGGCGGCCATGAACGACGCGAAGACCCGCGGCTCCTCCTTGACGATCTCCATCACCAGCGAGATGGCTTCGCGCACTTCCTCTTCCGGTTCGAACGCCGAAGCGAACAGCCAGGTGAGGTCGGTCATGAGCACGCCGCTGGGACCTCCGGCGACGAACACCGCTCGCGCCTCGGGCGTGCCGATCTCCTCGATCGGGCCGACGATCGCGTCGAGCTTGGTGTCGTAGTAGTTGAAGAAGGTGCGCGGCGAAACCCCGACAACCTTCGCGATGTCTTCGACGGTCGTCGCGTCGAGCCCGTGCGCGACCACCAGTCGTCGGGCAGCCATACACAGCTCGAGCCTGGTCTTGCGCTTCTTCTGTTCGCGCAGGCCGATCGGCGGCTCCGCGCGGGTGGGTGACGACATGGCAGAAATTTAACACAAACTGCAAAATTTCAGACAGTGCAATTTTCTGTGACCATGCTCACTCGGCGTCGCGATAGCAGGACTGACACCGCGAGGTCCAAACCCGGACAACCGGTCGACCTACTACCCACCTGCGTGACTCATCTCACCAATGCCAGCGCATACCGTCTAATAAGCAGCTTCTCAGGTTCTTAATCTACTGTTCATCTCAGTAGATGAGCCCGTTCAGATCACCTGAGCTCATCAGACCAGAAAGGCAATGAGGCCATGGCGCGACGTGTATTTTCCGTGCAATCAATCAGCACCGGCGGCCATCGCCGATCGATCGCAGCGCTCGCGCTGATGGTCGGCGGCGTCGTCGCCGCGACGGCGCTCAGCTCCGGCATAGCGATCGCAGACCCCGGCGCACGCTCGGACCACACACCCGGCCGCAGCACCCGCGGGGACACCACCGGCGCGCACCACATCGACCCCTCCGGTTATCACCACACCGATGCCAATCCGCTGCGGCAGAACGAGCATCAGAACTCCTTGCGCGACTACCGAAGTCAGCAGAACCCGGCCGAATCCACGGAGAACCGCGGCAACGGTGCGGGCGCGACCTGGACCGCCGTGCCGCGAGCCGATGGCGACGGCTGGGTCGTCTGCCGCCCCAGTGCCAGCTGGTGCTGACCAGCCCTCGCACCGAACTTGCTGCACCACTTCGTATTACGGCCGGATCGCCGATGAATGGCCCGGCCGGAGATGGAAAGAGAGACGTCGATGAGAACTGCCAACGGCCCCAAGACCACCACCCGGATGAAAGCGCTCACCCTGCTCTCGATCGCCGCGGTAGTCGGCGGCGTCGCCTTCGGCGCAGGCACAGCCGCCGCCGCTGATGCCCGTACAACGTCGGCAAATGCTGGCGCACAATGCCTTTGGGCGGCCACCGCGCATCCGCAGGGCTCGACGGTCACCGCAGGCGGCCAGACCTTCCAATGCACGACCGACCGCGGGGCGCCGTATTGGCGGCAGGGACCGGCGGCGAACCGCCCGAGCACCGTCCCCAATCCCGGTTCGTACACCAACCCGACGGGCCTGTTCAGCGCGGGCGCGCGGCAACCAGGAACGGAGTACAACGACTACTGCGTCGGCGGCCAGCTCATCGAAGGCAACGAGGACATCTACCAGGCGGTTGCCGACCGCAGCGGCAAGCTGTACTGGAAGGCCGCCGCGCCGATCTCCCAGTGGGTCTTCGACTCCGGCGCGGCCCGCCCCGGTCCGTCCTCGCGGTCCGCGAGCCTGTGCATCGACGGCAACCTGACCTGACCGGAGCTGTCACGACATCCGCGCGGCCGCGTCACCGATCGCCTCGTCGAGAATGGCCAGGCCGCGGGATAATTCGTCCTCGGTGGCGGTCAGCGGCGGGGCGATCCGGAAGACGCCACCCATGCCGGGCAGCTGCACGATGTTCATGTGCAGACCCAATTCCAGGCAGCGGCGGGTGACCAGCGCGCCGAGCTCGTCCGAGCCCTGCTTGGTCTCCCGGTCGACGACGAGCTCGAGTCCGGCGAGCAGTCCGCGACCACGGATGTCCCCGACGACAGTGTGCCGCTCCGCAATTCGCTCCAGCCCACGCCGCAGGAACGCGCCGAGCTCGGCGGCCCGCTCATCGAGACGGTCGCGGATGAGCACGTCGAGCACGGTGTTGCCGACCGCGGCCACCAGCGGGTCGGCGACGTGGGTGGTGAAGAACAGGAAGCCGCGATCGTGCGCCTCCTGCTCGATCTCGGCGCTGGTGAGCACGGCGGCCAGGGGCAGCCCGGCGCCGAGCGTCTTGGACAGCGTGAGGATGTCCGGCACGATGCCATCGCGTTCGAACGCGTACCAGGATCCGGTGCGACACAGCCCGGTCTGCGCTTCGTCGAGGATCAGCAACATGCCGCGTTCGCGGCACTTCTCGTGCAGCGCGGCGAAGTAGCCGAGCGGCGGTTCGACAACTCCGCCGGAGCTGAGGATCGGCTCGACGATGCACGCGGCCAAGCTGCCGACCGACTGGGCATCAATCAGGTCGAAGGAGAAGTCGAGCTGGCGTCGCCAGTCGAGTTCGCCTGCGGCCGTGGTGAAGTCGGGCCGGTAGGGGTGCGGTGCCGGGATGGCGAAGTTGCCGGGCGCGGCCGGACCGTAACCCTTGCGACCCGCGCTGTAGGTGGCGCTCGCGGCGGCCTGGGTCATGCCGTGCCAGGAGCGGGCGAACGAGACGATCTCGTGCTTGCCGGTGACCAGCTTCGCCATCCGGATCGCCGCCTCGTTCGATTCGGCGCCGGTGGTGAGCAACAGCGCCTTGTCCAGCGGATCGGGCAGGGTGCCCGCCAGCCTGCGGGCCAGGTCGACGACCGGGCGACTGAGCATGCCGCTGAACAGGTGGTCGAGTTCGCCGATCTGACGGCGGACCGTGGTGACGATGTCCGGGTGTGAGTGCCCGAGGATCGCGCTCATCTGCCCGGAGGTGAAATCCAGTATTTCCCTGCCACTTTCGGTGTACAGGAAGCTGCCCGCGGCGCGGGTGATGATCTCGGGGGTGAAGGTGCCCGCGCCCGCGTAGCGCACGAGGTGGCGGTCGGTGTCGGCCCAGAAGTCGTCGGTGGACTGCGGCATGAAGGTGGGAGAAGCCATATTTCGACGGTAAGGGCGGTACGAGCGACACGTCCATCTCACAATTCCGGCTGTGCTGTTCGGCTCAGCCGTACAACAATCGAGGGATGCTGAACCCTTGGCGGCTGCGTTTGCTCAGCCAACTCGATTCCCTCGGCACTGTCCGCGCGGTCGCGCAGGCGGCCAACCTCAGCGCGTCCAGCGTGTCCCAGCAGCTCGCGGTCTTGGAGGCGGAGACACGCACGCAGCTACTGGAACGCACCGGCCGCCGGGTCCGGCTCACCCCGGCCGGGTTGATCCTGGCCAGGCGGGCCAGGGCGATCCTCGACCACATGGGCACCGTTGAAGCGGAGCTGCGCGGTCTCGGCGGCGAACCGGCCGGGTTGGTCCGGCTCGGCGCTTTTCAAAGCGCCATCCACTCGCTGTGTGTCCCCGCGGTGACACGGCTCGCGGGCAGCCATCCGCACCTCGACATCACGCTGCACGAGTTGGAGCCGCACGAGAGCATGCGTGCACTGCGGGTCGGTGACGCCGACATCATCATCACCACAACCGATTTCGTCGAACAGCCGCTCGGGCCGGACATCGACATCGTGCCGCTGGCCACCGATCCGATCGTGCTCGTGCTGCCACCTGACCGGGGCGCTCGTGGACCCGCCGACCTGGCCGCGTATGCCGACGAGCCGTGGGCCTTCGATACGCCGAAGTCCTACATGGCAAATCTGGCGACCCGGCTCTGCCGCGAATCGGGCTTCGAGCCGCGGATAGTCTGCCGCTTCAGCAACTACATGATGGCGCTGCAACATGTCGAAGCCGGGCTGTCGATCACGCTGCTGCCCGGCCTCGCCATCGATCCGCGCTACCGCGTCACGACCAGGGAACTCACCAGTCCTGTTACCCGCACGATTACTGCGGTTATTCGGCGCGGCGCACCGCCACGCGCGGCGGTCAATGTAGTGCTCGATGCCCTGCGCAGACACGGCGATCTACCTGGTACAACCGGGCCGATCGAGGACTGAAAACACTCGAACGAAAAGCGGATCGTTCGCCGACGAGCAGTAAATAGCCCGTGATACGGGCGGTAGCAGCCGGGATTTTCGTCGGAATGAATGGCATGTTTGCGCAGGTCAACGACATCTTTCAATACCCAATAGATATTTAGTTACCGTTTTGTTATTACTTTTCGGTGTGTCGGAAATTTGTTCGAACCTGAATGTGTCGAAGGATGGGAAATCGGATCCGCTTGGACTGACAGATCACCGTGATGTTCTCGAATGTATTCGAAGACTTGGTGAAGTCCGCCAAGGCCTTCGAAATGACCATCGGAGGACTTGATCATGGCATCGAAGACCGACGACGACGTCCGAAGTATCCGCTCGCTGCGGCGGGTGTTCTGGTGGACACTTGCCGCAGGCGCGGCCGTTTCCGGCGCACTCCTCTTCTCCGCCGCAGAGGCATCGGCCCAAACAGTGACCGTCCCCGGCGTCGGAAGTTTCGACGTTCCGAACGAAATCTCCGTTCCCCCAGGGCTTCCCGGCATCCAGATCTCGGTACCGCCACAGGAGAGCGCGCCATCCGCTGCTCCCTCCCGGACCGAATTCTCCGCTCCCGGAATCACCTTCACCCTCCCCGACATTCCGGGCTTCGAATACTCCGGCCTGGCAGGACTTCCCGGCATCAAGCCGCCGAACACGTTGCACCCGCAGGTCGCACCGATGAAGACGACCGGCGAGGTCGCCGTCGAAGCGGCCCGCGCCAAGATCGGCTCGAACTACGGAACCTCCGCCGGACCCGATGTTTTCGACTGCTCGGGCCTGGTCCAGTGGTCCTACCAGCAGGCAGGCGTCTCGGTCCCGCGCACCAGCTACGACCAACTCGCCGCAGGCACCCCGGTGTCCAAAGACGACCTGCGCCCCGGCGACTTGGTGTCGTTCTACGGCGGCGGCCACTCCGCGCTCTACGCGGGCGACGGCAAGGTGATCCACGCCTCCAGCTACGGCACCGGCGTCGTGGAGTCCCCGATGTCGTCGATGCCGTACGCGGGCGCCTGCCGATTCCGGAACTAGTACCGAATGCTGTTCGTCCACGGCGCCTTTGGGTCGCTGCCGGCGGCCTACGATCGTCTGCATGGCTACGGCGATCGAATACAACAGCCCTGGGCAGCTGACAAGCTTGCACGGTGTCGATCCGGCGGCGCTGGCGCAGATCCCGACCGACATCATCGATATCTGCCGTCTCGCCCCCGGACTTGTCATTCAACCCCGCGATGCTCAGACCCTCGATTTGCCGCCAGAAAGGTTCTCGGAGAACCAGATTCGGCCAGCCGTCAAGCTGGTCGACACGCTGCTCGCGCTGAATCCGGCGCCCCTGACCGTCCAGCGAGCACCGGACCACCGCGTGATCGGCACCTGCCGGCACTTCGCGGCGATCAGCTGCGCACTGCTGCGCCATCGAGGGATCGCGGCCCGTGTCCGCTGCGGCTTCGCCACATACTTCCAGCACGGGCGCGGCCTCGACCACTGGATCACCGAGTATTGGCATGACGTCGAACGCCGATGGGTGCGCATCGATACCGAGATCCTCGGCCGGTCGATCCTGGAGCGCCCAGAGGACCTCCGGGCCGGTGAGTTCCTCAGCGGCGGTGAAGCATGGATCGCCTTCCGAGCAGGCCGCATCGACGCCGCGACGTTCGGCGTCGGCGGAACCGCCAATTGGGGACCGGCCGAGATACGCGGGAACGCGATCAAAGATCTCGCCGCCCTGAACAAGGTCGAGATGCTTCCGTGGGACGAGTGGGGGCGCATGACCGCGTCGTACAACGGCGAGACCGGCCCGGACTACGACGCATTCCTCGACACGATCGCCGTCACCGCCGCTGGCGACGATCCAGCCGCTGTCGCCGAACTTTACGCGCACGACGACCTCCGAGTGCCTTCCGAACTCATCCGCTGAACATGTCGGAAGCGTTGGCGGAAACCACAGCCCCGGTTATCAGTTCAGGTGATTGATAGAAGTGCCGTCAATCCCTGCGCGGATCAGTCGCTTTCGGTCGGTTCGTCCGCGGGTGCGGACGCGGCAGGCCCGGCTATCCGAATGACCCCGGCATCCAGATCAAGGGCAAGCCGGGGACGGTGCGGCTGTCCGTCGCTGTCCCCGCTGCCCTCGTCGGCCAGCTTCTGTCCTGGAAAGAGTTCGCCCATGACGCCCATAACTCCACCATAGCCCCGGTACCTGGGTGTGCCCGAAATAGTCGATTCGCTCTACGCTGGCCGCATGTCTGTTCGCCGCCTGATCGTCTTGTCCGCGCTCTCCGTGTTCGCCTTGCTGGGAGCGTCCGCCTGCACGGTCGAAGGTGCGGGCACCAAGACCGACTGTGCGGTGAGCGGCTGCACGGTCACCTTCGATCGTGGCGTCAACGCCAAGGCCACCATTCTCGGGGTGGACGCGGAACTCGTTGCGGTGAACGGCAATACGGTCACCTTGAAGGTGGGTAACCAGGAGGTCAGCGTGCCGGCCGGGGATAGTCGGCCCGCCGACGGGCTGAGCGTGCAGGTACAGGAGGTCACCAGCGACAAGGTCGTGGTCAAGCTCTCCACCGGAATTACCGCCAGTTGAGGGGTCAGCGCGTACCGCTGCGGTACCTGGTGACGAATCGGCGCAGTATCTCCTTGGGCGTGGTGATCGCTTCCCGGTGCCCCAACGCGGTGAGGTAGTCCGCCTCCTCCGGGTCGAAATAGCCTGCGTGCCGGTAGGTCTCGATGCGCAGCGCGAGCCCGTCGCCGTCGAGTTCGGGGTGGAACTGGGTCGCGTACACGTGCTCGCCGACCCGGATCATCTGTACCGGGCAGTCCGCCGAGGTGGCCAGCAGCACCGCGTTCGGCGGCACCTCTTGGCACGCTTCCTTGTGCCCGACAAAGGCCCGGAACGTCTGCGGAGCGCCCGCGAGCAGCGGGTCTTCGCCTGCGCGGTCGGTCAATTCGATGGTCTGCGCACCCGGCGGCTCGTCGTATCGTTCGCCGCTCACCGTGCCACCGAGCACATCGGCCAGGATGCTCAGCCCGTAGCAGGCGCCCAGATACGGGAAGTCGCGGGCGACGATCTCGGCGACCAGCTTCTTCAATCCGGGCTCGAACCGCAGCTGATAGTCGTATTTCTCGGCCTCCGGATTGCCGACATTGCTCGGCCCACCGCCAACGATCACCGCCGAAAAATCGTCGAGCACCAGGTCAGGCAGGCCCTGCCGATCCATCTGCACGCGCACCACATCGCCGGCGTCGAGCTCACCCGCGCGCAACACAGCTCGGTATTCGTCGTCCGCAGCGGGGCGCTCGGGTCGCAGTTGGAGCAGCAGGCAGGGCTTGGGCATGCACAGATTGTGCAAGACCAGCACCGCCTGAAGGAGTGACTAAGCCGCAAGTGGTGTGTTCGTCGGTCGAATCGAGCGTTCAACGGGGGTTGTCTCAGCGCTGTCGGTTGTTCGAATGACGGTCGTACAGCCGATACTCGGCACCGATTGCTGCTGTCAAGCTCGTCGGCATACGACCGAACTCTTCTCGGGCCACCCCCGACGCAACCGAAGGCGAGCATCGAGGGACCTGATCTACCTGTCAACGCAGTGGCCGACCGGAACATCTCGCACCCGATGGCCGAGGTACGCTTGCTACACTGAATCAAATTGAATCAGTACGGGTCATTATGGTTCGCTCGAGACGGAGGACTGGCTTAGATGCAATCGGCGGACCGGCCAGCGGCCGCACTACCACGGCGCCGAGAGTTGGCGGCAGAGTTACGGGGGCTGCGTGACCTTGCCGGCATCTCAGGACGCGATCTTGCGAAGCGGATCGGCGTCAGCCAGTCGAAAATCTCTCGAATCGAGAGCGGCAACGCGGTGCCGTCACTGCCCGAAGTGCAAGCCTGGGGGCGCGAACTCGGCACGCCAGCAGAGGTACAACAGCGACTCGCGACGATGACCGCGGCGGCGCACCACGAATCCAGCCCCTGGCGTACAGCATTGCTGGGCAAAGGGCACCTGCAGCACGACATCCTGCGGAAGGAGTCGGATGCACATCAGCTGCGAGTCTTCCAGTCATCGGTCGTGCCAGGCCTGCTACAGACGCCCGAGTACGCTCGCCGCGTCTTCTCGATGTTCCAGATCCCGTACAGCGAGACAGATCTCGCCGCGGCGGTGTCCGCACGGTTGGACCGCCAGCTCGCGCTGTACTCCCGGGACAAACGGTTCGACTTTCTGATAACCGAGAGCGCCCTGCGGTGGCGGCCCGGTCCACCCAGCCTCCTCGTCGTTCAGCTCGAGCGAATCGCACAGCTCAGCACATTGCAGAACGTCGACATAGGGTTGATCCCACAGAACACCGAGGCACTCACGTTCACTTCGCACAGCTTCGTTGTCTACGACGGGTCTGATGTGTCACAAGCATCGGTCGAGACAATCCACTCTCAAATGAATATCGTCGCCGCCGAAGATGTGGAGTTGTATAACCAACGCTGGATTCAGCTTCGCCGGATGGCGCTTTTCGATGATCACGCCCGCGACTTCCTGCATCAGCTCATCGCTGACATCAACTCGACCACCTATTAGACTGAGTGTCCAAAGAGACATCATGCGTACGAGCGACATCACCATGGACTGCAACGAAGAGCCGGGTAGCGAAACTCCGCCATGGAGTAACACCACCCGGCTCGACGGTATCGGGTTATGTGATCACGCTGAGTACAATGCGAATAGCTGCGCTGATCCAGCGTACGACGACGTCTTTTATGCCGAATTCACCGGCCAGTACGCCGTACACGAACGCATCCCATTCAGTTGGCGTGAACCACAGAACCGGACCATTCGGATCCTTGGAGTCCCGCACAGCGACCCAACCATTTACTCGGGCAACTTCCACACAATCGCCACCACCCTCGCTGAAGCTGCTCTTCCGAAACAAGGCGCAATCACGGAATTCTCCCTTATTCGACACGGTCATCGGTTTCTCCTCTTTTCGTCGGCTGCATCTTGCTGCCGGTTACAAGAACAAGGACACCCGATCGAAATAGGAAAACAGTTGGTCCAGCACTGGGCGGCCAGCTGGGTGACACTGGGTTATGCACTGGGTCTGGCGCTAGCCATACACCTAACATGCAATATCGAAAGGAGTATCAAAAGAAATGGCTAACGAGATGGTGAAACTTCCTCCCGGTACTGTTAGATTCCAACTGCTCGGTCCGGTCGAGGCACGAGTGAGCTCGACTCGGGTCGAACTGGGCACCCCGCGAGAGAGACGTTTGCTCGTTGCCCTCCTCAGCTCGCCCGGTCGTCGAGTGCCGCGCGACAACTTGGCGCACTGGGTCTGGGACGATCCGCCGGACAATGCAGCTCGAAAGCTGGATGAGCCGGTGAGCGATCTTCGCAGACATCATCTGAGCGAGCTCGGGCTCGCGGACCGTTTGATCAGCAAGGATGGCTGGTGCCAGTTCGACATTCCCGCTGACTGTGTCGACGTGCACTTACTCCGGAAGCTGGTTGATCGCGCGACTCAGTTCGAGGACTCACGTCGGCGCGAGCTGCTCATCGAAGCAATGCAGCTGCGCCACGGCGAACCACTCGAAGATCTGGATGGATCAAAAATATCCGCCTATCGTGACAAACTGGCGGCGGATTATCGACACGCCGAGATTCTCTTCAATCAGTTCGATGTCAGAAATGGACGTGAGCGAGATCGCCTGACCGATCTGGAACGCCTCTACCATGCCAGACCGCAGGAAACCCGTGTCGCTGGACTCTACATATGTGCTCTCCATTACGGCGGATTGCCGGTGGAAGCACTCGACGTATTCCAACATCATCGCAAGTTTCTGGACAAATACGGAATGGCCATCCCCAAACAATTGACGAATCTCCATGAACGACTCCTCAGTGGAGAGGATAACATCAGCCCACAGTCTGACGTCTTCCTCGGCGGTCAGCATATTTCAGAACAGGCACAACACGAGGCCTCGGTCGATGAAGAAGATAGTAACGCCAAAACCCCCCGACAAAACGCTACAAATATAGTCAATAACACGCTAACCGGTGATACCAGAGCTGATTATATGGTCTTTGGGTTCGATAACCGGTCGAGCTGATGGATAAGGAAGATTCCACCCGAGAACCCGAGCCACAGCCGGAATCCGACGACGGCCGGCCAGCGACAAGCTTCGATGCAGCCACCATCCAGAACCTTGTATATAATCACCTGCCCGGCCTGAAAGGGATACAAACTGCCACGCTAGGGATGGATGCCCGACAGTTCCGGCAGGGCACACGAGCAACCGGCAAAATTACCGAATCAGAGCTTACGGAAGCGCTTACTTCATATGTAACGCCGGACGGTTTCAGCATGACTCTGGCCGCGTTGCAAGAAGACCGCATTGTCGTACTGTCTGGACCATCCGGTTTCGGCAAACGGACATCGGCATTACAACTGCTCCGCAGATGTACCGAGGGGCAGCTGGTTCTGCTGTCGCCGCAGGTGACCGCGACCGAGTTGGCCGAACGCCCATACGTCCACGGGTGTGGATACGCCGTCGTCGATCACATCGGGGACAACGGACCCGATGGCGCCTTCGGTTGGAACGTCGTTCGTGATCAACTCGCGGACACGCAGGCGTACATGGTAATTACTACCCATAGCGAGTCCAGCGACCTCGCCGAAGGAGTCCGCCGGTTCCATTGGGAGCTGCCAGATCCGGAGAGCGTGCTTCGGCTGCGAATGTCGACGCCGCTGTCCGACGAACAGCTGGCAGCACTGTCCGACGACATTAAATGCGCAGCTCGGATCAGCGATATTGTCGAGCTCGCCAGGCGGCTCGACGAGGGGGAATCTCCGGACACCGCCACCCGACATTTCGATGTGACCGCGTTCAACGAGGTCATGAAATGGTTCGAGGGGAAGCCGGATCGGCAGCAGATCGCCGAGGTCACGACGCTGGCCTTCGCACTCGGCGCGCCGGAGAGGACATTCGATGCGATGTTGAGCACGCTCGAAAAGCATCTCGATCCCAAGCTCCCCGACACCGAGCCCATAGGCAGCCGCGAAGCCGAAATTATGCCACAACGTCGGCACAGAATCACAGGTCCAGGTGGCCTGATAGTCCGGAAAATGGTCGCGACCGACCTCGGCCCTCGCGCCGAACTGACGTTCGCGGTGAACGGCTATCACCGGCATGTGGTCCGAATGCTGTGGGAGCGCTACGACAGCCAAACACTCTGGAATGCCGTACGTGTATGGCTGGACGAATCGGTACGAGACGGAAGCTGGCGCATCGCATTGGGTCTCGCGGCGTTGAGCGAAGTCGCGATCGACGAGGTGCTCGACGTCATCGGACCGTGGTCATGCGGTTCCAAGGGGGTAGGGGGTCAAAATGTCGCGATCTTCGTACTGACGACGATGGCATACAGCGATGAGCTCGCCCCGGCCGCACTCCAAATTGCTACGAAATGGATCACCGGCCCCAACCCTGCCCAACGATGGACCGCCGCAGTCACGTTCAGCTGGCAGTTGGGCGTCCGCTATCCCCACGAAGCGACCAACCGTCTGTGGCAGCTGTGCGTTCAGGCGCATACCGTCAAGGGCAGCGCCACAGCTGCATTGGCCGAGTTGTTTGTAACCCTGACGAGAGAGACATCCGATACCGGCATCGTTCTTACGATGGTGGAGTCCAAGATTCACCGCTTCGGCCGCAGCGGCGCCAATATCGAGCTCCGCTCGGTCGCGGCCGCAGCCGCGCTCAATGTGCTGTCGGCATTCGACCACGAGTCCGAACGAAGATCACTATTACTCTTCCTGAAGCATAATCCTGACCGAATACGCACGGTGGCCACCCTCTGGGCTACCGTCCTCAAATACCGCCCGACCCGGCTGGCCGCCATTCGCTTGTTCAAGTACGCCGCGAAGGATCTCGCCGCCAATGACGCGACACCCGTAGAGCTCATTACTCTACTCGGTACCGCCATTCGCGCCCACTTTTCGGAGAGGGAGATCGAACAGCTACGTTCCGAATACATCAATACTGTCATGCGTCGAGAAAAAGCCGACAAGGACGAAACGGTAGCACTGCTACGTATCTTGTTGAATATATTTGATCCACGTAAATCCAATTAGAAGGAATGCCCGATGAATAATTCATACCCAGTAGTAGAGCAACGGCCCCTCGATCCGGTTCCACCGAAGAAATTTCTAGGGCCGAAACGGTCCCGGACCGCGGACGAAATACCGCGCGGAGTATCGAACCACCGACTCGTCTACCGAACCGGCGGCGAGTACGTTCTGGACAATTATGCACTACCGCTCGACTCCGAGACGGTGCTCGATGCAACGAATGTGACCGTCGTCGACGTATCTCGCGACGCCGAGGTACTCGTACAACTCGACATTCCCTCAAAAGACGCCGACCTATTCCGGCTGCATGTCACATTCGCCTGCACCGTGACCGATCCTGTCGCGGTGGTTCGGGGCGGCGCGCAGGATTTGCAGAAGGTACTCAAACCGTATCTCAAGGGACATAGACGCATCTTCGAACTAGGTCTCGACTACGAGCTGGCACAGATCAACCAGGCACGTCGCAAGATAACAGCGCAGGTCACTGCTTTCACGACTATGTCGCCTCCGATCTATATCGGCCTCGCGACCGAACTGGCAAGTGTCGAAGTACTGACACCGCCAGATGTGTCCAAATTCGAGCAGTCGCGCCGAGAACAAGTGAACAGGCACAGCATCGAATTCGAGCGACAGCACAACAGCTACCAATTGCGGAGCGCGGCGTCCGAGTACGAACAGGACATTGCGGTACGGTCACAGAGACATGAAATTGATCTCGACGCGAGAAAACGTGATTACGAGCGATATCAATACTCGCAGCACAGCGAAGTCGCCAACGATCCGATAAGCGCACTGAAATTTTCTTACTCAGTTGGCGAGATCAGCGCGAAGGATTTCGCGGACGAATTGCTCAGGCTCGAGAAAGAGGAGCGTAACGACCGAAGAACAGAGTTGGCTCAGCAGCGAGAATGGGAGCGTGAAGATAGTCGCGGAAACCGGGAATGGGAACGAGAAACAGCCAGGCAGCACTGGGAAACAGAACGTTTGGACAAGGCCGAGAAATGGAGGATCGAGCAACGGAAGCTCGAGCATCAGGACAGCGAGCGGAAGCGCCAGCAGATCTTGGATCGTGAGGACCGAGCCTTCGAGCGAGATGACGAACGGCGCAAACTCGAAGCACAGTTCGAGATTATCCGCGAACTCGCACAACGAGGTCATCTGGATTCGGCCAATGTCAACCTCGAAAGAGTTGTCAGCACAATGCTAGCCGACGTACCGGAGCCTGACCGAAGCGGTCTGGACGAGATCGAAGCACTCAGCAGCACAGATGTGATCCCGGCAGATGCCAACGAGTTCGATGACGTGGAGGTGAGAGAGGAGGATGACCACTGATATTATCGATAGGCCATTGGTGCCCGATCCGATCCGAGATTTTGACCGACCAGACCTTCCGGACCTGAACAAAACCGGCCGCCGGCTGCGATCCATCATCGGTATCCGAGAAGTTATCCTCGACTGGGTTCCAGAGGAACGGACGCGTTATACCAGACTCGGTGCGATCGTCTTCAACACGGGTTTGATGGCTGGCCTGTCATTGATAGTCGCATTTTCCGGCCTCGCTGACGGACGGTGGTTGCTGCTTCTCCCCATCGGGATCTTCTGGGGCTACCTCATCATGACGTTCGACGGATGGTTGATCGCAAGCACTCACGGCGTGCTGCATACATCCAGAATCAAGCTGTTTCTTCCGCGGCTATTCATTTCAATATTGCTCGGAGCCGTCATTGCCGAGCCCCTCGTGATGTGGGCGTTTCGGCCATCGATTCTGACGGAAATTTCCGAATTCCGCCAGTCATCCATTGATAGCTACGAAAGCCGCCTGAAGACCTGCAATCCGGCGGATGGAAGGATCATCGACAGCCCGGACTGCGCCGCCTTCCGAGTCGACATCGAGAGCAACCCGATGGCGGTTGAACAGCAGCTCACCAGCGCGCAGCAATTGCTGGGCCAGTCCCAGCAGAATCTTGATGATGCGAACCGCCAGCTCGCCGAATTCGAGCGCCTGGCGCGTGAGGAGTGTGCAGGAACACCGGGCCCAGGTTTGACAGGTCGCATCGGCGAAGGCCGTGAATGCTCAGACAACAGAGATACCGTCAACAAATTCAGGAACGATAGTCACATCGATCAGCAACGCGATGATTTCATCAAACTGCAGGCGAAGATCGTCACCCTGACCTCGGCGCTGTCCGACGCACGTCGACAAAGTAGTGAGCAGATCAGTACAAAAATTTCTGCAAAAGTAGCCGAGAAGCAGCAGAATTTGCGCGACCGCGGTCTACTCGACGAGTTCGATGCCATGAGCCGACTGTCCGCCAAGAATCCGGTTATTTCGATAGCAGAGTGGGTCCTTCGACTTTTGCTCATCGCGGTCGACTCGTTACCAGTCCTGAGCAAGATGATGGGTGGAACCACTACCTACGACACCCTGGTATCACAGCGGCTGGACGCTGCCAGACGATCACACGGTCGGCACACACAGCTGCACGACCTGGAGGAAAGCACCAGTTTCGACCTTCGTAGTCGAGGTATCGAACGCAAGCTGCGCGATGCGACCGGGCGGATCGAAGATCAGGAACGCAGCGTAAAGGCTCAGAGAGAAGCCGAACTCGCCACCCAGATCGATCGCCTCGCAGCTGAACTCGAGCACGACGAGCACGAGATCTGAGCGATTCACCGGAGAAATCGTCGGTCGTTCGAATGACAGTCGTATAGCCGATACCCGGCACCGGTTGCGGCTGTCAGGCTGGACGGTGTTCTTCGGCTGGGATACGGCCACCCGACACGACTGAAGCCGAGCACCGAGGGGTTAATCGGCCTTCAGTACGGCAGCCGCACGCAGCCAGCCTGCGGCTGCCGTGTTTCGCGTGCCGCTACCCGGGTGGCGCTATCGCAGTGGATTTGTCGTCCTCGGTGCCGAGCTTCCCGGTCTGCCGCTGCTGGTCGACGGTGCTGCGCAGGACGCTGACGCCGGCGGTCAGTGCGGAACCTCCGGTGTTCCAGTCGATTCCGGTCGGCTGGGAGGTCAGGACGACTACTGCGTACGGCAGCTGGGTCGCACTCGGTCCGACCAAGCCGGTGGTGTCCAGCGTGGTGGAGGTGTCCAGTGCCATCCAGCCCTGTTTTACCGCCCAGCTGAGGCCGGTCAAACCGTCCGGGATGCCGAAGTACTGGTCGGTGCCGTCGGCGGAGATCTCGCTGGTACCGCGGAGCGCACCGACGACGATGTCCCGGGACGGCTCGGGCACGGCGGTGGTCAGGTAGCGGTAGATCGTGGCCACATCCCGCGCGGTAGTCAAGGTCTCGCCCCACTGCTCCGGGTCGTCGGGCGGCTGCGTGCCGGTCAGGCCGATCACGTCGATCATCCTGGCGACGATCGCGTCGCCACCGTTCTCGTCCCACAGGGCGTCGGCGACGTTGTCGTCGCTGGCGGCCAGCATCTCGCGCAGCTGTGCCGCGGTATCCGAATCCGGCTGCCAGCCTTGGCTGTTCAACGCATCCAGGGCGATCAGCAGTTTGACCACCGACGCGGTGTAGAACTGCTGATCGAGATTCAAGCCGACAAGTACTGTCCCGGAACTCATGTCGACCACGTCGATCCCGACCTGCGATCCCGGCGAGACGGCCTGAATCGCCGCCAGCATCTGCTGCGCCAGCGCCGTGGACGACGCGGCAGTCTGCGGCAGGTGCGGAACAGGTGTCCCGCGAACCGGTGTTACCGCGACGGGCGGGGCACCGCTCGTCGGTGTCGCCGCGACGGCGGAGCCCTGGTCGTGCGGCCCGGCCGTGGCCAGCGGAGCCGCCACCAACGCCGATATCGCCACTGCCGCTACGCAACCGGCGGACGCTGCGCCCCACCCCCATATCGATCCCATACCTATTTGAACCATGCGCGGCTGGTGAAACCTCGAGGCGCACTTGGCAATTAGCTGTGACCCGGCCGCGAGCCCCGGATTTCCGGATCGGAACGGCCTCAGGGTCAGCGCACGGCAGGTATCGGGGTAGGTCCGCCCAAAGGATGACATCGGACGCGACCGCGGGGCGATGCCCGTCCGGGGCGGACCCGCGCAGAATCGCTGGTGCGGTTGGCGATCACAAGCATTCTGTAGGGAAACTCCTAGCCGCAGACGATTTGATGCACAGGTGCAGTTGGCGGGGCTTCTGCGCATACCGATGAGAGATCACGATCTACCTGGTGAAATGGAGAAGACAGTGCCCGCGACGTTCCCGAGTTCCAGCACCCTGGCCGCCTCTGACGCGGTGCAGGACTACCGCCGCCGCGGATGGACAGTCGCCGAAACCGCCAACGGCGTCTGCCTGATCACCGACGAGCAGATAGCGGCCGTCGAACTCACCGGCCCCCTCGCCGCCGAGGTCCGCCGCTTCCTGCGCGCGAACAACCTGTCCGGCCCGGTCATCGAGATCCCCGGCGCCGAGCGCCGCGAGATCCACCTGGTAGTCGGCGCCGCCAAGGCGACACTGGCCATCGAAGCCCTGCACAGCGCGGGCGCGATCGTGCACACCGACGGCGCGAGCATCCCGCTCCCGCCGACGCGGCTGTCCACCGGCTCAGCCAACTGGGCCATCTCCCCCACCGAAGCCCGCTGGACCCCACCGGTAGTCGCCATCTCTGCCGCGGTGCGCGCCGCAGCCGCAGCCCGCCACCACCTCACCGACGTGGCTTGCTAACTGCCGCAACAGGTTCGGGGAGTCACCGACGTCCGATAGTCGAGTCCGGTCCGTGCGGACGGACCGGACTCGGAGTCTCGAAAGCCACTCTTATCGGCGTCATGGTGCACGCCGACTGCTTCCCCTACATCGGCTTCTTGCCCTTGCCCTTACCCTTGCCGGACTTACCAGCGCCGCCGCCCGCTTTGTCTTTCGGCGGCTTGGCCTTCTCGCTCATTCCGGCGGTTCCTTGCTGCTGTTGCGATGGCTCGCGCAGGCCACCCTGCTGCTGTTCCTGCGAGATCGGCCGTGCTGCGGCCGTCGACATGCCCGTCAGCGAGATAGCCGCGGCAGCGAACAGCACAGCCGCCGTAGTTTTCCGAATCATGCGTAACCCGTCTCGTTCGAGAGTGGTACGCCCGAGTGTCAGCCGGACGCCAGGTCAACCGATCGGTCAGCCCACCGCGTATTCGATGCCAAGAACATTCCAGATGGGAGGGACCGGAATACGGCTGGGCAAGGCCGATCAGGCGACCACGTGGCGCGGTTCCGGGAAATGGCAGGCCGCCAGGTGTCCTTCGGTGGATGAGCCCAATTGGATCAGCGGCGGTTCCTGCTCGGCGCAGATGTTCTCGGCCTTCCAGCAGCGGGTGCGGAAGCGGCAGCCGGAGGGCGGGTTGATGGGTGAGGGGACGTCGCCGGTGAGGCGGATCCGCTCACGTTGTTTCGCACTGTCGGGATCGGCCTCCGGCACCGAAGACAGCAGCGCCTGGGTGTAGGGATGGTGTGGGCGGTCGTAGAGGTCGGCGCGATCGGCGATCTCCACGATCTTGCCCAGGTACATGACCGCGATGCGCTCACTGAAGTGTCGCACCACGGCCAGGTCGTGCGCGATGAACACGAAGGCGATGCCGAGGTCGCGTTGCAGCCCCTGCAGCAGGTTCACCACCTGTGCCTGGATGGATACGTCCAGGGCGGAGACGGGTTCGTCGGCCACGATCAGTTTCGGGTTCAGTGCCAGCGCGCGGGCGATGCCGATGCGTTGCCGCTGCCCGCCGGAGAACTCGTGCGGAAAGCGGTTGTAGTGCTCGGGATTCAGGCCGACCGTCTCCAGCAGTTCCCGCACGCGGCTGCGTCGGCCACCGGGCGGGTTGATGCCGTTGATCTCCATCGGCCCGGCGATGATCGCGCCCACCGTCTGCCTCGGGTTCAGTGAGGAGTACGGGTCCTGGAAGATCATCTGGATCTCGGACCGGATGGGCGCCAGCTCGCGACGCGAACGATGAGTGATGTCCTGGCCGTTGTAGGTGATCGTGCCCGCCGTCGGCTCCAACAGCCGGGCCAGCATCCGCCCGGTGGTCGACTTGCCGCAGCCGGACTCGCCGACCAGGCCGAACGCCTCGCCGGCGGACACGCTCAAATCGATGCCGTCCACCGCGCGAACCACATCGGTTTGCCGTCTGAACAGGAACCCGGAGCGGATCGGGAAATGCATCTGCAGCCCGGTCGCGGTGAGTAAGGGTCCGCCGTGGGCTGGGCGCGAAATCGGTTCGGTGAGAGTCTGTTCGGTCATGATGCCTGCTCGATGCCGAGCGTCGGCCGGACCGCGTCGACGAAGATGCGGTCGGCTTCCTCGGTGCTCAGGTGACAGGCCGCTCCGCGCCCCGCGGCCGTGCCGAGCTCCGGCCGCTCGCTCGTGCAGCGCGTGCCTGCCACTCGGTCCACGTAATCGCACCGCGGATGGAACGGACATCCCGACGGCACGTCGATCAGGCTCGGCGGCGTACCTCGCACGGGTTTCAGCGGTATATCCACATCCCCGCCGAGGTGCGGAATCGAGGACAGCAGGCCCCAGCTGTACGGATGTCGCGGCCGTTGCAACACCTCACGCACCGTGCCCCGCTCCGCGCACCGCCCCGCGTACATCACCAGTACGTCGTCGGCCATCTGCGCGACCACGCCCATGTCGTGGGTGATCAGGATGATCGCCGTGTTGAACTCGCCCTGCAACTCCCGCAGCAGGTCCAGGATCTGCGCCTGCACCGTCACGTCCAGTGCCGTCGTCGGCTCGTCCGCGATCAGCAGGTCCGGGTCACAGCAGAGCGCGATCGCGATCATCACCCGCTGTCGCATGCCACCGGAGAACTGGTGCGGATACTCGTCCACTCGCCGCTGCGGCTGCGGTATGCCAACTTTGGTGAGCATCTCGATGGCCCGCGCCCGCGCCCGCTTCTTGGTCGCGCCGGTGTGCCTGCGGTATGTCTCGATGATCTGATCGCCGACCGTGTAGTACGGCGACAATGCGGTCAGCGGATCCTGGAAGATCATCGAGATCCGCTTGCCGCGGAACTGCCGCGCGGTTCGCTCGTCCGCCCCGGCCAGATCCGTTCCCTCGAACAAGATCTGCCCGCCGATCGTCGAATGCTCGCGATTGTGCAGGCCAAGGATTGCCATGGCTGAAACGCTTTTTCCCGAACCGGACTCGCCGACGATGCCGAGCGTCTTGCCGCGGACGAGGTCGTACGACAGCCCGTCCACCGCCTTGACGGTGCCGTCCTCGGTGCGGAAGTGCACCAGCAGATCTCGGACCGAGAGGATGGTCCCTTGGCTGGACATGTCACGCTCCAATATCGTTTCCGCCCGGGTCATCCCAGCCTCACCCTCGGGTCGATGAACGCGTACACGACGTCCACCACGATGTTGGCCACCACCACGGCGGCCGCGGCCAGCAGCACCACGGCCATCATCACCGGCAGGTCGGAGTCCTGCACGGAATTGACCGCCAACTGGCCGATCCCGGGCAGATTGAACACGGTCTCGGTGACGAGTGCCCCGCCGAGCAGCACCGCGATGTCCAGTCCGAGGAGAGTGGCGATCGGGCTCATGGTGCCGCGAAAGGCATGCTTCAGATAGACATTCGCGTTGCCCATGCCCTTGGCGCGCACGGTGCGGATGTAATCCTCGTTCAGCACCTCCACCATGGAGGAACGAGTGAACCGCGCGTAGGCCGCAGCGGTGATGACGGCCAGGCAGACCCACGGCAGGAACAATCCGGTCGCCCATTTCATCGGATTATCAAAGAACGACGAATAACTCGGCACCTTCATGAGGTGCGTCGAGTACACGAAGAGAAAGAGCAGAAACGGGCCGAGTACGAAGATCTGCTGCGCGCCACCCAGCACCGCGAAACCCATCGCGGCCTTGTCGGCGAACTTTCCCTTGCGCAACGCGGCCAGCAGGCCGAGGCCGATGCCGACGACCAGGAACATCACCACCGCACCGACGGTCAGCGAGAAGGTGACCGGGATCCGGTCCAAGATGGTGTCCAGTACCGGCCGATGGTTGTGGAACGAGTAACCGAGGCACGGGGCCGAGCAGTAGGTGTCGGCGATGGTACGGCCGGTGAAGATCCCGGCGAGGTAGTCGAGGAACTGCTGCCAGACCGGCTTGTCCGTGCCCAGTTGGTGTGCGACAGAGGCGATCAACTCGGGCGAGCAGGTCTTTCCGCAGGCCAGCCGGGCGACATTGTTGCCGGGGGCCACGTAGAACATCACGAAGGTGACCGCGCAAACAACCAGCAGGATCACAAGGCCGCCGAGGATCCGGCGGGTGAGGAAGGCCAGCATTCGGAGATCGCTCTCTGGAGGAGGAGCCGGGTGACGGGCAACCTGTCCGTCACCCGGCTCGAGACTTCGTCAGACCTGCACTACTTCTTGATAAAGGCGGTAGTCAGGTCGAGGCTCAAGCTGATCGGGTCCATGCGGGTCCCGCCGACCTTCGAGCCGAACATCAACTGTTTGCGCCAGTACACCAACGGGATTGCCGCCGCGTAATCCCGCTGGATCAGCTGATCCAGCGGCATGTACTCCTTGCCCTGGGCGTCGATGTCCTGGATCGCCTGGATGCGGTTGAGTTCGTCGTCGACCGCCTTCTCCTTGAGCTGGGCGTAATTGTTGCCCTCATCCTTGACCGCCCCGCCGTAGTACACCGCGCTGTACACGGTCCGGTTGGTCGGCCAGTCCGGGCCCCACGAGTTCCAGATCAGGTCGAACGGATTGTCCAGGCGCCCGACCGCGTCGTAGAAGCCCTTGTCCGGCACCGGGTTCAGGTTGACCTTGAAGCCGGCGGCCTCCAGCGCGCGCTTGATCGGCGTACCCCACCGGTCGGCGGTCGCGGTGGAGTCCCAGGCCACGTTGACCGGGTAGCCGAGTTTGTTTGCGTCGGTGAGGATTTGCTTCGCCTTCTGCGGGTCGCCGTTGTCGCCGACGCCGTACGGGTTGGGCTGCGCCGCGTAGCCCACCGAGCTACGCGGGCTGAGCGTGTTGGCGATATTGCCGAAGAAGGGACCGCCCTGCGTGGTGACGACGTCCTGCTTCGGGAACGCGGTGGCGATGGCCTTGCGAACGTTCACATCGGTCACGCGGGCGGTGTTGATCGCGAAAGCCTGCACGGCGTTGGTTTCGGCATCGACGGTGCGCTGCTTCAGGTTCGGATCCTGCATGATGGCCTGTACCTGATCGGTGTCGATACCGCTGTAGTAGGAGGCCGCGCTCGGGTCGGTGTCCGCCTTCAGCTGATCGGTTTGCTGCTTGGCCATCACGCCGAACTGGAAGTGGATCTGATCCAAATACTGGTGCCGGATCGGGTCGGTCTTCGGATCCCAGTTCGGGTTTCGCACCAGGGTCAGCGTCTTGTCCACCTCGTGTGCGCCGATCTTGTACGGCCCGGTGGCCATGTCGCCGAGCCCGTTGGCGTCCAGGTCGGCGGGCTTGGCGTCCTTGTCCTTGCGCACCGGGACGGTCTCGGTCATCGAGGCGGCGAACGGGAAGTCCGACTCCGGTTCGGCCAGGTGGAAGATGATGGTCTTGTCGTCCGGCGTCTCGATCTTGTCGGAGCCGAGTTCCTGGCCACCGAACGGACCCGGGTAGACCGAGCTGAAGTCGTCCTTCCCGGCCAGCCACAGCTGAACCCACTTCGGCCCGGTCGCGAACGTCGGATCGAACGTGCGCTCGACGCCGTACTTGATGTCCTGGGACCTGATCGGCGTGCCGTCGGCGTACTTCACGCCGTCCTTCAGGGTGTACTTCCAGGTCTTACCGCCGTCGGAGGCCTCGCCGGTATTGGTGGCCAAGTCGCCGACCAACGCCATCGAGCCGTCGTCGTGCTGGTTGAACACGGTGAGTCGGCGGTTGATGAGCCGGAACGTTCCGTCGTCCGGGGCGGTGTAGACCTTGGCCGGGTCATAGTGCGGGTGGTCGGCCCGCCACATCAGGTCGAGTGTGCCGCCCTGTTGAGCGCCGGACACCTCGGCGGCCGGACCACTCGACTGCTTACCGGTCGGGTCGAGGGTGAGTTTGCTCTGTACGGCCTTGGGCTGGTCGCCACTGCCGACATTGGTGCCGCCGGCCGAACAGCCTGCCGTCACCAGTGCTAGCGACACGGCCACCGCGGCGGCCTGCGCGAGATGCGTACTTTTCATTCCAGTTCCTGCCTCCTCTTACCGCCGGAAAGCCCGGCGACCCAACGGTTATCGGCTTCCCTTCGGGTCGAGGGCGTCGCGCACCGAGTCGCCGAGCAAGTTGAACGCGAGCACGAAAAGCATCATCCCGATACCGGGGAAGACCAGGTACGTGATGTCGGAGGAGATCAGGCCGGATCCGTTCTGCACCATCACACCCCAGTCGGGCGTCGGATCCTTGATGCCGACGCCGAGGAAGGACAGCGCCGCCTCCGCCGTGACGTACGCGGGCAGGTCCAGCGTCGCCAGCACCAGGATCGGGGTCCACAGATTCGGTAGCAGTTCCCGGACGATGATTCGGCGGGGGCCGGCCCCGGTCACCTTGGCCGCCTCGATGAATTCGCGCTCCCGCAAGGAGAACACCTGGCCGCGCAGCAGCCGAGCGTTGCGGGTCCAGCCGAACAAGGTCAGCAGTCCGATGAGGCTGGCCGCCCGCACCCAGGGCGGAACCTCTTGTCCGGTCGCCTGATAACTAGCCCAGGCGACGGGCATGAAGGCGAGGATGAACAGGGTGGACGGGATGGACAGCAGGATGTCGGTGATCCGGCCGATGACGTAATCGGTCCGGCCGCCCACGTATCCGGCGATGACGCCGAGCATGGTGCCGATGACCGTCGTCAGCAGCACCACGGCCAGCGAAATCAGCAGGGACATACGGATTCCGTAGACCAGCACGATGAGGACGTCGCGGCCGGTATGCGGTTCGATGCCGAACCAGAACTGGCTGTCGATGCCGCCGTTGGGCTTGATCGGGAAGCCGGTGTCGGTGAGCAGTCCATTGGCGGTCGTGGCGTACGGGGTGTACGGGTCCTTGCCGTAGACCAGGGAGATCAGCGGCGCGCCGAGGCCGACGACGAAGAAGAACAACACGACGATGCCCGCCACCACGCCGGTCTTGTCCCGCTTGAACCGAAGCCAGGCAAGCTGACCGGGCGAGCGCCCGACCGGATCCCCCTTGACGGCGGGCACCGTATCCGGTGAAAGCTCATCCGTGAGCAGGGTCGCCACGACTTCCCCTTTGATCACCCCAACAACAATGGGCGAAACGTACGGCCCGTACCCTCCGACGTCAACCCTCGCACTCGTTTACTTAACAAACTGTGCACATAGATCGAGCGGTCGCCGGGTGAACACCACAAACAGGCCACCATTGCGCCGGTTTTGTACCAGAGGCCAACCCCATCCGAGTACCGTACTACTCACCCCTGCCTCGAAATCCCCCGACCCCCAACAGATCTCAGCGTCGCGCAACCGACCGGACGACGCCCCCCGTCGGCCGGATTCAACTGGGGAATTCCCCAGTTGCCAGGTTGCGTGGCGAGCGCAAATACGTTGCGCCCAAAAATGCCAGGCCGATCAATACCGCGAGAGCAGGTCGATCCCAGACGAATGCGGTGCAATTAGAGCACACAGCTCGAGCTCGCGGCCTCAATGAATCGATGCGCGCCGCGTTGCGTTGCCGACTGCCGCATGCAGAGCTATTCGCTTTGCGACGAAAGGGCAACCAGCGCAGCGACACCGGGCTTGGAACAGGCAGGTTTTTCGGCCGCCGGCGCCACCGGGTCCCGCCCGCGCGGGCGTCCGCAAATGCCTGCGGGTTCAGGCGTTCGGATGAGGTGGCCAGAGGGCTACGGTCGATCTCGAGCAGGCTTATCCACAATGAGGAACAGCATGGCGCCAAGGGCGGCCGTTTGCAGGAACAGCTGGCCCATCGGGTCGCCGAAAGCCGCGCCCGTGCGGATGATCGAGGTGGTGAGGCCTGCCACGATCACGGCGGCCACGACGAGCGCGACAACCGTTCTGCGCGTTGTCCATCGTTTCCGCGGGCCGGCTACCGAGACGGGTTCCAGCACCAGCGAAAGCAAGACCAGCAGGCCGACCACGACACCGGTCAGGCCTAACAGATGAGTCGCCGTCAGGTCGTTCCAGTCCTTGCTGACCGCCAACCTGGTCACGGCGGCAAGGTACAGGCCGATGACGACAAGCGCGGCGACCCATCTGAACGGCGACCATCGCTTCTTCGGCCCCTCTGCGGCAACCGATCCCACCCCTTTTGCGGGCATAGCGGGAGCCTCCGAGTCAGCCGATTGGCCTGTATAGTTCGCTTCGACTCCAAACGGGGGAATCCATTGCTAGAGAGAGTAATTCAACGTGCTTAAATCCAACAGGGCGGCCGCCGCTACAGTGGCGACGCTCAGTGCGCTGGCCGCGGCGATCGCGTTCGCCGCGCCGCAGGCGGGGGCAGCAGTAACGAGCATCCGGGTCGAGCAGGGCCAGAGCTTCGGTAGCTCGGCAGACGCCCGCGGCACCGGCTGCTCCTACCCGATCACCGTGCTCACCGAACCCGGCCGGGAGTTGATCGTGCTCGACCAGATCGGTGACGACCCGAAGACCGCGGACCACAAGCAATTCCAGCCGAATTCGGTGGTAGCGGATGCGTCCGGAACGGCGCGCACCACGTGGACCCCCGACCGGAAGGGCCCGCACAAGATCGTCGTCCTCGAGCTCTTGAACGAGGACGACGCCGACGTCTACACCCTCCGCAATCCGATGAACGTCGGAACCGGCGTCAACCTCGGCCCCGCCTGCGCCGTACTGCCCTGATGTCCTTCGCCGCAGACCGGCGTGTCGTCCTCGGCTCTCCCCTGGGCAACACCCGGCCTGCGGCCCTGATCGCCCGGCGAGCTCATCACAAATCCTGCGCCGAGCTGCACCTGCGGCGGAGTCGCCTGGTGCCCCCAGGGCGGCACGTACAGCATCCACAACAAACCGCGCGCGCGGTGAACTGCGGATTTCCGCCGAATTTGCGATCGATCGGCGGCGCTACCGGGTTGTTGATAGCGCTGCAACGCGATGAAAGATGAGGGGCGGACGTGACAGCGCTGATCGGTGGCAAGGTCGAACCCGCATCGGACGAGGTAGCCCGCCGGACGCTCCAGCTGACGGGGATCCGAATCCCGCAGACCGGCCTGCCAAACACGAGTCACAACCCAGTACATGGGTTGGTTCCCTCATAGATACTGCATCTGTGACGAATCGCTTCCACATCGACGCGCAAGCAGACTACGTACTGCGCATCGCCCACCGCGATGACCCGGTCCGCGCAGTCATCGAGCTCGTGTGGAACGGGCTCGACGCAGAGGCAACAACGGTCACCGTCGGGGTGGAACCAGACGGCCTCGAAGGGATCGCCAGGGTCGTAGTCGAGGACGATGGCCACGGTGTTCCTCCGGAACTGATAGGTACGCACTTCGGTCGGCTTGGAGGGTCGTGGAAGAAGACCGCCAAACTCTCACCGAACACCAAACGACGCTTGAACGGACGTGATGGACAAGGTCGCATCCGAGGGTTCGCACTCGGCGAGAGCATCAAATGGACCACGACAGCGATAAACACACCCGGGGATCTCAAGCGCACGGTTATCGCTGGTAATGCTTCGGACCCGACGAACTTCTCCGCCGACCCGCAGCCGACCATCGAAGGCGATACGACGGGAACAGTTTTCGAGGCGCTCGACCCGCCCAAGTTCATCACCCGGCTGTGTGCGGACGGAGTTCGCGGGCGACTGACGGCGACCTTCTCGGTGTTCCTCACCGAGCATCCAGACGTCGCGATCATCTTCGATGGCGCCAAGCTCGACCCGAAGGCCGCTGAACGAACTCGGTTCGAGACGGCACTGGCCGACTTCACGGACGACGCGGGACGTTCACCCGTGCTGCGGATCATCGAATGGCGCGAGCCTGCCGATCGAGTCATCCATCTCTGCGACACCGACGGGATCATCCGAGCAACCTATCGCCCGGAGATTCAGACACCAGGGCTCGACTACACGGCTTTCGTCGTGTGGGACCACTTCAACGATCAGCCAGAGGAGGAGCTCGCCGCAGGCGAACTCGACGGCGAAATCAGCGATGTGCTGACACGGGCACGGACCGAAATCAAGAAGTACTACACCGGTCGCGACCGAGAACGCCGCGCTGAACAAATCGAGACGTGGAAGACCGATGGCGACTACCCGTACACCGACGAGCCGAAGGACGAGCTCGAGCGTATTGAGCGGGAGACCTTCGACTTTGTCGCGACCACCATCGCACGCAAGTTGCCCAGACAAGCGATGGCGCGGCGGAGCACCCTAGCACTGCTCAAGGCCACGATGTCGAGCCAGCCGAGCGAGACGATGCGCGTGCTCGAAGAGGTTATGCACCTGCCCAAGCAGGAGGTCAAGCAACTCGCGAGCCTGCTGGACCGCACACAGATCACCGAACTGATCGCGGCCAACACCAAACTCGTAAACCGCCTCGACTTCCTCAAAGCTCTCAAAGAGATCGTGTTCGACCCCGACGGGCGCAGGACAGCAATGGAACGCAGCCAGCTTCACAAGCTCTTGGAGCGAAATACCTGGGTATTCGGCGAAGAATACGATCTCATGGCGAGCGACAAGAGCCTCGATGCAGTCCTTGAACGACACCTGTCCGTGATCCGCGACCCTGAGGACCCACCGCTACAGCCGGTGCGCCGCGAAGACGGATCGGTTGGGATCGTTGATTTGGTGCTCGGGCAGACACGCCCTGCGGTCAACCGTGCCGACTATCTGGTCGTGGAACTCAAGCGCCCAAATGTGCCGATCTCAGCCAAGGAAGTCAATCAGATCAAGTCCTATGCCGACGTCGTGACCAACGATCCGCAGTTCCAGGGACGCAAGTCGCACTGGGACTTCTTGCTCGTGTCGACAACTATTGGCCGGGTCACTCAGAAAGACATCAAGGACAATCCGAAAGGCCTACTGGCCGACTGGACCCACCTGGACCCACCTGCACGCATTTGGGTGAAGACGTGGGCCGATCTCATCGATGAGCGCGAAGAGCAACTCCGCTTCTTCAAGGACGCGCTCAACTACGACGCCTCTCGAGAGCACGCCATCGACTACATCAACAGCCACTTCCCCGAACAACAGGTTCCGCCGACTCTCCGTGTCGCAAACACGTGACGGCACTGGTAGCCCGTGTGGTAAGGGAGTGCCGTGTAGGGTCCCGGAAGTCGAGGCCACTGCCAAGCGGCTGAACTGCAAATTCTCGCTAGTCTCACACGGTGGCCATTGCAGCTTGTCTCAGAACTATGGCCAATCCTCATGCTGCACACGATGATCGGGTCATCACGCACGTGGTTTGCCACCGCCGTGGGACCACCGCGTTGCCAGTCGCGGGACCCTCGACAGTAGGTGATCACTTGGGAGAACGCGTGCCAGATCCGCTATTCGAACCGATCATGGCGACGCCAGCCGAACGCGCGGTAATGCCGATTACCGCCCACTCCACATATGCCAGCTGCGTGGTTGAAGCGATGGCGGCTAGCGCTCAACCCTGCACGTCGGACGCGCGGACCCATCCGCTGCTACCAGCTGAAACGAATATTGCTCGTACCGTGACGCGGTATCTGTCCGAATCGGCTGATTACGGAGGTTGGGTATGCGAAAGGTCCCTGTCTTGGTCGGCATCGCTGTAGCGGTGAGCATGGCGGGCACGGTGCTAGCGGGTCCCGCCTCGGCGGTAAGCCAAGTTCCCGCCGTGAAGATCCCAGCACGCGCGCCGAGTAAGGCGGCTTGCAAGCTGCCGCCCAAGACCGGCACGGGCAAGGCATATTTCGAGATGTACTACTACGACTCGAAGACTCGATCGTGCGAGACATTTGTGTACGGCGGCATCGGAGGCAATCAAAACAGGTTCGACACTGAGGAGGAGTGCCTCGACGCATGTAGCGGGGCCTGACAGGCGCCGTAAAGACGATCGCTTGTTGGACACCGGTCCCGCCGGGCCGAATCGGCAAGATGACCGAGCGGGGCCGGTGTCGATCAAGCTCCGTCAAACCTTTCACGCGAAGTCTCCGACATGCCGGGCCAGATAAGACGGATGTCTGAACGTCCTCTTCTGCCGCGACCCTCCCGTGGATGCTGGATCGGAATGCATCCGATATGTGAGGACTGTTCTGGTGGCCCCTCGCTGATCAGCGGCAGCTGATATTACTGTGGCAGGCCCGATCCCATCCAAGCTTGCAACTGGAACGAATACAGATGCGAAACCGACACGGTCACCTTTATCCAACATGAGGAGCACAGGAGCACAGATGAATGCTGCGACCCGGTCGAGGCTTCAGATCACGACGTTCGTCTGCGGACCGGACACCTGATCCGACTATGAATCCGCTGCAGTCCACGCCGTTCTCGGCCACGAATGTTTATGTCACACAAGCGGCCGGTTCGAACTCTTCACCGTTTCTGATCCGACCAGTAATGCGTCCTGACAAGTATCAATAAAGAAGGGCTCACGATGAAACGATGGATGAAGCGACTCGCCTTGGTAGCGTCAATGGCGGCGACGGGCTGTCTCGTAGCCGTGCCTTCGACTGCCGACACTGCTAATGGATGTGGAACCCATATCGAAGACTACTACGGTACATGGAAGGGGAAATTGCATAATACCGACGACTACGTTATCGCGTACGTATTGTACCCGCCAAACAAGGTGGATGTGACGTCGAGAAATATTACTGGGGGCACTTTTAAGCTTCAACTCAACAAACCTAAATCCCAGCTTTTAATAGAAGGAGTTCGTGGCATGTTCCCCCAAGCGTTCGAGCCCGTGTGTCCACGTGATACCACGAGGCCCGATATACTCAGGCATCATTACGAATATGGCGAAAGCTGGAAAAACAAGAACACGTCGTACTCCGACCTTCGTGCACAGTAATAGGGCTCAGTCGGTGCGGCGCCGGGCTGAAAGTTAATCGCCATGCGGCCCGGCCGATGCGGGTGGCCGGGCCCGCTGCGGCGGCCAGGGCGTTCGAGCTCGCGACCTCATTCGAGCCCGCGACCTCATACGTGCTCGACTTGTTGTCGCGCCTGGCCCACAATCGCATGGGATTGTGGCCCGCAGCGGGGCGGGGGTGATGCCACGGCGACGCGGTCGACCTTGAGCGAGAGGTCGGCCGTGGGTGGTCTTGCGAACGTCCTATATTGCTTGCGGGTTCAGCGCGGTGGGATCGACTACGGCGCAGAACGTCCGCGCATGCCGAATACGTGGGCCGTGTGGCTCGGTCGGCCGTGCCGCGCCCGCCGCGCGACAAGAGCCATCCGATCTGGGTGGTGGCTGTCGTTGCTCGTGGCTGACGTGCCGGGCACGTCCCATCCTTGTCGGATCTGGCTTCGAATAGGCTCTCGGACCGGTTCTGTTTTCGGTGTGGATCGGCTGCCATCGGTTTCGTCTTCGTCGTCTTCGCAGGAGGCTGGAATGGATGCTCGCGTACGGGTGGTCGGCTCGGTGGTGGCGCTGGCCGTGGCGGTGCTGTGTGTCGGGATTGATACTGCGGCATCCTCGTCCGCGGTGCCACCGTGGGGGACGCACTGTACTGGCGCGAAAGCCAAGGCGGGGAAGGAGAAACCGTTCATCGTCCAAGCGTGTCAGCGCGCCTACAGCGCTGCTGCCCGGACCCGCGCCAGTGCCGCCCGCGACACCACCCACGTCACCAAAGCCACCGCCGACGCCGCCCGTGCCGACAACGCCGACAACGCCGTCGAAGCCACCGACGCCGCCCGCGACGCCGCCCATACCGCCGCGTATGCCGCCGACGACAATGCAATCGCCCACGGCAACGCGGATAATGCCGCCGCCGCCCACGCCGCCGAGTACAACGACGCGGCGCGCGAGGCCGACACTGCTGCTTTCAAAGCCGCGAAAGACCCTACCGATGTGGGGCTTGCCAATAAAGCAGCGTCTACCGAGGAGAGGGCTGTGGAATCAGCGCGAGCGGCTTTCAACGCTCCTGAACCGGTGGAGATTCCACAATTGTAATGGAGTGGGCGGGGAGGATCATGTAGCGAAGTACAACAATGCACGACGCGGCCGATGGCCGTGACTCAGTCGGCCTTCCCGGAATGAGCGAGCACTATGCGTCGACGTGCTCTTGGAGACCGTGCTCGCGAGCCGGGAAGGCTCCACCGAGGGGCGTTTCATCTGTCCGGTCACCGAAGAGGTGATACCTGCAACCCACTGAAGAGCCTGGCATTCGGGATATCGTACGGGCCCAACCAAAGTCCGCTCATCAGCGCAAGACGTTCTGCACCAAACCTATCCATGCTGACTTCGCTCGGAACGAGTGCGCTCTCATGCCGCATATCGGTCGTTCGGCAGCGCGACATCCGCCAACCAGGAGCGCGGTAACCCGTTCCACTTCTGCGCAGCTGCCGGTTGTCCCACGACTGGCAACGTGGCGGTCTCTCGGCGGTGGCAAACGACACCACGCAGGGCTGTTACCTGCGGAATCTCACGCCAGCGGCCAACTGGCCAATTCTGGGACCCTACATGCCGTACGGATAACGCGCGGCCTGCTGAGGTCAAGCAGAGGTCAGTCAGATGTCGCAGGGAACCCATTTCGGGGCGTTCAAGTCAAAATTGCATGGACTACGACGAGCGCAATGCCCTGCGTGCGATGGGAGTGGATCCCGACGATCTGCGGATGCAGCTGCGGCGGGCCGCTGTGAGCTACTGGTTGCGTAAGCATGCGATCGAAGGCGGCATCCGGCCGCTTCACCATCCCCGGCGACAGTGAAGCGGCCACGAAGCGTGCTGGGCGCGCGGTTGTCGGCAGACGGCGTCATAGCCTGTAGGAACTCGTCTTAGTGACGCAATGATCGCTGGATTTCCTTGGCCAGGTGGGTGTTTCCTGCGGCGATGAATCGGCGTCGATGGCCCATCGCTTCCCTGATGTTGGTCATCGAGGTGAGGTCGTAATTCAGCGTCAGGGGCGTGCCTTGTAGGTCGGTGACGATGCCTCCAGCGGCGTGCAGGATGAAGTGGCCGGGTGAGAGGTCCCAAATCGCGAAGCCTTTGGCAAATTCGATCATCGCGTCGGTGAACCCGGCAGCGACGTGGCACAGGCCGACTGATCCGAAGTCGACACCGATACGTCCGCGAGCTCTGCCGTCTGCGGATTCGGTCGCCAGTGCCGCAAGGAAGGGTTGCTGGTTTGTTAGGGGTTTGAAGCGTTGTTCGGGACGCATCAAGTAGTTGGTGACAAGTGCCTCGGACAGACGTGCTTGAGATGGGCGATCAAGGAGGTGCTCGTGGCCGTCCCTGGTGATCAGGAATGCGCGATCGGTACCGGTGTGGTCCTGGGCGGCGAGGTAGAGCTGGAAGTGGTGGAAGATGTCGCCGACGGCTGCGGCGATGGGTCGGGCTTGTCGGCGTGAGTACACCAGGACGTGGGTGTAACCGTAGAGCCCGCGCACGGCGAGTTCGCTGGTGTCGAGGGGGTCGACGAGCACGCACAGCTCTGGGTCGGGCTCATCACCGATGACTTCGGGGTCGGCTTCTTCCGAGGCGTAGACGAACGACGGAAGATGCGGGCGGAGAAGCTGTTTGTAGCGTTGGTGCATCCACAGGTCATAGTCGGAGAGGAAATTGTCGCGGTGACGGAGGTTTTCGCTCTCGCCGCGGTCGCCGGTGAGTGCAGCTTGGATCAGGCGAGGCCGGATTTCGTCCATGGCTTGGCGCACGATGGTGGCGAGGTGTCGGGCGAGTTCGGGGATGGCGCTGGGGTTGGTCACTGGTGTGGCCTTTCGGGGTTAGCGCAACTCGAGTGGGGGTTCGATGCCGGGTGGGCTCATGGTGGCAGCGATGAAGATGGCTTCGAAGTCGGCGGCGTGCATGATTGTCGCTCCGGTGAGGTCGTCGAAGCTGGCGACCGCGAGGTCGCGGTCCTTGGTCATGGCGCCGAAGACTGCGAAGTAGAGTTCGGCGCCGGGATAACGGTCCCGTATTCGGCGAGCGATGTAGCCGATGACGTCAGCATGTTTGACCTCGAAGTCGCAGATGACGATGGTGGGTTCAGCTCTGGCGGTTGGGAAATAGGAGGCTTCGTCGAGGTCGATCCCGTCACGGATCTTGTTGCATCGCAGATACCCAATGGGGCAACGGGAGAATCGGGCCGAGGCGAGGAAGGTGGCCATGACGAGCCCGGCCTCATTGATTCCGAAGCAGATATCGACATCGAGGCGTTTCCCGACGTTCTTGATCTGTGAGGCCAGTCGTTGGATTCCGAGGCCGAAGGTTTGCCACGTCAGGTCCAGCAGCTTCCCAGGGCGCGGGTTGGGCAGGGTGTACACGCAGATTTCGGAGTTGCCGTACTCGACCGTCGGCGCAATGAGGGTGAACTCACCGCCCACTTGGCCGGCCGAGTCGATCGCGATGTGCTCGGCTGACCGAGTGAGCGCGGTTGGCTGTGCCAGCGCGGCAGTTCGATTCGAGGATGGGCTGGACGCGAACTGTTTGAGGGAGAGTTGGTCTTCAATCGGGAGGCGTTCGTAGGCTTCAGCGATCAGAGCCGCCGGTGAGATCGGCTCCTCGGAGACGCCGAGTGGCCCACGGCCGTACGCGGTGCACAGGATCAGCAGACTTGCCAATGATGGCGGGGATCCTTGCCCACGTCCGCGTGCCCAGCTTTCCCACGCGTTGATGGTGGTTCCACCAAGGCTGGTCTGGTACCCGGTGACCTCGTTGTAGCGCACGGCAGCGCTGTCTTGAGACAGGCCAGCGGCGTAACGATGTGCTTGCAGGCTCGGCACATCCGGGTGTTGAGCCATCAGCTCCGCCGCCGCCGAAGCCACCGAGCCGAGCTCGCTCCAGAGCTTGCGACCAACCGCAGCCATCGTCCGACCGCGTGCCTGAGGGCTCAGCTGTTGCTTCGACCGTGCGGGGTTCACGTTCGGCGGCGGTGCGGAGGGTTCCACGGTGCAGGGCCTTTCATGGCCGGAGACAACGAGGGCGCGCTCAGACTACCCATCGCAATGGGCAATGCGAGACAGTAAGGACAGCATCGCAGTTCACGCCAGCCCACGAATCGGGTGATATTCGGACTGTCTTCCAGGTGTGTGCCCGCACCGCAAGATGCGATGGTGAATCAACGTCGTAGATAGCCGGGGGCAGAGCTTGAACGAGATTGCATCATTCAGCAGCATCGGGCTGAAAAATGCTGCACTGCAAAAGAAGTCGAGCCTCCATGCACGGTGTTGTAGTGACAGCGTGAGCTGTCCTCCTAAGAGCGGAATGCCGTGCTGAGGCATGGCGCACGGAGCGAACTGACTTGGAACACAACGGATTCGAAGCCCGCCGAGACCGGCGTCAGGGAACAGCGCGGCAGCGATAACGACGACCACACCTCAACTCACGCGCCGCGTATGTGGTAGCCAGCTGCGCTCAGAAAAGTTGGGCCTCGATCGGCCTCGGCCGACGGTCTGATCAAAGTGTTGGAAAGGGGACCTTGAATGCCATCGCATCCATCCACCGACCTGTACATCGAAAACCGTATCGACCTCGGCGCCGACCTTGTCGCCGGGCTGCTCGATGTCTGGGCAGGGTTACCGCCGATCACGCTTGTGGAGGGCCTGCTGTCCCCAGATGTCCACGAGCGGTATTCCGTTGTCGCACATGGGCTACCGCGCATGGGCGAAGTCCTCTCAACCGTACACCGTCACCTACTCGGAGCCGACAGTGACGGATACCTGGTGCTGGGCTGTCGTGGGGCGCTTGACAGCGTTGGTGATGACGAGGCTGCGTGTGAGTTGCTCACGGTTGTGCTCGCGGCCTTAGGCGTTCCTTTGCGGGTCTTCGACAAGTGGGCGTTGTGGAAGCCGATCACCAGCCGTTTGGATGTTGAGCCGATACGAGCTTTCGGCGTCGGCTACAACCCGTTGCACCTCGACTTGGTCAATACGACTCGTCCGCCCGACATCAGTGGGCTGCTCTGTGTCTGGCCCGATCCGCTCGGTGAAGGGTTCAGCTTGGTGTCCCAGATTCGGCGGGCAGTCGCTCGACTCGATGCGACGACCTGCCAGGCTCTGGCCCAACCCGTGTTCCGCGACGGGGCCTTCTTCGACGTTTCGGGTGTGGGGGCCGAGTACAACCCGTTTCCGATCCTGGACGAACTGCCTGCCGATCGCGGGTTCGTACGCTTTACCGCGAAGATGCTCGGCGACCGAGATCCTGACGACCCGGCGACCCAGGCTGCTCGCCGACTGGAGCAGGAGCTTATCGCCACCCAGCGGCGATTCCGGCTCGAGCGCGGTGATCTGCTGCTGATCAATCAGCATCTGTGCTGCCACGGCCGCGAATCGCTCGGGCCCGGTCAGGAAGCACTGCGCGAACATCAGCGTCGGCAACTTCGACAGGTGTTTGTCAGCACCCACCCTGAAAGTCTGGCCGGTGGCCTGTCGTGAGTGCGGTGATGATTCCGTTGACCGTCCGGCAAACTGAGCTGCCGACGGTCGATCTGCGAGTGTGGCTGGTCGATCTGACCTATACCCAACTCGGTGTGTCGGCCGAAACGATCCCTCAAGCCGTCGGCGGCCTAGCAACCCACGCAGCAACACGCATGCAACTCACCGAACCGGTTCGGGTGTTCAAATACCCTGAACGGCTCGCCGCCGCGTTACGCGCTGATGGGCCGCCGGATGTGATCGGTTTCAGTAACTACGTATGGAACTCGAATCTTTCACTGGCCTTCGCCGCACAGATCAAGAGACGGGCTCCCGAGACCGTAGTCGTCTTCGGTGGACCGCACTACCCGACCATGCCCCAGGAGCAGGAACGCTTCCTGCGGCACCGGCTCGGACCTGCGGTCGACTTCTACGTCGACCGAGAAGGTGAAGCCGCGTTCGCAGCACTGCTCTTGGCACTCGCCGAGCACCGACGTGAGGACCTACACGGGCATCTGGCCGGAGTGCATTCCATAGACGGCGAGGGCCATGCGCACCTGCCTCCACCAGGGCCGCGGCTGTTGGATCTCAGCGAGGTCCCGTCGCCATATCTAGCCGGTTTGATGGATGGGTTCTTCGATGGCCAGCTCGTACCGACGGTGCAAACCAACCGTGGTTGTCCCTTCACTTGCACGTTCTGCGTCGAGGGCAGCCGATACCACCAGAAGGTCGCAAAGAAGGCAGCTGAACGCATCACCGCCGAACTGCGGTACATCGCGCAGAGGATGGTGCCACTGCTGGCCGATGGGCGCGGGCGCAACGAGTTGCTGATCACCGATTCCAACTTCGGCATGTACCCCGATGATCTCGACACCTGCCGGGCCATTGCCGAATGCCAAGAGCAGTACGGGTGGCCCAAGTACGTCAGCGTGACAACCGGCAAAAACCGACGCGACCGAGTGCTGGAGGCGGTAAGCCTGGTCAACGGGGCGATGGTCCTCTCCGGAGCTGTCCAATCGCTCGACCCCGATGTGCTCGCCAACGTCAAGCGCACCAACATCAACGCCGACGCGATCATGGACATCGCTTTGACCGCGGCGACTCAGGCCGGCGGAGCCTATAGCGAAGTAATCCTTGGTCTGCCCGGTGACAGCAAGGACCGGCACTTCCGCACGCTGCGGACGCTCCTCGACGCAGGCTTCGTGCGCCTGAATATGTTTCAGCTCTCGCTGCTGCCAGGATCGGACCTGTGCAGTGAAACCTCTCGCGCGCAGCATCAGATGGTTACGCAGTGGAGAGTGATGCCTCGCTGCATCGGCCAGTACACCGTGCTCGGTGACACCATCCGGGCGGTCGAGGTAGATGAAGTGTGTGTTGGCGGCCCGGACCTGCCGTACGGCGATTATCGGGAGTGCCGCTTGATGAATCTGCTCGTCGCGACGTTCATCAACGACGGCGCCTTCGCCGCGCTCGTGCAAGGGCTACGCGCCGCCCAAGTCCCGGTCTTCGACTGGCTCACCACCATGCACGCCAGCCTGCTTGCGCGTATCGACGAACCCGATTCGTTCACCGCCTTGGCCGCGGCGTTTCTCGCCGATACCGACCGGCAGCTGTGGCCCGACCGAACCGCCTTACAGGACAACGCCACCAGCACCATCGACAACTACCTTTCCGGCACCGACGGCGCGAATCTGCTCTACACCTACCGCGCTCGCGCACTCACCGAAACCCTCGATGACACCTGCCGCCTCGCCCGCAACGCCTGGACAACCACCGTCGCCGAAGCATCCTGCGAACCACTCGTGACCGAATTCGCCACCGAGGCAACCGAATACCACCGACTTCGGATGATCGAGGTCTTCACCCCACGCGCCGCGACCAGCCGCGAACAACCAGCCCACTTCGACCTCGACGCCCTCATCGCCACCGCCACGCCGAACCAGCTGAACACTTATCGGCTCGACGCACCCCAGACAAGGCACTTCGCCCTGACCCGCCAACAGATCCAGACCATCACCGGATACCTCGCCCAGTTCGGCAATGACCCACGCGGCGCCGGACGCATGCTCACCAAGGTGCGCATGACCGATCTGCTGCGCCGACCCCACCTGGCCACCACCTGTGACCAGCCCGGCATAGTGTGCGACATCGCGCACGCGTAGCCGACCCCACCTGATCAGGAGCGCCACCGTGGACCGCCCTCTCGACCGCCACGACATCCTGCAACGTCTGACAGGCCATGCACCTGTGCGCGTCATCCTCTGCGGCGGCGGAACAGGCGGCCACACCTACCCCGCAGCAGCCACCGCCCGAGCATTACGTGCGTTGACCGCAGAAGCCGGGACCACGATCGATTTGCTGTGGGTCGGTACACCAGACAGCCTCGAACAACGCATCGCGGCCGAAAACGACGTCCCCTTCGCCGCAATACGATCAGGCAAGCTGCGCCGCGACCGCAATCCGCTCAAGATGCTCAACATTGCGAACGCCAAAGACGCCCTACGACTTCCGATCAGCGTGCTCACCGCGCACAACCTCGTACGCCGATGCCGACCCGACGCCATACTGTGCACCGGCGGGTACGTCTCAGCCCCCATCGGAATCGCATCCGCCCTCAACCGCCGACCTCTCGTCATCCACGAACAGACCACCGGAATCGGACGGGCCAACCACCTGCTCGCCCGAGCTGCCACCCGCATTGCTCTCAGCTCAACGGCATCCCTTGACCTGCTCCCCACCAAACTGCGCACCCGTGCAGTTGTCACCGGCAACCCGATCCGGGCCACGCTGACAAGCGGCGAGCCACACGAGGCGATCGAAGCTCTCGACTGGTCGGGCTACAACTCAGCCTTGCCGACCGTCTACATCACCGGTGGTGCGCAAGGAGCGGTTCAGATCAACGAGCTCATCAGCGCCGTTCTACCCGAACTGTTGAACGAGGCCAACGTCATTCACCAGTGCGGACGAAGCTCCATTGACAAAGCTCGGCATCAAGCCACCGAACTGCCCAACCGACTGCGCCCTCGCTATGTGCCTCGTGAATTCGTCGGCACCGAACTTCCGCACGTACTCGCCCTCGCCGACCTCATCGTCTCCCGCTCAGGCGCCGGAACCCTGGCCGAGCTCACCGCCCTCGGCAAACCATCAATTCTGATTCCATATCCACACTCTGTAGACGGCGAACAAATCCGCGGAGCACGCCACCTAGCCGACCACGGAGCCGCACGAGCCCTCATCAACGAGGAAGCAACACACACCAAGCTGCAGCACGCACTGCACACGCTGCTGACCGAACCCGGTCAGCGGGCAACCATGTCTCAAGCTGCTAGGGCTCTCGGACGTCCACACGCCGCCGAAGACCTTGCGTTGCACATACTTGACCTCGCGGTCGATGCACCCGCTCTAGTGCCATGACGCAGGGAGCGGGAGGCCCGAACCGGCACGACTTTCTCAGTGTCACAGGGCGACGAACTCGCCCGCCACCACGCCTTTGGCGAACGCATCCCATTCTTGCGGGGTGTAGTCCAGCGCCACAGTCTGCCCGCGCGGGCCTTTGCCCTTGATTGCTGCGCTACCGTCGTTGCGGAGCTCGATGGCGAGGGAGCCTGCGGTACCGCCACCAGTGTGCCGTGGAAATCTTGAGTGCGCTCGCGGCCGTCTTGGGGTCGATCTTCTGCTCTTTTTGCAGGTGGTTGAGGCGTAGCAGCAGTTCCCAGCGTGCGACCGTGGGTGACATCGGCGGCAACGCGACTCCCTTCGGTCCAGGTCCGGCGCAAATCCTACAGGTCCAGCGAAATCCTACGCTGCATGTTGTTTTGACGACTAGTCAACGCTATCGTCAGATGTGTCGTCAATCACATCATCATCTATTCGTCATCTGCATAGAAGTGAGACAAGGAGACAAGTCAATGCTGAGTCAAAAGGTCGATTCCGCACCGGTGGCTAGCAACCTGACGCCACCTGGGGCACATCGCGGCGGATTCACGCCAGGGGGCGGTAACCCTCCCCTCCTGGCTTGCTGGGGGAGTGCGAATGACCATTGAAATGTATGGGTATATGCAGCTCCCGCTGGTGGGATCGCAGTACGCCGAGGTAGAGGCCCAGATGGAGACGCTCGCTGCTGAGTGTGGTGGCAGTCTCGCCGGTCGGGTGTTCTGCGAAGCTGGTTCACCGACCGCCGTTTTGTGGTCGTTGCTGGTCGCCCTGGATGAGTGTTCGGATGGCTGGGTCATGGAGCAGCTGCACGAGATCGCGTCCCGGAACGGTGTCGAGCTGGCCCGTTTGGTTGCTTCTCCGCCGCCGACACCGGCGTTCATGGCGATGTTGAATGCGTTGTCGCGGTGGGGTGGCGAGTATGTGATCGCACCGGACCCCGCCCATTTCGATGGTCTCGGTGCTCCGAGAAATGTTGTACTGGAACGCATCTCGCAGGCCAGTCGGTCTGCGTCGGTGGAGTATGTGCATCCGGTCTCGACGCCGCGTGCGGTGCGGTTGGACCGAGGCGAGGATCGTCTCGCCGAGGAAGACGAGGGATGGGATGAGGACCGCCCGGTGGAACTGGGTGTCGAGCAGGTCGACGCCTACGGTTTGGCACTCGAGGTCATCCGGCTCAGTTCCCACCGGCACCTCTCCCGGACCGGACTCTGCGATCTGGTCGATCAAGTAGATGCGCTACTGACCGAAGTCGTCAGGGCGGCAGTCCGTTTCACCGCTCGTGCGAATCAGGCGCCGGGTGCGAACCAATTAACTGTGTGCTGGCTGCGCTATCCGGACCGGTTGGTGGTGACGTTCGAAGAGACCCGCGACCACGCCCACGAACCGATCAGTGTCGCACTACAGGAGCTGTGCGATCAGCATCGCGCCAGTGTCGGCCGCGACCGGCGCGAAGGCGGGGGCACGCTGACCTGGTTCGACCTCCCGCTGCCGCTATACAGCTCATACGGTAAGGCACCCCGGCCGCCATTCACCTGCCAGGCTCCTGGGGGCCGGTCATGACCGTGCACGCGTATGCGATTGTGCGCCTGGATCTTTCGGGTTCACAGGGCGATGCCCATGTTGCCAGTCTCGAAGCGCTTGCCGCCAGTCGCAGAGTTCAGTTAGCCGCTGGCGGAGTTCTTCTGGCGCAGTCGGATTCGAGCTTCTGCCAGTTGCTCGCCGGTCTGGATTTCGAGGCCGTCGATGTCGTGATGGTGCCCTCGGCCGCGCAGATCAAGGGTTGGCTGGGCGTGTTGCGGCACAGCGCTGAGGTGTGGACAGCGCTACTCCCGCAGCGCTGGCCTCGATGCCGCGTAATGGCAAGCCAGACTGCCGAATCCGTTCCCAGACCGATGTAGCCGGACGGGGTGTGGTCGCGATGTCGCAGTGTCATCTGACTGTCTGTTTCTACGACGGACCGGTCCTGCATTTTTGCGGCGAGGAATGCGCCGCCCTCGCCTTCGCGCACGCGGCCAACCTCCAGCATCTGGCCATGGTCACGATCGACCACAACCTGACCCCCGGGTTGAAACCCTTTCCCTGCCAACGGTTGTGGATGCCCTAGACAACTACACCAGAAAGCTCGGTGCCCCATGACTTCTGTAGAGCTGACCGACCCGCCGCCGATGGATTGGGCGGCGTTGGCCACCACCGCAACAGCGCCCATGGGAGCTGACCCGGTCGGGCGGGCGGTCGAGGCGGCGTCCTGGTTCTGCCAGCACTGGAACGTCCACCAGGCCGCGCTATTGGTCGAGAAAACCACGCGGCTGATCGTCGCCGACGTCGTGAACCGCTGCTGGTTCGAGCACCAACCCTGGCTGCGCGCACAAGCGGTCAGTGTCCGGATCCGCTGGAGCGACATCAACACCCTGGTCATCGAGGCATGGGACACACCGCCAGATCAACCCCGCCCAGATGCACCGCGCCTGCGGTATCGGCTGTTCCAGACCACACGACTACGGGTCGGCCACGGCTAGCCAAGTCCGTGCGCTCCGGCCAGCGCCGCCCTCATCAACCCCCACCAGACCAGCACGCCCAGAGAGATTAGGAAACCCGATGATGCTCGAAACCACACCGCTCGCCAGTCAACAACCCGCACCACCCCTCCGACCAGACCCCAGCAAGAGTCTGATGATTCTGGACACCGATATCGGTTACGACCCAGACGATTTCGTCGCCTTGGCGATAGCCGCACGCACAGTAGATGATCTCGCCGTCATCACCGCGGACGAGACGCAGGGGCGTCGTGCTCGGCTGGCTCGGTGCGCACTCGATGCCCTGGACCGCCACGACGTCCCCGTCATCACCGGCATAGACATGGGCGGCAATCACCGATTCGTGATGCACGACCACCCGTGCCAGCCACCCCGCCGACCCGACGACCCCGTCAATATCGTCGGCGAGCTCCTCGACGCGATCGCCGGAGTATGTGAAAGAACGAGCGGGCCGATCGTGTGGGTCGGGATGGGACCGATGACCAACCTCGCTCTGGTCTTGTGCAGCTTCCCCGATCTGGCCGACCGCCTGTCGGTGGTCCAGATGGGGGGCTGGCTCGATCACTACCGCGATAAAACCCGCGCATCACACAATCTGCACACCGATACCTCCTCGGCAGGACTGGCACTACGTGCGGTCCAGAGCCCGCGACTGGTGCTGTCGGACTTCACCAACTCCCCCCACATCGACATCACCGCCGACTCAGCATTGATGCGCCACTTACTATCCACGACCGCCACCGCGTGGCAGCGCCTGCTCGCGGCGAACTTCCAGGCATGGTTCGCCCGCCGCAGCGGCAGCTGGATGCACGACCCACTCACCCTCAGCGCTGCACTCGATCAGCGTTTCGTCGCCTTCCGCACTGAACGGATACGGATCGAACGCGACGCCCGCCTCTACCGCGACCCCCACGGCCGCCCGATCGACGTCGCGTGCGCGGTGGACTACCCGGAGTTCCTGGAATGGATGCACGAAACGCTGCTCCGATGAACCACCACCGCCCCGACCTCAGGAGGTCCGCTGTGGACCCCATTCCCGGCAAGGACCTGCTGCTGGCGGCATGTCGCGGGATGCCGATGCTCGACCCGACCCATCCGATGCTCGATGCCGCTGCCGAACTGGCGAAGGTCCACGAATGCCTCGAGATCACCGCGGACTGCGACGGTGGGAGGTTGGTGCTACGGCGCATCGAGTTGATCCGAGAGATCGACGAATGGATCGCCGACGCGGCCCCACCGCCGTCCCCCGCCGCCACCCTGCACACCGAAACCGTTGGCCGAGTCGTCGATCGACTCGCCCGGCTGACCAACCAGACCTACGTGGCCCTCGCTCACGCCCCCGACGACGTCTATCAGGACTCCTGTGACCGGCTGTGGGATCTCGCCTCCGGCTACCAAGACCTCGTCGACGAACTCCACAACGGCACCCGCCGCCTACCAGGCTTCTTCCTGCACCTCTGGTAACCACCACACGGCCCGGCGGGCGGCATCACCCCCACCCGGACCCGAACCGGCCCCACCGCCGTCACTGAAGGGATAGCACTAATGCCGACCGTGATGCTCGACCACCCGGGCTGGTTTTACGCCCCCGACGGACGCACCCACCGCGTCGTCACCGACGACGCTCACAAGCTCTCGCTCGTGACCGCGGATCACCTCGCTCAAGGATTGTTCATCGACTGCTCACCCGTCGGCCCGGTCGGGACGCGCACCGTGGTCGGCTACTTCGATCCGGGCGAACTGTGCGGCCCGCTGTCCCTGACCGCACCACTTCGCGCCCTGGGCACCGTCTCCCGCCTGGCCAACCCCTGGCTCTGGGATGCCCTCGGTACCGCCATCCTCGGACAATTCGCGACACCCAAACAGGTCCGACACCTCTACACCCAGCTGTGCCGCGCCTACGGGCGCCTGGTCCGAACCCACGTCGGCGAGGTGTCGCTGTTACCCCGCCCAGAAGTGCTGGTCGGGTTGGGATTGGAAGATTTCATCGACCTGCAACTGCGCGTGAGGCAGCCGACCCTGCAACTGGCCGCCAGCGCCTACCTCGACCACGGCGAGGGATGGAGCCGGTTCCTGAGCTCCGACGGGAAACCCGTCGAGCTGGTCGAAGCGATCGCGGCAGTCCTGCCTCAGCTCGACCGGCAGACGATCCGTCGCGCTGTTGCCGACTACAGCAACGACTTCACGATCTATCCGGTCGACTCCCTACTGCGATCGAGCGTGTGCCGACTCTCCGCACGCCACTCCTGGCCCGTCGACAACCGCGAATTCCACACCGAATGGCAGGCCATGACCGGCGACCAGCAATCGGCGTGGACCGTGCTGACCCTGGCGGCAGGAACCAACTGCTATTTGAGCGCCTCATCCCAGGACGAGAGCACTAACCCCGATGTGTAAGCCTCACGAGGTTATCCGCAGGGCCACGCATCAGCGCCTCGATTGCTCCGTGGTGTTGTCGCGTTCACTGTCGCGCGCACCGTCGGGTCGTTGAAGGGGGGTGTCGGGTCTGTCGCGGTTGCTGCCTGCCGCGATGATGCGAGCGACAGTGGAGTGATGTAGGCCGAATGCTTCCCCGACTTCGCGGGTCGAAGGGATCTGCTGATATAGGGCGCGGATTTGTGTGTCTCGGTGTGTGTCGCTGGGATTGTCGGCCGTTGTTGCCGGACTGTCGTGGTGGTTCGTCGCGGTCGCGGTGGCGTCGGTGGGTTGTGATTGCGAGAGCAGTGCGAACCCGGAGATGACCATCAATCCGTCGAGTACGACGGGTCCGACGGCCGAGCCGAGGGGCCCGTAGTCCCAGGCGGTCAACACGTCATAGACGTGACCGTAGGAGATGATCGCCGAGCCGATTGCGACGCTACCTGCGCCGAAGTATCGGCCCAGAACCCACGCCAGCCCGCGCCGCCAGCGCGTGCGGGACAACACCTCGACGCTGAGCAGCAGGCCGATCGGCCAGACCGCTGACCCGATTTGTGGTGCGACACCAGGACACCATCCGTCGGGCATTGTCGCGGCTGGAAGCCAGGTATGCAGCCAGTTCGCCGCCACCGACAGCACTGCACCGAACGCGAATCCAGCCCATGCGACACCGGCGCCCACCACCAACTCGGCCCGAACACCCCTGCGCGACAGCACGATCGCGACACACGCGACGCTGGCGCGTCGCCCGCCCCGGTGTGACCGGACGCCAGCGTCGACGGGGTCGGCTCGATGCTCGTGAGGTCATGCGGCGAAACCGAGTAAGGGCGGCGCGCTGGGAGCATCGGCATGGTCCCCCGTTTTTCTGGCCCCTGTCGCGTGTCCGGTGTCCGCTTGGAAGATCAGGACGTCTTCGTGTGCGATGACGTGGGCGGGTATTCCGGCCTGGCGTTGCTTGACGACGTGGTTGCGTTGGAAGAACGAGGCGTGGGAGACCAGCTCGCCGTCGTTGGTGAGGCGCCCGAGCAGGGCGACGCAGCGTTCGACCGGCACCAGTCCTGCTTGGGTAGCACACGTAGTCAGGTAGGTGGGCAGGTCGATGAGTTCGGCGCGGTGTCGCCAGGGCCGGGCGGTGATAACGATGTGCCCGCCGGGACGCAGGTAGGGGACGGTGGCAGCGAGGATCGTCGTGAATCCGGACAGCAGGCGGCCCAGGCCGACGTTGGCGAGGTTGCCCCGGTCGCGGGGCGAACCGTAGCGGTGGTCGAACTTGCGCACACCCTGGCCAGGTGTGGTGATCACGTGTCCACCAGTGGAGTCGCCGTAGGGGGGTGAGGTAAGTACTAGGTCGACAGTGCCGAGGTAGTCGGCGGGCAGGATGGTGGCCAGTCTGCGGGCGTCGCCGGTGTACACAGCAGCGTGTTCGTCCCATCCAGCGTCGCGGGCCATGTCCAAGCTGGTGCGAGCGATCCCGGCCCATCGCGCCTCGTATTCGACGCCGACGGCCCGGCGTCCGCAGCGAACGGCTTCCACGAGGCTGGTGCCGATTCCGCACATCGGGTCCAGGACCAGATCGCCGGGGCGGGTGTACTGGGTGATGGCGTGCGCGGCCAGGGCGGGCAGCATTTTCGCGGGGTGGGCGGTGCCGTCGCGGTGGTAGCGACCCTGTCGTTGGGTGGCGTGGACCTGTTGCCCGGTCGCCCACACAGAGACCGGCGCGGTTTCGGGTGTCGGGCGCGGGGGCTGGATGTCGGTCACGGTGTTCTCGCTCTCGCGTGAAGTGTCATGGGGCGGGCACAGGTCGGCAGCGGTGTGGTTCCAGAGCAGGCTTGCGGCCGGGGCAGGTCGAGTTGGTGGTACTAGCGACGGCGAGCGCCGACGTGGCAGAGAGCTGGGCGCGGGTGTGCGGCTCATGCCGCCTTGCCTTCGAGGCCGGCGTGTGACTCGAAGGCGTCCTCGTAACCGGGGCGCAGGAACACCAGGAGGTCGAGGTGGGCGTTGTAGTGGGCGCTGTGGTGTGGGGCTGTGCTGGCTGGGGCAGCGGGGACGGCGCCGGTGACGGGCGCGGCGACGATGTGGGACAGATACACCAGGTCAGCGGCTTGGGCGGCGGTCACTACGGCACCAGTGGGGTCGAGCAGGCGGCCATGGCGGTCGTGAGCGTGGCGGGTGAGGACCACCAGAATTCCGCCCGCGTGTAGTGCGTCGGCCGCGGTGAGGGTGAGCGAGGTCAACAGCTCAGGGCCAGGTAAGGCGGGCATCGGCGGCAACAGGCTGGCGATGATCAGCTCGGCGAGGTCATCGCCGGAACCGATCGCCGCGAGGGTCGCCGCCCTCGGGGGCCGCCGTCGCCGGTCCAGACCGGTGTCGAGCAGCTGCATCACCTCGGGGGCGCTGGCCTGCTGTCGGGGGGACAAGGCCGCCAGCAACACCAACCCGCGTGGACTGCTGAATTCCTGCACCGCGCGGGAGAGCACCGGAATCGGACCGAAGCCTGTGCGCTCGAACCCCACAGTCCCCGCAGTCCACAGGGTCGAGGGCGGTGAGGCCGACGACCGGCGGGGGACGCGCGGACGGCGCGAGGATCGGCGGGGAGGGAGTGGGGTCATGACAGGCGCTCCTTGGATTCGGAAAGAAACGTGTGCATGACCGCAGTTGCATGAACACCCCCGTTTTGCGACCCAAGGCCGAGAAATCATGCAATTACCCAACGAATTCATTTGCTGAACTCTTTGGAGCATTTCGACGCCACGAGCTACAGGCGAGAACTACTCGCTGACAAATTTCAAGAATTCTTGCGCAGCCCCCCTTGCGGTATTGCCGGTCGAACCTCCCGCCTGTCACCGCAGCGCCACAGAACACGCACACGCGCAGTTCAGAGGCATGTGCCCGGCTTTGAATCGGTCGATTGGTTCACCGAGGCGCGCCGGTAGTGCGTGTTTATCGGAGGTCGTTTGGTGGCGCTTTCGAGGTCGTTTGGTGGATTTTTAGTGGATTTTTTGTGGCGGGCATCAGGTGTCCTTGCCGGGTCGGAATATTTGCCGATCCCAACGAGGGAGATGAATGGTCATGAATTCGCAGAATCGGATTTCCCCGCAACCGCGTGGTGAAGGTGTCGCGCTGTTGGCGTCGGTCCGGGCGGCATTCGAGGTGATAGCCGCAGACCCGGTGCCCCCGCCTCTGGAACAGGTGGTCGGACGACCTGTGGGCAGCTGGAACGGGTTGCGCGAGCTGCTGTGCTATCCCGGGTTGCCGCCGTCGCTGATGGACAAGGTGTGGGCGTGGCTGGTGCGGCGCGCACGACCCGACGCCCAGGACGCGGTGCTGGTATGTGCGGGGCTGGCCTTGCCGATGCTGGGCGGGATGGCGCGGCGCTTCGGCGAGCAGCAAGCCTGCGATAGCCACGACGTGGCAGCCCACATCGTGGCGGCGTTCCTGATCGAGCTGGCGCGAATCGATCTGGACCGGCCAGGGGTGTGGCCCCGGCTGCGATGGGCGGCCTACGTCGGCGGGCGCGCGTGGGTGAGCAGAGAGACTCGCGCAGCCCTTCCCACAGAAGAGCTCACCATCGCGGCCGAGACCATTCACGGAGCCCGACCGCATCCTTCGGGGTGCGCGCCGAGCGGGCACCCCGAGCTGTTGCTGGTCCAAGCGGTAGCCGAGGGCGTGATCAGTGCAGGCGCGGCCGAGTTGATCGCGGTCACCCGCCTGGAAGCACGCAGCCTCACCGCGGTGGCCGTCGAGTGGGGTGAGCCGTACAAGCGGTTGGAGAAGCGCCGCTCGCGCGCCGAACGCCAACTCGCGGACTGGCTGAAACAGCGCCTCGCCGACGCGGACCCGCGCAATGAGGTCGAAGCCCAGGCACTGGACGCGGCTGCCCGCACTACTCGCGGACACGGCACAGGCGTTTCTGCCCGGCCGGTGTCGCAATCGGGGCTGGTACCTGCAACTACCTCGCACACGAGGACAACACCTGTCCCCGCGTATCCGGCTCCTGTGGAGGTGACTCGCCGATGCGCATAACCCGCGTTCTGGCCCCGATATCTGGTCGAGAGTGTGTCGACAGTTTCCGCAAAGGGCTCGCCCGCGCCTTGGTGTGCGCCGCCGCACTGTGCTGTGTGGCGGTGTACGCGACCGGACCGGCTGCCGCGCAATCGATCTCGATCCTCGCTGTCGCTGGATCCTTCGATGAGGTGCTCAACAACCTGCGCAACTGGCTGGTCGGCATCTTGGCGCTCATCGCGACGGTCTGTCTCACCGTCGGCGGTGCGCGGTATCTGATCTGCGCGGGTGATCCCGGCGAGGTAGAACGCGCCAAGACCGCCTTGAAGGCGGCGTGCGTGGGATACGCGCTGGCGATGCTGGCCCCGCTGGTGGTGGCAGTGCTCAAGTCGATTGTGGGCGGCTGACAATGACTGCCCAGCTGCGCGGCGGCTCGCCGCCGATACCGCGACCACGCCGGATCGTGATCGTCCTCGCCGCGGTGCTGGCGATCGGGGTGTTCGGGACGGGTCCCGGTGCCGCTGAGCCCACCGGCAGCCCGGCCCCGCCGCCCACATTGACCACCCCGGCCGCGCCTGTGCCTGGGCCCGTGCCGCCGGGCGCTGGCACGACCCCATCCGGTGTGCCGACAGCGCCGGGTACGCCCGGACCGGCGCGTCCCGGACAGCCGGGCACCCCACCCGACCCCGACGCGGCAAACAGCGGCAGTGAGCCCGAATGCGGGGTGCGTCACATCTCGGGATGCGTCGCTGACGCCATCGACGGGTTCTTCCGCCGCCTGGTCGATTCGGCGCTCAACCCGCTGTTGGAATTGCTGTCGAGTTCTCTGCTGACCACCCCGGAGCTCTCGGACCTGCCCCGGATCGGGCAACTGTGGTCGGCGAACTGGCAGCTGGTGCTCGCGATGTACGGCGTTCTGGTGGTCGCGGCGGGGATCCTGCTCATGGCGCACGAGACCCTGCAGACCCGATGGGGGTGGCGCGAGCTTCTGCCCCGGCTGGTGGTCGGGTTCGTCGCCGGGGCGATGAGCATGACTCTGGCCGCCCACGCCATCCGCCTCGCCAACGGCCTCGCCACGGCGCTGGCAGGGTCCGGAGCCGACACCGACTCCGCGACGGCAGCGCTGAGGGACATGATGCACTTCGGCGCGGGCACCGCAACGAATCTGTTCGCCCTCTTGATGCTCAACGCGCTGACCGTGGTGCTGGTGACACTGCTGATCACCTACGTCATCCGGGTCGCGATCACTGTCGTGCTCGTGGTGGCCGCCCCGCTGGCAATGATGTGCTACGCGCTGCCGGGTACCGAGGCCATCGCTCGCTGGTGGTGGCGCAGCTTCACCGCCTGCCTGGCGATCCAGGTGGTGCAGTCTCTGGTGTTGATCACCGGGCTTCGGGTGTTCCTGTCCCCAGGCGGCTGGAGGTTCTTCGGCCCCTCCGAGTCCGGCCTGGTCAGCATGATCGTCGCCCTCGCGATGGCGCTGATCCTGGTCAAGATCCCGTTCTGGCTGCTGTCGGTGCTCAAGATCGGCCACGGCCGCGGGCTCGTGTCCTCGGTAATACGCGGGTTCGTTGCCTACAAGAGCTTCGGATTGCTCAAGGCCGCCGGTGCAGGATTGTCCTCGGCCGCGCGCGGAGGACCTGTCGGGCCGCCCGCAGGCCGACCGGCTCCGACGCCCGACCCATATGCGAAGGTCCGTGCCACCGCCAGCGGGCAGCTGATGTTGCCGCTGTCGGGTGTACGCCGGGTCAAACGTCCGGCCTCGCCGCCGAGCACGCCCACGCCCGCACCCCAGCTCGCGAGTCGCCAGACAGCGGACGAGCAGTTGATGTTGCCGTGGCCACCGTTCCACGGCGGAGTCGACCTCGGGCCCAAGCCCCGGTTGGGGCGTGACGGGCAGTACCGGCTGCCGATCACCGTGCCCCGAATCCCGCGCCCCGCTCCCACCCCACCCTCGCCGGTGGCCAAGCCGAAACCGGCGACCGGTGCCTCCAGTCGGCAACTGACGTTCGACTTCACCCCGACCGCCGCAACCGACCCGTATGCCGGGCTGCGTCCGCTGCGCGGTGGCCAGTACCCGCTACCGCTGGAGGTGCGCCGCGTCCCGGCACCGCCCCGCGCCCCGGTCACACCGCCGCCGCAACCACCGCCCTCACCGACGGTCGGCCGCCAATTGCACCTGCCGATGCCCGATCTGCCCGTCCGCCGCCGCCGCCGTCGTCGCCCCAGCTCTGGAGGTTCCCAATGAACGCCACTCGCATTCCCGCCGATGTCGATCGCCCCGATCGGTTGATCGGTGTGTTCACCGCCCGCCAGGTCGCGATCCTGGCCATCACCGGCCTCGCCGTCTACCTGGGATGGATGCTGACCCGGGCCTGGGTGTCCGCGCCGCTGTTCGTGGCGTGTGCGGTACCGATCGGCACCGCCGTGGCCGCCGGAGCACTCACCACCCGCGACGGCCTCTCCGGCGACCGATTGCTCTTCGCCGCGATCAGCCACCGGCTCCGTCCCAGCCGACTCGTGAATGCCGATGCCCTGAACCCTGCGCCGCGGTGGCTCACAGCCCGCGCCGCGAGCCACCGCGATTGTGGTGGCGCACAACCGTTGTCGGCGGCCGATCTTCGGTTGCCCGAGGCGGTCACCGGCAACGGTGAGGTCGGGGTGATCGACCTCGGCGCCGATGGCCTCGCGGTGATCGCGCTCGCCGGGACAGTCAACCTGAGCCTGCGCACCCCGGCCGAGCAGGACGCTTTGGTCGCGCAGCTCGGCGGCTGGCTGCACACGCTGCGCCAGCCAGTGCAGATCCTGATCCGCGCGACCCGCCTGGATCTGACCGGCCGCATCACCGCACTACGCAGCGGGGCCGCGCAGATGTCGCCCGAGCTCGCCGAAGCCGCCTACAGCCACGCTGCCCATCTGGCCGAGCTCGCCGCGACCGAGGATCTGCTGCACCGTCAGGTGCTGCTGGTGTGGCGCGAACCCCTCGACACGGCCACCGCCGCGACCGGCGGCCTCGCCGGACCGTCAGCGCGAGCGATCCTGGGTGGGTTGATCGCGGGTCGCCGCCGCAGCGCCCGTGCCGCCTCGGCTGCCGCGCGCCGCGCCGCCGAGGCTCGGCTTGTACGCCGACTCACCGAGGCCGGCGAGCTCCTCGCCCCGATGGGGGTCACAGTCACCGCACTCGATGACACCCAAGCCACCACGGTCCTGGCCAGCGCCACCAATCCCGGCAGCCTCGTGCCGTACTCGGCCGACATCGCCACCCCGGACGGAATCATCACCACCGCCACCAGCGCCGACCTCGGTGACGACGACACCGACAGCCAGCCCGCCGCCGACACCGCCCCGGCCCGGTCTCGGCAGGTCCGACGCGCCCTGCGGGGACCGGGGGCGGCGTTCGCGCCACAATCGTTGACCATCGGGGCCCGTCACCTCGAGGTCGGCACGGACTGGGTGGCCACACTCGCGGTGACCGGCTACCCCCGCGAGGTCACGCCCGGCTGGCTCGCGCCACTGCTGGCCCACCCCGGCCGCGTCGATGTCGCAGTGCACATTGACCCGATCGACCCGGCCACCGCCGCCACCCGGCTGCGTCGCCAGCTCGCCCGCCTGGAATCCTCGCGCTGGCACGCCGCCAGCCACGGCCGCCTGCCCGACCCGCAGATCGACGTCGCGGCCGAGGACGCCGCCGAGCTCTCAGCGCGGGTGGCCCGCGGTGAGGGCCGCTTGTTCCGGGTTGGGCTCTACCTGAGCGTGCACGCGGCCAGCGAAACCGAACTCGCCGAGGAAGTCGCCGCAGTGCGCACCCTGGCCGCGAGCCTGCTGGTCGACACCTGCCATCTCACCTACCGGGCGGTGCAGGGGTGGGCGGCGACGCTACCGCTAGGACTGGATCTCGTTCGGGCGCACCGTACCTTCGACACCGCCGCGTTGGGGGCGGCGTTCCCGTTCACCTCGCCACAGCTCCCGGTCGCCGATCCGGTGCAGGCGCATCGCCCCGACGGGGTTCTCTACGGCCGTGACGCTGCCGGTGGGCTGCTGTTTTTCGACCGTTTCAGCCAAGACATGCACAACCACAACGCGGTGATCCTCGGCCGCTCCGGTTCGGGCAAGTCCTATTTCGTGAAATCGGAGCTGTTGCGGTCGTTGCATCGCGGCATCGAGGCCACCGTGATCGACCCCGAGGACGAATACCGGGCACTTGCCGACGCGGTCGGTGGCACCTATCTGGCGCTGGGCGCATCCGGGGTACGACTCAATCCCTTCGATATCGAGGTCCACGTGCGGCCCGACGGCCGCCGGTGCGCGCCCGCCGACGCGCTCACCCGCCGGAAACTGTTCGGCCACACCGTGATCCGGGTGCTACTCGGGGAGCAGTCGCCAGCCCAGCGGGCGGTGCTCGACACCGCGATGACCGCCGCATACGCCGCCGCGGCGATCACCGAGGACCCGGCGAGCTGGACTCGTCCTGCCCCGACGATGAGCACCCTGGTCGAGCAGTTGCGGGCGTGCGGCTCCAGCGTAGGTACCGAACTCGCGGCGGCGTTGGGACCGTTCGTCGGCCATGGTGCCTTCGCCGGGCTGATCGATGGCCCCACCACGACCGCCCCCGAAGGTGGGCTCATCGTGTTCTCGCTGCGCGGGTTGCCAGATGAGCTGAAAACCCTGGGTACTCTGCTCGCTCTCGATGCCACCTGGCGTCGGGTGGCCAACCCCGCGACCCGGCGGCCCCGCCTGGTCGTGGTCGATGAGGCGTGGCTGGTGATGCGCCAAACCGCCGGGGCGGAGTTCCTGTTCAAGGCAGCGAAATCGTTCCGCAAGCACTGGACCGGACTCACCGTGGCAACTCAAGACGTCGGTGATGTGCTCTCGACCGAGCTGGGCAAGGCCATCGTTGCCAACGCCGCCACCCAGATCCTGTTGCGCCAGGCCACCCAAGCCATCGACGAGGTCAGCGCCGCGTTCGCGCTTTCGGACGGCGAGCGGGCATTCCTGCTCACCGCCGCGCGGGGGCAGGGCCTGCTCGCCACCGGCCAGCACCATGCGGTCTTCGCTTCGCTGGCCTCGGCGGCCGAAGACGCTCTGATCACCACCAGCCCGCAATTCGGAACGACCCTCACCGAGGGCTCTGAGGCCGATATCGAGCTCGGCGAAGCCACGTCACCGCTGACCGAGCGACCCGACCTCGGCGACGACGTCGATGACAACGTCGACGAGATCGTCCTCGACGATCGGAAAGCCGCATGAGATCGGCCCTGACGGATACGCCTCAGGATCGGCTGGGCCGTCTGCTACTCGATCCGGGCGCGGTGCTGGAGCGGATCGCCGAGCTCGCCGGATGGCCGCTCACCCCTGCCCGTGGGATCGCGGCCGGGGTGGTAGTGGCAGGTGTGCTCGCCGCGGGCGCCATGGTACGACGAGTACGCCGCGCCAGGCTGGCCACTGGTGCCCGCCACGTCACGATCCTGTGCCCGCCGACGGTCGACCCGGGCGCGGCCCAGGCGCTGTGGGCGCACCTGATCGGGCTGTTGTGCCCAGCATGGAAACGCCTGGTGTGCGGGCAGCCGCACCTGGCGTTCGAATACCGCGTCGTCGGCGGCCACGGGGTCACCCTCGGCCTGTGGGTGCCGCAGGTGATCCCGCCCGGCCTGATCGAACGCGCGGTCGCCTCGGCCTGGCCCGGAGCCCGCACCCGAACCCTCGACCTCGCCGACCCGCCGTTACCGAGCCCCACCGCCGGATGCCGCCGGATACTGACCGGCGGGGAGCTGCGGTTGGGCCGAGCCGAAGGCTTTCCCATTCGCATCGACTACGGCGACGGCGATATCGCCCGAGACCTGCTCACCGCCGCCGCCGATCTCGACCTCGCCCAGGCCGCGTGCGTGCAGGTTCTCGCCCGCCCGGTCACCGGCCGTCGCGTGCACCAGAGGACACCCAGCGGCCTGCGCGGCACGCTGGGCGGCGCGTTGAACGGTGCACTCGCGGCCGTGCAAGCTCTGCTGGTCGAACTGGCCAGCGTCCTGATACCCCGACCGGTGTCACGGTCACAGGCACGCGGTATGCCCGCCGACCGGTTCGCGCGCCTGGAAGACTCCACCGCGACCCGGGCAGCAGTCACCAAAGCACGCGGCCCGCGCTACGAGACAATCATCCGCTACGCCGTCACCGTCGCGGTCCCCGCCAACGCCGACCGAGAGACGATCGCGGTCGCACGCGCGGTCGCCCGAGGCCGCGCCAACGCCCTGGCCACGGTGTTCGGGTCGTGCGCCGACCTCAACTACTACCGTCACCACCGCCGGTTGCGGCTCGCCACCGCACTGACAGCGCGGCGACTCGGGCGTGGGGATCTGCTGTCGACTCCCGAGCTCGCCGGTATCGCGCACCTGCCCTATGACTCCTCGGTACCCGGGCTGACGCGCGCGGGATCGCGAGCGGTGGCCCCGGCGAGCCTGATCCCGCTCGGCGGCGCGCACACCAAACCCCTCGGGCTCGCCGACGCCGGAACCGGGCAGCGGCCGGTGGCGATGCCGGTCGCCGACACCCGCCACCACACGCACGTGATCGGCGCGACCGGTGTCGGCAAATCCACCCTGCTCGCCAACCTGATCCTCGATGACGCCGACGCCGGGCGCGGCGTCGTGGTGATCGACCCCAAAGGCGACCTCATCAGCGACGTCCTGTCCCGGCTGCCGCGCCGCGTCGCGGACAAGGTCGTGCTCTTCGATGCCGATGCCACCCACCGCCCGCCGTGTCTGAATCCACTCGACACCACCTCGGCGGGGCTGGACCTGGCGGTGGAGAACCTCGTCAACATCTTCTCCCGCATCTACGCGCGCTGGTGGGGACCGCGCACCGACGACGTGCTGCGCGCGAGTCTGCGTACCCTGTGCGCCCGCCCCGGCACCCCCACCCTGATCGACCTGGTCAAACTGCTGACCGGGCAAGCCAATCTTGAACGGATCACCCGCGAGATCACCGACCCGGTACTGCGCGGATTCTGGGCCTCATATACCGAGCTGTCCGACGCCGCTCGCGCCCAGGTCGTCGCCCCGCTGCTGAACAAGACGAGGCAGTTCCTGCTGCGCCCATTCGTACGCGACGCGCTAGCGGCCGGGCCCTGCACCGTCGACCTGGGCGAGATCCTCGACCACGGCGGCATCTGCCTGGCCCGGCTACCCAAGGGCACGCTCACCGAGGACACCACCCGTCTATTCGGTTCGCTGCTGGTGGCACGCACTTGGCAAGCCATCACCGCACGCGCCGCCACCGAGCCCGCCCGCCGAGCCGACGCCAGCCTGGTCCTCGATGAGGCACACAACTTCTTGAACCTGGCCACCCCGGTCGAGGACATGCTCGCCGAAGCCCGCAGCTTACGTCTCGGGCTGGTCCTGGCCCATCAAAACCTCAGCCAACTGCCTCGCGAACTACGCGACGGTATCTCCGCCAACGCCCGAAACAAGATCATCTTCTCCGCGAGTCCCGAAGACGCCCGCGACCTGGCCCGCCACACCGCCCCCGCACTCAGCGAACACGACCTCACCCACCTCGACGCCCATCACGCCGCCGCACGCCTGCTCATCGGCGGACAGCAGAGCGACCCGTTCACCTTCACCACCCGGGCTTTGCCTCACCCCATCCCCGGGCGCGCCCGCGAGATCATCTGCGCCGCCGCCCGCGCCGCCGGGCACCGTGTCCCCACGCCACCGGCACCCGCTGACGCCGGGGCCCAGACCGAGCCCGGCCGGGCAGACCCGCGACTGTCGTGACGCGCGTGCCGCGTGTCGGTATCCACCCCCGGGAAGGAAACCACCGATGATCACTCGCCCGACCCGACAAGCCGGACTGCGTGCCCCGGCCCGGGTGAACACTGCCCGGCTGGCGCTGTGCCTGACCGAGCGTGACCGCTGGATCCTGCGCATGTGCCACGAGCATCGGGTACTGACCACCGGCCAACTCGCTACGCTCGCGTTTCCGAGTGAGAACGTCGCGCGCCGCAGGCTGGCACTGTTGTACCGCTACGGCGTGCTCGATCGGTTCCGGCCACTGCGCGCCACTGGCAGCTCCCCCGCCCATTGGGTCCTCGCTCCCGCTGGGGCCACCGTGCTCGCGGCCGAGGCCGGCATCGAGGTCCGCGAGCTCGGTTACCGCCCCGACCGTGCCCTCGGTATCGCACACAGCCTGCACCTGGCCCACACCCTCGGCGTCAACGAATGGTTCACCGCCCTCACCGCCTCCAGTGCCCCGGCCGACACGCTGCTGGCGTGGTGGTCGGAGTCTCGTTGCCGTGCCCTGTGGGGCGATCTGGCTCGCCCCGACGGCTACGGCCGCTACAGCCACGACCACGCGAGCCTGGATTTCTTCCTGGAGTTCGACCTGGGCTCGATGACGCTGGGCACGGTCGCGGCGAAACTGAGCGGTTACGCCGAGCTCGCCCGCACCACCACCGTGATCACCCCGGTCCTGTTGTGGCTGCCCACCACAGCACGCGAGGCCGCCGCACGAAAAGTGTTGCACGACAACTGGGCCGGACTCGAGGACCCCGCTACGGTACCGGTCGCCACCGCCGCCGCCGAGCTACTCGACCCCAGCGCGGCCACGCCCTCCGCACGGGTGTGGCTGCCCCTGGAGTCCACCGGCGCGAGCCGGGTCACCCTGCGCGAGTTGCCCGCCGCCTGGCCGCAGGTTCCTGCCCCGCCCGCGACCACCCCTATCCCGCCCGCCAGCCGCCACGCGATCCTCACCCCACCGCCACCGCGTCCGCCCGAGACCAGGGCACAGTGATGTTGGGTCGTGTGCTCGCCGCGGGCGGGGTTACGGCGGTGTTCTGTTCGGTCGTGATCGCGGCCGTGGTCACCACCGTCGCGGTTTTCGACCAGCCCGGGCCCAGTACCTCCTCGGCAGGCGGTGGGAGCGCGCCGAGCCCGGAGGCGGTCTCCGACGTTCCGGCGAACATGCTGGTGCTCTATCAAGGAGCGGCTCGGGTGTGCCCGGGGCTGGACTGGTCGGTGCTCGCGGCCATCGGCAAGGTCGAAACCGACCACGCCCGTTCGACTTTGCCGGGGGTCCACGCGGGAGAGAACTCGGCTGGGGCCGCCGGGCCGATGCAATTCCTGCGCGACACCTTCGACGCCGTAGTCGCGCGGCACCAGCTGCCCGGCGGCGGGGCAAGCCCGCCGTCACGCTACGACCCGTACGACGCCGTCTACGCCGCCAGCTACTACCTGTGCGACTCCGGCGCGCCCGCCGACCTGCACGCCGCGATCTACGCCTACAACCATGCCGAGTGGTACGTCGAAGGTGTCCTCGACCAGGCCCGGCGCTACCGCACGCTGGCCCCTGACGGGACCGGCAACTGCGCCAACCCTCGAGGCACCGGCCGCGCGGCGCTCGTGCTCGCGTTCGCCTGCGGGCAGTTGGGGCAACCGTATGTGTGGGGCGGCGACGGGCCCGAGGCCAGCGGCGGCTGGGACTGCTCCGGACTCACCCGCGCCGCCTACCTCGCCGCCGGAATCACCCTGCCCCGCGTCGCTCAAGACCAGTACTACGCGAGCCCGCCGGTGCCCGAGAACGAGCTTCAGCCCGGCGACCTCGTCTTCTACGGCACCGCCGACAACATTCACCACGTCGGGATCTATCTCGGCGCGGGAAAAATGATCAACGCACCGACATTCGACCAACCTGTCCAAATCGCGGACTATCGGCTCGGCGATTATTTCGGGGCCACCCGGCCGACAATTCAGGATTCGCCATCGGAAAATCGTCACAGCGCCGAGTGAGGCTTCCGACTCTTTCGGAGTGTTTTCTCTTCATCGAAGCAAACGGTAAAGCCTCGAAAGGCGGAAATGGCATGAGAAAAAAGGATCGGACTGTGAGCGCGCTCGCGCAGTTCCCCTATCAGCCCTCGGACACCAGCCAGACAGTCCATTACATCGATGAGGTTCAGATACGGATCGCCACCGCCGCCGCCTGCGATCACGAGGCCACCATCTGCCCCGAGTGCGCCCGCTCCTGGCAGCGTGAGCACCTGTTCACCGAGCGACTGCCCTGGGATCATCCCGACACGGACACCTGAAACCAACCCGTCGGAAATTATCGCGCGGGGTCCCGCGCGATAAATTCACGCACACATGTGCACCCCGATTACCTGCCTACTCGTTGGGGTGGTAATCGGAAATCCGCTGACGACCACCGGATGTAAAAGTTTTTTGACGAGCTGCTTGACATCATCGGAATTAGGAGCGTTCATGGTATTGGGAATCCCCGCACACGCCGGTAACGCACCGGCCGGGGACCACCGTCCCGGCCGGGACATGACAAACCAACACATTTCGAAATCCCGAACCATTCCACGAGGAGAATCGTCATGTCCACCACAACATCGCAATCCGCCACCAACAACAGCGCCGCCGCCGAAGCCCTCTGGTCGGCACTGACCGCCCAACCCGACAGCACCACCGCCGAACTGGCGACCAACGCCGCCGTCAACCCATCCACCGCCCGCAAGATCCTCAACACCTGGGCGACCGAAGGCACCGTCACCCGCACGCCCGACCCCGACAACCCACGCGCCGCCGACCGCTGGGAAATCATCACACCCGATACCCCCCAGAACCCCGAGCCGACCGTCGAACCTGCGGCACTGGTAGCGACCCCCACACCGGCCCCGACGGCAGCGACCGCGCCAGCACCGGCCGCACCCCCAGCAGCAATCGCACCGGCACCGGCCGCGTCTCCGGCGACGCCTGTCGCGGTCGCACCAGTGGCGGGCATTGACCCGGCTGCGGTGTGCCCGACCTGTGGGCGCAGCGGCAATATGACCCTGCCTCCCGGAAGTCTGCGCGGACTCGTCGAGGACTACCTGCGTGAGCACCCCGGCCAGGAGTTCACCCCCGTCCAGATCGCTAAGGAGCTCAACCGTTCGAGCGGAGCTGTCAGCAACGCCCTGTACGCGTTGGTGGGCCGATTCGTCGCCCAAATTACCTGCGAACGTCCCCTGCGATTCATGCTTCACCCCAACCAGCAGCAGTAGACCTCACCCCTACAGCGCCGCCCGGTGGCCGAGATCGCCATCCGGGCGGCGCTGTGCTGTGTCCTCCCCGAGGTTGCGATCCCTGTTGTGAAAGTGCCTTTCGGATTTTTTGGGGCTCGATGTCGAAAAACACACCCGGAACAAGCAACTGCCAGTTGCGGACCCAGACCGCCCGCACCGGCCATGTAGCTCGACATCTTCCGGGAGGATCCCCATGCACACCCACCGCTCATGCTCACCACGGCCCGGCATGCCGGGCCGCCGCGACGGGCGCGCACCGGTCCGACTGACCGTCTGCGCTGCCGTCACGTCCCTGCTGGCTGTCACTACGGCGGCCACCATCGCCGCTGCTGATCCGCCCGCCCCCGGCTGTGCGCCGTTCACGGCGGTTCTGGTGCCCGGCACCACCGAAACCAGTCCTGCCGCCAGCCCGGGTGCACCGGTGGGGCTGCTACGCCCGATCGGGGACGGCCTGACCGCCCGCTACGGCCCCGGCATCGACGTACGGTATCTGCCCTACACCGCTGCGGCAGCCCCCTACGCGGCCTCGGAAAGCAATGGCACGCAAGCACTGTCGACGCTGCTGAGCCAGCTGTGCCCGACCACGCGGGTCGTCCTGGCCGGGTATTCCCAAGGCGCGGACGTCGCCGGTGACACCGCCACCGCGATCGGACACGGCTCGGGCGCGATCGACGCCTCGCGAGTCAGCGCTGTCGCGTTGATCTCCGACCCCCACCGAGCTCCTACCACCCCGCAACTGGGGCCCGCCGTCGGCGGGCAAGGCATCGCCGGGCCACGAAGCCAGGATTTCGGCGCGCTCACCAACCGCGTACGCACCACGTGCGTTTCCGGCGATCTCTACTGCTCGACCTCCCCGGACACCTCACCGGCCTGGTCGGCGCTCGGCCACGTGTTCACAGGCAGCCCTGACACCGTCGCCGACTCCAGTGAGCTGACTGCGAGCACGCCGGCCGAGGCAACCTCAGGGTTGGACGCGCCCGCAGTGACTCGGCAGGTAGTGCTCGTCGCAGGCGGGCTCGCCCAGTTCGCGGCAGGCATACCCCGATTGCTCGATGACCTCGGCCGTCTGCCCGGTGCGGTGCTCGCCGCGGACATCCCCGGCGCGCACCAACTCTGCGGCGAGATCAACACACTGGTCTCGCCGCTGGTCCAGCTCGCTGACAAGGTCGACCTGCACCTGGTCGCCCAAGCACTCGAACTGGCCGCGCCCCTCGACTCCTCTGGCGCCACAGCCATCGCGGCGCAGATCGTCACTATCCTGGCGCGCGCCGACATCGCCCGGATCGCCGCCGACATCGGCCGCGCGCAGGAGATCGCCTGGCGCGCGGGCGAGAAGCTGAGCCTCGGTGACCCGCTCGGGGCAGGCATAGAACTGGTCGGCGGGATCTCCGTCGCCACCGACCTCGCCGCAGCAGCCGGAGCGGCTCTGCTCGGAACCACCTCATCAGGCACCTCGCTTACCTCGGCATTGACCAGTGACCCCGACACCAGCGACATGCTCGGTGATCTGGCGAGCCAAGGCCGCGACGCCGCAGCGTTCTACACCTCCGGCGTCCACCAAACCGGCTACGACACCACCCTGCCCATCGTGCTCGACTGGATTACCGCCGAGATCGACCAGGCCCGATAACCCCGGCAGGGCATTGCCGCGTCGTCCATGCCCGGTAACCGGCCCGGTGGATCAGCGAACAAACAACGAACGCCCCCAACCGGGGGCGTTCGTTGTCGATCCGGCCCCTGCCACGTTGTTGCAGAGCTCACCGGTAGGGCGGACAGTGAACCTCCACCCGCCAACGTCCCGGTGTTGATTCGGCGATAGCAGTAGCAGCCCAACCAGCAAGATCGTCCTCGAAGTCGTGGGCGAGCCAGGTCAAGATGCGCCGCTCGGCCTCGTCGACAGTGGCAGCGTCGACGCCACAGGCAAGGACCGTTGTCATATATCCGAGGTCGGCCATCTCCGGATCGGATACCACCTGATTGTCGCTACTGATCAGCGTGGCGGCCCAACGATCCCGGGGCACAACCGGATACAGATCATCTGTCGGGTAGGTGGTAGTCATCGGTTTCCGACCTCACTGGTTGCGAAGTGTCTTCGGACATTTCTTGTTACCTTGCATGCGTTTTCGGGTGAACCTGATTGGCCCGCCCTGGTTCGAGTCGGTTTCACTGTCATAGGCCCGCAGCAGCGCTGCCAGATCCCCGCCGTTTGCGGCGGGCCATCAAATAGCAAGCCTCGCTGCGATATTCGGGCTATGCGCACTCGGCGGAAGGAATTTCGGATGAAAGGCGCGCGCTTACTCAACAGGCACGGCGGTGTGGTCGGCTGTCTCGGCGAGCAGTCCGACGCTGCTGATCAGGTTGCGGAATTCACCGAGGTCGGCCAGCGAATGCTCGAGGCAGTTGGCCAGCGAGTCGTCAGGCACGACGGAAGGTGATCTCCCGCCCACGAGGTCGTCGATCACCGTCGCGACTTGTCCGGCGAGCTCGCGAGCATGAGACAGCGCCTCCTGCTGCTTGCGGTCGAGTACCCATGCGGCGGTGGCCTTCTGGGCGGAGACCAAGTCCGCCATCTGTTCGGCGAAGACGAACTCGTCACCACCGACCCGCCGCAGAAACCACGGCGGGACAGCCACAGCATGCGGATTGCCCGGCTCCTCAACCAGGCACATGGCGACACCGTCTTCGGAGTACAGGAACACCACGCGCCCACCGACGGACTCGTCCTGGAAGTGAGTTACCTCGTCGCCGACCGCGATCGGGCACGGGGCACCGAACCGCTCCGGTGGATCGTCGGCCGTCGAAGGGGGCAAGGGGGCGCAGTCGCTGCCGGTCGCGGCTGCCGGTGCTGCGCGGGGGGTGTGCTCGGTCATAGCGTTACCTCCGTGGGGTTGAGCCACTGACGGGGTTCTTCACTTCGTAGATCGGCCATTTCGGTTGTCTCCCATCTATTCCGGGGGAAGCAGCGCCGCCGGATCGAAGCCGAGTTGAAGCAGGCCGAGTCGGCTGCTGAGAACAATGTCGAAGTCCTCGACGAGACCGTCGCCTTCGTAGGCGCGGGCATGGACCAGCGCCCAATCCGCGAGCAGACTTTCCCGTTCAGCGCGGGGGATCTGTTCGACCTCGCTGGCCTTGAGTCGCCCGGTGGCTATCGCCTCATCGATCGCACGCGAGCAGAGGCCCAGTACTTCGGTGGCGTAGGCAGCGATCCGCAATGCCTGCGGAGCCCGTTGCACGAACCGGTCCCTAGCGCATTGGTCGGGGAGCTTGTCTGCGTTGAGAACACGATCGGCGATGAGGTCGGCCGCTGTTCGGAAAGATTCATCGGCATTGCTGCGCTGGGGAGTATTATTGGCGCTCATTTCCATTGTCTCCTAACGGTTTTCGATTCCCTAGTGCCGGGTGGCAATAAGTGCGTGGCCGGTATGCCCCCGGCCTGGGAAGGCCGAGGCGACGGTGTGTTATGCGGTGCGGACTGCGGTGACGGCGGCGCGTGCGATGGCGGCAGCTGTCGCCGTGGGGTCGGTTAACGGGTGCACGATCGCCCCGGCCAACGGGTCGGCCCACGTACTGTCGGGAGCCAGCCACAGCACAGCGCATCCGCTGGTGCGTAACCGGTTCAATCGTTGTTGGGCGGCGGCGCGTACCACGGGGCGGAAGCAGCCGTCGGAGATGATCACCAACAGTCGGGTGTTTTCCGGGTGGGACAGCCCCACGGCTCCGTCGAGGGCATCGATGGCGATGTCAGCGGCCTCCCACCCATCGGGGGCCTCGAACTCGGTCACCTTCGCCGGGGCGGTGCCGGGGTACGTGACCGGAAGGACCCGGCGTCCAAAAGTGACGGTCGCAGTCTGGGCAGGCATCGATGCCAGATCGGTGGCAGTGGCCAGAATCCAGGCGGCAGAGGCCACATCGGCGACATAGTCCGTCATCGACCCCGACACATCACAGGCGATACCGACTCGCAACGGTGGTACGGGGACCGGTTTGCGGATCGTGCGGGTGAACGGTTGCGCGGTCGGCACCACCCCGGCAGCGCGTTGGGCTTGGCGCGCCATCACCTCGCGCATGCGCACCCTGCCCGGCGGCACCGCCGATGTGATCTTGGTGATCGCGCGTTCCCGCTGGCTTGCGGTGCTCAGTGCCCGCCCCAGTACCCGTGCGGCGGTGCGTTCGTCAGTGCGCGGCATGCGGGTGGTGCGCCCGGTGTTCTTGCCGGTGCGAGGGCGTTTGCTGAAGACCTCGCCAGCTGTCGATGCTGCACGTTCGCTGTCCAGGGCCTCGTCATGGTCGCGCTGGTCGGACCGGTCAGCCGGATCAGATGGAACAGGTTGCGCGGCAACGGATTGCGCGACAGCATCCAGGGTTCCCGATACCGCCGAACCCAGGATCGAGCCCGGTTGCGGGGTGGTGTGCGGTTCGGGGCCGATCAGTGCCACCCAGCGCCGCCCGAGTTCGAGCATGCCGGTGCGGTTGGTGTCGGACAATCGGTGCGCGATGCGCCACAGTGTCCGCAGCTGCCTGAGGGTGTCGCGCCCGAGCACCGATTCGATTGCGGCAGCGGCGAGAGCGCATTCGTCTGTGCTCAGCACACCGGCATCGATACGAGCGAGCATGAGGGCGGCAGCGTGGGCGGCGGTGTAGCGGTTGGGGACCAGCACCGCTGCGGCCTCGGCCCCGCCGAACTCGGCGAAAACCAGTTCACGGGTGCACGCGCGCAGCCAATGCCGGTCGCCAGGGCGGCGGCGCAGCTGCGCTGCCTCGATACGTGACTCTTCCAACAGCATGGCCGCATCGATGCTTTCCGGGGCCGCCGCCACATCAGGGGTCCAGCCGGTGTGGGCTGCATGCGCGCATTCGTGGGTCAACGCGCCCCAGGTAGAGGCGTAGCGGTGGCGATCGGAGACCCGCCATGGGCGCGCGGTGGCGGGATCGATACCCAGGTTGGTGCCCTCGATGGCGATCGCGGCCCACGCGGGTGTGAACATCGCCAGTTCCCCCAGGGCCGCGCCGGGGGCGATGGTAACGGTCAGATCAGACCGATCGGCGATCGCGGCAGCCTCGACGGTCATCGCGTCGGACAGCCTCTCCCATCCGCTACGTGCGGGCGGTGCGGGCCGGGCGGTGGGGGTGGTGGTGACGCGTGCGGTGGTCATGGCGTGGTGTCCTTTCGATGCGTAGCGGTGGCGGGCTGGCCGTGGCGGCAGCGGGGGTCAGCGTTTGATGCGGGCACCCAGCGCTAGTGCCGCGTAGCGCGTGCCGAACTCGGCGCGCACGACTTCGGCGACGATTTCGCGATCTTCCGGCGGCGCGGTGCCGACCAGGTTCGCGGCGGCGGTGGCCACATCAACGGCGGTGGTAATCCGGGCGAAAGCGATCAACTCGCGTAGTTGCGGGGCCCACCCGATTTCGCCTTTGGTGACGCGGCCCGCCAATGTTCGCGCCGCGCGCACCGCACGCGGTTCGACCCCGAGCGTGGTAGCCAGGTCGTAGTCCGAGGACACTTCCACCTGAAATGCGAACCGGCTCGACAGGGCATCGGACAGAATGGCCCCGTGCACGCCCGGGTTGTGTCCAGCGACAACGAAGAACCCGGGGGCTGCGGTGACGATCTCGCCGTGGTTGGCTTTGATCGCGATCTCACGGCGGCCGTCCATCGCCGGATACACAACGGCTAGCACGCTGGGCGGAATCAGGGTGGCGTCGTCTATGAACAGCACCATGCCCGCGCGCATGGCATGTACCAGCGGCCCGTGGGCGAACTCGAACCGCCCGTCGGGCAATTGGGTGTGATCACCCACAAAGTCGGCCACCGTGGTATCGCAATCGCCCTGAACGGTGATCAGGTCACCGAAGGCGGCCTCGATCAGACTGGTCTTGCCGGTGCCGGGCGGCCCGTACAACAGCACGGGCACCCCCGCCGTGCGCATGCGCCCCAGCACGTCCACATCGGGCAACCCCGCCAGCGCACGCGGGTGATAGGTTTCCCCGTTCGGGCGGACCACTGCCGCACCCGACCCGGCAACAGGGGCCACCGGCCTAGCGACCGGTGCCGGGGCAGGTGCCGCCGGTGCCGGTGCCGGTGCCGGTGCTGCCGGTAGCGGTGCGGGTGTCGCTGCGGCGGGTGCGCCAGCGGCGGCGCTGGCCGTGGTAGCAGTGGCGCGGTAGCGGCGGGGCGTGGCCTGGCTGAGTTCGGCGTTACCTTCCCGTACCAGGGTTGTCAGGGCGTTGCCGACCGCCCCGGACGACCGGCCCAGATGCAGCGCGATCTGCCGGGGGCTGTATTCGGTGCCCGGATCATCCGCCAACGTTTTCGCCACCATACGCCGCAGTTCGCCATTACCCAGTCGCGCGGCAGTGGGTGTGGTCATTGCCTACTCCTTATCAGAACGAACGAATTCCGTGTGCGTCGCCATGCGGAATAGTTCCACATATTCAGCACTGTCGTCATTCGAATCGAATGTGATTGTTGGATTTCCCCGATGCCGTTCCAACATAACTCGACTCGTCACGGGAATGCAACCGTTCACGCAAACTATTTTCAGCAATTTCCGCAGGTCAACGCATCATTTTCGACAAGCAAGGCAGACAATTCTCAATGCCTTACAGATGCTTGGCTGCGACAACGAATGTCGAAACACTGGAGAAGAATGTGGAAGCCGATATAGAAAGAAGAAACAACAACGATCACCCAACACGATCATCAGCTAGGCCCAGCAAGCCCCAAACCGCCACCCACCGCCTGCCTCATGTATCCACCGTCCCCTGTCGGGGTAGGACCCTGGGCAGAGTAGAGGCTGAAAATATGGCTGCCACCTGCTAATTAGTCGCCGCTCCGGTGGTGCGACTTGACCACCGCACCGATCGTGACACCGAACACCACACCGATTACGCCACCGATTGGACCGCACATCCTGCTCACCCCCCGCTACACCTCGACTATCGCCAGTCGAGCATTCAGAGAACTCTCCGAGCATGTCTGGCACGAGGGCCGCCAATATCTATTCTCGGATGTGAAGCATTTCATTCGTGTGCGCCATGCGAATTTCTATCATTCCATCGATTCTATGCGTTGTGGCGTGATTTTTGCTATCGTCTTCGGCCCGATCTCAAGTCTGGTCATTTCATACGGATAGCTGGTAACGCAATACTAGTGAAGCATTTTCGGTGCGCCTCTGATCGTCTATCTCATGATGCGTTGCGGTGGAGGTGGCGTACCAGCGCGATTGTTTCCCGGCTCGGTTTTTCGCCGATTTCGGCGAGGCGGCGGACGAGCAATTCGGCGGTGTGATCGATGGCGTGGAATTCACCGAGGCGAGCATGCAGGCGCATGACATCGCAGTACACCTGCTCATTGGCCGGATCAACGTCCAGGACTGTTTCGAGCAGGTGCAAGGTGGCCCGGGGGTCCTCGGCGACCAGGGATTGTGCGAGGGCACCGAGCGCGGTGGCGGCGTCGCGGCGCACAGCTTGGCGGATCGGGTCGATCCAGTCGGCGTCGAGGTCGGCGGCGAAGGTTCCGGCCGCGGTGAGCTCGACGATGCGCCTGCATGTGTCGCGGCGCTCGGTGTCGGTCCCGGCTCGCCGCCGCTGAGCGACGGCTACTGCGAAGTCGGCGTAGTCGGTACTCACCGACGCGTCAAGACGGTAGCGCGCCGAATCGCGCGCCAGGATGTGGTCTACGGTGCCGCCGGTCGCTTCGGCGATCGCCGTGCGCAGGCGGCTCAGGGTGGTGTGCAGGGTGTTGGTCGGGCGGTTAGGGCTTCGTCGGCCCCACAGGGCTTCGATCAGCTGGGCTCGGGTCAGCCCCTGCGGATGCACCGCCAGCAAAGCCAATACCTCCCGGCTGCGGTGCTGCAACCGTGCGGTGATCTCGACGGGGGGCTGCTCGGGCTCTGCCGTTCCAGGCAGCCACAGCACTCGCAGTGGCCCGAATACCCGAACTGCGAGAACCAGTGCCCGATCACCGGGATCACTCGTCCGTGTGGCGAGCGGAGCGTGCTCGGCCGCGGTGATGGGCGCGGCGGCGTGAAGCGGTTGGTCCTCGATCCTCGTGGCAGCCGCCACGTAGGGTGGCTGGGTAGCAGGGCGGTCGATGGTGGTGTCGAGAAGGTGGTGCCCGAGCCGGTAGACCAAGGGGACCGAACGCTGCGACCGATGCTGGACACCGCGCCGCCACGGGATACGCGGGTGGGAACGGCTGGGCGCTGTCACGGCGTCGACACCCACGCCTTCGTGGATTCTCATGGCGAGGGCTCGCGTCGCAACACCGAGATCGCTGTGGTAGGCGCGAGGCCGACCTCGGACAATGGCGGTCGCCGTCGTTTCCTGGTGCGGGAGCCATCCCAGCACCGGCACGTCCAGGTCACTGGCAACCTCGCGCGGACCGGGGCTACCGACGATGACCACCTGCAGGCGAGGGCACCAGGCCGCCAGCTCGCGCAGCTTCGCGAGGAGTTCGGTGGTGTCAGCAGCGGGTGTGCGCACCACCACCAACGCCAGATCGGCACCGCGCAGCAGCGGGGCGGCGGCCGAATCCGGCGCGGCGAGGCCGCTGTCGGCAACTACCACCAGTTCCCCCCAGCAACCGGAGCCCAGCTTCGGGCTCAGCGGGATCGGGTGGGCCAGCGCGGCAACAGTGTCGGCAGGACGCGGGGGCGCGGCCAGGTATGCGACGCCGACGGGATGCCATTGCAAGTGCTCGCGCAACTCGGCCAGCCCCAACACAGCGCCCTCTCCGGCCGCCGCGGTGAGGCTGGCCAGTCCCCGACGCGGGTCGCCGCCGCACGCATCGGCGAGGGTACCGCCGTGCGGGTCGGCCTCCACGACGATCACCGGTTCGGGACCAGGCCAGGCAGCGGCCAGCGCCAATGCTGTCGTACTCACTCCCGCTCCCAGTTGAACACCTGCCACTGCGATAAGCATCGCCATCACCTCGTTTTCCAAGAGTTCCGTTGTTACTCAAACCTTTTCCGGTCGCGAGCGCGTCAGAGTCCGACGATGGACGTGATCACCGTGCGCCCGCCGCTCTCGTAGGTCGAAATCTGTTGCCGCCACACGTTTTCCGGCTCATCGGGGCGCTGCTCGTGCACCTCGACCCCGTACAAGCCGCCAGCCAGCTTGCTGATATGCGCGCAATAGGTTGTCCCTGAAGGGATCGAGTCGATACCGGCCTGTATCACTGCCGCGTCTGGAAGCGCCGCTGCCGTCGAGACGACCTCTCGCGCCGCTCTGGCGCTGCGGGCCAGGTAGTAAGCCGCCTCGAACTGCGCGATAACCAACGCACCCGGCTCGGTTATCGCCGCGGCGGGGCCGTCCTCGCCGCGGCGCGCACAACCAGAGGAGTTGCCGCTCATGACAGCTGAGGGGCTCGCCGGCCTCGGGTTGACCGAGGGCGAAGGCGCCGGTTCTGCTCTGCTGCTTTCAGGCTCACTGCCGTCGCGCCACGGTGTCGCGGTCAGGACCGCGACGGCACACACGAACACCGCGATCCCGGCGAGCACACCCCGTGTGGGGCGCGGAGCGCCCACGCGGGCGCGGGCTGGCCGGGCATCTGCGTCGCCGTTGCCGATTCCTTTGGCGTGGGCGGCGAACCAGTGTGCTAGTCCCGCCGTCGGCAGCGGCACATCCTCGACAACGATCTCGATCTGCTCAAGGTCGCCATCGTGCTCGGGGGCGGTGATCACCTGCTCCATCTCGGTCACCGCCCGTCGCTGGGCAACTGCGCCAAGATCGTCCCGACGAGGTCGGCGGCCTGCGGGTCGATTTCTGCCACCGGCTCGGCCACCTCGTCAGTCAGCGACCCCATCGCCTGCGGATCGGCGGCCACCGTCTGCGCCCACACCAACTCCTGCGGAACAACGGCCGACTCCGCATCGCTGGTGCCAAGCAGGGCCTCGGCGTCGGCAGTGGGCAGCCCGGCCTGCGTCACGGCCGCCGACGCCTGCCCGGACAAGAACGCATTCCAGACACACTCACGGACAGTGACCGCTAAAGGCACCACGTCCGGACGCGCCACCACCACCGCACCGAACCGCAACGTATCTTCGACGGTCTCAGGCGGGCCGGGCTCGATCCCGGCCTGCGCTGATCCGAGCGCACCTGACCACGCCCGCGTCCCCGACCCAATCGGCGGCACAGCGCTGATCCGCTCCGACACCATCACCGAGTCCGTATCCGGGCGCTCGGCACTCGTTTGAGGGCCAGCAGCTACGCGCGGAGGTGCGGTTACTCCGGCTTGGCCCGTACCGGGCCGGTGCGGAGCGATACCCGGCTGTCCCGTGGGCGCGGCGTGTACGACCGGCAGCGCGAACACCAACGCGGCCAGTGGAACCATCGCGGCAACGGTCCACCGATGCGGTCCCCACCCCAGGAACTGCAGCCGCCGAGGGCGGCGCAACGGGACTGGTTTCGTCGCGCCCAAGGGAACAATTCCGTCCATCGCGCTTCCTCGCAGCGAGGACCACATGCCACCGGGCACCAGCGCGGGCATGTAAACCGCACGCACATCCAACCCGTGAACGCACAAAAAGTCGTGCACGACATCGACCCGGGTGATCACCGGGTCCGAGACCCGGCACGGTGCGACCGCGACGAGCACGACTCCAGTGGACTCCGCGGGAACAAACGTCACGGGGTCGATATCCAATCGGGCCACGAACTGACAGGCCATTGCCTGCCGCGCTCGCATAGACACCACCCAGATACCCACAGCATGGGTGTGCTCACCCGCCGCCTGAACAGCAGCAATCAAAGCCGTCTCGATCATGTGATCACGGCCATCAACCACGAGTTCATTCATCACAGACACCTTCTTTCACACAAGAACAGAAACGGGATCTATTGCCATACAAGATCGACCTATCGCAGACGGTCGGCGTTCTGGCGCGAGGTCTTACCCGAAGACGAGCCAGCCAGGGAGCACGGCAGCGATTGCAGCTGCCCGAATCGGCGCGCTCCTGCGGCAAGTGACGACCGTTCGAAGGCAGGCGATGGAGGTCACCGCGTCGGGAATCGCAGACGGCGGAACGGGTGATCTGCGAGAGCACCCCCGAATGCGCGAATCTCCCATTGCCACTAAGGACGGGCGAGGTGATTGACCGACGAATAGCTGCCATGGCGTCCTCCGTGAGGTGTTGTCCACGCGCGCAGGGCTTGCACAGCCAGCGCATCGTGTGGAGTTGGACCTCACGGCCGGGGATCAGCCACCCAGCACGTGTGAAGTGAATCACACTCGTCGGTTTGTTTCAAGTGGCAGGACAAACCCAAAGGCCTGATGGGCGGTCACCTCTAGCTATCAGCTGTGAGAGCCTAGAGGCATGACAGTGATGTCCAGCACTCTGCCGATCGACCGGCTTCCCCATGCTCCGGGCCGCCTCCCGCTGCTGGGCGACGTGTCGAGCGTGGACCGTGTCCGCCCGACGCAGCACGAGACCAGGCTGGCTGCCGAGCTCGGGCCGATCTTCCAGCGCAAGATTCTCGGCGCCCGACTGGTAGTGGTGGCCGGTGCCCGGCTCGCTGCGCAATGCTGCGACGAAAGTAATTGGGGCAGAGCGCTTGTCGGACCGACCGCGAACCTCAGGATGCTCGCTCCCGACGGACTTTTCTCCGCGCGCAGCAGCGACCCGTTGTGGGGGCAGGCGCACCGCATCCTGACCCCGGGTTTCACTCAGCAGGCCATGCGCGCCTATCACGACGCAATGAGTTCGGTCGCCGACGATCTCCTCGCCGAATGGTCGACCGCAGGGGGCTCGGTCGACGCGCACTCGGCCATGGCCCGAGCGACCGTGGAAGTCATCGGCCGGGCTGGATTCGGCCAAGACCTCGGCCTGTTCCACCCCACCCCCGACAGCACCGACGCGCAGCGATTCGTCCGCGAACTCGACTTCGTCTTGCGCTGGGCGGGTGAGGCCACCAACGACCTGCCGATCGTCGGCAACCTGCGAGCGCTCTGGCGCACCCCGGGGGTAAAACGCAGGCACGCCGCGATGTGTGACTACGTCGACCGCATCGTCGCCGAACGCCGGGCCCACCCCAAGGACACCGGGGACCTGCTCAACCTGATGCTCACTACAGTCGATCCCGACACTGGGCAGGCGTTGCCGCTCGACAACGTGCGCAACCAAGTCATCACGTTCCTGGTCGCTGGTCATCTCACCACGGCCGCGCTATTGCAGATCGCTTTGCACTACCTCGCTTCCGACGCCGCCCTTCAGCACAAACTCGCCGACGAGATCCGTGCTCGGGGCCATGACTACGACGGCGTCGCCGGTATGAGGTTGACCCGCCAGATGCTCAACGAGGTCCTCCGGATGTGGCCCATCGCCCCCGGCTTCTTCCGCGTCGCCCGCACAGACCAAAACGTCGGCGGATACGAAATCCCCGCCGGTCGTGCGGTTTTCGTGCTCAGCCTCGCCGCCCAGCGCGACACCGACGTCTGGGGACCCACCGCCAGCAGTTTCGACCCCGACCGGTTCGATCCGGCAGCGCTGCGTCGCTACCCCGACCGGTTCTTCAAACCTTGGGGAGCTGGGCCGCGATCCTGTATCGGTCGCGTCTTCGCTATCCACGAGGCCACGGTGCTGCTGGCCCGCATCCTCGACGCATTCGTTCTGTCGACCTCCGATGAGCTGCGGATCCGCGAACGTGCTGCCCTCAGCCCCGAGCCGGTCACCCTGCACCTGACGCCCCGACCGTAAGCAGTCCGAAAAGAGGCCCCGATGACGTGGTACCTCGTCGAATGCCTTGGCCTGTCCTCGATGAGCATCGTCGCCAAAGACGGAGTGCGAAAAGAGTGGGTTTCGATCTTCCGCATCGAACGCGACGAAGGCGTCGACGCGGTGGGCGCGCTGAACTGGGCACGGAGCAGCGGCTCACACCTGGACCAGCGAATGTCGGGCCGCTTCGGCGACCGTCGAATAGAGATCGTGCCAATCCTGGGACCCGAAGACGACGTCTATGCCATGCACCTGTGGATCGGAGACCCCAGCACCGACGCTCCCAAGCCCAGACCCGCCGCCGGCCTCCGATGGAACCTCGGCGAACTCCAAGTCCAGCAACGCCTTGAATCCTGGCTGATGAGCACCAACGACGCCTCAGCCTGGAAAGGCATCAGATCCCCCGGCGAGATATTCCGGAAAGTCTTGCGTTTCGACGACATACCCCAACTCATCGAAATAGCAAACAGCCCTACTCCCGACGCGCAGTTCGAGTCGAGCCTGTGCATCCTCCACGACGACGGCCACCTGATGAACTGGCAGATCATGGCGCGCGGACGCAACGACGAACGCCACGTCGGAGTCCGCGCCCTCACCCACGACGTCACCGACATCGAACCCCCGGTCGTCGGCCCGTTCGAAACACTGCGCCTTACCAACGAAGACATCACCGACGGACCCGCCGCGGCGCTGCTCGCCTTCGGCGCACGCTCGAGCCCACCGACCATCTCATCCTGGATCGGCAAGGTGCCCACCTGGATCGACTGGCAGCGCGACGGCGACCCCGCCCTCATCCACCCCGACTCCTGGCCCGCACTCAGGCGAACCCAAGCCCTGCTCGAACCAGCCTGCCCCACAATCGAAATGACCACCCGAGCCCGCATCCGAGCCAACACCGACACCGGATGGCAAACAGTCGACATCACCTCCCGCCGATACCCCGGAGAAGTCGGCCGCATCCTCCACATCATCCGCATCACCAAAGCCGACGACAACAGCAACCCACAACAGCCATAGACCTATCAGGCGGGCCTCTCAGGGAAGCCGACGTTCCCAGTCCTTATGCGTCCCGCCGAACCTCGCCCGCTTTCGGCCGCAATGCGCGCGTTTGCGCCTGGCTTTGTGCGCGCTGAGCGAAGCGGCCACGACGCGATGGCTGGCGGGCCAGAGCGGTTGCGGCGCATAACACGGGTTCAATGGCGGCCAGTCGAACCATCGCGCGACTTCGCGGTGCCTACGATCGCGAGGTGAGTGCGCCCGAGATGTTCTTGGAGTACGTCAACGCCCTGAAATGGCTCGTCCTGGCGGGCGGGATCATCTGGCTTTTCCGCGATCCCCTCGACGGCCTCATCCGCCGAATTGAGAAGCTCGTCGTTAAGGGGCCAGGCGAGACGCAGATGTCACTGGAAGCGAGCGTCGGAGAAGACCTCGCGCGAGCGACCGATCCCGTTGTCCCGCCGCCGACGACGATCAAACGATTAGCGGCGCAAGAGAACAACAGTGTCGACGCCAACGAGTCACGGGCGACTACAAGGCGGGTTGAGGTGTGGGCAAGCCCCGATGTCTACGCCTTGACCAAATGTTCTCCGGTCCAGGTCGATACGTTCAGACGGAAGATCGCCAGTCTCGCCAACCTGGACTATGACGAAGCGCTGATGATGTTTGTGCCTGCCGACTCGGTACGGAACATCTTCGACAACGTCGGCTGGATTCTAGAATCGGCTACCCCAGCGATCTGGGGGACGACCCTGTGGCCAGGGTGTTCGCCTGACCTTCGAGACACTTATGCCTCGATGATTCGGACCGCTGGGTTCGCGTTGATCATGCGGAACACAGTCACAGGAACGACAGCTAAGGAGTTCCTGAATCTTGTGCAGGTCTGGGGTCGTAACTACAACAATTTCGTCCAGAGCGCGATTCGGACGCTTGAGATGTTGCCCGAGAACGCCCACGTCATGCTTCTGACAGAGGACTCGAGACGTTCCGAAAGCTAGGCAAATAGGACGGCGGGTTTCGTGATCCTCGGAACAGCGGATGCCGGTGTTGAGTCTGATGTGTCCAGTTCGAACGTTGCCAAATTTCGCCATTGAGGATCGACAGCGGCGGTGTGCGCCGCCCACGCGGTTACCGCCGCGCTGCGAACCAGGAACATCGCTGTCGAGGATGCTCGTGTGTCTTGCGTCAACCCGGTGACAGGCTGCGATGGTGAGATCGGTTGTCCCGGCCGGGGTACCGACAACGCGCGGTAATGCCGATTATGTTGCGTCGCCCGGGACCACTGCCAGCTAGCCACTCTGAGGTTCAGCTCTGTCAGCCGCTGCTGGTTCAACCATGTAGAGGACGCTCCGATCGTGATCCACGTTGGCTGTGGCTTCGAATACAAAAGGACGTGCCTGAGCCGACTGGCCGGTACACCTCTACAGATGGAGCCGCAATGTCATTTGCTCGTGCTCGAATGAACACCGGCGCTGCGACACCAGCGCGTGTGATGGCTGTGGCGTGCGCGGCTACTGGGATGTGGATATCCGGAAGCGGGCAGGCAGTCGCCGAGGATCTCCTCCCCGCAGGGCCGTTCACCATGACCAGCGGTGCGACGGATACCGACAAGTGCTTCGGTTCACTGCCGGAGGACGACGGGTCACAACCCTACCGGGTGACACAGGGCGACTGCGATACCAGCGATAAGCAGTACCGGTGGACAGCGGAAGAGCTCAGCGACGGCCGATTCAAACTTCATAACGGGTCGGGGGGTTGTCTACAGTGGGTCCCAAAAACCACCTCATACATCTCGAGGAGTGCGTACGAGCTTCATGACTGCGCAAAAGCCGCGCAGTTCAAGGTGGAAGCCGCCTCAGACGGGACTTTGCTGTTCAAGGACGGGACGGACCTGATGGAAGGCACGAGCGGCAGTCACCTCGATCGCATAGAACTCTCGTTCGCCGATCGGAAGGCATATCGATGGGTGATCAAGTCCATTAACTGACCTGCCGAACCGTCATACACACTGGCTACAGTCGGCGCGAGTGAGCTGTATTGGCTCCCCAACAAGACCCCGCGGAGCGGGCGTTCTGCACGACGAGATCGACTGCGGTGCAGAACGTCCGCTCTTGCCGCGGAGCGCGCGTTTCGAACGGACGGTGGCCGGCCTCGAACTGGTCGGCCACCAACGCATCTGGAACGTCCGCCTCTGCCGATTTCCGGATACTGGAACGACCAATCACGTTGGGGTGCAACTTCAGTCAAGAATCTCTACGCCGAAGAGCGTCATTGGACACAGAGGAGAAGCGGCGATAAGCGTTCTGCTGACGCCGAGGTCAATACATGATGCGTCAACATCAAATCGGAGACGCGTCGAACTACCTGAGCTTCTGCAGCGCGACCACACGAGGAGCCAGGGGCGACCCGTTGATGATTTCCACTTCGATACGGCACTCGAACGCATCACTGTGGACTCGATGTACAACGGCCGCAAACTCATCCGACATGACGAAGCGCGCTCCGGCCAGCGTGCCAAGGCCATAGCTTCCGGCGATTATGATGACCCATGCTGCTTTATTCCAGGGATTCGGCGCCCTCACGATCAAGCAGTCATCCCACTCGTCAAGGCGCGAGTGCCGCGGACCGTCGTAATGAATCGTGACGTGCAGCCGCTCTGCAAGTTTCTCCGTAAGACGGTTGACGTCTGCGCTGCCAAGCGTGATTTGGTTCGCTTTGAACTCATTGCCCCGAGGCTCATCATCGCCAACATCGAACTCTGGCAGCTGCAAGGCGGTGAAGAACGATGAGAATTCGCGCAGGGCAAGCGCGTCGCCCACCCCGACCAGACCGCCGCTCTCGAAGTCCGTGAACTCGTCAAAGCGCCCGAGCGCGACGCGCGTCGGCTGCCGTGCCATCCGCGCCCAAAGACGGCGGGTACGAAGCGATAGGTCAAGAGTCTTCGGCGTGCTGACGGCATCCCTTCTTACCCGAATAACTAGCTGCCACACGAGCACAAACACCGAAAGGAGGCCGACGGCAATTGTCAGAACCCCGAACCTAACGTTCCCAGTACCTGCACCTAGCGCACCCACGAGCAATATGACCGCTATCGCTACGACGAACAGGTACTCCTCGCTGCGCAGCTTGACCACGACGGCCTTTAGAACCTCCGAGTACAGCGAGCCGCCCCCAGCCTGCTTAGCGTCATGCGGCTCCGCCGGAGAATCCCCGTCTTCCGTCATCCCACACACCTCATCCAGCCGACGCTGAGCCGAATCATTGTCGCATCGCGAATCGGTTTCGGCAGCCACTTGCCTTGAAACACTGCACATACTCGGCGGTGATGCGATCCGACCAGTCTTTCGCATTTGCAGTTCGCGTCCTTGCTGAGCGAGCTGCCTGCGCTGTTTGGCCTGCGACGAACTGTTGGTCAGACTCGCTTTGGTGCGGATAGCCTCAACGCGAACCCAACCGCCCGATGGAGCTGGCTCTAGCTCACTCAAGTATGCGCTCATGCCGCATATCACGCGATCCGAGCGCGTATGGTGGCCGGCCTCAGAGGGTCGGCCACCAACGCCTCTGGAACATCCGGGGCTGTGCGCGGGCACGGACGTTATCGGGCTGGCTGGCTGTTGCAGGCGAGAATGTTGCAGGTGTTGTTGGGGAACAGGTCTGTCAGTAGAACCGAGGGGTCGCCGAAGTTGAGCGGGTTGAAGCTGGGATTCATCGGTGGGGGTTGATAGGGGCCGGGGTCTGGGATGTGGGTGTCGGTGACTGCGCGCGTGAGGATGCGGAAGAAGTTGTAGTAGAGGTCGGAGGTGCCGGGGTCGGCGCTGAGCAGGGTGGCGATGTCGGGGGCGGTGTCGCCGAGGGCGCCGATCCAGGTGACGGTCATATGCAGGCTGGGGACGATGAAGTTGTTCTGGTGCAGGAAACCCACCATGGCGAACAGGTCGGCGGGCGCGCTCGGGATCATGCTGTGCGCCACCGTCATTGGAGAGGGAAAGGCGGCGCTGGTGCACGACTGGCCGCGGTTGGTCCAGAACAGGTAGCCGTAGCAGCCGTTGGTGAGGGTGGGTTCGGCTGCCTGGCGCAGATAGTGCTCCGACAGCACCCGGTGCCCGTTCCAGACACCGCCGTTCTGGACCATGAGGCCGAGTTTGGCGTACTGGGGCGCGGTCATCATCAGGTTCGAGGATCCATAACTGTTACCGGCGCGGTCCCGCAACCAGATGTAGGTGTCTGCGGGGATTCCGATAGGTCCGAATAGGTTGTCCTGCGCGAAAGTTTGCAGGTCTTGACCGACTGCCTGCCCCACGATGAAGGCGAGCAGGTCCACTGGGCGCTGGCCGTAGACGAAATGCGTGCCGGGCGGGTGGTCCAGTGGCTGAGCGAGTGCTTCCTGGGCGATGTCGGGGTCCGATAGCACCGACGCGGCCTCACTGATGATCGACTGCCGCAGTCCCGACGTCTGAGTCAGCAGATCACCAATCGTGATGGCGCGATGGGCTTCGTCTCCCCAGGCGGGTCCGGCGGGCAGGTACTTTCCGATCGGATCATCGATGGCGAGCAGACCGCGCTCGGCGGCGATGCCGGTCAGCAAGGACACGATCGACTTCGCCGAGCTCCATACCGGTAAAGGAATCGCCTCGATCGCCTGCTCGAGCGATCCGGCCCCGACCCGGCAATTGTTGCGGAAAATCTGCACCGACACCCGCAGGTGGGAGGTCGCATAGTCGATCGCTTGCTGGACCACGCTCGGATCCAAGGATTGCTCTTGCGGTGGTACGGACTGGAATTGGCTGCCCGAGCTGGGCAACGCACAGACCGGGGCGAGCGGCCCAGCGTAAGAAGTCGGGAACGTCACGAAGGGCACACACCCGGTCAGCGCGGCAATGACGATCAGATGCCGGGCCGAGTTGAGCAGACGTACCACCTCGTCACCTCGTCGTGATCGCAGTCGGGTCGTTCGCACGTAATGAGTGCACAGGATGTGACTCACGTTTGACTTTAACTCCGAACACAGCCCGGCTCTAGGAACCGCCTTCCACCTCCGAGAGGTTCATCACGATCCGCTATTTCGACTGCGACGGCGAGTCATCTCCATATCGTCGGAATCTAGTCCGGGCTGCAATGTCGGAAACGGGGGTGCTCGCTGCAACTCCTAAGTGCCCCGAACTCTGAACTCCGAGCACCTAGGAGGCAACCCCATGCAGGAGCGCAACATCAAGCAGGCCAAGGACGAGAGCGCGCACATCAACGGCCGCGACGATCGGTTGACCGTGCGCGAGGTCGCCGAGCAATACGAGCCCCCCTCGGCGCGCTGCGCTACCGGCTGCGCATCGGCGATGTGCACGCGTTCTTCAGGCTGGGACGCAAGGTCTACTCCCGCCGCAGTGATCGAGAACTCGCCTGTGATCAGCTCGCGGTCCCTCGGGAGTCACTTATGAGCACAGGCGAAGCGTCGACGCCGCCCCCTGCCCGTCTCTGCGGCACCGATAACAGCGAAAATGAGGAAGACGGTGATCGGAGGTGCTGCTCGAATGAAGCTCCTGATGGCGGCCGTGACGGTATCGCGCGAAAATCGGATTATGGTCCGGTATGGATATACGATCAGAAATTGAACAACCATCGGCACCATTGTCAGTTCGCTGGTCGAATTATCACTATTCATGGATCCGAAGCAGACCGATTGCGCAATCAATTTGCCGAGATTATCGACGAATTACTTGCATGGGCTGCCAGGGAACAAGAGGGCGGACAATTCCAGGATGAGGGGAAAGCGGCATGAACGAGAACGACATTACGGTCAATCCACCGGCACCGGCGCTGACATATCGATCGCTGCCATCGGGTGCGGCACCGGCGTCAGGGCCATCGGGATTGTCGGACTACGCCGTTTCTCCACTTGGTATGCCGGTAGCGCTGCTGCGGGATGAAGTACGGGTAGCTTTCCTGGCCCGAACCTCTACCGAGGATCAACAGGACCCGCGGCAATCGATCCTTCGCCAACTCGGCAACTCCAAGACAGCGCTTCCAGAGTCCTGGGTGATCGTGGCGCACTACTACGATGTCGAGTCCGGCCGCATGGAGTTGGAGGAACGCGGAAAAGGAACTGACTACGAGCGGTTCGATATCCCGATTGCACGCGACGGCGGCATCGCAGATCTGCTCGATGAAGCCAGGCACCCCAATCGCAGGTTCGACGTCGTGATCTGCGAGGCCGTCTCGCGTGTTGCTCGTCGCACGTATGAAGGTCTGTCGATCGAGCGGGAACTCGAAAGGGCCGAGGTGCCGCTGTTCGCGGCCAACGAACCGATTACGATCAGCGGCAGTCGCGCGCAGCGGATCCTGCAGCGTCGCATCAATCAGTCGGTCGCTGAGTACGAAGTCCTCAATACGCTGGAGCAGTCCTGGGGCGGGTCGTGCACCCATGTGCGGGAGGGCTGGAACATCGGCAAACCGCCCTACGGGTACAAGGCGAAGTCATTCCGGCATCCGAACCCGATGAAAGCCGCTCGCGGACTGACCAAGACACGACTCGAACCCGACGGAACTCGCGGTGAGACCGTGACACGGATAGCCGAGTGGCGCTACTACGAGGGCCTGGGCTACGACACCATCGCCGAGCGGCTCAACGCGGACCCGATCAGATACCCGCCTCCGCAGCCGACTGTCGCGAGCCGGGCACGCCATGCATGGGGCAAGACCAGCGTGTACGAGATCTTGTCGAATCCGAAGTACACCGGCTATCAGGTATTCAACCGCCGAGCATCCCGCTCCCGGCGCGGTAAAGTCAACGATCCTGTGAAGTGGGTGTGGTCCACCGAACCCGCGCATGAACCCCTGATCCCCAAGTGGATGTACGACGACCTAATCGGCCGCCGCCAAGCTCGACGCGGATCCCGAGACCGTAGCGGCAAGAATTCGCACCCGCTGACCACTCATGGCTATCGATTCCGAGGCAGACTTCACTGCGAATGCTCAAGGCGTATGGACGGTACCGAGCGTGGCGCGAACATCTACTACCGATGCTGGCCGCGCGGAAACAACCGGGGACGACCCGACAAATACGCCGGTCACCCCAAGACGATCTACCTCCGTGAAGACGCCGTTCTCGACGCGGTGTCGCAGTTCTACGCCGATCGCGTCTTCGGCACACACCGCCAGGACCTGCTCGCCGCAGACATCGCCGGGATCGACGACCGAACCGCAAGACAGCGACGAGCCGACCACGAACGGCTCCAACGAACCGTGGAGGACCTGACTCGCCGTCAGAACTCGGTTCTGCGCCAAGCACAAGACGGCGACCAGGATGACCCGTTCACCAAGGCCCTCCGCGACACCTACAACGAACTGGAGGCTGCGAAGTTGACCGCAGTCAGCGGCATCGCTCAACTCGACGCTGCCGATCGGGCCGAGCCCGGTCGACCCGCCGATGCAGACATCGCATTACTGGACGCCCTCCCCTATCTCAGGCTCAACCTCGCAACCGCACCGCAGAAATTGCTGCAGCGCCTGTTCGAGATCACCCAGCTCTCGATTCAGCTGCACGACAACGCCACCCGGGCCACCATCACCATCACACTGCCCGCCGACCACGTCCCCGCCATCGCCCACGCAGCCACGACCGTCGGCAACATGACATCCACAACAGGCCCGCCCGGCCATCGCCCTGACGTGCAGGTTGTGGATGCTGTACGTGCCCCCAGTCGGACTCGAACCGACACTCGATGGATTTTAAGTCCACTGCCTCTGCCAATTGGGCTATGGGGGCGTCCGGGACAGCGTACCGAGTCGTACGGGTGTACCGGAATTCCGACTGTTCAAGCTGTGCAACGTGTCGGCATCCTCCTGGAAAATGTCGGGCAGTTGACCAAAAGGTACACGGGGGATGGGGTGTTTCGGGGGTGGGTGTTATCGCCTGGGCGGCAGGGGGATTCGGGTCAGGTCGGTGGCTATGTGGATGGTGCCGGGGAAGTGCTGGCGGGCTTCGGCCAGGTGGTCGGAGAGATCGCGGTAGCGCTGGGAGAAGTGAGTGAGGACTAACGTGCGGGTGCCCGCGTCGGCTGCGATGCGGGCGGCTTGGCCTGCGGTGAGGTGGCCGTATTCGGCGGCCAGGCGGGCGTCGGCGTCGAGGAAGGTGGCCTCGATGACGAGCATGTCGGTGTCGGCGGCTAGTTCGTGGACGCCATCGCAGAGGCGGGTGTCCATGACGAAGGCGAAGCTCTGGCCTGGGCGCGGTTCGCTGACCTCGTCGAGAGTGATGGTGCGACCTGATATTTCGACGTGGCCCCGCTGCTGTAGCTGCGTGATGATCGGACCGCTCAGTCCGTAGGCGCGTAGGCGGTCCGGCAGGACGCGACGGCCGGGTGGTTCGGTGAGTCGGTAGCCGAAGGTATCGACGGGGTGGGACAGCGGAACCGCCGTAACGTCGAACGGCGCGCCGGGAAAGTCCACCGGGCCCGGCAAATCGATAGGACGCGGGCGCAATTCGGCCCGCCGATAGTACGAGGTGGCGTTGACGAGCCGGTCGTAATACTCGGCGCCCGAGGCGGGAAAGCACACGTCGACCGGGTGCGGCACCTGATCGAGATTGATCCGCTGGACCACGCCGGCCAACCCGAGGCTGTGATCGCCGTGGAAATGGGTGATCGCGATCCGGGTGATGTCGGTCGCCGACACCCCGGCGTAGGTCATCTGCCGCTGCGTCCCCTCCCCCGGATCGAACAGCACCCCCTCGTCCTCCCACCGCAGCAGATATCCATTGTGATTGCGCTGCTTGGTCGGCACCTGACTGGCAGTCCCGAGGACGACGAGCTCCCGCTGCGACACGTTCGTCACGCTACCCGCGCACCAACGCACGAAGCGTGCCCGCGACAGAGCGTCGAGGGCACGCTTCACCGGCGTGAGCCATGCACTTACTCCGCAGGCGTGTTGCGCAGCACCGAGTGACGGCGGCTGTAGGCGAAGTAGATGACGAAGCCGAGGGCCATCCAGATGATGAACCGCAGCCAGGTTTCCACCGACAGGTTCAGCATCAGCCAGAAGCAGGCGAGCACGCCGAGAATCGGCACGACGGGCACCAGCGGAACGCGGAACCCGCGCGGCAGGTCGGGGCGGGTGCGGCGCAGGATGAGCACGCCGACCGAGACCAGCACGAACGCGAACAGCGTGCCGATGTTGACCATTTCCTCGAGCGTGCCGAAGTCGACGAAGCCGGCCAGCACCGCGCAGACCACACCGACGATCGCGGTGATCCGCACCGGCGTGCCGAACTTGCTGGTGTGCGCCAGCTTCCGCGGCATCAGCCCGTCCCGCGACATCGCGAACAGCACCCGGGTCTGCCCGAGGAACATCACCATGACCACCGTGGTGAGCCCGGCGAGCGCACCGACCGAGATGATGTTCTTCACCCAGGTGTCGCCGTGAATCGCGAAAGCCGTTGCGAGCGTGGCGTTGTCACCGGACAGCTCGGTGTAGGGCACCATGCCGGTGAGCACCAGCGACACCGCGACGTACAGGATGGTGACGATCAGCAGCGAGCCGAGGATGCCGCGCGGCACCGCCTTCTGCGGGTTCTTGGTCTCCTCGGCGGTGGTCGCGACCACGTCGAAGCCGATGAACGCGAAGAACACCAGGCTGGCCGCGGCGAGCAGGCCGTACCAGCCGAAGCTGGTGTGCCCGGCGCCGGTCAGGAAGGAGAACAGCGATTGGCGCAGCCCGTCACTCGATTCGCTGGGCTGCGACGGTGGAATGTAGGGGGTCAGGTTCTCCGACTTGAAGTACCTGATGCCGACGATCAGCACGAGCGCGATCACGGCCAGCTTGATCGCGACCGCCACCGCCGACACCCGCGAGGACACCTTGGTCCCGGTCGCCAGCAGCACGGCGAGGATTGCGATCAGCAGCACCGCGCCCCAGTCGAAGGACACCGAGCCGATGTGCACGATCGGCGTCGTGCCCATCACCTCACCGAGGTACTGCGACCAGCCCTTGGCGACGACCGAGGTGGCCAGCGCGAATTCCAGGATCAGGTCCCAGCCGATGATCCACGCGACGAGCTCACCGAAGGTGGCGTAGGAGAACGTGTACGCGCTGCCCGCCACCGGAACCGTCGACGCGAACTCGGCGTAGCAGAGCGCGGTCAGCCCGCAGGCGATCGCGGCGAAGACGAACGCGAGCGAGACCGACGGCCCGGCCACATTGCCCGCGGTGCGTGCGGTGAGCGTGAAGATGCCCGCGCCGATCACCACCGCGACGCCGAAGACCGTGAGGTCCCACGCGGTCAGATCCTTGCGGAGCTTGGAGTCCGGCTCGTCGGTGTCCTTGATCGATTGCTCGACGGATTTGGTGCGGAACAACCCGCCCCACCGAGCCGGGCCCTGTTCTGTCGCGTCGTCCGGCTTACGGATCGCCACACCTTCTCCTCTACCTCTGATCGTGCTGTCGAGCTGTCTATGGCCCGGGGGCAGGCTAATGCACGCCCTCCATGTACTTGCTGATCCGTGGTGCGATGGCGGCCACGACCAGTCCGGCACAGACCGCGACAGCGCCGGTGATACCGAAGTAGGCGATTTCGTGGTCTTGGTCATAGAACCGGGCCAAAGTACCCGACATCGAGGTGCCGATGCCAACCGAGAAAAAGTACAGCGCCATCATCTGTGCCCGGAAAGCTTCCGGTGCGAGCTGGGTGGTGACCGCAAGACCGATGGGTGAGAGCAGCAATTCCGAGACCGCGAAACCGGCCATGACGACGACGATGAGCAGGATCGGAACGTGCTGCCCGTTGATGAACGACAGCGGCACGAACAGCATGAACGCCAGTCCCATGCCGATCACGCCGAGCGCGAATTTGCGCGGCGTGCTCGGCGCGCGCGAGCCGAGCTTGGTCCACATGATCGCGAACAGCGGTGACAGCGTGATGATCCAGACCGGCTCGACCGAACTGATCCAGTTCGACGGCGCGGTCCAACCGAACAGGCTCCAGTTGATCCGGTTGTCCGAATAGCCGGAGAGCACGGTGAAGATCTGCTGGAACAGCGACCAGAACACCGCGTTGGCGATGAACAGCGGGATGAACGCGCGCACTCGGCTTCGCTCGATCGGCGTCACCTTGGCGCTGGTGAGCATGACGACGAAGTAGATTGCCGCGGCGACCGCGATGACTCCGGTGGTCACGTCGGGCAGGTTGTCCAGCGTCACCAGGCCGGTCAGGAAGGCCGCGGCGACCACCACCGCCACGACGGCGAGCAGGCCGACGATCGGGCCGATGGCGGTGCGCGGCAACGGGTTCGGTATCTCGCGGCCGTGCGTGCCGAGATTGCGCCGGAACACGGCGTACTGGATCAGGCCGAGTGCCATCCCGATCGCGGCGGCGCCGAACGCGTAGTGGAAGCCGAGGTGGTCGTGCAGCAGGCCGGTGAGCAGCGGGCCACTGAACGCGCCGAGGTTTATGCCGAGGTAGAAGAGGGTGAATCCGCCGTCCGCGCGCGCGTCGCCCTTGTCGTACAGCGTGCCGAGCAGCGAGGACGCGTTCGCCTTGAGCGCACCGCTGCCGAGCGCGACCAGCACCAGGCCGACGCCGACCCCGAGCATGCCCGGCAGCACGGCCAGCGCGATATGCCCGGCCATCACCACGACGCCGCCGTAGAACACGGTCCGTTCCATGCCGAGCAGCCGGTCGGCGATCCAGCCACCGAGCACCGTGGACAGATAGACCAGGCCACCGTAAGCGCCGACGATGCCGAACGCGGTGCTCTGGTCTTGCCCGAGCCCGCCGTCGGTCGCCGAGTAGTACAGGTAGTACCCGAGGATGCTGACCATTCCGTAGTAGGAAAACCGTTCCCAGAGCTCGACTCCGAAAAGGTTGGTCAGTCCGATGGGGTGACCGAAGATGGTCCGTCCGGCAATCGGTGAATCAGCCGTTTTTACTTCCGACATCCTCAGACCTTCCCATGTTTGCGACGATTCTTCGGCATCAACGCCCAAATCTCGAAGATCATCGCAGCGTCGCGCACGGTAGCGGATCGTGCCAGACTTCATATCGCAGCGTTTCTTCAGGCCCTGGATGGGCACCCGGAGAACGGTCCGCCACGCGCGGTCCCGGCCACGACAGTCCGGCAAGACGACGAAAGTGACGCACGGATGGATCCGGTAGAAATCACGGTGCCCGCCTCGGTCGCGGACACGTTCGCGGTGCTGGCCGACGGCTGGCTGTACCCGCTGTGGGTGGTCGGCGCCTCGCACATTCGCGACGTCGACCCCGGCTGGCCCGCCGTCGGCACCCGCATCCACCACAGCGTCGGCCCGTGGCCGCTGAACCTGTCCGACACCACCAGGGTCCGCGAGGTGGACCCGCCGCGGATGCTCGAACTGGAGGCGCGACTGTGGCCGGTCGGCTCGGCGTGGATTCGGTTGGAGCTGGCAGAGATCACGCCCGACCGCACCCGGATCCGCATGTTCGAACGCGCGATCAGCGGCCCGGCGGCGCTGGTCCCCGACCTGGTTCAGACGCAGGTGCTCGCACCGCGCAACAAGGAATCACTGTCCAGGCTGGCCGATTTGGTCACCGGTCGAGCACGTGAAGGCAAGTCCGACTAGACGAGCGTCACGCGATGGAGAGCGCGATGCCGTCGAGGATGTCGTGTTCGGAGACGACGATCTCGGAAATGCCTGCGCGACGGGACAATTCATCGGCAAGGACCTCCGCGATGACGCCACCGCCGCCGATCACGTCGACGCGGCCGGGATGCATCGGGCCGAGGGCGGCACGCTCGTCGTGCGTCATCGCGATCAGCCGATCGCACACGGCGCGAAGCTGATCCAGGGTCAGGCGGGTGAGATGAACCTTCTCCGAGTCGTATTCGGGGAGGTCGAGGGCGACGGCCGCCAGGGTGGTCATCGTGCCTGCGACACCGACCCAGGTGTGCGCGCCTTCGACAGGCACGCGAGCGAAGGCTTCGGCCAGTCGCTCGGCGGCGAATTCCCTTGCCGCGCTGATCTGTTCGGCGGTCGGCGGGTCGCCGGGCAGGCAGCGTTCGGTGATCCGGACGCAGCCGATGTCGGCGGAGAACGCGGCTTGCACGCCGTCGCTGTCACCGAAGACCAGCTCGGTCGAGCCGCCGCCGAGGTCGACCACCACGAAAGGCCCCGCCTCGCTGGACAGTTCGCCGATAGCACCGGCGAACGAGAGCCGCGCCTCCTCGTCGCCGGAGATGACCTCGGCCTCCGCACCGGGCACCACGGTGCCCAGCTCGGTGCGGGCCATGGCGAAGAAGTCCTCGCGGTTGGACGCGTCACGGGTGGCCGACGTGGCCGTCATGCGCACCCGGGTGACACCCGTCTTCCGCATCAGCGCAACATAATCGGCCAGCGCGACCCTGGTGCGTTCGATCGCCTCCGGCTGCAGTGAGCCGGTCGCGTCGACGCCCTTGCCGAGCCGCACGATCCGCATCTCGCGGTGCACGTCGGCCAACGTGCCGTCATCGAGCACGTCGGCGATCAATAGTCGGATGGAGTTGGTCCCGCAATCGACGGCGGCTACCCGATCAGTCATGCCTGTGCTCCGCTTTCCCGCACGTCGATCTGCTCGTACTTCGGCCAGTCGGCCGGAATCGCGGTGCCGCGCAACCCGTTGTCGGCGGCGAGCGCCACCGCCTCGTCGCCGAACGGGTTCACGCCCGGCCCCTTGGCCAGCGCGTGCGCGATGAGCACGTGCAGGCACTTCACTCGCTCCGGCATCCCGCCACCGGTGAAATCGGTACCCAGCGACTCGATCTCGTTGCGCTCGGCCAAGTAGCTCTCGTGCGCGGCAAGGTAGGCGGCGGCCAACTCCCGGTCGCTGCCGAGCCGTTCGGTCATCTCGCGCATCACGCCCGCGGATTCCTGCCTGCTGGCCTCGGCGGTGAGCCGCGGGTCGGTCAGGTAGTACAGGGTGGGGAACGGCGTGCCGTCGGGCAGGCGCGGCGCGGTTTTCACGACGGCCGGGATCCCGTCCGGGGTGCGATAGGCGACGGCGAGCACGCCGCGCGGTTCGCGGCCGAGCTGCGTGGCGATGATCGCGAGATCCTGGTCGTTCGGTGTCACCTGGGTCCTTCCGGTCCTGGCGGCGGCACGACGGGCGGTGCGGGTGGTGCTGCCTTGTCGGCCGCTGGGGCGGGTTGTGGTTCGGAAATGCTGCGCCACAGCTCGGTGTACCAGGGGTCGGGCTCCCGAGACCTGGTCACCGCGGTGGGCGGGGCGGCGGCCTCCATGCCGGGCACCTGCACGATGTAGGGGGTCTCGCCGGGCAGCACCAGCCGCAGCCGGTCGCGCGCCTCGGACCGGATGTAGGCCGGATCCTGTTGCTGCGCACGGCGATCGCGCAGCCGCGCCAGATCGGACTCCAGGTCCTTGCGCTGCTGGTGCAGCTGCGCGGCCTCGGCCCGCTGGGTGAAGTAGGTGCGCATCGGCACAGCCAAAGTGAGCGCCAGCGCGCACACCACGATGGCCAGGATCACCGCCTTGCCCGTCGACAGGCCAAGGATGGTGCGGTCGTGCTTGTCGTTGCCATGGCCGGCGCTGCGCAGGCCGACCTTCTGTGGCTCGGCTACCTTGGCGTCGGATCGCCTGCGCGCAGTGCGTTTTACCGCGGCGGGCCTGGCGGCCGTCTCCGTATCGGATCCGGCCTTGGGCCGCGAGCTCGCCGAACGCGACGTGCGGCGGTCCCCACGCCCGGCTGGACTGGTTCCACGCGCACGTCGCTCCGTCATAGCGATCCCTTGTTTACTAACCCTCGAATGCGAAGCGCGGGAACGCGACATCACCCGCGTACCGCGCGGAGTCACCGAGCGCGTCCTCGATGCGCAGCAGCTGGTTGTACTTGGCAACCCGCTCGCTGCGCGCAGGCGCACCGGTCTTGATCTGGCCGCTGCCCACCGCGACCGCGAGGTCGGCGATGGTGGTGTCCTCGGTCTCGCCGGACCGGTGGCTCATCATCGTCTTGTAGCCGTTGCGGTGCGCGAGCTCCACGGCGTCCAAAGTCTCGGTGAGCGTGCCGATCTGGTTGACCTTCACCAGCAGCGCGTTCGCGGCGCCCTTGGCGATGCCCTCTTCGAGGCGCTCCGGGTTGGTGACGAACAGGTCGTCGCCGACGATCTGGATCTTCTCGCCGATCTCGTCGGTGAGCGAGACCCAGCCGTCCCAGTCGTCCTCCGACAGCGGGTCCTCGATGGAGACCAGCGGGTAGGAACCGAGCAGGTCGGCGTAGAACTGGGTCATCTCGGCGGCGGTGCGGACACTGCCCTCGAACTTGTAGCCGCTGCCCGTGGTGTAGAACTCGGTGGCCGCGACGTCGAGCGCCAGCGCGACATCGCTGCCCAGCTTCAGGCCGGTCTTGCCGATGGCGACGCTGATCAGGTCGAGCGCCTCACGGGTGCCCGCCACGTCGGGCGCGAAGCCGCCCTCGTCGCCGAGACCGGTGGACAGGCCCTTGGCCTTCAGCTCCGCCTTCAGCGCGTGGTACACCTCGGCACCCCAGCGCAGCGCCTCCTTGAAGGTGGGCGCGCCGATCGGGGCGACCATGAATTCCTGCACGTCCACGCTGGTGTCGGCGTGCGCGCCACCGTTGAGGATGTTCATCATCGGCACCGGAAGCACGTGTGCGTTCGGGCCACCCAGGTAGCGGAACAGCTCGAGACCGGAGGACTCGGCGGCGGCGCGTGCCACCGCGAGCGAGACACCGAGCAGGGCGTTCGCGCCGAGACGGGACTTGTCCGGGGTGCCGTCCAGGTCGAGCAGCACCTGGTCGACGGTGCGCTGTTCGACCGCGTCCAGGCCGATGACGGCCGGCGCGATCTCGTCGAGCACGCCCTCGACGGCCTTCTGTACGCCCTTGCCGCCGTAGCGTTCGCCGCCGTCACGCAGCTCGACGGCCTCGTGCTCGCCGGTGCTCGCGCCGGAGGGCACGGCGGCCCGGGTCAGGGTGCCGTCGTCGAGGGCGATCTCGACCTCGACAGTGGGGTTGCCGCGAGAATCCAGGATCTCGCGAGCTCCGACCTGTTCGATGATGGCCACGAAAACGACACTCCTTAGGCTGCAGGCACGGTGGGTATTACGGAAATTGCCGTGCGCTGCGAGCCTAGCGTCCGCTGAGCTGGGCGGGTAACCGGCACTCCGGTGGAGCAGGTCATACCCGGCGGCCGACGCTGTACGCCGCGGCGCGGTCGCGCACGGTCAGCAGGTAACTGCTGGACTGGTTATAGGTGAGAAGCGCCTTCTGCCAGCCCTGCTCAGAGGTCAGGTCGCCGCCGCTGGCGCACAGGTAGCGGGCCGCGGTGAGGGCCGCGTCGTCGATGTTCTGCGGGTCGGCCACGCCGTCGCCGTTGGCGTCGACGCCCCAGCGCTTCCAGGTTTCCGGGATGAACTGCAGCGGGCCGATCGCGCGATCGAACTCCGGGTCGCCGTCCATCGCACCGCCGTCGGTGTCCTTGACCAGGGCAACGCCGGGTGCACCGTTGAGCGGGATGCCGATGATCGGCGGGCGCACCGTGCCGTCCTCGTCGATCCGCGAGCCGCCGTGCGAGCCGTGCTTGCTCTCCACGCTGCCGATGCCCGCAATGGTCGTCCATGCGATGCCGCATTCCGGCTTTGCCCTGGCCAGGACGGCCGCCGCGTAGCCGTAGGCCTCCAGGGCGACCGGCGGAATGGCCATCCGGTCTGCCTGTTCTTCGGCCCAGCCGCGTAACTGAATCGCTGTTCGCCCCGGACCGTCCAGGTCTATAACCGGCAGCGGGGTGCCGGGGCCGGGCGGGATGCCCTCGGGGATCGGTGGGAGATCGCGGTCGATCCCACAACCGGCGAGCGCGAGGGTCACCATGACGGCAGCCAAAGCGCCGGTCTTCTTGAGGAGCACCCCACCTATCATCCAGGTGCGGCGCAGTACCTCGCGGAATTCAGCCGAGCAGCGCGCGCGTCGCGGTGTGCGCCGGGTTTGCGAGTATGGCGCGCGTCTCACCGGATTCGACGATTCGGCCGTGCTCGAGGACGACCATGCGGGGACAGTGCGCGGCGACCAGGGACATGTCGTGGCTGATCACCAGCAGGGCCATGGCGCGGTCGGACTTGATGCGATCCAGCAGGGTCATGATCGATGTGGCGGTGGCGTGATCCAGGGCGGAGGTGATCTCGTCGCAGATGAGGACGGCGGGCTCGGCGGCGAGGGCGCGGGCCAGGGCGACTCGTTGGCGTTGGCCGCCGGACAGTTCGTGTGGGTATCGGCCTGCCAGTTCAGGAGTCAGCTCAACCGAGGCGAGTAGTTCGTTGACCCGCTGTGCGAGTTGGCGTCTCGGCACGCCGCCGATGCGGCGCAGCGGGCGGCCGAGGGTCTGTGCGACGGTCCGGCGCGGGTTGAGTGCGGATCGTGGATTCTGGGTGACCAGCTGAATGCCGTTGCTGCCATTGGCGGCTCGTCCACGGTTCGTGATCGGAATCGGTGCTCCGTGTAGCTCGAGTAGTCCCGTCGCCGAGCGGTGCAGGCCCGCGATCACTCGGGCAAGTGTCGTCTTACCCGCGCCGGAGACGCCGACGATCGCGAGCGCTGCGGACGGTGCGAGGTCGAGGTCTATTCCGGAGAGGACTGCACGATCATCGATCGAGGCACCGATACCTTTGGCACGCAACGAGAGTGGAACGGCGGTCCCGGCTGACGGGTCATCCTGGCGCGGATCGGCCGGCCCATAGACGCGCCCAGGTCGCGACTCGTCGCCGACCGATATTGCGTCTCCGGCGCTAACCGTGTCCGCGACCGGGAATTCCGCTGGCGACTCAGGTTCCGCTGAATTGTCGATCACCGGCACGGATTGCTCGCTGACCGGCGATCCGGCTGCGTCGCTCGCCGCTGCGGACCGGGTCGGAAAGCCCACTGGCGAATCGGATTTCGTCGAGTCGTCGATCAATGGCGGCGCGGCCGTAGGCGGACCTTTGCGGCGATCGACTCCGCGAGGCGCGACCGCAACTACAGTGCCGAGTTCGATCACGTTGTCCGCCATCGCGTGCACGGTGACCGTGTCGTGCCCGGACAGCAGGATCGCGGTGGAACGTTCGGCGGCGATCTCGGTCAGCAGACGAGCGATGTCGGTGCGCAGAGCGCCGTGTAGACCGGCGAGGGGTTCGTCGAGGATCAGCACACCGGTCCGGCGGATCAGGGCGCGGGCCAAGGCGACTCGGCGTTGCTGGCCGCCGGAGAGTTCGCCGGAGCGGCGGCGCAGATGCTCCGCCGCGAGGCCGACCAGTTCCAGGGTCTCGATGACTGTGTCACGAGAGACGTGCCGGGCGACCTCGTGCAGCAGTCCGTGTACTCGCATCAGCGGATTGAGGGCGGACCCAGGGTCTTGCCCGACGTAAGCGACATGCGTCCGCCGGAACCGCTGCCGGGCACCGAGATCGAGCTCGAACACATCGTGGCCCGCGACCGAGACCGAGCCGCTGTGGGAACCACCTGTCGGCAGCTGACCGAGTAGCGCACGCATCAGCGTTGTCTTGCCCGAGCCGGAAGGCCCGGTAAGCGCGGTGATCTGCCCCGCCGCGATCTGGAAGCTGGTTGGCCCGAACAACTCCAGACCCGTCGAAGCACGTATCGACAACTGGTCGACCACTACCGGCACGGACTGCCCCGCGCCACCATCACCGAGTCCCGCTGCCCTGCTGTCCGCGCCGGTCGGTGGGACATCCGCACCATGCTGTGGACTCGTCGTTGCGCCATCGATTTGTGTGTCGAGCTCGAGGGCCGGGTCGCTCACCGCAACTCCTCTCGATAGCAGGCCATCGTCTGACGTGCGTGGAGCCAGGGTGCCGCCTGTGCGCTCACGCCTCGACCTCGTCGACTTTGGGCACCGCGATGAGCGAAAGCGACGGCTGCGTGCGACATTCGCTCATGCTCGCTCCCCGCGTCCGAATGCGGTCACGGCCAGGTTCACGCTCACCGCGACGACTGCGATGGCCAGGCTCGGCGCGAGCACCGCCCAGGGGTTGAGCAGCATTCCGGAGGCGTTCTCCCGCACCATGACCGCCCAGTTGCTCGCGCCGAGGGTGGTCGGCAGTTGCAGGAACGAGGCGGTGCTGACCAGGTAGACCGCTTCGACGAAGCGGAGGCCGAGCTGGGCAGCGATCACTTCACGAAGGTTCGGAATCACCTCACGGAAAACCAAGTGCGGCAGCGTCTCACCGCTGGCTTGGGCGGCCTCGACATAGCCGGAGGCGGCGACACCTGCGGCGGCTGCAGCGAAAAGCCTTGCGCAGTATGGGATCCCGAAGAGCAGGGCGACGACGAACAGCCCGTAGACACCCGCATCCGGCCACGACGTCAGCACCAGCAGGATGCCGAGCACGGCGGGCAGCAGCATGACGAAGTCCGTGGCGAGCTCGATCGACCTACCGACCCGCGGTCGTAGCGCGGCGATCGTGCCGAGCACACACGACAGAGCGGTCACCGCCACCGCGATCACGGCGGCCAAGAGCAGCAGACCCCAACCGCCGTATAGCAATTGACTCAGCACGTCGCGACCCAGCCGATCGGTACCGAACCAGGCATCGGCACCGCCGTGGCCGAACGGGATCCCGACCGGGGTCTCGGCCGCGTGCGGCGCCAGCGCGGGACCGAGCACCGCGAGCAGGGTCACCAGCACGGCGGGCAGCACCGTCAACAGCCGAAGGCGTTGCACTCGAAGGCGATTCGCCCGTACCGCTGCCGAGGCCGCAGATAGCTGTGTCATCCACGCCCCCGCAACGACCAGGCGCGGATTCCATCGGCAACCGCGAGCATGCACATGATGACCGCACCGGACAGCGCGACCACCGAGGCGATCAACGACACGTCGCGATCTGCCACCGAACCGGCGAGCAGAGCGCCGAGACCCGGATAGTTGAAGATGGTCTCCACCACGAGCGATCCACCGAGCACCATCCCGACCGTGGTCGCGAAGCTCGCCACGATAGTGGGCAGCGCGAACGGCAGTACGTGCCGCAGCAACACGGCGCGGGTGGAAATGCCGTCCAGCACAGCACTTTCCACATGCGGCGCCTGTGCCGCATCCACCATTGCCGCGCGCACGACCCTGGTGTTCCACCCGATCTGCGGGATGGCCAGCGCAAGCACCGGCAGCACAAGCATGTCGGGACTCGCCGGAAAGCCGGAGCGATCGGTGATGGTGACGGCAGGCAACCAACCGGCGGCGAGGGCGAACACCAGGATCAAGAGCGTCGCAACCACGAATTCCGGGATCGCCGCGGCAATGGTCGTCGTGGGCTGTAGCAACCGAACCGCGCCCTGCCGAATCAACGACGTAATCGGCACCTCCGGTGCCACGCGCCGCCCTGCCCACCAGAGACCCAGCAGCAGTGATGCGACCACGGTCAGCGTCAACGCGAGCCCGCCGAGCAGCAGGGTCGGCGGGAACTTGTCGACAAGCAACTCATTGATCGAACGTCCGCGCGCCGTGTGACCGAAGTCGCCGGTCAGCACCGCGGAGATCCAGTCCCAGAAGCGTTGCGGAAGTGGATGATCCAGGCCGAGTTCGCGCTCTTTCGCCGCGATCTGATTCGGCGTCGCGTCCCGCCCGAGCACCGCCCGCGCCGTATTGCCGGGCAGCAGGTCGACGACCACGAACACCGTTGCCAGCAGGACGATCAGCAGGGCGAGGCGCCGGACGAGCAGGCGCGCGAACGGGATCACCCCGCCAACCAAGCTCGTTCCAGCTGCACTCTGGCGAAGCCGCCGAGCGTGGGCAGGTCGTGCACGCGGGCGGACGCGATGTCGATGCCGTCGGCCATGCCCCACACCAGGTAACCGCCGCGATCGTGCTCGATCTGCTGCACCTCACGGCAGGCTTGCGCGTAGTCCGAGTCGCTCTGCGCTGCCAAGGCTTTCGTGGTGGCGGCGTCGAATGCCGCGTCTTTGAAATCGGTTTCGTTGCGGTTGGAACCGCTGGACATCAGATTCTTCGCGTAGAACAGCGCCGAGTCATTGGTGCCCCACGAAACGGTGTACAGCGGCGCCTTCAACCAGGTCTGGTCGTAGAAGGCGTTCGACTCCTGGGTGACGACGTCGAGGCGGACCCCGATATCGGCCAGCTGAGTCGCGATGACCTTCGCCGATTCGACCTCGCCCGGCGCCTCCGCCTTGGTCACCAGCGGATACGTGCGACCGGTATCGAAATTGGCTTCGCGCAGCAGCGCTTTCGCGCGGTCGATATCGCGGGTGCGCTGCGCGATGGTCTTGTCGTACATCGGGTCGGCGGTGCCCAGAATGTCGTTGGCGATTTTGCCGTAGCCCGAATGCACCTGGTTCACCAATGCGTTTCGATCGACGCCGAGGCGGAGCGCGGTGCGCACCCTGGCATCGGCGAACGGCCCGTCCGAGGCGCGCATCGCGACGCCGAGCATGGTGTCGTCGGCGCGCCGTACCACCCGCAGGTCGCCGCGCCCCTCGGCGGTTCGGCCCGCGATCGCGCCGACGTTCGAGGCGAGGTCGATCTGCCCACCGAGTACGGCATTGCCCAGCGCGGTCACGCTCTCGAACATGGTGACCTCGATGGCATCGAGCAGCGGCGCGGTTGCGTGCCAGTGCTCGTTACGCACCAGCCTGGCATTGCCACCCTGGTAGGACTCGAGCCGAAACGGCCCGGTGCCAATGGCTTTGGTGAAGTCGGTGGTGTCTTTCTTGACGGTGAACGTCATCAGCCGGACCAGCAGCGGCAGCTGGGTATTCGGCTCCGGCACGGTGAGCACCACCCGATTCGGACCGTCGGCGGTGATGTCGTCCACCGCGACAGGCATTTTCGATGCGCCGCCGACCGTGCGCAGCCTGCGCAGCGACCACACCACGTCGTCGGAGCTGACCGGGCTGCCATCGTGGAAGGTCGCACCGTCGGCGAGGGTGAAGGTCCAGCGCTTACGTTCCGCGTCCGACTCCCACCGAGTTGCCAAGCGCGGCGCTACATTCGGGTCACCACCGGGGGTGGTGAGTGCGTCGTACACCAGCGAGGTGATCAGGAAGTCGCTGTCGTTGCTCAGGTTGGCGTGCGGATCGCGTTCGGCCCGCGCCGCCGTGCCGAGCGCGCCGACCCGCAAGGTGCCGCCGCGCTGCGCGGGCCCGGTCGACTCGGTGTCTTTCGAGCACGCGGCGACGAAGATCACCGCCCCGATCCCGAGTCCCGACTGCAGGAGCTGCCGCCGATTCAAAGTCATTACGCCGCCTTCTTCCTGGACAAACACCTTCGCGCGGTAGACGATCCGCTGACGCAACCGCCGATACGATCAGGACAGGCTAGCCTAAAAGATTGAGGACCACGCCACTGCGGATCGAGTGAGACTTCCTCGTATTTATTCGTTTCTGCTATTTTTGGCAGACTCGCTTAGGTAAGCCTTGCTTAACGCGGCCAGACCGGATAACTTCGCACATCGACGTCACTCCTGCTCTTTCGAACGATGCGAAGAAGGGACTCCCTCGGTGAAAGGCGTTCTCTCCGAACGTAAGACGCTTCACCCACTGGATATCGAACGCCGCGAACTGCCCGCCGCCGCCGGGCGTGCGGTGCGTGAGTTCGCGCGCGAGATATCTGCCGCACTGGATACGACCCGGCACGACGCCGCCGCGCTGGCCACCACGCTGACCGATCCGGCCCTGATCGCGCAGATCGACGCCAGAGTCACCGAACTGCCCGCTGACGTCAGCCGCACCATGCGACCGCCCGCCACCGCGGCGGGCGCGACCATCGTGAGCAGGCTCCCGCTCACCGATGACGAATTCGGCCCGACCCCGCCCAGCTGGCGCGAGGCCGCCGAATGGAGCGGCGCCGCCGCCCTGCGCGCCCACTCTTTCGAGCTCGACCTGGTCATGCTGCTACTCGCCCGTTCCGCCGGTGAGCCTTTCGGCTGGCAGGGCCAGCAGGGCGGACGGCTGGTCAACAACATCCTGCCCTCGCCCGGCCACGAGCACGAACAGTCCGGCGCGAGCAGCAAGACCTTGCTCAGCCCGCACTCCGAGGACGCCTTCCACCCCGAACGCGCCAATCTGCTGATGCTCGGCTGCCTGCGCAATCCGGACATGGTCGGCACCACGGTGTCCTCGGTGCGGCGGGTCGAACTAACCGCCGACCAGCGGCGGCTGCTCAGCACGCCGACCCTGCCGATCCTGCCCGACGTCTCGTACGGCGCTGGGCACGAACGGTTTTCGGCCGCGCCGCTCCCGACGCTGTGGAGCTCGGCGGGCCCGGACGAGACGACGCTGCGCTACGACCCGGCCTACACCCCACTCGACGACGCCGATGCCGATTTCCGCGCCGCCTACGCCAAGCTCACCACCGAACTCGAACGCGTCTGTGTCACCGCCGCACTGGCGCCCGGCGAGGTCTTGCTGGTAGACAACGACGTCGCGGTGCATGGTCGAGTACCGTTCATCGCGCGCTATGACGGCACCGATCGCTGGCTGAAGCGGGTGAACGTTCGCCTGCCTGATCGACCGCGGCGGGCCGAAGAGGCCGATGAGAATGGATACGGGCAACGGATCGTCGCCCCGTTCCGAGCAGCAGTGCATTCCGCATTCGGGTCCGGCGGCTGCGATCCAGCCCGTACGGAAGGACACCGGGCGAACCAGCCCGTGACGATAGAGCGGGAAGCAGCACATGATCGAGGATCCTTTGAACATCCGTGACCGAAGCACCCCGTTACGGGTGCTGAGCCGCAGCGATCTGGCGGGCGTGCCGATCACGCCCGGCGATGTCGTGCGCGCGGTGGAAGACGCGTATCTGGCGTTCGCCGCGGGCGATTCGGACAACCCACGCAAACTCAGCGTCGCCAATCCGGACGGCTCGTCGGTGTCCTACGCGATGCTGGGCCGCGACGGTCGCCGCCGCGTGGTCGCGATGAAGACGTCGTACAAGTTCGACCCCGGGCACGATCGCAGCACCAAGCGCTACTACACGACCATCACGCTCTACGACGACAGCACGGGCGCGCCGATCGCGATGATGGACTGCTCCAGGGTCGGCGCGCTGCGCACCCCGGCGGTGTCGGCGCTGCTGGTGCGCGAGACCGTCCGCCGCGGCGCGGAGAGCGTGCTGCTGATCGGCACCGGCACCCAGGGCCGAAACGCGTTGCCGCACTTGCTCGCCGCGAACCCGCAGCTGCGCAAGCTGATGCTGTACGGCACCCATCCGGAAGGGCTGGACGCGGTGCACCGGCAGCTCGCCGAGCACCACCCGCACGCGCTGCTCGAAACGGTCGAGGACCCGAAGGTCGCCGCGGCCACCGCGGACGTGGTGCTGGCCACCGCAGGCCCCGGCACCGAGGTGGCGCTCGAATCCAGTGATCTCGCACCGGGTTCGACGGTGGTGCTGGTCGGCTACGGCCTGGCTCCCTCGACCCTGATCGACGCGGATCGGGTGATCGCCACCAGCGCTGCGCAAATGGCGTTGACCGGTACCGATATGGTCGGGCCGGACGGAAAGCTGCGCGCGGTGGACGCCGAGTTGCCGCAGATCCTCACCCGTAGCGCGGTCGCGCGGCGCTCGGACGACGAGCGCATCTTCGTCTACAACAGCGGGCTCGTGCTGACCGACATCGCGGTCGCGCACGCGCTCGCCGAGCGAGCCATCGCGGAGGGCCGTGGCACGGAGGTGCCCCTGTGGGATTAGACGTCGGCGGGGCCGGGGTGACGCGCGATTCGATCAGCGCCGCCCCGGTCCCGGCGCACCTGGACGAGTGGGAAAGCCGCGCGCTCGACGACCCGAATCTGCTGGGCGACATCGGCTTTGCCGTGGGCGGGCCGTTCCACGTGATGTATCCGCCGCGGGTGGGCCGCAATATCCAGGGGTTCCGCGCGGTGTTCGAGCAGGCGGGGATCGACGGCGTCATCTACTACGGCAAGAAGGCCAACAAGTCCGCCGCCGTCGTGCGCGCCTGCGCGGAAAACGGCGCCGGCGTGGATGTTTCCAGTACCGGAGAGTTGACAGCCGCACTCGCACAAGGCGTTCGCGGCACCGAACTGATGGTGACCGGGCCCGCGAAGTCCGACGACCTGCTCTGGCTGGCCACCCGGCACGGTGCACTGATCGCCGTCGACGACCTCGGTGAACTCGAACGGCTTGCCGCCCTCGGCACCTCGGCCGCACCGGCCAGGATCATGCTCCGCGTGCTGCCCGCCGCGTCGGCCAGCCGGTTCGGGATGACCGACACCGAGGTCGACCACGCGTTGACCGCGTTGGCCGGCCGCGAATCGATCCGCCTGGAGGGCTTCAGCTTTCACCTGTCCGGCTACGACGCCGTGGCACGGGCCGAGTCGGCCCGCGAGCTGATCGCCCGCTGTCTGCACGCGCGGACCCTCGGCCATCCCGCCACCACGCTGTCGATCGGCGGCGGCTTCGGCGTCGACTACGTGCCGGCCGCGGCGTGGGCGCAGTTCACCGAACACGTCGACCGGCGATGGTTCCACTCGGGCAAGTCGTTCGACTCGTACTACCCCTATCACTTTCCGGCCCCCGGCCCAGCCATGCTCGCCACGATCCTCGCGCACGACGGACTCGCACAACGGCTGCGTGACCACACCGTCCGGCTGGCGATCGAGCCGGGCCGCGCGCTGCTCGCGCACGCCGGGTTCACCGTCTTCCGGGTACAGGGCAGCAAGATCCGGCACACGGACGGTGCGCCGTACTGCCTGCTCACCGTCGACGGCACGAGTTTGAGCCTGTCCGAGCAGTGGTTCGACAGCGAATACCTACCCGACCCGCTGCTGTGGCCCGCGCGCCCCGGCACCCCGACCCCGACCACCGTCGGCGCCGCCACCTGCCTGGATTCCGACATGCTCAGCTGGCGACGCGTCCCGCTGCCCCGCGCCGCCGCGGTGGGCGACCTGCTGATCTACCCCAATACCGCCGGTTACCAAATGGATTCGAACGAATCCGCCTTCCATGACCTACCGATCCCGCCGAAGGTCGTGCTGCACGACGCGACGGGCAATCGGTTCCGCTGGACGCTCGACGGCTGACACCCCACCCCACCTGAACGAGGAGAAACTCCATGCCGCTCGTCACGCGCGTGACGGATCTGATCGGCCGCACGCCGCTGTTCGAACTGGCGGCAACCGCCACCGGCACCCGGTTACTGCTCAAGCTCGAGCAGTTCAATCCGACCGGCGCGGCCAAGATCCGGATGGCCCGCGAGATGGTACTCGATGCGGAGCGTCGCGGTTTGCTGCGAAGTGGCGGGCATATCATCGAGTCCACCTCCGGGAATACCGGGCTCGGTCTCGCGGTAGTGGCTGCCGAACGTGGGTACCGCTTTACCGCAGTGGTCGATCATCACGCATGTAAGGACAAGCTGCGCGCTATGCGAGCAATGGGTGCGGAATTGGTGTTCGTCGCCGATGACGGCGACGACAACCTGGCGACCTCGGCCAGGGAGGACCTGGCCGAGGCGATGGCGGCCGCCCGGCCGGACGCGTACTTCACCGAGCAGCACAACAACGACGCCAACGCGGTCGGCTACTACGCGGTCGCCGAAGAATTGCTGGAGGACGTGGAGCGGGTCGATATCCTGCTCTCCTCGGTCGGCACCGGCGGTTCGCTGTTCGGCACCGCGACTCGGCTGCGCCAACTCGGTTGCCCGGCACGGGTAATCGGCGTCGAGCCGGTCGGCTCGATCGCGTTCGGCGGCGAGGGCGGCCCGTACTGGCAGTCCGGCACCGGCACCCCGCCCGGCGCCACCATCGGCACCGCGGTGGACTACTCGCTGCTGGACGAGGGCGTGAAGGTGACCGACGTGGACGCCTTCGCCACCGCCCGCGCGATCGCCGCCGAGCTCGGCCTGATGATCGGCGGTTCGGCGGGCGGCTCGGTGCACGCCGCGCTCCGCCGTCTCGACGAATTCCCGCCCGGCTCAACGATTGTCACCCTGGTCTGCGACGGCGGCGAAAAGTACCTGGACACAGTCTTCGACGACACCTGGATGGCCGAACGCGACCTACTCGCCCCCGCCGCCGAAGCCGAGGTACGAACAATGCTGCACACCTACGCCCCCGCCGCCCGCCGCCCCGCCGAACTCGTCGAGGCGCGATGAATCGCCCGCACACCCCCCACGCGCTCCAACCCCGCGCACCAATCAGCCCGCCGCGCACAGAATCGCCAGCAATGTCATGCGCAGCGAGCAAAGACGTGCGCGCGACACAGCCGCGCCGACCACAGTCGACGCTGCCCGCGCCGGTAGCCGGTGATCCGCGCCGCGCACGAATCGGTCTGCCGCGCACGGAATTGCTGGTCGTTTCGTGCGCGGGGCGCGAGAATGTGCGCGGCGTCGTGGTCGAGCGGATGGAGGTGGCCCGGTGAATCTGTCGGGCTATCGGGCCGACAGTGGTCGGCTGACCGCGCTTGCGACGCCGATCGCGATGACGCAGTTGGCGCAGATCGCGGTGTCCACCACCAATGTGGTGCTGATGGGCACGCTCGGCGTGCAGCAGGTCGCTGCGGGTGGGTTGGCGATCGCGTTGTTCAATCAGATTCGCACCATGTGCGTCGGGCTGATCACCGCGAGCGGCAATCAGATTGCCACCGCGGTGAGTTCGGCCGGTAAGCGTGGCGAATCCCCCGATGACGAGATCAAAGATGTGCTGCGGTCGAGCTTTCTGATCGCCACGCTCGCCGGCCTCGTGGGTGGCGCACTGCTCATCGGACTCGGCTGGGCGCTGCAATGGCTCGGCCAGGACGCCGGGGTGCTCGCCGACGCGCGGCCGCTGATGGTCGCGCTGGCACCGGGTCTACTGCCGTGCCTGTGGTTCCAGGTGTTGCGGCAATACACCGTCGGCATGCAACGCCCGCAGGCGTTGCTGCTGGTCACGCTCGGCTCGGTCGCGCTGAATCTGGTGCTCGCGCTTGCCTTCATCCATGGCCGCGGCGGACTGCCCGAGCTCGGCCTCACCGGTATCGGCGTGGCGACCTCGCTGGTCTTCCTGATCACCTTCGCGGTGTTCTGGGCGATGGTGCGACGCGACGCCCGACTAGGCGCGACGCTGCCGGTGCGACCATGGCCGGTGCGGCGATCCACCGTCCGCGCCGAACTGCGCCTCGGCGCACCGATCGCGCTCACCTATGGCTCTGAGGCAGGCATGTTTTCGGTGCTCGCCCTCGTCATGGGCAGCATCGGCCCGGCGGCGCTGGCCGCGCACAACATCGTCTACCAGATCATCTACATCGTCTTCCAGGTCGCCATCGGCCTGTCGCACGGGGCGTCGATCCTGGTCAGCCATGCCGTCACCCGCGACGAGTACCAGCACGCCAGGGCACTGGCCTGGCTCGCGCTGCGCCACGTCGCCGTCGTCGCCGTGATCACCGGCGCGGTGTACGTGATCGCGCCCGATCTCGTGCTGCGCCCGTTCTTGAATTCGAGCGACACCAACACCATTCAGATCGCGCACACCCTGCTGCTGATCGGCATCGTGCTGCAGTTCTTCGATGCCGCACAGAACATCGGCACCGGACTGTTGCGTGGATTGAAGGAGACCAACGCGGGCTTCCGCCTGTCGGTCATCGGCTATTGGTGTGTCGGCCTGCCGGTCGCGCTGCTGCTGGCCTTCCCGGCCGGCCTCGGCGCGGCGGGCGTCTGGTGGGGTCTCACCGCAGGCTTGGCCACCACGGCCTGCCTCATGCTCCGCCGCTACTTCGCGCTGCTCGACAGCAGGGAACGCGACCGTCCGCAGGCGATCACGGAGGCGCCGGAAAGCCTGAGCAGCCCGAGCTGATTGCGGCGCGGATCTTCCGAATGGCCTGCGGACAGGCAGGTTCCGGAAGATCCGCGCCGCGATCGAGCGCCCGATCGGTCAGATATGCACGCCGTAATCGCGGGCGATACCCGCGAGCCCGGAGGCGTACCCCTGGCCGATGGCGCGGAACTTCCACTCGTTGTTGTGCCGGTACAGCTCGCCGAACACCATCGCGGTTTCGGTCGAGGCATCCTCGGTGAGGTCGTAGCGGGCCAGCTCCACGCCGGTCGTCGCGTCGGTGACCCGGATGAACGCGTTGCGGATCTGCCCGAACGACTGGCTGCGCGCGTCGGCGTCGTGGATGGACACCGGGAAGAAGATGTTGGTGATGGTCGGCGGAGTGGCATTGAGGTCGACGTTGATCACCTCGTCGTCGCCTTCGCCCTCGCCGGTCAGGTTGTCGCCGGTGTGCTCGATCGAGCCCTCCGGCGAACGCAGGTTGTTGTAGAAGACGAAATGCTGATCCGACAGCACCTTCAGGTCCGGCCCGGTGGCCAGCGCGCTGGCGTCCAGGTCGTAGTCGGCGCCCGTGGTGGTGCGCACGTCCCAGCCGAGTCCCACCGCGACCTTGCTCAGGTTGGCTGCCTGCTTAGACAGCGAAACATTTCCGCCCTTGGCCAATGTGACGCTCATGAATCCCTTTCGTGCGGCCCGTTCGCGCCGCCTTCATTCCCGATTATCATCGTGAGTCCCGAAACCGTTATGCAGGTTCAGTTTTGGTCGTTCGCCCAGGAGCGCAGCGTGCGCACACGACCTTCCAGCGCGTGCAGTTCGGTCGGGTCCAGCACGGTGCGCTGAATGCCGTTGGCGACCGCGAAGGCCGACTGCCGATGATCATCGATCGCCTCGACATCGATCCGGACCGCCACATAGTCGGCGGCGTCGGGCATCTCCTCCGCGATGACCCGCGCGGTACCCCGTGCGCACAGCGCGACGTTGCCGCCACCGAGGATCAGCAGCGCCACCTGCGGACGTTCACGTAATCGGGCCAGCGACCCGCGATCGAACTTGAGGCTGAGCAGAATATGCCGATCGCCGGCCCGCACCGGCCAGGACACCGGGATCGCGTGCGGTCCGGGGTCGGTGGTCACCAGCACCGCGATCGTTTCCTGCGGCCATTCCGGAAGCACGTCCAGCTCGGGATGATCTTCGTGATCTGTCGAGTGATCTTGACGTTGCACGTGGCTCGCTCCGGCTACCATCTTCGTCACCTCATGGATCGTCGAGCGCGACGGGCTGTGCCGCGCTTGATAGCAGTCTAAAGTGCTGGGCCGCTTGTCCGCTGGCGCTGCACCCTATGTCCGGACTGCTCTCAGGCGACTATCAGGCCGAGGCCAGCGCGGGGATGGGTAGCGTCGCCGCCCAGTCGCGGGCCATGTCCTTGGCTCGGATTTCGGTCGACGCGTCGTGTCGCGCGTGCTCGCCGATCTGAGTGGCGCCGTACTCGATGAGCCGCTCGGCCGCGATCTCGCCGCCGCGGTTGAAGGTATCGCCGTAGATGCTGTCGCCGAGGCCGAAGACGGCGAAGTTCAGGCCGGTCAGATCGGGCGCGGCCGCGGTGAGCTCGTCGAAGAACGGTTCCGCACCGGTCGGCAGGTCGCCGTCGCCGTAGGTGGAGCACACGATGACGTGGAAGTCGTGCACGTCGAGGTCGTCGACGGCGAAATCGCCCAGGTCGTAGACCGAGACGTCATGCGCCGAGAGCGCGTCGGCGACGCTGTCTGCGACGGACTCGGCCGTGCCCATCTCGGATCCGAACAGAATGACGACGCGCACAGCGGTGCACTCCCTTCTCCACATATCCTTACAATGTTGGTGAGGCTAGCCTAATTAACTCGACGGTCGGTCGCCACCCCTTCGCCGTCCCGCCGCAGGCCGGACATGATGCCTGTCACGACAACTGACCAGCTGAACCGGTGCGCGACAGCCCGAATCCGGCCCTCAACTGGCTATTACCAGGCCAAGCGGGCACGTTGCGGCACACCGGGGGCGCCAGAGGCAGCGGAACGGCAGCGGGTGAGACGGAGTGTCCCGATTGACGAAATGTCACCGTCGATGCATCATTCGTACAGTCCCCATTGTTGTCTGGGACATCTTCTCTTTGCCGGCCGATGATTGTCCGGCCCAGCGTGCTGTTTCCCGTGCGCACGCTCGGTCGTTCTCGCCCGCGCGCACGGATGCAGCACACCCATTTGACGCTTGTGCGTTCTGCCGTGAGTGAGGTGAAAACGAATGGTTTACCTGTCGTCTACATGCCGTGTGATCACTTCGTTCCTGCGCTACGGCATCGTGCCCCACTTCTGAATGCGACCGCGCCGGGCGCGGCACTGCACGGCCGACATCACGACGTCGGCGGTGCGGCCGCTCGGCTCCGGCGCGGTGCCTCGGTAGTCGGCCCCAACGGAGCACGAACGAATGTGGAGAACAAGCTGATGATGGACATGGGGGCGGTAAATCCCGCAACAGTAGAAATGATCACCCGGCCGATGGCGGGCAACCTCGTCGTATCGGCCTCGATGATCGAGGATTTGGGCTACCTGCGTTCCGAACTGGCAGCGGCGGAAGTGCCGTTCCTGCTGGTACGCGACCGCGGGCAGCGACTGGTGCTGGCCACCGACGCGGCGCATCACCTGATGGTGCGCCGGGTGACGGCCGGTGCGATCGCGGTCGGTTTCGCGTGTGAAGAGGTGCAGCACAACGTCTTCCGGATCGGCCGCGACAGCGACCCGGCCCACCGGGTCGACCTGGAGCTGTGGCAATACCACGGCGACACGGTCGAGTGCCCGCGTCCGAACGCGTTGACCCGCACCATGTTCGACCTGGCCGATGTCGAGCAGACGCAGGTGCTGCTGTTCGATCGGGCCTGGCCGACCCTGGTGGACATGTTCGCGCCGCAGCCGAGCGACGTGAGCTTCGATATCGACCTGGTGTTCTCCTGGGTGGACGGTTCGGACCCGGAGTTCCGGGCCCGCCGCGCGGGCATGCTCGCGCAGGTGGTGGTCGGCGAGGGTGACGACGCGGACGCCCGCATCCGGCAGATCGACGAGCTGAAATACGCACTGCGGTCGGTGGACAAGAACGCGCCGTGGATCCGGCGGATCTTCATCGCCACCGACTCCACCATGCCCGCCTGGCTCGCCGATCATCCGCGGGTGACGGTTGTCCGTGCGCTGGACCACTTTTCGGACACCAGCGGGCTGCCGACCTTCAATTCCCATGCGGTGGAATCACAGTTGCAGCACATCGAGGGGCTCAGCGAGCACTTCCTGTACTCCAACGACGACATGTTCTTCGCCCGGCCGGTGCGGCCGTCGATGTTCTTCACCTCGGCGGGCATCAGCCGGTTCATCGAAGCGGACACCAGGATCGGGCCGGGCCGTAACAACGAGCGGCGCAGCGGATTCGAGAACGCCGCACGGGTGAACCGGGAACTGCTCGCGGAACGGTTCGGGCACATCATCTCCCGGCATCTCGAGCACACGCCGGTTCCGTTGCGCCGCAGCGTGCTACTGGAGATGGAAGAGCAGTTCGCCGCCGACTTCGCGCGGACGAGGACCAGCCGGTTCCGTTCGGCCACCGACATTTCCGTCACCAACTCGCTGTATCACTACTACGCGATGCTGACCGGACGTGCGGTACCGCAGGAGACGGCGAAGGTGCGTTACGTCGATACGACGAGCCGTAAGGGCCTGTCGCTACTGGACGGGATCGCGCGGAAGCGCAACGTCGACTTCTTCTGCCTGAACGACGGAAGTTTCCCCGAGATCTCCGAAAGCGATCGGGTGCTTGCGGTTTCGGAGTTCCTGTCGCGCTACTTCCCCGATCCGGCACCGTGGGAACAGCTCAGCGCACCGACTCGTCATCTGTTTCCGGAGTCGTCGCCCGGCGCCGCATGACATGCGGGATGCGCGCGGCGGGCGGGATGACAATCCCCTCCGCCGCGAGCGTCCGGGCGGTCTCCTCGGCGGTCGACGGCGTACCGACCGTCGCCCCGCGGTCGATCGGGACCACCGAGTGCACCACGGTGTCCGGGTAGATGTGCACGTAGTTGAAGGCCTGCGCGCCGTCACGGCCGCGCTGGCCGCCCTGCTCGACGCCGAGATCCTGGCTGTAGCAGGTCGCCGAGGCCACCGAGACGGGGATGCCCGCGAAGGTCGCGTTGGTGGAGAAGTGCAGGTGGCCGGCCAGGATGGCGCGGACGTCGCTGCCGTCGAGCACATCGGCCAGCTTGCGCTGGTCGCGTAGCTCCACGGTGACCGCGAGGTCGAGCACGCAGGGCACGGGCGGATGGTGCATGGCCAGGATGGTGCCGAACGGGGCCGGTTCGGCGAGGACGGAACGCAGCCAATCCAGCTGTTCGTCGGAGATCTCGCCGTAATGGTGGCCGGGGACCGAGGTGTCCAGGGCGATGATGCGCAGGCCGTCGATCAGGTGGACCCGGTCCAACGGGGCGGTCGAGGCGCGCTCACCGAGTAGCTTTCGGCGGAGCAGACTGCGGTCGTCGTGGTTTCCGGCGACCCACACGATGGGCGCTGGCAAACTTCTCGCGAATGGCTCGATCAGGGCCTTGAGCTTGTCGTACGCCGCGGGCTCACCCTTGTCGGTGAGGTCGCCGGTGAACACGATCGCGGTCGGCTTGATCCGACTGGCCGCGGCCTGCTCTAGTAGCTGGCGTAATCGCTGGTCCGCGTCGACGTCACCGTATAGATCGCCGTCGCCGGCAATCACGTGGGTGTCGCTGAAGTGGAACAACACATGATCCGGTCGCGGGTGCTCCGCGACTCTGCTGATGTGCACCGGACCGAACGTCCTCCCCGGCGGATTGCCCGCCATTGGCTTCGGGTTCCACCGCCACAATAGCGAAGGACTACCGACAGGATTCCCGACGGACGGTGACGACATGCTTGCGGGAAGGTGAGGTTTCTATGTCGAAATCCCGCCGAAGTGCTCGGACGTTAACCGGGCTGCGGTTCGGTAGTGACGCGGTTCACGGCCGTTGGTGGGCGCGACCGACGGCGTCGGCGGCGCGGAGGGCGTCGAGGGTCATGGCGGCGTCGACGGTGAATGGTTCGTTGTGCATCGACTCGGTCGGTGCGGTGGCGCGGGTGGCGACCGCAGCCAACGTCGCCTCGGTGGCGTCGGCCAGGCCGATCGCGGCGAGGGTGGTGGGCAGGCCGACCTCGCGGCAGAAGTCGAGGACCGTGTCGATCTCCGACGCCGGGGCGCCTTCCAAGACCAACTGGGTGATGACGCCGAAGGCGACCTTCTCGCCGTGCAGGAACTGATGGGTTTGCGGTGCGGCGGTCAGCCCGTTGTGGACGGCATGGGCGGCGGCCAGGCCCGAGGATTCGAAGCCGAGACCGGACAGGAGGGTGTTGGCCTCGACGATCCGCTCGAGCGCCGGGGTGATGGCGTGTTCGCGCACGGCGGCCAGCGCCTGCACCCCGTCGGCCAGCAACGTGTTGTAACAGAGCTCGGCGAGGGCGGTGGCGCTGCGCGTGGACGCGCCGCCCCGCAGGTTGCGGACCTGCGCGGCCGAACAGGTCCGCGCCTCGAACCAGGTGGCGAGCGCATCACCCATGCCGGAGGCGAGCAGCCGTGCCGGGGCCTGGACGATCACGGAAGTGTCGACGAGAACGAGTGCCGGGTTGCGGCGGAGTAGTTGCGAAGTCTCGACTTCGCCTGCGTCCGTGTAGATCACGGACAGCGCGCTGCACGGAGCGTCGCTCGACGCCGTGGTCGGACAACTGATCATCGGCAAGCCGAGATCGTCGGCGACCACCCGCGCCGAGTCGAGTACCTTTCCACCGCCCGCCCCCAAAACGACTGTGCTGCCGTTTTCCTGCACGCCCGCGGTGATCCTGGCGATCTCCGCCCTGGTGCACTCGCCGTTCGAAAGATGCACGGAATAGGCGATTTTCGCGTCCGTCAACGACCGATCCCAGGTCTCGGTCAGCAACCGCTGCGCACTACGCCCCGCCACGATCGTGACCGGCCCGCCGATCCCCAGGCGAGCCATCTCCGCCCCGAGCTGTTCGGTCGCCGCTCGCCCCTGCACGTAATGCCCCGGCGAAGAAAACACACTCAACATCCAAGACCTCCCGATCCCAGGTCGAGCCGTGCCGAATCCGGTGCACCACTGCCCAACCGCCGCCATTCGTCCCGCCCAACGCTACGCGCTAAGTCGTCAGAAAGATCAGCTCACCAGACGGTCCGGAAGTCAGCAGGTCACCCATCAGCACCCGCAAGTCCCTCGGCACCAGCCGATCATCGGTCGCGCTCATCTCATCCAGCGTCCACCAGTGGTGGCCCTTGACCGTCTCGCGCTCATTCTCGGTGAAACCCGAGGTATCGACGTCGAAGCTGGCGACCCGGACAAGGAAGTAGTGCTCCCGGCAGTCGTACGTGACGCCGCCCCACGAGGCAGTCGCACGCCGTCGCCAAACCTCTGGCCCCAACTGGAATTCGCTGAGCCCGGTCTCCTCCCATGCCTCCCGGGCCGCCGTCTCGGCCAGTGACTCCCCCGGCTCGATCCCGCCGCCGATCGGATACCAGTACCGGTGGCCGTCGGAGTCGTCATGGCTGACGAACAGCAGTAACCGGTCTTTGTCGTCGACTAGCAGCAGTCGCACGCTGGTGCGCGCTACCGGTTCGACTTGGTCGACTGTGGGTTCCAAAGTCAGTTACGAACGGCCGAACTCGCCAGCGGCGATGCTGGCTGTGAAGGTGGCCCACTCGGTGGGAGTGAAGATCAGGGCCGGGCCTGCGGGGTTCTTGGAGTCGCGGACGCCGATCATGTCGCTGTCGAGGAAGGCGACCTCTACGCACTCACCGCCACCTGCGCTCTGACTGCTCTTGAACCACTTGGCGGTAGATAGATCGGCACTCATGTCGCAAACTCCTTCGCCATCTGTCGCAACACATTCCGTGACGCAACAACGTCGAGCGCAGCTCGTCGCGTGACCGCAGACGCAGTGCGATAGACACTCTCGTCCTGCCTTCGGTCAGAATACATGTCACCGGTGAATCCCTCGACGTACACGACAGACGGGGCGATCTCGTTGCCCTTGGCATCCAGGCCGAAGTCCAAGATCACATACGGCCCAACGGATAATCCGACCGGAAACCCGGCCTCGAAAGGGAGAATCCGAAGAAGCACATTGTCACGCGTGCTGATGTCGGCGAGATGCCGAAGCTGAGCGGCCATGACTTTGTGCGTCCCTACCACCGTCCGGAGCACAGATTCGTGAAGCACCATATCGACGGCGACCGGCTGAGCGCGACGCTGGACAATGCTTTGGCGTCTGATCCTCAGCTGGCCCCACCGATCCAACTCCTCGGGCGAGTCGTCGGGGAAGTAGATGCTGTCGAGCGCACGGGCGTACTCGGGCGTCTGAAATAAGCCGGGGACCAAGTCGGGCCGGAAAATAGTCAGCGAAGTTGCGACAGTTTCGAGACCGACGTACATGTTCAGGCTCTTGCGAATCACGTCGTCATACGTCTGCCACCAACACTTCTCATCAGATTGTTCGGCCAGCGCAACCATCGCTGCCATCATCTCGTCGTCGAATTCATAGATACGGCACAACTCTCGGACATCGAGCTCGCGGAGCCTACCGCCCTTCTCCCCCTTCTCGATGCGAGAGAGCTTGCTCTTGCTCCACTGCATCATTGTTCCGACCTGCTCGAGGGTCAGGCCGATCTCATTGCGGCCGTCGCGAAGATACCGCCCGAGCTGGCGTCGCGGGAGGGTTGAGCGACCTTCATCAATCATGTGCGCCCCCTACTGTCGTCTTGCCATGGGAAACAAGCGGTTTCAGGGTGGCACCTTGCCTGGCGATTCGGAGCACTTTTCAGAGAATTATCGCTGCGGGATCGTTGGCCGGCCGTTCGATGGTGTTCTTGATACGCGCCGGTCCGGAATAGACCAGAAATCAAAGGTTCCGGACCGGCGAATTCCAAAACAACCAATTCCAATGCGAGGTTCCCATGAACACTGCGGCGTTCGCGGATACACCTACCACCCGATGCGCCTATTACCGACGAACATGCGGCCTACCCGCCGGAATCCACCCCGACATCGGCCGCATCGTCATCAAGGCGGGACTCGTAGGCGGCATCACCATGCCCGCCGCCCTCGGCCAACGAGTACGAGATGACCTGCTGCACAAGCGATTCACCCTCGGACCGATCATCGCGCACGTCCGCGCGCATCGCTGGACCTACCTTGTCCGGCCCGACCTACCGAACGACATCCGCCTCGCCCCCGCCCTACTGCACCTCAACGTCTCGATCGTGCCCTTCGGCAGCGAAATCGCCCTGCCATCCCCCGCCGATGGCCCCGCACACCGGCAATGGGTGATCCCACCCCGCGACACCTTCCGCCCGTCCGGACTGACGATCATCGCGGCGGTGCAAGCCTGCGCACCCCGGGAGCCCCTCCGTTGAACAACCCGTTCCCAACGAAAAACCAACTGCTACAAGCATGTCGAGGAGACCTGCCGACCGACCACCTGTTACTCCACACCGCCCGCAGTCTCACAGTCCTGCACGAACGCAGACTCTCCGAGAATTGCTGCGCACACGAAGAAACAGACCGGCAACGCGCCGCCCTGGTCCACACCATCGACAACTGGATCGACAAACAGCTACTCCCCTCCCACGGCGCCGCCTCAGTACACACAGAAACAGTCGGCGAGGTAATCGACCGCCTCGCCCAACTCACCGCCGCCGCCTACGCCGCCCTCACCAGCGCCTGCGAATGGGACCTCTGGGACGCCTGGGAACGCCTCGCCGAACTGGCGATCGGCTACGAGGACCTCGCCACAGATGTCCGCTCAGGCCGCCGCCGACTGCCAGGCTGCCACTAACCGCGAGCGACGCTCGCTTGCTTGCAGCCGCTTCGAGCCGAGCGGTAGGGTCTGCCACATAGTTATTGGGGGATGACGAGCTCCCCAAATATGTGTCGTCAGGTGGCTACGAAGGGGATGTCGATGTCGAGCAGGGGAACCAAGCTACGCGCGATATGCCTCGCTATGGGTGTCATGTTTGTTCTGGCTGGATGTCAGGACGGCAATGGCAACACGCCGACGACCTCGGGACCTGGCAAGTCGAGCAGCTCGTCGGCCCCATCCTTGGCCGGGGATGTCCCGCACGGCTTTGATCCATGCAAGGACATTCCGGCAGACGTTGTGGCATCTGAGAACTTAGAGGCGACCAATCGGAAAGACACCGATGCACCAGGCGGAGTGATGTGGCGGGGGTGTGGATGGGTGAAACGCCGCGGCTATGCGGTTGCCATCACCACGACCAACCTCACCCTCGATACTGTGCGGGCCCGCAACTTCCGAGACGCGCAGGAGTTCAATGCCGGCGGTCGGCATGCGATCTCAACACGGCAATTCGATGACGCTGGGGCGTGTGTCGTAAACGTCGAGATGAAGGGCGGAAGTCTTGACATCTCCCTGGACAACCCGAAGTCCAACCCGGCAACCGGCAGCATCGATGCTTGCCAACTGGCGCGGTCACTAGCCGAGAAGATCGCCCCCAGCATCCCGGCGGGTGCGTAACCCCGCCGACTCGAGCGTTCAAAGGGAGGGAATCGACATGGCCGATGAACCAGTGCCAGGTCCGCTCACTAGCCTGATCACCGAAGCCAACGAGGGTCGATTGTCGCTGCGGATGAGCCCAGAAGGCTTCGCCAAGATCGAGCGTGAGTGCGTCTACTTTCAGGATCACGTGATCCGCGAGATCCAACAAGATGTTAGGGACATTTCCCGGATCGGCACATGGGGCTTCGGTGATCACGCCGGATCGACGCTGACGTCTGCACCAACTATGGCCAACCGTTTCCGAGCGAAGTCCATGGGCCATCCAAGCGGAGATGACTTCTATACGGTCTTGGAAGAGCACTGGCGCGCCGTCGAAGACATTCGCCAACTCCACGCCACCATCCGAGACCGCTTCATCGCACAAGACGCCGAATTCGCCGCCCGCTTCAACGCCGAGGTCGCGCGACTCGACCAACTCGCCAATCCCAGCGGGCAACCCGGCGTCACGGGCCCGGTCCCAGGAGACAACAAATGACCGGGACTGAGCCGCCCCAGATTCCACCGCGGACCGAAAATCCAGAGGGCTTCAAACACTGGGAAATCCGTGACGCCTTCGCACCGGTTGCCACCACTCCGGCCAATGATGCCGCCACGAAATACCAACAGGCACAGCAAAAGTGGACCCAGGGATTGGACACATTCCGCCAAGGCATGATGTCGTCCATCGCTGAGTCCTGGGAAGGTCAAGCTGCGGAGGCTTCGAAACAGGCGATCATCAACTACACGACGAAAGCCGACCAGCTCACCAGTACCTTCGACTCCGTCAGCAGGGTCATCACTTCTACCGCTCAGGCTGCCGTCGACGTCAAAACTGGGATACCCGAGCGTAAAGAAAACCCCCGTTGGTACAACCCCAACGCTTGGCCATTCATGCGCTCCCGCTTTGAAAACCAGCGCAACGATGCCGAAGAACAAGCTCGAACCATCATGCGCACCCACTACGTCGACGGCCTGGCCCAGGCTGACAAGTCGCTGCCAGTCTTGCCACGCCCGGTCGACCTCGTCCAACAGTCCGATGTCCCGCCCGTCGTCCCCGGAACGCACCCGCCGGGCACCAGCGACCAGTCGACCGACCCCAATAACCGTACGGGCCAACCCAACCAGCCCGGCCAAACCCCTGACGACCAGAAAAAGGACGAGTCCGGCAAGCCCACGGAGGACAAGTCCACCTCCGACCAGCCGACCCAGAGCCAGAGCACGACCGATCCCACCAAACAGCAGACGACGGCCGCGAGCACCACCCCCGCCAACACGACACCGACTACACCGACGTCCCCCAGCACCACCACGCCGACAACACCCTCCACGACACACCCGACCCCGGGCGTTCCAACAGGTCTCACCCCGCGAAGTCCCGGCAGTCCGGGAAGTCCTGCGAAGCAGCCAGGAGGCCCCGGCCGAAGCATTCCCGGCACTCCCGGCGCTCCGGGAACGACCACCAGATCAACGGTTCCCGCTGGTGCTGCCGCTGCCCGCGGCGCAGCAGGCTCCCCCGGCATGATGTCCCCCGGTGGCGGCCGCGGCAAAGGCGAAGACGAGTCGGAGCACCAGACTCCCGACTACCTCAAGAACGAGGAAAACACCAACGAACTCCTCGGTGAAATCCCTCGAACAATTCCAGGGGGCGTCCTCGGTGCAGGGTACGCATCGGCCCAGGTAAAGCCAGCGGAAGATCCGCCCGGCACCGATCGGTAACTACCCGCTCCGCCGGACGAGAACAAAGCTACTGCGCTGCCCGCATTACTGAATGGATCACACATGGCTGAATGGACTTGGGAACCAGACGATTTCGCCGCCCTCTGGTACAGCGACGCCAACGACCGCTTCCCACGCCCATTGCACTACCTCAGCCGCTTCCGCTACCTCGAAGAATTCGAGGCGCATCGCGAAAAGGTCTGCAACAGCTACCCATTCGACGAATGGGAACAGATCCGCCTCGCCATCCACACTCTGACAACCTCAGACGTGCGCATCGAAATCCTCGGTGGCACAACCCGTACGAAGAACGCCGCGGTCCGCCAATACCGCCTCCTCGGCGCCCGCAACCCCCACCACGCAGTCGTCCTCTCTCAATCCGTAGTCGATGACACCGACGGCCCCATCCGCCTACGCATGTGCCGCCCCGAACATCTCCCCACCCGAATCATCAACTGGCTCTTACCCGCCGATCCCGGAACCCAACCCGCCGCAACCTTCCACGAGCAGGACACCAAGCCCGACCGCAACGGCTACTCCGACGAAGCCGCCAGAAACTCCCCCCGCGACCGCTATCGCCGCCTCCTGGGCCGCCCCGCCAACGGCGGCGGCAGCGCAGCCCTCTACACCGGCTCCATCCTCGACCGCCCCGACCCCTGGAACACCCTGCAGTGGCACGACATCGCCGACGACGGCCGCTACACCGAACTCCGCAAAATCGACCAAATCAACGTCCGCCCCACCACTCCCCAAGATCTCGCAACCCAATTCACCACCTGGATCGACAACGCCGTGCAAAGACTCAGGGAGGACGAAGACTGGTGAGCCGCACCTGAACGTATCTGGATCAGTCCGGGTTTGTGCCGGTGACCCAGTACTTGTGCCAGTCGTCGCCGGAGAGCGGGAGGCGTTCGCCGCGGTCGGATTCGGCGGCGTCTTCGGCGGCACGGATGGCGGCGGCGAAGGTGAGGGTGGCTTTCCGGAGGCGTTCTTCGGCGCTGTCGGGGCCGCCGAGGTGGACCACGCGGAGGGCGGCGGGGATCAGGTCGTCGGGCAGGCCCGCTTTGGCACTGCGGTCGCGGATCTTTTCGGCGAGGGCCAGCGCGGGTTGGGCCATGGCGATGCCGTCCAGGCAGGAGCGGCGGGACTTTTCGGCGGATTTGCGTTCTTCCCAGGCGGATTCCTGGGCGGCGATCTTTTCTTCGAGGGTGGTGTCGGCGGCGAATTGGGTGTCGCGGAGGTAGGGGCTGCGGTTGACCAGTTTGGCCACCAGGGCGGCGGCTACGTCGTTGACGGTGAATTCGCCTGCCGCTTGGGCGATTCGGGAGTGGAACAGGACTTGCAGGAGCAGGTCGCCGAGTTCCTCTTTGATGGTTTCGGCGTCGTTGTGCTGGATGGCGTCGAGGAGTTCGTAGGTTTCCTCGAGGAGGTACGGGCGCAGGGAGTCGTGGGTTTGGGTTACTTCCCAGCCGCCGAAGTTCCAGAGGCGGTCCATGACTTCGACGGCGTTGGTCAAACCCGCTGCCACCACGGCGGTATCGGAGGGGGTCTCGTGCGATTGGCTGGCGGCAGCGTGGCGGGCGGCGCGCAGCACGGCCTCGTCGCGATCGGCACTCATGCCTGCGCCTCGCTGACGCTCAGCTCCGGCACGAGAGCCAGGGCAGCTGCGCTCGTTGTTCGCTCGCTACGCTCACTCATCGCGCGGCCGAGACCTCGGTCGCGGTGGTGAGATCGACTGCGCCCTGGGCTTTTCCATCCAGGGCGAGCAGCAGGTCGGCGACGAATTGCAGGAGCACTACGTCGCGGACCCGTTCGGCGCCGACGCTGTCTTCGACGCGCGGCAGCGGCAGCGAGATCACGCCGCTGGCGGCGCGGTAGCTGGCACTGGGGTAGATGCGTTTCAGGCGTAGCTGTTTGGAGTCGGGTAGGTGCAGCGGGGAGACCTTGAGCGTGGTTCCGGTGACCGCGATTTCGGTGACCTCGTATTCGCGGGCCAGCAGGCGGAGTTTCGCGACGGAGACCAGGCGGCCGACCTCGACCGGCAGCGGACCGTAGCGGTCGACGAGTTCCTCGACGACGGAGGCGAGGGCCGAATCGTCCTGGGCGGAGGCGAGTTTGCGGTATCCCTCGAGGCGCAGGCGGTCGCTGCCGATGTAGTCGGGCGGGATGTGCGCGTCGACGGGGAGGTCGATGCGCATTTCCTTGGGTTCCTCGGTGGTGATGGGCCTGCCGTCGGCGGCGGCGCGGTAGGCCTCGACGGCCTCACCGACCAGCCGGACGTAGAGATCGAAGCCGACGCCGGCGACGTGACCGGACTGTTCGGCGCCGAGCACGTTGCCCGCGCCACGGATTTCGAGGTCCTTCATCGCGACGGCCATGCCCGCGCCGAGGTCGGAGTTCTGCGCGATGGTGGCGAGGCGGTCGTAGGCGGTTTCGGTGAGCGGCTTCTCCGGCGGGTACAGGAAGTAGGCGTAGCCGCGTTCCCGGCTGCGGCCGACTCGGCCGCGCAGCTGGTGCAGCTGCGAAAGGCCGAGGGCGTCGGCGCGTTCCACGAGCAGGGTGTTGGCGTTGGAGATGTCGAGGCCGGTCTCGATGATCGTGGTGCAGACGAGCACGTCGAATTCGCGCTCCCAGAAACCCTCGACGGTGGACTCGAGCGCATCCTCGTTCATCTGACCGTGCGCGACGGCGACCCTGGCCTCGGGCACCAGATCGCGAATCCGCTTGGCGGCCTTGTCGATCGAGGACACCCGGTTGTGCACATAGAAGACCTGGCCGTCGCGCAGCAGTTCGCGCCGGATGGCGGCGGTGACCTGCTTGTCGTTGTAGGCGCCGACGTAGGTGAGCACCGGGTGCCGCTCCTCCGGCGGGGTGAGGATGGTCGACATCTCGCGGATGCCGGCCAGGCTCATCTCCAGGGTGCGCGGAATCGGCGTCGCGGACATGGTCAGCACGTCGACGTGGGTGCGCAGCGCCTTGATGTGCTCCTTGTGTTCGACACCGAAGCGCTGCTCCTCGTCGACCACGACGAGCCCGAGGTCCTTCCAGCGCACGCCGGTCTGCAGCAGCCGGTGCGTGCCGACCACGATGTCGACGGTGCCGTCGGCCATGCCTTCCATGACGGCGCGGGCGTCGGCCGGATCGGTGAACCGGGACAGGCCCTTCACGTTGATCGGGAAACCCGCGACGCGTTCGGTGAAGGTCTGCAGATGTTGTTGCGCGAGCAGGGTTGTCGGCACCAGCACGACGACCTGCTTGCCGTCCTGCACCGCCTTGAACGCGGCGCGCACGGCGATCTCGGTCTTGCCGTAGCCGACGTCGCCACACACCACCCGGTCCATCGGGACGGGTTTCTCCATGTCCGACTTGACCTCGGCGATGGCGGTCATCTGGTCGACGGTCTCGGTGAACGCGAACGCGTCCTCCATCTCCTGCTGCCACGGGGTGTCCGGGCCGAACGCGTGCCCGGGCGCGGCCTGGCGCGCGGCGTACAGCTGCACCAGCTCGCCGGCGATCTCCCGAACGGCCTTGCGCGCCTTGCGTTTCGTGTTGGCCCAGTCGGACCCGCCGAGCTTGGACAGGCTCGGTAGCTCGCCGCCGACGTAGCGCGACAGCTGATCCAGCGACTCCATCGGCACGAACAGCCGGTCGCCGGGCTGACCACGCTTGCCGGGCGCGTATTCGATGACGAGGTATTCGCGGCGCGCGCCGCCGATGGTGCGCTCGATCATCTCGACGAATCGCCCGATGCCGTGCTGGTCGTGCACCACCATGTCGCCCGCGTTCAACGCGAGCGGGTCGACCTGGTTGCGGCGCTTGGCAGGCAGTCGTTTGCCGTCGCCGGGCGCGGTCATCCGGTTGCCGGTGAGATCGGATTCGGCGACGACGACCAGCCCGGCGTCGTCGAAGATCAGCCCGTCGTGCAGCGAACCGCACAGCACGCCGACGACCCCGTTGCTGGGTTCGGCACCGGGTTCCAGCGTCGCGGCGGGCACGTCGGCGTCGGCGAGTCGTTCCAGAATGCGTTGCGCCGTACCGTGTCCGGCCACGACGACCACCGCGCGGCCGCCGGTGGCCACGTGCGCGCGCAGCGAGGCGAAGATGGTCGCGACGAGCTCATCGGAGCCGCGGGCGGTCGGCCCGGCCAGCACCGGCAGCACCACCTCGGCGGGGATGCCCGAGGTGAGCGGGCTCAGCGTCCACCAGGGCAGGCCGCGTTCGTCCGCGCTGGCGTGCACATCGGGTAGCGCCTGATAACCGGAAGCAGCCAGGTCCAGACCATGCGCGCCGAGCGGAGCATCGGCCCCGAACGAGGCCGCGGTCCAGGACGCCTCCAGGAATTCCTCACCGGTGCGCACGAGATCGGCAGCGCGAGTGCGGATCTTCTCCGGATCGCACAGCAGCAGATGGGTGCCCTCGGGCAGCACCTCGGTCAGCAGCCGCAGTTCGCCCGGCTTCAGCACCGGCAGCAGCGCCTCCATGCCGTCCACCGGGACGCCGTTGGCCAGCTTCTCCAACATCTCGACCAGCGCGGCATCGGCCGCGTTGTCGACGGCGACCTCGGCGGCGCGCTCCCGCACATCCGCGGTGAGCAGCAGTTCACGACAGGGCGGCGCGACAACGACATCGACCGACACCTCGGTCAGCGAGCGCTGGTCCGCCACGGCGAACGGGCGAAGTTCGGTGACCTCGTCGCCCCAGAACTCCACTCGCACCGGATGATCGGCGGTAGGCGGAAACAGGTCGAGGATGCCGCCGCGCACCGCGAACTCGCCACGCTTGCCGACCATGTCGACCCGGCTGTAGGCGAATTCGACCAGGCGCGTGAGCAATTCGTCGAAGTCGAGCTCGGCGCCGACGCGCAGCACGATCGGCTCGATATGACCGAGACTGCCCGCCATCGGCTGCATGAGCGATCGCACGGTGGTGACCACCACGCGCAGCGGTTCGGGGAAGGCCGGGTCTTCGGGATGGGCCAGCCTGCGCAGCACTTCGAGCCTGCGCCCGACAGTATCGGCGCCCGGGGACAACCGCTCGTGCGGCAGCGTCTCCCAGGACGGGAACTGTGCGACCGCCGGACCGAGCATCTCCTCGAGTTCGACCGTCAGATCGTCCGCCTCGCGCCCGGTCGCGGTCACCACGACCAGCGGCCGTTTCGCCACGATCGTCGCGGCCACGAACGCCCGCACACCGGACGGCCCGACCAGCTCGACCGAGGACTTACCGACCAGGTCGGTGACGGTCCGCATCGCGGCGTCGGCACCGGCGACCGCCGCGAGTCCCGCAAGCGGTGGACGATGGGTCGGCATCACAACTCCTGAGCTCAAGCCGGGTATTTCGAGCAACAGGCAGGAGTCTAGTCAGTGCCGCCGACACATCGAGCTGAGGCTGCTAGGGCACGTAGCGACGCAGGCGCCTTGCTGCGAACTCGCGGAAGTAGGCGAGCTTCTCACCGGGCACGATCGACGGGAGCAGGAAGTACCAGACGCGTTCCATCCGGGTCGCCATCTGATCTATCGACTCGGTGCCGACGGCGATGATGTGCACGCCCGCGGTCATCTCCTGCAGCAGCATGCCGATCACGTCGGCATCGAGCTCGGGCTGCAAATCGCCTTGGGCGATAGCCCTTTCGGAGAGCACGCGGTAGGTGTCGCCCCACGTCTTGGCGATGTTGTCGCCCTGCGCGCCGCGGTAGTCACCGATCTGATGGGTCAGCTTGAGCATCGCGCCGACCATCGGATCGTTCATGGATAGGTCGGCCACGACATAGGTGATGCCGATGCACGCCTCGAGCGCGGGCACCCGGGGATCGAAGAAGCCCTGACACGAGCTGATCAACCGCTCGTTGCCCTGGTCGACGACCGCGCGCGCCAGCTCTTCCTTCGAGCCGAAGTGAAAGTACAAGGCGCCCTTGGTCACATTGGACTGCGCGATGATCTCGCTCAGACTCGCGTTCGCGTAACCCAAGCGCAGAAAGACATCGGCAGCGCCCGCAAGAACGGAGTCGCGGGTGATCTCCGCGCGCGCTTGCCTAGCCATCAGATCCGCCTGTCATCCTAAAAACCAGCCATCCTGAAGTAGACCGACATCACGAAGTAGACCGACTTACCGCCCGAACAGCACCCAAAGGATGGGTGAACCGTACCACCAGGCGGGCCCTCGGCAGTCAATTCGAGCATTCGACTGGACCCACTTCGCAATTCGCTGGTTAACAACCTTGGTCACTCCTCGATACCGGCGCGCCACTCCGAGCTGAGATGCGGGTCGGCCTCCAGATGGCTCAACCCGTTCCAGCACAGATTCACCAAATGCACGGCGACAACCTCTTTCGACGGTTTGCGTTCGTCCAGCCACCAGGTGGCGGCGGTGGCGACCTGCCCGACCAACGCCTGGGCATAGAGGGTGGCGAGGCTGGTGTCGAAACCGCGGCGCTCGAAGTCACCGGCGAGAATGTGCGCGACCTGGTTCACGGCCTCGTTGAGCAGGCTGGAGTAGCGGCCCTCGGCATTGCCCGCAGGCTGATCGCGCACCAGGATGCGGAAGCCGTCGGTGCGCTCCTCGATGTAGGTCAGCAGCGCGAGCGCGACCTGTTCGAGCCGCACCCGCGATCGGTTCTGGGTGAGTGAGGACACGATCATGTCGAGCAGCATCGACATCTCGCGATCGACGACGACCGCGTACAGCCCCTCTTTGCCGCCGAAGTGTTCGTACACCACAGGTTTGGAGACTTGGGCCCGCTGCGCGATCTCCTCGATGGAGGTGGCGTCGTATCCGCGCTCGGCGAACAGTGCGCGACCGATCTCGATGAGCTGCTGTCGCCGCTGGGTACCGGTCATCCGTGGACGCGACACTTTGGGCGGTTCGCTAGTCGACATCAGTTCCGCCTCCCTTCGCCACACGACCGTCCAGTGCCTTAACTGTTCCAGACAGCCCGCCGGATTGCCCCGTCAACCCCGGGCGCGCCTTCGATCAACTCCGGCCCCGACGGTCTCAACGCTCCAACTACCGGCAAGAATCGCGGAGAGGCATGGGTGTATGCGAGGATCTTTCCCGTGCCGTGGCACAGCGGCGGGTGTTCCCGATCCGCCGATGTGACAATCCGCCGTGGTGTAATGGCAGCACCTCTGATTTTGGTTCAGATAGTTCAGGTTCGAGTCCTGGCGGCGGAGCTCGGCAGCACGATGACCTGTCGTTGGCCCGCACATCTGCGCCCAGCACAGCAGACCCCAGCACGATGAGCAGAGCCCAGCAGCATGATGACAGGCAGCCGAGGGAGATCCATGCCACAGCAGACCGCCGTCGTCGTTCTCGCAGCCGGTGCCGGGACGCGAATGCGGTCGAAGACCCCCAAAGTGCTGCATTCGCTGGCCGGTCGAAGCATGCTCGCACACGCGCTGCATGCGGCGAACGAGATCGACCCCGCATACCTGATCACCGTGGTCGGCCACGACCGCGAACAGGTCGGCGCCGCAGTCAACGCGGTGGCCACCGACCTCGGCCGTGACATCACTCCGGCCATCCAAGAAGAACAGCTCGGTACCGGTCACGCCGTGCAGTGCGCATTGGCCGCGTTGCCCGTCGGATTCACCGGCGACCTGCTCGTCACCTCCGCCGACGTGCCGCTGCTCGACGGGCACACGCTGTCCGCGCTGCTCGACGAGCACCGCTCGTACGCCGAACGGTCCGCGGTGACGGTGTTGACGTTCGTGCCCGACGACCCGAACGGCTACGGCCGCATCGTCCGCGATGCCGACCGCCAGGTGGTCGAGATCGTCGAGCACGCCGACGCCACCCCGGCACAGTCGGCGATCACCGAGGTCAACTCGGGTGTGTACGCGTTCGACGTGAACGTGCTGCGCACCATGATCAGCCGGTTGTCCACCGCGAACGCCCAGCACGAGCTGTATCTGACCGACGTGCTGCGGCTGGCCCGCGAGGCCGGGCATCCCGTGCACGGCGCCCGCCTGGTCGACGCGGCCAAGGTCACCGGCGTGAACGACCGGGTCCAGCTGGCCAACGCGACGAGCAGGCTCAACCGCTACATCCTGGAACGGCACATGCGCGCCGGTGTGACGATCATCGACCCGGCCTCCACCTGGGTGGACGTGAGCGTGCGGATCAGCAGGGACGCGGTGCTGCGCCCCGGCGTCCAGCTGCTCGGCGACACCGTGATCGGCGAGGACGCCGAGATCGGGCCGGACAGCACGTTGACCGATGTGGTCGTCGGCGACGGCGCCCGGGTCATCCGCACGCACGGCGAGGGCGCGATGATCGGCCCCGGCGCGACCATCGGCCCGTTCAGCTACCTACGCCCCGGCACCGTGGTCGGCAATTCCGGCAAGCTCGGCGCCTTCGTGGAAACGAAGAACGCCTCGATCGGCGCGCACTCCAAGGTGCCGCACCTGACCTACGTGGGCGACGCCACCATCGGCGAGTACAGCAACATCGGCGCTTCAAGCGTTTTCGTGAACTACGACGGAGTGACCAAGCATCACACCACTGTCGGCTCGCATGTGCGAACAGGAAGCGACACGATGTTTGTCGCACCGGTAACGGTGGGTGACGGCGCGTATACGGCGGCGGGTACTGTACTGCGCAGAAGCGTTCCGCCCGGGGCACTCGCAGTTTCCGGCGGGCCGCAGAAGAACATCGAGGGCTGGGTGCAACGTCACCGTCCTGGAACGGCCGCGGCGCGCGCGGCGGCAGAAGCCAACGCCGCCAAAGAGAACTCCGGTCAGGCAATCGAGCAAAAGGATGGCAAACAGCAGTGACCGCGTCATGGATCGACAACCAGAAGAACCTGATGCTCTTCTCGGGACGCGCTCATCCTGAGCTGGCCGAACAGGTCGCCAAGGAACTCGACGTCCACGTCACGCCGCAGACCGCACGCGACTTCGCCAACGGCGAGATCTTCGTCCGGTTCGAGGAGTCGGTCCGCGGCTCCGACGCGTTCGTGCTGCAGAGCTTCCCCGCGCCGCTGAACCAGTGGCTGATGGAACAGCTCATCATGATCGACGCGCTCAAGCGCGGTTCGGCCAAGCGGATCACCGCCGTGCTGCCGTTCTACCCCTACGCCCGCCAGGACAAGAAGCACCGCGGCCGTGAGCCGATCTCGGCTCGCCTGGTCGCCGACCTGCTGAAGACCGCGGGCGCGGACCGCATCATCACCGTCGACCTGCACACCGATCAGATCCAGGGCTTCTTCGACGGCCCGGTCGATCACATGCACGCGCAGCTGCAGCTCGCCGAGTACATCCGCACCAACTACACCCTCGACCACATCACCGTGGTCTCCCCCGACTCGGGCCGCGTGCGCGTCGCCGAGAAGTGGGCCGACTCGCTCGGCGGCTCGCCGCTGGCGTTCATCCACAAGACCCGCGATCCCCTGGTGCCCAACCAGATCAAGGCGAACCGCGTGGTCGGCGATGTCGAGGGCCGCACCTGCATCCTGATCGACGACATGATCGACACCGGTGGCACCATCGCCGGCGCGGTCAAGGTGCTCAAGGACGCCGGCGCGGGCGACGTGGTCATCGCCGCGACGCACGGCGTGCTCAGCGACCCGGCCGCGGAGCGGCTCGCCGCCTGCGGTGCCAAGGAAGTTGTGGTCACGAACACGCTGCCGATCACCGAAGAGAAGAAGTTCGCGCAGCTGACGGTGCTGTCCATCGCCCCGCTGCTGGCTCGCACGATCCGCGAGGTCTTCGAGAACGGCTCGGTCACCGGCCTTTTCAACGGCAACGCATAGGTTTTTACCGCGAGATGGCGGCTCGGACTTCGGTCCGGGCCGCCATTTCTTTGCGTCTGCTCCGTTAGTTGTGGCGATACGCGGGGATACTGAGGGGTATGGACCGTGAATCGCTGGACACAGACATGGGAGACGACGACCAAGCCGACGAGATCCGCGCCTACGAGCGCAATATCGAGGATCCGCCGGACGACCTGCGCATTCGCTATCACGAGAACGACGATGACGGCAGGCTCGGCATCGCGGACGAGCTGGCGCAGGAGTCGACGCCGCGTGAACAGCGCGCCGAGAAGGCCCAGGACGACGCGCGGCCCGCCGAGGTGGTGGCCATGGACATCGTGGACGACACCGACCTCTGAACGCCCGGTCGATGCCTGACGGCGCCACCTAGCGCAATCGGCTATGACACGACGACCGTCGTGGTACGCATAACGGACAAGCCGGACGCAGTCCGTCCGCTGCGCGCGGACGACCGCACCGGCGGCGGTACGCAGAGGTGGCGACCGGACGACACGAGGAGGCGCGATGAGCACGCCGCAGGATCCGAAACCCACCGGCGGTACACCGGAGCCGGTGGAATCCGCGTCGTCGAGCGCGTCCAGGGCGGCAGAGCCCGCGAAAGCGGCGGATGCTGCCCCCTCGTTGTCGAAAAACGTTGGTGCGGCAGAACCTTCGAGTGAGCCGTATGCCGCGCCACCGCCCTCGGCGGGTGAGTGGTGGCAGCCGACCGACGCGCCCGCCGGGCCGCTGGGTGGACAAGCACAGCCATCGGGCGGCGGTCCTGCCGGGCCATCGAGTAACCAGCCCTCGTCAGGCGACGGACCGGCTGGGCCACAGAGCAATCAGCCATCGTGGGGCTCCGGACCCGCTGGACCGTCCAGCGGGCAACCGGCTTGGGATTCGGGACCTGCTGGGCCACCCAGCAGTCAGCCTTCGTCGGGTGGCGGCCCCGCCGGGCCCGCCGGTAGCCAGTCGACTTGGGGTGCGAATCCATCACAGCAAGGTTGGGATGCGCCGACCGGTCAGCAGCAATGGGGTGCGCAACAGCATCCACAGGGGCAGCCGCAATACCCGCAATATCCGGGGAGCGGCCAGCCGCAGAATTCCGGCGGCACACCGCAGTACCCGCAGGGCGGGGTCTACAACTATCCGCCCGCCGGTGGCTACAGCCAGCAGCAGAATCCACAGCCCGGCGGCTACGGCACGTACCCGCCACAGTCGTACGAGCCCTACAGCACACCACCGCAGAACTCCGGCACCCAGGTGTTCTCGATCATCGGTTTCGTCTGCGCGGTGATCGCGGTGTTGTTCTGCCCCATCCTGTTCGGTCCCGCGGGCATCGTGCTCGGCATCGTCGGCCACAACAAGGGCGAGTCGCTCGGCAAGTGGGCCGCGATCGCCTCCGGCGTCACCATGATCATCGGCTTCCTGGTGGGGTTCCTTGTCTTCAACGGAGACCTGAGAACGTAGATTGCTCTGTATGAGCGAGGCACAATCATGACCAAGTTCAGCGGCTTTCCGCTGGCGGGGCTGGATTTCTACGAGGATCTCGAGGCCGACAACTCGAAGATGTTCTGGACCGCGCACAAGGATGTGTACGAGTCGGCGGTGAAGGCGCCGATGCTCGCGCTGACCGCCGAGCTGGAGCCGGATTTCGGTGCGGCCAAGATCTTCCGGCCGTATCGCGACGTGCGGTTTTCCAAGGACAAGACGCCGTACAAGAATCACCAGGGCGCGTACGTGTCCGTTGCGCCGAGCACCGGCTGGTATGTGCAGGTCGGCGCTGCGGGACTGTATGTCGCGGGCGGTTTCTACGGCGGTTCGTCCGAGCAGATCGCCCAGCTGCGCGCCACCATCGACCACGACGTGCGCGGCCCGGAGCTGGTGGCAATTCTGGCGAAGCTGCGCAAAGCGGGTTACACGATCGGCGGGGAGCAGCTCAAGACCAAGCCGAAGGGTTACGACGCCGACCATCCGCGCATCGACCTGCTCCGGCACAAGGCCCTGGTCTGCAACAAGGAAATCGGCGCACCGCCGTGGCTGGACAAACCACGGGCCGCCAAGGAGATCCGCACCGCCTGGGAGACGATGCGGCCCCTGGTCGACTGGCTCGGCGCGGTGGTGACCGGCGCGACTACCCGATCACCGCTGCTCGCCTAGTCCCGCGCGGCAAGGACGAGTGCGAAGCGGTTGTCCGGATCGGTCCACACCTCCTCGGTGCTGAACCCGGCGGCGGACAGTTCCGCGTTCAGTCCTTCGACGCGAAACTTGGCGGAGATCTCGGTGCGCATCTGCTCGCCCGCGGCGAACTCCACGGTGAGATCGAGGTCACGAACCTGGACGGTCATGGCTTCGGTTGCCGCCAAACGCATTTCGATCCACTCGTGCTCGGCGTCCCAGCGCGCGATGTGCTCGAACTTCTCCGGCGCGAAGTCGGCGTCGAGGCGAGAGTTCAACACGTGCAGCACATTCCGATTGAACTCGGCGGTGACACCGGCCGCGTCGTCGTAGGCGGGCACCAGCACGGCCGGATCGATGACCAGCCCCGCACCGAGCAACAGTTGCTCGCCCGGTTCCAACACCTCGTAGATGCCGGCGAGGAATTCGGCGCGTTCGGCGGGAACCAGGTTGCCGATGGTGCCGCCGAGGAAGGCGATCATCCGGCGGCCGCCGCCGGGCAGGTTGTGCAGGGTGTCGGTGAAATCGCTGACCACACCGTGCACGGCCAGGCCGGGGAACTCGGCCGCGATCTCGTCCGCGGCGGCACGCAGCGCCGAGGACGAGACATCCTGCGGCACATAGGTCTTCAGCGGTCCCTCGGCGGTCAGCGCGGACAGCAGCAGCCTGGTCTTGGCGGCCGAGCCCGCGCCGAGCTCGACCAGCACCTCGGCCTGCGCGACCCGGGCGATCTCGCCGACCACGCGCTCCAGCAGCGCGCGTTCGGTGCGCGTCGGGTAGTACTCGGGCAGCTCGGTGATCTGCTCGAACAGTTCGCTGCCGCGGGCGTCGTAGAACCACTTGGGCGGCAGCCACTTCGGGTCGGCGGTGAGGCCGAGCCTGGCATCAGCGCGCAATGCCGAGGTGAGATCGTCGTCGGATAGGTGGATCTCCAGCGTCGGTGCGGTCATCGTGAGGCGCCTTTCGTGCTGTCGGGCAGCGGATCGATGGTGAGCTTGCCTGGACGGGCGACGACCAGGCTGCGGTCGGGGATCGACTGCCAGTTCGGGTCGTCGTCATAGGGTTCGGAGGCGAGCACGGCGAAGGTGTCGGTGACCAACGCCGACAAGGCGTGGTGCACCGTTGTGGCCCAGAGGGTTTCGCCGTCGCCGAGCAGGAAATTGAGGCGTGCGGCCGGTGCGTGTTTCAGCACACCGGACGCCAGCAGGCCGAGGGCGGTGCCTGGGGAATCGACGAAACCGTCCGGCGACACCGCAGAGAGCAACTGCCGCAACAGCACCCAGAGCGTCGCGGCGTCGGTGGGCGATTCGGCTTCGAGTAGCTGGATCGTCTCGAAGAGTCTGGTCGCGCCGAATCGGGTGGCGGCGTTGTCCAAGTCCGACGACGTCGCGGTGATGACGTTGCGCCAGTTCGGCACCGAGCCGTTGTGGCTGAAGGCCCACTGGGCGCTGGTGAACGGCGCGCACGCGGCCCGCTCGACCGGCATGCCGACGGTGGCGGACCGGATCGAGCCGAGCACGGCGGTCGAATGCAGTTGCGTCAGTACCTCTTCCACCGCGGGGTCGGTCCAGATGGGGGCGGAGTTGCGGTACCGGCTGGCGATCACGGTGCTGGCTGTCGCGGCATCACCGAGCGGTTCGCCGGCGGCCGACGGGGGCTGACTGTCGGCCTGCTCGACAGCCCGCCACCAAGCGACACCGAATCCGTCGGCGTTGATCGTGCCGCCGCCGCGCATGTCTCGCGGTGCCCAGGACTGGGTCCGCAGCGAATGCGTACCGGCGGTGAGCATCTCACCGACGCGCACCGCCGGACCCACATAACCGAGATGTCTGCACATCAGCGCCTGCCTCCTGCCGCGATGCCGAACCGGTTGGGTCCCGCCGTGTGGATCGACGCGAAAGGAGCCGTCGCGCTCACTCGCCCTCCCCCGGCCGCAGGTCCCTGGCGAGCCGGAAGCCCGAGAAGATCTGCCGCCGGATCGGATGGTCCCAGTTGCGGAAGGTGCTGCGGCAGGCGACCGGGTCGGTGCCGAAGGAGCCGCCGCGCAGGACGCGATAGTCGCCGCCGAAGAAGACCTCGGAGTACTCCTTGTACGGGAAGGCGCGGAAGCCCGGGTACGGCTCGAAACCCGAGGCGGTCCACTCCCAGACGTCACCGATGAGCTGGTGCACACCGGCCGGGGACGCGCCCGCCGGATAGGCGCCGACGTCGGCCGGTTCCAGGTGGCGCTGGCCGAGATTCGCGGTGGCGGCGTCGGGTTCGGCGTCGCCCCACGGGTATCGGCGGGCGGCGCCGGTGGCCGGGTCGTGCCGCGCGGCCTTCTCCCACTCGGCCTCGGTGGGCAGTCGCTTGCCCGCCCAGTTCGCGAACGCCTCGGCCTCGAACCAGCACAGGTGCACCACCGGCTGGTGCGGGCGCAGCGGGGTGAGCACGCCGAAGACGCGCCGCCACCAGTGCCCGGCGGGGTCGCGCTCCCAGAATTGCGGCGCGACCAGGCCCGCCTCCTGCCGGTGCGCCCAACCGCGGTCGGACCACAGCTCGGGGCGGTCGTAGCCGCCGTCGTCGATGAAGGCGAGGTACTGCTCGTTGGTCACCGGCGCGGCGTCGATCGCGAAGCCGGACAACCGAACTCGGTGCGCGGGGCGCTCGTTGTCCAGCGCCCACGGCTCGGTGGACGTGCCCATCGTGAATTCGCCTGCGGGAATGACGACTTCGCCGGTGACGGGCGCGGCCACGGTCGCAACGGCGAGCGCCGTCAGTACCGCGGCGCCGGTGCGCAGCTGGTGGGTGGCCAGCATGGTCTCGTCGTGCTGCTGCTCGTGCTGGGCGATCATGCCGAACGCGAACCCGCCGTCGACCAGCGGCGAGCCGCGTAAGTCGCTGCGGTCCAGCACATCCCACACCTTGTCGCGGACGGTGCCGACGTAGCCCCTGGCCTGGGTCGGGTCGAGCAACGGCAGCGCGGGACGGTTCGAGCGGGCGTGCTTGAACGCGTCGTACAGCTCGTCGATGTCGGCGCGCACCGCCTCGCGGCCGCCGACATCGCGGACCAGCCACAGCTCTTCCTGATTGCCGATGTGCGCGAGATCCCACACCAGCGGGCTCATCAGCCGCGAATGCTGCGCGACCAGCTCGGCTTCGTCGATGCAGTCGGTCAGGGTGAGCGTGCGCTGCCTGGCGCGCGTGAGCACTTCGGCGATCTGCTCACGTAATTGCTCGGTGTCGGAATTATCCGTGGCGGGCGGATGGTGAATGGTCACGATAGGTCTCCGGTGTTGGTTTCTGTCGGCTTCGGCGCAGCTCGGAACGCCGGGTCGGATCGGCAATGCGGGCAGGCTCGTGGCACGACTGGACGCTCGTGCACGACCCCGTCTCGCGGCAGGTCGGTCACGAGGCGACTCCGGAACCGCCCGCCCCGGCACCGCCCGCGGCGGATTCCGCCACGGGTCCCTGGCCGCCGCGACATCGCTCGACGGCGGATTCGATCTCCCTGGCGGCCTCCGCCGATGCCGCGTTGGCCGCGGCCAGGCTGAGCAGTTCGACCGCGACGGCCCGGATCTCCAGATCGGCCAGGCCGTGGCGCGCGGCGTCGAGCCAATGCCCGGCCAGTGGCGCGGCGATGGCGATCGCCTCGGCCACCACGGTGCGGCTGGACATGAGCGCGTCCAGGACGTGGATCGGGACGGTCCAGCTGTCGCCGGGCTGGGCGTCGATGTAGCGGACCTCCAGATACCCGGACGCGCGGACCGGTGGGAACAGTGTGGTCAGGTGATAGTCGAGGTCGTTGCGATCGGGCCTGCGGCCGACCTCGTCGTCCAAGGCGCCGGAGAGCCAGTCCGCGAAGGTCGCGCCCGGCGGCGGGGACCAGCCGGTGTCGGCACCGTGACCGTTCGCGCTCGGCCCATCACCGTCCGGTCTTCGCACACACAACAGCGGCACGTCGAGCGCCCACCTGCTGTAACCGACGATCGGATCCGCCCAGTCCATCAGCGGCGGCCGGGTCCTGGCGTTGTCGAGGCGCAGCCAGGCCCGCATCCGCTGGGAGGCCCAGTCGCCCGCCGGTGCCCCGCGCAGGGCGGGCGAGCAGGCGAAGGCGGCGAGCATGGCCGGGCCGATGGCGTACAACGCGGTCCACCGGGCGGCGACATCGGCGCGGTCGGCCCCCGCATCGACGCTGACCTGGGTCGCGGCGGTATTGCACATCATGAGTTTGCCGAACGGGCCGATGCCGGCGAAGGTCTGTTCCATGGCGCGATAGCGCGGCAGCTGGAGCAGCCGCTTGGGGCGGCGGTCCGCGTCGGCGGCGGCGGAAACGGTTCGGATGGACCGGGATTGGAGAAGTTCCCGCAAGAGGCGGGCATCGTCGCGGAGCGAGGTACTCAGCTGCGCGGCATCAGCGAATGGTGCGCTGGATAGTTCGATCTGACCGCCGGGTTCGATGGTGACCCGGCTGCCCCCTGGTAACGGCTCTTCCGGAGAATCGGGGGCGATGGACCGTGGTGCGTAAGGTCCGAGGGCATCCGCAAGAGCAGTCAATTGCGGACGCGGGGCGGCCGAGGGGCCTGACGCCTGACACTCACCCTGCACGGTGAGCCATTCGAGCTCGGCGCCGATCAGCGTGGGTGGTCCCTGCTTGAAGCAGACACCTCCGATATACGCCTCGGCGGCGGCTCGCGAGTTGAGCTCTCCATCGTGGATTACCCGACTGACCAGCTCTGATTCCAGCGTGACCGCCATGCCAACCTCCGTTGTGCGTCCGAGTTGCTGTGGTTTCGTGTCCGCTGTTGATCTGTAACCACCGCGTGGCCGTGCTGTGTTCCGCTCGCGGCGATCCATCCAGAGTAGCGAGCGGCACCGACAAGAAATCGACAAGAATCCGAACTGGGGACCAGCCGGGGACGGCCGGACTCGGCCCGGCGCTGCCCGTTAAAGTCGCAATCATGCTGGATGAAGCGCGTGTCCGAGCCGACACTCCGGGTTGTGCGTCCAGTGACGCGCCGGGTTCGGTATTCCTCGACAGTGCCGGGTCGTCACTCCCGCCACAGGTAGTCCTCGACACCACCATCGACCATTTGCGACGCGAGGCCGCGATCGGCGGCTACCGCGCCGCGAACGAACGCCTCGACGATCTCGCCGCGGTGAAGACCGCGATCGGCAGGCTCATCAACGCGGCGCCGACCAGCATCGCGTTGAGCGACAGCGCAACTCGTTCGTGGGCCGATTTCTTCTACTCGATTCCGCTGGCCGAGGGCGACCGCGTGCTGATCTCCGGGTCGGACTACGCGAGCAACGCCATCGCGGCGCTGCAGCGGGCCCGCGCCACCGGGGCGACGGTCGAGCAGATCCCGAGCGACGACACCGGGCAGCTCGATCTCGACGCGCTGACCGCCATGGTCGACGAGCGGGTCAAGCTGGTTTCGCTGCTGCACGCGCCTACCAACGGCGGCCTGGTGAACCCGGCGGCCGAGGCCACCCGGATCGCGCATTCGGTGGGCGCGCTGGTGTTGCTGGACGCCTGCCAGTCGACCGGGCAGCTCGCAATCGACGTGGCCGAGCTCGATGTCGACGCGCTCTCGGCCACCGGCCGCAAGTGGCTGCGCGGACCGCGCGGCACCGGATTCCTCTATGTCCGACCGGAATTGGCGCAATCCCTCGAACCGGGACGGCTCGATCTGCACGGCGCGGAATGGGTCGGCCCGGACGAATACCGCCTCGCCCCCGACGCCAGCCGCTTCGAGTTCTGGGAATGCGATGTGGCCGGACGCCTCGGCCTGGGCGCGGCCGTGCAGTACCTGCTCGACCTCGGGCCCGAGAACGTGTACGACGCCATCGCCGCCCGCGCCGAGCACCTACGCAAGGCGCTCCCTGGAATCCCCGGAGTGACGGTGCGCGACAACGGCATTCGACATAGCGGCATCGTGTCCTTCACCGTCGACGGCCTCGAAGGCATCGCGGTGCGCGATCAGCTTGCCGCACAAGACATCACAGTGACGGTCAGCCACGCCGGCTCCACCCTGCTGGACATGACCGGCCGCGGCCTGAGTTCGGTAGTCCGAGCCTCACCACACTGCTTCGTAAGCTTCGACGACCTCAACCGATTCATCGCCGCCGTCGCCAACCTATAACCATCCCTCCACCGACGCCCCCCAGACCCATGTCAGTGAAGATCTGCACTCTGTCTCGGGATCTGCACTCGGAATAGGGCCCTAAAGCCAGTGCCGATCCCGAGTGAGAGTGCGGATTTCGTTGCCCGCGTGGCTAGTTGGGTGGGCTTTCAGGTGAGGTGTAGTTCGAGTGCGCGGTTGAGCAGTGCGCGGATGTCGGTGTTGGGGGCGATCAAGCGCATACTGCGATTTGCCTGCAACGTCGCGATGCCGTGCAGGTTGGTCCACAGGGCGATCGCGCGCTCCGCCGGGGCTACCGAACCGTGCTGCGCGGCCTCGTCCACCAAGGCCGCGTATCGCGCGAACAGCGGCAGCGTGGTCGCCCGTAGATTCTCGCCGGAGCCTTCGAGTAGGTCGTGCCGGAACATCAGGGTGAACATCTCCGGCCGCTCACCGGCGAACTCGACGTATTCGACGCTCATGCGCGCCAGGCGATCTCGGGGCGATTCGTCATCGGGAGCGGCCGCGGCGAATCGGTCGATCAGGTCGACGAAGCCGCGCGCCGCGACGGCCGCCAGCAGCGCGCGATGGGTCGGGAAGTGCCTGCGCGGTGCCCCATGTGAGACACCGGCGGCCCTGGTGATGGCGCGAAGTCCCAATTGCGCCGCACCGACCTCTTCCAGCAGATCGACGGCCGCATCGACCAGGCGTTCCCGCAGCGGCACTGTTCCGCCTCTCCGTGTATTCAGGCCAGACTCGGGTGCCACGGCAGTGGCGTTGGCGACCGGCGGCACAGTGCGGATCGAGTTCGCCCGTCCCCGGTGAGTTACCCATGTCCTGACGAAATCAGTTGTCACGTCAGCAAACGACTTTCTCGAGACACTGTCTCATGCAGCGGTAGACAGTGTCTACTCCAGTGCTGTAGACAATGTCTACACATTCTTTTACGGGAGGTCTACGTGTGGTATCAGCTCTTCAAGTACGTGTTGCTCGGCCCGCTGTTGCGGGTGCTGGGCAGACCGGAAGTCGAAGGGCTCGACCATGTTCCGCGCACCGGGCCGGTGATCGTCGCGGCCAATCACCTCGCCGTGATCGACTCGCTGTACCTCGCGCTCGTGCTGCCGCGCCGGGTCACCTTCCTGGCCAAGCAGGAGTACTTCACCGGAACCGGCCTGCGCGGCCGCGGCAAGCGCTGGTTCTTCTCGGCGGCAGGCCAGGTGCCGGTCGACCGGACCGGCGGTAGCGCCGCGGCCGACGCGCTCGCCGCCGCCGGGCGCATCCTCGAGGCGGGTGGCGTCTGGGCCATCCATCCCGAGGGCACCCGCTCGCCGGATGGACGGATCTACCGCGGCCGCACCGGCACCCTGCGGGTCGCGATGGCGACCGGCGCCCCGGTGATCCCGGTCGTGCTCGCGGGCACCGACCGCGTCAACCCCCGTGGCAGTCGACTGCCCCGCTTCGGCAAGGTGCGGATCAGCTTCGGTACCCCGCGCTACTACCTGCCCGCCGAGCAGCATCAGGTCGCGCGCACGGCCACCGACGAGCTGATGCGCGAGCTCGCCGCCCGTTCCGGCCGTCACTACGTGGACCAGTACGCCACCACTTTCCGCTGAACTCCGGTGGCATAACCAATCCGCGACACTCCAGCAAACTCAGACACGCGGGAAAAGGGTTAACGCCACGCCGGAATGGCGGGATAGTTGATTCAGGTCGACAGGCGGCCCGCAGCTGGTGATGAGGGAGTTGACGTTGAGCAGGTTCACCGACGAGATGTATGCGACGGCGCGGGCGTCGACCCGGGGGCTGGTGACCGGCGAGCCGGACGCGCCCCGACGCCAGGGCTGGGGCGAGATCCATCGGATCGCCCGGCGGATGGCCGGCGGCCTCGCGGCGGCGGGTATCGGCCACGGTGACGCCGTCGGCGTGCTCGCCGGCCTGCCGGTCGATATCGCACCGGCCTGCCAGGCCATTTGGATGCGCGGCGCGTCGATCACCATGCTGCACCAGCCGACTCCGCGCACCGATCTCGTCGTCTGGGCTCGTGACACCGAAACCGTGCTGACCATGATCGAGGCGCGCGCGGTGGTGCTCGGCGCCCCGTTCGAGGCGGCCGAACCGCTGCTGCGCGAGCGCGGTATCACCGTGGTGCGGATCGACCAGCTGCACGACGGCGTGGATACCGACCCGGTGCCGACCGCCGAGGACGATATCGCCCTGCAGCAGTTGACCTCTGGCTCGACGGGGTCGCCCAAGGCGGTGCGGATCACCCACGGCAACTTCTTCGTCAACGCCTACGCCATGTTCGACCGGGTGAAGTTCCAGCTCGACGAGGACGTGATGGTCAGCTGGCTGCCACTGTTCCACGACATGGGCATGGTCGGATTCCTCAGTGTCCCCATGCAAATCGGCGCCGAGGTGGTGTGCGTGACGCCGATCGACTTCCTGATGCGCCCGTTGTTATGGGCTGAGCTGATCGCTAAGTATCGCGGAACCGTCACCGCCGCACCGAATTTCGCCTACTCACTGCTGGCCCGCCGACTGAAGCAGGCCGACGACGGCGCGTTCGATCTGAGCAGCGTCCGCTACATGTGGAACGGCGCGGAGCCGGTCGACCCGGATACCATGGAGACGTTGGCCGCCGCCGGAAAGCGCTTCGGGCTCAGCCCGATGGCGCTCACCCCGGTGTACGGCATGGCGGAAACCACACTGGCCGTGTCGATTCCGGATCCCGGCCTGGGCCAGGTGCTCGATGTCATCGATGCCGACCTGCTGGAGGCGCTCGGCAAGGCGGTGCCGGTGCCCGACCCGCACGGGCATCCCGGCAATATCCGCCGACTGCCCACCCTCGGTTACCTGGTCGATCATCTGGAGGGCCGGGTCGTCGACGCGGAGCGCCAGGAACTGCCGAGCCGATCCGTCGGCATCATCGAATTGCGCGGCCCGGCAGTCACTTCCGGCTACGTCACGGTAAACGGCTTCCGCCCCGCGCAGGACGACGCGGGCTGGCTCGACACCGGCGACATCGGCTATTTCACCGACGAGGGCCTGATCGTGGTGTGCGGCCGAATCAAGGACGTCATCATCATGGGCGGCCGCAACATCTACCCCACCGACATCGAGCGCGCCGCCACCCGGGTGACCGGCGTGCGGCCGGGCAACGCGGTGGCCGTGCGCCTGGACGCCGGGCAGAAACGGGAGAGTTTCGCGGTGGTGGTGGAGAGCAACGAATACCAGGATGCCGAGGCGGTCAAGCGAATCGAGCGCGAGATCGTGCACGCGGTGTTCTCCGAGGTGGGCTCCCGTCCCCGCACCGTGGCCGTGCTCGGTCCCGGCGCGCTGCCGAAGACCTCCTCCGGCAAGCTCCGGCGCGCCGCCACCGCCGTCCACCTGCGCTGAGCGGCGATCGATGAGCTGGCGCCGACCGTTCAGCCAAACCCGTTACAGCTTCCGCTGAACGGCGGCGCGCACTTCGAAAGGCATTGACAGCGCGTCGAATTCGCGACGATCAATGCACCCGGTTCTGCGCGGCTTCCAGCCCGACCCGGAGCAACAGCTCGACGGCGTCGGCGGCCTGCTCGACGATCACCGGTACCTCTTTGCGTTCCGGCGCCGCGAACGGCTTGAGCACATAGTCGGCGGGATCCTGCCGACCGGGCGGACGGCCGATGCCGATCCGGATGCGCAGGTAGTCCTTGGTGGTCAGCGCGCTGGAGATGGAGCGAAGGCCGTTGTGCCCGCCCTCGCCGCCGCCGCGCTTCAGCCGGATCTCGCCGAACTGCAGGTCGAGTTCGTCGTGCACGACGATCACCTCGGTCGGCGGCACGGAGAAGAACTTCGCCAGCGCGGCGACCGGGCGGCCGGACAGATTCATGAACGAGCGCGGCTTGGCGATCAGCACCTGGCGGCCGTCGAGGCGGGCCTGCAGCAGGTCGGCGCCGGACTTCTTGTGCACGGCAAAACGGCCGCCGACGCGCTCCGCGAGCACGTCGGCGACCAAAAACCCCACATTGTGCCGGGTCCGCTCGTATTCGGTTCCTGGGTTACCCAGTCCGACCACGAGCGCGGGCCCGGTGGTGGATTCGGTCATCGACAACCGATTCCGGTACTACTTACTCGGCGCTCTCGGCGGCGGCCTCGGCAGCCTCGGCGGCTTCCTCGGCCTCGGCCTCGGACTGCGGGGCGGCGATGATGTTGACGATCAGGGTCTCCGGATCGACGATCAGGGTGACGCCCTTGGGCAGCGTGAGCTGGCTGGCGTTGATCTGGGTGCCCGCCTCGATGCCCTCGACCGAGACCTCGATGGACTCCGGGATGCTCATCGCGTCGGACTCGATGGAGATGGTGGTGGCGTCCTGGGTGACCAGGGTGCCGGGGGCGGCGTCGCCGGTGATGATGACGTTCACATCGGCGGTGACCTTCTCGCCCTTCTTGATGATGAGCAGGTCGGCGTGCTCGATGTAGCGGCGAATCGGGTGCACGACAACGGATTTGGTGAGCGCGAGCTGCTTCTTGCCGTCGATGACGAGGCTGAGCACCGCGTTGGTGCCGTGCTCGCGCAGGATGGCGGAGAAGGCGCGGGCGTCGAGCGAGAGGTGCTGCGGGTCGGCCTGGTGGCCGTACAGCACGGCGGGAACGTTGCCCGCGCGACGGGTACGGCGGGCGGCACCCTTACCGAACTCGGTGCGTACGGCGGCTTCGAGAAGGTTGGCGTCGGACATGACTGGATCTACTCCCTACGGCTGTTCCGGGCTGTCAACAGTGCGCCAGGGTCTGTTTCCGCCCTGGCTAAGGTTGGTCTACTCGTCCGACGAAAGAACCAACGGGGACGGCCGGAAGCCGAGCCGCGTCGATCACGGTGAACGCAAAAGCAGGTCTGCGGTCACCCTCGCCGAGACAACCCGAACACCATACCGCAATGGTTATGCACAGTTGGAATCGGGTGGTCGGGCACAGGTCGTGTCGGGGCAATGTCAATCGCGTAGATTAGACAGGTTGCCGATCGGTCGTCTGTGAAAGGTTGTTCCGTTGACCGCCTCCCCTGAGGGACTGCCCGCCGAGGTTTCCCGACGGCGCACGTTCGCGGTGATCTCGCACCCCGACGCCGGCAAGTCGACGCTCACCGAAGCGCTCGCGCTGCACGCCAGGATGATCTCCGAGGCGGGCGCGATCCACGGTAAGGCCGGCCGCCGCTCCACCGTCTCGGACTGGATGGAGATGGAGAAGGCGCGCGGTATCTCGGTCAGTTCGACCGCGCTGCAGTTCAACTACCGCGCCGAGGGCTCCGACGTGGACAGCGTGATCAACCTCGTCGATACGCCCGGCCACTCCGACTTCTCCGAGGACACCTACCGGGTGCTCACCGCCGTCGACGCCGCGGTGATGCTGATCGACGCCGCGAAGGGCTTGGAGCCGCAGACGCTCAAGCTGTTCCAGGTGTGTCGGCACCGCGGCATCCCGGTCATCACCGTGATCAACAAGTGGGACCGGCCGGGCCAGGCGCCGCTGGAACTGCTCGACGAAATCAACGAGCGGATCGGCCTCACCCCGACCCCGCTGTTCCTCCCGGTCGGTATCGCGGGCGACTTCCGCGGGCTGCTTCGCCGCGGCGAAGAGGGCGCCCCGCTCGAATACATCCACTTCACCCGCACCGCGGGCGGCGCGACCATTGCGCCGGAGGAATCGCTGACCCCGGCGCAGGCCGAGGCGCGCGAGGGCGAGCCGTGGACCACCGCGGTCGAGGAGAGCGAGCTGCTCTCGGCCACCGGGCAGGACCACGACCAGGAAATGTTCCTCGCGGGGCAGACCTCCCCGGTCATCTATGCCTCGGCGATGCTGAATTTCGGTGTGCGGCAGCTGCTGGAGGCGTTGGTCTCGTTGGCGCCCGCACCGGGGCCGAGGCCCGACGTGAACGGCGGAGCCCGCGAGATCACCGAGCCGTTCAGCGCGGTCGTATTCAAGGTGCAGGCGGGTATGGATGCCGCGCACCGGGACCGGCTGGCGTTCATGCGGATCGTCTCGGGTGAATTCGAGCGCGGCATGGTGGTCACGCATGCGCAGACCGGTCGCCCGTTCGCGACGAAATACGCGCTGACCGTGTTCGGCCGGGAACGCAACACCGTCGACACCGCCTACCCGGGCGACGTGGTCGGCCTGGTGAACGCGACGGCACTGGCCCCCGGCCACACGTTGTTCGTGGACAAGAAGGTGGAGTTCCCGCCGATCCCGTCGTTCGCGCCGGAACACTTCGCGGTGCTGCGCGCCGAGAGCGCGGGCAAGTACAAGCAGTTCCGCAAGGCCATCGATCAGCTGGACTCCGAGGGCGTTGTCCAGGTGCTGCGCAACGACATTCGCGGGGACGCGTCCCCCGTGCTCGCGGCCGTCGGGCCGATGCAGTTCGAGGTGGTCACCGCGCGCATGCTCACCGAGTTCAACGTCGAGACCAAGATGGACAACCTGCCCTACACGCTGGCCCGGCGCACCGACGCCGCATCGGCCGACGAACTCGGCAAGCAGCGCGGCGTAGAGGTATTCACCCGCAGCGACGGCGCCCTACTCGCCCTGTTCAGCGACAAATGGCGCTTGCAGTACATCGAAAAAGAATTCCCGAAACTAACCCTCGAGCCACTGGTAGCCACGGCCGACTAACCGACCGAAGGCCCGCCACACCCCCCGAAGGCCGCCTTCAGTCTGCACTCGAGCCACCGGTCTGAGGCGACCGAAGGGGGCCTGCACCCGCTGGGGCCGACTGGAGGGGGCCTTCGGTCAGCCTGCTTCTGGTTCGCGGTGCACGGGGGGTGCGCCCGGGTCGCGTTCGACAGCGGAGATGACACCGTCTTCTCGGGAGATGAGGCCCCAGCGGCTGGAGGTCAGGCGCAGGCTGGGTAGGTCGCTCAGGGAGAGCACTACTTCGTAGGTGCGTTCGTAACCGGTGTGCGAAATTCGCCAGCGGCCGTCGTCGCAGCGCACGTATTCGTCGGAGTAGAAGGCCGCGCCGCGCAGCAGCATGTTGTGGCCGGGGATGAGCACGGTGTCGGCGAGGTACCAGGTGCCGGTCGCGGTGTCGCCGTCGACGTCGATCTCGGGGTGGTCGCAGCGGTGCTCGGTGATGACGTGCGGGCCGAGGGTATTGCGCATGAACGCGAGGAACGCGTCGCGCGATTCGAATTGCAGGTATTCGCTGTAGGTGGCGGTCGCGTCCGGAATCATGGTGTCCGCGAACTCATCCCAGGATTTCGTGTCGAGACTGCGTAGGTAGCGGAACTTCAATCTACTGATAGCTGTGATGTCGTCGAGTCCGCGATCGTTGACACGAGGTCGCCCCTCGCGGCGCTCCTGTTCACCTGCGTTCGCCCCCGGGTCGCCGCGTTCCAGCCGACCGATATCGATCCGGGGATTACCCCGCTCCTGCCCGCCACCCGCATTCGGGTCGCCGCGGCCTTGCCCGCCGGTTCCCTGCTCCATACTTAACAATCCCATCCGAAGGCCAACGGCTTCACGAATTGGGAGATTTGTATCAGATCGCTATCACTGATCGGGGGACATTCCGCCCAAGATCAACTGCGGGTCAGTTGGCGATGGTGAAGCAGGTGCGGCAGAAGTCCTCGCCGAACTCGGTCAGACGCAGACTCTTGCGCACGATTTTCGGTGCGCGACCGGCCTTCTTGAGCGCGGCCTCTACTACCGGCTGCACCTCGAGCACCATGTATCGGCTCAGAACCACCGGGTCGTCGGAGACCAGCGTCAGTCCGAGCCGACTGAGGTTGATCAAATAGGGGCGCGACCGATCCGGGTAGCGGACGCCCGCTTGCTCGGGCACCGAGGTCAGATCCCCTTGGACCAGTTCGGAGCCGATGCCCAGCGGCCGGTTGGTCCGCACATCGACCGAGGGCTGCGGGCCGTTTTGTGCCATGAAGCGCAGGATGCGCGCCTCGTCGGGAGCGAGCTCGTCGAGGATGCGGTCGTAGGCGGGGTGCACGTCTTCGGTGAAATAGACGTCGGCGGAACGAGCGAGCAGCGCGTCGCCGCGACGGCGGAGTTCATCGATGCTCGCCGAACGAAGGTAGGAGCCGACGGCGAGCGCATGCTGCTGCGCGCCGCTGTGGTTGCCCGGCCCGTTCGGCGTCGGCACGTAGCTGACGATCTCGCGCACCGAACCCTCGGTGACGCCGAGCGCGCTACGGGCTATGGAGCGCAACGCATTTCCGGTTCGCTCGGCGATATCGGCGGACGATTCACCGTCCAGCGCGGCCTGGGTGATCTCCTTGGTGACCTCGAAGGTGGTGCCGACCGCCCACTGACCGCCGCGCACCACACTGCCCGCCGCGAGTCCGGCCGCGCGGAATACGCCGCGAATCAACCGTGCCTCGTTGCTGATCTGCCGCTGTTCGACATCCGAGCTGCGCTCAACGGCGCGAGAACCGGCTCGAGCGATGTCCTGTCCGGTCCTGTCGTCTGCCACGTCATACTCCGATATCGCCAGGTGAACGAATCCCGCCCCACAGATTACTTCCCCCTGTGTCGCTGGTCATTCTCGCCGTCGGTCTCAGCCGATGCGGCATTGCACACAAACACTGTGACCGATATCTCGGCGTGCGCCACTGTGGCAGCACGCACTCGAGGTAGACCCAGCTGTTCCCCTCACAATAAGGTCCCGGTGCCGACATGGTGCTACTTTGATGTTCCGGTGAGGCGGCGGTCACCGGTGTGTCGGCAGGAGGGTGTCGTGTTAGAGAGTGTGTTCGGTGTCCACCCAACAATCCTGCTAGAGCTTCTGACTATCCCACTTTTCACGGGAATCATCGGGTACATCACCAACTGGACCGGCGTGCTCATGCTGTTCCAGCCGATCGCCTTCCATGGCTTCCGACTACCAGGACTTCGCGCGCTGTATCCCTTCCTGCCCAAAAGAATTCAGGTACTGCCGCTACTGAGTTACGACGGCAGATTCGGCTGGCAGGGCATCGTCCCCTCGCGCGCGGACAAGATGGCGAGCATCGCGGTCGACAAGGGCTTGGCAAAACTGGGCAGCGTCGCCGATTTCTATCGAGAGCTGGAGCCGGACAAGCTCGCCGAACATCTCGCGAGCATCGCCGACGAACAGATCCAGACCATCGTCGAAGATATTCTCAAGCGCGAACATCCACAGCTCTGGTACAACCTGCCGAGCCAAGTTCGAGACATGGTGCAGGCCAGGGTTCGTCAGCAACTGCCGGATATTCTGCGCGAGCTGACCGATGAATTAGGCGCGAATATTGATCAACTGCTCGACGTGAAGCAGATGGTGATTCGCTACTTCCAGGGCAGGCCGCAACTGCTCAACACGCTGTTCCAAGTGCTCGGCGCGAAAGAGCTGCGGTTCATGATCAACTTCGGTTTCTACTTCGGCGCGCCGATGGGCGTCGTGCTGGTCGCCATCCTGCATTTCACCGGGTGGTCGACGCTGGTCGTGCTGCCGATCGGCGGGGTGGTGATCGGCTGGGTGGTCAACTGGGTCGGCATCAACATGATCTTCGCGCCCGCCTACCCGAAGTGGTGGTGCCCGTGGCGGCAGGGGCTGCTGATCAAGCGCCAGTCCGAAATCACCGACGGCTACGCGGAATTGGTGTCCAGCCAGGTGCTCACGGTCGCCAATATCGGCGACGAGCTGCTCAACGGCCCGCGCTCGGATCGCACCATCCAGATGCTCGAGGACACCCTCCGCCCGGCCGCCGACCTGGCGCTCGGGCCGGCCAGGCCTGCGGTCAAGTTCATGCTCGGTAGCCGCGATTACGACTCGCTGCAGGACACCTTCACCGCCGAGGCCATGGCCATCGCCCCGATCGCCTTCGCCGACCCGGAGTTCAACGTCCGCCAGGGCCGCCAGATCAACGCCTACATCGCCAAACAGATGGCGGCACTGAAGCCGCCGGACTTCGTCGACATGCTGCGATCGGCCATCAAGCAAGATGAGTGGCTGCTTTTTCTCCATGGCGGCGTGTTGGGCCTGTTCGCCGGATACGCTCATATTCTGATATTCGGAACAGGAGTGGCGACCATATGGCTGTAGCGAAATCCGACTCCGGCGACGATGCCGGGGACGTCGAGCACTCCCCCGAGGAGGCTGCGCCGTCGACGGAGATCGCGCGGCGGCCGAATCGCGACGTCGTCCAACATGACGAATCATCTTCGCGGGTGCCCTATCCCATCGCGGGCGTGCGCGCGGCCACCGGCGTGGCCAGGGTGGCCTGGACCGCGGCGACCGGGATGACCGCGTGGAGTCTCGGCACCGCGCTCGGCGTCACCTCGACGGTGGTGCGCCGCAGCATCCAAGGCGTTCCGCCGCGAGAAGTGTTGGCCGAGGCCGAGTCCGAGGTGCGTGACCGGCTGCGCCAAGCGCTCGGCTTCACCGAGGCACCGAATGAGCCTGCCGCGCAAACCGTTCCCACCTTGCGCGAGCAAGGTGCCGCACTGCTGCGCTTATCGGCGAGCACGCACGGCGACGAGGAGAACCATCCGGCGTTCGCGGGCATGCTGGCCGAGCTGACCCCGGACGAGGCGCGGATCCTGCGCTTCCTGCACCTGGACGGCCCACAGCCCTCGATCGACATCCGCACCGGACGCCCCCGCGCGCTCGGCGCGGAACGCGTCGGCTCGATGCTGACGCTGGTCGGCGAGCAGGCCGGGCTGCGCTTTCCGAACCGGATCCAGCAGTACCTGACCAACCTGCGCAGGCTCGGACTGGTCGAGCACGCGCGCGAGCCGGTCGGCAACCCGCACCGGTACCAGCTGCTGGAGGCGCAGGGACCGGTGCGGGAGTTGTTGAAGCGCTCCGGCTTCGGCACGAAGGTGGTCTACCGCAGCGTGGCGCTCACCGGGTTCGGTGGCGACTTCGTGCGGACCTGCCTGCCGGTCGCGATTCAAGACGATCGCGCCGCCGGACACTGACCGACCGGTCAGCCGTCCGCCAGCTCCATCCAACGTTCCTCCGCCGCTTCCTTTTCCGCGACGACCTGCTTGAGCTCGGCCCCGAGCTTGACCAGCTTGTCCGGGTCGGTCGCGGCCTCGGCCAGCGCGGCGTGTAGCTGCCGCTCGCGTTCGTCGAACTTCTCGATCGAGCGTTCCAGCTTGGACAGTTCCTTGCGCGCGGCCCGCTGGGTCGCGGCGTCGGTGACCGGTGCGGCCTTCGTGTCGCCCGAGCGAATCACCGTATCGCCCTGTGCGGCACGCTTCTTCAGGTACTCGTCGATACCGCCGGGCAGGTTGGTGAGCTTGCCGTCGCCGAACAGCGCCCAGGTCGAATCGCAGATACGCTCGATCAGGTAGCGGTCGTGGCTGATGACGACCAGAGTGCCCGCCCAGTTGTCGAGCAGGTCCTCGAGCTGTTGCAGGGTGTCGATGTCCAGGTCGTTGGTCGGCTCGTCGAGCAGCAGCACGTTCGGCTCGGCCATCAGGATGCGGGTCAGCTGCAGCCTGCGCCGCTCGCCACCGGACAGATCGCCGACCGGGGTGCGCTGCCGCGCCGGGGTGAAGCCGAGCCGTTCGGCGAGCTGACCCGCCGAGATCTCCTTGTCGCCGAGCATGATTCGCTGCGCGACCTGCTGCACCGCCTCCAGCACCCGCATATTGGTCGGCAGATCGTCGAGTTCCTGGCGCAGCCAACCGATCTGCACCGTCTGGCCTTGAATCCGCTTGCCCACCGCCGGTTCCGTCTCGCCGGCCAGCGTGCGCAGCAGGGTGGTCTTGCCGGAGCCGTTCACACCGACCAGGCCGACCCGCTCCCCCGGCGCGAGCCGCCAGGTCAAGTCGCGCACCAACTCTCGGCCGTCCGGGGTGGTGAGGGTGGTGTCCTCGAGCTCGATGACGACGCGCCCCAGCCGCTTTCGCGCGAACGCGGCCAGCGAGACGCTGTCGCGCGGCGCGGGCACATCGGCGATCAGCGCCTCGGCCGCCTCCACCCGATAACGCGGCTTGGAGGTACGCGCCTTCGCGCCGCGGCGCAGCCAGGCCAGTTCCTTGCGGGCCAGGTTGGCGCGTCGCGCCTCGGAGGCGTCGGCCTGCCTGGCGCGCTCGGCGCGGGCGAAGATCCAGTCGCCGTAGCCGCCCTCGTAGGTTTCGACCTTGCCGCCGACGACCTCCCAGGTGTTGGTGGCGACGGTGTCGAGGAACCAGCGATCGTGGGTCACGACGACGAGCGAGCTGCGGCGGTTCAGCAGATGCTCGGCCAGCCACTGCACGCCCTCGACGTCGAGGTGGTTGGTCGGCTCGTCGAGCACCAGCAGATCGAGATCGCGAACCAGGGCCGCGGCCAGCGCGACTCGGCGACGCTCACCACCGGACAGATTGTCGATCGAGGTCTGCAGGCCGAGCCCGGCGATGCCGATGCCCTCCATCACCGAACGGATGCGCGGATTGGCGGCCCATTCGTGTTCGGCGACGTCGTCTGTCATCGCGTCGTCGGCCAGACCGGCCAGCACCACATCGCCGACGGTCGAACCGGGCGGCAGCACGCCGCGCTGCGTCACCGTCGCGATCCGCAGCCCGCCGACGCGGCTGACCCGTCCGCTGTCCGGCGGCTCCAGCCCGGTGAGCACCTCGAGCAGCGTGGTTTTACCGCCGCCGTTGAGACCGACGACACCGATACGCTCGCCCGCATGGACGCCCATCGATACGTTGTCCAGCAGCGGCGTGATCCCAAAGCTCTTGGAGACCTGCTCGAGGTTGATCAGGTTGGACATGAATCCTTCCGGTTCTTGCAGCGGCGGGCGAGTTGCGTGCCCTGAGCCAGCGTACTGAGCTCCCCGAACCCGCTCATCCACCTCCCCGCGCCAAGCGTCTCTTGCGGAACGAACGATGTTCGTCTAGATTGATATCAACGAACAACGTTCGTCACGAACGAAGTTAGTAAAATAGGCGCTCTCCAGAACAAAGCCGCAGATTGGGAGCCCACCTCGGATGACGAGGCGAGAGGGCGGCACGATCCAGTTCGCTTCTCCCACGGAGGTTCTCCCATGCACGTCGGTCTCGGTCTGCCCATCTCCGACCCCACCGTTCTGCTCGACTGGGCCCGCCGCGCCGAGGCCGGCCCGTTCTCCACCCTCGGCCTGCTCGACCGGCTCGTCTACGACAATCCCGAACCGCTCGTCGCCCTCGCCATCGCCGCGGGCGCCACCTCCCGCATCAAGCTGCAGACCGAGGTGCTCATCGCGCCGCTGCGCGAGCCGTCACTGCTCGCCAAGCAGGCCGCGACGCTGGACCGGATGTCCGGCGGGCGCTTCGTGCTCGGCCTCGGCGTCGGCGGTCGCGAGGACGATCACCTCGCCTCCGGCACCGACCTGAAAACCCGCGGCCGCCGCCTCGATGAACAGCTGGAGATCATGCGCCGCATCTGGTCGGGCGCGCCGTACGGCCCCGACTGCGGTCCGATCGGCCCGACGCCCCTGCTTCCCGAAGGCCCCGAGATCCTGTTCGGCGGCTTCCAGCCCGCCGCACTCGAACGCGTAGGCCGTTGGGGCGGTGGCTTTCTCGCCGCCGCCCCGGCCGCCTGGGCAGGCCGTTTGTTCGACACCGTGCGCAAGTCCTGGACCGACCACGGCCGCGCCGGTGCCCCGCGCATCGTCGCCCAGGTCAACGTCGCGCTCGGCGACCAGCACCTGATCGACGAGGCCCGCGCCTCGATGGGTGGCTACTACGAATTCAGCGGCCGCGCCGATTACATGCTCGACGGCATGCTCACCACCCCCGACGCAATCCGTTCCGCCATAAAGCAATTCGACGACCTCGGCGCCGACGAAGTCATGCTCTACTGCTACGGCGCCGACCCCGACCAGGTCGACCGCCTGGCCGACGTCATCGCCTGAACTCAACCAACCGACCGAAGGCGCCCTTCGGTCGGCACGGGGTCAGCGTTTGACGGGGGGCTCGCTGGTGAGGACGCGGGCGCCGGGGACGGGGCCGCTTGCGGTGCGGATGCTGCGGCAGACGCCCGCGCCGGCCAGTTCGGCTGCTACCGATACTGCGGATTCCTCACTCTCACAAAGGAATGCGCAGGTGGGGCCGGAGCCGGAGACCAAGCCCGCGAGCGCGCCCGCGTTGACGCCGGCGCGCAACGTACGGCGCAGTTCCGGTTTCAGCGACAGCGCGGCCGCTTGCAGATCGTTACCCAGCAGCGGCGCAAGCTGTTTCGGGTCACCGAAGGCCAACGCCTGCATCAGCTGTTGCGGTTCGCCTAGCCGTGGCGGAGAACCGTTCTCGCGCAACCGATCGAGTTCCGCGAAGACCGCCGGGGTGGACAACCCGCCCTTGGCCAGCGCGAGTACCCAGTGAAAGCTGTTGCGGGACAACACCGGAAGCAATCGTTCGCCACGTCCGGTGCCGAGCGCCGTGCCGCCGTGCAGTGCGAACGGCACGTCGCTGCCGAGCTCGGCGGCCACGGCGGCGAGTTCGTCGCGGGTGAGCCCGAGATCCCATAGCTCATTGAGACCGACCAGCGCGGCGGCGCCGTCCGCGCTGCCGCCCGCCATCCCGCCCGCCACCGGAATGCCCTTGGCGATAGCGAATTCCACCAGCGGGGCCCGGCCCGCCAGATGGGCGAGCCGGACCGCCGCCTGCCAGACCAGGTTGGTGCGGTCGGTCGGCACGTCGGCGGCGCCCTCGCCGGAGACGCGCACGGCCAGCGAGCTCGCCGGGGCGATCTCCACGTCGTCGCTCAGCGACAGCGCCTGGAACACCGTTGTCAGGTCGTGAAACCCATCGGCACGCAGGTCACCGACTCCGAGGTGGAGGTTCACCTTCGACGGCGCGCGCACGGTGATGGGGCTCGGGACAACTGACAGCACGGTGCCCAAGCCTAACGGGTGCCTCCGACGGTCGCGCGGGTCGATATCGGCCTTTCACCCGCTGTGAATCATTCGGTTACAGCAGCCCCCCGCCGGTGGCATCGATCCACTGTCCGGTAACCCAGCGCGCGTCGTCGGAGGCGAGAAATCCGACGATATCGGCCACGTCGGCGGATTGGCCGAGCTTCTTCAGCGGAGACATCGCCGCGACTGCCGCCACCGTCTCGGCATTGTTCAGGAACCCGGCGTTCATGTCGGTGTCGATGATGCCGGGGGCCACCGCGTTCACGGTGATGCCACGCACGCCGACCTGCTTGGCCAGCACGCTGCTGAAGGCATCGATCGCACCCTTGGTCATCGTGTAGGCGATCAGCTCCGGCATGCGCGCGCCATGGGTGAGGCCGGTGGAGAGATTGACGATGCGGCCGCCGTCGCGCATCCGATCCAGGCCGAGCTTGGTGATGAAGAACGGCGCCTTGGCGTTGACCGCGAAGACTTGGTCGTAGGCCGCCTCGTCGGTGCCTTCGATCGGTTCGCGGATGCCGTCGGTGCCCGCGTTGTTGACCAGGATGTCCACGCCGTCGGCGTGCGCGTCGAAGGCGGACCACAGCGCCGCGGCGTCGCCGGGTACACCGAGTTCGGCGCCGATCGCGAAGGCCGAACCGCCCTCGGCCTCGATCGCGGCGACGACCTCCTTGGCCGCCTGCTCGTTCCCGTTGAAGTGCACCGCGACCCGCGCCCCGTCGCGGCCGAGCCGTTCGGCGATGCCGCGGCCGATGCCCCGGCTCGCTCCCGTTACCAGCGCGGTCTTGCCTGTCAGTGCGCCCATCGTGGGCCCCTTTCTCTAGCGATCACTACAGAACTGGGACACTAACACATTCTCTAGCGATCGCTATAGAATGATTTTCATGAACACCACGACCCGAGGCAGGCCGCGTTCGTTCGACCGGGACGCGGCGCTGAACAAGGCGATGCGGCTGTTCTGGGCACGCGGTTACGAGGCCACCTCGATCGGCGACCTGACCACCGCGATGGGCATCGGCGCCCCCAGCCTCTACGCGGCATTCGGCGACAAGGCGACGCTGTTCAAGGCGGCGGTGCAGAGCTTCGGTGCGCAGTACGGCAATTTCATCGAGCGCGCGTTCACCGAGGAACCGACCGCCGAGGCGGCGGTACGGCGCACCTTGCGCGAAGCGGCGGCGGAATACACCCGGTCCGATTGCCCGCGCGGCTGCCTGGTGATCAGCGCGGGCCTCAACACCAACAGCGGTGAGATCGCCGACCTGCTGCGCGAGATGCGCAGTCGGAATCTCGGGCTGTTCACCGAACGGATTCAGGCCGACATCGACGCGGGCGTCCTGGTCACCGCGGACGACGCACCAACATTGGCTCGCTACATAGGCACGGTGCTGCAAGGGATGTCACACGCCGCCCGAGATGGCGCGAGCCGAGCGGAATTGGCGAAGGTTGCCGAATTGGCCATGTATGGCTGGGGGCGGACGACACCGCAAGGATGACAGCGCCGCAGGATAAATGGCTCTGACGAGTGAGCCGCACAGCACATGCGCAGTGTGACGATTTTCCGGTGATAGCTCAGCCTGAAATTCCCACCGGTCCGGCCGTCGACGCAGTGCGGACCGAGCAGTCGACCTCGGCGCCGAGCGGCCGAATCTTCTGGACCTTCATCGGGACCTTCGTCCTGACCACGCTGCTCGGCTCGGTCGCAATGCTTGCGCTGCAACCGGTTTCGGGCATCGATCCGGCGGCATTGTCGCTGGTCCAGTTCGCCCCGGCGCTAGGCGCGCTGACTACCTGGCTCGTCGGCCGCACAGTTCTCGGCCCACTGTTTCCCGCACCGGTATCCACCCGGCAGGTTCGCGACAATCTGGGCTACATCGTGGCGGCGTGCTTGTTGCTCGGACTATTGATAGCCGGGGCAACGGCATTGGCGGGGCCCGATCTGGTCGGACCGGTTGCCGTCGGCGGGGTGCCCTTCGTGGCGTTCGTCGTAGTCCAGTTCATCGGTGCGACCGGCGAGGAGATCGGGTGGCGCGGCTTCCTGCAACCGCTGCTCGAAACACGAATGCGCCGGTTCGCGGCGATCGCGGTAACCGGCGCGGTGTGGGCGTTGTGGCATGTGCAGGCGTACGGCGCGGGCCCGGTGGTCGCGGTGTCGTTCTTCGTCTCGGCGATGGCGTTCGCGACGCTGCTGGGCGCGCTCGGTACCGGCAGCTGCTGGCAGCGAGTGCTGGTCGCGGCGGTCGGGCACTGGTTGATCAACGTCGGGATCTACCTCACGGCGGGTGACGCGACGCGCGACCAGCCGCAGATCGTGATCACCGCGCTAGGAGCGGTTTTCGTCGCCGCGGCGACGCTGGCAGTACGGTCGTTGCGCGCGCGATGAGCGGCGATCGACCACTTGCGCGTGATACCCACTGGGGGTATGTTCAGTCGGGTCGGGGTACCCCCGGCCCGTATGATGGAGAATGAGCGAAGGAGTCGGAGATGCCCAGTTCCACCTACACCGTCACGGGGATGACCTGCGGGCACTGCGTGAGCTCCGTCAAGACGGAGATCGGCAAGATCGACGGTGTCACCAGTGTCGACGTCGATCTGGCCAGCGGCGCGGTCACCGTGGCCAGCGCGGCGCCGATCGCCGACGCCGACATCGTCGCCGCCGTGGACGAGGCAGGCTACGAGGTCACGGTCTGATGCAGGACCGGCTGAAGTTCGTCGCCTTCGGCGGTGCGCTGGTCGTGTTGTTCGGTATCGCGCTCGGCATCGGCGCCCTGGTGGGCGATCCGGCCGAGCCCGCACCGAACGACATGGCGCACCCGGCCGGGTCGGACACGGGACTGTCGGAGAGTCGATCCGGCTACACCCTCGCCGACCTCGCCGCGCCGAGGGAGCCGAATCAGGCCGGTGCCCTGCGCTTTCGGATCGCCGGGCCGGACGGCGCGCCGGTCGTCCGGTTCCGCACCCAGCACGACAAGAAGCTGCACCTGATCGTCGTCCGGTCCGATGCCACGCGATACCGGCACGTGCATCCGACCATGGACGCGGCGGGCACCTGGTCGATCGATTGGACCTGGGCGCAGCCGGGTACCTATCGCGTATTCACCGACTTCGTGCCGGATGCCGACGGCACCGGACTGGTGCTCAGCCGGACCGTCACCGTGGCGGGAACAGTTACGCCGCAACCGCTTCCGCCGCCTACGCGAACCGCGACAGTGGACGGTTACCAGGTCACCGCGACCGGCGGGCTCAGTACCGCGGGCAGCGAGCTGCAGTTCACGATCACCCGCGACGGCACACCGGTCACCGATCTCGAACCGTATCTCGGCGCCTACGCGCATCTCGGCGCGTTGCGCGCGAACGACCTCGCCTATCTGCACGTGCATCCGGAGGGTGAAGTCGGCCGCACCCCCGCCGGACCCGAGGTCGCGTTCCATGCACAGGCCCCGAGTGCGGGCGACTATCGGCTGTATCTAGACTTCTCGCACGGCGGCGCGGTACACACCGCCGAGTTCACCATGGAAACACCTACGGTCGAATCATCCACAGGCCCATCCACATCCGGCGGCGCACTGCGTAAGGGTGGCGGGCACTGATGTCCGCCCCCGCCGACCTGCGCTCGATCGAGCTGGAGATCGGCGGGATGACCTGCGCTTCCTGTGCCGCGCGGATCGAGAAGCGGCTCAACCGAATCGATAGCGTCACGGCGACGGTGAACTCCGCCACAGAAAAGGCAAAGGTACGTTATCCACAATCTGTCTCGCCAGATTCACTGGTAGAACACGTTGTCGATGCGGGGTACGCGGCGCACGTATTCAGTTCGGCCGCAACACAAACCGTCCAGTACGCCACCTTTGGTTCACAGCGTCGCAGACTGCTGATCAGTCTGGTGCTTGCCCTGCCGGTGCTCGTCTCGGCGATGGCGCCTCCGCCGCAATTCGATAACTGGCAATGGGTTTCGCTCGCGCTCACCACACCGGTGGTGGTATTGGGTAGCGCCGGGTTCCATCGTGCGGCGTGGACGAATGCCCGGCACGCCACCTCGACACACGCTGGTGTCGGTCGGCACCCCGGCCGCGTTCAGCTGGTCGCTGTATGCGCTGATCTTCGGGCAGGCCGGAATGCCCGGGATGAAGCGCTCGTTCAGCTTGGCGATCCAACGTACGGACGCTTCCGCCACCCCATGCTCGCCGGTGCCGCGATGGCCCTCTCCAGCACCTTCGTCGTCACCAACAGCCTGCGTCTGCGCTCATTCGGCTGAACACCAGCGTGACCTCTATTCAATGAAAGCCCTTGTGCTGCAACAAGTATTGGACGATCAGCCGAGCGCCTGCGTGAAAGGCGCCAGCAGCATCGCGCGATTTCCGGGCAGATCCGCGCCGCGCACCATGAGCGGGGACGACGGATGGGCGGTCAGGCCACGCTTGGCCAACCAGCTGCTGAGCTCGGCGCCCGCGTTAGCGCACACATCAACGCGCGTCGTCGAATTCTCTTCTGGGAGAGCGGCATCAAGCAATGCACTCGCGGTACTCGTCGAATTCGCGACCAATGGCCCGACATGCACAGTGCCGAGATTGCGCCAAGCAACCGCATAACCCTCATCCGCGATCGCCACCCGTTCGGCCATGGGGAGCAAGCGCCGCAGCAGCACGGTCCGGTCGGCACCGAACGCCTGCCGATCAAGCCTGGCCAGCGTCGGCAAGTCCTCGGTATTGCCGAGTCGGACGCCTGGTGCCGGTGCGGATGCCGGTTTGAAAACTCCAGTGTGCTTGGCGATTTCATCCACGATCCGAAATCCCAGCTTCCGATACAGCGGCAGACCCGCCTCGGTCGCATACAAGAACACAGTTGCGCAATCCGCAGCGCTCAGCGCCTCGTTCATCAAGCGATAGCCCAGGCCACGGCCGCCATATCGGCTGGCCACCAGCAGCATGCCCACCGCGCCGATCCCCGGTGTCACCTCGGTCAGGAAGACCGTTCCCGCCAAACCCCCATCTGGGTCATCGATCCCGTAGCCGCCGCCGAGTTCCAGCAGCAGCCGCCACTTGGCTTCTTCCCGCGGCCACGAACGATCCGCCGCGAGATCCAGACAGGCCGCCAGATCTGTTACACCGAGTCGACGAACCTGCACTTCTTTCGCAACGATCCCAGGCACCGCGCCAGCCTAACGGGCCGATGGCCCGACCTCGGCCGCACGCGGACCGATTGTCCGGCATTCGCACGCGCGGTGTGGTCAGCCCTGGGCGGCGAGGCGGACGAAGGCTGCGGTGTCGAGGGTTTCGCCGCGAGCGGTGGGCGCGATGTCGGCGGCGAGCAGGCGGCGTTCGGCTTCGGCGGGAGAACCGGCCCAGCCGGCGAGGGCGGCGCGCAGGGTTTTGCGGCGCTGAGCGAAGGCGGCGTCGACAACCTCCCAGACGCGGCGGCGATGGTCGTCGTCGATCGGCCAGGGCGGTTCGAGGTAGCGGTCGACCCGGACCAGGCCGGATTCGACGCGCGGGACCGGCCAGAAGACCTGGGTGCCGACGGCGCCCGCGCGGCGGACGGTGCCGAAGAAACCGGCCTTCACACTGGGGACGCCGTAGGTGCGGCTGCCGGGGGCGGCGGCGAGGCGGTCGGCGACCTCCGCCTGCACCATCACCAAAGAGACTGCGATGCTCGGCAATTCGGCGAGCAGGTGGAGCAGCACCGGTACCGCCACGTTGTACGGCAGGTTCGCGACCAGCGCGGTCGGTGCGACCGGCAGGTCCGCGGCGGCGACTCGCAGCGCGTCCGCCTCGACCACCGTCAGCCGGTCGGCCAGCTCCGGCGCACGATCCGCGACGGTCACCGGAAGGTGCCGGGCGAGCACCGGATCGATCTCGACGGCGACCACCGAATCGACCACGTCGAGCAGTGCCAGCGTCAGCGAACCCAGCCCCGGCCCGACCTCGAGCACCACATCTTCGCGCCCGACCCCCGCCGCCGCAACGATCCGCCGCACCGTGTTCCCGTCGTGCACGAAGTTCTGCCCGAGCTGCTTGGTCGGTCGCACGCCGAGCCGCTCGGCCAGCACCCGCACTTCGGCGGGCCCGAGCAACGCAGCACTCCCACGAGCAGCAACTTCAGGTTCGGACACCTCAAGAACCTATCAACCCGCGCGCACGGCTTCGCCCACTGCGCACCTCTTCGCCCGCTGCGTACGAACCAGCCGGCAATCGCATGCGCCGCACGCCAAACATTGCGCGGCGCGCCAAGCCGCGCGGTCGTAGTTCGCCGGGCATGTTTTTGTCGGCCGCGCGGGGACCAGCTGGCAATTGCGTGCGCGGCACGCTTAGCAATGCGCGGCGGGTGAAGTTGTGCTCGGCGTCGGCGGGCTATGGCTGAGACGGGGTGGTCTTGATGCGGTTGAGGAACGTGTCGATGGCTGCTTGCATGGCGGGGTTGAGCTGGGTGTGTTTGCCGGTGCCGGTGACGGTTTGGAAGTCGACGCCGTTGGCGGCGAACTGCGCGGCGAGGGCGGCGTGTAGTGGAGAGGGGACGGTGGTGTCGGTCACGTTGAGCAGCAACAGGATCGGGGCGTTGTAGCCGGAGGTCGGCACCGTGAGGTACTGGTCGAGGGCGGAGCGGATGGGCTCCTCGGCGAGCGGTCTGGCGAGCAGGTCGCCGACGCCGAGGCCGCGCACGCGGTCGGTGATGCCGTCCAGGCACAGGGTGCCGACGCTGTCGAGGACAGCGCGGCCCTGCGGCGTGAGGTAGTCGTCGACGTGCACGTCAGGGCGGGCCGCACGCAGGCCGGCCAGGATGCTGACGAAGAAGCTCATCGCGCCGTCGGTGCCGGGGACGGTGGGGATAACCGGCCCGGCCAGCGGCAATACCTTCTCCACGTCCGATTCGGGGTCGATCGCGATGGTGCCACGGAAGTCCAGGTCGGGCGCGTAGGTGGCCTGTAGGTGGCCGGTGCCGAGCGCGGCTTGGCCACCCTGCGAAACGCCGAGGACCGCCCAGGTGCGCGACAGCTCGGAGTGGGTGGTGCGGGCGGCGCGCAGCAGGTCGATGGTGGCCGTCGCCTCGCTGGCGACCTCCAGGTAGGGGTGCGGGCCCGTGTCGAAGCGGCCGAGTCCGAGGTAGTCGGGCGCGACTACGGCGAAGCCCTGATCGAGCATGCGCTGGATCAGCTGATCCTCTTTGGACCGAATCTGCTGATACGGATGGCCCGCCGGATCGGACTGCCCGCCACAGCCCGCGCCGAGACCGCTGGTGCCGTGGTCGTAGGCGATGACCGGCCAGCCGGTCGCGGGCGGCGTGCCCTGCGGAACGAACAGCGCGCCGCTGGCCTGTCGCGGCGTCCCGTCCGAGCCGCGCATCCAGTACTCGAGCACCGAGCCGCCCGATACCCCGTGCCAGCCGTCCGGCTGCGCCTCGACGGAGATCAGCGACCCAGGAGTTTCCGCCTGCGCCGGAGCGACATTCACGAACAACGCCGCACTGGCCGACAACGTGGCCACCGCCACCGCTCGCCTGCACACCTGAACAACCCGCATAGACCACACCTCACTGACCCGACCCACATCGTCACAAACCTGGACGAGTGTACAGATCAACGAGATACTGCCAGCTCAGCGTGACCGCCTAGCGAATCCAAGGCAACACCAAGGGTGCCGACCGTAATGGCACTCACCCCGCAGCAACGTGCGGCGGGGGTCAGTCAGCGATGCCGAGGCGGCTGGTGCAGGCGGGCCAGGCGCCCCACCCCTGACGGGCGCGGGTGATCTCGGCGATGGCGATCTGCTCTTCGCGAGTGGCCAGGTCGGCGCGGGGTGCGTACTTCAGGCCGCCCTGACGTTCCCAGGTGCCCTGGTCGAACTGGATGCCGCCGTAATAACCGTTGCCGTTGTTGATGTTCCAGTTGCCGGTGGATTCGCAGCGGGCCAGCGCGTCCCAGGTGGAGCCGTCGCGCACCGGCGGCACCTCGGTGCCCGGCTTGGCACCCTTGCGGATGGTCTTCGGCTGCGCGGTGATCGTCACGGTGGAGCCGATCGGCTTGCGGTCCACCTCGGTGCCGTTGACCATGGTGACCGCGAAGGTGACGTCCTGGACGCCGGGCGCACCCTGGGTTTCCACCACCGAACGGCTCATGTTCATGGTCGGGTCTTCGATCACGTTCTCCGGCGGGTCGAGCGGCAGCGTCTCGGTCCGGTTCTCGATCCGCTTGCGGGTCACCGTGATTCGCGTGCCGTCGGTCAGCGGGGTGGACGCGGCGGGCTCGACGGTGTCCTGCTCGATCAGCGGAACGCCCGCCACCGCAAGGAATTCGCCGACCGTCGGCGCGGCCAGCCGGACGTCGACCGGCGCACCGATGCCGTCGAGCAGCGAGACCGATCGCGGCGTCGCGACGTTCAGCGCGGCGCCTTCCAGCGGCAGCTTCTCGTTGCGCGCGGGCGACACGTACACCTCTTTGGGCAGGCTCAGCTGCTCGAGCGCCTCGCCCGCGGTCAGCCCGGTGGTCCACACAGTGCGCGCCTGACCGTCGACCATGAGCTTGACCTCACGCGCTCGGTTGAGTGTGATGGTGGCGCCGTCGCCGATCTTCGCGGCGAGCCCGGGAGCCACCCGGTCGCGCTCGGTCACGGCGAACCCGGCGGCCCGCAGCACACCACGGACGTTGAGCGACATCGTCGTCTCGACGCGCTTCTCACCGTCGACGACGACCGTCACCGTCTTGCGGTTCACGATGGCCAGCCCGGCGCCGACGATCAGCGTCATCAACAGCGCACCGACCGCTGCGTACAGCAGCGGCGAGCGAGACTGGTTGATTCGCGTGACCGGCCACAGCATCGCGGAGCGATCCCGTGCGGGGCGGCGGGCGGGTGACGGATGGGCCATGGTCACAGTACGATAACGAGGGGTTCGGGGGTAGACAACCTTCACTTGCTTCAGCTGGGTCTTTCAATATCACGAACAGATATCGCTACCGCAGGTTGATCACGAAATATACCCATCGTTGTGACCTAGGACACACCACGTATATCCAGCCCCCTTGCGGGTATTCCAATTGCCGGAAAATAGCGGATTGGTCAGATTCCGTAGACGCGGCGCGCGTTCGCCGTGGTGATCTTTGCCAATTCGGCCGGGTCCGTTTCGCGTAGTTCCGCCAGCGCGCGCACGGTGTACGGCAAGCAATATGGTTCGTTGGGAGCACCACGGAATGGATGCGGCGTTAAATACGGTGCGTCCGTTTCGACCAGAATCAGCTCGTCGGGCACAACTTTGGCGGCTTCGCGCAGTTCGTGCGCATTCTTGAAACTCACCGTGCCGGAGAAACTCAGCACATACCCCTCGGCCACGCAGGCCAGCGCCATGTTGGTATCCGAAGAGAAGCAATGGAAGATCACGGTGGCCGGGGCGCCCTCGTCCAGCAGCACCGTCAGCAAATCGTGGTCGGCCTCGCGATTGTGGATCATCAACGGTTTGCGCAGCCGTTTCGCCAGGTCGATGTGCCAGCGGAAGCCCTCGATCTGGGTCTCGATGTCGGCGCAGCCGTCGAGCTTGCCCGGCCAGTAGTAGTCGAGGCCGGTCTCGCCGATCGCGACCACGCGAGGGTCGGCGGCCAGGCGTTCGAGTTCGGTCTTCGCGGCGTCGTCGAGCGCGTTCGCGCGGGTGGGGTGCAGCGCGACCGCGGCGTAGACGCGTGGGTCCCAGTTGGCGGCCTGCACGGCCCACTGCGCGGCGGCGAGGTCGTCGGCCACCGTGACGACCTGGCCGACGCCGACGGAGGCGGCGCGGTCCACGATCACGGCGGTGGAGGCCGCGTCGGTGGCACCACACGCGTCGAGGTGGGTGTGCGCGTCGATGATCGGGGACAGCGGCTCGGGCAAGTCCGGGGCGGGACGCTTGCTACTCATCGAAAACCGCCCGTCACAGCGGAATCGGCACCGGTCGGCAGAGCCGCGGCGACCAGCGAATCAGCCAGGCGGATATTCGCGTGAGCGTAGGAAACCACGGCCATTACAGTAGACACACCATGAGCGAAGCTGACCGCCCCGCCTTCTATATCACCACGGCCATCGCCTACCCGAACGGTGCGCCGCACATCGGCCATGCGTACGAGTACATCTCGGCCGACGCCATCGCCCGCTTCAAGCGGCTCGATGGATACGACGTCTTCTTCATGACCGGCACCGACGAGCACGGTCAGAAGATGCAGCAGGCGGCGGTCGCCGCGGGCGTCCCGGTGGAGGAGCTCGCGAGCCGCAACTCCGACGTGTTCGAGGCGCTGGACAAGACCCTGGACATCTCCTACGACCGGTTCATCCGGACCACCGACGAGGACCACCTGGCGTCCAGCGTCGCGCTGTGGGAGCGGATGCTCGCCAACGGCGACATCTACCTCGGCAACTACTCGGGCTGGTACTCGGTGCGCGACGAGGCCTTCTACACCGAGGAAGAGACCACGGTGCTCGACGACGGCACCCGGATCTCCACCGAGTCGAAGACGCCCGTCACCTGGACCGAGGAGTCGAACTTCTTCTTCCGGCTCTCCGCCTATCAGGACCGGCTGCTCGCGCTCTACGAGGAGCATCCCGAATTCATCGCGCCCGCAACGCGTCGCAATGAGATCGTCAGCTACGTCAAGGCCGGTCTGAAGGACCTGTCCATCTCCCGCACCACCTTCGACTGGGGCGTGCCGGTGCCCGGCCATCCCGATCACGTGATGTACGTGTGGGTGGACGCGCTCACCAACTACATCACCGGCGTCGGCTTCCCGAACACGGAATCCGCTGCGTTCCAGAAGTTCTGGCCCGCCGACGTGCACATCATCGGCAAGGACATCACCAGGTTCCATACCGTGTACTGGCCGGCGTTCCTGCTGTCGGTGGGCGTCGAGGTGCCGAAACGCGTTTTCGTGCACGGGTTCCTGTACAACAAGGGCGAGAAGATGTCCAAGTCGGTCGGCAATGTGGTCGACCCGCTGGAACTGGTCGAGACCTACGGCGTGGACGCGGTGCGCTTCTTCCTGCTGCGCGAGATCTCCTACGGGCAGGACGGCAGCTACAGCCACGACGCGATCGTCGGCCGGATCAACTCCGACCTGGCCAACGAATTCGGCAACCTGGTGCAGCGCAGCACCAAGCTGGTCGCGCGCGACTGCGGCGGCGTGGTGCCGACGCCGGGCGAATTCACCGACGCCGACCGCACACTGCTGGATCTGACGAACGGGCTGCTCGACCGCTGCCGCGCCGAATATGACGCGCAGCAAATGCATCTCGCGCTGGAAGCGATCTGGCTGACCCTGGGCGAGACGAACAAGTACTTCTCCGCGCAGGCCCCGTGGGCGCTGGCCAAGTCCGGCACGCCCGAGGATCTGGCCCGCGAGGCGACGGTGCTGTACGTGACGCTCGAGGTGCTGCGGATCGTCGCGATCCTGGTGCAGCCGGTGGTGCCCGCTTCGGCGAGCAAGATCCTCGATCAGCTCGGCCAGCAGGATCGCACGTTCGCCGATATCGCGACGCCGATCGTGCCGGGCGTGGTGCTGCCCGCACCGGAACCGGTGTACCCCAAGTACATCGAGCCCAAGGACTGATCCTCACCCAACGTACGCGGCCGGGCGGCGCCGAATCAGGCTGCGCCCGTGCCGCGTTCGCATTGACGGCGGACACCGTGCCGCGTCCGAGACGCTTCACCGCCCGTCCCGAAACGGCCTTCGTCGCGCACCGGCGCGGAACCCACTGGCGCACAGTCGCATAATGCTGGGTTACGAATGTTCATGTTCGCCGAACCGGGAGGGCACCCATGCGCCGACAACAGGCGACCGACTCGACACCCACGCCGCAGAACACCTTCGCCGACCGGCACCGGGCGGCGCGCGATGCCGTCCTGGTCTCGCAGCGTGGGCGACTCATCGAGGCGATGGTCGAATGCGTCGACAGCAAGGGATATTCCGGCACGACGCTCACCGATATCGTTGCCCGAGCACGGGTTTCGCGCAGCACCTTTTACGAACACTTCGCGAACAAGGAAGAATGCTTCGTCGAGGCAGTGCACACCGGCGTCGATATCGTTGCCGCCCGGATCGCCGAGGAGCTGGCCCAGCTCCCGCCGACGGCCGACGTGCACGCCAGGATCGAATCGATCGTCGTCACCTTCTGCGAAACCGTCGCCACTGAACCGGATTTCGCCCGCCTGGTGCTCGTCGAATCGTTCAAGGTCAATCAGGCCGCCGTCGACTACCGCGATCTGGCCGTGGACCGCTTCGCCGCGCTGTACCGCCTCTTCTATGACCAAGCGCGCCAGGCGGATCCGACGCTGCCGACGGTTTCCGACGAACTGATCGCCCTGATCCCCGACGCGATCGGCGAGCGGACCCGTCGAGTCATCGTGTCCGACGGCCCCGCCCGCGTCCCCGACCTGATTCCGCTGTTCGTCCACTTCGTCAGCACAACACTCGGCCTTGGGCCTGAAACTGTTTCTCCTGCTTGACTATTCAATGCCGCGGCACGAACCATCAGCTACGGCAGCCACCTACGCCTCGGCGACGAGTGACACGTGGCTATGGCGTTCACCGAGAAGACTCTCGACGATGCGCCACTCGTCGGCGCCGGTTACTTCCAGCGGGCGAGCAAGCGTTCGATTTCGGCGGTAAGGGCGCGCTGCAGGTAGGGACCGAAGCTGATGCGCGCGACGCCTTGATCCGCCAGCACCGCCTTGTCGGACTTGTCGGGCAGGCCGACCATGCTGATGGGCAGCGTCAGCTCGCTGGTCAGGCGACGCACATCGGCATCGGCCTGTGCGCCCGCGGGGAACAGCACGTCGGCACCCGCCGCGGTGGCCAGCCGGAGCCGCTCGATCGCGCGGTCGACCCGATCCGCCTCGTCGCCGTCCTGCCGCAGGAACAGGTCGGTCCTGGCGTTGACCACGACGTGCACCCCGGCCGCGTCGGCGAACTGCCGCAGCCCGTGCACGAGATCGGCGTGCTCCTGCGCGGCCCGCAGCCGCTTGCCCTCGCTGTGCACGGTGTCCTCGATGTTCAGGCCGACGGCACCCGCTTCGAGCAGTCCCTCGATCAGCTGAGCCGGTTCCAGGCCGTAGCCCGATTCGATATCCACCGACACCGGCACCTCGACGGCCTCGGTGATCTGCCGAACCCGGGTGAGCGACTCGGCGAAGGTCATGCCCTCGCCATCGGCACGCCCGATCGAGTCGGCGACGGGATGACTGCCCACGGTGAGCGCCGCGAACCCGGCCTCCACCGCGACCTTCGCCGACCACGCGTCCCACACGGTGGGCAGCACGGCGGGATCACCGGGACGATGCAGTGCGAGAAAAGCCTTGGCCTTGCTTTCGAGAGAGGTCATAGGACGATCATGCCGCGTCCCCGCAGCGCGCACCATGGTGCGTCGGCCCCGGCCAACCGAGCGACTCACCGTTGCGGGTCGGTCAGTCCTCGCCCTCGCGGCGGGCGATCAGCACCGCGTCGTAGAGCTCGTTGCGGGAGACGCCGTTCGCGCTCCCGATTTGCGCGCAGGCGTCCTTGAGGCGGATGCCGTCGGCGGTCAGTGCCTCGACCTCGTCGACCAGATCGTTGGGATCGGCTGATTTGGGTTGCGCGCCTTCGAGGACGACGGTGATCTCGCCGCGTGCCCCGTCGACGGCCCAGGCGGCGACCTCGGCGAGGGTGCCGCGGATGACCTCCTCGTAGGTCTTGGTCAGTTCGCGGCAGACGGCGGCGCGGCGGTCGGGGCCGAGCACCGTGACGGCGTCGGCCAGGCAGTCCGCCAGGCGGTGTGGCGCCTCGAAAAAGACGCAGGCGCGCGACTCGGTGGCCAAGGTGCGCAACCACTCTCGGCGCTGACCGCCCTTGCGCGGCGCGAAACCGTCGAAGCAGAACCGTTCCACCGGAAGGGCGGACAGTGCGAGCGCGGTGGTCACCGCCGACGGACCCGGCAGGCAGGTCACCGGCAGGTCCCGCTCCGCACAGGCCGCGACCAATCGATAACCGGGGTCGCTGACCGACGGCATCCCCGCGTCCGTCACCAGCAGTACCGTGCGCCCGGCCTCGATATCGCCGAGCAGCGCCGGAATCCGCGCGATCTCCACATGGTCGTAGAAGCTGACCACCCGTCCGGTGATCTCCACTCCCAGCGACTTGGCGAGCGACTTGGTGCGCCGGGTGTCCTCCGCCGCGACGATGTCGGCCGACCCGAGCGCATCGCGCAGCCGCTGCGACGCGTCCCCGATGTCGCCCATCGGCGTCGCCGCAAGCACCAGCCTGCCCGGCCCTGTCGCCTCGTCCGCCACCGCACTCCCGTCTCGACCACGCTCGGCATCCGCCGAACCTCCGCAGCCTATCGACTCGCCCATCCCGCACGCACAGCCCGATTCGGCCACGTGCGCACAATCGCGCCACGCGCATGGAATCGCCGACGATTTCGCGCGCGGCAGGACGCGACATGCGCGGCGGCTCGATTCCGCACCCGAGCGGTGGCGTGTCAGGCGCACCGAGGTGCTGTTCGGTATGTGATCGTGACCACCTGGTGCGGGGGCGCGTGCTATGAGATTCACACGGTGTCGGGCTCACCGCTGCGGGACCTGAGGGCGCGCACAGCATACGATCGGGGCGTGACACAGGTGACCGACCAGCGCGCGACCGCTCCGTTCGGGGCCGTGCCCTCCTGGTCGAGCCCCGCGCCGCGGCGGCCATCGCCCGATTTCGGGCCGACCGATACCTTGCGCGGCTGGCTGGTCACCGCGTTCCTCACGGCCATCGCCGCGGTGACGCGGTTCACCATGCTCAACTATCCGACCGACGCGGGCACCCCGGTGTTCGACGAGAAGCATTACGCGCCGCAGGGCTGGCAGATGCTCAATGGTGGCGGGGTAGAAGACAATCCCGGCTACGGGCTGGTGGTGCATCCGCCGGTCGGCAAGCAGCTCATCGCGATCGGCGAGGCGATGTTCGGCTACAACGGCTGGGGCTGGCGCTTCGCCTCCGCGATGGTCGGCACCATCCTGATCCTGCTGGTGATCCGCATCGTGCGGCGGATGGCGCGGTCCACCCTGATCGGCGCGATCGCGGGCATCCTGCTGATCGCCGACGGCACCACCTTCGTGTCCTCGCGCATCGGCATGCTCGACATCTTCCTGGCGTTCTTCGCCACCGCGGCCTTCGGCTGTCTGATCGTCGACCGCGACGAGGTGCGGGCCCGGATGGCGCGCGCCGACGCCGAGGGCCGGATCGATGAGACCCCGTGGGGTCCTCGCCTCGGCGTGCGCTGGTGGCGGTTCGGGGCCGGCGTGCTGCTCGGATTGGCCTGCGGGACAAAATGGTCCGGCGTCTACTTCATCGTCGCCTTCGGCCTGCTCAGCGTCTTTTTCGATGTGGCGGCGCGGCGCGCCTACGGCGTGCGCAGTCCGTGGTTCGGCACTGGCATCCGCGATGTCGGACCCGCGCTGTACGCGCTGGTGCTGATCCCGCTCGGGGTGTACCTCGGCACCTACTGGGCCTGGTTCGCCAGCGAGACCGGAATCGATCGGTACATGGTCGGCAACCCGTCCGCCCCGACGGAACCGATCGGCACCGGCGGCTTCTTCAGCTGGGTCCCCGACGCGTTGCGCTCACTATGGTATTTCAGCGCCAGAGCACTGGAATTCCATGAAGGCCTGACCAATTCGGCGGGCAACCACCACCCGTGGGAATCCAAGCCGTGGACCTGGCCGATGGGTCTGCGGCCGATGCTCTACTACTACGCCGACAACGGCGTCAGCGGCTGCGGACAGACCCAGTGCGTCAAGGCCGTGATGCTGATCGGCACCCCCGCGATCTGGTGGCTCGCGTTCCCGGTGATCGCCTGGATGGTGTGGCGCAGTGTGGTTCGCCGCGATTGGCGCTACGCCGCGGTACTCGTCGGCTACGGCGCGGCGCTGCTGCCCTGGTTCCTGACCCTCGACCGGCAGATGTACTACTTCTACGCCGTCGCCCTCGCCCCGTTCCTGGTGATGGGCCTGGCCCTGGTGCTCGGCGACATCCTCGGCCCGTCCCGTCGAATACCGGTGCCGCGCAGTCCCGTCGGGACCTACCTACCGGTCTCCCCCGACGAACGACACGCCCTCGGCCTCCTCGCGGTATGCCTCTACCTCGGCCTGGTGATCGCCAATTTCATCTGGCTCTGGCCCATCCTTACCGCACTACCCATCACCCCCGGCAACTGGCACGACCACCTCTGGCTGCCCAGCTGGCGCTAACCCTCCAGTGCCGCTTTGACATAACGCAGCGCGGCGGTGTCGTCCAGACCGAGGCGGCGGACGGTGGCGACGTAGGCGGTGGCGGCGCGGCCCGCGACGTCTCGGGTCGGGTCGCCCGAGGAGGCGATGAAAGAGCCTTGCCTGCCACGGGTTTCGACCACACCGTCGGCCTCAAGCTCGCGGTAGGCGCGGGCCACCGTGTTGGGTGCGAGACCCAGTTGCGCGGCCAGCGCCCGCACGGTGGGGATCTTGGTGCCCGCGGTCAGCTCGCCGGAGCGCACCTTGGCGATGATGCCCATGCGTAACTGTTCGTAGGGCGGGACGGCCGACTCATGCGACACGGTGATGTTGAACATGATTGGATCACAACTCATCCCGGGAGAGTGGACAGGACAGACAGCGGGGTCCGCCTCTACCGGAACCCAATTCGGAGCCGGGGATGCGCAGCACCTCGATGCCCGCGTCTTCCAGGCGCGCGTTGGTCATCTCGTTGCGCTCATAGGCGGCGACCACGCCCGGCGCCAGCGCGAGGGTGTTGTTGCCGTCGTCCCACTGTTCGCGTTCGGCGGTGACGCCGTCCAACCCGGTGTCGATCACCCGGAGCTTGTCGATGCCCATCGCCTTGGCGGCGGCGACCAGGAACGGATCGGGTCCGCTCATCGCCACCTTGCCGTCGCCGTTGCGCGCGCTGTATTCGTCCTCGCGTTGAATGGTGAACGCGCACAACGAGTCACGCACCGCCGGATACATCACCAGCGCGTCGCTGTCCACCATCGTGCAGACGGTGTCCAGATGCATGGTCGCCCGGTTCTGCGCGATCGGCACGACCAGCACGGTGTGCGCGAGATCGTCGTCGAACAGGCTGCGCGCCAACGCTTCCGCGCCCGCGGGCGAGGTGCGCTCGCCGACGCCGACCGCGACCACGCCGGGCGCGAGCAACAGCACGTCGCCGCCCTCGATGGGCGCGGTGTGCGATTCGTAGGCGCGACGCACCCCTAGGAATCGAGGGTGGAAGGCGTAGATCAGATCGGTGAGCGAGGTCTCCCTGATCCGCGCGGGCAGTGCCAGCGAGGTGATCGCGACGCGCGGCCCGATCCAGAACGAGGAGTCCCTGGTGAACAGCAGGTTGGGCAGCGGATCGATGACGAAGTCGGCGCCGTGATGCATCCGCCGCACCAGCGAGGCGGCATCGGGCCCGAACGGCAGTTCGTCGAAGGTCATCCCGGCCATCAGGATGTTGGCCAAGTCCCTGGCCCGGACGCCGCGCAGGAAGGCGGCGAGCTGGTCGGCCAGCGAGTGCCCGAGCCTGCGCGCGTCCACGGCGGCGGAAATGCCTTGGATCCGGGCGGCACCGCTGACCGCGAGGGTCTCGGCGAGCAGGTCGGCCAGCAGCAGCACCTCGACGCCGCGGTCGCGCAGCACGCCGGTGAACGCGTCGTGCTCCTGTTGGGCCCGCTCCACCCACGGAATGCCGTCGAACAGCAGCTGATCGTTATTGCGCGGGGTGAGCCTGCGCAGTTCGTCGCCCGGACGATGCAGCAGCACCGTACGCAGCGTGCCGACCTCGGAGGTCACCGTCAACCGCGTACCCGGACTGTCGGGGTCCAGCCCGTCGGAGTCCGAGTCCTCTCCGTGCCGCGCGGGCACAGCGTCTGCTCCCATGCTCAGACCGTAGTTCGCCGCGGCCACAAGAGCACGTAATTCGGGTCTTCGTTGCCGTCTTGCCGCGTGTGAAGTCGCTCGCTACCGGATTGTCGAGCCGACTTGCCGTTGGCCGATTCTTCCCCGAGCTCACCCTAACCTCAAGTATTGTTGAGGGGAATGGAGGAGCGTGCATGTCGACAGCCGATTGGCGAGCAAAGGAGCTGACCCCCGGGCAGCTTTCCGAGCGTAGCGGAGTAGCAGTTTCCGCGTTGCACTTCTACGAACGCGAGGGACTCATCAGCAGCCGCCGGACCAGCGGGAATCAACGCAGATATGCGCGAGAGACATTACGGCGGGTCGCCTTCATCCGTATCTCACAGCGGGTCGGCATCCCGCTCAGCGAAATTCGCGACGCCCTCGATCAGCTGCCGGAAGGCCGCAACCCCACGCGGCGCGACTGGGAGACGCTGTCCACCAACTGGCGCGCCGACCTCGACGACCGCATCACGCAGCTGATTCGGTTGCGCGACAACCTCACCGGCTGCATCGGCTGCGGCTGCCTGTCGCTGGGCAGCTGCAAACTCGTCAACGAACACGACCGGCTCGGCACCGAGGGGCCCGGCGCGCGCGTGCTCGACGTGCAGCTCAACTGCTCTGCGCGGCCAGCAACCGGCTGAAGCGGGCGCTGGCGCGACGCATCACGATCTCGTAGGGCAGCGCGAACTTTCGCGCCCACCAGTAGCCGAACCTGATGTCGAACGACGTATAGATCAGGAACCGGTTGCGGGTGACACCGCGCAGGATCGAGGCCGCCACATGGTCCGGCGACACGGCGTGCTTGGTGAACGACTTGGTGAGCCGCTGGATCCGCGGCGACTCCCGGTCCACGCCGACCAGCTCGACGCTGTGCACCAGCGGCGTGTCCACCGCGCCGGGTACCACCAGGTGCACCGAGATGCCGTGCTGGTCCAGGTCGAACCGCAGCACCTCGGAGACGCCGCGGATGCCGTATTTGCTGGCGCTGTAGGCCGCGTGCCAGGGCAGCGCGAGCAGCCCGGCCGCCGAGGACACGTTGACCAGCGAGCCGCCCTTGCCCGCGCGCACCATGGGCGGCACGAAGTTCTCGATCACGTGGATCGGGCCCATCAGGTTGACGTCGACCATACGCCGCCAGTGCTTGTGCTCCAGGTTCTCCACGGTGCCCCAGGCCGAGGTGCCCGCGACGTTCATCACGACGTCGAGGCTGCCGTGTTCGGCGTGCACCTTCTCGGCGAACGCGGTGACGGCGTCATAGTCGGTGATGTCGAACGCCTCGGTGATGAGCACGACGCCACCGGCACTCCGGATATCGGCCACCGTCGCGTCCAGCCCGGTTGCGTTGATATCGGTGAGTACCAGCTCAGCGCCCGCCGCGGCGGCGGCCAGCGCGGTGGATCGGCCTATTCCGCTCGCCGCGCCCGTGATCAGCACCTTCGCGTCCCGCAATGTCCTGCGGCCCGGTCGCCCATTACCTCGCACTGCGCATCCCCATCTCGAATTGCTCGAATCGGCTCACCGCAGGGTACTTGGGGTATCGCTCAGCGGCCCAGTACGGCGAGCATTCCGGCCACGGCCCGTGGCCAGGTGTATTGCTCGGCACGGCTGCGGGCCGCTTGCCTGCGCCCGACCGTCGGCAGCGCGAGCACATCGGTGACCGCCTGCGCGAACGCCGGGCCGCGATCGTCGGCGACCGCGCCACACTCCGCGGTCACGATGTCTTTCAGCGCCGAGGACCGGCTCGCCACCACCGGCGTGCCTGCCGCGAGCGCCTCCAGCGCGGCGAGCCCGAAGGTCTCGTGCGGGCCGGGCGCCAGCGAAACATCTGCGGTGGCAAGGAGTTTCGCCACCATCGCGCGTTCGGAGATGAAGCCGGTGAAGTGCACGGCGGCCAGCCCGTTGGCCAAGGTGGGCAGCGCCCGCGCTCGGCGTTCCAGCGCCTCGCGCCGCGGCCCGTCACCGGCGACGACCAGTCGAACCTCGGTGCCCGCCTTGCGCAGTGCGGCGACCGCCTCGATGCTGCGTTCCACCCGCTTCTCCACCGACAACCTGCCGCAATGCACGAGCAGCGGATGGCCCGGCGCACCGAGATCGGCGCGCAGCCTGTCATCCTGTCGGCGCGGGCTGAACAGCTCCAGATCCACCCCGAGCGGCACCAGTTCGACGTTCGGCGCGCCGATCCGCAGGAACTCCTCGCGCGCGAATTCGGTAGTGCAGACCACGATGTCGTAGTCGGCGGCGGTGCGGCCGTTGGCCACGTCGGCGCAGCGACGAGCCGCCGGACGAGGCATGAACTGGCCGAGCAGCCGGTCGAGTCGTTCGTGCGAGATCATCACGCCCGCCACGTCGCGCCGCCTGGCCCAGCGGCCGAAGCCACGCAGCGTCAGTCGGTCCGATACCTCGAGCACGTCGGGGCGCAGCCCGTTCAACACATCCGCCACCCGTCGCGGGTCGGCGGCACGGTAACCGCCGGTCCACGGAATGGCCAAGGCGGGCAGGGTTATTCGCACCACACCGGTCGGCAGTATCTCCTCGGATCGGCGCGCACCCGGCACGATGAGCACCACTTCGTGCCCGGCAGATGCATAGCCCTCGCCGAGATGATGCAGGGCAGTGCGCAACCCACCCGAACGCGGGCCGTAGAAGTTCGCAAGCTGAACTATGCGCACATCGCCGATGGTGCAGCCAGTCGGGTTACCTTCGGGACCGATGCGCCCAACGCGGCATGAACACCCGTGAAAGACCCGGCGAACCGGCTTGTCAGCGGTATTCCGGAGGCACTGAGATGGGCCGGTGCCCGCTTTCCGCAGACACCGGCGACGGCTCGGCCGATGGTCAGATTCCCGCGGTACCGCGACTGGCCCGAGGCAGGTCGAGATCCAGCGGAATGCGGCCGACCGCGAGATGGGCTTCCACCTCGTCGGCGGGCATCGGCCGGGCGATCAAAAAGCCTTGTGCCCGATAGCAACCCAGCCCGACCAGGGTGCGCGCGGCCACCGCGGTCTCGACGCCCTCGCCGACTACGCCGAGGCCGAACGAACCGGCAAGTCCGATAATGGATTTCACGATCGCGAGATCGTCCGTGCTGGCGCCGAGGCGCTGCACGAAGCCGCGGTCGATCTTCACCGCGTCCACCGGCAGCGCCTTCAGATGCGAGAGCGAGCTGTAGCCGGTGCCGAAATCGTCGATCGCGATCTGCACGCCCATTCGCTTGAGCCCGCGCAACGTGACCTGGGTGCGCGCCAGATCCTGCACCACGACATGCTCGGTGATCTCCAGGCAGATCGAGCTGCCGTCGATGCCGAACAGCCGCAGAATGTCCTCGATCCGCTCCACGAAGTCCAGGCTGACCAGCTGCACCGGCGAAACATTGATCCGCATAACCACATTCGCGGCCAGACCGCGCCTGCGCCACTCGGCGAACTGGGCGCAGGCCGACCTGATCACCCAGCGGCCGAGCTCGCCGGCCAGGTTGGTCGCCTCCGCCACGGTGACGAACGCGGCGGGCGGCAGCAGGCCCCTGGTCGGATGCAGCCAGCGGACCAGCGCCTCCAACGCGACGATCCGGCCGGTCCGCAGGTCGACCTCGGGCTGATAGTGCAGCAGCAGCGAGCCGTCGGACACCGCGCCACGCAGGTTGAGCTCCACGTCGTCCTGCAGCTCGAACTGGGCCCGCATGGCGTCGGTGAACACCGCAACGCCGTTGCCGCCGCCCGATTTCGCCGAGAGCAGCGCGTGGTCGGCCCGGCGCAGCACATCGGCGACGGTGGTCTCGCCGGGAATGCCGACGGCGACGCCGATGCTGGCCGCGCGGCTCACCGATTCGCCGCCGACGGTCACCCGGCGTCCGATGAGCTGCTGGATACGGGTGCCCTCCTCCTCGGCCGCGACCGCGTCCATCGGTTTGGCGGGCACGATGACGAACTCGTCGCCGCCGAGGCGCGCGATCATGTCGTCCGGGTCGAGGTGCTCGCGCAGCCGCGAGGACAGCGTGCGGATGAAGTTGTCGCCCGCGGTGTGCCCGAGGAAGTCGTTGAGCGCCTTGAGTCGATCCAGGTCGAGGAAGAACGCCGCCACCGGACCGGGACTGCCCGGCCGCAGTCGTTCCTCCATGTGCTCGAGCAGCGCGCGGCGGTTGGCCAGCCCGGTGAGGTCGTCGTGCAAGGCGATGTAGCGCAGCCGTTCCTCGGCGACGACCCGCGCCTGCAGCTGGGCGAACAGCGCGGCGATCGCCTTGAGCACGTTGAGCTCGCGGGTGCTCCACTCCCGATCGCCGGTCTTGATGAAACCGAGCACGCCGGTCGACTCGCCGCGCGAGAGCAGCGGCACCGCCGCGGTGGTGACGACGGGGATGCCGGAGGCCCGGCGCATCGTCTCCTGATAGTCGGCGAATTCCGGCGTGGGGCGGGCGATCATCGGCTCGGTCGCGTGCTCGAACGCACGGAACACCGGGTCGGCGCCCTCGAAGTAGACCACCTCGAGCGGATCCGGATCGGGCACCTGCGGGCGATGCGGCCACTCCGCGATCAGCAGCGATGCCCTGCGCTCGCGATCGGTGTGGCGCACGTAGCTGAAGTCGACGTCGAAGTATTCGACCAGCTGGGCCAGTACCCGCTCGGTCGCCTCGGCCATGGTCGTGGCGTCGACACCCATCAGCTCGGAGGCGACCTGGGTCACCAATGAGTCGAGCGTCCGCCGAGGCACCTTGTCTCCGATCACGCTATCCACGGGTGTCCACGCCAGGCATCGGCCGCCGTCGGCTCGGGAGCCGCCGGCTACGACCCCGGGCGGCGGCCGAATCGCTCAGGCATAGCACCAACGCCATGGTCTCATGCTCAGGTACTGAGAGCAGGTCCGAGAAACGAAGCGACGCCAGTCTATCCACGCAATCCGGGAAAATCGTGGCCGGTGCGCGGCGGAGTCGCGCTTTTCGACTGCGGTCGTCACCCATCGTCACCCCACCATTCCGGGGTCGGTATCCGACGCACGGCGCCGGTGCCGTTCGACTCGAATCGGCGAGCCTTGCAATTCATCGGCAATTGCCCAACGGGACCGATTATCCCACCGGATCGGATCGGTCGAGCGATGATCTTCCGAATCGGGGCCCGGCGGGAAATGACCTGCTACCGTCCCACCGAAGCCGCCAGCAACCCGGATCGGCGCGGCGGCGCTGCTCGCCTCGACAGCCATACTGTTCCTACTCCGTTGCTCCGCATCCTTACGCGGTCGTCGAACCGGGGCCGACATCTCCACCCGAATCCTGCTTTCCGGACGAGTTTGCCTAGGGCAGTATCCGTCATCCAGCAGGAATTGACCAGACGTCTGGTTAATCTTCCGAAAACTGGATGCGTCCTCGCAAATTCCCCCTGGTCAGAACCCGTCTTGCGGTGGAGCAAAATACCAGAGAGACCGGTCGGTTCTAGTGCAGCTAACCGTCAGCAAGCTAGACGAGGATAGAGATGAACAGCTCCACCGAATCCGGTCCCTGCCAGATCTCGATCTCTTCGCGGTAGGCCCTGGTGATCTCGGCCGAGGCCGTCGCGTCGTCGACCTGGGCCCACACGTCCTCGACCGGATCGTGGTAGTCCCCGTTCGGCGCGAAGCGGGCATAGACGCCCTTGGGCACGCGCACCAGGACATCGCCGATCGGCACCGACTCGGGCTCGCGGTACTCGAAGCAGACCACCGCGTTGTAGTTGCCCGCCGGGTCCGGCACGTACACGGTGAACATCGGCCGGTCTGCGCCCTTGCGGTCGCGCAGCCGGTCCTTGAGGAACTCGATCAGGTCGCTGTTGCTGACCTTGAAGCTCGGGCGCACCCTCGGCACCACCAGGCCGCCGTAAATCGCCTCACCACGCACTGCGATCGCGTAACTCATTTGGCGTCGACCGCCAGGTAGAGCTCGATCTTGTAGGCGTGCGGATAACACTCGAAGTCGCCGGTGTAGGTCCGCTTGATCTGGTTGTGTTCCTCGGCGTACGCGATCTGAGTCCAGAGGTCGGTCATCACCTGCGGGAAGTTACCGACCGAGGAGAACCTCGCATAGGTGCCGCGCGGCAGCCGGGCCACCAGATGGCCGCGGGTGACATCGCCGAAGGACGCGCACTCGTAGCCGACGATCTGCGTGTTGTAGGTGCCGAGCTCACCGGTGTAGTCGGTGTAGGCACTGGCGAGCGGGCCGCCGAGCTCCTGGTGCAGCACGGTCGCCCAGGCCGCCTCCAGGTCGTGATCACGCAGCTCTCCGAGCGCACGTTTAGGGCTGCGCACCGGCAACCCGGCAACCCACGTCTCGTCCCGCTCGACGATTTCAAACTGCATGGAAAGACTCTTTCGAGATGAATCCGGGGGCTGAGCCCGCATCCGGTCGGTCGGAAAGGCCATGCTATCAACACAGACCGAGTGGTCACGATCACATGTCCGCCTTGTTGCTCACATTCACGATGGTCCCGAACTGGACAAATGACCTGCGAGAGCGAAACCGTCGACCATCCCACCGGCGCGATGGCAGCACGCCTACCGTGACTCCTGTGTGCCACACCATCGCCGAACTGGACGCCGCGGTCGCCGACTGCTTCGCCTGTCCGCGACTCGTCGCCTGGCGGGAACAGGTGGCGCGGGCCAAGCGCGCGGCGTTTCGGGACGAAACCTATTGGGGGCGCCCGGTTCCCGGATACGGGCCGCACGACGCGCGATTACTGGTCGTCGGGCTGGCGCCAGCCGCGCACGGCGGCAACAGAACCGGTCGCATGTTCACCGGCGACCGCAGCGGCGACGTACTCTACGCGGCCATGCACGCGGTCGGCCTGGCCAACCAGCCGACGGCGACGCACCGCGACGACGGCCTGCGCCTGCACGGCGTTCGGGTCACCGCGCCGGTGCACTGCGCACCGCCGGACAACAAGCCGACACCGGACGAGCGCGACCGGTGCAGGCACTGGCTGGCGACCGAATTCGCTTTGCTCGCACCGACTGTCCGCGCCGTGGTGGTGCTCGGCGGGTTCGGCTGGCAGGCGCTGTTACCCGTACTGGCCGACGCGGGCTGGATCATTCCACGCCCCCGACCGAAGTTCGGGCACGGTGCGCACGTACAGCTGTCCCCCGCAGACGCGGATCGCGCACCGCTGCACCTGTTCGGCTGCTACCACGTCAGCCAGCAGAACACCTTCACCGGCCGCCTCACCCCCGCGATGGTCGAGGCCGTGCTGAGCACGGCGGCGCAGGCGGCGGGGCTCGACGTCGACCGACCCGGCTAGCCCATCAACGCTCGCTGCGGTCGGCGGCGCACGTTATCGTTGTCTGCGGGGAGTCGAGAGCCTGGCCGTGGCATTCGCGGCACGGTTTCGACGGAGGAGCAGGGCGGGTCACGGCGCGCCCATTTCGAACGGAGCGAACGTTGCCCAGTAACCAAATGGTGTTCCTGCTGGTGGATCTCGTGCTCATCGCGGTGGCGGCGCGATTGCTGGGCAGGCTGGCCCAGCGGCTCGGCCAGCCACCGGTCATCGGCGAAATCGCGGCCGGGATCATCGCGGGACCCACGATTCTCGGGGCACATTTATCCGGAATCGTCTTTCCGCAGGATGTCCGTTCCTACCTGAGCGCCTTCGCGAATGTCGGCGTGATGATCTTCATGTTCCTGGCCGGGCTGGAGATCGATCGCGGCTCGTTCAACGGCAATCGCCGTGCCGTGGCCAGTATTTCGCTCTCGGCCTACTTCGTGCCGTTCGCGCTCGGCGGCGGAGTCGCCCTTGCCGTGCTGTCGAGATACCACCAGGGCAACCGGCTGACCTTCGCCTTGTTCATCGGCTGCGCGCTCGCCGTTACCGCGTTCCCGGTGCTGGCCCGCATCCTGATCGAGCGCGACCTGATGGGCACCCGGATCGGGCAGCTCAGCATGGCCAGCGCCGCCATCGACGACATCTTGGCCTGGACCGTGCTGGCCTTCGTCATCGGCCTGGCCCGCCCCGGCGCGAGCACTCAGTGGAAACTGCTGCTCTTCGTGCCACTGGTCGCGGCGATGTGGTGGCTGGTGCGCCCCATGCTCACCCGCGCTTCCCGTTCCACGGCGGCCAACAGCAACAACACGATGATCTTCCTGGCCGTGTGCGGCGCGCTGATCTGCGGCGCGGCCACCGAGTGGATCGGCCTGCACCTGATCTTCGGCGCCTTCCTGTTCGGCGTCATCTTCCCGCGCACCCACCGGCCGGTGGTGGAAACCGGTGCGCAACTACTGAGTTCGGTCTTCCTGCCCGCCTTCTTCGTCATCGCGGGACTCCAGGTGGATCTCACCTCGCTCGACCGGGCGGGTGTCCTCGAGATGCTGGCGATCCTGGTGACCGCGCTGGCCGGAAAGCTCGGCGGCACCTATCTCGCCGCACGCGCCAACGGTATCCAGCCGCGCGAGGCGGGTGCGCTGGCGAGCCTGATGAATACCAGGGGGCTCACCGAACTCATCATCCTGAACATCGGGCTCACCACGGGACTCATTGGGGTGCAGCTGTATTCGATCCTGGTCGTGATGGCCCTGGTGACCACGGCCATGACGTCACCGTTGCTGCGACTGCTCAAAGTGACGCCCGAGCTCGGCCGCCTGCCGATCCCGGCCACGGCGCAGCCTCGGCTGGCGTCAACGCCGGAAGGTGCGGCGTAAGTCCGCGATCCAGGCCTCGGGGACTTCCCAGGGGATGAAGTGACCACCCGCCTCGTGCGCGGTGAGGTTGACGTGGTTGTACCAGCCGGCGCGGTCGCTGCCGAGCCAGCTCTGCACCCGTTGCTCGGGAGTGGTTACGCCCGGCGGGTTTTCGTGGCCGACGAAGGTGATACCGGTGGGCGCCTCGACAATGGGGACGCGGTCGTGTACGGGCGTCCACGGGTAGCGATTCGCGTTGGCGTAGTAGCGGATCGAGGTGCCGATGGCGTTGTTGACCCAGAAGATCATCGCGTGGGTGAGCAGGTCGTCCTTGGTGAAGACGGTCTCGATATCGCCGTGGTTGTCGCTCCAGGTGACCCAGCGCTGCAGGATCCAGGCGAGCAGGCCGACGGGTGAGTCGGTGAGACCGTAGGCGAGGGTGCTCGGTTCGAGCACATGGGCGGCGAGGTGGACGGCGAAGCGGTGCTCCAGTGAGCGAAACTGCTGATAGGCAGACTCGGATAGACCCGACGGAATCGGTTGTCCCCCACTGAGATCCCAGGCGCGATCGCCGTTGAAAAGAGTGAGTTTCAAGCCGGAACCGATGTGAATGCCATACAGCTCGTCCGCGTACTTGTGGCCGAGTTGGCCGGTGACGAGGGCACCGACATCACATCCGGCGGCGGCGTACTTCGGATGGCCGAGGACGTCGGTCATCAACGTGTGCCAGAGGTCGGCGACCTTCCAGAAGTTCATGTCGGGGTTCTTCGGCAGCGGCGTGGAGAACCCGAAACCGGGGAGCGAGGGAACGATGACGTCGAACGCGTCGGCCGGGTCGCCGCCGAAGGCCGCCGGGTCGGCGAGCTGGTCGATCACCTTGGACCAGTGCCAGAAGGTCCACGGCCAGCCGTGGGTGAGGATCAACGGAGTCGGATCGGGGCCGACGCCCGGCTTGCGCAGGAAGTGGATCGGCACGCCCTCGACGTTCACGCGATAGTGCGCGTAGGCGTTGATCGCGGATTCGGCTTTGCGCCAGTCGTATTCGTCGATCCAGTAGTCGACCAGCTCCTGCAGGTAGCGGCGGCCGATGCCGTAGTGCCAGTCGTCGTTGCCGACGTCGTCGGGCCACCTGGTGAGCCGGAGCCGCGCCGCGAGATCGTCCAGCACGTCGTCGGCGACGTGGATGGGCGCGGCCTGGAGTGGAAACGTCGATGTCATGAAAGTCCTTCCGGCACAGCGGCGCCCATAGACCAGCGCTCGGTGTCCATCAGCGCGGCCATGCGATCCAGCGCGGGCAGCGCCGCATTGATCGCCGCTCGCTCCTCGGGCGTCAGGGCCTCGACCAACTCGGTGAATCGACGGACCCGCTCCTGATGCCGGGTCCGCACGATCCGCGCGCCCGCCTCGGTGATCTGTACGAGCACCGCGCGACCGTCCGCGGCGTCGGGCCGACGCTCGACCAGCCCGTCGCGTTCCAGCCGACTGACGAGCTGAGTAATAGCGGGCTGGGTGATCTGCTCGGTCACCTTCAGCGCGGACACCCGCATCGGCCCCTGGCCGGCCAGCGTGTGCAGCACCGAAAGCGTCGTGAACGTGTGCTTCTCGGCACTCGGCAGCCGAATCGAACCCCGGGTGAACGCACCCATCACCCGAGCGAGGTCGTCGGCATCGAGGTCACGCGGCGGTGCTGCCATGGTCGAAATGTATCACTGATTTATTTAAATTGCTTATATAGTCTTGCGCAGCACGGTGATCCATGACAGCGGGCTCACGGGCGACAGGCCGCGCGGGTAGTGGGCATATTCACTGGTGGGACCTAGTGTGCGGGGATGCCTAACCTGCGTGGTCAGCATGAGCGACGGCGAACACGGGCCGAATGGTGGGCGATGGTGCGGGCTTCGCCGTATCTGCCCGCGACGGTGCTGGTGCTGTTGGTGACCGCGGCGGCGGGACTGTTCGCCGGGTCGTATACCTACGCGTTGGCCAACCCGACGCCGCGCCAGATTCCGATCGCCGTGATCGGGGCGGAGCAGGATGCTTCGGTTCAGCGATTCCTGACGGAGCTGCAACGCTCACTGGATGATTCGCTGACCGTTCGCCCGTATGCCAACGCCACGGCGGCGCGATCGGCGATCGAAGACCAGAAGGTCTTCGCGATCGTCACCGCGCGCCCGCCTGGTGTCGGCCTCGATATCTCGAGCGCTTCCGGTCAATCGGTGGCCCAGTTGATCACCCAGGCCGCCACGACGGCCGGTCCGGCGGTCACGGTTCCGGTCGAGGTCACCGACGTGGTGCCACTACAACGCGGCGACCCGCGCGGACTCGCGATCTTCTATATCTCGCTGGCCGCGGTGATCATCGGTTTCGTCGGCGCGACCCAATTCAGCGTGCACGCCTCGGCATTGAACCCCGTCGAGCGGATCGGTTTCACCGCCCTGTCCGCGGCGTGCGGCGGCTTTGCCATTGCGGCGGTGGCGGATTGGGTGCTCGGCGCGGTCCGCCTGCCATATCTGGAGTCGTGGGGAATTCTGTCGCTGACGATGTTCACCTCCGGCATGGTGTTCACCATGTTCAACACCCTGTTCGGGCGGTGGGCGATCCTGCCGACCTGGGGTTTGATGGTGCTGCTCGGCAATCCGTCCTCCGGTGGCGCGGTGTCCTGGCCGCTGCTGCCCTCCCTGCTCGGCCACATCGGCCGCTGGCTGCCGCCGGGCGCATCGGTGAACGCGCAGCACACCGCGGTGTATTTCCATGCGCACCAACACCTTCTACCGTTCCTCGTGCTGGCAGGCTGGGCGCTCGTGGCCTGTACGGTGTTCTGGATCTGGCGCAGCCGCCATCCCGGCGGCCGGTCTACCGACAGCGCGCACGCCGCCCGCTCACGCGACCGGGAAGTGGTCGGCGAGAAACTTGCCGAAGACCTGACGTGACAGCTGGGTGCCCCAGCTCTCCCAGGTGAAGTCATAGATGTGTTCGCCGTAAGGCACTGCGAGCAACTGGTTTTCGACGCCGACCCGGCGCAGTCGCTCGGCGAGTTCGGCCGAGCCGCGATACGGCGCGACGTGGTCCCGGTTGCCGTGCATGAGCAGCGTCGGCGGCACGTTCGGGCGGACATAGGTGACCGGCGAGGCCGCCTTGTAGCGATCAGGCACCTGGTCCGGGGTGCCGCCGGTGTAGTCCTGGAGAAAGGTGTGCATCCGCCCGGGCAGACCGGTGTCGCGCCACGCCTCGACCAGATCGGGCACCGGATAGAACGCCGCGACCGCCTTGACCGCCGTGTCGGTGACCGCGCAGCTCGGCGCCACCCGCTCGTCGGCGTAGGCCCCCATCAGCGCAAGATTGCCGCCCGCCGAACCGCCCGCGAGCATCACCCGCTCGGGATCGATGCCGTACTTCGCCGCCTGCTGCTTGACCCAGCCGACGGCGCACTTCACGTCCGCGGGCGATTGATTCCAGCGCGCCGGCGGCGTCAACCGGTAGTCGATGGCGAAGACTGCATATCCCTTGTCGTTCAACCACTTATGCCACATCGGCGCCTCCCCGCGGTCACCGTTGCGCCAGCCGCCGCCGTGCACCCACACCACCGCAGGCCGTGGCCGTTCCGACGGGCCCTCGGGCAGCTTCACGTCGAGCTTCAGGTCCTGACCGTCCACGGTGTTGTACACGGCGCTCAACGATTCGACGGGTGTGCCGGTGTTCGTGCCGCCGGACAGATAGTCGCCGATCGACAACGTGGCGTCCTGCCGGACGGCCGTGCCCCACGACGCGGCCATCGGGAAGCCCGCGGCGACCACGCCGAGCAGGCACACCAGCCCGGTCGCCGCCGCCACCCGGCGCACCCCGGCCCGGCCCTTCTTCCCGAAGGCGATCAGCGACAACACGAATCCGGCCAGCCCGAGCGGAATCAGGTACAGCCCATAGTCACTCACCACATGCGTCAGCACCACGAAGGGCGCGGGAATCCGCACCGCGATGATCACGTAAATGAACAGCACCATCAGCCCGGCGACCCCGGCCGCCGATGCCGCGACCAGCCAACGAATGACCATTCGCTCATTAACCCACGACCGTCCGCACCGGTACTCATGGCACGCCGACCGCAGGTGGTCACCGAGGCGCACTTGATATGTGCGCCCCGGTTGGCGGACGATGTCCTGATCTGCGGTATACCGGTCCGAACGGACACGGCGGCCGAGCTACCGCAGCACGCATTCTGGGACAGGTCAGCCACCGTCGTTTACAGAGCGACCCGGCGGCCGATCCCAGTTCTCCGTCCCGATTCGCACGCCCGCGCCGTACAACAACACCCTGCGCACGTTGCTCGACACCATCCACACCGACCCGACCCGGAATTACACCGTTCCCGTGTTCACCACCACCGCGCCCGCGCGCGATTAGCGTGATCAATTCGACTGTCCCCGCGACGATTTCGCGCGCCGCGTGACGACTCCCGCCCATGCGGCGATCGCGGCCGCCCAGCGCCGATTGTTGGTGAATTCGGAAATCTCGCGGCGGTTGATCAGGATGTAGATCTCGCCGACCGTGGTGGTCTGCAGGATCAGCGGCTTGCCCGCGTTCAGCAGGCCGCCCATGAATCTGCCGTAGAGCGGGGTGAATTCGCGGCGCAGCGAGACGATGGCCGCGCGCGAGAGGGTCAGATCCCCGGCGACGCTCCAGTCGGACAGCACCAGCCCGTTGTCGCCCAGTTCGATGCGGCCGCGCCGCGGGAACAACGCGCGCTGGCTGACCATGCAGGCCGCCTTGTCGGCGGCAGTGTGCTGGCGTAGTTCGTCCACGGTGGCGGCGATGTAGCTTGCACGTCGCACTACATCCGTCATCACGACAACCTCCCGGCTCAATGGCAAGCACTACCGAGAATTGTCTTGCCATCTGCGGTTTTGCACATCGCTCCGCCGACCCCCCGCTGCCTCCCCCTTCGGAACTACTTTCGGGCGCACCCCTCCCCCTCGAGGAGGACATCGGGTCGCCTGCGGTTACCCGAATACGTGGGCTACGGCTGTGTGTAGAGGAAGGCGGTGGAGCTGTAGTCGGCTTGTTCGTCGTTGACGGGGCCGTGCTCGATGCCGAATCGCAGGCTCGAACGGTAACCGACGGCATCGGCGAGCATGAGGCGGTAGGCGGTGGCGCAGTAATCCGGGCAGCGGTCGTCGGTCACCCGGACGGTGGGCTGACCGGTGAGCGGCAGGGTGTAGCGCTTGCCGTAGTCGAAGAACCAGCCACCCTCGTAGAAGTCCTCGGTGCCGGTGCCGTGCAGTTGCGGAGTGGTCGAGCCGTCGACGTAGACCTTCTCGTCGCCCTCCATGAACACCGCGTCCTTGCCCATCGCCGTGTCCACGTGGCGGCCACTCATGGCGTGGCTCACGCCGACGAACTTGCCGGTGCCGGTCACGGTGGCGAACGGCCAGTCGACGCCCGGCGTGGTCGGGCCGGAATGCGACCGCGTACTGAAATACCCGGCCTGGCCGCTGCGCAACGCCGGGCCCCACTGCGCGTCGGGCGTTGTCACCACCTCGGCGTCGATGCCGCTGATCGGGCTGCCGGTGTTGTTGCGCAACGTCACCACGGCATCGTGGGCGAACGGCATCGGCCACCACGACGAGAGCCAACCGCCCGGTTCCGCATTCGACGCGAACAGCAACGACCGCACGTCCACCGGACCCAGTCCCGCGCCGAAGAACTCGCCGACCGGCGAATCGACCATGTCGTGCCCGTCGAATCGAATCTGCAGGCGCACACCGGTGGTGTCCGTCCCGGCGGGCAGCCGCAAGCGCAATGCCGAAATACTGCCCGGCCCAGCCGCTTTGGCAATCTCTACCGCGTTCTCCGTGGGGATGTCGACGGTGCGCGTCTGCGGTCGCGCACCGAGAGCCACCGGCTTCGGATCCCGCTTACCCGCGGCCAGGAGCGTGGCCAACACGTCGAGCGCCAGATCGCCGCGGTCGAAGGTCCGCACGCCATCGGAGTTCGGGAAATGACGGAAGGTGACGTGGTAGTAATCCACCGGGTTCGACACGCTCACCCGCATCGAATTCCGATACGGCATAGGCACTTTGATATACACGCCGCCCGGCGACTGCTTGGCATTCGCCACCAGCGGGAACGCGAAGGGCGGGCCGTAGGCACCGTCGACCACCGATTGCAGCGGCTCGTCGAGGATGACCTTGCCGTCCAGTTCGATCCGGATGTTGCCGAGTGCGGTGACGTCGCCCCGATTGATGGTGAACCAGATCGAATCGATCTCGCCGGATCCATCGTCCTCGGCGACCACGCAGCGCGGCCCGTCGTGGTCGACGCAGCCGCCGGTCCAGTCCTTGTTGCCGCCGCTGCGGTCGTAACTGGAGTACTGCTGCGCCTGCACCGCGCCACTCAGATACGGCAACGCGTCCAACCGCCGATAGGTGTCCCACCCGTACACCGCCGCGGGCACGCCCGCCGTGTCCGCCAGCACGGCGGCGGGCTGCGCGACCGCCACCGCGGGCACCGTCAGCAGTGCCACGCCGAGCGCCATCGCCACCCGGACCAACAAGGCCCTTGCCCGAAATTCGCGATCGACCAGCACGCCAGACGTCTCCTTCGAGTGATGGAATGATGGTCATTCATCGGGTGGCTATCTCCCGGTATTCGGACCCGCGGCCGTCCCGGATGGGTGATTCGTCGCAGCGGCCGTGAACAGGACAGTGGGTGCACCTGGGCGTCGCCGGTCGGTGTCGTGCCACTGTTTCAAGCGGTTACGCCCTTAGGCTGACGAGATCGACACCAACTTCTCGCGCGGCACCTTCCTGCGGAGCGCACTCGGTATCGGCCTGACCGGCTGGGCGCTGGCCGGACCGTCCGGCGCTCGGGTCGCGCGCGCCGAGCCGATGCCGCTACCGAGCAGCCGCATTGCTGCGGGCGTGGATTGGAGCAAGCTCGACCAGCGCGTGCGTGGTCGCGTCTTCCTGCCCGACGACGCGGAGTACCCGACGGCGAAGCAGATCTTCAACACCCGGTTCGACGACGAAAAGCCGACCGCCGTCGTGCGCGCCGACACGGTCGACGACGTTGCCGCCGCGGTCGCCTTCGCCGCCGAGCACGAGCTGGTCATGTCGGCCCGCGCGGGTGGCCATTCCTATGTGGGCGCCTCCTCGGCGACCGGGGCGATGATCATCGACCTGCGCAAGCTGTCCGGGGTGAACTATCGCGACGGCGAAGCTGTTGTCGCACCGGGCATGACGCTCAACGCGGTGTACCGCGAGCTCGACCGGTTCGGGCAGACGATCCCGACGGGGATGTGCCCGATGGTCGGCATCGCCGGGCTCACCCTCGGCGGCGGCCTCGGGTTCGAGTCCCGCCGCTACGGACTGACCTGCGACCGGCTGACCGCCGCGTCGATGGTGCTGCCCGACGGCACGGTGACCGAGGTTTCGCCGACCTCGCGGCCGGATCTGTTCTGGGCCGTCCGCGGTGGCGGCTCCCATCTCGGAGTGGTCACCTCACTCACCTATCGCACCTGCCCCGCAACACCGAAAGATGTAGTGCAACTGGCCTTTCCGGGCGAACTCGCGGCTCAGGTGATCGCCGGATGGTCGACCTGGCTCGGCACCGCCGATCCCGCCGAGTGGGCCTGCGTCAGCGTGGACGCGGACGGGAAGGGCGGGCTGAAATGCTGGATGCAGCTGGTCTGCCCGGCCAAGGAGGGCATCAGGGCCGCGGTCGAGTTGATGACCGCCACCGCGAAACCGCTCAACGTGGAGTACCGCAGCCTGAACCACATGGACACGGTCATGTATCTCGCGGGCGGCAGCGCCACCCAGCCGCGCGCCACCTTCACCTGCGGCTCCGACGTGGTCACCGAACTCTCCGACGACGCCATCGCCGCGATCATCGAGGCGATCACCGCGCACTCCCGGGCGGGCGGCACCGGATGGGTCCAGATCAACACCCTCGACGGCGCGATCCGCGACACCCTCCCCGCCGACACCGCCTTCCCGTGGCGCGAGCATGCCGCCCTCGTGGAATGGGGCAATTACCAACAGATCCCGCATGAACAGGCGGCCGCCTGGATCGCCGAGGCGCATCACCTGATCGCGCCGTACTCCGCGGGCGCCTACGTCAATTACCTCGAATCCGGCGACCCCATGGAGCGCTACTACGCGCACAACTACCGTCTGCTCGACGCGACCCGCCGAAAGGTGGACCCGCAGAACCGAATACACACGGTGCTGGTCAGCTGAGCCGGGCCGAACGAACGAGAATCGCGCGGGCGTAAAGAAGTTGGAAGCCGAGCTGCTGGACGTTCTGCTGCGACTTCGAGCCGGGGAGGGTAGTGACCACGGCGAGGTCGCAGCCCGCGGCCGCGGCGGCAGCCAGCCGGGCCGCGAGGAGAGACGCCTGGACGCCGCGCCGACGAAACGCCGGAAGGGTTGCCGCGCCACAGAATTGGGCGACACCGTCGGCGAGGCGCAGGCTGGCACCGCCGACGGCGACACCGTCGATGCGGGCGAGCAAGCCGGAAAAGCCGGTGGCCGAGGCGATGTCGCGAATCGAATTGTCGAGAGCATCGCGGGGAAACTCCTCGTGGGATGCGACGCCCTGGGCGTCGGGCGCGGCGAAACCGTCGGCGACAACGTTCAGCCAGGTGTCGAACTCGTCGGGAGCAACGGCCGAGATCTCGACGTCGGCAGCGGAATTCGCCTGCCCGCCCTGGTCGAGTCGCAGGCCGAGCACGTTCTCGAAGCCGGTCAGCAGGTAGCCGCGCCGGGTCAGGCGTTCGACCACGGCGGGATCGGCGAGGGTCGAGACCTCGAACTGGACCGGTGCGTCGCGCTCGGCGAAGGCCGCCTCCACCGCGTCCAACGCGCTGTCGTCGAAGTCGTCGCCCACGCCGACGCCGACCACCTTGCCGAGGGGTGAGTTCGGCCCGGCCCACACGGCCGAGCCGCTGCCGATGGGTCGCACGAGCACCCGTGGCTCCCGCTGCGCGGCGGCGCGGGCGCCCTCTTCCAGCAGCGACCGTTCGACGCGCTCGATGCGGGCCGCGAGGTCCGTTCCCGCGAACAAGGTGGATTCAGGCGACATGGCTGCATTCCTACCAGGGCGAACCCGTCAGCCGACACTCCTTTTCCGGCCGCGCGCCTCGGCCTGGCGGACCGGCGATGTCGCCTCGAATTCGGCGTTACCGCTGAGCGCGACAACCGAGGCGAGGATGCCGACGCCCGCGATCGGAATCAAGTCGAGGGTGAGCAGCGGCGCCATGGTGCTGATCGCCATCACCACCGGGCTCCACCACGGCAGCCGGCCGGCCCGGGCGAGCAGCACGGTCAGCACGATCAGGCCGAGAAAGAACAGCGGCGGCCCCACGGTGTAGAACGTCGGGCGGACACCGGGAATGGCCGAGAATTCATGACTCAGCCTGGACATCTCCGCTTTGTCCGCGGCCAGCGCGGCGAACACGATATCGGCACAGAACTGAACAATCGTCGTGGCCAACCCGACCAGGGTGACGATCACCGTGCCGGTCCGCCATTTACCGTGCGGCAGTAAGCGTTCCATACCGAGCACCGCGGGGACGAACAACACCATGCCGATAAGGCCGACGATGTGTCCGGCCTGCCAATCGATGCCGGGTCCGTACCTGCCATCGGACAGCCCGAACAGCCGAATCACTCCGTATCCGGAAAAGCACAGCGGCGCGGAGATCAGTAGCACTCCAGGGTTTTTCACGGTGCCAAGCCTTGCAGGATTCGAGGCGTCGGGCCTCCGGGAAAACCCTGGCTTCGGGCGGAGAAAACGTGAAACCTTTCCCGCCACTCCGACAGCATGTTTGCCACGCATTCGCTCCAATGGTTCCATGAGGCCGCAGCACCTGGTGACGAGATTGGCGTCCGATTTGCCGAGCAGAGCTGTTTTGCTGGCGAAAGGAGCCGTGTCTCGATGCGTGGATCACGTCGGTATCGCTGGGGGATCAGTCTGACCGTGGCACTGGCGGTCACGGGAATGGTGGCGGCCGTGCCCGCTTTCGCCGAGGTCGTCGAGGATGGCAGCGTCGCGCCGACGGGAGCCAATGATTGGACGTGTGTCCCGAATGCGAAACGGCCGGAGCCGGTGGTGCTCGTGCATGGGACCTGGGGCAATCAGAACTCGTGGGATACGTTGGCCCCGGAGTTGAAAGCGCTTGGCGTGTGCGTATTTTCGCTCAATTACGGGCATGCGCCGTTCAGTATTCGCGGTGCGGCTCCCGGCGTGTTCGGCACCGCGGATATTCGCGCGTCCGCCAAAGAACTGGCGGCGTTCATCGAGCGGGTGCGCGGGGTCACCGGTGCGGCGAAGGTCGATATCGTCGCGCATTCGCAGGGCGCGCCGCTGACGCGACAATATCTGCGGTTCGACGGGGGTGCCAATCGCGGCGATCCGAGCCGCAACAAGGTCGATCACCTGGTCACCATCGCCGGGACAAACCACGGCACCACGGCCGATGGGCTCGGCTTTCTCCTACCGTCGGGCAGCGCGTCCGGGATTTCGGACGGCGTGATCGCCAGAGTGCTCGGCACTTCGGCGGCGCAACAGTTGACGGGCAGCGAATTCATCCGCACCCTCAACGCGGGCGGTGACACCGAACCCGGCGTGCATTACACGGCGATCGCGACCCGCGTCGATCATGTCGTCACGCCGCCCGAGGCGACCTTCCTGCGCGCGGGGCGCGATGCCACCGTCGAGAATCTATGGGTACAAGACCTATGCCCCACCGACACATTCCACCACGGCATCCTGCCCGATTCCCCCGCCGTCGGTTATCTGGTGCATCGGGCCCTCGGCCTGCCTTTCGCCGGCGATCCATGCCCCGCGCCCAGTGCCGAACAGTCGCCCTGACGCGCTGTGGGCGGCCACTGCGCCGACCCCCGACGCGAGGGGTCGAAACCAAACCGAAAATATGCTTTGAGCAGGGGAAACGCCTAATAGACAGGTATCACCCACCAGCGCATCATGATCTTACGTCCGGTGCCGTTTGTCGGGGGAACGTCAAAGGAAACCCGCACGGATTGGAAAGACCATGTTTATCAAGAAGTTGGTGGCGACCGCGATATTCGCCATAGCGGCCACTGGAATCACGATGGCGACGGCACACGGCGAAGCGGAATTGGCCGATATCAGCGTCAGCGGAACGGACGGCTCGGTCGGCTACACGACGACGCTCGCGGCCGATCATTCACAAGCCCTGGTCACCTTGGCCTCCGGCAGATTCGTCCTGACGCCGGACGCGGTTCAGGTGGTCGCGGACGACGGCGCCGTCATCGGCGCGATTCCCACGACACTGCGGGCCGAGACGGGCCAAATCATGTCCGTCACACCGGCATTGACCAGTGATACCGCGCTGACCCTCACTCCGGTGGGCGGCCCGACGGTCGCCGCGACCAGCTCGCATGACCTGCCGTTCGTGCACACCGTCGGCGGTGGCGGCGCCATCCTCGCGGGCGCGTTCGTCGGCTGCCTGGTCGGCATTCTGATCGGAATCTGGTTCTTCTTGGTCGGCGCCATCCTCGGCTGCGCCATCGGTGCCGCCATCGGCGGATTCATCGGCGCGGTTTCGTGATCCACGGGTGACGAAGCCCCACGAGAGGTAAAACGAAAGGCCCGTGCTCATTCCGAGCGCGGGCCTTCGCCTGTGCGACCGCTAAACGCAGTATTCGCAGGTTCCATTGGCGGGCAGTTGAATAAAGCACTGGGAACACACCGCCGGACGGGTCGGCTGCGGCTTGGTTTCGACCTGCGCGACGATGCTCGGCGCGCGGCGCCCGGCCACCTTGGGCGTGAGCGGCGGGACCGCCATGTCGGCGGGCATTGCGGCACCGTGGAACTCGTAGCACTGCCAGCGGGCGTAGGCGGCGTGCAGCTCGAGGTCGTCCGGGATCGGCAGTCCGGCGAGTTCGAGCACGTACTTGTAGGTGTCGCCGACCGTATGGTTCTGCCGCACGCAGAGCGCGGTGAGCGGCGGCTCCCCCGCCTTGTGGCAGCGACGCGCGATCTTGCGCAGGATGGCATCCATCCAGGTGCGCGTGGGCGCCCCGGTGTGCACGCCGGACACCTCCTGCACCCGCTCGGCCAGCTCTTCCACCGTGATGAAATGCCCGTACCCCGTGGCGATCTCGGACAGTTCCGCGTGCGCGGCCAGCGCCCAGGCCACCGTCGCCTCCCGCAACGACACCGCGGCGCCGTCACCCGCCCGCCATGCTCCCGCCGTCGTGGGTACCGAATTGCTGATCACCTGATCAAGTTATCGCGCGAGGCCATGAAAAGACCAATGCCCGACGTGTACTCGAGTGATCTCGGCGGCATCTCGACCCTTGACGTATACATACGTACGGCCGTACTTTTAAATGGTGACTACAGATACAGGCCAAGACACGACAAGAGACCCGCGAGTGCGAGACGTCGGCGAGGTTCGGACGACGCATCTGCTCGACGTAGTCGTCGACTTGAACCCGCCGCTGGACATGGGCGTCGGCCCGTTCGGTCGGCGGATTCTGTTCGGTGCGGCGAGCGGGTCGTTCGAGGGGCCGAGGCTGCGCGGCGAAGTGGTGCCGGGTGGCGGCGACTGGACACTGTTCCGTCCCGACCGGGCGATGACGGTTGACGTCCGGCTCACGCTGCGTACGCACGACGATGCATTGATCCATATGTCATACGGGGGACGGTGGATTGTCCCACCCGAACTTCGTACCGATATCGCCGATCCTGTCGAAAGTCGCCGGATAGACCCTGCTCGCTATTATTTCCGAACCGCACCACTTTTTGAAACCGGGGCGGAACAATACGCATGGTTGAACGATATCGTATGCGTCGGATCGGGATATCTGATCGAAGGCGGGGTTGCTTATAAAGTTTCCCAAGTTCTCTAGAATATCCTTACCGCCATGCCAACCGAGGGCCAGCGCGGGGCGCACGCCGGAGAGGAGCCCTCGAGGGCGGCGGATCTGAGCTCAACCCACCGGCACGCGCAAGGCGATCCACGCATGACTGCATAATTTCTATTATGCACAGAAGATATCAAAGCCAGGGATTCGTCATTATTGAATCCCTGGCTTAACTCTATTTATAGAATGGCTAACCTATCCGCCCTTCGCTAATCGCCTAGCCTACACTTTCGGCTGGGAAGTGGGAATCCGATCCGGCAAGCGTGACCGATACGTTATATGCCGAGGCCCGCTTCCGGAGGCCGTTTCGGCCCTCGATAGACGATTATCACGACCGACGGAGAAAGTTGCCTCATCTTGAGATCGATCAATCCACGCCGTGCCCGACGTTGGATATTCCCCAGTGCAGTCAGCACCCTCGTCCTCGCGACCGTCATCGGCTTGACCGTCACCATCGGCCCCGTCAGCGCGGAACCCACCGCGGACGGCCTGGACGACGCGATCACCGACACCCTCGCGACTCAACCAACCCCTAAGTCCGCCACCAGCGACAAGCCTCCGGTCATCGACCGCATCCGCAGCGACGGCGAATGGGTCTTCGGCGCCGCGACCGTGCCGCAGGACACGGAGAGCGAGGAAACGCCGAAATCCACGCTATATGTCGCGAAACTCGACGACGAAGGCGATTGGTCGGTCGCGCTGGAAGGCACGCCCGAGTTCGGCAGCATGGTCAGCGAGGCCCCGGAATCGGTGGTGAGCGGCGGCGAGAAGGCGGCTTTGACTGCGCCACAACCACGTTCGGGAAACACCGCGCTGTCCCTGCCGTGGAAACAGGGGCAAGCCTGGTTCATGGGTGGCGGACCGCACGGCATCAGCGGCACCAGCCGGCCGTACAACTCGGTGGACTTCAACGGCGGCGACGGCCGGGTGATGGCGCCCGCGGCGGGCCGGGTCTACAAGACCTGCGTGCGCAATGGCAGCGCCGAGGTGAAGATCGTGCACAACAACGGCTACACCACCTCCTACTACCACATGACCGACGTCATCGGCGCTGCCGACGGCACCGAGATCGCGGCCGGTACTTACCTGGGCCGCACCGGTACTCAGCTGCCGTGCGGCGGGTTCGCCAGCGGCGCGCATGTGCACATGTCGCTCTACAAGGGCTCGCAGCCGGTGCCCGTCAACGGCGTGACCCTCGGCGGCTGGACCTTCCACGAAGGTCCCGAGGCCTACGGCGGATACGCCGAGCACGAGGGCCAGCAGGTGCGCACCGGCGGCAGGTTGACCAACTTCGGCGGCGGGGACAATTCGACGCCCACCCCGACGGACCCGAAACCGCCGACCAATCCCAAGCCGACCGATCCCAAGCCGCCGACGAACCCCAAGCCGACCGATCCGAAACCGCCCACGAACCCGAAACCGACCGACCCCAAACCCAATCCGACACTGGCCAAGGGCACCGTCCGCCCGTATCCCGACCGCAATCGGAACGTCAACCTGAGATCCGGCCCCGGCACGCGGAATTCGGTCGTCGGCACGGTCCGTAACGGCGACGTCGTGACGATCACCTGCACGGCCCGCGGTGAGCGGCTCAACGGCAAGTGGGGCGCCACCGATCTGTGGAACAAACTCGACAACGGCAAGTGGGTCAGCGACGGCTTCCTCGAAACCGGAAGCAATGGACCGGTAGCGCCCGCATGCCAGCAGAACGAACCGCCGAAGCCGCCCCGCGGAAAGCCGAACACCGAAGAAACGGAGGAAGAAATGCCTGACGATGGTTGGACCGAAGATGAATGGCCTGGCGACTGGGCCGACGGCGATTGGACGGACAGCTGGTGGACAGAATGACGAATGAGCCGCGGCCGAACAGCTGATCCGATCGGTTCGGTGGAGGCGTCCGGCCTCCACCGAACTAGGTCCGATGGTGAATAACTATGGGCCCGTCACTATTTCAGTCCCTGGGCTGCTCATAGACCGACCATGATCGGCGTTCGTCGTAGCGCTCGTCTTGTCGGTCACCGTAGCGCCGCTCGGCTTCCAAGCGTGCCGAATTCGCCTCGGTGAAGGTGCGCACGGAGCGAAAGCGCGAGTCCGCGTTCAACTCTCGCATCGCCGCCGCCACCTGAGGCTCCTTATCGCGCAGTGCCGCCTGATAGGCCTCGATAATGGTCCAGGCGTTCGGCACATCGACGGACAGCAGGCGATTCTCGGCATCGACCGTTACCCGGACGCCGCGCACCAGGCCGATGCCCCTGACCTGTCCCATCGCGTACTGAGCGCGCTGAACTTTGCGGCCCAACTCTTCGAAATCACTGTGCTGCTCAGACATTCGCGTAACCCGCCCGGGTCGGAAGATGTGACGGTCAACTGATGGGGCCACTGTCGGTGACGATCTTGCCGACGTTGTCCATCGCCCGATTGTCGGGATCCCAGTAGTGGTTGTGTGCGGCGCCGTCATAGCCGAGGAAGCCGTCGCTCGGGCCGTCGGAGGAGAATTGGTTCGCGAAGCGTTCCGATTCCGTCGACGTGCCGTGCGTTTCCGTATCGGCCGCGAGCCTGATCGGATCGCTCGGTGCGGTTGTCGCGTACAGATGGTTGTGCACGTCATCGGAATCGACACCCACCAAACTGATTTCCGACGCGCGATTGACGTCGACGCCGGGGCTGGCGATGAAGATGACTTTGTCCGCGTCGAGTGTATGTCCGTTGCTGGCCGCATTTCCGATGGCCGTCGTACCGTAGCTGTGGCCGACGACGACATCGGTCGCGCGTGCCCCCTCATGGGTGACCCGTAGCCCGGCCTGGAATGAGTCCAACGGCGCGGCAGCGGCTTTCGCCATTTCACTACCTGCGGCGTCGGACAACGTCTTCGGCGTCTCGTATCCGTACCAGGCAACGGCCGATGTCTGGCGTGACGGGTCGGCCCGCTGGGCGGCCAACCGCATCGCGTCGGCGCTGTTGACGCCGGCATCGATGCCGCTGAGCCTGGAGTTCATGCCGGGGACGAAGGTGACCACATTGCCTGCGGTGTCCGGGTTGTGTAGCGCGATCGCGGCATGGCCCTGGTCGTCGATCAGGGACAGCAGTCGTGGCACGCCGTCCTTCATCCTGATCTCGCTCTTGACCTTGTCGTATCCGGCTATCTGCTCCTTCAGGCCAGCCACCTGCGACTGCCACTTCTCGACCGCTTCGGTGCCCGCCTGCGGTGGGTGCGCGAGCAGGCCGTCGAGCTTGTGCTGCGCGTCGGCCCGCAGATAGTTGAGGTTCTGCCGGTTGTAGTAGTCGCGATCCACCTGCGGAATACCGTCGCGGTTTCCGATGAAGTGGTCGTGCTGGAAGAGCGCGTCCTTCTCGGCGGGTGTCAGCTTCGCCCAGAAGTCGTGCAATTGCTTCGGGTCCGTCGGCAGCTGTGCGCGACCGGTGAGAATATCCTGCACTGCCGCGCTGAGCGGTGCGCCGTCCGGCGCCTTCTGATATCCGGCCAGCTGCTGCAGATCGGCGGTAATGGCTTGGGCGGCTTTGTTTTCCAAGTCGCCGAAGTCGACCAGGAAGGCTTTGATGCGCGATTGCAACCACGCGGCCTGGTCGTTCACCAGCTGCTGGATGAAGTAGGAGCTGAACGAGTTGCCCGGCATTTTCGGCGGGGTGACATTGCCCTGGTCGTCGACCGTCATGCCGGCCCCCGGCACTTCCTTCTCCACGGCGGTCAACAGGGGTGTTCGGACGGCTGCCAGCTGGGTACCGAAAGTGTTGTAGCGGTCGCTGATCGTCACCACCGAGCTGCCGATATGGCTGCCGGCCAGCTTGTGCGACAGGGCCCGCGCCGAGGCCGAGGAGGCACCCGCGCCGTGCCACGTCTGCATCGCGGTATCGACGTCACGGTTCATCTGGTCGAGGCGCTCGGTGAAGATCGAGTTCCGCTCGGCGAGGTGTTCGCCGAAGGCGACCATGGTGTCGGGCTGGCAGGCGCGCACATGACTGATGGTGGTCATCGGAGACTATTGGCCGTTGACGTAGCGGTGAAAGTGTTCGGCGAGTACATGTTCCATGTCCTCGTACGTTTGCACTCCGGCCTTCGCCACGTCGGACATCTGATGGATCTCACCACTCATGAAGCGGTAGGTCGTCTTGACGGTCTCTCTGGTTTGCTCGAAGGCCTTGTGGATCGGACCGTCGGACATCCACACGGTGACGGTGTGTTCGATCGCGGCGATATCGTCGGCTTCCTTGGTGAGCTTGCCGCTGAGGCCGTGCAAGTTGTCCAGATCCACCTGGAGCAGGTCGGTCACCGATCCTCCTGTTGAACAAATGATCCGGCGGACGCGGGTAGCAGATCGCCTCGACATTACCTCGAAAACGACGTTCGGCAGGCCCACAGTTCAAGGGGCATTCACATATGAAAATTGTTGGAGCAGTGAACAATTGGAGAATATTTGGCGTCTTGGGTTGATTGCCGCGCCGGAGGTGTGATCGGCCCGAGCCGACCGTGAGTGAACAGACCCGACAATGCGGCGACTCCCTCGATTGTGATACGTGGCACATCGCGTCAGCAGGTGCTACAGTCGGCACCAGCAAACTTTTGGTAATCGCAATTTTAGGATGTGAGCCGCATGCAGAATCTCGCCATCCGAGCCCTACCAGGCATAGGAGCACTCGTCGTGGCCGCCACATTCGCGGCACCGGCACAAGCCGCGCCGCCCGCCAACGCCCAGCAAGCCCAGGACGCCTGCATCGACTACCTGCTGCAGACCATCCGAGCCATGCCCGAGGGCACCTACCTCGAGGCGCAACCGGACCCCGGCCGGCCGACCTCACCGGGCGGCGTCCTACCGACCGGGACCGGCAGCGCCATTTTCCCCCGCGCCGAGTACTACTCCATCAGCTACAAAGTGCTGGGCGACCCATCCCCGTCGCTATTGGACGACACCGAATCCGCGTGGAACACCATCGGATGGGCGCCGAACCGAAAGCCGCCATACCCCAACGGGGTCGTCGCAAGTCAGGCCTATCCCGCCGACGGATATCTGCTCAACACCACATTCGCCGCCGTCGTCACCATGTCATGTGAAACAAACCAGACCTTTTCCGGTGGCGGACCCGCCGCCGCCCCGGCCCCGTGGACCCTCGTCCAATGATCTAGCTGGGCCGGGGCTGGTCCGATGGGGATCAGTCAGACCACAGGCGGGTGTCGTTGCTCTCGATCAGTGCGCGGATTTGTGCGACGGCATGGTCGATGGCTTGGGCCGGGAGACGGCGTCCATCTCGTAGGCGCACCGCCACCTCTCCGTTCGCGGTTTCAGCCGGGCCGAGGATGAATTGGTATGGCACCAGTCGGGTTTCCCGTATCCGTGCCCCCAAACTTCCCGATGCAGCATCCACAACCTGGACACGCAGGCCCGCTCGCAGGCATCGGTCTCGCAACTCCGCGGCAGCCGATTGCTCAGCATCGGAGATCGGCAGCACTGCCACCTGAACCGGGGCCAGCCAGGCGGGGAAGGCGCCGCCGTGCTGTTCGATCAGCTGGGCGATCGCGCGCTCGACACTGCCGATGATGCTGCGGTGCACCATGACCGGACGATGTTTGGCGCCGTCGGCACCGGTGTAGTGCAGGTCGAACTGCTCGGGTTGATAGAAGTCGACCTGCACGGTGGACAGGGTCGATTCGCGGCCTGCGTGATCGATCACCTGGACGTCGATCTTCGGGCCGTAGAATGCGGCCTCGCCCTCGATTGCCTCGTAGGGCACTCCGGATCGGTCGAGCACCTCGCTCAGGATCTTGCTTGCCCGTTGCCACATCTCCGGTGCCGCAACATATTTGCCGCCCGCGCCGGGCAGTGACAGTCGGTAGCGGGCATCGCTGATCCCCATGGCCCGATACGCGGAGCCGATCAATGCCAGCGCGCTGGCGGCCTCGTCGGCGACCTGGTCGAGGGTGCAGAAGATGTGAGCATCGTTGAGTTGGATGCACCGTACTCGGGTCAAACCGCCTAACACTCCGGACAATTCAGAACGGTACATCCCGCCCAGTTCGGCCATCCGCAACGGAAGTTCGCGGTAGCTGTGCGCGCGGGACCGGTAGATCACCGCATGATGCGGGCACAGACTCGGGCGCAGCACCACCTGCTCGCTGCCGATGTCCATCGGCGGGTACATGTCGTCGTTGTAATGTGCCCAGTGTCCGGATATTTCGTACAGCTCGCGTTTTCCGAGCACCGGCGAGTACACGTGCCGGTAGCCCGCCTGTCGTTCCGCGGTACGAATGTATTCCTCGAGGCTGTGGCGCACGATCGCGCCGTCGGGTAGCCAGTAGGGCAATCCGGCTCCGATCAACGGGTCGGTGTCGAACAAGCCGAGTTCGCGGCCGAGCTTTCGGTGGTCGTACATGGAGGTCTCCTCGTAGTCGAGGGACGGATGACCACAGCGAAAAGCCCCGGGCATCCGCCCGGGGCTTTTCGCAGAACAGGATTCAGCGCGCCGGGACGTTATCCGGCGTCGTGGTGGACTGGGCGCGCTGCATGCCGGGGACGTTACACCCGCGACGTTCGCGGGACAACCGAATATCGGCCCGGTTTCATGATCGACAATGGGTCCCCGAATCGGACGAAAGTTACTGAGAGAAGGCCGATTCAGGCATATCGGTCGATGCGCGGGCCTCTGTGGAGTTGCCGCCGGGTGCATGCGAAACTCGTTCGCGATGCTCACCTACTTTCAAGCGGCTGTCATCGGTGCGGTGCAGGGTGTCACCGAACTGTTCCCCATCTCCAGCCTCGGGCATTCCGTGCTGGTTGCCGCCTGGCTCGGCGGGAGTTGGCAAAAACTGGTCAGTCCAGGCGAATCCGGCACGGGCACACCGTATCTGGCTTTTGTCGTGGCCCTGCACGTGGCGACGGCGCTCGCACTGATCGGCTACTACTGGCGCACCTGGTGCAGCATCGTCGCCGGTCTCGTCACCATGGTGCGGACCAGGCGCCTCGACACCGTCGCTCAGCGGATGGCACTGCTGATCGTGATCGCCACCCTCCCCGTCGCCATCCTCGGACCATTGCTCGAACACCCACTACACGAGCTGTTCGCGGCCCCCATCTGCGCCAGTATCTTCCTGGTGCTGAACGGTATCGTCCTGATCATCGGCGAGGGACTACGCCGCCGCAACGAACCAACCCTCGCCGAATACGGCCGCCGATTCGCCCGACAACAAACCCGCACAACACTTCTCACCCTCGAAGCCCCACCCCGCCGTCAATCCGACCGCCAACTGGCCGCCCTCGACATCCGAGACGCCGTCGGCATCGGCTTCGTCCAAGCCGGCGCCCTGGTAACCGGCTTCAGCCGAGCGGGCCTCACCATGGTCGGCGGCCTCTGGCGCGGCCTGGAAAACGACCACGCCGCCAAATTCGCCTTCCTCCTGGCCACCCCCGCCATCCTCGGCGCAGGCCTACTCGAACTACCAGAACTATTCGGCCCCGAAACCCACGGCATCCGAGGCCCAATCCTCTTCGGCGCCATCATCTCCGGCCTCTCCTCCTGGCTGGCCGTCCGCTTCCTGGACCGCTACTTCCAAACCCGCACCCTCCTCCCCTTCGCCACCTACTGCATAACCGCCGGCCTACTCTCCATCGCCCACTTCAGCTGAAAGACTGCGCTCGGCAAGGACTTAGCGGCGGACCTTGAACTTCAGGTGGAGGACTCCCTTGCCCTGGATGACGACGTGGGGGTCTTCCAGCAGGTGTTGTTCATCGATGCTGCCGAAATAGCGTTTGCCTGAGCCGAATATGACGGGGACTACGTCCATTGCTACCTCGTCTATGAGGCCGGCGACGAGGATTTGGCCGCCTACCTCACCTGCGTTGACGGCGACTGTTCGGTCGCCGGCGAGTTCTTTGGCCTTGGCGATCGCGGCGGTGACGTCGTCGACGAAATGGTAGGAGGCTTCGGGGTGCCAGCCTTCGGGCTTGGGGCGGTGGGAGACCACTACTACGTGCTCGCCTGCGGGTGGGCGACCTTCCCAGCCGTTCACGAGGTCGAACAGGGTGCGGCCCATCACGATTGTGCCGATCGTCGCCCAGATCGAACTGACGTACTCCGCTGATACTTTCGAGGCTTTGAAGCCGTTGTCTGAGCCGGAGTGATCGAACTCCTGGTCTCGGTCGGAGATCGGGGTGTCTCCGTTGAAGTACCAATCATGGAGTGGGCCGACGTCATCGTTCTTGTCGGCGATGAAGCCGTCGACTGACACCACGTTGTGCATGATTACTGTGCCCACTGGTTCTCCTCGGGTCTCTCGGGTATTCGCTCCGATCTTGTCGCCTCGCGGACGATCGGGCTTGTAAAAAATCACTCGGCGGGCATCGGACCGCCGTCGGGCGGGAAATCCTGGTCGGCGGGGAAGCGGCGGCGCAGGGCCAGGTACTCCGTCGGGGTGTGGCCGGTGAAGTCCTTGAACTCCCGGCTGAAGTGGGCCTGGTCGAAGTAGCCCGCCGTGTGTGCGAGCTGCGCCCAGTCGACCGGCCGCACAGCATCCACGGACAGGATCAGCTGTGCGAAGCGGTAGATCCGCGCTACCCGCTTCGGGGTGACCCCGACATGTGACTTGAACTGCGCGGCAAGATGATTGACACTCACCCCGGCGGCATCGGTCAGCGCGCCGACCGGGACGGCGCCGTGCGATGTCGCCAGACGTCCGCCCGTGTACTGGACCAGGTCGAGACCGCGTGCTGGCGTCTCGGCAAGTCGGGAGCGCAGTTCCTGCTCCACCACCCGCAGCGTCTCGGCGGCCGAGGTGAGGTCGCCGACCTGGTTGCGGATCCGGTCCACCGACCGTTGCCAGACCGCGTCGACCGGCACCCATCGGTCCCGCAGCTCGCTCGCGGAGATGTCGACGAACGGCGAAATCCCCCAGGGTTTGAAATGCACCCCGACGAGCCGCACCCATTCGGGGTACTCGAACAGGAAACGCCTGGTCCAGACACCCATGAACCACCCGTCGGTGAACGTCGCCGGCGGCACCGAAGGGTCGGAATCCCACAGCCGGGCGGGTCCGCCCAGGTTGATGTACAGGTGGGCCGACGGCATCGGCGGGACGATCATCCGGCGGTACCGCGGCACCCCGGTCAGGCAGTAGATGTCGTCGATGAATCGGTCGAGCGGCGCGGCAGGCACCTGGCCGACGTAGTGCATGGACTCAGTGTGCCGCGCCACGCGAAGCTCAGCTTTCCTTCTCGTCGAGTACCCGCAGCAACGTGCGGAAGTACTGATGGGTCTCGGACAGTTCTGGAAAGTTCGCACGTATTTCCGCGGCCGTCATTTCCGGCGCATCGAGCCGGGTAATCCACACAACGGTCGGGATGACAGCGGCGTCCAGGTACGCCGAGAGCTTGTGGTGACCATCGATGACGAACCCGCTCATCGGAAACCGGCTGATGGTCCGCAGCGCGATAACTGCCGGGCGTACGCCATCGGCGATCAGCTCTCGATACCGTTCGACCGCGGCGTCGTCGGCCGGCGGCCAATCCTCGGTCGGCACCAGATAGGTCGAATCGTCCGGCCCCGGATAGAACCAGACAGGCTCGTTCGGTTCGGCGCGGACGACAGCCACGTCGGCGACAGTGGCCCAGCGTTTCCGCACAGCCTGCGGATACTCCGGCCACAATGGCTCCGGGCCGCGAAGTTCATAGCGCCCCGGAGTCAGCAGGTGCAGCAACGGCTGCAACACCTCACCGAGCGACGCAGTCGCCTCGGCCGTGATGGTCAACTTCCGCAGCGCGGCCATGGCCTCGGGTCGTGGTGGCCGAGACGCGGCGCGGGCGATCAGCCTGCCGACGGTGCCCTCATAGGCGGACGTATCGAGATCGGCGACCTCGCCCCCGATGCGCAACAGACAGTGACTACTCCACCCGCCGGGCAGGTCGAGAGGATGCCCGACGCCGCGAACGTCGATCACCCCGCTGCCCTCGGTAACAGCGATCTCCTCGATCCGACTGCTCATAGCTACTTCATAGCAGACCTGGTCACGCACGCTGACGGTGCCAAACCAGCTGGATGCGCCAGCCGGTAACCCGGCCCCGCCGCGGCCGTCCGATCTCACTCCACAGTCCGATTCCATGTGATACCAAGGGATTACAGGGAACGAGAATCCGACCGATAGCTTCGAGTCATCGCACTCGGCGCCCCGATCGGAATATCGACCGGCCTGGCATCGTCGACGGACGGAGGTGGCGTCTCCGACTCAGCTCTCAGGAAGATAAATGACGACACCTGTCTCGGTCCCCCTGTCACGTCCACGGCGCGGCGCTGACGGTGATTACGCCCGTCTGATGCGCCGGATCTCCGAAGCGGGGCTGATGAACCGCCGTCCCTTCTACTATGCCGTCCGGCTCAGTCTCGTCGGTATCGCGTTCGCAGCGGGTTGGGCTGCGTTCGTGCTGATCGGCGATTCGTGGTGGACACTGCTGGTCGCGGGGTTCATGGCGGTGACGTTCGCGCAGATCGCACTCGTCATGCACGATGTCGCACACCGCCAAGTCTTCCGGCTCCGGCAGCCGACCGAGCTCGTGGGACGGCTCGTCGGCAACGCGGGCATCGGCCTCGGCTACGGCTGGTGGCAGGACAAGCACACCCGCCATCACGCCAACCCGAACCACGAGGAACTCGACCCCGATGTCGCGCCCGACATTCTGGTCTGGTCGCAACGGCAGGCACGGTCCAGCCGTGGTTTGGTTCGGCTCATCGGGCGGGCGCAGGCCTTCCTGTTCTTTCCCCTGCTGTTGCTGGAGGGCCTGAACCTGCATGTGGCCGGTGTCCGCGCGCTGAGGAATCGATCGGTCAAACACCGTGGCTGGGAGGGCGCGCTGCTGTGCGGCCACTTCGCCGGCTATCTGGTCGCACTGTTCGCGGTGCTGCCCGCGGACAAAGCGTTCGCGTTCATTGCGGTCCACCAAGGCCTCTTCGGCCTGTACATGGGCTGCATCTTCGCCCCGAACCACAAGGGCATGCCGACCTTGACCGGCGACGAGCGCCCCGACTACCTCCGTCGCCAGGTGCTGACCTCCCGCAACGTCCGAGGTGGCGCGTTGACCGACCTCGCCCTCGGCGGGCTGAACTATCAGATCGAGCACCATCTGTTCCCGAGCATGCCGACGCCGAACCTGCGCCACGCTCAGGTGATCGTCCGCGACTACTGCGCCGAAATCGGTGTGTCCTACCACGAAACCGGGTTGATCTCCTCGTACCGCGAGGCGCTGAGCCACCTGCACCACGTCGGCGCACCCTTGCGTACTCCCGATCGACACCCGGATTCCGACGTGCCACAACACAATTGATGAACCCTGGCCGAAGTTGTCGGACCCAGCCGCTATGTTCAACGGCACGACCCGCACCATCGAAAGCTCCGGAGTGGTGTAAATGCTTACCGCTCAGCGGAATTCGAGTGTCGGATGCGTTACTTCCGAGCGGATCGAGGCGTTCCCGAAGGCGAGTCCAACGAAGGGCAGGCAGCACATGACTTCCACCAGGCATGACGGAGACACCTGGGACCTGGCATCCAGCGTCGGCGCGACCGCGACCATGACCGCGGCGGTCCGGGCGATAGCGACCCGCGCCGATCGGACGCTCATCGATGATCCGTTCGCCGCACCGCTCGTCCGGGCGGTCGGCATCGACCTGCTCACCCGGCTGGCGACCGGTGAATTGCCACCAGATGGCTTGGTGGAGCAGGTATCGATCGACGTAGGCGTGGTACGTGCCAAGTTCTACGACGAGTTCTTCCTCGATGCGACGAACGCGGGTATTACCCAAGCCGTGATCCTCGCTTCCGGGCTGGATTCCCGTGCGTACCGCCTGCCCTGGCCGTCCGGGACCGTGGTGTATGAGCTCGACCAGCCGCAGGTCATCGAATTCAAGACCCGCACACTGGCCGAGTTGGGCGCCGCACCCACCGCCGACCGCAGAGTGGCCGCAGTCGATCTGCGCGACGATTGGCCCGCCGCGCTGCGCACCGCCGGATTCGACCCGGCCCGGCCGACCGCATGGAGCGCCGAAGGCCTGCTGGGCTACCTGCCGCCCGACGCGCAGGACCGGCTGCTGGACACCGTCACCGAACTCAGCGCGCCGGGCAGCCGGGTGGCCACCGAAAGCAGGCCCAACCAGCAACCCGGCGACGAGGAAAAGACGAAGCAACGCCTGGACCACATCTCCGAAAGCTGGCGTGCACACGGCTTCGATCCCGACATGACCAGGCTGCGATATTTCGGCGCGCGCAACGAAGCGGCTCCCTACCTGATCGGCTGCGGCTGGACGCTGAACGAAGTCAGCGTCCGAGATCTGTTCGCCGCCAACAACCTTGGACCACTACAAGACGACGACCTGCACACGGGCGACGTGCGGTACGTCAGCGGCATCCTCAACGAGACCACGAAGTAGGAGCCATCACGCGTGCGTTTGGCGTAGCTGTTCCACCCGGTTGGCGCGGTCGTTCAATTGTGCACCGGGTTGACCTTCCTAGAGTTTTTTCATGAATACCAGCAGTTACTCCGAGTTTCCGGCTCAGTGCGACATCCGAGCGCGGCAAGGCGATCTCGGCCGAGACGGCTCCGTGAGCACGATCGGAATGGCCCGCTGGCTGGAGGACGCGCGGATACGGCTGAAGATGCCGCAATTCGAGCGGTTCGTCGATGCCGGTGAGTTCGGTTCTCACCAGATCATTTTTGTCGGCCAAAGTGTCGAAAAGCTGGCACCCGCCTATCTCACCGACACTGACGCACAGGTGCACACCGGTATTCGTCGCATCGGGCGGTCATCGTTCACTTACCAACAGGCGGCCTTCGCAGGCGGCAAGCAGGTGGGCAGCGGTGCGGCCACGGTGCTGCATCTCGGTCCAGCGGGGCCGCTCGCGCTGCCGGACGAGTTGATCGCGGATCTCACCGAACTGTCCCTGCCGGATTCGAGCGAGACGGCAGCATCCCGCCCCGGCACCGAGCGCCAACAGCGGGACTATTACGCGTTTTTCGCTCCGCTGCGCGCGCGGATCGGCGACGTCGACGGCAATCAGCACGTCAATTACCTCGCCTTGGCCACCTGGTACGACGAGGCTGTCGCGGCGTTCACGGCCGCGGCGATCGGCGAGGGCGGGCTGGTGCCCGACCTGTCACCGTCGTCGTATCGAATCGACTACCTCGGCGAGGTCACCTATCCCGGTGACTACGAGATCGGTGTGCTCGTCCGCTCCTTCGACGCCGATTCTGTGCGCTATGAGCTCGGGATCTTCCGCGGCAGTAGCTGTTTGGGCATCGCGGACGCCAGCGGAGCGCGAGGTGTGCTGTCCGCCAGGTCGTTAGGCCCCGGTGGTCCCTGCTGAGCGGGCGTACTCGAAAGGCGTCTGGCCGTAGCGTTTTTTGAAGGAGCGGATGAAGTGGCTGCTGTCGGAGAACTGCCAGTGCGCGGCGAGTTCGGCGACGCTCGGCAGCGGGGACTGGGCGGTGAGTGCGCGCCGGGCCTCGTCCAGCCTGCGGTGGCGGATGTAGCTGGTCACCGACTCACCTACCTCGGTGAACGCTCGTTGCAGGGTGCGCACGGAGACGTTGAGTTCCCGCGCCAGCATCGCCGGCGACAGCTCGGGATCGGCGAGATGACGGTCCGCCAATACCTTCGCCGCTCGGCTGAGCGCGGGCCGGAGCTCGGATTCCGCAGCGTCGAACCTACCTGCCGCCACGGCTTTGGCCAGTTCGATCAGTGCCCCGTGGGCGGCTGTCACCCCGGCCGGGCCGAGATCGTTCACCGTCGCGTGAATCATGTTCGTATGCGCCAGCAGCAGGCGCATCTCGGCCGAGTCCGCCGCCGCGGTGATGCTCTGGTTTCTGAGCCGAGGCTCGAACGCGCCGGCAGGCAGCGTGATGATCTGCACTGTGGTGTGCGGCGCCGCCCCGAAGTGCAACGGCCGTCCGTGCCGCAGTAGGAACTGCCCGGCCGACAGCGTGTGTTCGGCGCGATCGAGTGCGCCACCCAACGTCCAGATACCGCGCCGCACCACATACATCCGTGCCTGATCGGCATAGCCGTACGGGGTGCCTGCCGTCCGGATGACAGACGCGCTGTCCAGATCGGTGATCGCCACATCGCACACCTTCGCCACCCGGCTCCTGACCCGGAAATCACCGGTCGTGGCCTGGCTGAAGGTCGGCAGCGGGAAGGCACCGCCGACCTGGGTCTGCCACCCGTGCCGGAAGGTATCGAAACCGCGCGAAACGGCGCCCGCGACGGTGGAGTCCAGTGAGAACCCGCCGTGCGAGTAGGCGACCTGCCCGCCAGTGCTCTCCATCACCTACCGATCCATTCCCTAGTCGCTGCTCCGAGCCTATTCTCTCGCCGGATATCGCCCGGTGTCGCGAATGTTCTATCCGGGCTGGCGCGGCAGTTCACTCGTGCGCGGTGCCGATATTCCTAATCTTCGAAGGTAACCCGATCAGCCGATCGTGGCATCCGCATGAGGACGAGGCAGCGTGTGAATCAGCAGAATTCCGGCCAGGTAGTGGTGGCCACGAACATGGACCACGAACCGATCGTGCTGGACACCACCGGTATCGACATCCAAGGCGAATCGGCACGGATCCGCCGCCGCGGGCCGATCACCCGGGTCGTGCTGCCCGGCGACGTCCCGGCGTGGTCGGTGACCGATGCCACCGTGCTGCGCCGTCTGCTGACCGACTCTCGGGTATCCAAGGACGCGCGCCGGCACTGGACGGCATTCAAGACGGGCGGGATCCCTGCGGAGTGGCCGCTGCGCTCGTGGGTGGGCGTCGACAATATGTTCACTGCCTACGGTCCCGAGCACCGGCGACTGCGAAAGCTGGTGTCCCCGGCGTTCACCCACCGCCGGACGATGACGCTGCGCCCACGGATCGAAGCGATCACCGTCGACCTGCTCGACCAGTTGGCAGCGATCCCGCCCGGCACGGTGGTCGATTTGCGCAAGCGGTTCGCCTACCCGGTGCCGATCCGCGTGATCAGCGAATTGTTAGGCGTCCCAGACCAGCTGGCCCCCGCGCTGCACGCCTGCGTCGACCGGTTCTTCGACACCGCGGACACCCGCAAAGACCCGCAGGCGAACTACCTCGAAATGTACGGGCTGGTCGGCGAACTCGTCGCCTACCGCAGAGCCGTCCCCGGCGACGACATCACCAGCCTGCTGACCGCCACCTACGACGAAGACGGCACCCGGTTGACCGAGAAGGAACTCGTCGACACCCTCATGCTGATCGTCAGCGCCGGGCACGAGACCACCGTGAACCTGCTCGACCAAGCGATTTTCGCGCTGCTGACCCGGCCGCGGCAGCGGGCCGACGTGCTCGCGGGACGGTCGAGCTGGGCCGACGTGGTGGAGGAGACCTTGCGCTACCAGGCGCCGCTCGCGCACCTGCCGCTGCGGTTCGCGGTCGAGGATCTCGACATCGATGGCATCCGCATTCCGAAGGGCGACGCGATCCTCGCCTCCTATGCTGCGGCGGGCCGCGATCCCCAGGTGCACGGGCCGACCGCCGACGAATTCGACGCGCACCGCAGCACCAAAGACCAGCACGTCTCCTTCGGGCACGGTGCCCACCATTGCCTCGGCGCGCCGCTGGCCCGGCTCGAGGCGCAGGTCGCGCTGCCTGCGCTGTTCACTCGCTTCCCGGAGCTCCGCCTGGCGGTCGACCCGGCCGAGTTGACGCCGGTGCGCAGCTTCATCTCCAACGGACATGCCCGACTACCGGTCTGCACCGCCTGAACTACGACAGGCTCGGCGACAGATAGGTGCCTGGCGTTCGGCCGGTCGATCGACGGAACGCGGCGACGAACGCGCTGGGCTTGTGGTAGCCGACGGCTCGCGCGGTGGCATTGACGGATCGGCCACTTGCCAGGTGCTCGGCGGCCGCCCGCATCCGGGCATGGGTTCGCCATTGCGCGAACGTCAGGCCGGTTTCGTTGACGAACAGCCGGGACAGGGTGCGCACTCCGGCGTGCACCTGGTGTGCCCAGAATGCCAGCTCACGGGTGTCGCTCGGGTCGGCGATGAGCTGCTCGGCAATCGCGCGCACGCGTGGATCCGTCGGCATGGACACGTCGATGGCGTTGACGGGGAGCGGCGTGAGGAGATCGAAGACCAGCGGCTCGGCGTGCACCCGGCTCGGGTCGTCCGGCGCGGCGTCGTGCAGGTGCAGCACGAGTTCGCGCAACAACAGGCCCACCGAGAGGCCGATCGGTTCGGACCAGCGGACCGGACAGAGGTCCGGCGCGAAATGCACGATGCAGAGCTCGCCTGCCCGTAAGGCCTTCTCCGCGTGCAAGATCCGCGGCGGCACCCAGAGGCCGTAGCCGGGCGGCACGAGCCAGTCGCGCGCCGGCGTACTCATCGTCACGGTCGCGGTGGCGGACCACAGCAGCATCGCGTCGTCATGCGAATGCCAGTCGATGGTTCTGCGAGCCGCCGTCCCGCTTCGATCGATGCTCAGGATCGGCGACCGAGTACCCGTGTCTGCGCGGTGCGAACCGCGGCTCAGCGCACTCATACACACCACTGTGGTGGATCTGCCCGCTCGCAACCACCGACAGAACGCCTTTTCATGCCAGAAACCCGCCAGTTCGTTCCGGCGCAACGTGAAACGAAGTCGCGAAACCGCTCGATGGGTCGCCCCGCGCCACGGCGCGATACCCCCCGATCGGGGGGAACCCGGCCAGCGGTGCCGCTGGTTACGCTGGGGTGGGAGTCGATCCCGGATTACGCGCGCCGTAGCCGTCTGTGCACTTGGCTGCGCGGCGTATCGGAGGTATACGGACCCGGGAGGGGAATCCATGACCAGTGGGGGCAATGCCGGTTCGTCCAGGGCAGGGAACCTATCCGTACCGAATTTTCCTGGCGCATCCTCGTATTGCTCAGAGATCGTCGAGTTGCCGATCAGCGAGCTACGGCCGTCGGATTCGCCACCACGCACGGCAGGCGAGAACACCGCGCACACCCGCCTGCTCGCCGAATCGACAACCGCACCTGCGCCCATCGTCGTCCGTCGCGCGACAATGCAGGTGGTCGACGGCTGGCATCGGCTGTGTGCGGCTCGGCTGCGCGGCGAAACGTCCATCGCGGCAGTATTTTTCGACGGCGGCAGCGAGGAAGCGTTCGTGCTGGCGGTCAAACTCAACACGGCGCATGGCCTGCCGCTGTCGCTGGCCGAGCGCAAGGCCGCCGCGTTACGTATTCTGATGTCATATCCGGACTGGTCGGATCGAGCGGTTGCCGCCATCGCCGGAGTCTCGCCCAAGACCGTCTCCGCGATCCGGAGGCGGTCGCCTGGGGAAATTCCACACGCGACCAGTCGGGTCGGTCGTAACGGCGTGCGGCATCAGTTCGGACCGCAGGGCCGGCAACGCGCCGCCGAGATGTTCACCGCCGATCCCACCGCGTCGGCCCGGAAAGTGGCTGTGGCGGCAGGTATTTCGGTCACCACGGCGAAGGATGTGCGCAAGCGACTGCACAGCGGCAGGAATCCGGTGCCGCTGCGCCGTTCGACGCCCGCGACCGCCGACAGGTCCGCTACGCCGCCGGTCCCGGCCGCGCAGCGGATGATCACCGCGGAGATGCTGCTCAAGCTGCGCAAGGACCCGTCGCTGCGCTTTTCCGAGACGGGGCGAAAACTGCTGCGGTGGTTGGAGTTTCCGTTCGATGACGACGTCGAGTTGGCCGATGTCATCGGCGACATCCCGAGTCACTGCGCCCCGCGCCTCGCCGAGCTCGCGCAGCGACGCTCGCGGGACATGCATCGGCTGGCACAACTACTCGACCAGCACACCCGCGGAGCGTTCTCCGCGTAACCGTAAGGCTACGCCTTCGCCGTCTCATCCCAAAGACCTACCGCGCCAACCGCTTCCCGCGATCTTGTCCGAGATCATCAGCGCCACAACGCAGCCCGACAAAAACTTTCACCGTTCTTGTGCACGTCTCCCCCACCCGCTACCGTTGATTTCGAGGATATTACCGCCGATTGCGAAGCGGTAAACAGGGCTCCAGCCGATCGACGGGGGTCTATTCATTGCAAGAAAAGCCGCCCAGGCGGGCGAGTATTGCGAATCAGCAACCGCCGATTCTCTCGGTATCCACCCCGAGGACCGACCGCGAGGGGCAGGAGGCGTAATGAGCCAGCGAGCGCTCACCGACAATTGTGAACATTACCGATGCGTGGGAATCGGTATCGGACCAGCAAATCTGAGCTTGGCGTCGCTGCTGTACGAACAGCCGGACGTCTCGAACCGGTTCTTCGAAAAGCGGCACGACTTTCGGTGGCACGACGGCCAGCTCCTGCCCAACACCTCGCTCCAGGTCTCGATGCTCAAGGACCTGGTCAGCCTCTCCGACCCGACGAACCGTTTCACCTTTCTGTCCTATCTCCATGCCAAGGGCCGGGTCTACCACTACCTCAATGCGCAATTCGATGCGGTGCCGCGCAGCGAGTTCCGAAACTACCTCGAATGGGTCAGCTCCCTGAACGAGAATCTCGTCTTCGGCGAAGAAGTGCGCTCGATCGAATTCGATGATGTATTCCGGTTACGCACCGGCAACCGCACCGTGACGGCCGACAACGTCGTGATCGGCGTCGGCCGAAAGCCTTATGTTCCACCGCTGGCCGAAAACCTGCTCGGACCGACCCAATTCCACATCAGCGAATTCGCCGACAAGGCAGTCGGACTCGCCGGACGACGAGTCTGGGTGATCGGTGGCGGCCAGTCCGGCGCGGAGGCCTTTCTCGAACTGATCTCCCGTCCGCGTGCCGAGCTGCCGCGCCGGGTCGGCTGGATATCCCGGCGCCGCAACTACTTTCCGTTGGACGACTCACCGTTCACGAACGACTACTACATGCCGGGCTACTCGGAGTACTTCTCCGCCCTGCCCGGCACCGCCCGCGACGCCATCAACTTCGCCCACGTGCTGACCAGCGACGGCATCTCCGAGGCCACGCTGCGCGAGATCTACCAGCGCATCTACCTGCACCGCTTCGTCGACGGCGCAACCGATCTGGTCGCCCTGTACCCGAACCGCGAGGTGCTGCGGGTGACCGGCGATCCCGGCTCGGGCTGGGATATCACCTTCACGCACAACGACCAGCCCGGCGTGGATGAGCACGCCGAGGCGGATGTGATCGTCTGGGCGACCGGTTTCCACGGCGACAGCATGGAGTTCCTGTCCCCGGTGGCGGACCGCCTCGAGCGGGACCACGATGAATACAAAATCGACTCGGATTTCGCCGTCTGCTGGGACGGCCCGGCCGATCGAAACATCTTCCTGCAGAACGGCGCACGACGACAACGCGGTCTGGCCGACACCAATTTGAGCCTCGTCGCCTGGCGCAGCAAACGGATCGCCGATCGCCTGCGCGGCATCCGCTCCGACGATCCGCACGATTCATTCCTCGAATGGTCGGCCAAGGCTCCCGACGATCGGAGCATGGAGCGATGACGAATCGCACCGTCGCCGTGGTCGGCGGCGGAATCATCGGTTGTCTTATTGCGCGCGAGGTGATTTCCCGATTTCCGGATACCCCCGTCGTGGTGTTCGACCGGGACGGGATCGGCACCGGAGCGAGCAGGCGCTCTGCGGGACTGCACTTTCCGCGCGGCGCATCCGACCGGGTGCGGCAGATGACCGCGTACAGCCAGGACTACTACGAAGATCTGGTGGCGAAACATCCTGCCCTGCCGATTCATTCGCTCGGCATGACTGTGGTGGCAACCCACACCGCGACGAGCCTCGGCGAGGTCTATCTCGACCGTGCTGCGCTGACACCAACGGACGCGGTGCCGGGCGGTCTGGTCCAGATGCCGCGCGAGGCCAGAGTCTGGCGCGGCCAGGGCTGCCACTACGCCGACGTAGCCACGCTGGCTCAGGCGATAGCCCACGAGCTGCGCCGACACGTCGCCCTCCGGGAAGGCGTGCGCGTCAACGCAATCGAGGACGCAGGGTCCGAGGTGCTGCTCCGGCTCAGCACCGGAGAGACGTACCCGGCTGGACGGGTGGTGCTGGCCCCTGGACCGTGGCTGACCGACCGAGCCTGGAGCGACCTGGTCGCCCCGCTGAATGCGCGAGTCAAGAAGGTGGTCGCGCTCCATATCGAACAGGAGCCGGGGCCCGATGACGGCGTCGTCGTGTTCCATGACGAGGACGCCTTCCTGCTACCGCTGCGGCACCGCGGGCACTGGCTGTTCAGCTACACCCACGACGAGTGGGACGTCGACCCCGACACTGTGCCCGACGGGCTCGACGAAAACATTCTCGAAGCGGCATTGCCACTACTGCAACGGTATTCGCCCCCGCTGGCCGAGCACGCCGTGGGCGGCCGGGTGTTCTGCGACGCCTACAGCGTCGATCGGCAGCCGCAGGTGCGGGCGCTCGACCCGGCCGGGCGGGTGATCTTCGCAGGCGCCGCGAACGGTTCGGGTTACCGGCTGGCCCCGGCGATCGCGGCCGAGGCCGTCGGCCTGCTGCAGCTGGACGAGGAGACAAGTCAGCCACCGAAGGAGATGAGTCCCGCGTGATCGTCAATCGCTTCGACACCGCCGAACTGCACGCAGCGTTCGGCATCGACATGAGTTCGATCGATGGATTCGGCTTCGGCGCCGGCTGGGCCCGGGTGGCTCCCGGCGGACAGTCCGATCCGCACCAGCACGACGAGACGGAGGTGTTCCTGGTCGTCAGCGGCCACGGCGACGTCGTCGTGGACGGCGCGCGCCATCCTGTCGGCCCCGGCATGGTCGTGCTGTTCGATCCGTTCGAGACTCATGTCGTCGAGAACACCGGGCCGACCGAGCTAGTGTTCTTCGATCTGTACTGGCGTGATCCGGGCCGGGCCGCCAGGGCGGCCGTCGGACGCAGCGACCGGCGGCGCTTCGGCGAGCGACCGATCTTCGTCTTCTCCACGCCGCCCACGCCGAACGGCGACCTGCATCTCGGGCACCTGTCCGGTCCGTATCTGGGTGCGGATGTTTTCGTCCGGTTCCAGCGGATGAACGGCGCCCAGGCGTGGCACCTCACCGGCAGCGACGACTACCAGAGTTACGTGGTCGATCGGGCTCGGCGCGAGGGCAAGGAGCCCGCCGCGACGGCGGCGCACTACAGCGCCGAGATCGCCGAAACGCTGCGGCTGATGGACATCGAACCCGACCAGTACACGGCGACCGACGCGGATCCCGACTACCGGACCGGATTGCAGGAGTACTTCTCTCGCGTCGTGGCTTCGGGATCCGTTGCACCCCAAGAGGGTCCGGCGCTGTTCGACGGCACGACGAACGACTACCTGTACGAGGTCGACGTGTCGGGCGGCTGCCCCGGCTGCGGCGCCGCGACCGGTGGCAATATCTGCGAGGGCTGCGGCGAGCCCAATTCCTGTGTCGACCTGACCGATCCGCGATCGAACCGGTCGCAGGCGACCCCGCGGATCGACACGATCACCCGGTTCACCCTGCCGTTGCACGAGTTCGCCGCCGAACTCGCGGCGCACCATCGCCTCGGCCGCGTTCCGGCGCGGCTGCGCGAGCTGGCCGGGCGATTGTTCGCCCGCCCTCGACTCGACGTGGCGATCACCCATCCGGCGGCGTGGGGTGTGCCGCCCGCCGAAACCGGCGCGGACGGACAGGTCATCTGGGTCTGGCCGGAGATGTCCTACGGTTTCCTGCACGGCATTTCGGCGCTGGGGCGTCGCCTCGGCCGGGACTGGCGCGCGGACCAGCCCGAGCAGGACTGGAAGATCGTGCATTTCTTCGGCTACGACAACAGCTTCTACCACTCGATCCTGTATCCCACGCTCTACCGGCTGGCCTTCCCCGACTGGCAACCGGATATCGACTACCACGTCAACGAGTTCTATCTCCTCGACGGTGCCAAATTCTCCACCAGCCGACGGCATGCCGTGTGGGGCAAGGAAATCCTCTCGCCGGACAGCGTCGACGGCGTGCGGTACTTCCTGTCCCGGACGCGACCGGAATCACGGTGTACCAACTTCACTCGCGAAGGCTATGCGGCCGCCGTGCGCCAGGAATTGATCGGCACCTGGCAGCAATGGCTCAACGATCTGGGACACCGCATCCAGACTCGCTACGGGGGCCATGCGCCGGACGCGGGCGTCTGGACGCCGGAGCACACGGCGTTTCTCGGCCGCCTCGGCACCCGGCTGTCCGCCGTGACCGCCGCCCTCGGTCCGGATGCGTTCTCCGTCGAGGCCGCGGCCGCGGAACTGCACGGAATCGTCACCGACACAGTTCGTTTCGCCGATCGGGAAAGCGTGGTGGCGACGGTCGATGGCTGGCACGACGAGGCCAGGACCGCCGTCGCGTTGGAACTCGCCGCGGCGCGGTTGCTCGCCCACTGCGCCAGTCCGATGCTGCCACGGTTCGCCGGGCGGCTCGGCGAAGCGCTCGGCGGGTCGCGCCCGAGCGAATGGCCACACATCGTGCAACTCGTGCCCGCGGGAACCCGGATCGATCTGGTGCAGGAATTCTTCGCCGCACCATCGGTCGCGGCAGCGGAGCCGGTAGGTGTGGGGAGCGTGTGATGGATTCGGTGATCAACCAGATCGTCACGACGCCGCCCCCGCCCGGCTACTACGCGACCTTCGCACGGCTGGGCACGACGGAGACGATCGAACTGCGTGAGTTGTTCACGCGGGCTGAACGTTTGGCGGTTCGGCTGCGTGAATTGGGCGTGGCGCCAGGCGATCGCATCGGGATCCTCGCGGCGAACTGTCTGGAGTGGGTGCTGCTGGATCTCGCCGCGCTGCGGTGCAAGGCGGTGACCGCCGGGCTGGAACCCGGCAAATTCGAGCCGGACGCGGCGCTGCTCGCGCGCTACGACCTGACGCTGCTGTTCACCGATCAGCCGTCCAGCGCCGCCGGTGTCCGGCCGATCAGCGAGGTTCGCGCCCTCGCCGAACAACCCGCAGACCCACTTCCCGCGGTGCGGTACGACAGCGCAGAGGCGACCACCCTCAAGTTCACCTCGGGCAGCACCGGTGTGCCGAAAGGACTTGCGGCAAGCGTCGGCAGCATTGACAGCTCGCTGCGCGCCGTCCAGGCAATGTTCGCGCACGGCCCCGGCGATCACCTGTTCGTCTTTCTGCCGCTGGCCCTGTTGCAGCAGCGGTACTGGATCTATTCGGCGCTGTGCTTCGGCCACGATGTCACGGTCAGCACCTATGAAGCGGCCTTCACCGCGCTGCGGCAGGTGCGGCCTACCGTCGTGATGGGGGTGCCGGGTTTCTACGAGACCGTGAAACAGCATCTGGCGGCACAGGCCGATCCGCAGGTCGCGGCCAAAGAGTTGTTCGGCGACCGAATCCGCTACCTGTGGACCGGATCCGCACCGGCGGGCGCCGACATGCTGGGTTTCTTCACCCGCCTCGGCGTGCCCATCTACGAGGGCTACGGCATGAACGAGACCTGCATCGTCGCCAAGAACCATCCCGGCGCCAGCAAGGAGGGCAGTGTCGGGCGTGTTGTGCCCGGTAAGGAGGTGCTGTTCGACGCCGACGGAGTCATCAGTGTCCGCAGCGAGCACCCGGTGGCGCGGCGATACGAATACGGTGCGACCGCGCATTCGATGGGCGTGTTCGCCGCGGATGGCACGGTCCGGACCGGCGACATCGGCTACCTCGACGACGACGGCTTTCTCTATATCCGTGGTCGCGCCGATGACGTGATCGTGTTGGCGAACGGGAAGAAGGTCATCGTCCGGCCGATCGAGGAACGGATGGCGGCCAGTGCCGCGATCGAGCACTGCGTGGTGTTCTGCCCGACGCAGACCCAGCTCGTCGCCGTCGTCTCCCCGGCGGCCGAACCCGCCGACGAGGCGGCCATCGCCGAGCACCTCGCGCACACCAATGCGGCGCTGGAGCGCGACGAACGCATCGGCAGGGTGGTGATCGCCCGACCTCGGTTCAGCATCGACAACGGACTGCTCAGCTCGCAGTACAAACCGAAACGCAGCCAGATTCTCGAACAGTATCGACGGGAAATCGGTGAGAAAGGAAGAACCCATGCCTGATGTGGAAAAGGCTGTGCACGACAACTTCCGGAAGGTGATCGCGTCGAACAACGCGCAGGGTGGGCTCGATCCGGACCTCGACATGGTCGAGGACTACGGGCTCACCTCACTGAACAAGGTCCTCTTCCTGACCGCGGTCTGCGACGACACGGGTATCTCGCTGGCGAACTTCACCGAGGAGGACGTGGCCGCACTGCACACCCTGCGCGACGTGACCGCCGCACTGTGCCGGCACGCGGAAAGCGCGGTCTGACATGGGATGGATTGAACTGGCGCCCGCACGGCTGGAGAACGACCACCTCTTGCTCCGGCCGATCGAACCGACCGACCGGGCGGCCCTGTGCGAGATCGCGCTGGACCCCGACATCTGGCGATACTTCGTCTCGCTGGTGCAGTCCGAGGCCGACTTCGACGCGTTCTTCGATGCGGGGCTGGCGGATCAGCGGGCCGGGCGCCGGGTGGTCTTCTACATCATGGACAAGGCCAGCGGCCGGGCCGCGGGCAGCATGAGCTATGGGAACATGGCCGAGCGCGACGGCAGGCTCGAGATCGGCTGGTCCTGGCTCGGCCGCGACTTCCGCGGCCGCGGGCTCAATCGGTGGGCGAAATATCTGCTGCTGGAACACGCCTTCGAACGGCTCGGCGCGGAGCGGGTGGAGTTCAAGACCGACGTGCTCAACGAGCAGGCGCGGCGTGGTCTGCGCAATATCGGGGCGGTCGAGGAGGGGGTGCTGCGCAGTTTCAATCCGATGCCCGGCGGCCGTCGCCGGGACGCCATTTTCTACAGCGTGCTGCGTGGCGAATGGGCCGGCGTCAAAAGCAAACTGGCGGCCTATCCGAAGGTGCAATTGGCGGGCGCCGTCGAATGAACGCGGTCCTGCGGACTCCGTTCCTGCGAGTCGAGGGTGATTCCTTCGCCCTCGGCTATCAGCACGGCCAGGCCAGGGCCGCCGACCTGAGGGATTTCCTGGACGACGGGTTGTGCCGGTTGAACCGGATCCTGCCCGAGCCGGTGTCGCTGAACGAGTTACGGCCGACAATCGACGCCTACCTGGCCGAGATAAGCGCTGCGACACCGGATCTGGCCGAGGAGATTCGCGGTCTCGCCGCCGGGGCGGACATCGATCCGCGCGAGGCCGTGCTGCTGCAGATACGCCGCGAAATCCTTGGCTACCAAAAGATTCCGACCGCCGGGGACTGCACCACCTTCGCGCTGGCCGGCCCTGCCCCGGTGCTGGCGCAGACCGTGGATCTCAACGGCGATCTCGACGATCAGATCAGTGTGCTGGAGATCGTGCGGGCCGGGACGTCCCGGCGCACACTGGTGCTCAGTTTCGGCGGCTTGCTCGGTTACCTCGGCCTCAACAGCGACGGCCTCGCGGTGGGATTGAATCTCGTGCTCGGCGGGCAGTGGCGGCCGGGTGTGCCGCCCTACCTGGCTATCCGGCATCTACTCGACAACGCGGGCTCCGTGGACGAAGCAGTGGGCATATTGCGGAAGCTGCCGCTGGCGAGTTCCCGCAATATCGTGCTGTGCGACCGGGACACCGCCGCCTACGTCGAGGTGCTCGACCGGGATGTCCGGCTCGAGTACGGCCGAAATGTTTTGCACACCAACCATTTCCTGCATCCCAGCTTCGCTCCGCTGGACGAGATCAACGTGTTCGCCCGCAATTCCTCGGTCCGCAGGCTGGAAGTGTGCCGGACCAGGCTCGCCACCGTGGGCACCGACCCGGAGGACCTTTTCGCCGTACTGTCCGCGCCGCCTATCAACGTCTTGGACAACGGCGACATCCGCCGCGAACACACGGTGGCTGCCGTCGTCTTGTGTCCCGATCGGCTGCACCTGCGGCCTGGTGATCCCGCGACGCACCCCACCGAAATCTTCACGCTGTCCTAGGAGCAACGATGAGCTTCGATGCGGGCATCCTCGCCCTCCCGTTCTATGAGCCGCGACATGTAGAGCGCGCGCGGCAGATCGAGAGTTGGTGCGCGGAACACACTGAGCTGTGGGATGACTCGGGCACCGACCCGGATGCGACCGGGCTACGGATTCTTCGAGCGCTCGGCGAGCACGGCTGGTTGGCCGCGCTGGATCCCGCTGTGGGACCGGAAGGCGTGGCGGCCGGCGACTGCCGTTCCCTGTGCCTGCTGCGCGAGGCACTGGCCTACGCCGACGATCTCGCCGATTTCGCGTTCTCGATTCAAGCGCTGGCCGCGACGCCGATAGTGCGCCACGGCAACGAAGAACAGCAGCGGCGGTATCTCGCGCCGATGGCGAAAGGCACGCTGTGCGGCGCGTTCGCCATCTCCGAACCGGAGGTGGGCTCGGATGTCGCGGCGATCGGGCTGCGGGCCGATCGGGTCGCCGACGGTTATGTGCTGAACGGCGCCAAGGCGTGGATCGCGAATGCCGGTATCGCGGACCTGTTCTGTGTCATCGCGCGGACCGGCGAGGGGCCGGGCGCCCTGGGCTTGACGGCGTTCCTGGTGCCCGCGCGCACGCCGGGATTGACCGTGGGACAACGGGTTCCGCTGATCGCGCCGCGGTCCTTCGCCGATCTCGAGTTCGCGGACTGCCACCTGCCGCCCGACAGCGTGCTCGGCAGGCCGGGCGGCGGTTTCGTGGTTGCGATGGAGGTGCTCGAACGGTTTCGGATGACCGTGGGCGCGGCGGCGCTCGGGTTCGCGCGCCGGGCCACCGACACTGCGCTGACCCACGCGAAGAGCCGAAAGATGTACGGCGCCAGACAGTTCGATCTGCAGCTGGTGAAGGCGACCTTCGCCGAGATCGAGGTCGAACTGAACGCCGCGGCGTTGCTGGTGGCCCGCGCCGCCTGGGTGGCCGACCACGGGGATCCGGCCGCGGCGAAACACTCCAGCATCGCCAAGCTGTATGCCACCGAGCGGGCGCAGCACATCGTGGATTCCTGCGTTCAGGTCTTCGGGGCTGCGGGGTTGGTCGCCGACAGCGTGCCGGAGCGGCTGTATCGCCAGATTCGGTCGCTGCGGATCTATGAGGGCAGTTCCGAGGTGCAAAAGATGATCATCGCGGGCTCGCTCGGCGGCCGAGGGCGGGCGAAATGAGTGCCTTACTAGCTCGGCCGCCCCGGCGCTCGGCCCGCATGCGGCTGTTCTGCTTTCCGCATTCCGGCGGCGGCGCATCGGTTTTCCGTGGCTGGCCACAGGAGTTACCGGGCTGGGTGGACGTGCTGCCGGTGCTGCTGCCAGGTCGGGAAGAACGCGCGGACGAGCCGCCACCGGCCGACCTGGACGAATTGGCCGACGCCATCGCCGACACCCTCCGTCCGCATCTCGACGCGCCCTACGCGTTGTTCGGGCACAGCCTGGGCGGCCTACTGGCCTACCAGGTGGCGCTGCGGCTGGACCGGGCGCCGGTGGCGCTGCTGGTCGCGGGCCTGGCCGCGCCACACCGGCTCGCGCCGGAACCGATGCACGAGCTGTCCGACGACGATCTGCTCGATCGAATCTTCGAAATGGGCGGAACCCCGGTCGAATTGCGCGATGAGCGGGATCTGCTGCACTCGGCCCTGCCTGCGCTGCGCGCGGACGTGACGATGTTCTGCACCTACCGGCATCGGCCTGCCGCACCGGCGGCGTGCCCGATCGTGGTGTTCAGCGGCCGCGACGACACCCTTGCGGCACCAGGCGACGCCGCCGAGTGGGGCGAACTCACCGAAAAGACCGTGCGCACGCGCGAATTGCCCGGCGGTCACTTCTTCGTCCGGACCCATCGCCGCGAGCTGACCCAGATGATCACGGCCGAGTTGCGCCGCTGCCTACCGCCGATCGAGCGGCCACGTACCTCGGCCCCGGAGCCGGTCCGGCGCGGGCGCATCGAACCGGTGGCCGTCGTCGGCATCGGCTGCCGACTGCCGGGTGCCGATGGGCCAGAGGCACTGTGGCGGTTGCTCGTCGACGGCGTTGATGCGGTGACCGAGGTGCCTGAGCAGCGCTGCGACCACCCGGCCGTGTTCGGCCGGCTGCCCGCGGTACCGTCCGACTTTCGCCGCTTCGGCGGATTCCTGGACGACGTCGAGGGTTTCGACGCGGCCTTCTTCGGCATCTCGCCCCGGGAGGCGGATCGGATGGATCCGCAGCAGCGGTTGCTGCTGGAGGTGACCTGGGAGGCACTGGAAGACGCCGGGATCGCGCCCACCGCGCTGGCGGGCACCCGCACCGGGGTGTTCGTCGGTCAAATGGGCCGGGACTACTGGGAATTGCAGGCTCGGCAGAGTTCGCTCGATCTGCACGCACTGACCGGGGGCGGGCTGTCGTCGTTCCTGTCCGGCCGGATCTCGTTCGCGCTCGACCTGCGCGGCCCGAGCGTCTCGGTCGACACGGCGTGCTCGTCGTCGCTGACCGCGGTCCATCTGGCCTGGCAGAGCCTGCAACTCGGCGACTCGGATCTGGCGCTGGCCGCCGGGGCGAATCTGGTGCTGCTGCCCGAACTGGCCGCCATCTACGAGCAGGTCGGGCTGATGTCGCGGCGGGGCCGCTGCCGGTTCGGCGACGCGACCGGCGACGGCTTCGTCCGTTCCGAAGGCGTCGGCGTGGTGGTGCTCAAACCGCTGGCGCAGGCTCGCGCCGACGGCAATCGCGTGTACGCGGTGATCGCGGGTAGCGCGAGCAACAACGACGGCAGCGGCGGCGGTTCCCTGGTCGCTCCCTCTCAGGAGGCACAGGAGCGGCTGCTGCGCGACGCGCTGGACCGGGCCGGGGTCGATCCCGCCGCGGTGGATTATGTGGAAGCCCATGGCACCGGCACGAATACGGGTGACGCCATCGAGCTGCGGGCACTGTCCCGAGTATTCGCTGGAACACACCCCGAGGGGCGGCCGTGCCTGGTCGGCTCGGTGAAGACCAATATCGGCCACCCCGAGGGCGCGGCAGGCATCTCGGGCCTCATCAAAACGGTGCTGAGCGTGCATCATCGGCTGATTCCGGGGAATCCGCTGCTGACCGAGCCGCATCCGGTCCTGCTCGAGCCGGGTACACCGCTGCGCGTACCTACCGAACCTACTGAGTGGCCCGAGGATTCGCCGCCGGTAGCCGGTGTGACGTCCTTCGGCCTGTCCGGCACCAACGTGCACGTCGTGCTCACCGCTGCTCCCGCGGATGCGGCACCGGACGACGATACGCAGCCGCTGGTGCTGCCGCTTTCGGCGCGTGATCCCGTTGCGGTACAGGCGCTTACGGCTGCCTACGCCGATCGGCTGGACGGCGCGGACCCGGTCACCGCGCGGCAGGTGTGCGCTGTAGCGGCGCGTGGTCGGGCGCACCACGAATGGCGTTCGGCGGTAGCCGCGTTCGACGGCGACGGACTGGCCGCCGCGTTACGCGACCGACTGCCCGACGAGCTCACCCAGCAGCCCATCGGCGGAATCCGCGTCGCGTTCGTCTTTCCCGGACATGGCAGCCAGTGGGTCGGCATGGGGCGCGAGCTACTGAACACCTCGGCCGCATTCCGGGACGCGATCGAAAACTGTGACGCGGCAATCCGATCCGCGGCAGGCTGGTCGCTGCTGAAGGTGCTTGCCGACGACGACGGGACGGAGCTGGCGAAGACCGCGGTGATCCAACCGGCCGTGTGGGCCGTGCAGGTGGCGTTGGCACAACACTTGAGTTCGTGGGGAATTCGCCCCGATGTCGTCATCGGTCACAGTTTCGGTGAGGTGGCCGCGGCCACGGTCGCCGAGGCGATCGATCTCCCCGCCGCAGCCGAGCTCATCTGTCGCCGTGGCGAACTCACCGCGCAGGCGGACGGGCTCGGCGGAATGCTCGCCGTGACCATACCGGCCGAGGAGGCGGCGGCGGCCGCCGCGCGCTACGGCGACCGGATCGTGGTGGCCGCGCGCAACAGCCCACGCCTGACCGTGCTGTCCGGCGAAACCGACGCGCTGGACGAGTTACTCGACGAGTTGCGCGGCGCCGGGGTGCGCGGCGGGCGGGTGCGGATCAACTTCGCCTCGCACAGCCGGTTCATGGATCCACTGCAACCCCAGCTGATCGCCGCGCTCACCGGACTGCGGGCCGAGCCGGCGGCCGTGCCGTTCCGGTCCACGGTTACCGGCGAGCGCATGGCCGGCCCGGATCTCGATTGCGAGTATTGGGCCGACAACCTGCGGTCCGCTGTTCGATTCGCCGACGCGATCGCCGCCGAAAATGCCGTGGGTCCAACGGTTTTCCTGGAGATCGCGCCGCATTCGGTGCTGGTACAGGCCATCGAGCAATGCCTCGCCGACAGTGCCGACGGTACTGCGGTAGCGGGGCTGCGCCGGGACACGTCCGACGCCGCCCGCCTCGGGGAGATCGTCGCCCGCCTCTATACCGCCGGTGTCGATCCGGATTGGACCGCGATATACCCGGCGCTTCCCATGCCGGACGAGATGCCCACCTACCCGTGGCAGCGTCAACGTACCTGGTTCACGCCTGCCGAATCGGCGTCGGTAGACCTGCCGGTCCGCGCCGAACCTGTTCCGCCGCCGGAGGTCCCGGCCGATGGCGGCCTGCTGGACACCCTGACCGCCGAACTCGGTGCGGTACTCGGCCTTCCCCCGCAACGGATTCCGCGTCGGCGCCCGCTGCGCGACGTCGGTTGTGACTCACTGGCCGCCGTCGAGATCCGGGCCCGGCTCGAGCGGCGGTGGGGAACCGCGATCTCATCGAGCGCGGTGCTCGCGGCGAGCGTCGAAGACCTCGCCGAGGCGATCACCACTATGGAGGGATAGCCATGACTCTTCCGCAATATCCCGGAGACGGTCCCGTCGTGCCGTCGCTGCCGGAGCACGACCCCGACGACCCGGTCGAAAACGCGGTGATCAGCAGGCTCACCGCGAATTGGCATCGCCGCGCGATGGTGAAGCGGCCGGAGCCCGACCTGGACGAGCTGTTCGAACCCGCCCGTCCCGACTATCCCGAAGGTCTCATCCCGTTCCGGGACCACCCGACCTACCAGGCCATGGACCCAGACCTCAGAGCGCGGCTGCTCGGCTGGGGCTGGGTGGCCTTCAACAAGCACATCATGGACACCGAGCAACACGTGGTGAACCCGACCTTCGCGCTGATCATCGAGGACACCTACGACACCGGCCTGGAGATGGAAACGCTCACCACCGCCATGACCCAGGCGATGACCGACGAGCAGTACCACACCCTCATGCACCTCAATGCCAGTTCGGTGATGCGGCGCCGGCGCGGCTGGCGGATGCCCGAGACGGCACTTCCGCTCGGGCACAAGGCCGCTCGGCTCCGGCAGCGCATGACCAACAGCGCGCAACGCTGGCAGCGCGACCTCAGCGCGCTCGCCTTCACCACGGTCGCCGAGATCTCGATCAACTCCTACCTCGATCTGATCGCCGAGGACAACGAGATCCAGCCGATCAACAAGGTCACCGCGACCATGCACAACCGCGACGAGTACTGTCACTCCTCGATCGCCGACGAGGTCGCCAAGGCCGTGTACCACCGGCTCGGTCCGGCGGAACGCGCCCTGTTCCGGGAGGCGATGGTCGACGGGCTGGAAGCGTTCGCCGCGAACAACTTTCCCACCTGGCATCGCATCGTCGATCTGGTCGGCGTCGATGGCGGGCACGAGATGCTGCGTGAGGTAGAGCACGACCGGTCGACGAAACGGTTGCTGTCCAACTTCAGTGGGCTGCACAAGTTCTGCAGCGAGCTGGACATACTCGAGGAGCTCACGTTCGATTGGACAACGGTGACGATCGAGGGCCCGTGAGGGCTGACACCACGGCGCTCGCGCCGAAATCCGCCGTGGCGGTGCCGATCTGGCTGGTGGCCGTCGGCGTCTCGCTGGTCGCGCTGAACCTGCGGCCGCCCATCACGGCGATCTCGACGCTGATGCCGCAGGTGCAGCAGCAGGAGGGGTTCAACAGCACCGTCGCCAGCCTGCTGGTGGCGGTGCCGATCGCATGCTGGGTGGGCTTCTCCGGCTCGACGCCGCGCATCGGGCGCAAACTCGGGCTCAACCGCACGATCGGCTACGCGCTGCTGGTGTTGTTGGCGGGCTTCGGCATTCGGCTGCTGCCCGGCGTGCCCGCGCTGTTCGCGGGGACCGCGATCATCGGTCTCGCCATCACCATCGGCAACGTCCTGGTACCTGCCGCGATCAAGCGCGATCACCCCGCGCACGTCGGGCTGCTGACCGGGCTCTACACCATGTCGCTGTACACCGGGGCGGCCGCAGCCTCCGGAATCACGCTGCCGCTGCAGGACGCCACCGGCTTCGGCTGGCGCGCGACACTGGGCCTGTGGGCCGTCCCCGTCGTCATCGCGTGGTTCGCCTGGCTGCCCCAGCTGCGCGTCCGCAGCGACGCAGGCACCGGCCCGGCGGCCGAGGCCACGCCGCGCAGCCTGTGGCTGCAGCCGCTGGCCTGGGCGGTGACCATCTTCTTCGCCATGCCCGCGCTGCTGTTCTACACCGTTTCCGCCTGGCTACCAACGCTTCTCGTGGACGCGGGCATGAACGCCTCATTGGCAGGCGGCATGCTCTCGGTAGCCAACCTGGTCGCAGTCCCCTCGGCGCTGGCCATGTCCATCCTGGTGAACCGGAGCGAACGGCAGGTCCGGGCCGCGATATCGACCGGCGCCGTGTTGGTGATTGCCTTTGTCGGACTGCTGATTTCGCCGACCAGCGCGACGATCGGATGGATGATCCTGCTCGGTGCCGGACTCGGTGCGGGCACGGCGATCGGCTATTCGCTACCCATCCTCCGGTCCCACGACGCACAGACAACCGCGAAACTGACTGCAATGAGCCAAACCGCCGGATTCGCCCTCTGCGCAGTCGGTCCGGTGTTGGCCGGTGCACTCCACGACCTCACCCACGCCTGGACCGCCGTACTGGTTCTGCTGGTCGCGCTGTCCGTCGTCCAGATCGTGTCAGGCGCGCGAGCCGGAACCCCACGCTTCGTATCCTGAACCGACCCCGTGGCAGCACCTCGCCCCCCTGTCACAACGTTCTCCCCTGTGTTCAGCCTGGCACGGGTGCGCGACCCCGTGCGCTCAGTGGTGACAGCTGTTGATTCGTTCGGCGGTGGCTCAGCCGGGGTAGATACCGGCGACGAAAGCGCCCTTCGTCGTATACGACCGGATCGGTTGCAGTGTCGCTGTGTCGTAGGTGGTCAGGGAGGTGTCGAGGTTCGCGAGGTTGGCCATGAACGGGTCCCACGCATTCTGTTTGGAGTGGTACCACCCCGCCAGCGGGCTGAAGTAGATCAGTGGCGTGCCGTCCGAAACGATTGATAGGTAGGCGGTTCGGCCGTCCGGGGAGAAGCCTGCGTAGACCGCCGCGCCGTCGGTCGCGAAGCGGTTCAGCTCGGCGCCGGTCCGGGCGTCGAGAATGATCACTTCGTCGGAGCCGTAGTTGCACACCCACAATTGGGTGCCGTCCGGGGTGAGGGTCGCGGAGATCGGTTCCGCGTAGAGGTTCGGGAATATCACGGTATTGCGTACTGTCCAGGTACGGACGTCGATCATCGCGACACCGGACCAGAAGTTGATCGCGTACAGCGTCTCGCCGTCCGCGGACAGCGCACCCCAGCCGGGGGCGGCCCCATTGAGAAACAGCGGCGGTGCGATGACCGCACCGGTATAGGCGTCGTATTTCGTCAAGATCCCGGCCGCCGACATGACGTAAATAGCCGAGCCGTCCGGCGATACCTCGATGTGCGCGGGACCGGGCGGGAACACAACAGGTAGCGTCCGCACAACCTCCAGGGTGTGGGTGTCGATCACCTGCACCATCGACAGTGCGGTGGGGACGAACAGATAACGGGCGTCACGCGACAGGATGATGGTCGCGTACGGCGCACCGAGCGTCGGGATCCGTTTCACGACTTGGCCGCTCGGCATGTCGATCACCGTGACACTCCAGGTCAACGGGTTCACCGGACCGAAGTTGCCGACGAACATGCGCGAGCCGTCGGGCAGTGCCTTGATGACCATGGGATGGTCCCCGACGTGCGGTACTTCCTGCTGTACCGCCGAAGTGGCGGGGTCGATCCGCAGCACCGACCCCGTGCCATAGTTCGGTATCCAGATCGGTCCGTCCGGACCACTGGTCGAACCCGATATCGACGGATTCGCCAGTGCGGCACCGGAGGTCAGGAATACGAAGGTCGCGCAGGTCGCGATGAGGACCGTTGCGCATCGAAACGCCCTGGCTAGATTTCTACGGATGTGCTTGAACAACAAGAGAACTCACTCAGTGTTAGCCGACATGTGATGCATCGGGCCGATATGGGCAGCAGCGTTGCACTTCTCCCCCGTGACGAACCACAGGTGAAGTCCGGTCGGGCGGTCCGCCGACCGGATATGCAGGGATTGATCGGCAGTGATGGGCGCGTTGTACTCGATGATCGCGCGATACGGCTCGACCAGAAGTTCGGCACGGCCGGGCAGAAACTGCTCGACGGCCTGCCAGTACATGGCGTTGTTCATGTGCAGCAGCAGATCGATATCCGCCTCCCGGATCTGGTACGCCAGATCGCGTGCCGACCGCGTCGGCGGCTTCCCGTCGACCATCGGAGCCCAGCGCAGTCGGTGCTGGTCGGTACTGGCGCTCAGGTGCTCGAAGCCGGCCTCGCTGATTCGTGCTGTCGTGCCGGCCTTTTCGTCGACGTTGATCCAGAACGCCTCGGTCTCGACCAGCCCGCCCGCGTCGCCAGTGATGCGAACCCGCATGTTCGCCCATCGGGTCGAGACACCCGAACACCAGCGGCGCAACGAAACATGGTCGGGCCACCGGATCGGCTCGATCACGTCGATCACCGTGCGCCGCACGATCCACGCCGGATCAGAGTCGACGAAGCCGCTGGCGTTCAGGTCTTCCCACGCGATGTCCTGCAGATAGCGTGCGATGCCGTCGAGCCGGAGCCGACCGTTGCGATCGACGTCGCCGGCCCGTACCGGCCAGCGCGTCGCATAGCCCGCATTCTCGGACGGTGGATTCGGCAATGCGCTGACGGGCTTTGTCATCTGACCTCGCTCGGTAGGTGGGTGCGGTGACGGGCGGCGACGCTAATTCAGCAGGGGGAGCCACAGTGGAACGCCGGGACCGACCTTCGTCGGAATCGGGTCTCCGACAATGTGATCCGTGCGGGGATCGAAGACGATCACCTGCCCGGGGGTGAGTCCGACACCCATGGTGACCAGGTTGCCGAACAAGAGCGGGTCCAGCAGCGGGCCCGGGTAGGCGTTCGTCGACGGTCCGACATCGGAAATGTAGCCGCGGGTTCCGTCCTCGCTGAACATCACCGCGGTCGACGCGCCGGTGGTCGGAATGCGTCCGATCACTTCGTCTTTCGCGGTATCGATGATCATCACGTCTTTGCCGCCGAACACCGTGACATACAACTTGCTGCCATCCGGGGTGAGCGTCGAGACGAATGCCCCCGGATTGCCGGGGTAGTAGTTGCCGTCCGCACTGGTGTGGATCAGCTTGGTAACCCGCCAGTTCCGCAGATCTATGACGCTGATCGTATTGATCGAGTTGACATAGAGCTTGGTGCCGTCTCTACTGAAGGTGTACCAGAATGTGCCGATGCCACCGACGATCAACGGTGGCCGGGCGACCACGCCGGTGCTCGGATCGATGGCTTCGATCATGCCGCTGTTCATGAAACCGACGTAGAGCAGGCCGTCCGGACCTTGAATCGCGCCCGCCGGAATGTCGGGAAACCGTCCGGTTGCCAGGTCCGGGAAACGGAAGCGCCGCACAATCGTATCGGTGGCGACGTCGAGCACCTCGATCACAAAGCCCACTTCGGGCACGAAGATCTCTTTGCCATCGTTCGACGCGAAGATGCCCAGCGGCGGGCTCTCGACCGGAATGGACCTGGTGGTGTTCGACGGCCGGTCGATAATGGTGACGCTCGGCGGCGTGAACCCGAAGTTGTCGACATAGACCTTCTTGCCATCGGGGGTCGCCGCCAAGACGCCGGGTTTGGTCGCCGGTCCCGTCGGTATCCGCTGCTTGACGGTATTGGTTGCGGTGTCGATCACGGCGACGGTGTTGTTCTGCACCTCGGGCAGGTACAGCTCACCGGCTGGTCCCTGCGGCTGGTCCGCCGGCGGCGCGGGGTGGGCGGTACCTGCAGCGACACACAGCGCCAGCATCGCCGAGATGCCAAGACGGGCAAGCGTTTTCATACTGTCTTGCTCCTAGATATTGGTGCTGGTCGGGATCGCGCTCGGCAGCAGATACGTATATGGCTCGCGCTGCGAGTTGCGGTCGTTGATTGCGGCCTCGGCGTCGCGTAACGCCGCACGAAACCGATCCAACGGGCCACCGGGACCGGTGATCCGGGGATCGTTGATCGCGTTCGCGAAAGGAAAAGTGTTCGTGCGATAGTCGCCGAGCGGCCGGTAGTGGATGCTGCCGAGAACGTCGAAAAGGTAGAGTTGAGCTATCGAAGTCAGCAGCGGTGGCAACATTCGAATCCAGTCGGATTCGTTGTGCCCGGCCGGGTCGGACGGCGCCGGAGCAGCGGTCATGCCGCTGTAGAACGGCATGTACTCGATGAAGTCCTTCTGTGGGAAATTGACGGCGGCGTGCTGAGCGCTGGCAAGGAAGACGATCATCGTCACGACCTCGACCAGCTGATCGACGCTGTCGATTCGCGTGAAACCCTTTACCTTTCCCACCTGAGCGATTTCGTCAGCCCATGCGATCAGTTCGAAATCATCACGCACATCGCCGTCGGACCCGTAGTACGTGCGCACATAGCTGTCAGCCCAGTCGTGGATGGCATCCCAGATCAACAACGCGTCGTCCCGGTACGGGAACCGCAGGTGAGCGTCGTCGACGCCGCGCGCGGCGAACTCACGATGCGGCATTTGCTCGTAGAAGTCCCAGCTCAAACGAGCCCGCCCGGCGCTGGCAATGGTGTCCTCGAGCAGGGGGGCGAGAATCAGATCGCCGGTGAGCTCCGGGGCCAAGATGAGATACGTGGCAAATTTGTTGATGTACAGCAGTCCCTCGAAGTGCGGTGTCAACAGGACGCTCAGTGGATGGTTGGCGGCGAGATGCCGACGGGTGGCCACGCAGAACGCCTCGGTCACCAGATGGGTCCGCCCCAGGTGCGAGTGCATTTCGTGGTGGTTGAAATCCGCGGTCTGCAGGACCGTTTTCGCCATCTGCCAGCCCCAATAGCGGTCGGCAGCACCGGCGTCGGGTCGCAGGAACATGACGTGTTTCGCAGGGTCCTGGCCACATTGGATCGCTACTGGTTCCAGCTCGCCACCACCGACCGGGACGGCGAACGCCGCCATCGGCGCGGTGTTGTAACCCGGCCCGGTGAGCAATTTGTACGTCGCGGACTCCGACGCGGCGGAGCCAAGCACCGCGTAGTCGACCAGGTATATCCGTCCCTGCGAGATCGCCGCACTCAGGCTGTCGCCGGATCCCATGACCGACTGGTAGCCCTTGTTGTCGAGCGGAAAATTCGCGGGCAGGACGCCGCGCACCTGCCGCAACGCCATGGGATTCGGCCCCGCGACCCGCATCCGCGCGAAAACCATGTCGTCATGGAGGCGATCAGCGATTTCCGGGACCGGGATGGTGGCGTACAACTTCCGGTACCGCTCCACCCCGTCCACGGTGCCGAAGTTTCCTAAACCGGGGCTGCTGAACATCTTTCGTAGCGTCGTGAAGAGATCGTCACGGATCTGATCGAGCGTGCGGAGTACGGTCTGCACCGTCTCGGTGAGCAGGTACTCCCCCGCCCGCGCCGGCGGATCGAGCGGATAGGCCACCGGGCTTTCCAGGACCGGGGCCACGATGCGGACGACGTTGTCGACCGTAGCTTTCAGGCCGAACAGTTGATCCACCAACGGCTGCAGCATGTCGCCGATCAGATGGTCGAAGTGCCTGGTCAGCGCTAGCGCAATGTTCGAGATGACCTGGTAGTGCTCATCGATCACCAGCACGAACCATTCGAGAGTCGGGTTGTCCTCGATCGATAAGGATGCGGCCATCGGAACACCGTGCACGAAGTTGGCGTCTTCGGTCCATACGTACTTCGATTGCAGGCGGCCGAGTTCGGCGGCGCGCGCCGCTGGATCCACATCATGTTGCGGCAGTACGGGATTCACCGACCCCGGTCCCGCAGGATCGCCGAACGGCAACGGCAGGTTGAACACCGGAGCAGCGTTCGCAGGCGAGTCCAGCGTAGCCACCACGGGCACTCCGGCGACCATCGCCGATGCCATGAAGAATTTCCTGCGATCCATCGTCGGCCCTGATACGCCCTGCCGATTTGTCGAAGGTTGATCGAATCGGTCATGGCCTCCCGAACCCGCATTCAGCAACATTGCAGCAACGTTAACTATGGAGGTTTCATCGGCCAAGTTCCTGTGAAATGAATCACTTTCGCTTTTGTGATATGTAACAGTACGCGGATTGCAGCGATGGCGGAATTGGTCACTTGACCTGCAAATGTATTGAAGGCTAAACCTGGAGCACCAATTCGAGTCGCTGGAGTGCCGTGAATCAATCGAGCCCGCCGAGTTCGATCCAGACTTTCCGCCTACACAATTCTCGACCATTCTTAGCAATTCAATAGCTATTCGCTGTGATGACTCATCGCCCCCGGTCGCGGCATCCGCCAGGTCCAGGCATCGATATGTCCGCACGGTTGATCGATCAGCACACCCGCCAGCACGCGCGACCCCATACTGGACACCATGACGACTGTCACGGACCTGGATCTGCCCGAATTCGATTATCTGGCACCGGATCTGACCGGCAGGGTCTACCACCAACGGCTCGCCGCAGTGGCCGCACAGGGCTGGCTGGCGCGCGCGCCACTCGGGTTCGTGGTGCTGGAACGCGAAGCGGGAGAGTTCTTCCTGCGTTCCCGGCAGACGGCATTCCCTGGTCGCCAGATCGCCCAGTTCTTCGGCGTCACCGGCGGTCGGCTCGCCGAGCACATCGACGCGAACATCCTCAACCTGTCCGGCGAGGTGCACCGCCGGTTGCGCGGGCTGGTCGGTCCGGCCTTCACACCACGCGCGGCGGACCGCTGGCGCCCGACGATGCGGGACCTGTTGACCCGGATCGGCGCAGGCATCGATACTGCGACGTCGTGCGAATTCGTCAGCACGGTCGCGAAACCATATGCATCGCTGATGATCTCGGCGGTACTCGGCGCGCCGGCGGCCGACGCTCCGCGACTGCACGAGTGGTCGAACTGGATCCAGAAACAGTTCGATGTCAAAGCGTTGTCCGCCGAGCTGCCGCAGATCGAGAAGGCGCTCGACGAGGCCTACGCCTACGTCGAGGAGCTGCTCGCGCGCCACCGCGCCGAGCCGATGGACGATCTGGTCGGGGCACTGCTGGTGGCCGAAGACGAAGGCGCTCGGCTTTCCCACGACGAGTGCGTGAACCTGGTGCTCAACGTGCTCGCCGGCGGCGTGGACACCACGCAAAGCCAACTCGCACACGGCATTCGGCTATTCGCCGAACATCCCGACCAGTGGGCGCTACTGCGTGACCGGCCGGAACTGGCCGAACCGGCAGTAGCGGAAATCGTACGGCTGGAACCGATCACGCCGTTCACCGCGCGGATCTGCGTCGAGCCGATCGAGTACCGCGGCGTGCTGTTCCCGGCAGACACGGTCATCGCGATCTGCGCCGAGCGCGCCAACCGGGAACCACCGGCGGGCGACGACTTCGACATCACCGTCGAACACGACAGCCGCCCACTCACCTTCGGTGCGGGCGCGCACTACTGCCTCGGCGTGAATTTGGCCCGCGCCGAACTCACCGAAGCACTGGTGTACCTGTCGGCCCAAATGCCGGACTTGGTACTGGACGGGACACCGGAAGCGACTGGCGTGGAAGGCATCTACGGCATGCGTACGCTACCGGTCCGCTGGTCGTGACCTGACGCGCGGTCGCCACTGCCGCCGAAGGAGCGATCCGCCCGGCCGCAGATTCGAGTCGGCGGGGCGGATCTGCCGGATATCCTCGGCGTGCGGTAAAAGCCGTCAGCACAGCTCCCAATATCCGGGACTGGTCTCTTTTATCGTGCTCTTGTTGAAGACATTCCAGAGGCCGAGTTTCTGCTTCGAACCGTTGGCGTAGGCGTAGCCACCCGATTGATAGGCGCGGCCCGCGGTGGTGTGCGCGTAGTTGGTGTCGGTCACGCAAGCGGGTGCCGGGGCAGTAGTCGTAGTCGGTGGAACGGTAGTCGTGGTTGGTGGAACCGTAGTCGTGGTCGGCGGAACGGTAGTCGTGGTCGGCGGCGGCGTGGTCGAGCCACCGGAAACCTTGCGAACCATCGCCACGATGGTGTCCATCTGTTTTCCGCCGTGCCAGGCATAGGCCGCGTCGCTGCCGTAGCCCCACCAGTTCCAGCAGCCGTTCGGATTGGTGGTTCCGGCATTGCTGAGCGGGATCGCCTGTGGGTACAGCACGACCATGTTGTTGGTGTCGGCGTACTCGTTGAGGTACGCGTCCTTCATGAAGGCATCACCGAACGACTGATAGCTGTAGCCCTGTTTGCACCCGTGCAAGGCGACCATCAAACGACATGACGCGCCTTCCGAGCAGGTCTGCGGAACGTAAGCGAAACCTTTGGCGTCCATACTGATCGCGTTGGCGTCGCCGCCGGGCGCGAACGCGTTCTGGTCGAACTGGACGAGCTTGCCATTGAGCGTCCCGGCCGCAGCGTTGGCGGTCCCCAGCAGGACGGTCAGCATCTCACCGACCGGGTCGTCGCCGCAGTCGTTGATGAACGGTGACGCGGTGTCGGAGCAGGCGACCGGCCCGAGCGGGCTGACCCAGGCGTGCCCGGCCGAACTGTTCTTGCGGTAGGTGACGTTCGCGCCGAAATCCGAATAGTAGGTCGCCAGATCGTCATTCACGGCCTGATCGACGGTCGTGTCCTTCGTGCCGTGATACAGGTAGACCGGGTCACCGGCCAGGTTGGCGACCGCATCGACCTTTCCCGAGGAGGCGAGGCTTCTGGTCTGGTCCGCCAATTGTGCAGGTGTCTGGCGTGTTCCGTTCTGCATGCAGCCGGTCTGGGCTCTGACCGCATAGTCGAAGTCCCCTGCGCACCGGTACGGGCCTGCGGTAAATATTCCCGCGCCGGAGAAGACGCCGGAATACGCGACATGCAACTGATTCGCCAGATATCCGCCGGACGAAACGCCCGAAACGTAAGTGGCGCTGATGTTATAACCCGGTAGCTCCCCCGGCGTCGGGCTGGGGACGGCGGCGGTCACCGAACTCATGGTGATCGCCACCAGGCCTGCGGCGGCGGCCAGAGCTGCCGCCAATTCTCTGAACTTCATTGCATTTCCTCATCGTCGGGGAAAGATCCCGCCCGGCTGAAACGGGCGAGCCCTACTCGGGTACTTCGCTGTTCCTTTCTGCTCGGGTTTCCCCAGGAAACAGGGAGGTTGATCAACCGGCTCAGCCCAGCGCGCAGGCATTGGCCAGATCCCCAGCGACGGGGACGTGGCACGGTCGCATCCGGTGGTGGCGATTCCCCCTTGTCGAGCCAAGATTCGAGGTCGATGAAGGCACTGCGGAAGCACGGCAGCATAGGCCGGAGCAGGTCGGGATGCTGGTCGTACAACCCGTCGATGTGATTGCCGCCCTCGATCCGGTAGTACCGGTGTAGTGCGGCGCGGCCCTGGTCCCGGATCAGCCCGGCATAGACGTCCGATTCCTTGCCGATCGGCAGCAAAGCATCGAGGGTGCCGTGAATTGTGATGAGCGGCCGTTCGATTCGTCCGGTGAGCGATATCCGGCGCACGGCGTCGTGGACGGCGGCAGGACGATCGGCATAGTCGTATTCGGTTTCGGCACCGGCATAGCCCGGGTCCAACTCTTGACGGTAGATCCGCTGAGTGAGCCCCCAGTAGGTGTTTTCGTGATATTCCCACAGCGGTTCCGACTCGACGGGGAATCCCGCAGCGACGACGTCGTCACGCGTGGCCGGATCGGCGCGGTAATTCTGATAGCCACGTAACGCAGTCGGCAGGTAGCTCAGCGGATTCGGACTGTCCGTCAGCCACGTCGGCCCCTCCCAGTCCACGCCACCGTCGTAGAGCCACGGCCGGTTTTCCAACTGCCAGCGAACGAGATAGCCGCCGTTGGAGATGCCTGCCAGATAGGTATGCGCGGCCGGGCGGGCATAGCGCTGAGCGGCAACGGCCTGTGCGGCGATCGTCAACTGGGTGACCCGGTTGTTCCATTCGACGATCGCGTCGCCGGGCGCGGCACCGTCGCGATAGAACTCGGAGCCGGTGTTGCCCTTGTCGATTGCGGCATAGGCGTACCCCTTGGCAAGTACCCAGTCGGAGATGATGAAGTCGTTGGCGTACTGGCGACGATTGCCCGGCGTGCCCGCGACGACCAGGCCGCCGCTCCAGTTCTCCGGCAGTCGAATCACGAACTGGCTGTCGTGGTTCCAGCCATGATTGGTGTTCGTGGTCGAGCTGTCGGGGAAGTATCCGTCGATCTGCATGCCGGGGACACTCGTCGGATTACGCGTACCGGCCGGCTGTAGTCCCGCCCAGTCGGCGGCCACCGTGTGTCCCGAGGCGACGGTACTCGCCGTGGTCAGGTCGTCGAGGCAGGCGACGTCCTGCCGCTGGGCGCCGACCACCAACGGAGCCGCGCACACCATGGACTGCACGGCCGGAAGTCGTGCGGCTATCGCATCTTGGGCTTGAACACCAACGGCGACAAGGGATCCCGCGAACGCAACGACAGCCGTCGCGGTGACGGTCTTCGTGGAAAGGCGGTGAAACAGCGACATGTGGTTCCTTCAGGAGCGGTATTGCCAGAAAGTCTGTTCACCCGTTGGTCACTTCGACAGGTGCGCAGCACCTACACTTCGCCCTCGAAATGTGGCGGCGGTCACTACCGCCCTGCGCTCGGATCATTCGAAATCGGCGTCGATGATCCGACCGGTGTATGGGCCACATGAACATTCGCCGCGGCAAATATGTCGGCCGCCCACATCGTCACACCGCTCAACCGCCCCTAGTGTTTTCGGCAGCACAGCTCGAGGTGCGGAGGCAGCATGGACGGTCCACGGTATCGGGGGGCACCGGCCTCGCCCTGCACAATGATCCCCATGACCTGCGAGATCTTCCTGGAAATGCTCGAGCGGGAAGCTCCAGCAGTCGAATTCGAAGCTCCCCTGCTCGACGCCCGCGCCGCCGGCGCGTCCGCCGCTGAATTGGCCGAGCTGGACGGCGCCAAGCGGGCCGCGCTGCGGGTGCGCGCACTGCTGGAGCGCCGGGCTCGGCGCGAGGCCGAGTTGGCCGCTCTGTTCGACACCGCAGGAGATCTCGCCGGTCTACGCGATGTCGATGCCGTCCTGCAGGCCATCGTGCACCGCGCACGACGGCTGCTGCACGCCGACGTCGCCTACATGACGCTGCCCGATCCGCAGCGCGGCGACACCTACATGCGGGTCACCGACGGGTCGGGCTCGCAGGCTTTCCGATCCACTCGGCTGGCGATGGGCGATGGTCTGGGTGGACTGGTCGCCCAGAGCGGAGTGCCGTACAGCACCGCGGACTACTTCGCCGACCGCAGGTTCCGGCACACCGTGGATATCGACCACGCGGTGCGGGACGAGGGCCTGGTCGCCATCCTCGGAGTGCCGATGAAGCTCGGCGACCAGGTCATCGGCGTCCTGTTCGCCTCGCACCGCGACTTCCGGCCGTACGCCCCCGAGGAGATCGCGCTGCTGGTCTCCCTGGCCGCCCACGCGACCATCGCGGTGGATTCGGCGCGGCTGCTCACCGAAACTCGTACCGCGCTAGCGGAACTCAGCGCCGCCAACGCGGCCATGCACGCGCATTACAACACTGTCGAACGCGCGGCCCAGGCGCACGACAGAATGACCGATCTGGTTGTCCGGGGCGGCGGCGTGGCGGATGTCGCGGCGGTCGCCGCCGATATCCTCGGCGGCGCGCTCCTGGTACTGGACTCCGACGGACGCAGAATCACCGAAATCGACTCACCCGAATCCGGCGGGCGCGAACGGCTCGGCGACGACCATGCCGTCGGCGAGATCACCGCCACCGCAGCACAACTCGGCCGTACCGTGGCAGCGAAAGAGCTGTGGGCGGCGCCCGGCGGCGCGGGCAGTAACCCGCTGTGCACCCTGGTGCTGCACCACTCGAACGAACTATCGCCCTCCGATCAGCGAATCCTGGAGCGCGCCGCGCTCGTCACCGCGCTGCTGTTGTTGTTCCAACGCAGCATCGCCGAGGCCGAGGGACGGGTACGCGGCGAACTGCTCGACGACCTGCTGGACGGTCGCGTCGCCGACCACGATGCTCTGCACAGCCGGGCCACACTGCTCGACATCGATCTGACGCAGCCGCATGTGCTTGTCGTCGTCGAGGATGGCGGCCAACGCCGCACGGCCGCGTGGACAACCAATTACGTGCTGTCCCACCACGGTTTGGCGGCGGTTCGCGGACAGCACACCGTCGTGCTGCTACCAGGCGGCGACGCCTCCGCCGCGGCGCACAGCGTCGCCAAGGAACTCAGTGCGGCACTGGGGATCTCGGCGACCGTAGCCGGTTCCGGACCGGTCGATCTGCCGAAGCGGGTGCCCGCCGCCTACCGCGAGGCCCGCCAGTGCATTCGGGTGCTGCACGCCCTCGGCAAACAAGGCTCGTCGGCCAGCGCGGTGGATCTCGGATTCGTCGGCGTGCTCATCAACAGTGGCGGGAACGTGCTGGCGTTCCTGAACACGACATTGGGCCCGATCATCGATTACGACCTCCGTCGCGGTACCCCGCTGATCGAGACCCTGGAAACCTACTTCGCCACCAGCTGCAGCCTGAGCGGCAGCGCCAAACTCCTGCACATCCACGTCAACACGGTGACCCAGCGCCTGGACCGCATCACCGGTCTGCTCGGTGAAGGTTGGCAGCACCCTGATCGTGCCCTCGAAATACAGCTCGCCCTGCGACTGCTCCGACTTCGCGAATCGGCCGTATTCAGCCCGTAAGTAGTCACCGCGGCTTCGGCCATTCGACACCGTGTCGTGCGGTGGCGGGCGGTCCCGATGACCGCGACGCGGCGGTTCAGCTCCGGTCGAAGGCGATCAGCAGTTCGATTGCGGTGTTGCCGATGCCGGCCAGCGGGTTGTTGGGGACCGGCGGCTGGATGCTGTAGTCGGCCGGCTCGACCGGAATCTCGGCCTTGAACGCCAACCTCGCACCGACCTGCGTCGTCTCGAACGTAAAGCTCACGTCGCGGGTGACGCCGTGAATCGTGAACTGACCAGCAGCTGGGACGCTGGAGACGGTGCCTGCTGCCGGAACCGACGGGAAGACGATCGGCGAGGTCAGCACGAACGTCGCGGTCGGGAACTTCGTCGTCTCGAGCATCTCGTTGTAGGCCGAGTCGTGCATGCAGTTGCAGACCGCGGTTTGCATATTGACCACGATGCGCCCGGAAGTGATTGTCAGGCCATCGATCTGAATGGTCCCGGACACGTCATTGGTCCGGCCCACGACGCGGGTCGTCTGGCCCAGCAGCGTGTCGTCGGTGGCCCAGCGCGCGTCCGTGCCGGAACCGACGGTCCACGAACCCGCGATCGGGCTACTGGGCGGCAGCGGTCCACCTATCGCCGATACCGGCGGTGCGGCTACGGGAAGACCCATCGGCGAGGGTGCTGTCGGCGCTCCCAGTACGCGTAGCGGCTCCGGCGATAGCGGCGGGGGCACCGGCGTCTCGAGCGAGGCCGACACGGGTTCGGCAGGCATCGGCGGCCCACCGGTCGAGCTCGCCAGGTCACTGAAGCTCAGTTCCTGGGGATTGTTCGAGCTCACGATCCGGAGATAGGCGTAAGGGCCGGCCACGCCGAGCGTGACCACCACCAGCGCCGCAACAATCCAAACGATCGGCCTGCGCAGCACAGATCGGACCGTTCCAGACGATTTCCCTGATTCCATTGGACAATCTCCTCATCTGGCTGACAACGCGACGCTTAACGTTCCATCGATGTTCAGTTGGAGGATCCGAGAAATCCGTCGTCCACGGATGCACGGAATAGACCGCGATTCGGTTCGACGTAACTGTTGCGCATAAATGGCGTTTTGACCAGAACGTCGCTGACCTCAACCAACTACCAAGGCGACCGTTGGAGTTGGCCACCGTGTGCGGCGGGCGAAATGTCGCATTCGACAGGACCACGGAATACACCGGAATAGCCAGATATTTCTCCCATATCGGGCATTTTTGAGCGATCACGACCCGATTCATCCGGACGCTAGAGGCAATTCCGACCTTCTCGACGCAGTCCGCGTCAGCGTCGAACCAGCTCGTAGGAGGTGCTTCGACCACCGGAGTTCGATCGTCGCAGGACGCCGAAGCGGAAGATGCAGGGATATCAATGATTCCGATTGGAAAAGACCTGCGGAACAGTTACGATCCAGCTACTTGCCATGAGGTGACGAGCACAACAAGCGGCAGACGATGTGTCTGCCGGAACAAGGCGGTGGTTTCGATGGCCGACAGCCGGTCGCTGATGCGGAGTTGGTGGCGCGATCGGGCCGGTTACGACTGGTTGGTCGACGTGCTCGAAATCCATTCGGCCCAGCGCTACGTAAAGGCGATGATCGGCGCGGGCGGCGCGGTGATGTGCCTGGTCACCGCGGTGTCCCTGATCTCGAACATCGGGCCGCGCAATGCGTTCTTCGAGATCGGTTGCTGGCTGATCGTCGGGCTCACCGCGCTGTGGGCCCTGCGCTGGTGGCTGTTGCCCTGGCCGAGCCGAGCGGAATCGTTGTTGTGGTGTGCCGGAGCCGATCTCGCCATCACCTTCGGTGCGCTGGCCGCCGAGCACCGCGTCTACGGAGCCCTCGTGTCGACGCTGATGGTGGTCGTCGGCATGTTCGTGATCTTCCAGGGGCCGCTGATCCTCGGCCTGCACATCTGCTGGTCATTGGCGTCGGGCGGCTTGCTCGTCGTGCTGCTGGTGGCCGACGACCCGGTGCACACCGGCGCCGCGGCCGGCGACGTCCGGCTCGCGATCGCGATCATGCTGATCCTGGTGGCGCTCAACGTAGTCGGGCTGCCCACCGTCCAGTTCTGTCACTGGCTGTGGCGTCAGCATGCACTACTGGACCCGTTGACCATGCTGCTGAATCGGCGCGGACTCGATTACCACCTATCCTACGTATTCCGCGCGAGCACAAGGGAATACGCTTACATCGCCGCACTGGATCTCGATCGGTTCAAAGACGTGAACGATACTTTCGGCCACTCGTTCGGCGACGAGGTCCTGGCGCGGGTGGCCGACCGGTTGCGTTCGGCCGCCGATCCGGACGCGGTCGTCGCACGTACCGGCGGTGAGGAATTCGTGGTCCTCGGCCGCCGCCGCGACGAACCGGTCGCCGCGATCGCCGAGCGACTGCGCGGCGCCATCGAAACCATGCCGGACCTGCCGGTCCTGGTCACCGCCAGCGTCGGCGCGGCCCTGTGCCCCCTCACCGATCTGCGTGACCCGGCAATCATGCGCCGCATCCTGCACCGCTGCGATACCGCGATGTACGAAGCAAAACGCGAGGGCGGCAACATCGTGGTGATCGCGGAGCCGGAGACCGCCGACCACACCGACCTCGACCCCCGACATCACTTCTGCCTCAGGACAATCGGCCGGTCATAGCGTGCGACCCTGCTACATCGGCGGTTCGCGACCGCCGACCATGACAGCGCCCAACTTTGGCTAGGCAGTTGGAGCGGAGGTCCGGGGGCGCGGCATCGAGACTGGCGAACCAGGGAGGGGCCGGGAGCGAAGCCCACGTCATTCGAACTTTCGCGCCCCCAACGCTGAGCCCAATCACGTCCAGAAACACGGCTGAACAGCAGGTATATCGGTGGACGCAGAATTCCTCGGAGGTCTCCCCCATGGCGTGATCGGTCTCTGTTGGTGCTCGGTATGCCTGTCGTGGAAAGGTTTTCAGCCTCGGGTGCTCATTTCAGGCGAATGATCAGTTTGCCGCCGGGGTGGCCGGACAGGCTCAGTTCCGCTGCTGCACGCCAGTCCTCCAGCGGGAATGCGCGTGCGACCGGCACCGTGAATAGGCCCTCGGCCGCCAACTGTGCGTACTGGCGGAGCACCGGGCCGGGATCGTGCGCCGCGTTCTCGCTGAACTGGGTGCGCACGCCCAGTTCGTGGGCCGCGGCACGCTCGCCGACCAGCGGCAACGCGAAAAGGCAAGCCCGGGAGGGCAGTCGGGAACGACTCTGCAATCCAGCGCGACCGGCCTCACCCCGCACACCGATCCTTCGGAAAAGCCACATCCCGGACCTGCCACCAACAACGTTAACCCCGCACCCCCGGCAGCGTCTCGGAATTATCCTGTCGTGGTCGCTGATCTTCCGCATTCACATTTTGTCGTCATCTTCACGCTCCCAACGAGTTTGGCTGATCGGTCGGATCCAGCAAGGCGACCCAATAGTCATGACGTAGGGCGTCCCACAGGTCGTGATGGTCGTAGAACGCTTCACGCGCTTCCCACAGCGACGGCGGGCCATCGAGTATCACCAATCCCGGTGCAGCGGATGGGAGTTCAGTCCCACTGGGCCACCGGTATGCCGGTGACGAGTCGGCCCGATTCTGAAAGTTGAGCACCTGGCAGTCTCGACCCACCAGCCGCCACGTCACGACCTTCCGCTTATCCGGGGATTCGGTGGTACGCAACCGATCTCGATTCATTGCGGCACCTCCGAGTGGTTGCCTCCCGGTGCTGGGGTTGGTGCGGCACCCCAGCACCGGGCGGATTCGGTGAGCGCTATCCATCTCTGGGCAAGAAGCCCGGTGCACGGGTCGCGATGTGGAAGCTTGTTCGGCATCTGCCGACCTCCCCTGCGTCGACTACGGCTTAGGCGCGTCCGGCCCCATGGCGGGAAAGTGGGTGAGGTAGCTCGGTGTGCAGCCGAGCACTTACCGGACGCGTACTTACACAACCACCGTGTATGTCCGGAATTGCATGAGTTCGTGTCTACATGCGTCTACAAGCCTCTCAACAGCCGTTACGCTGGCACCGTGGAGTCTGACCCCACTCTCCCCAGCGGTGCCCAACTCCGTGCTGCGCGTGAGGCAGCCGGGTTGAGCCTGTCGGCGCTGTCAGCTCGCACTCACTACAGCAAGCCCTTGCTCGGCCTGCTGGAGACTGGGCAGCGCCAAATCCACCTCGAGCATGTCAGCGCATACTCACACGCGCTGGGGCTTGGCTCGGCGCTGTTCGTCGAACCGGCCGACGGTGAACAGGCAGCGGCGGAGTGGGTTCATCGGGTAGCGGCGTCGGATCTGGGTCGGGGCACCCTCGAGCGTTTGGAGTTGTCGGTAGACGACTTGGCTGCGGCGTATTCGACAACTCCGCCGAGTGAGTTGCTCGTCCGGATACGCCAGAATCTGGGCTACGCCGGACGTTTGATGGATAGCCGCAAGACGCTGCCACAGCATCGCCGGTTACTCGTCACGGTGGGCTGGCTCTCGCTGCTGGCGAGCACATGTCATATCGACTTGGGCGAGTCATCCGCCGCTGCGGCGCGAGGCCACCTGGCTTGGAAGTTGGCGGACGAAGCCGGACACCCTGAGATCGCAGCCTGGTGTCTGGAGACGCGAGCGTGGCAGCAGTTGACGAATGGAAAATTCGCAGCAGCGGCCGAGTTGTCCTGCGCGGCACAGGCACTCGCTCCAGAAGGTAGTTCAGCGTTCATTCAAGCGACTGCCCAGGAGGGTCGTGCGATGGCACGGCTAGGCGACAGCAAGCGGACATACGGCGCGTTACGTCGGGTCGCCAGGTTGGTGTCCGGACTGAGCACTCCAGATCGACCGGAGCACCACTTTCGCTACGACCCTGCGAAGTCAGATGCCTACGTAGCTACCACACTGGCGTGGCTCGGTGACCCGGCAGCGGAGTCCTATGCCCGGCATGTGCTCGCCGATCTCGCGGGCGCTACAACAGTCAGGCCGCGCCGAATCGCTTCAGCCAACTTGGATTTGGGGCTGGCTCTGGTTGCAGCGGACAAGCCCGACGAAGCAGCCGACGTGGCACTCGCAGCCGTGACGTCAGGCCGACTGGTTCCATCGAACTATTGGCGCGTGTCCGAGGTTGTCTCCGGGATCGAGGACCGGGACGCGGCTGACGCACTGACTGTCCGCGAAGCGTTCCGGGACGTCTACCCCACCTCGCCGTAAGCGGCCCATTGCTCATGCGAAGCAGCGGACACTGCGTGATCCGCAGAACGTCGGGCATGAATGGCAGCGGTTCGAGACGCGTTAGGCATTCCGGACGACGTGACAGCGCACAGCTTCCGTCGCGCGGTCGCGACGATTCTCGATGACGCTGGCTTGTGTGTGCAAGTGATGGCGGATGCACGTCGACCCTGCGATGCCCCAACGGCACTACATGGCACGTGGCCGCGTTCATCGAGCAGCTACTGACGCCCTCGACAAAGCGGTGGGTGGTCAGAGGTGACCTTGGGCCAATTAGTTGGGACTCAGTTGGAAGATCGGCCGACACGAACGAAGTCCGAAAACCAAAAATCCCAGCCTGAGCTGGGATTTTGGTGGACGATATGTCACGTTACTCGAACTTTCGCGCACCCGCCCCTCAGCCTCATCACATCCTGACAACACCTCCTGACCAGCAGCGCTATTCACGGATGGGGAATCCGCGACAGGCCCCACACGGCACACCGCTCCTCAATATCTCAAGTCCAGTAGAGATTCTGCGGCGGTAAAGAGCGACTAACCTGCGCGACGTTCGGCCGGAGTAGGGCATCACGGCCCCGTCGCAGCGGACCCGCGGCGATTCATAGAAGGGGCACGATGGCCCGGCAGCGCACGCACCGGTATCTGCTCGGGTATGTGCGCCGCGTCGATGGTGGTTCAGGGTTCGAGCCATGATCGCGCGCGGCAAACGGGGTCGTTTTATGCGTCGCGCGCGACCCGAGCGGACACGGGTCGTCGGCCACCGACACCTCTGAAACATCCGGACGTAGCCGACGTGTGCGCGCTTCTGCTCCCGAGGCGGCGTCGAAAGTGACCTTCGCTTCTACTGGGGTGCCGTTCGTGCGGGTGTGGAGGTTGCAGAATTGCTGGCGTGACGCAATTTCTGACTGAGCTCGTTGATGCTGCGGTAGAGATGATCGCCGAGGAGGGCCTGGGGTCGGTTTCGCTGACCTCGCTGGCGCGCCGTGCTGGTGTCTCGCGTGCGTCGACGTATCGGGAGTTCGGTGACAAGAACGGTCTTGTCAGCGCTGTCGCGCGTTCCGAGCTCGAGCGCATGTCACGCCAGGCGCTCGATGAAATCGACTTGCTCGCGTCCTCGGGGGATCTTGTCCGGGCGACGATGCTGTTCGCGCTGCGCTACCTGCGTGGCCATGCCGCGTTGCGGCGGGTTATCGCATATGAGCCGATGGAGTTGATCAATGTTGCGGTCCAGCATGAGGGATCAATGCTCAATCTCGTGGAAACCGTTGCAGCGCTGATCATTCCGCTTCTAGCTCTGCGTGCGGAGGATGACCTTATCGAGGCTTTCTCGCCCGAGCAGGCCGCGGAGATCATGGTGCGGACCGTGCTATCGCACGTGCTGATCGAGCGCAGCACGCTCACCGATGATCAGGTGGCCGACATGATGGTCCGCGCGCTCCTGCGCTGAGGGCGTCAATAGATGTCTCTATTGTCAACGCCTCGGCAGCGCCGTACCGTCAGCCCTGAGACTATTCGTTCGAAAAGTCTCAACGATCGGTCTGGAGAGGTTCGAACATGGTCCAAGGTCGTGCCATAGTCCTCGGCGCAAGCATTGGTGGCCTACTCGCCGCCCGCGTCCTCAGCGAGCACTACGACCAAGTGATCGTGGTCGAGCGCGACGACCTGTCCCAGCCCGGTGATCGACGTGGTGTCCCACAGGGCAAGCATGTGCATGCGCTCCTCGCCCGTGGTGAGGAGATCTTCGAGCAGCTCTTTCCCGGTTTGAGCCGGGATCTGCACGCCGCTGGTGCGGTGGAGTGTGAAGCTCTCTCGGAGATGCGGATGGCGTTGGATGGGCGCACTCTCAAGCAGTCATCGGCAGGGTTCAGTGTGTTGCAGGCTTCGCGCCCATTCCTGGAATGGGCTGTGCGCGAACGGGTTCGAGCGCTACCGAATGTCACCCTGTGGGACCGGTGCACCGCTGTGGGCTTGCGTGTCGACGGGGCTCGCGTGCGTGGTGTTCAGGTCAGCCCACCCAGTGGCGGTGTCGAGGATCTCGACGCTGAGCTCGTGGTGAGCGCGTTGGGGAGGGGAGGGCCGATCGGGAAATGGCTCGACCAACTCGGCTACCCACAACCCGCGGAGGAGGGCGTAGCCATCGACATGGTCTATGCCAGCGCTTTTGTCCAGTTGCCCGAGGGATCGGTGGGCGGGGATAAAGAGATCATTATCGGGATGACCACCGGGACGCGGGCGATGGCGCTGTTCGCGGTCGAAGGTGGCCGACACATCCTGACCTTGATCGGGTATGGCGGTGACAATCCGCCCAAGGTGCTCGAGGAGTACTTGGATTTCGCCGCCACCGTCGCACCGCCCGATGTGTACAAGGCGTTGATCGCCGGCGAGGTACTCAGCGATATCTCCACCTATCGATACAAAGCCAACCTACGGCGCCGCTATGAGCGTCTGGCACGTTTCCCCGAGGGCCTGCTGGTTTTCGGCGACGCTGTCTGCAGTTTCAGCCCGGCCTACGGGCAGGGGATGACCATGTCGGCACTGCAAGCCGTCGCGCTGCAGCAATGCCTGCGAGACGGAGACGACAACCTGCCGAAGCGATTCTTCCGGGCGGCCAGCACCACAGTCGACGATGCCTGGATGCTCACCCAACTCGCCGATTCCTCGCTGCCTCACCTACGCACCCAACAGCGCCCGCTGCTCCAGCGAATCACAGCACCACTCATCCCGGTGGCCCTGGTTGCCGCCGAACGTGATCGGGTTGTGGCTCAGCAGATCTCGCGGATCGCTGGTCTGCTCGATCCACCCCGGTCCATCTTTCGCCCGACCGTGATCGCACGCGCGGTCGTCGCCACCGCCGTCGCGTTCACCGGCCTTCCGCGGCGGCGAGGCGACACCGACCACGAACAGCTCCCGGTTCCCTTCAGCATCCCCGAGATCCATGCCCGCTGGTCAGCCCGGACCGGACGGTAGACAGCGTTTCCCTCGTCGCGAAATCAGTGCCGAACACCCACGTTAGAAGGAGAACGAGCATGCCCGAGCAGCGCCGCCCGGACCATGTCCATATCGCCGTGATCGGTGCAGGATTCGGCGGAATCGGTCTCGCGGTCAAGCTACGCGAAGCCGGGTTCGACGACATCGCCATACTCGAACGTGCCGATGATCTCGGTGGCACCTGGCGCGACAACACCTACCCCGGCTGCGCCTGCGACGTGGCCTCACACCTGTACAGCTACTCCTTCGCCCCCAACCCCGACTGGTCACGCGCATACAGCAAACAACCCGAAATCCTCGACTACCTACGACGCGTCGCCACCGAACACGCCGTGCTGCCCCACATCCGGTTCAACACCGAACTGCTGTCCGCCACCTGGAACGCCGACCACAACCTGTGGCAGCTCAGCACCAACACCGGCCCGATGACCTGCAACATCCTGCTATCGGCCACCGGCGTTTACGGAGACGCCCAACTACCCGATATCCCCGGGCGAGGAACCTTCGCGGGCACCGCATTTCACACCCTGCACTGGAACCACGACCACGACCTGAGCGGGGAACGCGTCGCGATCATCGGCACCGGAGCCACAGCGGTACAAGTCGTGCCCGAAATCCAACCCTCGGTCCAACAACTGCTGGTGTTCCAACGCTCGGCACCATGGATCATCCCGAGACTCGACAGAATCACCACCAAGACCGAACGCAGGCTGCTACGGCGACTACCTGCCCTCGGTAAAGCCATGCGCGCCAGCGTGTATGCCGCCATCGAAGGGTTCGGATTGGTCGGCTTCGTCGACACCCGCTTCCGCTACCCCTACGAAATGCTCGGACGCCTGCAACTGCGCCGCCAAGTGCGCGACCCCGAACTACGTCGTCGCCTCACCCCCGACGACATGATCGGCTGCAAACGCGCCATCTTCTCCGACACCTACCTGCCAGCCCTCACCCGCGACAACGTCGCCGTGATCACCACCAGGATCGCCGAAATCCGGCCTCACGCGATAGTGACCGTCGACGGAACCGTCCATCCCGTCGACACCATCATCTACAGCACCGGGTTCTCTGTTCCCCCAGCGATCGCCGAACGTATCCACGGCCGCGACGGAACCGTCGCCGACCTCTACCGCCAAGCCCCACGGAGCTACCTCGGCACATCGATGGTCGGGTTCCCCAACTTCTTCACCACCCTCGGCGTTTTCGGCGCAGTCGGCAACCAATCCGCGATCTACATGATCGAATGCCAAATCCGCTACATCATCGACGCCCTCACCACCATGCGCGACCAACACATCACCAGCGTCGAAGTACACCAGCAAGCCCAAGACGCATTCGTCCGCGAAGTCAACGACCGCAGCAGCCAAACCGTCTGGCTCACCGGCGGATGCGCCACCACCTACTACCGAACCGCCGACGGCCACAACGCCGGCCTCTACCCAAACTGGAGCTTCGAATACCGCCGACGCACCAGCAAATTCGACCCCACCCACTACACACTGCACCACGCCGACAAACCCCAGAACGACACACAGCGCCCCACGGAGCCAGCAATAGTCTCGCTCTCGCGATGAACCACCTTGCAACAAGCCCGATCGCATTGCCGACGAATCGCCGCATGTGGGTTGCTGCTATCGATCAGGTTTGCACGGCCGCGTCGAACGTCCGCACATCAGCGTAAGACATTCGGTATCGCACTCATCCACGCTGACTTCAGTCAGAACGAGTGAGCGATAATGCCGCAGTGCGGGCGTTCTGCGCGGCGAGATCGGCTGCGGCACAGAACGTCCGCTATTGCCGATTATGTGATGTTGGGCCGTAGCGCGGCAAAGGAATTGGCGGTCGAAGCGGCCGCGACCGAGCGGGAACGCAGGGGCACCGAGGCGAGCGCCGCAGTCTACGGCGCCGAGCCAGGCGCCGCAGGTGTGGCGCACGGTGATTCGTCGCTCCGAGAGCCTGCGACCCGAGCCCGCGACGGACAGCGCGCCGAGCAACGGGCCATCGACCGCACAGCGGTGGCCGCCGCCCTGCGGGCCACGCTGCCCACCCTGAGCGACGACGACGTCTCCGCGCTATTGGCTGGCGATTGCGAAGGCAGACAAGGGAATGGGTCATTCGCGCTCACCGAGACCACCCGGATGCTCACGCCGCGCGGAACCAGCGAACTGCGCGTAGAACTGGTTCCGGCGGCAGTGTCACCGTTCGCCGGGTGCTGCGGCACATGTTCCGGTCGCAGGCACACCACGCAATCGTTGATCCAGCCAATCCATGGTCGCGCCATAGGAGCTGACGTAGGCCGCCAGATGGTCGCCACCGACGATATTCTTCGTCGCCGCCACCCCCAGCGCGCATTGCTCGCGCCACAGCTGCTCGGCCTCCGGCACAGGAATCCAGGGATCGTTGATACCGTGGTATATGAACAATGGCACTCCCGATTTCCTGCCGTTCATACTCAGATGTTGGAATATTGCCTCGGCCGATTCGCTGTCGAGCGGCTTATCGATTGTGGCCATGGTGTCGAACGGGATGGGCATTATCCCGAGTGCACCGAAACTACCGCTGCAGTTTTCCTTGATGGGGGATGTCGCCACCCACTGCGCCGCATGGTTCATGAGCCCGAGGATTTCTGGGTGTTCCCGGCCGAGCGCGAGCACGGTGGTGAGCAGGAACGCGGAGATGTAGGAACCATCGAAGGTGTGGGCGAACCGGCGATAGTCGGTGACCAATCCACCGAAGCTCGCGCCAGCGAAATACGGGAGCAGTTCCGGGGCGTATTCCTCTACCAGCATGGCCGCAGCGTGGGAAGCGATGGCGCCGCCGGAGTATCCGGTCGAGGCGAAACGGCTCTCGCTGAACTGATCCGGGGCGAAATTGCGGACCGCGCGGATGGAGTCGAGCAGGTTGTGTCCGGCTATGGTCGGCTCCGAGTAGGCCATCAGGGGGCCCTCGTGGTCGGGGATAACCAGCGCGTAGCCATGCTCCATCGCCCAGGCAGTCGGCGACGGTGTGAAATCGTTGCCGGTCGGGACTTCCATACCGTGGGAGAGCACGTAGCCGGGGGTGCAGCGCTTGTTGAGCGCGTTGGTGGCTGGCGCGTTCACCAAGACAGGCTGGCTACCAGGCCCGGTCCACGCCTTAGGGGGAAGGACCAGCGTCGCGGTACCGATGGAGGGCTTACCGGCGGAGTTGGTGGTGCGGAATTTCAGGAGAGTGGCGCGTGAAATGGAGGTGAGGTTCAGGAGGAGCATCGTCGGCGTTGCTGGCGCCGTCACATCCCGCCATTCCAGAATGTCGCCGGGTGCATAGCGGGCGAGATCCGCCGGCCAGGTGTCGAACAGTGCGTCACCGGTCAGCCCGGACTGTACGGAATTCCAGAGCGGTATCAGTTCCTGCGGCAGATCGCTCGGCGCCGCAAGGGGTCGCGACGCTTGCGGTGGAATTTTCGTCCCCGCGGGAATATGGGTATCGATCCACTGCTGCAGCGGGCTCGGCCCCTCCTGTACACCATTGGACGAGGCCTCTGACACCGAAGATTCCGGCGGATCCGCCTCCGCCCGGGCAGGTACGTGCCCCATTGTTATCGAAAGACCCAGAACCATCATGGCCACAGTCAGCAGACGTTTCACGATTCATCAAGTTACGACATGAAAGCGCGCAATCGCGGGATTGACGGGCCTATTCATCCATGAACTTATGATTGCCCGAGACAAGGAATACGACCGGTCTCGCAAAAGATGGCGAAAGTTCTCACCATGTTCGGCGACGAACGGCATACGGTAATCGGCTAATATTCGTGAGAATCGGCGAGGCGGCGTAGGTGGCAACGCGCCGCCAGGATTCGCGAACCATTACGTCACATTAGACGCGCGCAGCAAGGGCTCGACGAGGTGATGGCCGCTTCCCTGGTTACCGACGCGGCGTTGCAGACCTACGAAGCGGACTCCGCCGAGAGGAGCTATCTGATTGCAGGGCGCTGTTTTGATCGCCGCTGGGCTGCTGCCGGAGAAAGCGCCGGAAGCTTTGCGCTGGACCACGTGGCCGCAGCCTCGACGTCCTTGACGTCCGAAGGACCGGTCCCCCACACGAACATCCGCACATGGCTTCCCGCGCGTTCGATCAGGGACAGACGTTGGCCAGCAGTTGATCTCGCGAACGCGCGCTTCTGCCGATTTCGGAACGTTCGGATGAAGGTGACGAGCGGGCTACGACCGATCTCGCGAGGGCTTATCGGTAATGAAGATCAGCAGTGTGCCAATCGCGGCCGTTTGCATCAACAGCTGTCCCGCGGGGTCGGTAAAAACCGTGCCCGTGCGCATCATCGACGTGATGATGCCTGCCGGGGCCAAGGCGGCCACGAGCAGCGCGACAACTCTTCTACGCTTCGACCGTCGTTTCCGCGGACCAACGGCCACGCCCATTTCCTGCCCGACTGAAACAAGCCGAGCAGGCCAGCAACGACACCAGTCAGGCCGAACAGATGAGTTGCCGTCAAGTCGCCCCAGCACTGACAGCCAACCTGGTCAGGGCAACGATGTACAGGCCGATGACGACAACGGCGGCGACCCCTCTGAACTGTGCCCAACGCTTCTTCCGGCCATCTGCGGCAACCGATCCCGCCCCTGGTGTGCTCACAGCTGGAGAGCCTACAAGTCCGATGGTTGCGCCGCCCGGTCGTGCAGTGCACGCTCGTGCCGCGGAGCGCGCGTTAGTCGGCGGTCCAGAATGGTTGGCTGACTCAGTTTCTCAACGTCCGCACTTGCCGACGTGCGGATATCGGTGTCGACCAATTCTGGCCGTCGATCACCGAACGTTACCGGCGCTCAGCGTCGGCGTTGGTTCGGCAATCCGATGTGCCGGGAGGTCGGGCGTGGCAGGCTGTTTGCCGTGTCAGGAGCGGAAGCCGCCGCGCTGCGGGGTGTTTCTTCATTGGTCAAACCAGCGGCGACGATGGTGTGGAAGCGGTGGCGGCCCGACACGAGCAGGGCGGCCACCCCAGGGCTGGCCGACGAACTGGCGGCCGCCGTACGCCGGGAAGAACTGCGGCTGCGGAACCAGCTACGGGCAGGACCTGGGGAGTTCATGCACGTCGAATTCATCGCGGCCACGGCACGACCGAACCCCGCCGGGACGATCGGTATCCGAGATCGCCACCTACTTCGAGCTGCTGCAGGCGCCCAGACGGATGGTGCTGCTCGGAGAGCCGGGTGCCGGGAAGACCGTGGCCGCCACCCATTTGGTGCTGGGGCTGCTCGATACCCGCCGCGACCTTGCTGATGCCCGCCGCGCCGAGGAACCGGTGCCGGTCCGGTTCAACGCCGCGGGCTGGGATGGCACCGAAGATTTCTCACAGTGGCTGATCACCCGGCTCGGATACGACTACCGACTCCGCCCCCCGATCGCGCGGGCGCTGATCGAGGCAGGGTTGATCCTGCCCGTCCTCGACGGCCTCGACGAGATGGACCCCGAACACACCGACGACCCCAAGGCCCGCGCGGCACTTGACCGGCTCAACGAAACACCCTGGAAGCACCGCCCAGTCGTGGTCGTGTGCCGCACCAGCGAGTTCGAAGAGCTGACCCGCCGGGGCCGCGACAACGGCCTGCACGGGGCAACCACCCTTAGTCTGAAAGCTTTTGCTCCCAACCAGATCCAGGACTATCTACGCACCTACCAGCAGTCGATCGGTGCTACCGCCCCGGCGTGGGACGCGGTCACGAGCGACCTCGTCGACCAGCGCGACGGGCCCCTCGCACAAGCACTGCAAACCCCCTGGATCCTCGCCCTCGCCGCCAACGCGCTGCACCACGACCCCGATACTACGGCCCAACTTCTCGACTGCGCCGACGCCGATGCTGTGCGTGATCTGTTGTTCGCCGCGCAAATCCCCGCCGCGATCGCTGGCACTGACCGCACCGGCCCGTACCGTGACTACACCAGCGACACCGTCCGGAAATGGCTGCTGTCACTGGCCCGATGCCTCGACCACCGCCGCGACACCGGCCGCAACGGCACCGCCATCCGACTGGACCAAATCTGGGAAATCGCAGGAACCACCCGCACCCGACTACTGCACGGGCTCGCGTCGGGGCTTGCGGTCGGCCTCGCGTCCGGGCTCACGTTCGGGCTCGCGTTCGGGCTCGCGTCCGGGATCACGGGTGGGCTCGTAGGCGGGCTCACGTTCGGGCTCGCGTTCGGGCTCGCGGTCGGGTTCATATCCGGCCTTGAAATGGATGACTCAGCTGAGCGTGTGGTGTGGGGAGTGCCTGGACGATCGAGATGGCGGGGCGGGCTCGCGGTCGGGCTAGCGGTCGGACTCCTGGGCGCGCTCATGATCGGGCTGCTGGGCGCGCTCATGGTCGGGCTCATGGGCGGGCTCATGAGCCCGCTCAGGAGCGGGCTCGTGGCCGGGCCTGCGGTCGGCCTCGCGATGGGGCTCACGTTCGGCCTTGAGTTCGGGCTTTCCGTGAGTGAGAAGGACAAGTTGCGTATTTCTGTCGACGAAACACGACTGATCCGTGGCGACCTTCAAGCCGCGGCCCTCTCGAGTGGATGCAGCGCGTTCATGGGCGGGCTCGCGGCCGGCCTCGGGTTCGGGCTCACCGGCCCGCTCGCGGGCGAGCTCACGGTCGGGCTCGCGGCTGGTCTCTCGGGTGGACTAGCGTGCGCGGTCGCGTTCGGGCTCTTGACCGGAACGGCCTCTATGCGTTATTGCATTGCGGTGCTTGTCTTCCGGTTCGCAGCGACATTTCCGCCTCAGCCTCGTCTGTTCCTCGACTGGGCTCGCCGCAGCGGCCTTTTGAGGGTCACCGGCACTGCCTACCAGTTCAGGCACGAGACCTACCGGCTGTGGCTTCAACAATCGGCCCAAGTGGCGAAGGGCCCGGAGAACAACGAGCAAGGGTAGACCGTCCTGTAGTTCGTTACGTCATCGATCTGCAGAGCGGACCCGAAAATTGAACGTTAAATCCACACCGACCCGGCCTGGCCGGATCGCGTGGTCGATCCGGGCCGGGCGGCTGCCTTACAAACATGCCAGGAGGTACGGCGCTTCAGGTGAACCACATCCGGAAATGCCGCGACCCGCGCGTTCTGAGCGGACAGTGGCTGGCCTGGGAACGGTCGGCCACCAACGCCTCTGGAACATCCGGATCCGCTGAGGCGCGTGCGTTCAATCGGATTGGGCCTTCTTACGTTTCGAGTGCTCGCCGCGACCGCCTACGGGGCAGGACCCAACGCGCGCCCACGCCAGCTAGCCGAGCCCACCATTCCGGCCCACCCCCGACAAGAAGCTATCTAGGGCCCCTTAGTTCACGCCACTTTGACCGGCTGGATGCCAGACACCTAACGCCATTCGAACCCCAACCCGCAACCATCGATGCAGGTCAGCCGTACAATCAACCCCGCTGAGATAATCGATTAAAAAAGCCGCAGGTCTCTGACCTGCGGCTTTTCTACGCGTGGAGCTAAGGGGAATCGAACCCCTGACCTTCTCGATGCGAACGAGACGCGCTACCAACTGCGCTATAGCCCCGTGCGGCTCCGGGGAACCGCGCTGTGCCACTTTAGCAAAGGATGTTGCGAGACTCCGAATCGGGTGTCTGACCTGGGGTGATTCGGAGTTACGCGGTTGTGGTTACTCGCCTGCGGCGCGGCGCATGTCGCCGCCGCCGGTGCGGTCGCGCAGGGCGCGGGCGGTGGCGGGGTCGAAGGGGTCGAGGTGGTCGAACATGGGGTCTTCGTCGTCAACCTCGAGGAGGGCGGAGCGGCGGCGCAGGGCGCGGGCGGTGTCGCGGTCCATGGCGGCGCGGGAGGCGTGGGGTTGGCGGGGGTGTTCGCCGAGTTGTTCGGCTCGGCTGAGGCGGGCGGCGCGGCGGCGGCGGATGTCTTCCTCGATGCGCACTTGCTTGCGCAGGTAGGTGAGGTAGCCGATGAGGACGAGGGCGGCGAGGCCGCTGCCCCACCAGAAGTGGGGTGACATCGCGACGGCGAGGCCACCGCACAGCAGGCCGGCCAGGACGAGGCCGAGGACGGCGCGCTGGCGGAAGGTGTAGCGGGCGGCGCGGGCGATGGCGTCGGCCTCGGGGTCGTAGCCGCCGCGGCCGCGGCGGCTGGGGACGTAGTCGAGGTCGTCGGGGTCGTAGTCGTCGCGGGGGCGTCGAGTGGTGTGCTCGTCGGCTTCGTCGTCGAGGTAGTCGTCGTGCTCGACGCGCGCGGGAGCCGTGGCGGGCGCGGGTGGTATCCGGGCCGCGGCCGGTTCGGTGCGCTCTTCGCCCACCTCGTCATCATGGACGGCGTCGTCGTGCTCCGCAGCGACTTCGTCGTCGGATTCGCTGTCCGCGCTTACCGTTTCGGCGTCGGACGCCGCAGCCTCAGCGTCCGCCGCCTCGGCTTCGGCGAGTTCGGCGTCATCCAGCTCGGCGTCAGCGATGTCGGGATCGGGTCGGGATGCCGCGGATTCGGCGATCGCCGGTAGGTCACCTTCGGTGACTGGTTCGTCGGCCGGTGTTGTCATCCGGTCCTCCGCATCATCGCTGTGGGCAGGCTTTCTCTGTGCGCGGCGTGGCCGCCAATTGGGGTCGGTTTCGTGGCCTGCGGCCGGTCCACTCTTGGTGCGCCGCTTGGAATCTCCGCGCACGAGCACGCGGGTGGCGAGGGCGGCGTCGGTGGTCCGCCGGATCCTGGGGTGCCGGTCGGCGAGAATGGGGAACAGGACGAAGACCCAGAGCACGACCAGTCCGATCCACAGAATCGAATTCGGCATCTCGGTCAGCACCTCCGTCCCGGCCTGGTTTGGTCCGTTCGGCCGGCGAGCGGTGCGCAGCACGCCCCGCGTCCGCCCGGCTTCCGTCCGTCGCTGCGGCATGGCTGCCGGTCGCCTCGCAGGCTCCCTGCCGAGGGTGCAGGACGCACCTCCGACGTCCGTAGGTTAATTCCGTGACACGTCGAGATCCGGCAGGCGCGCCGTGCACTTCCGCCACACGAGTCACAAAGCCAACAATTCCTCCGCGCGTCGGATGCGCCGGGCGTGTCCGTATTGCACGATTATCGGGGCAAGATCGCCCTGCCCTCGCGAACAAGCCGGTCGACGACGGTGCCCATGAGTTCTTCGACGGTGATGCCGACCAGCAGGTGATCGCGCCACGCACCATCTACATCGAGGTAGCGGCGCAGCAGTCCTTCCTCGCGGAAGCCGACATTGCGCAATACCGCTTGGCTGGCAAGATTTTCCGGCCGCACGGTCGCCTCGACCCGGTGCAGGCCGGTCGGCCCGAAGCAGTGGTCGAGGCCGAGGGCGAGCGCCGCGGTCGCGACACCCTGACCGCTGAGATCCTTGGCGACCCAATAGCCGATCCAGCCCGAACGCAGCGCGCCGCGCACGATATTGCCGACGGTCAGCTGCCCGCTGAAGGCGCCGTCCACCTCGATCACCATCGGGATCATCGCGCCGCGCCGGGCTTCAGCCTTCAGACTCGACCACAGCGCAGGCCAGTTGGACGCGTGGTTGCGCGCCTCCCACGCACCACGGCCGGTGGGTTCCCACGGCTCCAGATGTGCCCTGTCCTGCAACCGGATTCGACTCCACGCTGCGGCGTCGCGCAGGCGCACCGGACGCAGCGTCACCTCTCCCGCGGCGACCCGGACCGGGCCGAGTCGCGCGGGCCAGCCGGGATGTTGAGTGACCCGGAACACATTCATCGCCGCCACGCCTCAGCCGCGCTGTGCGAGGAAAGCGACCCGGACCTCGTCACCGGTGCGAATCTCGGTGTCGTCGGGATCTATCACGATCAAGCTGTTGGCCTCGGCCAAGGTGGCGAGCAGGTGCGAGGAGGCGCCCGCGCCACCGCCGAGGGGTTGCACGAGATAGTCGCCGGTGGCCTCGTCGCGCATGAGTTGTGCGCGGAGGTAACCCTTGCGGCCTGCCATGGAACTGATCGGCGTGATGGTCCGCGCCATGATGATGCGCCGCATGGGATGCCTGCGCCCCAAGGCGATTCGGATCAGCGGACGCACCATCACCTCGAAGACGACCAGCGCGCCGACCGGGTTGGACGGCAACAGAAAGGTGGGCACCTCGTCGCGCCCGAGCCGCCCGAAGCCCTGCACGGAGCCGGGATGCATGGCGACGCGGGCGATTTCGAGCTCGCCGAGCCCTTCGAGGGCCTCGCGCACCTGATCCGAGGCCCAGCCGCCGACCGCGCCCGCGATGACGACGACCTCTGAGCGCACCAGCTGCCCCTCGACCACGTCGCGCAGCCGCCGCGGATCGGCACTCACGATGCCGACCCGATTCACGTCCGCGCCCGCGTCCCTGGCCGCCGCGGCCAGCGCATAGGAGTTCACGTCGTAAACCTGGCCGGGACCCGGTGTGCGATCGATATCGATGAGCTCGCCACCGACCGAGATCACCGAAAGCCGCGGCCGCGGATGCACCAGCACCTTGTCCTGCCCGACCGCTGCCAGTAGTCCCACCTGGGCCGCGCCGATGATGGTGCCCGCGCGCACCGCGACGTCGCCGGGCTGCACATCGTCGCCGATGCGCCGCACGTAGTCGCCGGAGCGGACCGGCTCGTAGATCTTGATCTTCGCGCGGCCGCCGTCGGTGAAATCCAAGGGCAGCACGGCATCCGCGAGCGTCGGCAGCGGCGCACCGGTGTCGACGCGCACGGTCTGGCGCGGCTGCAGCCGGATCGGCTGACGTGATCCGGCGATCACCTCGCCGACCACGGGCAGCGTGAGATCGACCAGTTCGTCGTCCTCGTTGCGAATGTCGGTGCCCGCGGCGGCGACGTCGACGCTGCGCACCGCGTAGCCGTCGATCGCCGCCTGGTCGAATCCGGGCAGCGGTCGTTCGGTGACGACGTCCTCGGCACACAGCAGGCCCTGCGCCTCGGAAATCGCGACCCGGACCGGCCGAGGCGCGACCGCCGCGGCGGTCACCTTGATCTGCTGATCCTCAACCGAGCGCATCCAGCCCTTCCTGATCTCTTCGCACACCTGTGATTCCACCGCGCGATTTCGCTTCGGCACAACCAATTCGGCGCGCGTCAGTAACCATTGGCGGTGCTCCCTAGCCCTACGTGGCTACGCAAGCTACCGCCTCCGGGCCTGACGCTCACACCGCGTGGTGAACCATCATTGGTACCCGACGGTCCACTATCGGCGAAACCCGACGCCTCAGTCGTAGGTCGTCAGCTGCGGATCCCAGTCGGGCCCGAGCCGATGCTCCAACCACTCCCTCAGGGCAGGGCCGTATTCGTCGCGTTCCAAAGCGAAATCGACCGCAGCACGAAGATAGCCGCCCGGGTTGCCCAAATCGTGGCGCGACCCACGGTGCACCACCACATGAACGGGATGACCCTCGGCAATGAGCAGCGCGACGGCGTCGGTGAGTTGCAATTCGCCGCCCGCGCCCGGCTCGATTCGGCGCAGCGCGTCGAAAATGGCGCGGTCCAACAGGTATCGACCGGCGGCGGCGAAGGTGGACGGCGCATCGGCGAGCGCAGGCTTTTCCACCATGCCCTTGACCCGCAGCACATTCGGATTCACCGCGTCCGGCACGGTCGCGACATCGAATACGCCGTAGGCGCTGACCTCGTCCTTGGGTACGTCGATGGCGCACAGCACGGTGCCACCACGCTTGCGCCGGACCCGGCACATCACGTCCAACACGCCCGAGGGCAGCACCAGATCGTCGGGCAGCAACACGGCGATGGCGTCTTCGTCGTCGTCGAGCACGGCCTCGGCCTGGGCGACCGCGTGGCCGAGGCCGAGCGGTTCCTCCTGCACCACCGAGGTCACGTCGAGCAGGCCCGGCGCCTTGCGCACCTTTTCGAGCAGCTGGAACTTGCCACGCTCGGCCAGGGTGCCCTCCAGCACCAGGTCCTCGACGAAGTGTGCGACGACACCGTCCTTGCCGGGCGAGGTGACGATCACCAGCCGCTGCGCACCGGACTCGGCGGCCTCGGCGGCGACCAGTTCGATGCCGGGGGTGTCGACCACCGGGAGTAGTTCCTTCGGCACCGTCTTGGTGGCGGGCAGGAACCGCGTTCCGAGCCCGGCGGCGGGCACCACGGCCGTGCGAAAGCACGAGACCAGCGGTACGTCGCCGGGTTGTCCGGCCTTTGCTGTCATGCGCATACCCTATCCATCGTCACAGCCCCTGACTCGACGTCGAGCCGACCGGTATTCCGGTCAGCCTAAGGTGATCGCCATGGAGATGCCCGGTGAGCGCGATAAACATGCATGGCGCACCGAAATTCTTGCTCGACGGGCGGCGATGTCCGCCGAGGAGCATGCGACGAACACGCTCGGGCTGATCTCGGCCGTCGGCCGACTGGAGGTGCGTGAGTGGGTCTGTGCCTATGTACCGGTGCGCGGCGAGCCGGGATCGACGCAGGTGCTCGACGCGTTGCGGACGGCGGGCGCCCGGGTGCTCGTGCCGGTGACCGGGCCGCCGGGACCGCTGAATTGGGCTGAGTACACGGGCCGGGACAGCTTGCGGCGAGCCAGGTTCGGCCTGCTCGAACCAATCGGCGAGACGCTGCCCACGGCGGCGGTCGGCTGGGCGGAGCTGATCTTGGTTCCAGCACTCGCGGTCGACCGGCGCGGCGTGCGGCTCGGGCGCGGAGCCGGGTATTACGACCGGACGCTGTCGGCGGCCCGACCGGACGCGCGGCTGGTCGCGGTGGTCGGTGATGAAGAACTCGTTAACCGGCTGCCGGAGGAGCCACACGACCGCAGAATGGGGTGGGCGCTCACTCCGCAGCGCGGCCTGCAACGGCTTGGCGAAGATCACGCCGTGGAATGAAAGGTAGATTGGCAACGTTGGCACTGTCGGCTGTAGAGTGCCAGATGACGAAAACTTGCGGAGGATGCTGTGCCAACTTACTCGTATGCGTGCACCCAGTGTGACAACCGCTTCGACATCGTTCAGTCCTTTTCCGACGATGCGTTGACGGTGTGCCCGGAGTGCTCCGGGAAGCTGCGCAAGCTGTTCAACTCGGTCGGCATCGTGTTCAAGGGCAGCGGCTTCTACCGCACCGACAGCCGCGGCGGCGCATCCACCGCGAGCGAGCCGGCGAAGTCCGACAACGGCGCGAAGGAGTCGAGCTCGTCGACTTCCACGAGCTCGGATTCCGGCTCGTCCAACGGCAGCAGCACGTCGGCCAGCACGGCCGTGGCCAGCTGATTCGCCGAGTTATCCCCAACCCCTTCGTTATCCACAGCTAGCCCTTTTCCTGGCGTGGCGGGCGTGGCCGCGGTCATAGGATCCGGCCATGACTCGATCATTCGCCGATCTCGGTCGCGGCAGCCGCTTCGAGGGGTGGCATCGACCCCCCTGGGCGGACAGCCTGTTGGCCCGGCGGCTCCTGGCCGCGGGCCTGATATTCGTCGCGGCGATCCTTTTCTTACGCGGCGATCCCGGTGCGCAGCGGACAACGGTTGTGCTCGCCGGACATGATCTCGCGCCGGGACACGTACTCGACGCGGGTGATCTTCGCTCGGCTCCCCGCGAATCCACCGCATTGCCCGACGGCGTCGTGCGCGACCAGTCGGATGTGATCGGTGCCACGTTGACCGGTGCGATGCGCGGCGGCGAGATGTTCACCGATATCCGGGTCGTCGGACCGCGCCTGGCTGCCGTCGCGACCGGCGCGCGCGACGCGCGAATCGTGCCGATCCGGCCGGCCGATACCGCCGTCGCCGAAATCCTGCGCGCGGGTGACCGCGTCGACGTGGTCGGCGGCGAAGAGCAGGGCGCGCGACCCGCCCGCACGCTGGCCACCGATGCCGCAGTGGTGCTGGTGTCCGGTCCCGGCGACGGACGCGCCGGGAAAGAACGGGTGGTGCTGGTCGCGATGGACGCCGAACACGCCACCATTGTCGCGGCCGCGTCCCTACATACGGCGCTCACCGTCGTATTCCATTGAGTTGTCCGCACATTTGCCATCAAGGTCAACTAGCATCGGCGATACCACGGGCGTCGACCGCCGAGCACGACTTGTCAGCTCCACACGTAGAGGAGATATCGGCAATGCTCAAGGGTTTCAAGGACTTTCTATTCCGCGGAAACGTTGTCGACCTGGCGGTGGCGGTGGTCATCGGCACCGCGTTCGTCGCGATCGTCACCGCGTTCACCAATGGCATCGTCAATCCGATCCTGGCCGTCTTCGGCGGCAACAATGAGCTCGGTCTCGGTTTCCAGCTCGTTGCCGACAAACCCGCGACCTTCGTTCAGGTCGGTCCGATCATCACCGCCGCGATCAATTTCGTGATCATCGCCGCGGTGTTGTATCTCGTGCTCGTGCTGCCCGCCCTGCACGTGAAGAAGCGGTTCAGCAAGGAGGCCGTCGAGCTCAGTGACACCGAGCTGCTCATTCAGATCCGCGACCTGCTCGCCGAGGGGCAGCGCAGCGCGGGCGGCAAGCACGAGTCCTGAATATGCTTGCGCGAGAACAAGAAACGGGCCCGTCGCGGTAGCGACGAGCCCGTTCCTGTTGTGCTAGTTGATATTCGACATCAGCCTAGGCTGAAGGGCTGGCCCCACAGGACCATCCAGGTGATGACCGTGTCGGTCTCCACCTCGACCTTGACGAACGAACGAGCCTGCGCGTAACCACCGCAGCCGGACAGACCGATGGTCTCGTCGGCCCAGGTGGTCGAGGCGCTCTCGCCCTTGAAGGCCCAGCTCTTCTTGTGCACCTCGTTACCGAAGTCGTCGGCCTTCTCCCGGTCGATGACATAGAACGAGGTCGCCTGGCCGGGGCCGAGCGACAGGTTGGCGCCGGTGGTGGCCTCGGCTTTCGGACTCTTGCCTGCCCAGTCGGTGCCGCCGGAGAGACCGCCGGTAGCGCCGCCACCGTCGATGTTGACCTGGCAGCCCACGACGTAACCCGGGATGATCGCGCCACCCTTCGCGCCTTCGATGTTCACCGACGCGGACCCGGAGACCCACGCGTTGCGGTGCACCGGCGTGGAACCCATGGACGGGCTGATGTTGGCCGATTCGTTGGTCAGCCGGACCGTCACCACGGTGCCGTCGGACAACGTCTTGACGAGTTCACCGCCCGGCAGCGGAATAAAGGTATCGGCGTTGGCCGCACCGGTGGAGAAGAGCCCGACCGCCATCGTGGCGGCGGCGCACAGCCCGGCCGCCCGTGCGAGTTTCTTACGGTTGATCATTGTATGCGTGTCCTAAGGGATCGAATTCGCTTCAGCGAGAACAGAGATGACGGATCCGGCGCGGTCAGCCGATGCTGAACGGCGCGCCATAAAGGGTGGTCTTGGAGTAGTTGTCGCCGATGATCTCGACGACGGTGTACGACCTGGCCTGGGCGTACCCGGCACAGCCCTGAATCGCGATCTCGGCGTCCTGGTACTCGACCGAGTAGACGCCTGGTTTGGTGATGTCCTTGCTGTCGATCCCGACGAACTTGACGTCCCCGGGGCCCAGTTTCAGCCCGATGGAACCGCCCACCTTGGCGCCGCTGAGGTCGATGCCGCCGGAGACGCCCGCCGAAATGGCGTTGTCGGCGATGCTGACCTGGCAACCGACGATGTAGCCGGTGTTCAGCTGCGACGTCCCGTGCGTCGACGAGTTGTTGGTGCCCGGGTTGTTGGTGGCACCGTTGTTGGGTCCTGCCTTGCCCTCGGGTGTCGCGGTGATATCGGCGACGGCGTTACCCGACACCCACACGACGCGCCCCGCGCCGTTCGCCGCAAGCGACGGCGAAATCAAGGCGTGCTCGCTGTTGCGCGAGATCGTGACGCCGGGTCCGATCTTCTGGCCGTCCGGCAACGGCACAAAGGTATCGGCGTTTGCGGCGCCGGTCGAAAGCAGGCCCATGGCCACGGCAGCCGCAGCGCCGGCGCCCGCAATGCGGACGCCTCGATGCAGACCCCTGGTGCGGATCTTGCTCATACTTCCCCTCATCAGGTTCTAGCGGTCGACCCCGGGTTGTCGAGGCCGAGTTACCCCTTTCAGACCGGCATAGCGAGATGGAATGTTCTGTCCATCAAGCGAATTGCCGACCATCCCGTCATAGGACGATCTCGGGTGGGGCTTATGTTATTGCTTTCTGCCAGACTTCTCACAGATTTCGCGTATGTTACTTGGAATATCCGCTAAGCTCGCGAAAAATGTTGGGGTACAAGACGTTTGCAGGCGAAACGAGCCCGTCGCATAGGGCGCGACGGGCTCGTTTCGTTGTCTTGCGAGGTGGTTACTCGCGTCGGATCAGCCGAGGCTGAACGGGGCTCCCCACAGCGTCACCCAGGTGATGACGTTGTCGGTCTCGACCTCGACGCTGACGAATGCCCGCGCCTGGGCGTAACCGGCGCAACCGGTCAGGCCGATGGTCTCGTCGGCCCAGGTGACCGAGCCGCTGGTGCCCTTGAACTTGTTGCGCTTCTTGTGCGCCTCGTTGCCGAAGTCGTCGGCCTGCTCGAGGTCGAGCACGTAGAACGACTTGGACTGGCCGGGGCCGAGCGACAGGTTGCCGCCGGTGGTGGCGCCGACACTCGGCTTGACGTTCTGGCCGTCACTCCAATCGACGCCGCCGTCGACGCCGCCGGTGGCACCGCCACCCGCGATGTTGACCTGGCAGCCGACGGTGTAGCCCGGGAAGATCGCGCCGCCGGCGGCACCGGACAGCTCGACCTGCGCGCTGCCGGAGACCCACGCGTTGCGGTGCACCGGGGTGGAGCCCATGGACGGGTTGATGTTGGCGGATTCGCCGACCAGCTTGATGGTCACCACGGTGCCGTCGGACAGCGTCTTGGTGATCTCACCACCCGGCAGCGGGACAAAGGTATCGGCGTTCGCGGCGCCGGTGGAGAACAGGCCCAAGGCCATGGTGGCAGCGGCGCCGACACCGGCCATCCGTGCCAAGTTCTTACGGTTGATCATTTGTACTACCCCTCGAGGGATTGAGTTCGCTTCAGCGAGAAGATTGTTCGTGTTTTCGACAGACGTCAGCCGATGCTGAACGGCATCCCGTACAGGGTGGTCTTCGAGTAGTTGTCGCCGATGATCTCGACGACGGTGTAGGACCGTGCCTGGGCGTAGCCCGCGCAACCCTGGATCTCGATTTCGGCATCCTGGTACTCGACCGAGTACGTACCGGGATTGAGGATGTCCTTGGCGTCGATCTGCACGAACTTGACCTGGCCGGGACCGAGGTTGAGGCCGATGGAACCACCGACGTTCGCGCCACTGAGGTTGACGCCGCCGGAAACGCCCGCCGAGATCGCGTCATCGGCGATGCTGACCTGGCAACCGACGATGTAGCCGGTGTTCAGCTGCGACGCGCCATGCGTCGAGGAGTTGTTGGTGCCCGGGGCGCCGGTGGCGCCGTTGTTCGGGCCGACCTTTCCTTCCGGGGTGACGGAGACATCGGCGATCGCGTTGCCCGAAACCCAGACGACGCGGCCTGCGCCGTTGGCAGACAACGACGGCGAAATCAGCGCGTGCTCGCCGCTACGGCTGATCGTCACGCCCGGGCCGACCTTCTGACCGTCCGGCAACGGCACGAAGGTGTCCGCGTTGGCAGCACCGGTCGAAAGCAGTCCCATGGCCACGGCAGCGGCAGCGCCGACGCCCGCGACGCGGACACCGCGGCGCAGACCGTTGGTGCGGTTCTCGCTCATACTTCCCCTCATCAGGTTCAAACAGTCAACCTCGACCTTCGAGGTGGACAATGGTCCTCTCAGGCCCAGCTCAGTGTGTCCTTGCTTTGTTGCCGATGTGTAACCGGCTGTAAGTTCGGCGCAACGGTAGCTGGCAACGGAACTGAGCCAGTTCCGCCGGGTGACCACGTACGTGCCGACCCGGGCCTGCGGGGTCCAGTTGTGGGTTGGCTCGTGGCGAACATTAAACGCTAGGTAACGGCGCTGCAACGTAAGCTTTCGTAAAGATCAATGTGATGTAGATCACAATTGATAACATACGAATAACGTTTGACGTGCATAAATGAGTGACGGAGACAGCCGGACCGACCGGCCGGTGCTGGCAGGGGAGCTAAAGCGCCAAGCGCTGATTACGGGACAGGGCCGTACATATCTCGGCCGAATAACCCCGATGTGAAACAATCACAAGTAAATTACGGTTAGCCAAACTTATCAATACGTAGCTGGTACGTAGATTCGGGCAATCAACCGTGGTGCGGCGGCTTCTGCGCGCGCAGCCAATCATCGGTGGAGGACTCGCTGCGGGAGTCGTCTCCGCGTTCGTCGCTCGTAGTGTCTGGGAGGGTGTCGCCGAAAATTTCGGCAAGACGCGCCGCATCCCTCGCCCGGCGAGCGGCCGAACGAGGGATGTCGTCGGAAGAATTGGAAACCGTAATTACTCGACCAATCCGGAAAGCTCGCCGATCACCTTGCTGGCCAGCGGGCCGAGGGTGGCCATGCCGTCCCGGACCGCGGCCCGGGTGCCAGGCAGGTTGACCACCAGCGTGCTGCCGGAGATGCCCGCGACGCCACGCGACAGCCCGGCGTCCAGCGAACCGGCCACCCGGCCCGACGAACGCAGCGCCTCGCTGATGCCGGTCAACTCGCGGTCGAGCACCTGGGAGGTGGCCTCCGGCGTCACGTCACGCGGGGACATGCCGGTGCCGCCGACCGAGATGACCAGGTCGACACCGCCGATCACCGCGGTGTTCAACGCATTGCGGATCTCGACCTCGTCGGCCTGCACCGAGACGGAGGCGTCCACGAGGAAGCCTGCCTCGGTGAGCAGCTCGGTGACCAGCGGGCCGAGCGAGTCAATACCTCCATGCGCCGTTCGATCATCGACGACCACCACCAGAGCACGCCCCGCCACCGGAGCATCGATTTCCATGGTGCTAACCGTAGCGTCTACGCCGAGAACCTCTGCGGCCGTGTCGAGCAGCGGCGTCCAGCCGCCCTGGAGCACGCGCATCACCTGCCGCCGTCCGCTGGCGCACCGGTGAGGGTCACCTCGACGGTCTTGGGGTTGTTGCCTTGATCATCGGTATAGGTGACTTTCACCTTGTCTCCTGGTTGGTGCGAGCGGACCGCGGCGACGAGCGCGTCGCCGGTGGTGATGCTGCGGTCGTCGAGCTTGGTGATGATGACGCCCGACGGGATCCCGGCCTTCGCGGCGGGACCGTCGGCGGTCGAGTCCAGCACCCTGGCGCCGTTGATCGAGTCCTGCGCCTGCGCCTGGATCTTGACGCCGATCTGCGCGTAGGTGGCGTGTCCGGTCTTGATCAGTTCGTCGGCCACCCGGCGGGCCTGGTCGACCGGAATGGCGAAGCCGAGGCCGATCGAGCCGCTCTGCTGACCGGCTCCCGGCTCCCCGGCGCCGAGGCTGGCGATCGCGGTATTGATGCCGATGAGCTTGCCGGTGCCGTCGACGAGCGCACCGCCGGAATTACCCGGGTTGATCGCGGCGTCGGTCTGGATGGCGTCGATCACCGGGTTCACGCCCGCGGCACTCTGCTGGCCCTCCCCCTGGGTCGAGACCGGGCGGTTCAGCGACGAGACGATGCCGGTGGTCACGGTGCCGGCCAGGCCGAGCGGTGAGCCGATCGCGACGACCGGCTGGCCGACCTGCAGATTCTGCGAGGTACCGAGATCGATCGGGGTCAGCCCGGTTTTGCCGGCGACCTTGATGACGGCGAGATCGGAGACCGGGTCGGCGCCGACGATGGTCGCGGGTGCGGAGCTGCCGTCGGAGAACAGCACGTCCATCTTGGCGCCCGGGCCACCGCCCGCGGCGACGTGGTTGTTGGTCAGGATGAGGCCGTCGGACGACAGCACCACCCCGGAGCCCTCGCCCTCGGCGCGGCTGCTGGCGACCTTGATCATCACCACGCTGGGCAGCACCTTCTGCGCGACCGCCTGGGTCGAGCCTGCCGGGGCGTTGGAGACGTTGTTGACGTTGGGCTTGGGCTGGTCGAGCGCATTGGTGATGGTCGAGCGGCCGTTGTCCGAGTGGGTGGCCAGCGCGCCGACCGCGCCGCCGACGCCGCCGCTGACCAGGGCCAGCGCGACCGCGCCGACCACGAGTCCGGTGCGGACCGGGCGCCGGGCGGGCGCCTGCGTTGCCCCGAGCGGAGCGCCTTGCTGATCGAAAGGCTGCGGCTGCTCGAAGGGCGGGCTGACGTAATCCGGGCCGGGGAACGGCTGGGTGTGCTGATACGGCGGTGGGTACTGGCCCATCGGCTGCTGTGCCTCATACGGCGGACGCGGCGCCTCGTACGGCCCGAAACCGGGCCCCTGCGGCGGGTAGCCGCCCCCGTATGGCGCGCCAACAGATCCCGTCGGTGCGGCCGGGATCTGATCGGTCGGGTTGGGCTGATCCGGTGCGGCGTTCGCCGTTTCCGGCTCGTCCCGCCGGTCCTTCGAATCCTCGGTCATGGACTCCTCGTTTCTCCTCAGCGTCTGCCGCCAAGCTTGACGACGACTACTGAGAGCGGACTGAGACCGTGCTTTCAATTACCCGAGACCTTTGACCCTCTACTCGTGGTCTCGCCGAGGCTCACTCCCACACCCCGACCCACCCGCTTCAGGCATAGAGTACGCACCCAGTCTGTCGTCCGCTCTCCATCTCGCATAGCGGAATGCGGTGCATGTCACCTGCGATTCAGGCCTGCACGGGCTGACCGGCTTCGCCCGGCAGCACGATGCGGATGCGCGCGCCACCTCGCCCGGACGCCTCGATCGTGATCGTGCCGCCGTGCTTGGTGACGACCTGTTTGACGATCGCCAAGCCGAGACCCGAGCCGGGCATCGAGCGCGAGGCGGTGGTCCGGTAGAAGCGCTCGAACACCAACTCACGCTCGGCGGGCGGGATGCCGGGTCCGGCATCGTCGACGGTCAGCTCGAGCAAGCCTCGGCCTGTCTCGCGCATCTCGACGTAGATCTGCGCCCCGGCCGGACTCCACTTCGCGGCATTGTCGAGCACATTGAGAATCGCCCGTTCCAATCCCGCCTCATGGCCGTAGACGAACCACGGCCGGATCGCCGAGACGAACTCGACGGTGCCGCGGCGGCGACGGGCCCGTTCCAGCGCCCGCTCAGCGACCTCGCCGAGATCGACTCGCTCGTAGACGGTTTCGGGCGCGTCCTCGCGGGCCAGGTCGACCAGGTCGCCGACCAGGTTGGACAGCTCCTCGATCTGGCCCATCACGTCCGAGCGCAACTCGGCCATGTCCTCGTCCGGAATGCGCGGGGCGCCAGGGCGACTCGACGCCATCAGCAGTTCGGTGTTCGTCCGCAGTGACGTGAGCGGGGTGCGCAGTTCGTGCCCGGCGTCGGCGACCAGCCTGCGCTGCCGATCCCGTGATTCGGTCAGCGCGCGCAGCATGGTGTTGAAACTCTCGGTGAGCCGGGCGAGTTCGTCGTCGCCGGTCACCGGGATGGGCGTCAGGTCGTCGGTGCGGGCGATCCGCTCGGTCGCCGCCGTCAGCCGTCCGATCGGGCGCAATCCGGTGCGACCGACCGCCGTACCTGCCGCGGCGGCGAGTACGACACCGCAGCCACCGACGACGAACAGCAACCACGCGAGTCGATCGAGCACATTCCTGGTCGGCTCCAGTCGTTGCGAAATCACCAGCGTCGCGCCCTCATCCGTGCGCACCGCGAGTACCCGCTGATTGTCGACCGTGCGCAGCGACGAATTCAGCTGGCCGTGGAAGACCGCCTCCTCCTGCGCCCCGACGGGCGGCACGGTCGCCTGCGGCACGGTATAGCGACCGACGTCGGGATAGAGCAGCACGATGCCGGTGTCGGGATAGAACGCGGTCGCGAGCACCAGGTTCTGCAGATTGAACCCGTAGGGGTCGACGGCTGTCACCGCGGTCGCCCGGCTGCGCAGTTCGGTATCCACGTTCGCGTACAACGCGCGCGCCACCAACGCGTAGGCCGCGATCGAGGTCACCGCGACGGCGATCGCCACCACCGATGCGGCGAGCAGCGTCACTCGCCAGCGCAGCGATACCGAACGGGTCAGCGGGATCGGGGGCCGCATCTCGGCCGGGTCGGGCGGACGCTGCCGATGTCCGAGACCGGCGACCACGGCTCGCTTGGGATCTTTTCGTGCCATGGTCTACCCCTAGGGGGGCGTCTCCCTCAGCACATAACCGACACCACGCACCGTGTGGATGAGCCGCGACTCCCCCTCGGCCTCGGTCTTACGACGCAAATATCCGATGTACACCTCGAGCGCGTTGCCGGAGGTCGGGAAGTCGTAACCCCAGACCTCTTCCAGGATCCGGCTGCGGGTGAGCACCCGGCGCGGATTCGCCATCAGCATTTCCAACAACGAGAACTCGGTGCGGGTGAGGCTGATCCCGCGCTCGCCGCGAGAAACCTCGCGGGTCACCGGATCCAGCGACAAATCGGCGAACGTCATTGCCTCCGAAACCTCGCCGGGATCGGCGGTCGTGCGGCGCAGTAGCGCACGCAAACGCGCGAGCAATTCTTCCAACGCGAAGGGTTTCGGCAAATAATCGTCGGCGCCGGCATCGAGTCCGGCAACCCGCTCGGACACCGAATCCCGTGCCGTCAAAACCAAAATCGGAAGATCGTCACCGGTGCTGCGCAGCCGGCGGCAGACCTCGAGTCCGTCCATCCGCGGCATCATCACGTCCAATACCAACGCGTCCGGCCGCTGACTCGTCGCCTTGTCGAGCGCGTCGACACCGTCCACCGCGAGGTCGACGGAGTAGCCGTTGAAGGTCAGTGACCGGCGCAGAGACTCGCGGACGGCGCGATCGTCGTCGACTACCAGAATGCGCATGCGACCAGTTTGACCGTATCGACTGAGAGCCGACTGAGAGGGGACGCTCGACACGCCGCGTCCGAGTCGACGCGGCACGCCGGACGCCAGCAGCCGAACAGCTATCGGCGCGTAGCCGCTGAATAGATCAATCGTCCAGGAGCTATGTAGACTCACAAACTCATACAGCGCGAAACCTGTTCCGCGTAGCCATATTCGGCTATGAGCAGACCCGGTGCCTCGGATTGCCGACCGCCAGTCAGCACGGTATGTTCCCTGCGGTAAAAAGAAGACCTTGAGTTGGTTCTCGGCGGGTTGCTCCAGACTGCTCCTAGACAGCCTTCATTCGGGGACCATGCGCGAAGTGGAGGCGACGGAAGCGGAATGGAAGCTGCACCGCGTTCCTGGCAACTCAGCCTGTCCAACATGTCGGTCACGCGCAAGGTCGGCATCGTGCTGTTGCTGCCGGTGCTGCTCGCCTCGGCCTTCGCTGGACTGCGCATCAAGGATGAGCTCGGGGTGATCTCGAAGCTCGACGCGGCTACCGAGCAGGCCCGCATCCTGCGCCCGATGCTCGAATTCAGCGAGGCCACCGAGCAACTCGCGATCGCGGCGGTCAACGCGCGGCCGGAGGATCCGATCGATTCGGTCGCGGCCAAGTTCGATCAGTCGGCCATCGATCTGGAAACCGCGCTGCGCACCAAGAAGACCGAAGACGGCATCACCAAGGAACTGCCCGCGGCCATCGCGGTGGCCCGCACCATGCGCAACGGACTGCGCACGTCATCGCCCGCGACCATCGGCGGCCAGGTCGACGAGGTCGGCACCCGCATCATCACCGCGATCTCGGTGTCCTCGTCGATCGAAGAGATCGTCATCCAGCGCTACTTCCTGCAGCTCGGTCTGATCTCCAACGCCTCGCGCCTGCTCACCCAGGAGCAGATCATGTCGGCGACGGCCAGCGGCGGCAACAACCCGGCCGCGCAGGCCAGCATGCTGACCACGCTCGGCGCGGAGATGATGCTCACCTACTCCTATCCACAGATGAGTCCGTCGTCCGCCACCAACGCACAGGTCTTGATCGATCAGGTGCAGTCCCGCATCGGCGCGCTGAGCCAGAGCCCGAACAGCCTCGGTAGCAACGGCGTTATCGCCGATTCACTGCGGACCAGCTCCGACGCCTATCGCCAGGCGACCACGACGCTGCTCGACACGATCGACTCCAAGCTGGCCGACCGGACCATCGAGCTGCGCAGCGCGGTGCTGCGCGATGTCGCGATCGTAGTCACCACGCTGCTCGCCGGCCTGGCTCTCGCGCTCGGCGTCGCCCGCTCGCTGGTCGTGCCGATTCGCCGGCTGCGCCACGACGCGTTGCAGGTGGCGCACGTCGATTTGCCGAACGAGATCGAGGTGGTGCGCACCGGCGGTGCGACGCCGAAGATCACGCCGGTCGACATCCGCACCACCGAGGAGATCGGCCAGCTGGCCCGCGCGGTCGACGATATCCACCAGGCCTCGCTGCACCTGGCCGCCGAGCAAGCGCGGTTGCGGGTGCAGATCGGCAGCATGTTCGAGACGCTGTCGCGGCGCAGCCAATCGCTGGTCGAGCAGCAGCTGGCGCTGATCGAAGACCTGGAGCACGACGAGGACAACACCGAACGGCTGCAGAGCCTGTTCCGCCTCGACCACCTGGCCACCCGGATGCGCCGCAACGGCGACAACCTGCTTGTGCTGGCGGGCACCGCATTACGCCGTGGTCAGCTGCATCCGGTCCAGCTCTCCGACATGCTCTGGAGCGCGGTCTCGCAGGTCGAGGACTATCAGCGGGTCGAGATCGGCGCCGTCCCGGACGGCATCGTGGCCGGTGAGCCCGCGATCGACATCGAGCATCTGCTCGCCGAACTGATCGACAACGCGCTGCGCTACTCGCCGCCGACCACGCCGGTGACGCTGTCGGTGGCCCGTGCCGTCGACGGTGGCTATCTGATCGAGATCATCGACCGGGGCCTCGGCATGTCGACCGAGGATCTGCGCGCGATCAACGACCGGCTCAGCTCCGGTGGTGAGGTCACCGTCGAAACCGCGCGCCGGATGGGTCTTTTCGTCGTCGGCAGGCTCGCGAAGCGGCACACCATCACCGCCAACCTGCGGCGCACCTCCACTACGGCGCAGCAGCCCGGCGTCACCGCGAGCGTGCACCTGCCCGGCGCGTTGGTCGCGCCGCCGCTGGACGCCACCGACCCGACCGGCAAGCCGCTGGAGCTGACCGGCGACTACGAACTGCCCGTGCAGCCCCGCGCGCTGATGCCGGTGCCGAACCTGCCGCAGCAGAGCACGCCGCGATTCGAGGTGTCCAGCACCGGCCTGCCACAGCGCAGGCCCGCTATCCGGGTCGCCGAGCCGCCCGGCCAGCCCGCCGTCTCGGTGCCCGGCCGGACCAACACCCCCGACACCGACGGCGAATCGCAGCCGCCGACCGAGCCGTGGTCGATCAACACCCCGACCGACGATCGGTCGCCTTTCGGCCCGCCGACCGTCGGCGTATCGAACAGCGGGCCGACCCGACCGGCCGAGCCGGAGCAGGAGCGGCCCACCGATTTCTGGAGCGAGTCCGAGGCCAAGGGGCCGGAGCCCGAGCCGACGATCCCGCAGCAGCGGGTGCCGCGCGAGGCGCCGCAACCGAGCGGCTCGCGCGAGCCTGCGCGCACCACCTCGCGGTCCGGCCTGCCCATCCGGCGACCGTCGGCCGTGCCCGAACCGGAACCGGCGCCGCCGCGGGCATCCGAGCCCGCGATGGTGACCTCGTCGCGGTTGCAGCCGGTGGCAGGCGCCTCGCCGACCCCGATCTATCAGCGCATGGTGTCGGAATGGCTGGTCGAGCCCGCGACCTCGCAGACCGTCGAGAGCACCTGGACCTCACCCGCCGACGTGGGCTGGACCGCCGCCGAAGAGGCGACGCACCCGACACCGACCGGCCGCACCACCGGTGGACTTCCTATCCGAACGCCGGGCGCGCAACTCGTCCCCGGCGGTCTGGCCCAGGCTGACGAATCGGGAGCCCGTGATCCCGAGGAGATTCGGAACAACCTGACCAGGCATCTCAGCGGCGTCCGCAGTGGGCGGGCCAACGCGCAGTACGACGACGGAGGGCTTGCATGACCAACGCGAACAGCACCACGGACGAGAACCTGAACTGGCTGGTCGCCAGATTCACCCGGGACGTGCCCGGCGTGTCCCACGCGGTGCTGGTGTCGGCCGACGGCCTGCTGCAGGCGACCAGCCCACACCTGCCGTCCGACCGGGCCGAGCAGCTCGCGGCCGTCACCGCCGGCCTGGCGAGCCTATCGATGGGCGCGGCGTCGCTGTTCGACGGCGGCAAGGTGATGCAGTCGATCGTCGAGATGCAGCGCGGCTACCTGCTGGTGATGAGCGTGGGCAACGGCTCGCACCTGGCTGTGCTCGCCAACAAGTCGCATGACATCGGCCGGATCGGCTATGAGATGGCGCTGTTGGTCGACCGGGTCGGCACGGTGGTCACGGCCACCGCGCGTACCGCGGTTTGAGCAGGAGATGTCCAATCCCTACGGACCTGGACCTCGACCGACCACGCGCGTGCGACCGTATGCCCTGACCGCAGGGCGTACCGAGCCCGCGGTCGACCTGCCGCTGGAAGCGGTCATCGAGACCCTGTCCTACACTGCGCATCTCGACTGGCCCACCGGTGATGTCCGCACGGATATCCTTCGGCTCGGTACACACAAGCTTTCCGTGGCCGAGATCGCCGCTCACCTGGATCGTCCGCTCGGCATGATCCGGGTGATGATCGGTGACCTCGTGGTCGACGGCATTGTGCGCCTGCATTCGACACTGACTGACGAGGCGAGTTTCGACGAGCGCCGTTCTTTGATGGAGAGGACTTTGCGTGGACTCCGTGCCCTATAAGAGAATCGGGCCCGACACCAACCCCGGCCAGGCCGACGGGGACAACCGGACCGCGTCCACGAAGATCGTGGTCGCGGGTGGTTTCGGGGTAGGTAAGACAACGTTTGTCGGCGCGGTGTCGGAGATCGTTCCCCTGCGGACCGAGGCCATGGTCACCCGGTTCTCCGACGGCATCGACGATCTCGCCGAAACACCGGAGAAGGAAACCACCACGGTCGCCATGGATTTCGGCCGGATCATCCTGCCGGGCAACCTGGCGCTGTATCTGTTCGGCACGCCGGGCCAGCGGCGCTTCTGGTTCATGTGGGACGACCTGATCCGTGGCGCGATCGGCGCCGTGGTGCTCATCGACACCCGCAGGCTGGAGGACAGCTTCGCGGCGGTCGACTTCTTCGAGGCGCGGCAGCTGCCGTTCTTGGTGGCGGTCAACCGCTTCCCGAACGCGCCCCGCTTCCCGATCGCCGAACTGCGCGAGGCGCTCGCGGTGCGCGAGAGTGTGCCGATCGTGGACATCGATGCGCGCAACGCGAACGAGGTGCGCCAGTCGCTGGCCGCGGTGACCGAGTACGCCATCCAACGGCTCGCCGCGCAGGAACGAGAACAGGCTGTTCTTTGACGTATTTCAGCATGGGGTACTGGATTATCGGGTTGTCGGCCGCGGTGTCGCTGGTCGGCGCGCTCGTCGGTTTCAGTTGCATTCGGCAGTCGACGAAATCGGTGACGTCCAAGTTCCGGGTGGTGTGGCAGGCGTCGGCGGCGATCTCGATCGGCGGGATCGGGGTCTGGCTACCGGTGTTCGTCTCGATGCTCGGTGTCACGGTGCCGGGCAGCCTGGTTCGCTATGACGTCTGGAGTGTCACTGCGGCGGCGGTGGTTCCGGTGCTCGCGGTGTGGGCGGCGCTGCTGATCATGGGACGCACGCTGAACATTCCGCGGCTGATCGGTGCCGGTGCGGTGATGGGCGGTGGCTTCGGGCTGATGCATTATCTCGCCTTGGACGCCATGCACATTCAGGGCTCGATCACGCTGAAGCCGCTGCTGTTGACCGGCGCGGCGGCGATAGCGGTCGTGCTCTCGCTGGCGACTCTGTGGTTCACCCAGCCGAGGCGGCCGCTGGCGGTGCTGGCAGGCGCGGCGCTGGTGTTCGCCGCCGGGATCGCGGGCATGCATTACACCGATCTGCTCGGCGTGCAGATCGACCTCGCCAAGGCGAATTCGACGCCACCGGGTGAGGACCTGTTCGGGTTCTTCGTGCCCGCGTTCGTGCTCGGCATGCTGTCGCTGGCCATCCCGATCAGCGCGATCCTGATCGCGCCGGACCGGCGCACCTCGATCCCGCCCCGGGCGCCCGCGCCGAATTCCGCGTTCTGAGCTGAATCGCGCGGCACGGTTCGGTGATGCCGCCGAAATCCCCGACGGCCCGATTTACAGTGAGAGACATGCGTTTCGGTCTGGACTACGCCACGGCACGTCCGGGCGGCGCGGCCATCCGCGCGGCGGGTTTCGACTTCGTGGTCCGGTATCTGTCCGATGGTGGCGTCACCTTGCCAGGCAAGTTGCTGACCCCGGCCGAGGCCGATGATCTACGCGCGCACGGTGTGTCGATCGCGGCGAACTGGGAAACCACCGCGACCCGCATGCTGGACGGCTACGGTGCCGGTGTGGTGGACGCGCGCGCGGGTCTCGCGCAGGTGCTGCGCTGTGGTGGCCGGGCGGATCGGCCGATCTACTTTTCCGCCGATTTCGATGTGACGGCGCAGGATCAGCAGCGGGTCAATGCCTACCTCGACGGTGCGGCGACGGTGCTCGGTCGTGCGAATGTCGGTATCTACGGCGGGTATTGGTCGGTGAGCCGGGCGTTGGACGCGGACAGCGCGAGTTGGGCGTGGCAGACCGATGCCTGGTCCGGTGGCCGGGTGGAGCCGCGGCGCAGTATTCATCAGACGGGGCGGCAGCAGCTCGTCGGTGGTGTGGTCTGCGATGTGAACGAGGCCGAGACGACCGATTTCGGTCAATGGGATTTCTTTGCACAGGAGGATGCCGACGTGACGCCGGAGCAAGAGGCAGTGCTGCGCGATATCCAGATCCAGTTGCGCGGGCCGGGGCTGGCCGGCTGGGCGCAGTTGGGCGACGCGGGTGGGCCGGGTCGCACGCTGGTGGATGGCGTCGCGGCCGCGTTGGCCCGGATCGGTGAGTTGGAGGGCGAGGTCGGCGAGTTGCGCACCGAGATCAGCGAATTGGAGGCGACCACGGCCGAGCTGGTCGAGCAGGTGCAGCGGTTGTCCGCGCGGCATTGGCCGTGGCCGTTGTCGTTGATCGAGGGGCCTGCGGCGTTGGTCGGTGAGCAGTTGGCGCGACTCGAGGCATTGTTGCCCGACTTGCCCGGTTTGCCGGGGCAGGGCGCGGGTACGCAGCACACATCCAGTAGTAGTTCGTTGGATTCGCGTTCTTCGCGATGAGGTCGGCTGGTGCGGTGGATGGTTCCGCAAGTGCGGTGCAGAGGTGCCGCGGCCGGGAAGTTGGCGATGAGCGGGTTCTCCCGGGAACCGGGAGAACCCGCCCTCCCGCACGAGAATACTGACGCGAGGACACGTTCGCATCACTTCGCGGAGACTTTTCCGACCACCAAAAACCAACTAACAGTAGGTATTTCGCCCGGTAGTTATCGGGTCGCAATCACATCGTGCACGAGGTTGCAACGTCGCCCTGACCAGGCCAGTAGCTGCCCGATTGCCATGCGTTCCAGTTGCGTGGGAAAGTTGGTCATCAACCCGGCACGACATCCTGACCAGGTCGTTCGACCACCGACCCGGCGCGTTCGCCACCCACGACAGCAGCATGCGAGTTATCGTCGGCTGGCACATGGCGTTCGCTGAACGCCGCACACCCAGGTTCGTTCGAAGGAGTTCGCATGGCCGTCAACGTGGTGCTCGACAAGGCTCTCGACAAGGCGTACGAGAGCAAGTCGCTGAACGAAATCCTCTCCGCTCCGCCCTCGGCCCTCGCCGGTCTCACCGAAGCGCACGACAAGCAGCTGCTGGACGCGCTCAAGATCAAAACGATCGCCGATCTGGCCAACAACAAGTACTTCCGGCTCGCCGCGACCCTCGCGGACCTCGCAGCCAAGGAAGGCTGAGCGAGCCCGACCGCAACGACAGCGGGCCCGCGGAATGCTCCGCGGGCCCGCTGTCTTTCTCGTTCGACCAGTCAGAGCCGATCGAGGTCTATCAGCCCCCGCTTGACGGCCGCGACCAGTCGGCGCGGCACCTTGTGCACCACACCGGCGACGGTCACCGGCACCAGATCCGGCGGGGTCGCCTTCCACTGCGCACGTCTGCTGCGGGTATTCGACCGCGACATCTTCCGTTTCGGAACCGCCATCTCAGTCCTCCCCGCGGCGCGTGCGCTTGCCGTACTTGCGCTCGAACTTCTCCACCCGGCCCTGACTGTCCAGCACGCGGTGCGCGCCGGTCCAGAACGGATGCGAGTCGGAGGTCACGTCGACGGTCAGCAGCGGGTAGGTGTTGCCGTCCGTCCACTGCACGGTGCGAGTGCTCGTCGCGGTCGACCGAGTGAGGAACCGCTTGCCGGTGCCCGCGTCCTCGAACACCACCGGGTGGTAGTCCGGATGGATTCCTGTCTTCATTTCGCTTCTCCTCTCGGGCTTTTCACGTCTTCGATCGGTAACGTCGTTTCGGCGGTGTCGCACGGGTCCGCGTGCCAGGCGCCAAAAGGGTCCTCCCACTGCGCAACTCGCTCGGGTGCGCGTTCGACCAGGCGGAGTTCGTCGTCCTCGACGAGTGCCCAGTGCAGTGCCTCGCGGATCTCGTTGGGGTCGGCGTCGTGCACCAGGATCACCAGCGAGATGTCCCGATCGCCGAACTGCTCGTCCCAGCGCAGCGCAGCCATCGCCCGACGGTCTGGATCAGCCTGTGCCAGTTCAGTTTCCGACATCGCCGCCAGCCAGCGGCCCGCACTGCCGACCCGCAGGCCGCCGCCCGCCGACTCCAGCCAGGTCACCTCGTCGGGCTGGGTGGCCAGCCACATGCGGCCGCGCGCGGTCACCACGCCGTCGAAGAGCACGTCGAGCGCCGCATGTAGGCGAGCCGGATGGAACGGCCTGCTCGCGGCGAATTCCAATAGGGCGACACCGTAATCGCTGGACAGCGGTGGCTGCCCGCGCAGCAGCGGCGCGTGCGCGTCGAACACTCTGCCGCGGCGGGAGTGGGCCGGAATGCGCGCCAGCAATCCTTCGATCCGAGCCGCGGTGAGCAGGTGCGGATCGTCCACCCAGTCCACCGGCGCATCGGGGACGAGGCGGGACAGCACCGCGCCCAACCTGCCGCGATCGACGTCGCCGCCCGGCGCGACCGGACCCAAAGCGATTACCGCGTCGGCGAATTCGACCTGACCGACGGCAACCTGCGCCACCGTCCGCTCGTCGTCGGCTTTGGCGAGGCCGCGCTCGGCCAGGGTCTCCTCGCCGGTGGCGTCGGCCAGCCACGCACCGGAGTCGAGGAACGTCAGCACGGCATCGATGCGCACATCGCGCCCGGCCGGACCATCGACTCGCCCCAGAATGCCCTCCACCACAACATGTTCGATGGCGTGACAGACCGCCTCGGCCTCGAACGCGGGATCCAGCGCGAGCACGATGCGCTCGACCGAGTCCCGCGCGGCGAGTGTGCGCAGCAGCGGGAGCAGGTCGATCCGCAGCGTGCAGGAGACGCAGCCGTGCGCGAGTTCGAGCACGTCCGACGTCTCGTAGCTCGCGTTACGCACCGTGCGGTGCACGATGCCCTCGCGCAGCTGACCCAGGTCGTGATGGACGACGACGGTGCCGGGCGCGTCATTGCACAGCGCGGTCGCCGCGTGGTCGGCACCCGCCGCGGCCGGTCCGGCGAATCCGGCGAGCACCACGACCGGCGTGCGCCGGTCGGTATCCGGTGCGAGCACTGACAGCACCCCTTTCGATAACGATTTTCATTTGCGTCAGAGCAACGGTACATTGTGAATCAGCCGTTGTCGAAAATGATTGTCATCTACCGGAGGGAGTCCGCATGTCGGCCCACTGCCAGGTCACCGGGCGCAAGCCCGGGTTCGGCAAGTCCGTCTCGCACTCACACAAGCGCACGAATCGGCGCTGGGATCCCAACATCCAGCGCAAGACCTACTTCCTGCCCAGCGAGGGCCGGCGCGTCACGCTGACCGTCTCGGCCAAGGGCATCAAGACCATCGACCGGGACGGGATCGAAGCGGTAGTCGCTCGCATCCGGGCCCGCGGCGACAAGATCTGATCAGGAGAACCCATGGCATCCAAGTCGACCGAACTCCGGCCGATCGTCAAACTGAAGTCCACCGCAGGCACCGGGTACACGTACGTGACCAGGAAGAACCGCCGCAACGATCCGGACAGGATGGTGCTTCGCAAATTCGACCCGGTCGTGCGCAAGCACGTCGATTTCCGCGAGGAGCGGTGAACACGGTGTCGGACAACGCCTTTCCCGAGGAGCGCTGAGATGGCGAAGAAATCGAAGATCGCCCGCAACGCGCAACGCGCGGCCGTCGTCGCGCGCTACGCCGAGCGCAGGGCGGAACTGAAGGAGCTCATCCGCAAGCCGGGCACCTCCGACCCGGCGCGCGCCGAAGCCCTCGCTGAGCTGCGACGACAGCCGCGGGACGCCAGTCCGGTACGATTGCGCAATCGGGACGCCGCTGACGGACGACCGCGCGGTCACCTCCGGAAGTTCGGATTGTCCCGTGTGCGTGTGCGCGAAATGGCCCACCGGGGCGAGTTGCCCGGTGTGCGCAAATCGAGCTGGTAGACAACCACCGTTTTCGTACGAAGGATCCGTATATGGCAGTCAAGCGAGCACCGTCGAAGAAGGTTCGCGCCGAACAGGCCCGCCGTCCGAAGAAGAACCCGCTCATTGCCGCAGGCATCGAGAAGGTCGATTACAAGGACGTCAACCTGCTGCGCACGTTCATCTCCGATCGCGGCAAGATTCGCAGCCGCCGGGTCACCGGGCTCACCCCGCAGCAGCAGCGTCAGGTCGCCGTCGCGGTGAAGAATGCCCGCGAGATGGCGTTGCTCCCCTTCACCAGCCGGTAGTCGCGCCCCCGAACACGAGCGTGGGACCCCGGATGCTCCGGGGTCCCACGTTTTGTCTTGCGCCGCAACAGGTTACGGGATGGTCAGCACCTGGCCCGGGTTGATCGCGTCCGGGTTGTCGATGCCGCTCGCGTTCGCGATCTCCTGGTAGCGGTTGCCGTCACCGTAGAAGCGCTCGGCGATCGCCCAGAGGGTGTCGCCCGGCTCGACCGTGTAGGTCTGCGCCGCGGGCGGCGGCGGAACCTCTTCGGCGGCAGGGGCTTCGGCGACCGGCTCCGGCTCGGGGGCCTGCAGCGGGTTGTCGCTCTTGGTGTTGGAAGCCCACAGCGCGCTGCCGTCCTTGCCGTACAGCACCACGTTGCGGTCCGCCTGCACGACCAGCCGATCCGCGTCCTTGCCGTTGGTCTCGGTGGACCACGCCGCACCCTCGCCCTTGTACAGCACGAAGTTGCCGTCGTCCTGCAGGGACGCGCGCTCGACACCCTGGTTGTGAGTCAGGGTGGACCACACCACATTTCCGTCCGGCTCGGACAACACGAGGTTGCCGTCGCTCTGCAATGTAAGGGTGTAAGCACCACCCTGCAGGGACTGACCCAGTCCGAGTTCTTCACCAACGCGCAGTGTGTCGCCCACGGTTCTTCCTTTCGAAGGTTCTGAAGAGCATCCGACAATCGACACGCGCCGAAGCCACAGGCGCGCATCTAGGCCGAAGATACTGCGCTGGACCGTGTTGCGTAGGGATTACGCGCATGGTTCGCCGAAAGTTCACTGTGGGGTGTGTCCTATTGCCGTGTCATGTTCTATGTGAGATGACCACGCTGATTGCCCACTAGGGTGGTCGCCATGACTCGGATGTCCGGCGGACGTGCCGCCGCAGCTGTTGCCGTTGTGCTCGGGTGCCTCGCTGCGGCGGGGTGTGGCGGTTCGGATAACGCTGGGGCGCAACCGAAAACCAGCACGACCACCAGCGCCGCACCGAGCACGCCGACCGAGGACACCGGCGGCAACATCGGCAGGGACTTCACCGCCGACCCGACCATCGTGAACGGGCGCCCGATTCCGTTCAGCTCGTGGACACGGCTGGCAGACGACCGGATCGCGGTCAACTTCCAGACCGGCACGCCCGAATGTTATGGCGTGGACGTCACTGTGCGCGAGACCGATTCGACGGTCACCGTCGAGCTGCGTTCCGGTACCCGCGCCGACGCGGTGGGCCGGATGTGCACCATGAACGCGGTGTTCGGCACCGTCGCGGTGCCGCTGAAGGCACCACTGAGCAACCGGCAGGTGCTCAGCGCGGCGTAACGCGCGGATCCGCTACGCCGCAGGTTCGCCGACGACGTCGGCCAAGGCCGAGAATTCGAGGTAGCTGCCTGCTTGCGGTGGACCCCAGGTCTGCTGTGCCGTGACCCGGAGCGGCATCGTGATCGACGCGGCGATCCGATCCGGTGTTTGTACCGTCGGGTCGTCACACCAGACGAATAGACCTGAGCCGAGGTTGTGCGTGTTCTGTTCCGGTGTCAGGCGGGTGCCGTCCACGAACAGCGTGGGATCCCACATCTGGTAGGCGATCGGCGGAGGCACGGTGCCGGCCGCCGACGGTCCGCCCGCCACGTAGTAGGTCGGGGTGAACGAGGCGTTCCTGACCTCGTGGCCCGCGGCGATGAGATCGCTTGGGCTGCGGGCGGTTCCGAAGAAAGGCAGCGGCAGCTGCGGGATGCCCGCCCTGCTCCAGTAGTCGATGACGATATCGCTGCCGACGGTCAGGGTGCCCGCGTTCGTGTGCAATCCGTCGTTCCAGATGCGCGGGCGTTTGCCGTGCGCGCGCACGATGTCCGCACCCCAGTTGATCAGGCCGAGGAACGCGTCGACGGGTTGTGCCTGCGGGCCGTAGGTGGCGCGCGCGTAGTCGCCGATCTGCGGGTATTCGTCGAAGCTCGCGACACGGGTGCCGTCGAGCAGGAACTCGTCGGCGCCGAGATGCCAATAGCGGCCGGGGAACAGCGGCAGGAACTCCTCGAGAATGTCGCGCATCAGGTCGTAGGCGCGCGGATTCGCGATGTCGATGGCGGCGTCGGAGACCCGTCCGTTCGCGCTGCGCAGCTTCAGGTCGGGGTGGGCCGCCAAGATGCCGTTCATGTGGCCGGGGAAGTCCACCTCCGGCATGATTTCGACCTGATACCTGGCCGCATACTCGACGAGATCGCGAATATCCTGCTTCGAATAGTGCTGCGCCGCAGTGGTTTCTGGATGTCTGTCACTGTCGAGGCGGAAGCCGAAAGTGTCGGAGAGGTGCAGGTGCAGCAGGTTCAACTTGAGGTAGCCCATGCGGCGGATCTGCGCACGGAGCATGTCGATTGGCATGAACTCGCGGCCGACGTCCAGCATGAGGCTGCGTTCGCGGTATTGCGGCCAATCCGTGACGGTGCCACCGGGTATCACGGTCCGCTGGCGGAGTAGTTGCAACACCGAGCTGGTGGCGTAGAACGCGCCCGCGATATCCGTACCGCGCAGGTCCAGGGTCGTGCCGATCGAAATCTGGTATGCCTCAGGAGTTTCCGGTGCTCCCGCGACCCGGCCGATACCCAGCACGATGTCACCGGAGTCAGCGGACGAACCCGCCTGCGCAACAACGTCATTACCGGTAACCACGCGCAGTGCCGAGGCGAAATCCGTAGCAGTGTCGCGTAATTCATCCTCCCCGTACCACACGCGCGCATGCGCGCCCAGCGAGAACTCGGTCCCACCGGGACTCCACGCCTTCAGCGAAGGCAGCGTCCGCGGCGGCCCATTCTGCGCCTGAGCCGACTGCGGTCCACTGAACGACACCGCCACCGCAACAGCCATCACGACCACACCGGCAGCCACCGCACGAATCGACATGCGGCAACTGTACGAAACCAACGCAACCACCAGGCGCATTCGCCACGCCCGACCGGCACCCGATCGCCGCAGCTCAGCGCCTACAGCAGCCGCACCACTTCCGATCCCCCGCACCGGGATTCGCATGCGATTCTCGGTGCGGCGAATCAGAAGGCGTGCGTGAATCACAGCTGAGACGCCGAACGCCACGTCGGCGGACCGGCGTGGCGTTCGGGTTGGTCAGCTCAGTGGGCGAAGTGACGGGAACCCGTGAGATACAGGGTTACTCCGGCCTCACGGGCGAGGTCGATGGTCTCCTGGTCGCGGACCGAGCCACCGGGCTGCACGATCGCGCGGACGCCCGCCTGGATGAGCTGCTGCGGACCGTCCGGGAACGGGAAGAACGCGTCCGAAGCCGCGACCGAACCCTTGGCGCGGTCACCGGCGCGCTGCACGGCGAGCTGCACCGCGTCCACCCGATTGACCTGGCCCATGCCGACGCCGACCGAGGCGCCGTCGTGCGCGAGCAGGATCGCGTTGGACTTCACGGCACGACAAGCGCGCCAAGCGAATTCGAGATCGGCGAGAGTCTCGGCGTCGGCCGCGGTGCCGGTGGCCAGCGTCCAGTTGGCCGGATCGTCGCCCGCGGCGTCGAGGATGTCGCGCTGCTGCAGCAGTGCGCCGCCGCTGATCGGGCGCAGCTCGGCACCCGCGCGCCGCGGCGGCTCGGCGATCAGGATGCGCACATTCTTCTTGCGCTGCAACACTTCTACCGCACCGTCGGCGTAGGCCGGTGCCACGATCACCTCGGTGAAGATCTCCGCGACCTGCTCGGCCATCTCCACGGTGACCTCACGGTTGGCCGCGATCACGCCGCCGAACGCGCTCACCGGATCGCAGGCGTGCGCCTTGCGGTGCGCCTCGGCGATGTCGGCGCCGATCGCGATGCCACAGGGGTTGGCGTGCTTGATGATCGCCACCGTCGGTGCGGTGTGGTCGTAGGCGGCGCGCCAGGCGGCGTCGGCATCGGTGTAGTTGTTGTACGACATCTCCTTGCCGTGCAACTGCTGCGCCTGCGCGAGGCCGAGGCTGCCGTCGTTGTTGGTGTACAGCGCCGCCGCCTGGTGCGGGTTCTCGCCGTACCGCAGCACCGCCGCGCGCTCCCAGGTGCCGCCGAGCCAGGCGGGGAACTGCACGCCGCTGTCCTCGGCCGGCGCCGCGACGCCGGGTGCGAGCACCGACGTCATCCAGCTCGCGACCGCCACGTCATAACCTGCGGTGTGCTGGAAAGCCTTGGCCGCCAACGCCGTCCGATCGGACAGCGTGAAGCCGCCGGACTGTACCGCGCCGAGCACCTCGTCGTAGTCACCGCTGTCGACGACCACGGCCACCGACGGATGGTTCTTCGCCGCGGCCCGCACCATCGACGGCCCGCCGATGTCGATCTGCTCGACGCACTCGTCCGGGCTCGCCCCGCTGGCCACGGTCTGGGTGAACGGGTACAGGTTCACCACCACCAGCTGGAACGCCTCGACGTCGAGCTCGACCAGCTGGTCGACGTGTTCGGGCTTGCGGGTGTCGGCGAGGATGCCCGCGTGCACGCGCGGGTGCAGCGTCTTCACCCGGCCGTCGAGGGTCTCCGGGAAGCCGGTGAGCTCCTCGACCTTGGTCACCGGGATGCCCGCGTCGGCGATCTTGCCCGCGGTCGAGCCGGTCGACACCAGCTCGATACCCGCGGCATGCAGCCCGGTCGCGAGCTCGATGAGGCCCGTCTTGTCGTAGACGCTCACCAGCGCCCGCTTGATCGGCTTGCGCTCAGCTGAGTCGATCGTTCGTTCGCTGCGCTCACTCACCGGAGAACTCGCTCATCTGGGATAACTGCCTTTCGTCCGTCGGAAACAATGCCCCGCGTCGCGACGGCGGCGACAACCTCCGCCAGCAACCGCCTTTCGACAACCTTGATGCGCTCGTGCAGGCTGGCCTCGTCGTCCTCGGGCAGCACCGGCACCGCCTCCTGCGCGAGGATCGGGCCGGTGTCCACGCCCGCGTCGACCAGGTGCACGGTCGAGCCGGTGACCCGCACCCCGTAGGCGAGCGCGTCACGCACCCCGTGCGCGCCGGGGAAGGCGGGCAGCAGCGCGGGGTGGGTGTTGATGATTCGGCCGCCGAACCGATCGAGGAAGGCGGGGCCGAGGATCTTCATGAACCCGGCCGAGACCACGAGATCGGGTGCGTAGCCGACGACCGCGTCGGTCAGCGCGGCATCCCAGGCGGCGCGATCGGAAAAGTCGTTCAGCGCCACCCTGAAGTGCGGTACGCCCGCGGCGTCGGCGTGCTCGGTGGCCGCGCAGGCGCGGTCGACACCGACGGCGACGATCTTCGCAGGGAAGTTGGTGGCGGCCGCCGCGTCGAGCAGCGCGCGCAGCAGCGATCCGGTGCCCGAAGCGAGTACGACCACGGTCGCCGGGGCCGCGTCTGGCGTCCACGGAGACGGCTTGGGGTCGGCGGCCGGCGCAGCCGGCGGGGTGGGTGAGCTCAGGGCTCTACTCCTGCGAAGTCGATCGGATGGCGGACGGAAGAGTTCCGCCGGGTTAGAGCCTAACGACCGTCGACCCGGCCACTTTCGGGCAGGTCCGCCTCGACCACCTCGGCATCGACGATGTCGGGTGTGGTAATCGGGTTGGGCGAACGGACGGTGTCGATGGAGGTTTGTTCCTCGACGAGTTCGCCGTCAAGTTCGACTTCCAGGTCCGGGCCGTCGTAGTCGGCGTAGTCGTCCTCGAAGTAGTCGCGGTTCTCGACGTAGTCGTCGTCGGCGTAGTAGTCGTCCGCGTAGTCGTCGTCGTAGTAGTCGTCCTCGTCGTACGGGTCGGCGTAGTCGCCGGGCGCCGTGCCGACCGGGACGAGGAACCAGCGCGCGAACACCAGCCCGACGTAGCCGGGGATGGCCAGCCACGCGAAGGTGACCAGGAAGAAGATGGGCAGGTCGAGCCCGATCCGGCCGAACGTGCCGAGTTCGCCGCCCGCGATCACGCCGAGCAGCGACAACGCGACGGCGGCCAGCCCCGCCGAGCACAGCGTCGCCCACGGCGCGCCGATCCGGTCGGTCGAACCGCGGGCGAGGTCGAGCCCGCCGAGCACCCCGACCGCGGCCGGGATCAGCAGCAGCACCGGCCACCAGCCCGCCGCCGGTCCGGTCGGCACGGCCGCCAGCAGCGGCACGGCCGGAATCGGGCCGCCGACAACGGAAAACACGCCGAACGACGCAACACCGATCTGCGCGCTGGAGCCGACGAGCACGCCGACCGCGAGCACCACCAGATTCGGCAGGTAGGCCAGCGAGAGCAGGGTCAGCCCGATCACCCCGGCGGCGTTGCCCGCACTGTGGTAGGTGTCACCGATCCGCGGGAGGTGCACGAGGAACGAGACCACGATGAGCGCGGTGGCGCAGCCGAGCAGGCGCAGCACCGCACGACCGGCACCGTACATGCCCGAGATCGCCCACTCGGGCAGGCGAAGCAGTTCGAACAGCCGCCGCCGGGTCCTGGTCGCGATGCCGCTTACTGCCGCAACCAGATACAGGCCACCGACCCAGGCGAACGCGGCCAGCGTGTTCGGTGGTTGCAGCGCGACAACCCCGGACGCGTCCTCGGCGACCGCGAGGCAGATGGCCGTGATCAGCAGCGGCCCGGCCAGCGCGGCACCGACTATCCAGCCGAGATCGGCACGCGTGCAATCGGGTTCGACGGCGCGGGCACATTCCCGCCCGGCCAGCCAGACCATCACCGCGGTCGGCAGCAGCGGCAGCAGGCCGAGTGCGGTCTTGCCGATCACCAGCGGAACCTGGTGCACGCCAAGCCATCCCGCGGCGATTGCGCCCGAGGTGCCGGCCAGATTACTGCCCGAGGTGAGCAGCGTCGCGAGCACGAGAACGATGATCGCGGTGAGCGCGTAGGTTGTCGGACGCCCGGCCACCAGGACGAGCACCCTGGCGCGTTCCGGAGTCAGCGACAGAAACCCGGCCTCTTCGGGCTCGGGGTGCGGGCCGGGCGCACTGCGCGATCCACGCCGCACGAGCGAGTTTCTGGACGAATTCACGATTCCGCCTCGCGCTCGCTCGGCTCCATCGTGCGCTCAGGCGCGCTGCATCCCTGATTCACTCGCTGACGCTCACTCATGACAATTCAGCGTGGCAGCTTCCCCGGCGCGAGCGGGTCAGGCGCGCCGGGTGAACCCGCGCCGGGGAACGACTGCTACTTGTTGTCTTCGGAGGGACGGAAGGCCTGCGTGGCGTCGGACGACGGGTCGGCGGCCTGGTCGCCACCGAACGGCTGGCCCTGCTGCGCGCTCTGCTGACCCGGCTGCGCGTAGTTCGACGAACCGTACGGCGACTGCTGCGCGGGCTGCTGGGTGGAACCGAAGTGCTGCGTGGCACCCTCGTCCGGCCGCGGCTGCGCGGCGCCCGGCGCGCCGTACGGCGAACCCTGCTGTGCCCCACCGAAAGCCGTGGTCGGCGGCTGCTGACCATAGGCGGGCTGCTGACCGTAAGCCTGGGCAGGCTGGCCGTACGCAGGCTGACTCGGCTGACTTTGGCCGTATGGCGAAGACTGCTGCGCCGCACCGTAACCGGGCTGCTGGCCATACGCGGGCTGCTGACCGTAGGGCTGACCCGGCTGCCCCTGGCCGTAGCCGGGCTGCTGGTTCTGCCCGTACGAAGGCTGGCTCTGACCGAAGGCCGGGGGCTGCTGCTGGCCGTAACCGCCCTGCGCGAACGCGGGTGCGCTGGCCGGGCGCGGCGCGGGCGCCTTGACGATGCCCGCCTCGAACAGCACCGCACCCACCGCGACCGCGGCCTGCACGAACGCGAGCACCAGCACCACGTAGGCGCCGAACTTCAGCTCGATGCCGTCGGACAGGGTGAAGGAGTGCACCGCCAGCGCGAGGAAGCCCGCGACGGAGGCCGCCGCGGCCGCGCCCGTCCAGGTCTGCTTGGGCAGCACCGACAGACCGGCGAGCAGTCCGCCGAGCAGCAGGATGCCGAGCAGTGCCGAGCCACCCGCCTCGAACAGGCTCGCGGTCTCACTGCTGGCCACCCTGGCGCCGCCGAAATCGACCGCCTTGGTGCCGACGTAGGGCAGGAAACCGAGCAGGAAGTTGATCACGCCGAGCGCCGCGACACCGACCACCAGCAAGAACGGCAGCCCCTTGGCCGCGGCACCGGTCGCGCTCGAGCCGGAACTGGCACCGCCCGCCGTCGAACTCGGGCTGGACGGGGTGGAGGGCGCGGGTGTGTTGTACCCGGAGCCCCCGGACGGGTATGACATGTCGTCGTCTCCTAGGTCGAGTCATACGTGGTCTTCAACTGCTGGAACTGCACCTGACGCTACTGCACTCACCCGTCCAGGTCACCCTTAACCGACTGGCCGGACGTCCTGATCCACCCTTCCGCACCAGGTCGCGAGGGGTTTGCCGGCAGCAAGCACCGCCATTCGGAAGCACTCCGGTGGCACGAGTTCGGCCCGGAGCCGCGCGGTTGCGCGCACTCCGGGCCGAGGCCGATCGAGTCAGTTGCGCGGCTGGATGTACCACGCGCCGTAGCTGCCCACGCAGTCGAAGTCGGACCATTCGCCGTTCGTCATGCCCTGGTTGCCGCGTTCGAGGCACTGGTGTTCGTACTCGAACGGCCCGAGGTTGCCCGGGGTGGCGGGGGCCGCCGAGCCGCTGTCGAAGGGGCCCGCGAACGCGGGTCCGGTGACGCCGAAGAAGCCTGCGACGATCAGGGCGGCGGTGGCGGTGGCGCGGGCGGCCGCGATGCGAGTGGTAGTCATGGTCTTCGCTTTCTGGTCTGGTGTGGTGCGTTGCGAAAACCAGACTCCCGGCCGGCCGTCTCAGCGTGGTTTCACCCGCATCTCACGCAGTCCGACCGGGCGTGATCAGCCGGTCCGTGTAGCGGTGCCAGCCGAATCCGGCTGCCGCGAACTCGGCGCGGACCTGTTCCAGCAATACTCGCGCGCCGTCCTCGTCGCCCTCGGCATGCCGCAGCGTCACCGAGACCGCGCGGGCGGCGAGCAGTGGCACGCCGCCCGGTGACGCCGCGAAGAATTCGTCGAGCAGCTCCCCTGCGGCGGTGGTTTCGCCCTTGGCGAGCAGCACGTCGGCGAGGTCGATGCGGGCCAGGCCGGTCGCGTCCTCTTCGTGGCCGAGGGCGGCGCGGCAGTACGACTCGGCCGCGTCGAGGCTGCCCGCGGCCAGCGCGGCGGCGGCGCGGGTCAGATCGTTCAGCGGCAGGATCTGCCGGTCGTCCAGGCGGCGGGCGTAGCGGTCGGACTCCTCGGCGGTGGCCAGCGCCTCCTCGACGCGGCCGAGGCCGAGCAGCGCCTTGGCCTGATTGCTCAGTCCGCGGGAGAGTCCGTGCTCGTCTTCGTGCGCCGCGTCCACCGCGCAGGATCGGGTGTAGGCCGCGAGCGCCTCGGCCGGGTCGCCCGAATACAGCAGTGCCGTGCCGAGGGCGTCGGCGAACGACGAGCCCTGGGTGTCGCGCACGGCCAGCCGCTCGCCCTCGCGCAGTCGCTCGACGGCCTCCGGCAGCCTGCACCGTTCGATGTCGACGATGCCTTGGTAGTAGCGGACGGTTTGAGCGAGTTCCGGATCATCCAGTGGCGCAGCCAGTTCGCCCGCCTTGGCCAGTTGTACCGCTGCGGCTTCGAGGTCGCCGGTCATCAGCGTGTGAAAGCCGTAGTGGCTCAAGGCCTGCGCCAGTTCGTGCGCGGCGATGTCGGCCGCCTCGGTGAGTGCGGCGTAGTGGCGTTGTGCCTCGCGGAACCAGGCCCTGGCGAGCCAGGGCACATGCATTTCCACCGCGAGCCGCAAACCGTCGGTGGCCCTTGATGTTCCGGGCGCGCATTCCAGCGCGGCCAGGATGTTCGGCCATTCCGCGAATACCGCGGCCACCGATTCGGCCGCGGCGAAATCGTCGGGTGCGCCGATCGTGCGCACCAGGTGTAAACACCAGCGCAGGTGTCCGGCGCGCAGCTCCTCGACCTCGTTCGCCTCCGTCAGCCGGGCCAGCGCATAGTCGCGAACCGTCTCCAAGAGCACGAAACGTCGTGTCGCACCGTCGGTCTGGACAGTGACGAGATTCCGGTTGACCAGGTCCGCCATGGCGGGCGCGACGTCGCCCCGCTCGAGGTCGCCGTCCGGCGCCACCGCTTCGGCGGCCTCCAGCGTGCACCCGCCCGCGAACACACCGAGCCTGCGCAATACCGCCCGCTCCCGGTCGGCGAGCAGCTCGTGACTCCAGTCGAGCGCGACCCGCAGGCTGGTGTGCCGCCCGCCCGCGGCACCGCGCGCGCCGCCGACCAGCAGCCGAACCCGATCGTCGATCCGTTGTGCCAGTTGGGAAATCGTCAAGGTCCTGGTGAGACCGGCGGCCAATTCGATGCCGAGCGGCAACCAGTCCACCGCCGCGCAGATCGTCACCAGCTCGTCGCGCTCGGTCGCGGTCACCAACCCGCGCAGTCCGGCGCGCTCGATGAACAGGGCCACCGCGACACCGCGGTCCAGCGGACCGAGCGGGTACACCGACTCCCCCGGCACCCCCAACGGCTGCTGCGAGGTGACGAGGAGACTGAAGCCATTTGCCGCCGTGACCAATTCGGCCACCGAGTGGAGCACATGCTCGGCGTTGTCGAGGACAAGCAGCGCGCGGCCACCGTCGCCGTCGAGTGCGGCGAGGATCCCCGGTAGTGGGCCGTTCGGATCGATCGCCCCGTCGGTGGCCAGGCCGCCTGCTTCGAGCGCTGCTGCCACTGCGGGCAATACGTCCTCGGCCCGGCCGAGCGGTGCCAGCTCGACGAGCACGACAGGTCGGCCCGCTCGACCGATCGAGCGCGCGAGTTCGGCGGCGAGGCGCGATTTTCCGCTACCGGCGACGCCGACCACCGTGGTCAGTCCTGGCTCGGCGAGACGCGTTGTGAGCGTGGCGAATTCACGCCCACGTCCGACGAAGCTGGTCATCGGCACCACCACCGGCGCGGGCCACGGCCGCGGTTCCGGTTCGGTCGCGGATTCGGTCGGTGCGGTTTCCGGCGCGACCTCCTGGTTCGCCGCGGGTGACCCGACCGTCGCCGCGACCGGCAAGGCCGACGCCCGCAACGCCGGATCATGGTCCAGGATGCGAAGTTCCAACTTGCTCGTGTCCGGCGAGGGGTCGACGCCCAGCTCCTCGGACAACGCCCGCCGCAGCCGCGCCAGTCGCTCCAACGCGTCGGCCTGGCGCCCCGTGCGATACAACGCCAACGCCAACAGACACGACAACGGCTCGTGCAGCGGATGCCGCGCGACCAGCCCGGTCAGCTCGGTCACCACCTCACCGGCCGCGCCGAGTTCCAGATTCGCCTCCAGCCCGGCGACGGTCAGCGAAAGCCGCCAATCATCGAGCCGCTCCCCCTCGGCCGCCGCGAACGCGATCGTGCGCAGATCGGCCAGCGCGTACCCTCGCCACAGCGCAAGCGCCTCCCGCGCGGCGGCCGCGACGGCACCGAAGTCGCCGGCGCGCCGCGCGATATGCAACCGCTGCGCCGCCGCCTCCGCGGCCAGCAGATCCGTCGCCGACACCGTCGCCTGATATCCGGCGGGCGTGCGCCCGATGACGTCCGCCAACGGCCCGAGCGCGGCCCGCAGCCGCGACACCACCACGCGCAGCCGCTGCACCGGCCGTTCGACCTCGGCCCCCCATAGATCCTCGGCCAGTCGCCCATCCGGCACCGGCACACGATTCGCCAACGCCAACCGCACCAGCACTGCCCGTTCCAGCGGCCGATCGACGGTCACCGCAACACCGTCGGCCCACGCCTGCACTGGACCCAACACCAGCACATCCACGCCGATAAGCATGCCCTGCCCGGTACGTCCGCGTCTCCCCGAATGTCGATGAGCTGAGCGGTGAACCGAGCGGCGGCTCAGTTCGTATCTATTAAGGGGAGATGAAATGGAACGAATGGCTGGCCAGGACGCTCGGCCGCTGCCCAGGCTGAGCCCGCCGCCGCACATGACGAAGGCCGCCCTCCCGAACCAAGGGCGGCCTTCGTTTCGCGATCAGCACCGAGACATGACGAAGGCCGCCTTCCGATTCGGAAAGCGGCCTCGGTCATTCCTGCGGATCAGGCCCGCCTCGTCCCCATCGCCACCCGCAACGGAGACGCTGCGCGTCGCTTGTCAGACCTCTACGCTTGCCTTTTCCAGGATCTCGCGAGCCAGCGCGGCGGTCTCGGACGGCGTCTTGCCGACCTTCACGCCCGCCGCTTCCAGCGCGTCCTTCTTCGCCTGGGCGGTGCCCGCCGAGCCGGACACGATGGCGCCGGCGTGGCCCATGGTCTTGCCCTCGGGGGCGGTGAAGCCCGCGACGTAGCCGACGACCGGCTTGGTGACGTTGGCCTTGATGTAGGCCGCGGCCCGCTCCTCGGCGTCGCCGCCGATCTCGCCGATCATCACGATCAGCTTGGTCTCGGGATCCTTCTCGAACGCCTCGATGGCGTCGATGTGGGTGGTGCCGATGACCGGGTCGCCGCCGATGCCGATGGCGGTGGAGAAGCCGAAGTCACGCAGTTCGTACATCATCTGGTAGGTCAGCGTGCCGGACTTGGAGACCAGGCCGACCGGGCCCTTGCCGGTGATGTTGGCCGGGGTGATGCCGACCAGCGCCTCGCCGGGGGTGATGATGCCGGGGCAGTTCGGGCCGATGATCCGGGTCTTGCTGCCCTTCTCCACGTTGTAGGCCCACGCGTAGGCGGTGTCCTGCACCGGGATGCCCTCGGTGATGACCACGAGCAGCGGGATCTCCGCGTCGATGGCCTCGATGATGGCGTCCTTGGCGAACTTCGGCGGCACGAACGCGATGGAGACGTCGGCGCCGGTCTCCTTGATGGCCTCGGCCACGGTGCCGTACACCGGCAGCTCGACCGCGTTGCCGTCTTTGTCGGTGTGCGCGACGGTGGTGCCCGCCTTGCGCGCGTTGACGCCGCCGACGACCTGGCTGCCTGCCTTCAGCATCAGCGCGGTGTGCTTGGTGCCCTCGCCGCCGGTGATGCCCTGAACGATGACCTTCGAGTCTTTGTTGAGGAAGATAGACATTTCCGGATTCCTTACTTGGCCGCTGCCAGTTCGGCGGCCTTGTCGGCGCCTTCGTCCATTGTCTGCGCAAGCGTGATCAGCGGGTGCGCGGCATCGACCAGAATCTGACGACCCTCGTCCACCTTGTTGCCGTCGAGACGGACGACCAGCGGCTTGTTCGCCTCGGCGCCGAGGATCTCCAGCGCCTTGACGATGCCGTTGGCGACCGCGTCACAGGCGGTGATGCCACCGAAGACGTTCACGAACACGCTCTTGACCTGCGAGTCACCCAGGATGACGTCGAGGCCGGCGGCCATCACCTCGGCCGAGGCGCCGCCACCGATGTCGAGGAAGTTGGCGGGCTTGACGCCGTTGTGGTTCTCGCCCGCGTAGGCGACCACGTCGAGGGTCGACATGACCAGACCGGCACCGTTACCGATGATGCCGACCTCACCGTCGAGCTTGACATAGTTGAGGTCGTTCTCCTTGGCCTTGAGCTCCAAGGGATCGGTCGCGTCCTTGTCCGCGAAGGCCTCGTGATCCGGGTGCCGGAACTCGGCGTTCTCGTCCAGGGTGACCTTGCCGTCGAGGGCGAGGATCTCGTCCTGCGGGGTGCGCACGAGCGGGTTGACCTCCACCAGGGTGGCGTCCTCCTTGACGAACACCTCCCACAGCTTCTGGATGGTCACGGCCGCGGCGTCGAGCACGTCGGCCGGGAGGTGGCCCTGCTCGGCGATCGAGCGGGCGAAAGCGAGGTCGACACCCTTGACGGCGTCGACGGCGACCTTGGCGAGGCGCTCCGGCTTGGTGGCGGCGACCTCTTCGATCTCCATGCCGCCTTCCACCGAGCACATGGCCAGGTAGGTGCGGTTCGACCGGTCGAGCAGGAAGGAGATGTAGTACTCCTCCGCGATGTCCTTGGCTTCGGCGACAAGGACCTTCTTGGTGATGTGGCCCTTGATGTCCAGGCCGAGGATGTTCTGCGCGTGCGTGAACGCGTCGTCCGGGGTGGCGGCGTACTTGACGCCACCCGCCTTGCCGCGGCCACCGGCCTTGACCTGAGCCTTGACCATCACCGGCTTGCCGATTTCCTCCGCGATGGCGCGGGCGTCCTCGGCCGTGTCCGTGACGCGGCCCTCGGACGAAGGCACTCCGTGCTTAACGAAGAGCTCCTTCGCCTGATATTCGAAGAGATCCATGTACTCACCGTCTCGTCTGCGTTGTGATGACAACGTCTTTGTTGGCGGCCCGACGTCGGAAGCGGGTCGGGTCGGACTCTAATCAGTCACATGGACGGCCAATCGGCCACGTTCATCCTAAGTGGCGCAGGTCACGGGCTAATACGCGTGGCGGGAAAACCCCTGGCCAACGCTACTCATCAGTAGGTTGTTGACACCTCACCAGGTAGAGCGTCAGAACCCACGGACACGGCTGGATCTACTACGGAATGTCGTGGATGCACCCGCCTCGCGTGCCCAATGCACAGATAGATATTCCGTGGTGTTACCGTGATCAATCTCACATGTTCAGCCAGATGGGCCGCAGCGCTTGCGGACCCTGCAATCGTTTCGTTACCGTCATTGCGGTCGATGTCACAGCACGGTCACGACTAGGAGGACGGCAAGCTTGACGCAGCACAGCACTCCGCAGATGGAGAGCCGTTCCGCAGACGACTCGTCGACGCCACTGATCAGCTGGCCGCTCGGCCCCGCGAACATCTCCCGCTTCACGATGTGGCACCGCCGATGAACTATCGCTCCGCCCTTATTCCTGAACATCGCGCTCAGCCCGGACAGCGTTATCGCAACGATGACGACGCGTTCGGCGCGCAGGCCGCGCACGGCCGGTCGGCCGGCCCCTCGGTGGATAGACAGCGGAACTCGCTGTACAACGCCGCGCCCGCCAGGCCGCAGGACGACTACAGCGCGCCGCGCGCCGACTACGGCAACGCGGCACCCGACACCGGATACCAGCCCGGCCCCGACAACTCCTGGACCGCGAACGACTCGTGGTCCCAGCAGGATTCGTGGGCCCCGCAGGACTCCTGGTCCGATGGTGGCGCCTGGAATGCGGGCGACGCCTGGGCCGAGAACGACTACCAGGCACCCGAAGACGGCGCCTGGGCCGCGGAAGAGTCCTGGGCGCCCGACACCGGGACGGACATCCCGGTCGCCCCCGCCGTCATCCCCGCTCGCCGCACCGGCAAGCGCGGTGGCGCACACCGGCTCCCCGCACCGCCCGCCGCCCTCAAGGGTCGTGCCGCGGTCGCCGCGGTCGCCGCGGGCGCGGTCGTCGCCGCCGGACAGGCCGCGTTCGCCTCACCCGAGCAGCCGTCCCAGTCCGTCGACTACGAGGCCGCCGGGCAGATCCACGAGATCGCCGCGCAGTCCGTCAGCCTGGCCGACCCCACCGCATCGCCGGAATCGCCTCAGGTCCTGAATGTTTCGGGCGCCACCAACGTCGGCGATTTCAACGACATCCTGCAAAAGGGCCAGAAGTACGCGAACGATCTGGCCGCCCAGGAAGCCGCGAAGCTGCGCCCGCTGTTCACCAAGTTCGCGGCAGGCACCTTCACCTCCGGCTACGGCGCCCGCTGGGGCGTCCAGCACCTCGGTGTCGACATCGCGGGCCCCATCGGCACCCCGATCGTCGCCGTCGCCGACGGCACCGTGATCGAGGCGGGCCCCGCCGCAGGCTTCGGCATGTGGGTCCGGCTGCTGCACGACGACGGCACCGTCACCATCTACGGCCACATCGACACCGCCACGGTGTCCCAGGGGCAGCGCGTGATGGCGGGCGACCAGATCGCCACGATCGGCAACCGCGGCTTCTCGACCGGGCCGCACTGCCACTTCGAGGTGTGGTTGAACGGGTCGGACAAGATCGACCCGCTGCCCTGGCTGGCGACTCGCGGCATCAGCCTCGGCGTCGAGCGCGACTGAGCTGTCCCCGCCTCCGGGGCAGGGTTCGACGGGCAAAGGGCAGGCAGGGTCAGACAAGCATTCCGGTAGATCTTGGTTGCGCCTTCGACAAGCACGAACACTGCTTCGCACACGAGCTTGGTTTGCGCTCAGCGGCCAGGCGGCCGGTGGGTGTGCGGAGTATCAACGCCCCTGCGTGAAGGGGCCAACACGTGAGGTGAACAAACAGACCGGCTGCGTCTTCGTGGCGGGATCGCTTGTTCGCAGACACCTTGATTCCTCGCATAGGAACTAGCCGCTGCCGGTGTGTGAAGAATCAAGCGGGTGTACGAAGCACATCGATCGTCGAGGCGCACACCAGCGTGAGCTGAGTTCACGCATTCCGGTCCTGGTGTCGGGACACCCGGCAGGTGACGAGGCGCACGGTTCGTCGGCGCTGGTCAGGGACTAGCGTCATCGATATGGCACGTACAACGTCGTACACCCAGTTCATTGCGCTTCCAACGAAACTCGTGTGGGAGGTGGTGGCGGATCCGACGCGGTGGGCGGAATGGAATCCGGGCGTCACCTCAGTTCGGCTGCACGGGCCGGTCGCGGTGGGCACCACGGGTGACTACCTGCCTAGGGGGCGGGTCTTCGAGACATTGCATGGACGGACGGCGCCGCCGTTCGTCGTCAGCACGCTGGTTCCCGGGCGGGAACTGAGCATCGAGCAGCCGGAACCGGTGGGACGGATGCGGCTGACGTGGACATTGACGCCGCGCGACGGCGGCACCGAGATCACCCAGCGCCTCACGTTCACCGGGCCGTCGGCGCCGATCGCCAGGATGGTGGTCGGGCCACTGCTGGAAACCGACGCTCGCGTCACCTTCGCCCGGCTGGCCCAGGTAGCCGGAATCGAACCGGCCGCGAAGGCACTGACTATCGTAATCGCCGGTGGCACCGGAGCATTGGGCAAGCACGTCGCCGCCGACCTGACGTGCCGCGGGCATCGGGTGACGATTCTCACCCGGCGACGCGACGCCGGACTGCCGTTCAACCAAGTGGAGTGGGACGGTAGATCGGTGGGCAATTGGGTTGCTGCCCTGCGCAATCCGGGTCAGACTGCGATCATCAACCTGGCAGGAAAGCTGGTCGACTGCCGACCGAGCAAACGCAATGTCGACGAATTGCGGCGCAGCCGAGTGGATTCCACCCGCGCACTGGTCGACGCGGCGGCCACCCTGGACGCGCCCATCGACTACTGGGTACAGGCCAGCACCACCGCGATCTGGTCGGACGCAGGCGAAACCCGTTGTGTCGAAACAACTCCGCTGCCGGCGGGACTGCCGCAGATGACCGGGGTGGCCGAACCGTGGGAGCGGGCGTTCGACGACGCCAAAACCACCCACTCGACCATCCTGCGCACCTCGATCGTCCTCGACCCACAAGCTCCCGCACTGAAACGCCTGGGCCAGTTGACCAGAGCGGGCCTCGGCGGCCGCGTCGGCCCCGGCGACCAGTGGTTCAGCTGGATCCACGTCGAGGACTGGCTGTCCATCGTGCGCGCCGCCCTCGGCCTCGACCCCCAGGTCACCCTGCCGGACGGAATCCTGGTGGCCGCCACCGACTTCCCGGTCCGCAACCGAGAACTGATGGCCGCCCTACGCACCCACCTACACCGCCCACCGGCCCCACCAACCCCCACCACAATCCTGAGATTCGGCGCAGTCTTCCTCCGCACCGACCCAGCCCTCGCCCTAACCGGCCGCCACGCCACCTCAGAAGTCCTCCGCGCAGCCAACTTCACCTTCCGCTACCCAACCCTGAACGAGGCCTTGACCGACCTCCTCCCCCACTGACCCCCTCCCCGCCCGTCATCAGCAAGACCCGCAACACTTCTCGGAATCCACACCCGCTCCCAACTCCCCAAGCAACTGCAGATCCCGAGAAGCAGTGCAAACCCCAACAATGACAGCCCGATCACCGAACCAAAACCAAGCTGCTCACCCTTTGCGTAACCCGCTCACTCTGTATACCTGGTGAGCAGGTCACACAAAGAGTGAGCGGCCGCCAATCCCCCACGCGGACAGCAGAATCCGCACCCCGTGTCGGGGTTGTGCACCCGGATTAGTGCCAGTGCCGGGCGGATTCCGAGAGAGGATGCGGATCCGTGGTCGAAACCGGATACAGCACCCGCCACGAATGCTCAGCACCCCCACCGCACCCAGCCGAA
>NZ_JBEYZJ010000004.1:0-809731 GCF_040645995.1 Nocardia sp. NPDC046473
GTGCTGGGCGCGCCAGGTGGGGTCCCCGACCTTAGTTATCGGTCAGGTGCGCGATGTCACGTTCCGGAGGTGGTCATCTGGCTGTGGTGCTGTTCTCGAGCGCTTTTCAAGGAATGAGTGTGTCGTGTGGGCGTTTTCGGGGCCGCTGGGCTCCGATGTGCACTCTTTGTTCTAGCTGAGCGCCCTTTCCTCAACCCTCACACCCGGTGTAGCGGGTGTGAGGGTCGCAGAAACGGTGATCGGCTGACAGAGGGGTGCGGGTGTGTGGGTGCCGGACGGTCGCAGCGGGACGCTGTCGGACGAGGGGCCGGTGTCGGACGAGAGCCGCACTGTCTCTCGGGATGTGCACTGGCTTTAGGGCCCTAGAGCGAGTGCAGATCCCGAGAGAGAGTGCAGATCTTGGCTGGGGGCCGGTGCTGGGGTGCGGCGAAGGCCCTGATCCCGTTCGGGGTCAGGGCCTTCGTGGTTCAGCTTGTTCTGTGCGGTGGCTGGGGGTCACCGTCGCATGAAAGAAGGGACGTCGACGTCGTCGTCATCGTCGTCGGGGGGTTCGATGTGGGCTCGGGTTTGGGCCAACGTCGGGTCCATTCGAGCCTTCTCGGTTTCGCGGTAGCTCGGGACGGCGCCGCGGGTGGAGCTGGTCGAGCTTGCGGTGGCGGCGGCTATGTCGGTGCTGCGTGCCGCAACCTCGGCGGGACGGTTCTGACCGATCTCGCCTGCGCGAGCCGATCCGATGGTGCCCGACCGAGTGGTCTCGAAGGTACGCCGGGCGGGTCCTCCACCGTCAAAACCCGCTGCGATCACGGTGACTCGCACTTCGTCGCCGAGCGAGTCGTCGATCACCGTGCCGAAGATGATGTTGGCCTCGATGTGCGCGGCCTCCTGGACCAGCGACGCGGCCTCGTTGATCTCGAATAGGCCGAGGTCGGAGCCGCCCGCGATGGACAGCAGCACGCCGTGCGCACCGTCCATGGACGCCTCCAGCAGCGGCGAGTTGATCGCCGACTCGGCCGCCTTCACCGACCGGCCCTCGCCGCGCGCCGAGCCGATGCCCATCAGCGCGCTACCGGCGCCGGACATCACGCTCTTGACGTCGGCGAAGTCGACGTTGATCAGGCCGGGGGTGGTGATCAGGTCGGTGATGCCTTGCACACCGTTGAGCAGCACCTCGTCCGCCGAACGGAACGCGTCCATCAGGCTCACCGCCGCGTCGCCGAGCTGCAGCAGCCGGTCGTTCGGGATCACGATGAGCGTGTCACAGGACTCGCGCAGCTGGCCGATGCCGGTCTCGGCCTGGCCGCCGCGCCGCTTGCCCTCGAACGAGAACGGGCGGGTGACGACACCGATGGTCAACGCGCCGAGCTTGCGCGCGATCTGGGCGACGACCGGGGCGCCACCGGTACCGGTGCCACCGCCCTCGCCCGCCGTGACGAAGACCATGTCGGCGCCCTTGAGCACCTCTTCGATCTCGTCCTTGTGGTCCTCGGCGGCGCGCCGGCCGACCTCGGGATCGGCGCCGGCACCGAGGCCACGGGTGAGTTCGCGGCCGACGTCGAGCTTGACGTCGGCATCGCTCATCAGCAGGGCCTGCGCGTCGGTGTTGACCGCGATGAACTCGACACCTTTGAGGCCCTGTTCGATCATCCGGTTGACGGCATTCACACCGCCGCCGCCGATACCGACGACCTTGATCACTGCAAGGTAGTTGTGCGGGGGCGTCATGGGCTCTCGCCTTCCTTCGATCTAAAGCCTGTCGTTTTCGGATTCGAGACACTCCGCCGGTTTCGCCTGAGCGGCTTCACTCAGCGAACCGCCGCCCGGGCAAACCCTAAACCTCAACCATAGGGTTAGCGTTATGTCAAGTATCCGACTGCTGCGGAACGCTATTCGCCGCCGCCGCAATACGCGCGCAGGCGCGCCGAAACGAAAGACAGAATCTTGTGTGATCCCTCTCGTCTCGCAGCGCCGCACGACGTATGGTGAACGGTTGCCCCCCGGCGCTCGGTAGCCGGCGCGAGGGCCGGCGGCGTGAGCGTCAGGCCCGGAAGCGGCAGCTCGCGTGACCATGGAGGGTCTGCGAACGCCACCCGTCGAATACTGCAATTCGACGCGGGCGCAATGGGTATCGCTCACTTTACCGTGACCAGGTTGGGACTCGACACATCGAACACCGTTCCGGGGCGGGTCAGCAGCGGGAGCACGACGGCCGACTTGCGTTCGGCGTCGTTCATCCCGCCCCAGAGTACCGTGCGCCCGTCCTTCAGATTCAACGAAACATCCGAAATGGACCGCGCCACAACCTCGTCCACCTGAACCACCAGCGCGGGCGGCAGCGCGGCGAGCACCGCCACCGCGGCCCTGGTCACGGGCGCGTCACTGGCCGGATGATCGGTGACCAACTTGGGCACACCGATCGGCGCGTCCTCGATCGCGAACTCCACGCTCTCGGCGTCGAGCAGATGCGCACCCTGCGGACTGTCGAAGAACAGCACCGGAGTCCGCTCGACCACGGTCACCCGCACCGTCGACGGGAAGACCCGCTGCACGCGCGCCGAGCGCACCTTCGGAATGCTCGCCACCCGCCGCGCGATGGCGGTGGTGTCGATGCGCAACATCGAGCGCCCCGACGGGATTTCGAGCAGTTCGCGCACCTGCTGCTCGGGCACCGCGACCACGCCCTCGATCTTGACGGTGCGCACCGAGAGCACGGGCGTGAACCAGGCGACCGCACCGACGATTGCAAGAACGCACACGCCCAGCAATCCCCATAGCCGAACCCGCCGCCACCCGTTCGGGCCGAGTCGCGCACCCACCGACCGCGCCGCGCCGAAACGCCGCTCACGCACCGACGCACGCCCCGATCCGCTCCTGGTCACGACGGCTCCTCGCTGACGCTCGGCCCCGTCGTGCCCAACGGCGGGCTGTGTCGTTGGTTCGCTCGCTGAAGTCGGCGCACGAGCCTCACCGCCCGTACTGTGGACGCGCCCGTAAACCGTCGAGGATCTGGCTGCCGAGCATGGTCACATCGCCCGCGCCCATGGTGATCACGACGTCACCGGGCAACGCGAGCTTGGCCACCTGACGGCCCACCCGCGACATATCCGGCTGGTAGTGCACGGGTTTGGTGACGGACTGGGCGACCAGCGCGCCATTCACGCCGGGCAGCGGCTTCTCCCGCGCGCCGTACACATCGAGCACGACAACCTCGTCCGCGAGGCTCAGCGCGGCACCGAAGTCCTGCGCGAAAGTCGCGGTGCGGCTGTACAGATGCGGTTGGAAGACCACGATCACCCGGCCCTGCCGCGACCGCGCTCCGTCGCGCGCCTCCTGCTGCACCAGCTCGGCGGCGGCGCCGAGCACGGCCCGCACCTCGGTCGGATGGTGTGCGTAGTCATCGAAGACGCGCACCCCGTTCTCCCGGCCCGCGAACTGGAACCGGCGGTGCACGCCACCGAAACCCTCCAGACCCTGGATGATTTCGTCCACATCGGCACCCGTCGCGCGGGCGGCCAGCAGCGCGGCCAGTGCGTTCAACGCCATGTGCCTGCCCGGCACCGACAATCGCAGCGTGCGCGGCGTCGCTTCGTCGTCGAGCTGGAACTGGGCGATGCCGCCGACATCGCGCGGCTCCCAGCTGTGCAGCCGCACGCCGACCGGCACCGGCGCGTCGGCGAGTTCGCCGGAGCCGTAACCGAGCACACGAATGTTCTTGGCGGCCAGCTTCTCGCCGACCCGCTCGGCCAGCGCAAAGGAGCCTGGATCGTCCAAACAGACCACCAGCAGCCCACCTTCGGTGAGCCGATCGGCGAAGTCGTCGAAGACCTGGACGTAGGCCTCGTCGGTGCCGAAGTAATCCAGATGATCGGACTCGATGTTGGTGACCACCGCGACATCCGGGTCGTATTGCAGCAGCGACCCGTCGCTCTCATCGGCCTCGGCGACGAAGATGTCCCCGGTGCCGTGGTGGGCGTTGGTGCCTGCCTCGTTCAGCTCGCCGCCGACCGCGAAGGACGGGTCGAAGCCGCAGTGCTGCAACGACACGATGAGCATCGAGGTGGTCGAGGTCTTGCCGTGCGTGCCCGAAACGAGCAGGGTGCGATGTCCCCGCATCAGCGAGGCGAGCACGGCGGGCCGCAGCAGCACCGGGATGTCGCGCCGATTCGCTTCCATCAGTTCGGGATTGGTCTTCGGGATGGCCGCGTAGGTGGTGACCACCACGGTCGGTCCGCCGGGCAGCAGGTCGAGGGCGCTGGCGTCGTGGCCGATGCGCACCTGCGCGCCACGCGCCCGCAACGCGAGCACACCGCGACTCTCCTTGGCGTCCGAGCCGGACACGGCACCACCACGGGACAGCAGGATTCGCGCGATGCCGGACATGCCCGCCCCGCCGATCCCGACCATGTGCACGCGCGCCAACGACGGCGGCAGCGCCGAGAGATCCTCGTCAACCACGTGCGACCTCCAACACGATCCGCGCCACCGCGTCCGCGGCGTCGCGATGTCCGGCGCCGGCCGCGGCACGACCCATCTCGATCAGCCGTGCGGAGTCCATGAGCAGCGGAATCACCTCATCGATCACGTATTTCGGCGTCAGCTCCGAATCCGGGACAATTCTGCCCCCGCCCTGCCGGACGACGGGCCTGGCATTGAGTTCCTGCTCGCCGTTGCCGTGCGGGAGCGGCACATAGAAGGCGGGTAGCCCGACCGCCGACACTTCGGCGACGGTCATCGCACCCGATCGGCAGACCACCGCGTCGGCGGCGGCGTAGGCGAGGTCCATCCGGGAAAGATACGGCACCGCGACATACGGTGCGGTCGCGCCACTCCCGGCCGCGGATCGCTGCGCAGGCTCCGCTCCTGCGGCGACATCGAGGGTGTTCTTGGGTCCGTGCGCGTGCAGCACCGAGATACCCGCTGCGGCCAGCTGCGGCGCGGCACCGGACACCGCCTCGTTCAAGCTGACCGCGCCCTGCGAGCCACCGAACACCAGCAGCACCGGTCCCTCTGCGGGCAGTCCGAAGTGCGCCCGCGCCTCGGCCCGCAGCGCGGCTCGATCGAGCGTGGTGATCGCGGCGCGAACCGGGATGCCGACGACCTGCGCTCCCGCCAGCCCCGAATCCGGTACTGCGGCAAGCACTCGCGCGGCCCGGCGCGCGCCGACCTTGTTCGCGATCCCGGCCTTGGCGTTCGCCTCGTGCACCACCACCGGCACCGCGCGCCTGCGCCGCAGCAGACCGGGCCCGGCGGCCAGGTACGCGGGCAGCGCCACATATCCGCCGAAGCCGACGATCACATCGGCCTCGACCGCGTCGATCACCGCCCTGGTCCGCGCCACCGAGGCGCGCACCCGGCCGGGCAGCCGCAGCAGATCCGCAGTCGGCTTACGCGGCAACGGCACCGGCGGGATGAGTTCGAGCGGATAGCCGCGCTCCGGAACCAGCTTGGTCTCCAGGCCGCGCTCGGTGCCCAGTGCGGTCACCCGGATCGAATCGTCGAGCCGCCGCAGCGCGTCCGCCACCGCGAGGGCGGGTTCGATATGGCCCGCCGTGCCGCCGCCTGCGACGATTACCGAGATCACCTAGATTTTCCTCGTTCTCTTGTGTGGTTGACCGGGTAGCTGGGTTCCCACGCTCTGGTGGCCCGCAGCGAGCTGGTGCCGCGACTCTCCGGCGAGCGGCGTCGTCCCGGCTCCGGCTGCGGCCGCCGCGCGGGCAACGCTTGTCTGCCCGGCCGTGGCGCCTTTCGCTGGGCGGACTTCGCCCTGGCGGCGCTGGCCCGCGCCGGCGAGTACACCTCCGGCTTGGGCAGCCGCAGCAACTTACTGAACCTACCGTCTTGCCCGGCATGCAGCGCGGAGACGGCCTCCGGTTCGTGCCTGGCCGCGTTGGCGATGATGCCGAACATGAACAGGGTGATGGCCAGCGACGAACCGCCCGCCGACACCAGCGGCAGCTGCAGGCCGGTGACCGGCAGCAGGCCGACCACGTAGCCGATGTTGATCAGCGCCTGACCGGTGATCCACGTCGTGGCGGTCGCGGTGAGCAGCCGCAGGAACGGATCGACCGAACGGCTGGCGATGCGAATTCCGGTGTAGACGAACAGCGCGAACAGTCCGAGCACCAGGGCGCAGCCGAGGAAGCCGAGCTCCTCGCCGATGATGGCGAAGATGAAGTCGTTGTGCGAGTTGGGCAGGTAGCTCCACTTGGCCCGGCTCTGCCCGAGGCCGCGGCCCCAGATGCCGCCGTCGGCGAGCGAGTAGAGCGCTTGGCGCGCTTGATAACCCATGCCCTGCGGGTCGTCGCCGGGGTTGAAGAACGCGCGCATGCGATCGGATCGATAACCCGCCGACAAGGCGAGCACCGTCGCCGCGACCAGACCGGAAACCGCGACCGTCACGAACAGCCGCAGCGGCAGGCCGCCGAACCAGAGCAGCGCCGCGATCACCATGCCCAACGCGATCGTCGTCGACAGGTTCGGCTCCACCACGACGAGCAGACACACCAGCAGACCCGCCGGAACCAGCGGCATCAGAATGTCTTTCAGCCCCGCGTGCTCCGAGCGACGCGACGCCAGCAGGTGCGCGCCCCACACCACCAACGTGACTTTCACGATTTCCGATGGCTGCACGTTGAAGACGCCCAGGTCGATCCACCGCCGCGCACCCTGCACCTTGGAACCGATCCCCGGGACCAGCACCAGTACCAGGCCGAGCACCGAAAGCACGAACAGCGGAAACGACCACTGACGCAACCGGCGCAGTGGAATACGCAGCGCGAGGTAGAACAGCACGGCACCGATCGTGGCGAACATCGCCTGCTGGATGAACAGCGAATACGCCGATCCCCCATCGGCATACGCCTCGACGCTGGACGCGGACAGCACCATCACCAAACCGAGCACGGTCAGCAAGGTGGCGATGGTGACGACCAGATGAAACGACGCGAGCGGCCGCGCCAGCCAGGCCACGAACCTGGCGCCGGCTCGGGGTTGCTGTTCCTTACGCCGCGTCGTTTCCGTCATAGTGTCCGCCCGACGTCACCGTCTTCCAGTGCGTGCACCGCCGCCGCGAAACTGCGGCCCCGATGCGTGTAATCGGCGAACATGTCCAACGATGCCGCCGCGGGGGCGAGCAGTACGGCGTCGCCGCGTCGGGCGAACCCGGCCGCGGCCTGTACGGCACGCGCCATCACGGCGTCGGCCTTATCTCTCGACGCGTCACCCATCCCTGCATCGTCTCCCGCGATCAGCTCGATGACCGGGACCTCAGGCGCGTGTCGCGCCAACGCGGCCGCGAAAACCGGCGCGTCCGCCCCGATCAGCACCACCGCGACCAGCCGATCGGCGACCTCTTCGACCAGGTCCTCGATCTGCGCGCCCTTGAGCTGACCACCGGCCACCCAGACCACCTGCGGGTGCGCCAGGATCGCGGTGCGCGCGGCATGCGGGTTGGTCGCCTTGGAGTCGTCGATGAAGTCGACGCCGCCGACCTCACGCACGAACGCGGACCGGTGCGGGCCGACCTTGTGCTCGATCAGCCCCTCCCGGATGAACTGCGGCGCAACGTCGATGGCCCTGGTGAGCGCGGCCGCGGCGAGCGCGTCGGCGACACCGGCGGGCCCGGGCGGGCTGATGTCGCCGACCTCGGCCAGGATCGCGGCCTTGGTGAACGCGCGATCGAGCAGCTTGCCGTCGACCACGCCGAGCTCACCGTCGGCCGGCACGCCGATCCGGAAGCCAACGGTGCGACGGGCTTTCGAACGGCGGGCCAGCGAGGCGGCCACCGGATCGTCGAGCCCGACCACACCGACCCGGCCGACCAGCGCCCGCGCCTTGGCGGCGGCGTACGCGTCCAGGCCGCCGTGCCAATCCAGGTGATCCTCGGCCACATTGAGCACCACGCCCGCCTCCGGACGCACCGACGGCGCCCAGTGCAGCTGGAACGAGGACAGCTCGACGGCGAGCACCTGCGGTCCCGGGTTGCGCCGCAACGCATCCAGGATCGGCAGGCCGATGTTGCCGCACGCGACGCTGGGGATGCCCGCGGCGCGCAGGATGGCGTGCGTCATCTGGGTGGTGGTGGTCTTGCCGTTGGTTCCGGTGATCACCAGCCACTTGCGCACCGGGCCGTAGATCCTGGCTTGATCGACCCACCAGGCGAATTCGACGTCGCCCCACACCGGCGTACCCTCGGCGACCGCCGCGGCGAGCACCGGTGAGTCCGGTCGCCACCCCGGACTGGTGATCACCAGTGCGAACCGGCTCCAGTCGGTGGTTTCCAGTTCCACGCAGGTGGCGATGTCCAGGCCGAGCCCGGCCGCCTCGGCCAGCGCCGCGGCGCCGCCGTCGGTGACCACCGGGCGCGCGCCGATATCGCGGAGCGGCTCGATCAGCGAGCGCCCCGATATGCCCCAGCCCGCGACGAGAACGTCACGGCCGCGCAGGAATTCGAGCATGGGCCCTGGTGATCGCAGGGCCCGAGGAGAATGTTCGACCATCGCTAGTTCACCCGACCGCAGAGAGATATTCGCTGTAGAACAAGCCGAGCCCGACGGCGGAAGCCATCGCGGCCAATAGCCAGAACCTGATGATCACCGTAGTCTCGGCCCACTTGCTTAGTTCGAAGTGATGATGGAACGGCGCCATCTTGAACAGCCGGTTGCGCGTGGTGCGGTACACCGCCACCTGCAGCACGACCGACAGGGTTTCGGCAACGAACAGGGCGCCGATGACGATCATCAGCAGCTCGGTCCGGGTGGTGATAGACAGTCCGGCCAGCATGCCGCCGAGCGCAAGCGAACCGGTATCACCCATGAAAATCTTGGCGGGCGCGGCATTCCACCACAGGAAGCCGACGCACGCCGCGGCACCCGCGGCGCAAACCAGCGCCAGGTCGAGCGGGTCACGCACGTTGTAACAGCCGACCTCGGCCTTGATCTCGCAGGCGTGGTAGTACTGCCAGAACGTGATGACCACGTAGCCGCCGAGCACCAGGCTCATCGATCCGGCGGCCAGCCCGTCCAGCCCGTCGGTGAGGTTCACCGCGTTGGACCAGGCGACGACCACCAGGCAGACGAAGACCAGGAACACGACGACACCCATCGTCACCGTGCTGATGTCGCGCACATAGGACAGATGCCTGCTGGCCGGGGTCAGCCCGCTCGCGCCGCGGAACTGCAGTGCGAGCACGCCGAACACAACGGCCGCGGTGAGCTGGCCGAGGTACTTGCCCGCGGCGGTCAGGCCGAGGTTGCGCTGCTTGCGGATCTTGATGAAGTCGTCCACGAAGCCGACGCCGCCGAGCGCGGTGGCCAGGCCGAGGACCAGCAGGCCCGAGGCCGACGGCCCGTCCGCCCGATAGCCGATACCGATCAGGTGCGAGCCGAGGTAGCCGGCCCACATGCCGATGATGATGGCGACGCCGCCCATGGTGGGCGTGCCGCGCTTGGCCTGGTGACTGGCCGGGCCGTCGACCCGGATCTCCTGGCCGAAGCCCTGCTTGGCGAACATCTTGATCAGCAGCGGGGTCAGCAGAATCGACACGGCGAGCGCAATCGCCGCCGCGAATAGAATCTGTCTCACGACTCAGCCTCACTAGCGCTCGACCCAGCCGTACGACAAGCGGTCGCTGTATTGATGGTCCGCTCGCTCACTCCAATGCCTCCGTGCTTCCCGTACGTCCGCTGGATGGCTCCGATTTGATCAAGTGTTCGGCGACCTCCCAGAGGCCCACCGACTTCGACGCCTTGACCAGCACCACATCACCCGCCTCGACTTCGTCGTCGAGCAACGCGATGGCCGCGCCGATGTCGGGCACGAGGATCGACTCCTCGCCCCAAGAGCCTTCCATCACGGCTCCCTGATGCATCGCGCGGGACGGCCTTCCGTCGCCGACCACGATCAGCCGGTGCACGTCCAACCGCACTGCGAGCCTGCCGATCCGGTCGTGCTCGATCACGGATTCTGCACCGAGCTCGCCCATTTCGCCGAGCACCGCCCAGCTGCGGCGCGGGGTTTCGCCCGCGCGCGACATGGTGACCAGGGCCTTGAGGGCGGCGCGGACGGAATCCGGGTTGGCGTTGTAGGAGTCGTTGATCACGGTCACGCCGCCCGCGGTGGTTTGCACGTCCATGCGGCGGGCGGACGCGGCGTGGGCTTCGGACAGCGACTGCGCGATGGTGTCGAGGTCGGCGCCGCATTCGAGGGCGACCGCGACGGCGGACAGCGCGTTGCCGACCTGGTGTTCGCCGTGCACCGCCAGGTGGATCGGGATGCTGCCCACGGAGGTGTGCAGGGTGAATCCGGCTCGCGCTTCGTCATCGAGCCGGATATCGGTGGCGCGGATGTCGGCGCCGTCGGATTGGCCGACGGTCACCACGCGGGCGGTGGTGCGCGAGGTCATCGCGGCGACCTGGTTGTCGTCGGCGTTGAGTACAGCCAGCCCGGATGGCGGAAGTGCCTGCACCAGTTCGCCTTTGGTCTTGGCGATGGCCTCGCGGCTGCCGAATTCACCGAGGTGCGCGGTGCCGACGTTGAGCACCACGCCGATGGTCGGCGGCGCCACCTCGGCGAGCGCCGCGATATGGCCGGGGCCGCGCGCGGACATCTCGAGCACCAGGAAACGCGTATCGGCGTTGGCGCGCAACGCGGTCCACGGGTGGCCGAGCTCGTTGTTGAACGAGCCGGGCGGGGCGACCACCGAGCCAAGCGGCGCGAGCACGGCCGCGAGCAGGTCCTTGGTGGAGGTTTTGCCGGACGAGCCGGTCACTCCGATCACGGTGAGAGTGCCTGCCGCAGTGAGGCGTTGCACACTGGCGCGGGCCAGGTCGGCCAGCGCGGCGAGCACTGCGGCCCCCGAACCATCCGAATCACCGGCCAGCGCAACGGAAGTCGACGGCACCGAACCGGGGCTGGGGGTGACGACGATGGCGGGCACACCCACCGGCCGTGCCGCCAGCACCGCGACCGCACCGGCGGCGACCGCCGTCGCCGCCCAGTCGTGGCCGTCGGACCGCTCGCCGGGCAGCGCCAGGAACAGATCACCGGAACCGATTCGGCGCGAATCGAATTCGACCGAACCGGTCACCCGCACCTCCGGGTCGGGGACGTCGTGCAGCGTGCCGCCGACGACGTCCGCGATCTCCCGCAGTGTCATCTCGATCATGAAACCGTCAAGTCCTCCGCGTCCGCGTCATGCGGACTTCGCTTGTCCAGTGCCGCCGCGAGCACGTCGCGGTCGTCGAAGGGGTGCTTCACACCCCGGATCTCCTGCCCTGCCTCGTGCCCCTTACCCGCAACCAGTACCACGTCGCCGGGCTGAGCCCAATTCACCGCCGCCGCAATGGCTTCGGCGCGGTCGCCGAGCTCGCGCACCTCGCCGCGGCCGGCCTCCGCCAGTGCACCGGTCCGCATCGCCGCCCGGATCTGCGCCGGGTCCTCGCTGCGCGGGTTGTCGTCGGTGATGATCACCAGGTCGGCGCCTTTGGCCGCTACCGCGCCCATCAGCGGACGTTTACCCGCGTCGCGGTCGCCACCGGCCCCGACCACCACGGCGAGGCGCCCCGGCGATTCCGGCGCGTCCACCGCGAGATGTCCACGCAGCGTGGCGATCACCGATTCCAGCGCGGCGGGCTTGTGCGCGTAGTCGACGATCGCGAGAAAGTCCTGCCCGCGCTCCACCCGCTGCATCCGGCCCGGCACGTCGACGGTGGCCAGGGCGGGCGCGGCGATCGAGGCGTCGACGCCGGCGGCCGCGCACACGGCGACCGCGAGCAGCCCGTTGGCCACGTTGTAGCGGCCGGGAAGACGCAGTCGCACAGCGACATTGCCGCTCGGTCCGGTCGCGGTGAACTCCTGCTCGCCGCCATGGGCGGCGATCGGGCCGTCCAGCGACCAAGCGCCAGTTCCGGTGGTGGACACCGTGATCGGCGCTTCGAGCCCGTCCGCGAGGCGTCGGCCCCACTCGTCATCGATACAGATCACCGCGGTCCGCGCGGCGATCGGCGACGTCGGCTCGAACAGCCTGCGCTTGGCGGCGAAGTAGTCCTCGAAGTCGGCGTGGAAGTCCAGGTGGTCCTGCGACAGGTTGGTGAACGCACCGACCGCGAAGCGGACACCGTCCACCCGGCCCAGCGCCAGCGCGTGGCTGGACACCTCCATCACCACCGCGTCCACGCCCTGCTCGACCATCAGCGCGAACATCGCGTGCAGCTGCGGCGCCTCGGGCGTGGTCAGCGCGCTCGGCACCCGACGACCGCCGATCCTGGTCTCGATGGTGCCGATCAGTGCCGTCGACAGTCCGGCCGCGGCCAGACCGGCCTCCACCAGATAAGAGGTGGTCGTCTTGCCGGAGGTGCCGGTGATGCCGACGATGCGCAGCCGTTCGCACGGATTGCCGTAGATCAGCGCCGACAACTCGCCGAGCACCGCACGCGGATTCTCGCGCACCAGCACCGGAACGGCCAGCTCCCCGGCCAGCTCGGCGCCCGCCGCATCGGTGAACACCGCGACCGCACCGCGTTCGACCGCGTCGGCGGCGAACCGGGCGCCGTGCGCGTGCGCGCCGGGTAGCGCGGTGAACAGGTCACCGGGTCGCACGGCCTGCGACCGCTGCTCGATGCCGGTGACGTGGATCTGCGCGAGCGCGGGTCCGGTCGCCTCGGCACTGGTCGCCGCCAGCACGGCGGTCAGCGCGGTTTCCGGCGGATGGGCGGGCCGGAGCGCGTGCTGGCTGGACTGCGCAGGCACATTGCTCCTCTCTGATACGGGCGGGACTGGGACGACGAGTCAGGTTACCGACGGCCGGTCACGGCCCAGCAACGCACCTACGGTAAGTCCCAGACCGCACGGATTCAGTCCGCCTGGAGCACGAAACGTTTGGACGGCTCCGGCGACGGCGGGATGCGGTCGCGCTGCATCGCCCACGAGGCGATGCTGTGGAACAACGGTGCGGCCGACTGGCCGCCGCTGCCGTCCGAGCTGCGGATGGGGTTGTCGAGCATCAGGCCGATGACGTAGCGCGGGTTGTCGGCCGGGGCGATGCCCGCGAACGTGATGTAGAACGACGATGTCGAGTAGCAGCCGCAGTTGGGGTCGACCTTCTGCGCGGTGCCGGTCTTGCCCGCGATCTGGTAGCCGTCGATCGCGGCGGGCCAGCCGGTGCCGTTCTGGTTCGAGTTCATCGGATCACGCTGGACCACCGACTGGAACATGGTGCGCAGCGTCGCCGCGGTCTGCGGGCTCACCACGCGCACGCCGTCGGGCTGGGTCTCGTCGGTGCGGGTGCCGTCCGGCGCGATCTCGGCCTTGATGATCCGCGGCGGGATGCGCACGCCGTCGTTGGCGATGGCCTGGTACATGCCCGTCATCTGCAGCGTGGTCATCGAAAGCCCCTGCCCGATAGGCAGGTTGGCGAAGGTGCCGCCCGACCACTGATCGCGGGCGGGCACCACGCCGGCGCTCTCGCCCGGCAGACCGACGCCGGTTCGCTGGCCGAGTCCGAAACGATTCACCATGTCGGCGAACCGATCTTCGCCGACCCGCTGGGCCAGCATCAGGGTGCCCACGTTCGAAGACTTACCGAAGATGCCGGTGGTGGTGTACGGCGCCACGTCGTGGACCCACGCGTCGTGCACGGTCACGCCCGCCATCCGGATCTCGCCCGGAACCTGGTGCACCTCATCGGGATTGGTCAGTCCGTATTCGATCGAGGCGGCCGCGGTAATGATCTTGTTCACCGAACCGGGCTCGAACACGTTGGACACCGACGGATTGTCCAGGTCGGCGCCGGACCAATTCTGCGGTCCCAGTTGCGGATTGAAGGTGTTGTCGTTGGCCATCGACAACACCTGCCCGGTCTTGGCGTCGAGCACGACCGCCGACGCCGAGTTGGCGCCCGACATCTCCTTGGCCTGCTGCACCTGCTGTTGCACGTAGTACTGCAGGTCCGAGTCCAGGGTCAGCTCCACGCCGTGGCCGTTGACCGCATCCTGCTTGTCGCGCGAGCTGCCGGGAATGACCGCGCCGTCGGAACCGCGGTCGTACGTATGTGAACCGTCGGTGCCCGCGAGCACCGAGTCGAGCGAGGACTCGAGCCCGATCTGCCCGTGCCCGTCCCAGCCCGTGGCGCCGAGCACATTTGCGGCCAGCGAACCGCCCGGATGCTCCCTCGGATACTGCGAATCCGCGCCGACCTCCGGATACTGCGCGCGGATATCCGCAGCGATCCGCGGGTCGACGCCGCGCGCCAGGTACAGGAACGTCTCATCGCTACGCAGCTTGGCGAGCAGATCCGCTTCCGACGGGCCGCCCTTGCCGAGCTTGTCGTGCACGGTCTTGGCGATGGCCTTGAGCCGCTCGTCCGGATCGGGGGCCTTGTCGTTTTTGGCCTTCGCGTCGGCCAGCTGCTTGCGGACCGCGATCGGCTGGAAGTTCAGCTGTTTCGCGGCGATGGTGTACGCCAGCGACTTGCCGTTGCGGTCGGTGAGCGGACCGCGCACCGCGTAGTCGACCTCGGTGTTGCTGCGCTGGTTCGCCGCCTGCGCGGAAAGGCTTGGCGCGTTGATGGTTTGGATCCACAGCAATTGCAGCGCGACGACGCCGAGCGCGATCAGCATGATGATCCGGCCCGCGCCGAGCCGCCTGCGTTGCGGCCGGTCCTTCTTCGGTGGTGCGGAGCGTGGTCTGGCAGCCTTGCCTGGACCAGGCCCGCGTCGCTGGCGCGGGGCGGGCCTGGTCTGTGTCACCGCTGTCCTCCGTCTGGAAGGGCCTGTGGCTGTGCTGTTTCCGCCTGCGCCTGCGCGACATCGGTGGGCGGGTGCGCGGCGTCGGCCTGCTGCGGCGCGGCGGGGGCCGCCGGGACCGGACTGACCGGAACCGGGCTCGCCGGAGCAGCGTTCACCTGAACGTTGTTCGCCTGCGCACCGTTGCCCGGCGCGGACGGCAGGGCGGGTGGCGGCGGTGTGGTGGTCACCGGCACCACCCGTTCACCGCGAGCCTGTATGTTGGCCGCCTGCGGGTTTCCCGGCTGCCCGCTGCCGGGAGCGGCGGGCGACACGTTCAGCGGCGGCACCGGGGGGCCCTCTGCCGGAGTCGGTTTACCGATCACCGTCACGGTGCCGTCGGGCGCGACCACGATGCGGGCCGGGTCCTTGGCCGGGATCATGCCCAGCTCCCTGGCACGGGCGGCCAGGTCGGGCGCGGAATCCGCGGACTCCACGTCGCGCTGCAGCGCGGCGCGCTCGTCGGCCAGCCGCTTGTTGGTCGCTCTGATGTCGCCGAGCTGGTAGCTGTCCTCCGCGGCGCGGGTGGTGAGCAGCAGGGTGAGCGCGAGACCGCAGCCGAGCAACGCGATGATCGCCGCGACGAACGGAATGCGCCCGGCCATCGCCGATCGCTGCCGACGCGGCAGATCGGGTGTGTCCGAACGGGTTTCGGCACGCGTCCGGCGCCGGGCGTAGGCCCGTTGCGCGGCACCCGATTTCACCCGCTCGGATTCGTGCACCCGGCGGGCGATCCGCCCGGGTGCCTCGACGGTCCGCGTCCTAATGCTCATGCCTCCACCTCGCTGGCGCTCGGTTCCGGCATGTGCATGGCACGCTGGCACATGATTCGTTCGCTTCGCTCACTCATACTGCTGCCGTCCCCTCGTGAGTCTGTGCGGGACATCCGGCCTCCCTTGTCCAGGCCCCGCACCCGGTCCGCCGGACGAGCTCATGTCTCATCCGACCTCCTGAATTCGCTCCGCGGCCCGCATCCTTACGGGTGCGGCCCGCGGGTTTTCCTCGATCTCCGCCTCGGTCGCCTTCTCCGCGCCACGGGTCAACATCCGGAATTCCGGTCCCATGCCGGGCAATTCGACCGGTAGGTCGACGGGGGTCCTGGAGGCCGCGCGCGGCGCGAACTCCTGCTTGACCACCTTGTCTTCGAGTGACTGATACGACATGACGACGATCCGGCCGCCGATCCGCAGCGAATCGAGCGCCGCGGGCAGCGCGGCGCGCAGCGAATCGAGCTCGCGGTTGACCTCCACCCGCAGCGCCTGGAAGGTCCGCTTGGCCGGATGCCCGCCGGTGCGCCGGGTCGCCGCCGGTATCGCCGCGTAGAGCAGTTCGACCAGTTCGGCGCTGGTGGTGAACGGCTGCTGGGCCCGGCGGCGCAGCACCTCGGAGGCGATCCGGCCCGCAAAGCGTTCCTCGCCATAGGTTTTCAGCACCCGGGCCAGGTCGCCGTGGCTGTAGGTGTTGAGCACGTCGGCGGCGGTGGGGCCGGTAGTGGGATCCATCCGCATGTCCAGCGGCGCGTCGATGGAGTAGGCGAAGCCGCGCTCGGCCTCGTCGAGTTGCATCGACGACACGCCGAGATCCATCAGGATGCCGGAGACCGACCCGCGGGCGGACAGCCCGGCCTGGTCGAGCGCGTCGGCGATCCCGTCATATCGGGTGTGCACCAGGGTGACTCGGTCCGCGAACGGCGCGAGTCGCTCGGTGGCCAGCTTCAGCGCGGCGGTGTCGCGATCGAGACCGACGAGCCGGAGGCCGGGATAGGTGCGTAAGAAGTGCTCGGCGTGTCCGCCGAGACCGAGCGTCGCGTCGAGATAGACCGCGCCGGGTTCGGTGAGCGCGGGCCCGAGCAGCGCGTCGGCCCGGCCGAGCAGAACAGGAACATGGCGGGGGCCGTCCTGCTCACGGTTCACCTCGACCTCCCGGGATCTGCCTCGCTTCGTCGCGCACCGCGGACGGGTCGCCTTGTTCCTCTGTGCCGATGCGGGAGTTCCCGCACCCCATCGGCCCAACGAGCGCTTCGCGATTGTGTCTCATTGGGCCGCAAGTGCTTTTGCATAAGAAACCGTTGCCGGAGACGAATGCCCCGTGGTCTCTGACCGAACCGCGGCACCTGGCGTCGGGGAAGTACGTCAGGGTCCGCGTCCGGGCAGAGGCCGCGCGGCACTCGTTCGCTCGGGGCTAGAAGATTCCGCCCAGCGACTCGTCTCTCGCTTGCGAGAAATCCTCCTCGTGCTCGGCGAGGTAGGAGTCCCACGCCTGCTTGTCCCATATTTCGAGGAAGTCGACCGAGCCGGTCACCACGCAATCCCGTTGCAGGTTTGCGTAACGCCGATGTTCGGCTGACAACACGATCCGGCCCTGTGCGTCCGGACGTTGTTCATCCGTTCCAGCCGCAAGTGCCCGGACGAACGCGCGCGCCTGCGGGTTACTTCGAGATGCCGCCGCGGCCCGACGAGCGAGCGCGGTGAACTCTTCTTTGGGGTACACGGCAAGGCTGTGGTCCTGACCCTTCGTGACCATCAACCCTCCCGCCAGATCGTCTCGAAATTTCGCAGGCAACGTGAGTCGCCCCTTGTCGTCCAGCCGAGGTGTGTAGGTACCGAGAAACAACTCGATACCTCCCTAGTCGATCACCTCGATGGTCGGCCTTTCCGGTAGTGCGCGCTCCACATTACCCCACTTTCCCCCACTTTCAATCGAAACTGCCGGTGATCTGGCTCCCCGCTCAGGCGATTTCGCAGGTCATCCCAGCTATCACCATGGTGGAGAACTTTTTGCGTGTTCTGCCGACACGCACAGTCCGCATGGACAAAGGCCCGGAAACACCCAGCAAACGCCCAGGTGTCGCGTAGTTCAGCCAAGGATGGGGCGAAGTGGGGGATCTTGTGGGGAGAGGTGGGGCAACCGCCGCCGAGCGCGCGTGGCGATCATCGGCGGCACCGGGTTATCCACACGCAAGACGGCGACGCCGCACCGGATCGGTGCGGCGTCGCCGTCTGTCTGCGATTGTCAGGCTACGAGCGAGCTAATCCTGCTCGAACCGTCGCCGGAAGCGATCCTCCATGCGTTCGGAGAATCCGCCGGACTTGCGTTGGCGCCCACGCTGTCCGGCCGCTCCACCGCCTGGACCACCGGGCGTGGCGTCGCCGCCCGCCCGATCACCCTTCGCCATGCCCTTGGAGGTGCCGACCAGCAGCAGTACGCCGGCCGCGAACATGACGATGAAGCCGACCAGACTGATGATCGGGAAGCCGCCGGGCTTCACTGGAGCGGCGATGCCGGCGACGAGTAGAAACAGACCAAGGACGAACAAGGCCGCGGCCTGGAGTCTGCGACGACTCGAGGTCGAGCGAAGGCGCCCGCCGCGGACGGACGACGCGAACTTCGGATCCTCAGCATAGAGCGCGCTCTCGATCTGTTCGAGCATGCGCTGCTCGTGCTCGGAGAGTGGCACGGTACCTCCCCCGGCACTAGGCGTGGCTGTCGCCTCCGGGTAGGCGACCTGATAGCCGACCTTGGCGGCTATCTGTCACCAATGATACGAGTTCGATCAGGGCCGTACCACCTAGTCGCCCATAACTATGTGGGCGTGCCGCCGGTCACTATCCGGTCATGCCGTTTGTCCACCCCGGTGCGGGGCGCAACCGAGCCGATGCGGTAAGGAGATCTTCGACGTCGTGCAGGAATGCTCCTACCCGCGAATAGAACTCGTCGGCCTCGTCTTTGTCGATGTCCCGATCGAGTCCGGCCTCCAGTGCGGCCCTGGTCTCCGAGCGCGCGCTGAAGTAATCGGCCCACATGACGAACTCGGGCGCGGCGGATTGCATCAGCACCCAAGCGTTACGCGAACGAGCCCGCGGCGCGTGGTCGGCGCCGGTGAGTGCGATCACCGCGCCGGCACCACGCAAAGCGGCCAAATAGGCGGTGCGGAACCGCTCGCGCGGGTCCCGCTCCCCCGCCGCCTCCATCAGCAGGCCATCGGCCCGTTGCAGCAGTTTGCCCGCTCGACCGGGCTGTCCCGGATGTTCGACCCGACCAGACATCTCGGAGTCCCTCCGCCATCGCATACCTGGAGCCAACACCGCCTAGTGTGACCGAACAAGTATTCGAACGTTTGAATTGAGATTGAATATAGAGACGCCCACCGACAAACTTCCGCGCCCGCTGTGGACCCGACGAGAGCCATGACCGCCGTCAAGCCCAATCACACCCCCGCACCTGTCGTCGTCGACCTCTCCGTCGCGGCACTGCGCTCCCGGCTGCACGATGCACTGGCGGTGTATGTCGCGGCGATGGACTATCCGCGCGGCACCGAACACCATCGCGCGCCGATGTGGACCGAGCACACCACCCGTCCCGGCTGGCAGGCCGTGGCCGCGGTGGTCCCCGACGATTCGGGGCACGTCGACCTACGCTCGTCGCCGATCGTGGCGATCGCCTACGGCTACCGCGGTGCCGCGCACCAGTGGTGGCACCAGCAGGTGCACAGCGGGATGCGGCGCTCCGGCTGGCCGGAACATTCGACGCGCGAACTACTTTCGGACTACTTCGAGCTGACCGAGCTGCACGTGCACCCGTCGGCGCAGGGGCTCGGCATCGGCGGCACGCTGCTGGAACGGCTGCTGCGCGATCGGCCGGAGAAGGCCGTGCTGCTGTCCACCCCGGAGGTGGCCGGGGAAGACAACCGGGCCTGGCGGCTGTATCGGCGGCAGGAATTCACCGACGTGGTGCGGAATTTCGTGTTCGCCGGTGACAATCGGCCGTTCGCCATTCTCGGACGGCGGCTGCCGCTGTGAGGGCTGTGCCCTGTCGCCCAACGCTTCTGGCCCCCCGGGGTGTCGTGGCGAGGGTCACGTGACGGTCGTCGTGGTCGGTTCCGGCCACAATGCGCTGGTCGCCGCCTGTTATCTCGCGCGGGCCGGGCATCCAGTGGAGGTGCTGGAACGCGACGAGGTGCTCGGCGGGGCGGTGTCGACGGTCGAACGGTTTCCCGGGCATCTGGTCGATCGCGGGTCCTCCGCGCACATCATGGTGCGGCACACCGGGATCATCGAGGAGCTGGAGCTCGCTCGCTTCGGGCTGCGGTACATCGATTGCGACCCTTGGGGTTTCACACCCGCCAGAGACGGGCGCGCGCCGCTGGTGTTCCATCGCGATCTGGATGCCACGTGCGCGTCGATCGCGGCCGCCTGTGGTGATCGGGATGCGGTGGCGTATCGGCGATTTGTCGAAGTGTGGGGGCCGCGGAGCGCGCGCGTGATGCGCGCGTTCGGCGGCGGACCGACGCCGGGCCGGTTGCTGCGCTCGTTCTGGGGGCTGGACGCGAAGGACGGCGGCAGCGCGTTGTCGCGGGAGTTCCTGCAGTCCGGGGACGCGTTGCTGGACACGTACTTTCAGGACGAACGACTCAAGGCGTCGCTGGCCTGGTTCGGCGCGCAGTCCGGTCCGCCGATGTCGGAGCCGGGCACCGCGCCGATGGTGGGGTTCGCCGCGCTCATGCACACGCTGCCGCCGGGACGTGCGGTCGGCGGCAGTGGCGCGTTGTCCGCCGCGCTCGTCGAGCGGCTGCGCGCCGACGGCGGCGTGGTGACGGCGGGTGACGCGGTGACCGCGCTGCGGCGCGACGGGGACGGCTGGCGGGTGCGCACCGCAGCGGGGCGAAACCTGCACGCCGACACCGTTATCGCGGGCTCGCACGTGCTGACCACCCTGGATCTGTTGCGCGAGGGCGGATTCGACGCCGCCGTGCTCGACGACTGGAGGCGGCGCATTCGGATCGGACCGGGTATCGGCATGGTGGTGCGGGTGGCGACGCGGTCGTTGCCGAACTATCCGGGCAGCTCGGTCGACGAATCCGCCCGTGGCCTCCAGTTTCTCGTGTCCGACCGGCGGCAGCTCCGGCTCGCCCACGGGGCCGCGTCGGCCGGGGAGCTGCCGCCGCGGCCGGTCGTGCTCGCGATGAGTTTCAGCGCGGTGGACCCGAGTATCGCGCCGCCCGGCGAGCATCAGCTGTCGCTGTGGGCGCAGTGGCATCCGTATCGCTTGGCCGACGGGAGCGACTGGGCCGAGCACGCCGAGCGGGAGGGCGACCGCATCATCGCCGAAGTGGACTCCTACGCACCGGGATTCGCCGATTCGGTGCTGCGCAAGCATGTGCAGACACCGGTCGATCTGGAGCGGGAGATGGGGCTGCTGGGCGGCAATGTGATGCACGTGGAGATGTCGCTGGATCAGATGATGCTCTGGCGACCGCTGCCGGAACTGTCCGGCCAACGCGTGCCCGGCGCACCGGGCCTGTACCTGACCGGCGCGTCGACCCATCCCGGCGGCGGCGTCTCCGGCGCCAGCGGCCGTAGCGCCGCCAACCTCGCCCTGCGCGACCTCCGCCGCCACCGATTCCCGCTGCTGCGCAGGCGATGACGGAACAGCCGCACGCTTTCCGATTTCCCGCACCGGGATTGGCATGCGATTTCAGGTGCGAGGAATCAGAAGGCGTGCCGCTGTGAAGAGGGGTGCCGCACGTGGGACGGTGCGGTGGTGTGCGCCGCCTGTGTTGGCGGTGGCGCTGGTGCTCGTGCAGATCGCCTATCCGCTGGCGCATGGCGTTGGGCGGGATCGGGTCACGGTGGCGGTTGTGCTGCTTTCGGCGGGTACGGCGTTGGCGCATGCGGCGGCTACGCGTGGGATTCGTTATGCGGCCGGGTTTTTGGTGATCGTGTCGGGGCTCGGGTTGGCCGCCGAGGTCGTCGGTACCGCGACGGGCGTGCCGTTCGGGTGTTACGAGTACGCGGTGGATCGGCTGGGGCCCGCGCTCAGTGGAGTGCCGCTGGTGGTTCCGCTGGCGTGGACCGGCGGGTTGTATCCGGTGTGGGTGGTGGCCGGGCTGCTCACCCGGCGGGCGGTGTCGCGGATCGGTCTGCTGGCGGTGGGCGCGGTCGGCTGGGATCTTTTTCTGGATCCGCAGATGGTCGCCGATGGGCAGTGGAGCTGGTGCGACACCGACTCGGGCCTGCCCGGCCTCGCCGAGATTCCGATCACGAACTATCTCGGTTGGCTCACGGTGGCATTGCTCATGGGTGTGCTGCTGACCGTCTTGGCGCGCACGATTCCCGTGTCAGTGGGGCTGGATATTCCGGTGAATTCGTCAGCAGGGCTGGACACCGTTGCGCCGAATTCCGGCTCGGTCGCGGTGCCGGTGGCGGTTTTTCTGTGGACCTGGCTCGGCTCCGCACTCGCGCACGCGGTGTTTCTGGGTCTGCCGATTTCGGCCTGTTACGGCGGCGTCGGGCTGGCTGTTCTGGGCCTCCCGCTGCTGCGTCACCTCTACTTTTGCCGTCGGCAACCCGCGCAGGCGGGCTAGCGGAGACACATCGCGGGCCTGCTTCCGCCCGTCGCGTGGGCATCTGGACGGATGGCCTGGCACGATGTCCCCGTGCAGCCGAGTCCCATCACCACGATGCCCGATGCCCCGGTACTACCGTCGCCGCGGACGCCCCGCCCTGGAGCGCGTGTCGCCGCGGCGGTCCTGCTTGCGGCGTTGCTGGTACCCCTGCTCGCGGGCTGCCTGCGCGTGCAGGTATCGATGGGCGTTTCGTCCAACGACCGCGTGTCCGGGCGGATCGTCGCCGCGGTCGTGCCCTCCGAGGCCAATGACAAGGGGCCGCAGCTGAAGGCGCCCGACTCGCTCGCCGCGAAGGTGCGCATCGAGCCCTATTCGCAGGACGGGTACGTCGGCAGCCAGGTGTTCTTCGAGGACATGTCGTTCGGCGAGGTCGGCCAGCTCGGTCAGCTGTCCGAGCAAACCCAGGGCATGTTCCAGATGCAGTTCCAGCGCGCCGGTGACCTGGTGAGCCTGACCGGGCGCGTCGACCTGAAATCGGTGCCGCCGCACGGCTCCGACGTGCAGTTCACCATCGCGTTCCCGGCCCGCGTCGCCAAGACCAACGGCAATCGCGAGGGCGACAACATCGTCTCCTGGAAGCTGCCCGCCGGCGACGTCTCCACGTTGCGCGCCGAGGTCAGCTACGCCGACCCGAATACCCGCTCGTTCGCGGGCTGGGCGGGCATCGTCGGCGGCATCACCCTCGCCGTCGCGGCCATCGTCGCCGCGATGGCCTTCATGGACCGCAATCCGCCCGCACCGGGCGCCCCCACCGGCCTGTCCTGGAGCCGCTGGTGGAAAACGGTCAAACAGAGCCGCTGAGCCGTTGTGCCGCAGCCGAGTTCCGTGAGCCGAATGGCGCAGGCGGTGCGGTGTGGAGCCGGAATCTCGGTGCTGGGCGCTGGGATCGCGCTCTACAACCGGGTTACCGTGCGGCAGCTGGTGGACACCACGGTCGAGGTGATCGAGCCGGTCACCGTGTGTGTTCCGGCTCGTGACGAGGCCGCGCGGCTGCCCGGGTTGATCGCGGATCTGCGGGCGCAGCGCGGAGTCTCGCGGCTGAGTGTCGTGATTCTCGATGACGCGTCGGGCGATGAGACTTATGGGACCGCGATCGATGCGGCCGGTGGGGATCCGCGAATCACGGTGTTGCGCAACGACACCGAACCACCGCCCGGATGGACCGGCAAAGCCGCCGCGTGTGCGCGATTGGCCGAATCGGTGGATACGCCGGTGCTGGTATTCGTGGACGCGGATGTGCGGCTGGCACCGGGAGCGGTCGCCGCGACCGTCACCGAATTACGCAGGCAGCGAGTCGCGTTGGTGTCACCGTGGCCTGTGCAACGGGCCGAGTCGATGGCCGAGACCTTGGTGCAGCCGCTGCTGTGCTGGTCTTGGGCGGCCACGCTGCCGATCGCGCTGGCCAATCGGAGCCTGCGGCCGTCGACTTCCGTTGCCTGCGGCCAGTTTCTGGTGTTCGACACCGCCGCCTACCGCGCCGTCGGCGGGCACACCGCGGTGGCCGCCAGCGCTACCGAAGACCTCGACATCGCCCGAACACTGCGCCGGGCAGGACAACCCACCACCCTCGTCGCTGCGGGCCGCATGGCGAGCACTCGAATGTACGAGGGCGCTGCTCAACTCGACGCCGGATACACCCGCTGGCTGTGGTCCGCGTACGGCGGCACCATCGCGGGCGGAGCCGCCGTGGGAACATTTGCCGCCCTGGCCTATTGGGTCCCGCCCTTGGCGGCGGCAGGCGGTCGCGGGGCCGTCCGCCGTGCCGGTGCCCTCGGCTACACGGCGGCCGTCACCGGCAGGCTGCTGGCACGCTCCACTGAAACCGGCCGACCGCTCTCCCTCACCGATGTCCTTGCGGCCCTGGCCCACCCGTTCTCGGTAGTCGCCTACTTACTGCTGTGGGCACGCTCCCACCGCGCCCGACGACGCGGCGCGCTGCGCTGGAAGGGTCGAGCGCTCGGCAATGAGAGGGCGTAGCAAGGTAGGACGCAGCCTCCCGCCCATCGACCAGGCGCGCTGACTTGAAAAGGCTGCGCTCGCACCATAGTCGGCATCGCGCAAGCTCCTACGGAACCTCGGTGATCCCCACGGTGGGCAGGAAGAAGCAGGACTTGCCGCCGTTCTCGACGGTCCCGAAGACCGCGGCGAGCACCGTGCCCTGCCCGGTGTCGACGGGCACGGCCCGCACGCCACCCATCGGCAGGGCGGCGAAGAAGAAGTCTTGGATGGCGCGTTCGGCGATGGGCCGCAAGGCGATCGGGACTTCGGCGGGGACCATCGCGCGCAGGATGCTGGACAGCGGACCCATCGAGGCGAGGCCGCCGCGGCCGCTGGTCACGTTCAGCCAAGCCACCTGCATGCCGGTGGTATCCGGTCCGTCCTGGTTCAGGCCGTAGGGGACGAAGGTGAACATGGTTTGTCCGGCCTTGACGGCGGACAGGTCGAGTCCGGGGATGGTGACCGAGGTCTTGGGCCACGGGCCCGGCACCGCGCCGGCCACCGCCGGGGCGAGACCGAGGGAGTTGCCGTTGAGGCAGTACGCGGCCGCGGTCGGGTAGAGGAACGGCTGCATACCGAACGCGCGCAGGCCGTCGATCGCGGTGTTGTAGACGCCGAACAGGTCGCCCGGCGCGACGGTTCCGGTCTGGGTGGGACCGGGTGGGACGGGGGCCGCTGCGGACGGCGTCGGCGTCGCGCCCGCGGCGGGGGCGGCGAGCGCCAGCGCGACCGCGCAGGTCGCGGCAGCGGACAGCATGGTCAGACGGCGCGGTACGGCCATGGAGACCTCTTCTCATCGTCGACGCGAATCGAAGGCTGACGGTACTCCGGCAAACGCCGTGAACTGGCCGTATTGCCTGCGGCAAGCTCTCGGCGTGTCATCGATGGTCGGCGGCGGCTCCTGGTTGACGGCGAGTTCCCGGGGTCCGCACATCGAGGCTTGCGATAAGCCGTATGCTGCTTCCCGGCGGAGCCGCCCGAGTAGGTGAGCGCCCGCCCCACGAAGTCGACACTCGACAGGCCGCCGTCGATCAGGCTGAGCCAGCGCATGTCCGGCTATCGGAAATACCCGGCGAACCGGGCCGAGACAATAGCTACGCTCACGGTGATTACTTCCCTTGCCCAAGGGTTCCCCTGCTGGGCATGATAATTCGGCTCGACCCTGACATCATCCGGTGTCCGGATCGGCGACAACCATCCAGAGCGACCGAGAGACCTGGCTCGTCGACGTCGCAGCAACCCCCCGGCTCACCGGGTGCGGGTGCTTCCGCCGGGACCGATGGAGGAACCGAAGTGATCATCTCCGCTGTCCGAGGCGCCCGTTGGGGCCGCCGGCATATCGACCAATGCAAAGTGACGTCCGCGAGCTGTCGGGGCTGACCCGCAGCCAGTCTCTTGCACCCGTCGCTGGCCGGGTGATGTGACCGCGGCCCGAGGTGGCGCGGTCTCGTTCGTTCTTCCGAAGGACCCCGACCATGCGTGAGCGCAGCGAGCGAACACCAGGCCCAGCTGCAGTCATGACGGAGCCGAGCGCCGACGAGGCGCAGTCATGACCGCGTCCACCGCACCCGACGCCACCGCTGTCCCCGACGCCACCGACGGCGAACCGGTCGCTACCGAGACTCGTGCCACCGCGCTCGACCCGGTGCCGGACGGATCCGCCGCCGGCGCAGGCGATTCCGCGCCGACGGTCGCCAAGACCCGGCACCCGTGGCGCTGGGTGATCAGCGCCGTCGCGCTCATCCTGCTCGCCCAGTTCATCCACGGTCTGGTCACCAATCCCGGTTGGGACTGGCCGACTTTCGCGAAGTACATCACCGCGAAGTCGGTGCTGGCCTCGCTGAAGGTGACCCTCGAACTCACCGCCTGGGGTACCGCCCTGGGTTTCCTGCTCGGCACCGCGCTGGCCATCGCGCGGCTGTCGAACAATCCGGTGCTTCGGGTCATCTCGTGGTGCTACATCTGGGCGTTCCGATCGATTCCGCTCATCGTGCAGCTGCTGTTCTGGTTCAACATCGCCTACCTGTACCACACGCTGTCGCTCGGAATCCCGTTCGGTCCTTCGTTTTTCACCTTCGAGGTGAACGGCGTGATCAGCGGATTCACCGCGGCGGTGATCGGCCTGGCGCTGCATCAGGCGGCATACTCGGCCGAGATCATCCGCGCGGGCATCATCTCCGTCGACGCCGGTCAGCTGGAAGCCGCTGCCGCGCTGGGTATTCCGAAGGTGCGCCAGTTCCGCTCCATCGTGGTCCCGCAGGCCATGCGCTCGATCCTGCCCAATGCGACCAACGAGGTGATCAGCCTGTTCAAGGGCACCTCGATCGTGTCGGTGATGGCGATCGCGGAGCTGTTCTACCAGGTCCAGGTGATCTACGGCCGCAACGGCCGGGTGGTGCCGCTGCTGCTGGTCGCCACCGCCTGGTACATCGTGCTCACCACCGTGCTCTCGGTGGCGCAGTACTACATCGAGCGCCACTATGCCAAGGGCACCCAGCGCACGCCACCGCCCTCGCCGACGCAGCGGGCCTGGCAGAAGCTGCGCGAGATCGCCGAATCCGGTTCCACCGCACCGCGAGGAGCGACCCGATGACCACCGCACTCGCCGTCGAAGTCCGCGGCGTCCGTAAAGCCTATGGCCCGCACGAGGTGCTGCGCGGCGTCGATCTGACCGTGCGCTCCGGCGAGGTGGTCACGGTGATCGGCCCGTCCGGTTCCGGCAAGTCCACGCTGCTGCGAGTGGTCAACCACCTGGAGTCGCTGGACGCGGGCACCGTGCACATCGACGGTGAGCTGATCGGATATCGACTGCGCCGCAACACCTTGCACGCGCTGCCCGACCGTGAGGTGCGCAGGCAGCGCTCCCGCATCGGGTTCGTCTTCCAGCAGTTCAACCTGTTCCCGCATCTGACCGTGCTCGACAACGTCACCATCGCACCGCTTTCCGCGCAGCGCCGGGATCGCAACGAGGTCGAGGCCGAGGCGCGGGTGCTGCTGGACCGGGTCGGCATCGGCGCACTGGCCGACGCATACCCACGCAGGCTCTCCGGTGGGCAGCAGCAACGCGTCGCGATCGCGCGGGCACTTGCCTTGCGCCCCCGCGTGATCCTGTTCGACGAACCCACCTCCGCGCTGGATCCCGAACTCGTCGGCGAGGTCCTCGACGTGATCCGCGACCTCGCGCACGGCGGCACCGCACTGGTGATCGTCACCCATGAGATCGGCTTCGCCCGCGAGATCGCCGACACCGTGGTGTTTCTCGATGCGGGCGCCATCGTCGAGCAGGGGCCGCCCGAAGTCGTCCTAGACCATCCCGAACACCCGCGCACTCGCGCGTTCCTTTCCCGAGTCCGCTGATGAACAGGTTTCCGATGAAGCTCTCCGCCTTGGCCACCGCCGCCGCGACCGCGGTCGTACTGCTGGCCACCGGCTGCACCGATCCCGAAGCGGAGTCCGCGGCCCAGCCCGCCGGTGCGATCACCTTCGACCTCTCCGCCGCCCAGACCGGCCGGGTGCACACCACCAAGGTGGACAGCATCGCCGCCGAAGTGCCGCAGGCCATTCGGGACCGCGGCACCCTGGTGGTGACCGGCGCGTCCGGCACCGCACCGCCGCTGCGCTTCTACGCCGACGACGACAAGACCGTGGTCGGCTCCGAGGTCGATATCGCCGCGCTGGTCGCCGACATCCTCGGCCTGAAACTCGAACTGCAGGTGGCGGATTGGGCGCAGAACTTCGTGCGCATCGATTCCGGCGAGGTGGATGCCTTCATCGGCAACGTGACGGTGACCGAGGAGCGCAAGGAGAAGTACGACTTCGCCACCTACCGCAACGACACCGTCGCGCTGGAGGTACCCAAGCAGAGCACCCTCGCATACCAGGATCGTAAGAGCCTGGCGGGCAAGCGGATCGGCGTCGGCAGCGGCACCAACCAGGAGCAGCTGCTGGTGAAGTGGAACGAGCAGAACCGCGCGGAGGGCCTGGCGCCCATCGACATCGCCTACTTCCAGCAGACCAGCGACTACTACCTGGCGCTCGCCTCGCAGCGGCTGGACGGCTACATCGGCCCGAACCCGACCGCGATCTACCACTCCGCCACCGCGAACCAGACCAAGATCCTCGCCACCTTCTCCGGTGCGGGCGACGCACTGCAGGGCGAGATCGCGGTGCTCACCAAGAAGAACAACGGGCTGATCACCGCGGTCCAGCACGCGCTGAACCACGCCATCCAGCACGGCACCTATCAGCAGGTGATCGATCGCTGGGGCCTGAAGACCGAGCAGGTCACCGAGTCGCGGATCAATCCGCCCGGCCTACCGAAGCAGCGGTGATCCGGTGACCCAGCAACTTTCGCCACCCGGCCTGCGAGTTCATCAGGTAGCGCAGGACGATCCGCTGGCCGCGCCACTGCTGGCCGAGCTCGCCGTCGAATACAGCGCCCGCTACGGCCGCAGCCCCGGCGAGCTGCACGCGGCGCTACGTGACTATCCGGCAACGGAATTCGCGCCGCCGCACGGCGCGCTACTGGTCGTCACCCGGGACAGCGAGGCGGTGGCGGGCGGCGCGTTCCAGCGCTACGACGCGGAAACCGCTGAGCTCAAGCGGATCTGGACCTCGCGCGAACACCGCAGGCAGGGACTCGGCCTGTTCGTGCTCGAACAGCTCGAAGCCGAGATCGCGCGGCGCGGTTACCGGCGGATCTACCTGACCACCGGTCCGCGCCAGCCCGAGGCCGTCGGCCTCTACCTGGCCGCCGGATACACCGCGCTCTACGACCCCACCGTGCCCGCCGAGGAACTCGGTCCGCACCCCTTCGAGAAGCATCTGCCCGCCGGCACCGACGAACTGGGAGCAAGCGCATGAAGTTCCTACTGTTCACCCTCGTCACCCGGGTGCCCGATCCGACGACCGGCCGCCTGCCCGGCACCAGGGAGCGACTGCACAACGTCGTCGAACAGGCCAGGCTGGCCGAGGATCTCGGCTACGACGGTTTCGCCGTCGGTGAGCGGCACGAGGATCCGTTCCTGTCCGCCGCGCCGCCGGTGATCCTCAGCCACATCGCCGCGGTGACCTCGCGCATCACATTGTTCACGGCGGTCACCACGCTGAGCCTGCTCGACCCGGTGCGCGCCTTCGAGGACTACTCGACGCTGGACAATCTGTCCGGCGGCCGCCTGGAGCTGATCATCGGCAAGGGCAACGGGACCGCGCAGGCCGAGCTGTTCCACGTCACCACCGACGATCAGTGGGACCGCAATCGCGAAGGCTACGACCTGTTTCGGGCGCTGTGGGCCAGCGACAGCGTCACCTGGTCGGGCCGGTTCCGGCCGGAACTGCGCAACGCCAAGGCCCTGCCGCGGCCGTGGCAGCCGAAGATCCGGATCTGGCACGGCAGTGCGACCAGCCGCGACTCGGTGGAACTCGCCGCGCGCCACGGTGATCCGTTGTTCTCGGCGAATGTCACCAATCCGATCGAGCCGTATGCCGAACTGGTCCGCCACTATCGGGAGCGCTGGGAGTTCTACGGGCACAACCCGGCCGACGCGCTGGTCGGTGCAGGCACCGCCGGATTCCATGTCGCCCGCAGCTCCCAGCAGGCCCTCGCGACTTACCGGCCGATCTTCGAAGCGCGACTCGTGTTGGCGCGCAAGCTCGGCCTGCCGGTGGTGTTCGAGACCCTGGACGACTTCGTCACCCGCAGTTCGGCGCTGGTCGGCAGCCCGGAGCAGGTGATCGACAAGGTCGGCAGGCAGCACGAGCAGTTCGGTCACGAGGTGATCCACCTGTCCGCCGAGCGGGACGGCCGCCCCGAGATCGACTACCTGGACAGCCTCGCGCTGTTCCAGACCGAGGTGGTGCCGGAGCTGCGCCGCCGAATTCCCAGCCGCCCGTTGGCCACTGGCGCCGAGCTCGATCCGCGTGACGAACTCGTCCGCACCGAAACATCTGGAGTTACACCGTGATCCGAACCCGCCACCGAATCGCCGTGCTGGCAGGCGCCCTCGCCGCGGCCACCACCGTGGCCGCCTGCGGCACCGATTCGGCCGCACCCGGCGGCGACGCCGGACCGCCGAAGCCGGGCGGCACCCTGCGCTACGGCCTCTCACAGGCGCCTACCTGCTCGGACCCTGCGCAGGCGGCCACCAACCAAACGCTGTACGTGACACGGCAGATCGTCGATTCGCTGACCGACCAGGATCCGAAGACAGGTGAGCTGAAGCCGTGGCTCGCGCAGAGCTGGGAGGTCACGCCGGACGCGAAGGTGTTCACCTTCCACCTGACCGATGGCGTCACCTTCAGCGACGGCACGGCGCTCACCGCGGACTCCGTGCGCAAGACCTTCGATTCGGTCATCAAGCTCGGCTCGGCCAAGGCGGCGCTGGCCTCGAGCTACCTCACCAACTATGTCGGCACCACCGCGGTGGACAAATTGACCGCACGGGTCGAGTTCAGCAAGCCCAATGCGCAGTTCCTGCAAGCGTCCTCGACCGCCCAGCTCGGGATTCTGGCCGACGCCACCACCGCCAAGCCCGCCGAGCAGCGCTGCCTCGGCGACAATATCGCCAGCGGGCCGTTCACCTACGCGAACTACCGCCAGGACGCGTCGGTGACGCTGACCAAGCGCGGTGGGTACCAGTGGGGTTCGGCGGTGTTCGCGCATCGCGGCGAGGCGTACCTGGACAAGATCGAATTCACCGTAGTGCCCGAATCCGGCGTGCGCACCGGCAGTCTCGCGTCCGGTCAACTCGACGCCATCAGCGACGCGCTGCCGCAAGACGCGCCACAGCTCGAGGCCGCGGGCGGACGGGTGCTCAGCACCGCGAATCCCGGTGTGCCGTTCGGCTTCCAGACCAACGTGACCCGCGGACCGCTGCGCGATCCCGCAGTGCGCCAGGCCCTGCTGCCCGCGATCGATCGAAAGCAGTTGGTGGACACCGTGCTCGGGCCGCAGTTCAAGCCCGCGACCAGCTCGCTGGCCAGCAGCACGCCCGGCTACCAGGATCTTTCGGCGCGGCTGGCCTACGACCCGGCGAAGGCCCGCGGCATTCTCGACCAAGCGGGCTGGGCGCCCGGCGGTGACGGCATCCGGGCGAAGAACGGTGAGCGGCTGTCCTTCTCGGTGCTCTTCAGCCAGGTATTCGCGGGCAATCAGGCGATCATCGAGCTGGTGCAGCAGCAGCTGCGGCAGGTCGGGGTCGAACTGAAGCTGGATCTGGTGTCGGCGGCCGAGACCACGGCACGGCAGAACACGAAGGACTTCGACAGCAGCTACGGCAACACCACCCGCGCCGACGGGGACATCCTGCGCACCTCGTTCGGCCTGGACGGTCGCAATCTCAATGCGCGCGAACCCATCCCGGCACTCGATGAGGCGCTGAACGGACAGCTGAGCACCACCGACACCGGTATCCGCAACGGCCTGATCCACACCGCGCAGCAGCAGGTGCTCGACGCCGGGCTGCTGATTCCGACGGTGGAGCTGTCCCAGGCCATCGGCGCCGCCGGCGCCACCCAGGATCTGAAGTTCGAGGCGTCGGCGCGCCTGCAGTTCTTCGACACCTGGCTGAGCGGGCGGTAACCGTGGCGCGCTATCTGGCTCTGCGAGTCCTGCAAGCACTCTGGGTGCTGTGGGCGGCCTTCACCATCTCCTTCGTGGTGCTCTACCTGCTGCCCGCCGACCCGATCTCCATCGCGGCCGACGGAGCCGGGACGGGCACACCGGTGGACAAGGCCGCCATCGCCGAGCTGCAGGCCCGCTACGGGCTGGATCGTTCGCTGTGGGAACAGTATTGGACCGCGCTGGGGCACGCGGTGCGCGGCGATCTCGGGCATTCGATCGCGACCGGGCAGCCGGTGACCGGTGCCATCGGCGACGCGCTGCCCGGGACGCTCGGATTGGCCGGGCTCGCCCTGGTTTTCGCGACCGTCGGCGGGGTGGCACTGGCCTTCGCCTCGACGTACACCCGCCGTCCGTGGCTGCGCACCGCACTGACCGCCCTCCCTTCACTAGGGGTGTCGGTGCCGACCTTCTGGACCGGATTGCTACTGCTGCAACTGTTCTCGTTCCGGTTGCGGCTGGTTCCGGCCTTCGGCGGTCATGGGTTCGCGGGCACGGTGCTACCCGCGTTGACTCTCGCGCTACCCATCGGCGCGGTGATCGCTCAGGTGCTGACCGCCGGGCTGGCCTCGACCTGGCGGCAGCCATACGTCGATGTGGCGCTGTCGAAGGGCGGTTCGCGCTGGTGGGTGCAGCGCAAGCACGTGCTGCGCCCGGCCAGCGTGCCCACCTTCACGATCGCGGGGGTGCTGGTCGGCAACATGCTCGCCGGATCGGTGGTGGTGGAGACGGTCTTCGCCCGTCAGGGTGTCGGTCGTCTCACCCAGACCGCCGTACTGGCCCAGGACATTCCGGTGGTGCAGGGCATCGTCCTGCTCACCTCGGTCGTCTTCGTCACCGTGAATCTCGCGGTGGACCTGCTGTATCCGCTGCTCGACCCGCGCATCGTCACCCGATCGCGCCGGGCGGCCGCGGACGAGGAGACCGGGGATCGGATCGGCGGCACTGCCGAAGGGGTGGCAATTCATGGTTGACGTCATCGATGAACGGCGCGGCACGGTGCCGCGCCTGCGCACACCGGTGTTGCGGTGGAAGTGGTTGCGCGACAACGCGGTACTGGTCCTGTCCGGCGTGGTGGTGCTGCTCGCGGTCGGCTGGGCGCTGTTCCCGTCGGTCTTCGCCAGTGGCGATCCGCTGGTCGGGGTGCCCGCGCAGAAGTTCCACAGTCCCAGTGCGCAGCACTGGTTCGGCACCGACAATCTCGGCCGCGACCTGTACACGCGCATGGTGCACGGCGCCGGGCTCTCGCTGACCGCCACGCTCGCCGCGGTGGGCATCGCGCTGGTCACCGGGTCGGTGCTCGGCCTGCTGTCGGGGGCGGCCGGTGGCATCGTCGACGCCGCCGTGATGCGCGTCGTCGATGTGCTGCTTTCGATTCCGGCGCTGCTGCTGTCGCTGGCGCTGGTGACCGCGCTCGGCTTCGGCACCCGGAATGTGGCGATCGCGGTGGGTGTTTCACTCGTCGCCAACTTCGCGCGCGTGATGCGATCGGAGGTCTTGCGGGTACGGCACGCGGTATTCGTCGAGGCGGCGCAGGCTTCGGGCGTCCGCTGGTACACGGTGCTGCTGCGGCACGTGCTGCCCAACTCCTACCAGCCGGTGCTCGCGCTGGCCGCCGTCGAATTCGGCATGGCCGTGCTCTCCATCTCGGCCCTCAGCTTCCTCGGTTACGGCGCGAAACCGCCCACCCCCGAGTGGGGTTCGCTCATCTCCGAGGGCCGCAACTATCTCGCCACCGCCTGGTGGATGACCACCCTCCCCGGACTGGTCATCGTCGCGGTCGTCGTGGCCGCCCAGCGCCTCGGGCGCGCCGTAGGAAGGAACGAATAGCCGATGACCACCACCGCTTCTTCGCCGCGCGCGGCACCCACCGACGCGCCGTCGCGCGCCGAAACCGCAGGGCCGGAATCAGGTCCGCTGCTGCGGGTCGACAACCTGTGCGTGCGCTATCGGTCCGATTCCGGCGACGTCAACGCATTGGCCGGTGTCTCGCTCAGTGTGTCCCGCGGTGAAGTGGTGGCGCTGGTCGGTGAATCCGGTTCCGGCAAGTCCACTCTCGCGCAGGCGGTGATCGGCCTGCTCGGGGCGAACGCCGACATCACCGGCGGGACGATCGCGTTCGACGGGCACGTCATCGACATCCGGTCCGACCGGGCGTTGCAGCGGCTGCGCGGCGCGCGGATCGGGTTCGTCCCGCAAGATCCCGGGTTGTCGCTCAATCCCGTGCGGCGCGTCGGCGATCAGGTGGCCGAGTCGCTGCTGGTGCATCGCCTGGCGGACAAACGGTCGGCGCGCGAGCGCGCGATCGAGCTGCTGGCCGAGGCCGGCCTGGACCGCCCGGAACTGCGGGAAGTGCAGTACCCCCATGAACTTTCGGGCGGGCAACGGCAGCGGGTGCTCATCGCGTCCGCGCTGGCCTGCCGACCGGACCTGGTGATCGCGGACGAGCCGACCAGCGCGCTGGACGCCACGGTGGCGCGGCGGGTGCTCGATCAGCTGGCAGCCCAGATCGCGGCCAAGGGCACCGCGGTGCTGTTGATCACCCACGATCTCGCGGTGGCCGCGGAGCGCGCGGATCGGATCGTCGTGCTGAACGGCGGCGAGATCGTGGAGAGCGGACCGACGGCGACAGTGCTTGCCGAACCTCGGCATCCGTACACCAAACGGCTGCTCGCCGCGTCGCCGAGTCTCGCTCCCGCAGGCGCCTATCGGACGCCCAAGCCACGCGAGGGCGCGCCGCTGCTGGCGCTGCGCGAGGTGCACAAGCGGTTCCGCGCGCAGGCCGGTGGTTCGGTGACGGCGGTCGCCGGGGTCGGGTTCGAGCTCGGCCGCGGCGAAACCCTTTCGCTGGTAGGCGAATCCGGCTCGGGTAAGTCGACGACGGCGCGAATCGCGTTGCGGCTCACCGAGCCCGACAGCGGCGGGGTCACCTTCGACGGGCACGAATTGACCCGCGTGCGCGGCACTCGACTGCGGGCACTGCGCAAGCGGTTCCAGGTGGTGTACCAGAACCCGTACTCCTCACTGGATCCCCGGTGGCGGGTCGGCACGACCATCGAAGAACCGTTGCGCGCGTACGGAGTCGGCGACCGCGCGGCCAGGCAGGCACGCGTCGCCGAACTGCTCGACCAAGTGGCGCTGCCCGCGCATTTCGCGCAGCGCCGCCCCGCCGAACTGTCCGGCGGACAACGGCAACGCATCGCCATCGCCCGCGCGCTCGCCCTGCACCCGGACCTGCTGGTGCTGGACGAGCCGGTCTCCGCCCTCGACGCCTCGGTGCAGGCGCAGATCCTGCAGCTGCTCGACCGGCTGCAGGCCGAACTGTCGCTGAGCTACCTGTTCATCTCGCACGACCTCGCGGTGGTCCGCCGCATCAGCGATCACGTCGCCGTCATGCGGCGCGGTCGCATCGTCGAATCCGGGCCGACCGCCGCTATTTTCGACAACCCGCAGCACGAGTACACCCGCGAGCTGCTGTCGGCCATCCCCGCCCCCGCCGTCGCGAAAGGACCATCCTGATGCCGGAATCGACCTATCGGCACAGCCGGATACTCGTCCGCACCGACCGGCCCGCGCACTGCCGGAGCAGGCCGGAGCGGGGTTCGCTGCCCACCAGGGCGAAGCGCTGGTGGCGCACGCATCTGCAGGCGCCCCAGCGCACCGCGGCCACCGATCTGTGGCAGCACGCGTTCTTCTTCGCGCCCGACGCCGCGGGTGTGCACCCGGCGGCGCGGCAGTGCCTCGACTGGAAGGAAACCTACTGATGGCCGAATCCGAGTTCTTCCTCGGCCTGGAACTCGCCGGGACCGGAATTCACCCGGCGTCCTGGCGGCGCGACGACTCCCGGGCCGAGGATCTGTTCACCGGCGAGTATTGGGTGGACGCGGTCACCGCGGCCGAAAAGGCCGGTGTCGACGCGGTATTCGTGCCCGACTCGTTCGGGCTGCAGCCCGGTGGACCCGGTGTCGCGCGGGGCAGGCTCGACGCGGTGGCGATCGCCGCCAGGGTGGCGGCGGCGACTCGGCACATCGGTCTGCTGCCGCAGGCCGCCGTGACCCACACCGAGCCGTTCCATCTGGCCAAGGCCATCCAGAGTCTCGATTTCGCCTCGTTCGGGCGCGCCGGTTGGGAGGTCACCGTATCCGAAGGTGTGGAGCAGGCACGGGCATTCGGGCGCAAGGGCGAACAGGACGCGGTGTCGCTGTGGCATGAGGCGGACGAGGCGATCGAGGTGGTCACCCGGCTGTGGGACAGCTGGGAGGACGATGCGGAGATCCGCGACGTGCCCACCGGACGCTTCATCGATCGAGACAAGCTGCACTACATCGACTTTGCCGGGGACAACTTCTCGGTGCAGGGGCCGTCGATCACGCCGCGCTCCCCACAGGGGCAGTCGGTCGTCGCGGTGCGGGCCGATGCCGACGCGAGCACGGGTGTCGCGGTGCGTCGTGGAGACCTGATCCGTGTCGCCGCAAGCAATCTCGACGCGGCGCGGGTCTTGCGCACGGCGCTGCGGACGGCCATCCGAGCCGCAGACCGCGATCCCGACGCCGTGCGAATTCTGCTGGATGTCGAAGTCCATCTGGCCGATACACCGGGCACGGTGCGAGATGAGGTGGCCCAGTTGGATCAATGGACCCCGGCGGCCACCCCGACCAGCCTGCGCCACCTCGGAACTCCGGCGACGCTGCGCGAATTGCTCGGTGCCATCGGCGCTTCCGGTGCGGCCGACGGTGTCGTGCTCCGCCCGCTCGCGACGCCGGCGACCGTTGCCCACCTCGCCGCGTTGGCCCGGAATCCCCGGTCCGCCGGCACGTTACGCGACCGGCTCGGCTTGCCGCGGCCACTCAGCCGCTACGCCGACACCACCACGATCCAGGAAGGTACGCCGTCGTGACCGGCAAACCACGCAAGCAGATCCATCTCGCCGCCCACTTCCCCGGCGTCAACAACACCACCGTCTGGGCCGACCCGGCGTCCAAGAGCCAGGTCGATTTCGAGTCGTTCGTGCACCTGGCGAAGACCGCCGAGCGCGGCCTGTTCGACTTCTTCTTCCTCGCCGAGGGGCTGCGGCTGCGCGAACACCTCGGGCGCATCCACGATCTCGACGTGGTCGGCAGGCCGGACACCTTCACGGTGCTCAACGCGCTGGCCGGGGTGACCGACAAGCTCGGCCTGGCGGGCACCATCAACAGCACCTACAACGAGCCGTTCGAGCTGGCCAAGCAGTTCGCCTCGCTGGACCACCTGTCCGGTGGTCGCGCCGCCTGGAACGTCGTCACCTCCTCCGACGCGTTCACCGGCGAAAACTTCCGCCGCGGCGGCTATCTCGAACATGCCCAGCGCTACCAGCGCGCCGCCGAGGTGGTCGAGGTGACTCGCAAGCTGTGGGACAGCTGGGCCGCCGACACCCTGGTGGTCGATCGGGCGGCCGGGGTGTTCGCCCGCGAGATCCCCGAAACCCGCCATCGCGGTGGTCAATTCGATATCGCGGGACGTTTCGTGCTGCCGCCGAGCCCGCAGGGGCATCCGGTGTTGTTGCAGGCGGGCGATTCCGACGACGGCCGCGAGTTCGGGGCGGCCGCCGCCGACGCGATCTTCACCGGCCACGGCACGCTCGAAGCGGGACAACGCTTCTACGCCGACGTCAAGGGGCGGTTGGCGAAATACGGCCGGACGCCGGACGAGCTGAAGATCCTCCCCGCGGCCACCTTCGTGCTCGGCGACAGCGCACAGGACGCCGAGGAGCGTGCTCGCCATATCCGGCGCCAGCAGGTCGGCCCGCAGACCGCCATCGCCTTCCTCGAACAGGTCTGGGGCCGTGACCTTTCCGGCTACGACCCGGACGGTCCGCTGCCCGACGTCGAACCGACCGACAATGTCACCATCACCCGCGGCCGGGTGCGCCACGCCAAGGACCCGCGCGAGGTCGCCGACGCCTGGCGGGCCAAGGCCGCGGCCGAAAACCTCAGCATCCGTGAGCTGATCATCGAGGTCACCGCGCGCCAGCAGTTCGTCGGCACGCCCGCCGCGGTGGCCGAGCAGATCGACACCTACGTCCAGTCCGACGCCAGTGACGGTTTCATCCTGGTCCCGCATCTCACCCCGGCCGGGCTGGACGAATTCGTCGACCGGGTCGTCCCGGAACTGCAGCAGCGCGGCAGTTTCCGCACCGAATACACCGGCGCGACCCTGCGTGAACATCTCGGGCTGCGCCATCCGCACCAGCACACCACCGCCCACGAAGGAGCACGAGCGTCATGACGACAAGCATCAGTACCGTTTTCGAAACCGAGTGGGCGCACTGGCAGCACGCCAGGGAGGACCAGCTGCGTGACCCGCTCGGCTTCCTCAGCCTGACCGGATTGCATTGGCTCACCGACCAACCCGAGCGGCTGCCGGACGTGCCGGGCACCTGGTGGGTCACCGACGACAAGGTGTTCATCACCGCGCAGCCCGCCGATCGGCTGGAGTTCGACGGCACGCGCATAGCGGGCGTACAGATCATCAAGCCCGTGGAGGGCGCGCCGGGACTCACTGTGCTGCACGAACATCGGGTGCTGGAGGTGATCCGGCGCACCGGTCGGTACGCCGTGCGCGTGCACGATCCCGCCGCGCCGACACTGTCGAGTTTCGACGGCATTCCCACCTACGCACCGGATCCGCGCTGGGTGGTAACCGGCCGGTTCACCCCGTTCGACGAGCAGACCACGGTGACCACCGGTGCTGTGGTCGACGGACTCGAACACCACCACACCGCCTCCGGCACCATCGAATTCACCATCGGCGAGGCCACCGAGCAGGTCGTCGCGTTCGGCGATCCGAGCGACCTTCGCCTGCTGTTCACCGATGCGACCAGCGGCATCACCACCTACCCTGCGGCACGCGCGCTCGCCGTCGGCGCACCGGACGCGGACGGCACGGTACGCCTCGACTTCAACCGCGCGGCCAACTTGCCTTGCGCCTTCACCGATTTCGCGACCTGCCCGCTCGCGCCCGCGCAGAACCGGCTGCGCGTGGCGATCGAGGCGGGCGAGCAGCATCCACGGCTGGGGAGGAATTCATGACCGTGCCACTCTCGATCCTCGACCTGTCCCCGATCAGCGCCGGGTCGACCGCGCAGCAGGCACTGCGCAACACCATCGATCTCGCCCAGCACGCGGAACAGTGGGGCTACCACCGCTATTGGCTGGCCGAACATCATTTTGTCTCGGTGGCCAGTTCCTCGTCGATCACCCTGATCGGCTTGGTCGCGGCGGCCACCTCGCGAATTCGGGTGGGGTCGGCGGCCGTTCAGGTCGGCCACCACACGTCGGCGTCGATCGTCGAGGCGTTCGGCACCATCGACGCGCTGTATCCCGGCCGGCTCGACCTCGGGCTCGGGCGATCCGGTCACCGGCGCAGCCAGTACGGATCGGAGCCGTCGCACTCGAAGGGCAGCCACCCCAAGGTCGACACCGCCACCGGGCGGACCGAGATCAGGGACGGCGTGGTGGTGCCGCCGCCGTTCGATCCCGGCCGGATCACGGACCGGTCGAAGTTCCTCGCCTCGGCCGCCGCGCTGCAGCAGGAGGGCGCGCAGCCGCTGGACTTCGCCGAACAGGTCGACGAGGTGCGCGCGCTGCTCGGCGGCCACTTCGTGAGCAAGGACGGCGTTGCGCTGCATGCCGTTCCGGGTGAGGGCGCACAGGTCGAGGTGTGGCTGTTCGGCAGCTCGGGCGGGGAAAGCGCGGTGCTTGCCGGGCAGCTCGGACTGCCGTTCGCGGCGGCTTACCACGTGTCGCCCGGCACCGCCCTGGACGCCGTCGAGTCCTACCGTGCCGCCTTCCGCCCCTCCGCACAGCTGGCCGAACCGTACGTGGTGATCTCGGCCGACGTGGTCGTCGCCGGTGACGACGCGACCGCGCAGCACCACGCGTCCAGCTACGGCCACTGGGTGCACAGCATCCGCAGCGGCGCCGGTGCGGCCGACTACCTGGATCCGGCCACCGCCGCCCCGCTCACGCCGGAGCAGCACCGCCTGGTCGCCGATCGCCTGGCATCCCAATTCGTCGGCGCGCCGAGCACTGTCGTGGAGCGGCTCGCGGCGCTGCAACGCGTCACCGGCGCCGACGAACTCCTCGTCACCAGCATCACCCACCACCACGCCGACCGCCTCGAGTCACACCGCCTCCTCGCCGACGCCTGGGGCCAGCGCGCCGCCCGCGCCGCCTAACCCCGCGCACCACTTCGCCTGGTGCGCACGAAACTGCCCGCAATTTCGTGCGCACCAGGCAAATACATACGCGGCAGCCGACACAGCCGCGCGGCGGTACGACGCGGCGGGCGGTGCTTCGCGCATGTTTCTGTCTCGTGCGCGCGAAACTGTCAGCGATTTCGTGCGCGTGGGGCAAGGAAATGCGCGGGAGGACGCATCTGGCGCTGGGCGGCAATCGCCGACGGAGGGGGTGCGCTGGGGTGCTGGGCGAGGCTGTTCGCAGCCAGGTATTCGGCTGGGCGCCCAGGTTGGCGCGACGATCTTGGGCACATCGACATACTTCCGCCAATCGGCCAGAAACATACAAGCGTGCATGTATATTTCTGGCCGATCAGGAGAGGGAGGATATCGATGAGGATTGCTCCAGCCCGCCGGTGGACCAGGGTTTTCGTCGGAGTGCTTGCGCTGCTTACGGTTTCGCAGGTGCTGGTGGCACCCGGGGTACCGGCCGCACCCGAGGGGGCGGCCGCGTGGACGGCGCTACACGATGGCCCGCAGCAGTATCCGGCGATGCATATCGACTGGGACGTGCCGATCACCATGAGCGACGGCACCGTGCTGAAGGCTAATGTGTACCGCCCGGCGGACGCGAACGGACCCGTCAGCACGCCGCTACCGACGATCGTGAACCTGACGCCCTACACCAAGTTGTTGTCGATGATCGCGCAGACGGCGCTGTCGGTGCCGGTGCTGTCCGACGCGATCGTCGGGTTCCTGCGTGACTTCGAGTTGCCCGGTACGCCGTTGGAGGCGCTGACCGACGCGACCAGGGTGGCGGGCGGCGGGTTCGGGCGCGCTTTCGCGGTGGACCCCAACCTGATTCGCAGCGGTTACACCCAGGTGGTGGTCGATGTGCGCGGAACCGGCTTCTCCCAAGGGATCTGGGAGCCCTGGGGCCCGAAGGACCAGCAGGATACCCCCGAGGTCATCGCCTGGGCGGCGGCGCAACCGTGGTCGGACGGCAAGATCGGGATGACCGGCGCCTCCTACTCCGGGATCAATCAGGTGCAGGCGGCCGAAAAGCAACCGCCCGCACTGAAAGCCATCGTTCCGGTGGTGCCGGGTAACGATCTGGTGCGCGACATGATCGCCCCGGGCGGCGCGGCCATCGGCATCCTGCTGCCCTACCTGCTCGCGGTGAACGCGGCCAAGTTCATGCCGGATCTCGTGTCGCTGGTGCAGGGCAAGTTCGATATGCAGTGGCTGGCCGACCGGCTGGCCAGCCCGATGTCGTTCATGGACGTGGGAATTCAGACCATGGGCACCGACTCGTTCGACTCCATTCAGCCACAGCTGCACAGCGTCCTCGACCCGGACAGTCCGATCCGCCAGGCCTGGCTCGGGCATCCCGAACGCATCACCGTGCCCACCCTGGTGATCGGCGGCTGGCACGACAACTTCGCCAACGGCGAACCCCGTATTTACCAAGACATTCCGCTGCCGCCCGGCCAGAAGCAGCTGATCATGGGCAACAGCTACCACGTGAACGCGGGCTTCGACATGCGTGGCAGGCCCGGCGAACCGCCGCGCATCGACGTGCTCACGCGAGCCTGGTTCGACAAGTGGCTCAAGGGCATCGACAACGGCATCGACGGCTACGGCCCGGTGACGATGTGGCAGCAGGGCGCAGGCTGGACCAGCAACGAGCAGTTCCCGCGCGCCGAGGCGAGCCACCGGCGGCTATATCTGTCGGCGACACCGAGCGGCACTACGAACACCAGCGTGCATGACGGAAGTCTCACCGCCGAACCGACTTCCGAGACGACCCGACTCTCCGTCGCGCCGGGGCTGGCCAGCCTCTGCTCGTCCGATTCGGTCCAGGGCACCGCGGGCATCCTCGTCTTCTCCGGCTGCGGCAAAGACGCCAGAGTGCAAGAACTCAGCGGGCTGAGCTTCACCAGCCCGCCGGTCGCCGAGCCGACGCCCATCTCCGGGCCGATCGCGGTGCACCTGAACACCGTGCACGACGCCACCGACGGCTACTGGACCGCGACGCTGAATGATGTTGCCCCCGACGGCCGTTCGGTGACCCTGAGCACCGGCCAGCTGATGTCCTCGATGCGCGCCGTCGACGACGAGAAGAGCCGCCGCTCACCCGACGGCGCCTACACCGATCCGTTCCCGCTGATGTCCCTCGCCGCCAGGCAGCCCATGGTCCCCGGCCAGCCCACCCAACTCGACCTCGGCCTCGCCCCCACCGACGCGATACTGCAGCCGGGACACCGGCTTCGGGTGGACATCTTCGCGGGCAACTACCCGAAGGGCCTGCCCATCCGCCCGATGCTGGACGCGACCGAGCTCAAACCCCAACACCTGCAACTGGATCCGGCAGCACCCAGCTACGTCAACGTCCCGCTCGCCGGATCCCCCGGCTGGTAATCCCGCCGCCGCACGTCTTTTGGCTTTCGGCACTTGGAATCGCATGCGAATTCAGGTGCAGGAAATCAGGAGGCGTGCGGCGATGTGTGGCTTAGCGCTGCTCGCGACGGCAGTGTGTGCTCAGGCGCTGATCGGCGCGGCGGTGACGCCGTAGCCGAGGTTGGTGAGCACCTCGGTGGTCGCCTTCGCGAAGTTCAGCGTGATGAAGTGCAGGCAGGGCGCGCCCTCGTCGATGAGCCGCTGGGCCATCTCGGTGGCGATCTCGATGCCGACCTCGCGCACCGCAGCCTGATTCCCTTCAGGCGCGTCGCCCGCGGCCTTGTTCAGCCGCTCGAGCACCGACGACGGCAGCGCGCGGCCGCACAGCTCCTCGGCCCTGGCCACCGTGCGCAGCGAGGTGATCGGCATCAGCTCGGGGATGATCGGCTTGGCGCCCTCGATCGGGTCGAACTTCGCGATCCGGTCCCGCAGCCGCAGGTAGTGCTCGACGTCGAAGAACATCTGGGTGATCGAATACTCCGCGCCCGCACGCAGTTTCGCGGCCAGGTACGCGGTGTCGGAGTCCAGATCCGGCGAACGGTGGTGACCCTGCGGGAACGACGCGACGCCGACATGGAAGTCGCCGAGGTCGCGCACGATGCGCACCAACTCCTCGGCGTAGGCGACACCCTCGGGATGCTGCTGCCATTCGCCGAGCGGGTCGCCGGGCGGGTCGCCGCGCAGCACCAGGATGTTGCGGATGCCGGAGTCGGCGTAAGAGCCGACCAGCGAACGCAATTCGGACAGGCTGTGCTCCACGGCAGTCAGGTGCGCCACCGGCAGCAGGGTGGTCTGCTGCGCGAGCTCGCCGGTGACCCGCACGGTGCGATCGCGAGTCGACCCGCCCGCGCCGTAGGTCATCGAGACGAACGCGGGATGCATCCGCTCGAACTGGCGAACGGCCCGCCACAGCCTGGCCTCGTTGGCGGCGTCGCGCGGCGGATTGAACTCGACGGAGAACGGCACCGAGGCGCTGGAGTGGGCCCGCAGACTCTGGACAACCGAAGGTGTCGCCGAGACGTCCGGGTGCGTCCGGGGCGGACGGCCTGGGGTCGAGCGTCCCCGTGCATTGTCGAAAGTCACCGGTTCAGTGTAGTGGTGAGCGGTGGCGGGCCCCACTGGTCGTACCGACGAGTACGCGTATTCTTCGGACCGAACCAGTAGTGCTCCGCGCCTACCCACCGCACGACTTTGGAGGCTCCCCTGTCCGCCGGACCCGGTATCCAGACGCCTCACCGCACCTCGGCGGCCGAGCTCATCGCAGCACAGCCAGGGACGCCCGCCTTCGTCACCGCCGTGGAAGACGCACTGACCAGGTTCTTCGCCACCCGGCGCGGCATGGTCGAGGAACTCGGCCCGGTCTTCGTGGAGGCCGCGGACGCGCTGGAACTGTTCGTGCTGCGCGGCGGCAAGCGCACCAGGCCGGCGTTCGCCTGGACCGGCTGGCTCGGCGCGGGCGGCGACGCCGACGGCCCGGCCGCCGATGCGGTGCTGACCGCGTGCGCGGCGCTGGAACTCGTGCAGGCCTGCGCGCTGATCCACGACGACATCATCGACTCCTCGCGCACCCGGCGCCGCTTCCCGACGGTGCACGTCGACTTCGAGCAGCGCCACCGCGACCGCGGCTGGGCGGGTGACTCCGCGCACTTCGGCGCCAGCGTCGCGATCCTGGTCGGCGATCTGGCGCTGGCCTGGGCCGATGACATGGTGCACACCTCCGGGCTCGCCCCGGCGGCGATCGCCCGGTTCGCGCCGGTGTGGGCCGGCATGCGCACCGAGGTGCTCGGCGGCCAACTGCTCGACATCCACGGCGAGGCGGGGGCCGACGAGTCGGTCGAGGCCGCGCTGCGGATCAACCGGTACAAGACCGCCGCCTACACCGTCGAGCGCCCGTTGCACCTGGGTGCGGCCATCGCCGACGCGGATCAGGGCCTGATCGACGCCTACCGTCTCTTCGGCACCGACATCGGCATCGCCTTCCAGCTGCGCGACGACCTGCTGGGGGTGTTCGGCGATCCCGCCGTCACCGGTAAACCCTCCGGCGACGATCTGCGCGAGGGCAAGCGCACCGTGCTGCTCGCCGAGGCGCTGGCCAGGGCCGACGTGGCCGATCCGGCCGCGGCGAAGCTGCTGCGCACCAGCATCGGCACCGATCTCGGTGCGGAGGAAGTGGCCAAGCTGCGCGACGTCATCACCGAACTCGGCGCGGTCGACGAGGTGGAACGCCGGATCAGCGAGCTCACCGACGCCGGGCTGGCCGCCATCGAAACCAGCACGGCGACACCGGCCGCGAAAGAGCGGTTGCGCGCCATGGCATTGGCGGCGACCATGCGCGCTGCGTGAAAGCGGTTGTGGCAGAGCGGGTAATCCTGATCGAGGCCGAACCGGCACGTGCCGCGAAGAGGGGAATCTGATGAAAGACGTTGCCGCGCCGATCGATCGGGCGCAGCTCGATCAGGAAATGCCGATCGCCTCCGATCTGGTCACTGCCCGTCCGATGAAAACCGTTGCCGGACCAACGGATCGCGTGGTCGTGGTCGGCGCCGGGCTGGCCGGGCTCTCCGCCGCGCTGTACCTCACCGGCGCCGGACGCAAGGTCACCCTGATCGAGCGGGCCGATCATCCCGGCGGGCGCGTCGGGCGCTATCAGGGGCCGGATTACGAGATCGATTCCGGTGCAACCGTGTTGACGCTGCCCGAGCTGATCACCGATGCGCTGGCCGCGGTCGGCCGGACACCCGAGACCTGCAAGCCCGCGCTGCGTATTCATCAGTTGGCGCCCAGTTATCACGCCGCATTCGCCGACGGGGCCACGCTGCGGGTGTTCGCCGACCCCGACGCCATGGCCGAGGAGGTCGCGCGGGTCTGCGGCCCTGCGGAGGCGCGTCGCTATCGACGGCTGCGGGATTGGCTGGCGCGGATCTACGCGGCCGAGTTCACCGAGTTCATGGACACCAACTTCGATTCGCCACTGGACATGGTCCGGATGCCCGAAAAGCGCCGTGCGCTAGCGGCTTTGGTGCGCCTGGGCGGGTTCGGCAGGCTCGGTCGCCGGGTCGGCCGGATCCTGCGGGATCCGCGGCTGGCCCGGTTGTTCACCTTCCAGGCGCTGTACGCGGGCCTGCCGCCCGCCGAGGCGCTTGCGGTGTACGGCGCTATCCCGCACATGGACACCTCGCTCGGCGTCTACTTTCCCGAAGGCGGTATGCGGGCGATCGCGACAGCCATGGCCGAGGCGTTCACGGCGGCGGGCGGGACGCTCGAGCTGGGCACCGAGGTGACCGGAGTGGACTACGCGAGGCGACGAGCCGAGCGCGTGCGCACCGCCGACGGTCGCACGTTCGACTGCGATGCCCTGGTGCTGACCGTCGATCTCGGCTCCATCGACCGCTTCGGCGTGCGGCGTCGCCGCGGGTTGCGGGCCGCGCCCTCCGCGGTCGTCGCACACGGCACGGTGCCCGCCGAGGTGGCCCGCACCTGGCCCATCCAGGCGCACCACACCATCGACTTCGGGGCGGCGTGGGACAAGACGTTCGCGGAGATCGCCGGTCGGCGTGGCCAGTTGATGACCGACCCGTCGTTATTGCTCACCCGCCCCGCACTCACCGACCCCGGCCTCTACATCACTCGCCCGGACGGACAGCACGAACCATTCTCTTTATTGGCCCCCTGTCCGAATCTGGACGCCGCTCCCCTGGACTGGCCCCGAATCGGCCCCGCTTACCTGCGTGAACTGCTCCAAGTGCTGGAAGTACGCGGTTACCCGGGCATTGCCGCGCATTTCACCGTCGACCATCTCGACACCCCACAAACCTGGCGCGATCAAGGCCTGCTGGCCGGCACACCGTTCTCCGCGGCCCACCTCTTCCGGCAAACCGGGCCATTTCGTTCGCGCAATTTTCCGCGCACCAGCGACAATGTAGTTATCGCCGGTTGCGGCACCACCCCGGGCGTAGGGGTGCCGACCACGCTGCTGTCTGGAAAACTGGCGGCAACCCGCATTACCGGCTAGACCGGCCCGCTCGAGATGAAACCGCGCGTACCAGCGAGATAGTGTTCCCGGCGACGCCGTAAACTAGGCGCCGACCTATTCACTCGCGGTTGCGACCGCTGACCATTCGGGGGGACCGACACCAGATGGCTTCCCCCGAAACGCACGCCGCAGAGGCCACATTGACCGAAATCACCGGCCACGCACCGAACATCGCGGCGAAACGCGAATCGGCCCCCGCCGAGCCACCGAGTGCACGGTCGCGGATGCGTACCGTCACCCTGTTCCTGCGCAGCCCGGAAGGGCATGCCGCGATGCTCGGCTGCTACGGCGCGATCATGATCACCTTCGGCGGCTTCGGCGCGGGCAGCACCCGCAAGCGCGACCCGATACTCGAGGCGCTGCACCTGTCCTGGCTACGGTTCGGCCACGGGTACGCGCTGTCGACGATCGTCGTCTGGATCGGCGTGCTGCTGATGATCGCCGCGTGGGTGCGACTCGGCCGCACCACGATCGGGCGCGACGATCGGGTCGACGCCGGAGTGACGCTCAACGAGTTGCGCGTGATCGTCGGTATCTGGATCACTCCGCTGCTGTTCGCCGTGCCCATGTTCAGCCAGGACGTCTACTCGTACTTGGCGCAGGGCGCGCTGCTGCGCGACGGCTTCGATCCCTACGTCGTCGGACCGGTCGCGAACCCCGGCGTGCTGCTCGACAACGTGAGCCCGGTGTGGAAACTCACCACCGCGCCGTACGGCCCGATCTTCTTGCTGCTCGGCCGCGGCATCACCAGCATCACCGGCGACAATGTGGTCGCGGGCACCATCGCGATGCGCCTGGTCATGCTGCCCGGCCTCGCGCTGATGATGTGGGCGGTGCCTTATCTGACCAAGCACCTCGGCGGCAAGCCGACGGTCGCGCTGTGGCTCGCGGTGCTCAACCCGCTGGTGCTGATCCACCTCTGGGGTGGTGTGCACAACGAGATGCTGATGGTCGGCCTGATGTGCGCGGCCATCGCGCTGGTGCTGGAACGCCACCACGTCGCGGGCATCGTGGTGCTCTCGATCGGAGTGGCGATCAAGGCGACCGCCGGTGTCGCGTTGCCATTCCTGGTGTGGATCTGGATGCTGCACGAACGCGAGAAGCGTGCCGCGCGCCGCGCCGGGCGCGATCCGGAGAACCTGCCGGAGAGTGAACGGCCGCACGATGCCGCCGAACCCACCGAGGACATGCGGCATCCGGCGCTGATGTTCGCCAAGATCGCCGGGCTTGCCCTGACCGTGTTCGCCGCGGTCTTCGCGGCCGCTTCGGCCATCGCCGGTGTCGGCATCGGCTGGCTGACCGCACTATCCGGGTCCAAGAAGATCATCCAGTGGCTCTCGCTGCCGACCCTCATCCGGGATGTCATCACCTGGGTGACGCCGCTGAACCCCGACAAGCTGCTCGATCCGATCAGAATGCTGTGCATGGTGGCGCTGGTCGTCATGCTCGTCTGGACCTGGTGGCGATTCCGGCACAGCGAGCGCGAGGCGGTGCTCGGCATCCTGATCGCGTTCGTGGGGATCGTCATCCTGTCCCCCGCCGCGCTGCCCTGGTACTACTCGTGGCCACTGGCGCTCGCCGCCGGGTTCGCGTTGTCCACCACGACCTTGATGGTGCTGGTCGGCCTGTGTACCTGGCTGATGCTGGTCTTCAACCCGGACGGCTCGATCGGGTTGTACAGCTTCTGGCACGTGGCCTTGGCGACCTTCGCCGCCGTGGTGGCGGCGATGTCGCTGCGCAAGGTGGATCCGCTGCGATTGCGAGCCACACCGCCGAGCATCGACCCGGCCGCGCCCGCTCGGCCATGATCGGCGGCACGCCGCACCCCGAGCTCGCCGCTGCGTATCGCGAATGCAGGCAGATCGCGGCAGCGCACGGGCGGACCTACTTTCTGGCAACCCGGTTGCTGTCGGCCGAGCGTCGACCGGCGGTGCATGCGTTGTACGCGTTCGCGAGAGTGGTCGACGATATCGTTGACCACGCGGAAATCGATGTGGCACAGCGTTATCCGAGTCAGGTACGGGAGCTGCCCGAGCACGGCCGCGGCGGAGCGCTCGATCCGGGCGGAACGCTCGCGCCCAGCCCAGGCGATGAGCTCGACCTGATCGAGAAGCAGCTGCGGATCGCACTGGAGACACGGGAGACAATCGACGCGACCTGGCCGCTCGGCGTCTCGCTCGAGTCGCGGGAGGCAACCAATGCCGCTCAGCCACTCGGAGTTTCACCGATGGCGCAGAAGCTGACCGATGCCACCGGAGTGCTGGGGATCTCGCCGGAGCCATCGCGTTCGTCCATGTCGGCGGCTCCGCTGCGGCGACCGGCACCGGAAGCTGCGAGTCAGTACCGGCGCGGCCTGGTCCTGCTTGCGGTAGCCGACACTATACGCCGCTATAACATTGCGGCCCAACACTTCTGGACTTTCCTGGACTCCATGCGGATGGACGCCCCCGGCACCCCGCGGTTCCGTGATCGTTACGCCACCATGGCCGATCTGCACGAATACATGAGCGGCTCGGCCGCGGCCATCGGCCTGCAAGTCCTACCGGTGCTGGGCACCGTGGTGCCGATCGCCGAGGCGGAACCGGCGGCCGCCGCGCTCGGCGAGGCGTTCCAGCTGACCAACTTCCTGCGCGATGTCGCGGAAGACCTGGATCGCGACCGGGTGTACCTGCCCGCCGACGAACTCGCCGCGTTCGGAGTCGACCACGACCTGCTCGCGCACTGCCACCGCACGCAACGCACCGACCCCCGCGTCCGCCGTGCCCTCACACACCTGATCGCCCTCAACCGCGACATCTACCGCCACGCTGAACCCGGCATCGACCTGCTCGAACCACGAGTCCGTCCCGCCATTCGCACCGCCGCCATGCTCTACGCAAGCATCCTCAACCGCATAGAAGACTCCGGCTACGCCATCTTCAGCCACCGCGCGGTAGTCCCCGGCCACCAGCGCCTCGGCGTAGCAGCAATGCAGTTCACCACCGCAGCGCTACGCCCCCGCTGGAAACAGCCGCCGCCGAGGCGAGTCAAATGGTCGCTAGTTGATCTCTACGAGCAACCATTCGACTCGCCTCGATGAGGCCAACCGCACGCTGGAACCGACACCTTGCCCATCCCAAGTTGCGGAAGGTCGGGGACCCCACCTGACGTGCTCAGCACTCGGACAAGTACGCCCCTCCGAGCAAGCACACCTAAGCGCCGAAGATCTGCACTCTAACTCGGGATCTGCACTCGGAATAGGGCCCTAAACCCGGTGCCGATCCCGAGTTGAGGTGCGGATTCCGTTGCCCACGTGGCGAGTTGGAGGCCACGCATCGTTTTCGTTCGCGCGGGACAGCACTGTCCGCCGGCGGGGAGGATCTGCGCGCAGGATCGGGGTCCGCACCGACTCTGGGCGTCGCAGCGGGTGCGGGTCTTGAGAGAGGGTGCGGATCTCCGGCAGTTAGTCAGAAGGGGTCGGCGGCGGCTCGGCGGATGACCTCGCGGGCGAGGGGGCCGTGCAGAGCGTCGACGGGGGTGCCGGGGAGGCTGTCGTCCTCGGTGAAGATCCATTCCAGGATCTCCTCGTCGGTGTATTTGGCGTCCTTCATCACGGTGATCAGGCCGGGCAGGAACCTGACTACGCCTTCTTGGTCGAAGAAGCGTTCGGGGACGCTGACGACGCCGTCGCGGCGGACGGCGAGTAGCTGGTGGTCACGCAGCATCTGATGGACGCGGGTCACCACGAGCCCGAGCTTGTCTGCCACCTCGGGCAGCGGCAGCACTGCCACGGACTCCGGAAGGACATCATCACTGCAGGGAAATGCACTCACGCGGATAACGGTAGACGGTCACCCGCAGCAAGTCGTGAGACACCCGGGTGCGTTTGGTCGATACCATCGTGAGGGCCGCACGGGGCGGTCGATCACTTGTGGGATCAACCGCGAGGGGTGAGAACTTTGTGAAAGCCGGAGGACATCAATTGATCGGCCAGATGCTGGAAGGGCGCTATCGCATCGATGCGCCGATCGCCCGCGGCGGCATGTCGATGGTCTTCCGGGGCGTCGACACCCGACTTGATCGGCCGGTGGCCATCAAGGTGATGGACCCGAAGTTCGCCGGTGATCCGCAGTTCCTGTCCCGGTTCGAGTTCGAGGCTCGTGCGGTCGCCAAGCTGAAGCATTCCTCGCTGGTCGCGGTGTACGACCAGGGCGTCGACGGTGAGTATCCGTTCCTGATCATGGAGTTGGTCGAGGGCGGCACGCTGCGCGAGTTGCTGCGCGAACGCGGCCCGATGCCGCCGCACGCGGTGCGCGCGGTGGCCGAACCGGTGCTCGCGGCGATCGGCGTCGCGCATTCGGCGGGGCTGGTGCACCGGGACGTGAAACCGGAGAACGTGCTGATCTCCGACAACGGCGAGGTGAAGATCGCCGACTTCGGCCTGGTTCGCGCAGTGGCCGCGGCCAACACCACTTCTGCCAGCGTGATTCTCGGCACTGCCGCGTACCTGTCCCCCGAACAGGTGACCACCGGCACAGCCGACGCGCGCAGCGATGTGTATTCGTTCGGCGTGCTGATCTTCGAGCTGTTGACCGGAAAAGTTCCGTTCACCGGAGACACCTCGCTATCGGTGGCGTATCAGCGGATCGAGAACGATGTGCCGAGCCCGAGCCGGTTCATCTCGGGTGTGCCGCCGGAGTTCGACGAGCTGGTCGCCAAGGCGACCGCGCGCGAGCCCGCGCACCGGTACGCCGACGCCAACGAGATGGCGGCGGCGCTGCGGCAGATCGGCGCGAAGCTGAACCTGCCGCCGTACCGGGTGCCCGCGCCGCAGGAGTCGGCCGAGCATTTGAGCGCGAGCTATCGGATCGCCACGCCGGCCGCCGCGCCCGCGGCGATGCACGCGCCGGAGCCGTACACGCCGCAGACGGTGCAGCACACCAAGGTGGTCACCGCGCCGCGGCCGCGGGTGGATTACGGTCCGCCCGACGACTACCAGCAGCAGCCGGTACGGCAGCAGCATGCGGCGTCGCCGTATCAGGCGTACGCGCCCGACCGGGTCAAATCGCGCCGGATGACGTGGGTGTGGATCGCCATTGTGGTGATTCTCACGCTGGTCGTCGGGGTCGGCGGCTGGTGGCTGGGCGTTGGCCGATATTCGCCGGTGCCGGCGATCGCCGGGATGGACTCCGACCGCGCGGTCGCCGCGCTGCGGGATGCCGGGTTCGAGACCCAGATTCGGCAGAAGGCGTCGGACATCATTCCCGTCGGCGGGGTGGTCGGCAGCGATCCGTCGGCGGGTTCGCGGGTCACCAAGGGCTCGACGGTCGCGGTCCTGGTGTCCAGCGGCAAGCCGAAGGTGCCCGATGTGCAGCCGGGTGATCCGATCACCAAGGTCAACCAGCTGATTCGCGACGCGGGGCTGCAACCGGTGGACTCCGGTGAAATCGGCAACTCCGCGCCGAAAGGGTCGCTGGCCAAGACCGATCCGGGTCCCGGCACCGTCCTCCCGATGGGCGGGCAGGTAAAGGTGTACCGCAGCAAGGGTTCTCAGCCGGTGAAGGTGCCCGACGTGCGTGGGAAAACCACCGCCGAGGCCACCAAAATTCTCACTGACGCCGGAATCATGGTGCGCGAGAACAGGTCTCAGTTCGACCGCACCATCGATGCGGACAAGGCGATCGGCACCGATCCGGCCGCGGGCACCACCATCCAATCCGGTGACGGTGTGGCCCTGCTCGTCTCCAACGCCTTGAAGATGCCCGACGTCCGCGGCTGGACCGTCGCCAACGCCAGGGCCAAGCTGCAATCCCTCGGCGTTCAGGTCGAGGTGAAACAGCTTGTCGCAAGCGACAGTTCACTCATTGTCTCGCAGACCCCGGCCGTCGGCGCCAACATCGAGGCGGGCAACACCGTGTCCTTGGTCGCCCTGCCCTAGACAGTTACCTCGGAAAACCCTTGTTCAGCGCAGCATTTCGGCGACGAGGAAGGCGAGTTCCAGCGACTGCTGGGTGTTGAGGCGGGGGTCGCAGGCGGTTTCGTAGCGGCCGGAGAGGTCGAGGTCGGAGATATCCTGGGCGCCGCCGAGGCATTCGGTGACGTCTTCGCCGGTGAGTTCGATGTGCAGGCCGCCGGGGTGGGTGCCGAGGGCGTGGTGCACCTCGAAGAAGCCCTGGACCTCGTCGACGATGCGATCGAAGTGGCGGGTCTTGAAACCGGTGGAGGCCTCATGGGTGTTGCCGTGCATAGGGTCGCACTGCCAGATCACCTGGTGGCCGGTGGCCTGGACCTTCTCGATGATGGGCGGCAGCACGTCGCGGACCTTGCCGTTGCCCATCCGCGAGACGATGGTCAGCCGGCCGGGCTCGTTGTTCGGGTCGAGCCGCTCGACGTACTCCACGGCCATATCGGGCGTGGTCGTCGGGCCGATCTTCAGGCCGATCGGGTTGGCGATCAGTTCGGCGAGCGCGATGTGCGCGCCGTCGAGCTGCCTGGTCCGCTCGCCGATCCACAGGAAGTGTGCGGATAGGTCGTACAGCACCGGCTCGCCCGCGGCGTTCTCGCTGAGGCGCAGCATGGCGCGCTCGTAGTCGAGGACCAGGGCCTCGTGGCTGGCGTAGATGCGGGCCGAGCTCAGGCTCGGGTCGTTCACCCGGCAGGCGGTCATGAAGGCGAGGCCGCGGTCGATCTCCTCGGCCAGCGCCTCGTAGCGAGCACCGGCGGGCGACTTGGCGACGAAGTCACGGTTCCAGTCGTGCACCTTGTGCAGATCGGCCATGCCCGCGCCGGTCAGCGCGCGCACCAGGTTCATCGCCGCACTGGCGTTGGCGTAGGCGCGCACCAGCCGGGACGGGTCGTGCTCGCGCTGCGCGGCATCGGCGACCAGCGCGTTGACCATGTCGCCCCGGTAGGACTTGAGGCCGAGCGAATCCGTATCGGAGGAGCGCGGTTTCGCGTACTGGCCGGCGATCCGGGCCACCTTGACCACCGGCAGGCTCGCGCCGTAGGTGAGCACGACGGCCATCTGCAGCAGCGTGCGGATGTTGCCGCGGATGTGCGGCTCGGTGTTGTCGGCGAACGTCTCGGCACAGTCGCCGCCCTGCATGAGGAACGCCTCACCACGCGCCACCTCGGCGAGCTGCGCGCGCAGGTCCTCCACCTCGGCCGGCACGCAGATCGGCGGCACGCTCTCCAGCACGGTGCGCATCTGCGCGGCCTGCTCGCGATCCCACGACGGCTGCTGCAAGGCGGGGCGGGACAGCGCCTCGTCCAACCGCCTACGCAACTCGGTAGGCAGCGGCGGCAGTTCCGGCAGGCGATCGATCGGCACGTCCACGGTCCAGTTCACCCGTTCAGAATACGGACCACTCGGACTCGGGCGGTACCCACCACACGGGTGGCACGGGCCACCCCTGGTCATCGCGGTTCGGGATCCGAGCCCGGCTGCCAAACCGAGCCCCCGGCCACCTAGGGTGATTGTTCGGAGGTAGCTCCGGCGCCACATCGGGCGCCGTGCCGAATTGCTGAGGAGTAGACCGATCTCGCTTCGATACTTTTATGACTGCGAATTCATCGAGGACGGGGTCGTCATCGACCTGGTCTCCATCGGTGTCGTGTGCGAGGACGGGCGCGAATACTACGCGGTGTCCACCGAATTCGATCCCGAGCGGGCGGGCCCATGGGTGCGCAGGCACGTGCTGCCGCAGCTGCCCTCGCCCTCCTCGCCGCTGTGGCGCAGCAGGAAGCAGATCCGCGACGACCTGTACAAGTTCCTGGTGCCGCGCTCGTCGGTGGTGCCGGAGCTGTGGGCCTGGGTCGGCGCGTACGACCACGTGGCGCTGTGCCAGCTGTGGGGTTCCATGGTCGACCTGCCCACCGCCCTCCCCCGCTACACCAACGAGCTGCGCCAGCACTGGGACGCGCACGGCCGCCCCGAGCTGCCGCCCGTGCCACCGGACGCGCACGACGCGCTCGCCGACGCCCGCCACAACCTGGCGAAGTTCGAGGCGATCGAGGCCTCCCGCCGCAGTGCGCCGCGGTTGTAGATCCTGAAAGCGAAGGCCCCGAGTCTGATTCGACTCGGGGCCTTTCGTTTCACCAATGCGGCAACTGATTTCGCTGGGTCGCCGAGGGCAGGACCCAACGCAAAGGCCCCGAGTCGAAACCGACTCGGGGCCTTTGCTGTTCAGCTATCAGTGGCTGTGCTTGCCACCATGCTCTTTTTCTTGACGCGCCTGCAACACCTTGAGCTGCTTGTGCTCTTCGGCGTGCTCGGTCTCGAAGTGCTGCTCGCTCTCCTGCCACGGGTCCGCGCGCAGGAAGCTGCCAGTGCCGGGCTTGCCGGCCAGGCCGAGCTTGCTCATCTTCTTCGGGACGGTCGCGCCCTGGTACTCCAGCGGGATCGGGTGGCCGTGGTCGTCGACCGGGCCGAGCGGCTGGTGCACCTCGATGTACTCACCGTGCGGCAGGCGCTTGATCACGCCGGTCTCGATGCCGTGCTCGAGCACCGCCCGGTCGCTGCGCTGCAGGCCGATGCAGAACCGGTAGGCGATGAAGTACGCCAGCGGCGGCACGACCAGGATGCCGATGCGGCCCATCCAGGTGGTCGCGTTCAACGAGATGTCGAACTTCAGCGCGACGATGTCGTTGACGCACGACAGGGTCAGCACGACGTAGAAGCCGATCGACATGGCGCCGATCGCGGTACGCACCGGCACGTCGCGCGGACGCTGCAGCAGGTTGTGGCCTGCGGTGTCGCCGGTCAGCCGCTTCTCGATCCACGGGTACATGATCAGCACCGTGAACACCAGGCCCATGATCAACGCGACCCAGAACACGGCGGGAACCGTGTAGCGACCCAGGTAGAGCTCCCACGGCGGCATGAGACGGGCCAGGCCGTCGGTCCACATCATGTAGAAGTCCGGCTGCGAACCCGCGGAGACCTGAGACGGGTTGTAGGGACCCAGGTTCCAGATCGGATTGATCTGGAACAAGCCGCCCATGATGCCGATGATGCCGAGGGTGAAGGCGAAGAACGCGCCCTGGTCCGCGGCGAACACCGGGATGATGCGGGCGCCGACCACGTTGTTCTCGGTACGGCCCGGCCCCGGGAACTGGGTGTGCTTCTGGTACCAGACCAGCGCGACGTGCGCGGCGATCAAGGCCAGGATGATGCCGGGCAGCAGCAGCACGTGCGCGATGTAGAGGCGCGGGATGATGATCGTGCCGGGGAAGTCCCCGCCGAAGATCAGCCAGTGCATCCAGGTGCCCGCGATCGGGATACTCATCGTGATACCGCCGAACGCGGCCCGCAGACCGGTGCCGGACAGCAGGTCGTCGGGCAGCGAGTAACCGAAGAAGCCCTCGAACATCGCCAGGATCAGCAGCAGCGAGCCGATCACCCAGTTCGCCTCACGCGGCTTGCGGAACGCGCCGGTGAAGAAGATGCGGAACAGGTGCACGATGATCGACGCCGCGAACAGCAGCGCGGCCCAGTGATGCACCTGGCGGACGAACAGACCGCCACGCACCTCGAAGGTGATGTTCAGCGACGTCTCGTACGCCCGCGACATGGTGACACCACGCAGCGGCTGGTACGAGCCGTTGTAGACGACCTCGGTCATCGACGGATCGAAGAACAGCGTCAGGTAGACACCCGACAGCAGCAGGATGATGAACGCGTACAGCGCGATCTCACCGAGCAGGAACGACCAGTGGGTCGGGAAGACCTTGTTGATCGACCGCTTCATGAACGCAGCGGCTTGATACCGCTCGTCCATCTCATTGGCCTGTGCGGCGACAGAAGGGCTCATGAACGACGCTCCCAGTAGGCCGGGCCGAGCGGCTCGATGAAGTCGCCGTTGGCGACCAGGTAGCCCTCGGAGTTGACGGTGATCGGCAGCTGCGGCAGTGCGCGAGCGGCGGGACCGAAGACCGGCTTACCCCATTCGGTCGCCAGGAACTGCGACTGGTGGCAGGGGCAGAGGATCTTGTTGGTCTGCGACTCGAACAACGACGTCGGGCAACCGAGATGGGTGCAGATCTTCGAGTAGGCGAAGTAGTCGCCGTAGTTGAAGCTCTCCTGGCCCTTACGCTTGATCGCCTTCTGCGCGTCCTCGGTGCGCAGGCGAATCATCATGACCGCGTTGCGGATACCGCGCAGCGACTGGAGCGTGGCGTGCTCGTCGCCGCGCCACTTCTCCTTCCACGGGAACACCGTCTCCATGCCGCCCGCGTCCATGTCCTCGGGACGGACGAGCACGACGTCCTCCGGGCGACCGGTGTCGCGACGGATGTAGATGGTCTCGCCCTCGAAGTCCGGGGTCCAGCCCGAGACCCACAGCGGCGACTTCTCCCGCTTGGCCCACGGGTTCTTCACCATGCCGCCGACGAACACCAGCAGCGCGCCGATGCCGAGCACGCCGACGCCGGCACCGGCGGTGCGGGTGATCAGCTTGCGGCGGGCCAGCGTGGAGGTTTCCAGCGCGTCGGTGAGCTCGGCGACCAGGGTGCGGCGCTCGACCTCGGGCGACGGGCCGTCGTGGCGGTCCTGGATGGACAGCTCGGCGGGGATGAACATCTTGCGGATCAGCACCACCGCGACACCGATGACCAGCACCGAGACGCCGAAGGTGACACCGACCAGCGGAGTGAACAGCGAGTAGGCGGTGTGGCCTTCCTCGTCGGACGGCTTGAACTTCCACGGCCAGAACAGGTACACGCCGACCAGCGCCGCCGCGGCGATGCCGGAGACAGCGAACCAGAACGCGACCGCGCGCTCGGCGCGCTTCTCGGCGCGGGTGCCCGGAACCGGGAACCGCTCACGCCGGTAGGCGACGTCGACGCCGTCCCGCTCGGTGCCGAGCTTGACCAGCTCGTCGCGCGTCATCGCGTCGAGTTCGGCCTCGGTGTAGTCCTTCTTCACCGCGTGGCTGTCGGACTCCGCTACCGCGTGGCCGTCGGAACCCGCCACCACCTCGTGGGAACCGTGGCCCGTGGATTCCTTCGACGGCGCGCCGTCGTGGCCCTCATCCGGCCGACCCATGTCGTTTGGCTCCTTCTCATCCGTCATGACCTAGACCCGATCCAAATCGCGGCACCGACGACCGTCGTAATACCGATCACCCACATGACCAGGCCCTCGGTCGCGGGACCGAAGCCGCCGAGGTCCCAGCCGCCGGGGGCCTTCTCCTCTTTCGCGTTCATGACGTAGGCGACGATGTCGCGCTTCTCTTCCGGCGACAGCTGCCGGTCGGAGAACTTCGGCATGTTCTGCGGGCCGGTCATCATCGCGTCGTAGATCTGCTGCTCGGAGGCGGGCTCCAGCGGGGGCGCGAACTTACCGGAGGACAGCGCGCCGCCGCGGCCGGTGAAGTTGTGGCAGGACGCGCAGTTCATCCGGAACAGTTCCGAACCGCGGGCGATGTCGTCGCCGCGCAGCGACTCCTGCGCGATCTCGCCGTTCGCGTCGCGCACCACGGTCGGGCCGCCACCGTTGGCCGCCACGTACGCCATCAGCGCGTCGGTCTGGTGCTCGTCGAACTTCGGTGGCTTGCGCTGCGCCTGGGCCTCGTTGCGGGCCATCGGCATGCGGCCGGAGGACACCTGGAAGTAGACGGCGGCCTCACCGACACCGATGAGGCTCGGGCCGCGGTCCTCGACACCCTGCAGGTTCGCACCGTGGCAGGTGATGCAGGACGTGTCGTAGAGCTGGTTGCCCTCGCGGATCAGCGCCGAGGAATCCTCGTTCGCGGTCGCCCGCTGCGGGTCCGGCGTCAAAGCCGCTGCCAGGAAGCCTGCTCCGACGAGGCCCACCAACAGCGCGAGCCCGCCCGCGATGCGACGGCGAACGCGGCGCTGCCTGCGTGTCTTGCTGGCCTCGCCGTTCCCGTTGCTGGCGGGCTCTGGCGCTGACGGGGGAGATGAACTCATCTGTGTCCCTTTGGAGTAGACGGAACCGACGTGTGCAAAAGACTGGGGGTATGCCCGACTCAGCGGACGAAGTAGATCGTGGCGAACAACCCGATCCACACGATGTCGACGAAGTGCCAGTAGTACGAGACGACGATCGCGGCGGTGGCCTGCGCGGGGGTGAACTTACTGACCTTGGTGCGGATCAGCAGGAACACGAACGCGATCAGACCGCCGATGACGTGCAAACCGTGGAAACCGGTGGTGATGTAGAACACCGAGCCGTAGGCGCTGCTCGAGATCGAGGTGCCTTCCTTGACCAGTGCGTGGTACTCGGTGCCCTGACCGGCGACGAACATCGCACCCATGATCAGGGTGATGACGTACCAGCGGCGCAGGCCGAACACGTCGCCACGCTCCGCGGCGAACACGCCCATCTGGCAGGTGAACGAAGACGCGACCAGCACGGCGGTGACCGGCACGGCGAGCTTGAGGTTCAACTCGGTCGGTTCCGGCGGCCAGACGCCGTGCGCCTGTGCGCGCGCGACGAAATACATCGCGAAGAGGCCGGCGAAGAACATCAACTCGCTGGACAGCCAGATGATGGTACCGACGCTGACCATGTTGGGCCGATTCAGCGAGTGCACACGCTGGGTAATGGCCGATCCGGGGGTCCCTACTGCGGTCGTCACGGGGGTAAGTATGACTCGTCGTAGTACGACACAAGTACCCGGGTGCGAAACTTGTGTCTCCGTGTCGGAAAACCCACGGACAGACGGCCTCTCGACCAGGGCTCGGCGTGTTGAGGTCGGGCCGCCCGCGACATGGCGGCGTCGGTCGGGACGTGTTTACGTGCCGGGTCCGCGTGCCCTCGGGTAGCTGGACCACAGCATGACAGGCGTGCGTAAGTAAAAGCTGAGATGGAGGCGATGTGGCAGCGCGGTGGTTGGGTCGATTGTTCGGGCGCGGCGGGCCGGTGCCGTTGGATCCGAGCAGGGCCGATCTGGTGGTGGTCGCGGCGAGTTTCGATGACGCCGAGGCCTGTTCGGCGGCGCTGGCGCGGGCCGGTGAGCTGGCGCCGGAGGCGGAGGTGGTGTTGCGGCATCGTCTGCGGATTCCGCCGGGTCAGGTCGCGGCGGTGTGTGCGATCGCGGCGCAGGACGGGTACGCGCCCGCGCCGCAGGTTGGTGGGCCGGGGACCGATGCGCTGGAAACGGTGATCCTGCAGCGGGTGCAGGTGCTCGACGCGCTGCACTGTTCGCAGGAGCGTTCGCGGATGGCGGGGCTGGCGCAGCGGCACGAGGGCACTGCGGACGGCTGGGATGCGCTGCAACCGCGTCCCGCGACCGAAGAATCCGGGCCCGGCGCCGGGCCGCAGCCGTAAGTTCTCGCGAACTGGGCCGTGCGCGTTTTAACGACGAGCTCAGCCCCGACAGCGGGCAGTAGGCTACTGCGCGACAAACTGGTGTGAAACCAGTGTGACGGGAGAAAGTAAGTTCATGAGCGAGCGCAGCGAGCGAATCGTGACACAGCGCGCCGCGCGCGTGACGGAACCGAGCGCCGGCGAGGTGGAGTCATGAGCGTGCGCAGCTGGCCCCAGGTGCTCGGAACCCTCGCAGACGGTGGCGACCTGGCCGCGGACGACACGGCATGGGCGATGGACGAGATCATGTCGGACAACGCCACCTCCGCCCAGATCGCGGCGTTCGGCGTCGCCATCAAGATCAAGGGGCCGACCGCGGCCGAGCTGACCGGCCTCGCCACCGGCATGCTCGAACACGCCAGGTTGGTGCACATCGACGGCGACGCGGTGGACATCGTCGGCACCGGCGGTGACCGATCCGGTTCGGTGAACATCTCCACCATGTCCTCGATCGTGGTCGCCGCGGCCGGGGTTCCGGTGGTCAAGCACGGCAACCGCGCGGCCTCGTCCAAGAGCGGCGGCGCCGACGTGCTCGAATCGCTCGGCGTGCGACTCGCGCTCGGGCCGGAGGCGGTGGCGCGCTGCGTGCGCGAGGTCGGGATCGGCTTCTGTTTCGCGCCGGTATTCCATCCCGCGCTGCGATTCGCGGGCGCGGCACGCAAGGAAATCGGCATCCCCACCGTCTTCAATGTGCTCGGGCCGCTGACGAATCCGGCGCAACCGCGCGCCGGACTGGTCGGCTGCGCGTTCACCGACCTGCTCCCGGTGATCGCAGGCGTGTTCGCTGCACGCGGCGGAAGCGCGCTGGTGGTGCGGGGCAACGACGGCCTCGACGAGATCACCACCTCCGACACCACCGCCGCCTGGGTGGTATCCGGCGGCCGAATGCGCGAGACCACGATCGACCCGACCCGCCTCGGCATCCCCCGCGTCGACCTGGAGGCGCTGCGCGGCGGCGACGCCGAGGTCAACGCGGGCGTGGCCCGAAGTGTCTTCGCCGGAACAACCGGCGCGGTACGAGACGCGGTCCTGGTGAACTCAGCAGCCGCCATCGTCGCCTACGACTTGTCCCAGGGCACAGTCGATTACGCGGCCGACATACACGACGCCCTGACAGGAGGAATCGAGCGAGCCGCCGCCGCCATCGATTCGGGCAAGGCGGCCGCGCTCCTCGAACGCTGGACAAAGCTGACCGTCACCCTCGGCGACCGCTGACCCGCACGCTCCACGTACGCCCCGCAGGGGTGGTCCACATTGCCGCCGCGCACACTTTCGGTCGCCGCGCACACAATCGTCAGCAATATCAGGCGCAGCACGACGAAACGCGAGCAGTGACAACCGCCACCATGCCGCGGGCGCAGCGGCGGCTGGCTACCCGCTGAGGAGGCGGCGTCCCGCGCACGCATTCGTTCGCTGCGCACGTATTCGTTCGCTGCGCACGCATTCGTTCGGCGCGCGCGCATTCGTTCGGCGCGCGCAATTGCCAGCGATTTCGGGCGCAGCGAGGTGGAACGTGCGCGGCGCTGCTGGCGTTCGGTTGCGGGTGATCGGCCGTGCCCGGCGAACGCGCTGAAGGTGTAGCGGGTGTGTTCACCGGGCGGTGCTCGTGCGGCAGGCTTGTGGGTTCGGGATCGCCGAGTGCCGGTTCGTTGGTTCAGCGCGGAACATGCGGCATTGCGATAGCTGATGTGCATAAGATGTGGTCAGAGCGGTAGCTAGATTGGCGCCTCTATTACACAGCCGACTCGGTGCGGGTTTGGGCCGGACGGCTCGAGCGGCGAGGAGCACAGCATGCGACGCAGCGTTCGTGCAGTAGTCGGGGGTCTTACGGCGGTAGCTGTCTGCGCGGGCGCTCCGAGCGCCGTGGCCGATGGGTGCGGGCTGTTCGTGAACGGCGTGAACTACACCGGTCGAAACGGGTGCGTTCTGCTCGGCGATGACGCGATCCGTGATTTTCAGAACGACTCCGACAGTGTGGTGACGATCTATGCCGACGCCACCTGTCAGGGCGTCTCCACCGGGGTCCTCTCGCCGCACGACAGCGGCCCGTTCACCGGGAAGTCGATGATCGTCAGCTGATCCCTCTCCCCGCGAGAACCCCGGCTCCGATCAACGAAGGAGCGCAGCATGAAGCACAGCGTTCGGATCGCACTCGGGGTGCTTTCGGTGATAGCCGTGTACGTCGCCCCGCTGGCCGGTGCGGCGGAGGGTGAATTGCTCGTCGACGGAACCGATTACGGCGGGCAGTCCGGGTGCATCGACCTCGGGCCCAACGCGCCACGCAAATTCAAGAACAACAGCGACCGCACGGTGACCATATATATGAACGACCACTGCGTCGGTGCCGCTTCCGGCATCCTCGCTGCTCGCGGCAGCGGCACCTACACCGGCAGTTCGATGTTGCGGAGCTGATCCCGCTCACTCCCCCAGCGAGAACCCGGCCTCGGTATCCGCACTGGCATAGGACTTGAACGCGATGTGCGTGGTGGTCCGCGCGACGCCGGCGACCTTGTCGATCCGGTTGGTCACCACCTCGGCGATCTGCTCGTGGTCGCGCACCCGCACGATCGCGATCAGATCCACGTCACCCGCGCAGGAGTACACCTCGGCAACACCGTCGGTGTCCGCAACGGCCTGCGCGGTCTCGGGAATGCGGCCATTGTCGGCGTCAATCATCACGATCGCGGTAATCATGCGCTCAGCCTAAGCGTTCGACATACGCCTCCCCATCGGGTTGGGCGTGCGCCGCCGCATCCGCCACCTCCGCCCACCCCAACCACCGCCCGGCCCCATACAGCGGCTCCCGATACCCCTCACTCGTCCGCACGATCCGCACCCCCGCCCGCGCCAACCACCGCACAACAAGCGCCGCCTCCTCCGGCGAGGCCCCGCGCAACGGCGGCACATTGATCGGCACCCATTCCGGTGCCGCGACACCGAACACTGACGGCGCCTCAGCCGCACCACCGCCTACCGGACTGGCGCCTGTCACATCGCTGCCCGCCGCATCGCCACCCGCCACGCGATCACCCGCCGCATCGCCGCTGGCCTCGTCGCGGACTCCCGCATCGCCACCAGCCACCACGCCTCGCGCTTCACCAACACCCGCCGAGCGATCAACTGCCGCTTGACCGCCTACTGCAGCGCCACCAGCCATACCACTGGCTCCGGTGCCACCAACTGCATCGCCGTCAGCCACACCACCACCCGCTGCGTAATCACGCGCCATACGGACACCCACCGCACGATCGCCTGCCGCATCGCCACCCGCCACGCGATCGCCTGCCGCATCGCCGCTGGCCTCGTCGCGGACTCCCGCATCGCCACCAGCCACCGTGCCTCGCGCTTGACCTACACCCGCCGCACGATCGCCTGCCGCATCGCCACCCACCGCAGTACCGCCCACCGCATCGCCACCCACCACAGCACCACCCACCGCAGTACCGCCCACCGCAGTACCGCCCACCACAGCACCACTCACCACATCGCCACCCGCCGCAGCGCCGCTCACTGCATCACGGTGTGCCGCATAACGACCTGCCGAATCTTCGAGCCGCCCATCGTGATCCGGCGCAATGGAGCGGATTGCCTCCGATGTTGCAGTGAAACGGGCGGCCCCCTGCTCTGGTGCCCGCGCGGACGATCGGGGCGTTGCGGCGGGAATGTCCGCCACGATCTGGACCTCAGCGGATACGCCGCCCTCGGGGATCACGGTTTCGGCGGCCGCGACGATCTGTTCGACGACGGCCATGGGTGGCACGCCTCGTGCGGCGTTTCCCGCACCCGCGAGGCGTCCGTAGCGGATGACGGCGAACTCCCAGCCGCCAGCGCCGTCGGGGTGGGCGGCGATCAATTCCGCGATGCGGGCGATGGCGGCGAGGCGCTGGGTGCGGTGCAGGGCGCGGACGACGGCGGCGGTGCGGTCGCGGAGGCGGGCTGCTGCCTCGAAATGTTCGGCGCGGGAATGGGTTTCGATGCGGTCGAGCATGGTGCGCAGTGGAGTGTCGGAGTAACCGGCGAACAGTGCGCGGACGAGCGCGGCGGCGGGCGCGTATTCCTCTGTATTAATAGGAGTGCCGGAGGCGGCTGCCGGGCACCCGCCGACGATCGCGGGCGGACACTCGTGCAAGCCGTGCCGAGGCAGGCGGGTACTGCAGGTGCGCAGGCCGGTGTATTCGGCGATGATCACCGCCAGCTCGGTTGCGTCGGCGCGAGAGTTGAAGGGCCCCAGCGCATCCCGGTTCGGGGTGCGCACGATGGAGAATCTGGGAAAGGGCTCGTCGGTGAGCGTGATCCACCAGGCCCGCTTCGGGAACTTCGAGCGGCGGTTGTACGGCGGGGTGTGCGCGACGAGCAGGCGCAGCTCGCGGACACCGGCCTCCAGCGCGTGTGCGCAGACCACATGGTCGACCCGGGTGGCCAGGGCGACCATCTCCTTCATCCGCCCGCGGGTCTCCGAGCCGGTGAAGTAGTTGCGTACTCGCCGGCGCAGATTCACTGCCGTACCGATATAGAGGACCTCGTCGGTCGGCCCGCGGAACAGGTACACGCCGGGGCTCGCGGGCATGTCGGCGGCGAGGACGCGCTTGGCGCGCTGGCGCGGGGTGACGTCGGGCAGGTAGTCGACCAGCTCGGTGAGGCTGTGCACGCCTTGATTGCCGACCCGGGCGATCAGCGCGTGCAGCACGTCGACGGTCGCTCGCGCGTCGTCCAGGGCCCGGTGCGTCGGCTGTGTGCTCGCGCCGAGCAGCTGGGCCAGCGCGCTCAACCGAACCGACGGCGCCTCGTCCCGGCCGAGCACCCGGCGGGCCAGCTTCACGGTGCACAGCACGGTCGCCACGGGCCACGCCATGTCGTTCGCCGCCGCGGCGGCCTTCAGAAACGCCATGTCGAACCGCGCGTTGTGCGCGACCAGCACCGCGCCCGATGCGAACTCGAGGAAACCGGGCAGCACCGACGCGATGGTGGGCGCCGCGTAGACCATGGCGGTGGTAATCCCGGTGACCTGCACGATCGCGGGCGGCACCGCCCGTCCGGGGTTGACCAGCGTGGCGAACTCGCCGAGCACCTCACCGCCGCGCACCTTCACCGCGCCTATCTCGGTGATCGCGTCACCACCGGGACTGGTCCCGGTGGTCTCCAGGTCGACGACCACGAAAGTGGTGTCGAAGAGAGGCGTGTCGAGGTCATCGAAGACCAGCTGCTGAGCGGCGGCCTTGCGCGGCGCGGGGTCGGACACGGGCTGGAGCGTAGGGGGTGGGTCCGACAAGGACGGGCGCACGCGGGCAGAGTTGAGCGCACACGAAAACGCCAGGAAATGTCTGAATTACGCCGTGCGTATTTAAGCTCGACTACCCATGAAATGATCTAGAAAGCCAAAAAGTGATGCAGGTCACATTGTTACATAAACCGTATCAATCGGTCGGGCGTGTCGAGCGACGGAGGCGGGCCGCTTGACGCTCGCTGTGACCGATCACAGCCGAAGGGCCGATCGGTCGGTATCGGACCCGCAGATGTCCCCGAGATGAACGGAGCGACCTGGGGGAATGTCCAAAAGGTTCCCGCCGACCCGCCCGGGAAGCATGGCATCGCTGACCGAGATAGCGACCGGGAAGCTCGCCGCCGAGAACGCGTCGTTATCTATTCGTGATTGTTGGGATATATCTCACACTGTTTAAGCGTGAATTCACACCCGCGCACGCATTTCGCAGGAGGCGGACTTTACAAACCCCCGTGATGTGTTCGTAACCTTTTCGAGACCTCACGGAGTCCGACGCACCAACTCGGTGCGAACGACACGAAGTCCGCGGCACCAGTCAGGGTGCGGCGTCGTGGGGCAGATTGGGAGTACCGCATCATGACGACCAAATCCGTCAAGCGTTCGGCGCAGCGTGCCGTCGCCGCCGGGGCCGTCGGCGCTGCCACCATCGGCGCGTTCCTGCTTCCGGCCGCCCCCGCATCGGCCCAGCCGGTGAACATCCCCGGCGTGGGAACCTTCGAGGTGCCGAACGAGATCCAGATCCCGCAGGGCATCCCGGGCATCGAACTGCCGGGCCAGGCGCCGCTGCCGTTCGTCGCCCCGAAGCGGACGATCGGCGAGGAGGCCCTCGACGCCGCCATGAGCAAGCTCGGCGCACCGTACGTGTACGGCGCCGCGGGCCCGAACGCGTTCGACTGCTCCGGCCTGGTCAAGTGGTCCTACGAGCAGGCCGGCTTGGAGCTGCCGCGCACCAGCGGCGCCCAGCTGTCCGCGGGCAGCCCGGTCTCGATGGACGACCTGCAGCCGGGCGACCTGGTGTCGTTCTACGGCGGCGGCCACTCCGGCCTGTACGCCGGTGACGGCAATGTCGTGCACGCGTCCACCGCCGGCACGCCCGTGCAGGTGGCCCCGATCTCTTCGATGCCGGTCGCCGGAGCCCGTCGCTTCTGAGAAACCGCTGGTCGGGCCGTACGTCGCGGCCCGACCGCCGGACGGTTCCTGTGATCATTTCGTTCTCTACTGGACACAGACCCAGGCCGTTCCGTAACCTAATCGAGACCTTCTCGAATTACCCGAGGCGCGCACAGCGCAAACCTCGTTTTTCGTAGACAGGGGCTCGTCGGTTCAGATCGTCGGTTCCAGAGAGATCGTTTCACGAGAGAGCGGGGCACGGCAGGCTGTGGCAACACACCGGAGACATGGCACGCGACGTCTGGTGGGAGGGGCCCTGGCGGTCGGCGTCCTGGCCACCACCGCCCTCTACGGTGGCAGTCCGGCCGGAGCTGATCCGGTCGCACTCCCGTCCACGGCCAGCGAGGCCGTGCAGCGAATGATCGACCTCTCGCGACAGTCCGAGCAACTCAATCAGCAGGCGCTCGACGCGCAGAACGACCTCGACGCCAAACAGGTGATCCAGCGCGACGCGGACGCCAAGCTGGCCGCGAGCACCGACGTGGTGAACCGAGCCCGCGACGAGGTGCGCAAGTACCAGCCGATCATCGACCGGACCGCGATCGCCGCCTATCAGGGCGCGCGCACCAACCGACTGTTCGCCGTGCTGGTCAGCGATTCCCCGCAGCAACTGCTCGACCAGATGTCGACGCTGGACGTGCTCGCCGCGCAGACCTCCGCACAGCTGGACCAGTACAAGGTGGCGACCGACTCCGCCAACGCAGCGGAAACCGTCGCGCGCCGAGCCGCCGACGAGGCCCGCGCGGCCGCCGACAAGGCCGACACGGTGCGCGCCGACCTGGAACGCAAACGCAGCGACCTCGGCGGCGCCATCGCCCAGGTGGTGCAGGCGTGGGGCTCGCTGTCCACCAAGGACAAGTCCGCCCTCGCCGGTTCACCCTTCCCGCCCGGCTTCGACCGCGACAGCCTGCTGCAGGGCCTGGTACCCGGCAGCGGCACCAGCGCATTGGCCGCGGGCCTCACCCGCATCGGCGACCCGTACGTATGGGGCGCGACCGGCCCGAACCAGTTCGACTGCTCCGGACTCGTCCAGTGGGCGTTCAAACAGGTCGGCAAGAACGTCCCGCGCACCAGCTCCGCGCAGGCGACCTACGGCACGCCGGTCGCCAAGGATGAACTGCAGCCCGGCGACGTCGTGTTCTTCTACTCCGACATCTCCCACGTAGGCATCTACGCGGGCAACGGACTCATGTTGCACGCCTCCACGTTCGGTGTCCCGGTCGCCGTCGCCCCCATGGGCTCGACGCCCTACAACTCCGCTCGGCGATACTGACCAACCATGAATGGGCATGACCTGTCCGACCCCGACTTATCTGCGCTGAGCGCGAAGGCACAGCGATGAGTGACCTGCGCGGTCTGCGCGCGTGGTGGTCGGCGCGGCGGCGGTTCGAGTTCTGCTTGACCGTGGCGATGGTGATCGCGTTCACCGGTTTCTGCGGTGCCCTGATCATGCTGCCGAATTCGGCGCTACCGAAACCGCATGCGGCACAGGCGACCACCGATGCTGTCGGACAGGCCCCCGCCGGCGATCCGCGCTTGGCCGAGGTGCGACGCAGTATCGAACCATTCGGTCCGATACTCGCCCACCAGGTGGCGACCGGCGACGGGCAGCAATCGCTGGTAGTCGGCCATCCCGCGCAGCGCGTCGAAATCGACGTCCTGGAGCGGGAACTCGCCGCCGCGACCACCGCGGTCACCGACGTGTGGGGCAAGGACTGGGCGCAAGCCAGCACGGTCGTCGTCGCCTCCTCCCCCGCCGAATTCGCCGGACTCGTGCACGCGGGCACCATGTCCGCCGAGGTCGCCGCCGCCTCGGTGGCCGACCCGTTCGCACCGGGCACCCAGCCGACCGGCCAGCGCATCGTGTTCAGCCCCGATGCGGGCCGCCGCCTCGACCCCGACGGCCTGCGCACCCTGCTCCGCCACGAACTCACCCACATCGCCACCCGCGCCGAGACCCGCGACGGCGCACCGCTGTGGATGCTCGAGGGTTTCGCCGACTACGTCGCCCACCGCGGCCAGGGCCACCGCTTCGCCGACATCGCCCCCACCCTCACCGCGCAGGCCCGACTCCGCGACCTCCCCGGCGACCTCCCGGCCGATCCCGACTTCACCGGCCGCAATGCCGCAGGAACCTACGAACAAGCCTGGTCCGTCTGCGCCTACATCGCCGACACATACGACCAACCCCGACTGGTCGAGCTCTACCGCCAGATCGCCGCGGCCCGCCAAACCCCGGACACCGAAGACCAGATTCTGCAGAATGTGCTCGGCACAACTCGCGCCGATTTCGTCGCCGACTGGCGCGACTGGCTGTCCACGCAAGCGATCTGAGCCGCCGCGCGAAGCCCGCGCAAAACCAACACAGTAGGTTGTCACCATGGCCCGAACTCTGCTGGTGACCAATGATTTCCCGCCGCGGCCGGGTGGTATTCAGTCCTATCTGCATGCCTTGGCCGGTCAGCTCCCGCCGGATGATCTCGTCGTGTACGCGCCGCGCTGGCGCGGCGACAGCCACCTGAAATTCGATGCCAAACAGAAGTTTCAGGTGGTCCGCCACCCCACCACGCTGATGCTGCCGACCCCGCTGGTGATGCGCCGGGCCGCGCGGCTGCTGCGCAGCGAGAAATGCGACACCGTGTGGTTCGGCGCGGCCGCACCGCTCGCGCTGATGTCGCCGGTGCTGCGGCGCGCGGGGGCCGAGCGCATCCTGGCCAGCACGCACGGGCACGAGGTCGGCTGGTCCATGCTGCCCGGCGCCAGGCAGGCGCTGCGCCAGATCGGTGAGCACACCGACGTGGTCACCTATGTCAGCAAGTACACGCGCGGCCGTTTCGCGTCGGCGTTCGGACGCAACGCCGCGCTGGAGTATCTGCCGCCTGGCGTGGACACCGATGCGTTCCGCCCGGACCCGGCCGCACGTGCGGAACTGCGCGACCGCTACGGACTCGGCGACCGCCCGACCATCCTCTGCCTGTCCCGCCTGGTCCCTCGCAAGGGTCAGGACGCGTTGATCGTCGCGATGCGCGAGATCCGTGACCGCGTCCCCAGTGCCGTGCTGGTGATCGCGGGCGGCGGTCCCTATGAGGAAAAGCTGCGTCAACTCGCCATCGCCGCGGGCGTCTCCGATGACGTCATCTTCACCGGCCGCGTCCCCTCCGGGGAACTCGCCGCCCACCACACCCTCGCCGACGTCTTCGCCATGCCGTGCCGCACCCGTGGCGCGGGCCTCGACGTGGAAGGGCTCGGCATCGTCTACCTCGAAGCCTCCGCCTCGGGCGTGCCGGTCGTCGCGGGCCGTTCCGGCGGTGCTCCGGAAACGGTCATCGAGGGCGAAACCGGGCGCGTAGTGGACGGTCGCAGTGTCCAGCAGATCACGGACGCCCTGGTAGACATCCTTTCCGACCCCGACGCGGCCGCCAGGATGGGCGCAGCGGGCCGGGCCTTCGTCGAGGAACGCTGGCGCTGGGACACCCACGGCGCCCGGCTCCGCCAGCTACTGCGGTGAAGCGGCAGGCGTCAGCGAAGCGTCGTTGTGCCAGGCCATCCATTAGGCTCAGCGCTGTGAGCACTATCCAGGTCGCCGACCAAACCTTCGTCGCCGCGCCAGGGATCGCCGTCGCCGATGTCCTATCGGCACCGAACAACTGGCGCCGCTGGTGGCCGGACCTGACCCTCGTTGTCCGGGAAGACCGGGGCGACAAGGGAATCCGCTGGACCGTCAGCGGCGCGCTGGACGGAACCATGGAAGTCTGGTTGCAGCCCGCGCTCGACGGCGTGATCGTGCACTACTTCCTGCACGCCGAACCGCAACCCGCGATCCCGCAGCATCGGATGGCCGCCGCCAACCGTGCCCGCCGCGTCGCGGGCCGCAACATGGCGTTCGAATTGAAGTCCCGGCTGGAGGCAGGCCGCCCGGCCGGTGTCGCACCCGCGCACGCCTCCTGACGCTCCGCCAGTATTCGCCGGCTCCCATCCCCCACGACCGTCGCTGAAAGGAACCGCTGTCCGCCATGGCCGACAGGACCCAGAGGTCGATCATCATCGAGGCCCCGTCGCAGCAGGTGATGTCCGTCATCGCCGATCTGGAGTCCTACCCGGAGTGGGTCTCGGCGGCGAAATCGGTCGAAGTACAGGAAAAAGGACCGGACGGCCGGGCGCGCACCGCGCGGTTCGTGCTGGACGCGGGCGTGGTGAAGGACAGCTATGTCCTCTCCTATACCTGGCGCCCGGACAACAAGGCGGTCAGCTGGACGCTGGTCAGCGGTGAGCTGCAGAAGGCGCAGAACGGCACCTACGAACTCATCGATCAACCCGACGGCAACACCGAGGTCGTCTACACGCTCACGGTCGACCTGAACATCCCGATGATCGGCATGTTCAAACGCAAGGCCGAGAAGGTGATCACCGATACCGCGCTGAAAGAACTGAAGAAACGGGTCGAAGGCTGACGACGCACACGACCCGGGTCGAACTGTTCATCGGCAAAGGCGGGGTAGGCAAGACGACGCTGGCATGCGCCACCGCCATGTCCTATGCCAGGGCGGGTAGCCGCGTGCTGGTGGCCTCGCTCGACCAGGCGCATTCGCTCGGCGACGCGCTCGGATTTCGTTTTCCACACGATCCGGGCACCGTCACCGGCATCGCGAACGTGCTGCCCGGCCTCGACGTGATCGAGGTGGATTCCCTTGCGCTGCTGGAGGATCGGTTCCGCGACGTGGTCCGGGTGCTGTCGCCGGGCTCCGGTCACCAGCACGGCATCGACCTCGCCGCGCTGGATCCGGCCGAGCTGACCGGCCTGCCCGGCGTGCAGGAACTGCTGATGCTCGTCGAGATCACCCAGTTCGCCAACGAGGACGACTGGGACGTGATCGTCGTCGACTGCCCGCCGTCGGCCGACATGCTGCGCATCATCACCGCACCGGACACCCTGCTCGGCTACCTCGAGCGGATCTGGCCGCCGCACGCCAGGGCGATGAGCACCGTCGGCACCGACCTGCGGCAGGCGATCCTCGCGGCGACCGTCGAACGGATCGTCAAGGCGGTCACCGAGGTCCGCGATCTGCTCGCCGACCATCAGCGCACCGGCGCGCGGCTCATCACCGTCGCCGAACGGGTCACCCTCGCCGAATCCGAGCGGGTCCGGTCCGCCGCCACGCTGCTCGGGCTGCGGCTGGACGCGGTGGTGGTCAACAAGGTGCTGCCGCCCACCTCTCCGCTCGACACCGAGCATCCCGCGGTGCACTGGTATCTGAATCGGCGTGGCGAACAGCTCGCCGCCATCGCCGAATTAGCACGCTCGATGCCGGGTATTCCGCTGCTGATCGCCCAGCACACCGGACCGGAGCCGATCGGACTCACCTCGCTCGCGGCCCTGTCGTACGCGGTGGACTCGGACAGGAACACCGACGGCACAGGACCTATGCTGAGCGACAGTCCGGCGGAGGTTGACGCGAGTTCCGGCGAACCGGTGGTTCGATGTGAATCAGGCACCGGTCTGCGCGCGATATACACACTGCGGATGCCCCTGCCCGTTGTCGATGCGGCAACGCTGCGACTTGGCCGAGTGGAGGACGATTTGATCGTGGGAGCGGACGGTGTCCGGCGGCGAGTTCGTCTTGCGCCGGTATTGCGGCGGTGCACGGTCGACGGTGCGGAACTCGACGGCGGACATCTCGTGGTGCGATTCCGGCCGGATCCACAGTTATGGCCCGAAGGTAGCGGCGATGAGCGGTGAACGGACTTCCGGGTTCTTCCGGCGGGCTGCCGAGGGGCGCGAGGTGAGCGGGTTCTTCGGGCGCGGTGGTAAGGGGCAATCGGCCGAGGGCCGGGACGTCGGTGGGCCCGGGCAGGATGCTCAGGGACTGGACTGGGACGCTGCAAGCCGTGGCGCACAGGGTGATCGGGTCGCCGACTCTGCTGGTTGGCGCGCAGCAGACTCCGGTGATCGAGCAGCGCGTGGCTCCGGCCGAAGCGCGGACGGAACGGACCCGCACACCGACCAGGGTGCCGACGGGCCGGACCTGAGCAGCGATCGAGCCGCGCACGGCTCGGGCCGACCGGACACGCACGCAGGTCGGACTGCTATGGGCAGCGATCGAAGTGGGCCTGGCTGGCGCCGAAACGCGGACGGACCCGACGACTCGGAGGCCGACACCGCGAGCCGGAGTGCCGGTGCGGCGAACACGAGCGGCGATCGAACCCGTGGTTTCTTCAGGCGGAGCACCGGCAGCGGTGACCACGCGGGTAATCCAGAGCAGGACACCGCAAGTGAGCGCACGCACGGTGATCAGGATGCCGGCGCTACCGATTGGCGCGCCGAAGATGCGGACATGAGCGGTGATCGAGCTGCGCGTGGTGCCGAGGACGCTGGTGGGCAGCCGAAAGGTGCTGTAGGCGAAGGTGTTCCGGATGGCATGGCCGAGTTCGTCGCGGAATTGAAGCTGCTTGCCGAATCCGTGCTGGAGCGGGTGGAGCCGGTATTGCGCCAGGCCGCCGATGGACAGGTCGAATGGTCGAGTTGCAGCTGGTGTCCCGTTTGCGCGGCTGCCGCACTGATGCGTGGGCAACACCACGAGGTGCTGCAGACCGTGGCCGATCACGGCACCGCCATCGTGACGGTGCTGCGCGAGGCCCTCGCCGGAGTTCCGGTCGATCCGGTCATGCCGGAATCCGATCCGACCGGCGGCCCACAGCACAATCATGGTGTGCCACAGGACTATTCAACCGGCACCTCGCCCCGAGCGGAATCCGCTGCCGGACAACACACATCGCGGTCGACCAAGCGGTCCCGCTATGTCAGCATCCCCGTGACGATCAAGGCATGACGCACCGCATAGCAGGTGCGCGACCGCTGACCGTCGGAATCGACGTCGGCGGCACCAACATTCGCGCATCGGTGATCGACACCAGCGGCGAGGTCCTCGATACCGTCCAGGCGCCGACCCCGCATTCGGCCAAGGCGCTCGAGGATGCCCTCGCCCGGTCCGTTCGCGAACTGTGCCAACGGCATCCGATCGGCGCGGTGGGCTTGGCCGTCGCCGGTTTCATCAACGGCGACCGTTCCACCGTCCGCTTCGCCCCACATCTGCCCTGGCAGGACACCCCCGTCGCGCAGCGGCTCACCGAACGGCTGGAGCTGCCCGTCATCCTCGAGCACGACGCGAATGCCGCCATGTGGGCCGAGTATCGGTTCGGCGCGGCGGCGGGCGGCCACAATGTGGTGCTCGTCGCGATCGGCACCGGCATCGGCGCCGCGCTGCTCATCGATGGCCAGCTGTATCGCGGAACCCACGGCGTCGCACCGGAACTCGGCCATCTGCAGGTCGTCCCGCAAGGCCGTGCCTGCCCGTGCGGTAAACGCGGCTGCTGGGAAAGGTATTGCAGCGGAACGGCACTCGCCGACATCGCGATCGAAATGCTGGCCACCGATCCGGTCCGCTCGGTCCTCGCCAAGGACGTCTATCGCGACCCCGGCTCACTCACCGGCCGCCGTGTCGCCAACGCCGCCCAGGACGGCGACCCGCTCGCGGTCCGGGTGATGGAGGATTTCGCCCGCTGGCTCGGCCTCGGCCTGGCGTTCGTCAGCGATATCTTCGACCCCGACCTCGTCGTCATCGCGGGCGGCGTCAGCAGCTCCGCTCCCCTGTTCCTCGACGAAGCCCGGGAGGAATACGCCCGCTCGGTAACCGGTGCGGGCCACCGCCCCCTCGCCCGCATCCGCACCACCCAACTCGGCGAAGCCGCAGGCATGATCGGCGCCGCCGACCTGGCCCGCGCCGCGCTGATCGAAACCGAACGCAAGTCCTCCCGAGTAGCCCGCAGCCGCTGACCCCGTCAACGGCCCCTGACCGGCTCAGCGTCCGCCGTTGATCATGAAGCAGCCCTGACCGACTCGGCCACAGCGGAGACGTTCGGTGTGGACCAAGATCATGGGGAACTGTTGCAGTTGGCCTCTTGGGCGATGCCAGCACAGGTTCCCCCTGATCTTGAACACTCCGCCTCGTTCGTGGGTCTGTTGTGGATCCGCATGCGTTCCTTCGACCTACGCACCCAATGCGCGCCCTGAGGTGGACTGATCGCGCGAACCCACGCGGCGGCTGCACCGTGGCCCAGGGTGCGTCTACCGAGAAGGCGTGCGGCAGTGCCCAGCCCAGGACTCGCGGGATGAGCGGATTCTGACAAGGCGGGTCGCTACAAGGCGGCGGGCGACCCCCGGACACGTGGGATTGCTCGGCGACGCCTGGCCGACACTATCCGGGCGGATGACGTTTCATCACCTGCGGCAGTGGTATTCGATCCATGAACGCTTGCTTCGGTCGCCGATGACCCAATTCCGGTCGCCGAGGAATCTGCTTCCGGTCGCCGATTACGGCGTGTCACCTTGCTCATGGCAGAGTGTGGTGAGATTCGCCGCTGCGGTTGGATGTGATCTGGCTCCAGCGGTAAAGTCGGCAACTGACGCAGGTGCCCGCCTCTATCCCGGTCCCGGGGGAAGGACGTCATGTTCTACTGGCTGCTGAAGTACGTGCTGCTGGGACCGTTCATGCATCTCTACAACCGACCCACGGTCGAGGGTGTGGAGAACATTCCGGCGGACGGTCCGGCGATCATGGCGGGTAACCACCTCTCCTTCGCGGACTGGCTGTTCGCGCCGCTGCTGAGCCCGCGGCGCATCAACTATCTGGCCAAGGCCGAATACTTCAACACCCCGGGCATCAAGGGCGCCTTCCAGAAGTGGTTCTTCACCACCTCCGGTCAGTTCCCGATCGACCGCACCGGCGCCGACGCGGCCGAGGACGCCCTCAACGCCGCGCGCAAGCTGCTCGACCAGGGCCGCCTCGTCGGCCTCTACCCCGAGGGCACCCGCTCACCCGACGGCCGCCTGTACAAGGGCAAGACCGGCCTCGCCCGCCTCGCGCTGGAAACCGGCGTCCCCGTCATCCCGGTCGCCGTCATCGGCACCGACGACGTGAGCCCGCCCGGACCGTTCCGCTGGCGCCGCCGCAAGGTCACCGTCAAGTTCGGCACCCCCATCGACTTCTCCCGCTACGAAGGCATGGGCGGCAACCGTTTCGTCGAACGCGCCGTCACCGACGAGGTCATGTACGAACTCATGCAACTCGGCGGCCAAGAATACGTAGACGTCTACGCGGCCAGCCTGAAGAAGAACATCCCCAACGGCAGCGCCCGCGAAGCAACCCGCATCCCGCACACCGCCGCCAGCTGAGCCCTTCCAGACACCAGAACGCCGCTAGCCAGCCCAACAGCTGACTGGCGGCGTTCGCGGTATCGGGGAACCGTCCCCACCGAACACCATCTCGCGATTCGGCTGCCAGGACCCGCTCGGCATCTCGGTCCGGCGGCGGGTTCGCCGGCGACCCACTGCCACGTCAGGCCGCTCAACGCCGCCACCCGCGGGCAGTCCATTGCCCCACAACAACTTCCACCGTCAGAGCAGCAGCGCTCCCGCCCGCTTGATGGTTCTGATGATGGGCGCGGTTTCCATCGAGTTGACGCCGTGCAGCGGGGCGATTCGTTCGGTCAGGAACAAGCTCAGATCGGTGGTGTCGCGGCAGTTGACCGCCACCAGTAGGTTGGTCGAGCCGGTGGTCAGGGCGGCGAAAGCGACCTCGGACCTGCGCGCCAGAGCTTCGGCGACATCCACGACGTCAGCGGGCTGGGCGTTGATCCACAGCCGCGCCTCGGTTCGAAACCCGATCGCGGCAGGCGGCATGTCGAGGTGGAACTGCAACACACCCGTGCGACGCAGCATCGCGAGGCGACGCCGCACCGTCGACTCCGACCACCCGGTCACCGTCGACAACTCCGCATAGGACGCGCGACCATCCCGATTGAGCGCATGCAGCAATGCCCGATCCCCGTCGTCCAATTCGACCGGGGCGGTCGATGATTCGACCGGGGGTGGTGCAAGACCCGCCGCCTGCTCCGGCGAAAGCGCTGCCACGCCTCCCCACCCGGACGGCAGCGCGAACCCGCGCAACACCAGATGCGCCGAAACCGACACCACCCGACTGGTACGCGGCAATTTGTTCAGCAGCAACGCATCCTGCTCCTGACTGGTCGCCGCCTGCACAGTGCACGAAACCTCGGTACCACCGGACAGCAGATACACAAACGACGTATCCGCACGATCCGCCAACGCCTTCGCCACCGACATCGCCGCGTCAGGCGTGCACCGCACCCGAACCGTCCAGGACACATACCCGAGCCGCCCACCATTGACCATGCCGACCACCCGCACCGTGCCCTCCCCACGCAACTTGCGATAGCGCCGAGCAACGGTGTTCTCCGAAACCCCCAGCACCGTGGCAATGTCACGAAAGGCAACCCGCCCGTCGATATGCAACGCATGAATCAGCCCGCGATCGACAGCATCCATTGAGTCAGGATAAATCTGTGACGGTATCCAGCACTCAACCAGTGGGATCGGTCAGCGGTCCGCTGATATTCGGCTGGGCACATGGGCGCGACACACGTCGAGCGGCCCGCTCCGTGATGTGCCACTCGTGTTCCACTGACGACGTGAGCCACGCGACTCGGCGCCGACCACCCCGTTACCCCACCAGACCGGACCCGTTCACATTGCGTTGAGATAGCTGGTCCAGGGTGATCCCATGACTGGTTCGACCTTCTCCCGCCGCACCCTACTGCGCACCTCCGCACTCGGCCTGGTGGCTGCCCCCGCGCTGGCCGCGTGCTCGTCGGACGGACCGGCCCTGGTCAAACAGCGGCCGGTGTTGACGCACGGTGTCGCGGTGGGTGACCCGCGCAGCGACGGCGCGCTGATCTGGGCCCGGGCCGACCGGCCGGCGACGCTGATCGTGGAGACGGCGTCCACCGAATCATTCACCAACGTCAGGCGATTCACCGGACCGTTGCTCACCCCGGATTCCGATGGCACCGGCCGGGTGCGCGTCAACGGCCTGCCCGCGGGCGAGCAGGTGCACTACCGGGTCACGCTGGAGAGTGACGACGGCGGTCGCTCCGAACCGATCACCGGCGTGTTCCGCACCGTGCCCACCGGCGCGTCCGATATCCGGCTGCAGTGGTCCGGCGACGTCGTCGGCCAGGGTTACGGCATCAACCCCGACCTCGGTGGCATGAAGATCTTCTCCACCATGGCCGCCCGCGACCCGCACCTGTTCCTGCACTCGGGCGACTCCATCTACGCGGACAACCCCGTCAAGGAATCGGTGACACTCCCGGACGGGCGAATCTGGCGCAACACCGTGTCCGAGGCGAAAAGCGCTCCCGCGCAGACCCTCCAGCAGTACCGCGGCGCCTACGCCTACAACCTGACCGACCAGAACTACCTCCGCTTCAACACCTCGGTCGCTCAGGTGGTGCAGTGGGACGACCACGAGACGGTCAACAACTGGTACCCCGGCGGCCTCGTTCCGGAGTCCAAGGGCTACGCCGAGCGCAGCATGGACGTCCTGGCCACCCGCGCCTGGCAGGCGTTCCACGAGTGGATGCCGGTGGAGCCCAAGGAGGCGGTGGACGGTCGCCTCTACCGCAAGATCTCCTACGGCCCGCTGCTCGACATCTTCGTGCTGGACATGCGGACCTACAAGGACACCAACGACGCCGACAACGGCCCCGAGGGCCGCATTTTCGGTCCGGCACAAACGAAGTGGTTGATCGAGGGCCTGCGCGACTCCAAAGCCACGTGGAAGATCGTCGCCAACGACTTGCCGCTCGGCTTGGTTGTCAAGGACGGTGAACAGCCGAACACCACCGCATTCGAGGGCCCGGCCAACGGCGACCCCGGCGCGCCGTCCGGCCGGGAAACCGAGATCGCCCAGGTGCTCTCGTCGATCAAAGCGAACAAGGTGACCGATGTGGTCTGGCTGACCGCCGACGTGCACTACACCGCGGCGCACCATTACGCGCCCGAGCGCGCGGCGTTCACCGACTTCAACGAGTTCTGGGAGTTCGTCTCCGGCCCGCTCAACGCCGGTGCGTTCGGACCGAACCCGCTGGACGGGACGTTCGGACCCGAGGCGGTGTTCGTGCACGCGCCCACTGTGCAGAACGCTTCGCCGCTCGACGCCTTCCAGCATTTCGGCGAGGTACAGATCGACGGCAAGTCAAGGGAACTGACAGTCAATCTGTGCGATGCGAGCGGATCCGTGCTGTTCAGCCAGCGACTCGAACCGACCGTCCGGTAGCACACGAGATCGGGGAGGCGGCGCGGGCCGCGCTGTAGTAGCTTTCGTGCCATGAGCACGCCGCAGTTTGTCTCCGCCGAGGAATACCTACCCCGCGATACGGCGGATGTCGTTCGCACGGTTCGGGATTCACGCGGCCGCGCGGAACCGCTCACCGTGCGCGGCGGCGAGCAACTCGACGATGGACTGACACTGCCCGCCCAGCCCACGGTGGTGTCGCTGCGCCGGATGAATCAGGTGCTCGACATCAATCTGGGGCGGCGGACGGTGCGGGTGCAGGCGGGCGCCAAGCTGTCCGACATCGACCGGCGGCTCGGCGCGCACGGGCTCGGGCTGCCGATCGTCGGCGACCATCGCGACATCACCGCGGGCGGATTCGCGTCCGTGGGCGGGGTGAGCGCGGCGTCGCACAAGTACGGCATGTTCATCGACCAGGTCGTCGATCTGGAGTACGTGGACAACGACGGCCGCATCGGCACCTGCGGGCGCACCCACCACGCCGAGCGGTTCCATCGCATCCTCGGCGCGGGCGGGCGCGCGGGCATCATCACCGCGCTCACCCTCGACGTGATCGACATCGACAAGGACCGCACCTGGCTCACTACCAACGCGGACCGGTTCCTCGACTTCGACTCCTTTGTCGAACACGCCTACGCCGAGATCATGCGGCCCGGCAACGCGGCACTACAGGTGGGTCGCTGGGTCGATACCGCGCCGTTGAAGGTCGCGCGGCCGGGCGGCGTCGGACACGTGCAGCTGGGCACCGTGCGGTTCGGGCAGTGGTCGACGCTGCATCCCACCGCGCCGACCCGCTCGGTGCGGGCGCGGCGCGAAGTGGGCTCGCGTGCGCGGAAGTCGCTGGGCGTCATCGCCTCCGCCGCCAGCGGGCCCGCGGGCATGCCGCTGCGTAATGCCGCGGCCGGCGCGGTGCTGTTCGCGCCGAAGGTGCAAACCCTGCGCGACGCCGAGTATCTCGCCGACACCGCCCTCAGCTCGTCCGAACGCGGACCGGCCTACCGGGTCGGCATTTTCGCGCCGCTGTCGAGCTACACGTCGGTGTTCTACCGCCTGCACGACCTGTTCGCCGGTCACCGCGAGCGCACCGGCTGCTTCACCGTCATCTCCGCGATGACCTACGGCGTGCGCTCCCGCTACCTGCGCTCCGAGTCCGCCGCCCGCGGCCTCTCCCCCGAAGACCACGGCCTGATCACCTTCACCAGCCGCCTCCGCCCCGCCGCCCTCCCCTCAGAACTGTTGCGCGACATAGTCTCCGGGATCGATGAGATCTGCCGCTCGGAGAACGCGCTGCGCTACGAGTCGGAGGAGTAAGCGGCGTCGCGCCGGTGCAATCGCTTGCAACCGGTGCGGCGCCCCCGTTGGCGTCGGTCGGCCGAGGGAACCGGTACGGCCACGGTATCGCGACCAGAAGGCGATACGGGCAGTAAGCGCGGTCACGGGTGACACATCACCGTTGGGTACTACCTCGCGGTCACGGTATCGCGACGGGGATACGGATACCCACCCGTCGCCAGTCGCGCGCTGTTGCGCGTCCGGCGGACGCCGACGCCGACGCGTCAACCGTCCTCGGCGACCTGGATACTCGCACTGGCCTGTATGTCGGCCAGCGCGTCGAGGCGGCAGGCCACTCGGATGAGTCAGCGGGACGCTGCGCGATTCAACAGGCATTACGCAACGAATCACGCTTCCGTCCGGTAGTGAAAGAAATGCATTTCGGGCCCCCGCTGCGCATTGCTGGAAGAAGATATTCGTCGCCGTCGACCTCATGGATGGATGCGATCTTCCCCTTCTTTCGACAGGTTCCTCGCCTGCCGAAACAACGTCCACCCAGCCACGCGACACCGACTGGAGACGCCGGTCGAAGTTTTGTCCGCCAATCGCTGATGCGCTAAAGTCTCGGGGACTCGAACCACGTACTCGCTCGGCTGACTGCGCAGACCTGGCTACGGCACGTCGAAGGAGCAGCGGATTACTGGCCCGATTTCGAAGCGAGTTACCGCACCCTGATCGGACGCTCCGGAAGGCACTGAAGGTCGAAGCACTCGGCATGCAGTTCCCGCGGACTCACCACCGTGGGCATGATCTCGTTTGTTCCGGCACGAATCCTGATCATCCGTGGAGGAAACTTGAAACTTTCGAATCGCACGCGTGCGGCAGCGGCCGCCGTATTTCTTACGGGGACCATCACTTCGAGCGCCGTCGCGTATGCGGCCCCCTTCGAACCGCCTGCAAACCTGGATAGCACGCAGCTGACCAAAATCATGAAAGAACAATACGGCCCGACGCTGGACAAAGCGATTTGCAGCAAAGGGGATCTGCCCAGTTCCGTGCTGGACGAGTTTTCCGATGCCCGCGATCAGAGCCCGCTCGAAGGTGGCGCCGATGCCGAGCTGGAAGCTCGCACAACAATCAGGGTCAAGACTACCGGAAGCAAGAACAAAGACGGGGTCTACAATCCGAAGCCGGCGTACGGCGAAGCCGCCAGGAAGGCAATGGAAAGCGATACCGGCGGCAACTACAGCAATGCCTTCCGCCGTTTGATATGCGACAACGCAGAGGCGAAGGATGACTATGCGGCCGTGCGAAAGGAACTCCTGAAGCATCTGAAGTTCAGGCCCGGCTTCGAGGAAAATATCAAACTCGTGAAATTCGACTACGTGAAACTTATGAAAGAGTACGACATCCTGTGCAAAGCGGGGCTGCCACTGGAACCGGCCGGCGAGCAGACGTGCGACAACGATGCGAGCAAGCAGTTGGCCGAGAAGAAGAAGGCAGAGTCGGACCAGAAGGACTGACCCAGCCTCTCGAGCATCCGAAAAACCGATACCGCCCGCATCGCCGCGCACCGCGACGGCCATGCGGGCGGTAATTGCACAGCTCGCCGGCGGGCTCGAGCGCCACCGGCCGATTCCGCCCGGCACAACTGATCCAGCCCGCACCGGCCGACCGGCGAACCGGTGCCAGGCCGTGCGCCGTGCGAACACCGCTGCACCACATCGCAGGGCGGAGCGCGCTGACTTCCTGCAAGACAACGACACCTGCGCGCCCGAGCGGCGAAGCCAGCAAGCCCCAGCCGAGCGGCAACTCCACCAGATCAAACGCCACACGCGACCGCCGCCGCGCATGACATGGCTCGGTGAAGCCCCGTACGACAATGAATCTCGCATGGCCACCAGCGAGTCCGGCTGGCCGAGCGGGCAAACCAACCGCCCCAGCGTCGGACGGGACACGGCGGCGCGAAATCGCAAGACAGACCGCCACCATGTCCCGCTCGACAACGAATCCCGGGCAAGCCGAACATCGAACGGGACGTGGCGGCGGCAAATCGCAGGACGCGCCGCTGAACTCCTGCAAGACAAATCGCAGGACTCGCCGCCCTGATGTCCTGCTCGGCGATCAATGTTTGGGTAGCCGAAGTGGGACACGGCGGCGAGGCGGGCTTGGTAGCCTGCTCGGCGTGATGGGGCGTGCGACAGGGCGCCAGGGCATTTGGCGAACGGCTCCATCAAACGGGCGGCAAACTCTATACTGTGACCGGCCGTGCAGGTCGCCAGAAAGTAGCGGCGGCATGTGGGTTGGGCACTGTCAGTGCGGTGCCGTGCGTGTGTTCAGCCCGTCCGCTTGTGAAGGTTGCTGTGCCGATGCCCGAATTTCGTGCTGTCCCGGTTGGATTCGTAGATCGTAAGCGTCACCGTCCGCCGGATCGAGGCTTGATCGGACAGCGCGTGCTGATCACCGATGCCAGCTCCGACATCGGCCGGGCGACCGCGAATGTGCTTGCCGCCCAAGGTGCCCAACTGCTGTTGGTGGCGCGCGGCAGCGATGAGCTCATCGGCGCCTGCGAGGAAATCCGCTCGGACGGCGGCATCGCGGACTGGAATCGTTGCGACATCTCGGCGCTCGGTGACGTCGATCAGCTGGTCAGCTGGGTGCTCGGCGAATTCGGCACAGTCGACGTGCTGATCAACACCGCCGGTCGGCCGACGCGCAAGCCGGTGACCCAGTCGCTGAACCGTTTCCGCGACTACCAGCAAATGATGGCCAGCAACTACTTCGGCCCACTCCGCCTCACCCTGGGCCTACTACCCGCGATGCTGCGCTCCGGCTCGGGCCACGTCATCAACGTCGGCCCATGGAACGCACACACCGGCGCCGCACCGAATTTCGCCTCCTACGCCAGCGCCCAAGCCGCCTGGACCACCTTCGGCCAATGCGCCGACGCCGAACTCGCCCCCCACGGCATCCAGGTAACCGCCGTCCACTACCCCGCCTTCCGCGCCGACCTCGACTCTCAGCACACCGAGGAACACGCGCTAGAAGCCGACCAAACCGCCCATCGCATCGAAACCGCCATCTACGCCAGATCCCCCCGCCTCGAGCCCCGCTTCACCCGCACCCTGTACGCCCTGGCCGGCGTAGCCCCCCGCTCCACCGCCCGCCTCATGCACGCCTTCGGCATCTAACCCGCCGAACCCCGCCCGCCCCAACGCGATCCGAACCCCGCGCACAGTACGCCTCGCTGGCACAACCGCCGTGCCATCGCCCGCACGTGCACGCCCTCGGCGCCTAGCCGCCGAAATCCCGTGCACCGCAATGCCACCCGCATCCGCGCAGGCGCCCCGCGAAGCAGCCTCCGCGCTACCGCCCGCGCTGTGTACACCCTCGGCACCCGATCGCCGCACCTTCCGCGCCCCGCACCGACTCCCCCGCACTCCGCCCGTCTCAGGACTCGGTGTCGGTCCACGGCCGCCGCTACACGCGCACGGGAGACCCCCCGTCGGCATCCACCATCCGACTTGACCCACGTTGCACACACTTGATGTCTGCTACAACCCGCGTCAAGAGCACGCAACCTACGTCAAGTGCTGCTCGAAACGACGAAAGCCCCCTCCGGCGGATGGCGGAGGGGGCTTTCGGGTATTGGGTCAGTGCTTCTCGGGGCCCAGGTAGTACTCGAAGACGAGGCCTGCGGCGGCGATGAGGATGCAGACTACGCCGAGGCCGATCAGCCAGAACTGGAAGAAGGCCAGGCCGAGGGCGGTGATGGCGCCGGCGCCGGCGAGGCTGATGGGCCAGAAGCTGCCGGGCGAGAAGAAGCCCAGGTCGCCTGCGCCGTCGACGATCTCGGCATCTTCGTAGTCTTCCGGACGCAGGTCGAGGCGACGTGCGACGAAGCGGAAGTAGGTGCCGATGATCAGGGACAGGCCGGCGGTCAGCACCGTAGCGGTGGTACCGGCCCATTCCACGCCGGTGCGGGATACGCCGGTGAAGTAGCCGTAGACAATCGCGACGATGACGAAGAACACCGTCAGCAGTTCGAAAATCCGCGCTTCGATCTTCATATCAGATCAGTCCCTTACTTTGCCTCGGCCGCGGTCTTGGTCGTGCGATCGGTATTGAACGGCCGGGTCGACGTGGCGACCGGCGATTCACCGATGGACTGCAATGCTTCGGCGTTGGTCTTGCCCGCCTTGCGCGCGTCCAGGTACTTCGTGAACTTGTCCGGCGAAACCGCGCGCACCTCGAAGTTCATCATCGAGTGGAAGGTGCCGCACATTTCCGCGCAGCGGCCGACGAACGCACCTTCCTTTTCGATCTTGGTGATCTGGAAGATGTTGTCCGAGTGGTTTTCCTTCGGGTTCGGCATCACGTCACGCTTGAACAGGAACTCCGGCACCCAGAAGGCGTGCACCACGTCGGCGGCGGCGAGCTGGAACTCGATCACCTTGTTGGTCGGCAACACCAGGACCGGCACCTCGGTGCTGGAACCGTAGGTCTCGACCTTGTCGTAGTGCAGGTAGGACAGGATGTCGTGCGCGGGCAGGCCGTTGTGCATCGGGCCCGGCTGCGGGTGACCATCCTTGGTCTTTTCCTTGTACCCCTCGAGCTGCTCCTGGTTCGCGGCCTCACGAGTGGTGTCGATGCCGTCGTACTTGGCGCCGTCCTTGAAGTCCACGTTGCGGTAGCCGAACTTCCAGTTCCACTGGAAGGCGGTCACGTCGACGGTGACGTCGGGATTGTCGACCTTCTCGTGCACGTAGTTCTGCACGACGACGGTGAAGTAGAACAGCACCGCGATGATGACGAACGGCACCGCCGTGTAGGTCAGCTCCAGCGGCACGTTGTAACCGGTCTGCCGGGGGAACTCCGGGGAGTCGGCCTTCTTGCGGTGGAAGGCGACGGTCCAGAAGGTCAGACCCCACACCAGCACGCCCATCACCAGCGCGGCCAGAACCGACCAGGTCCACAGCTCCCGCATCCGGGTGGCCTGCGGCGTGATGCCCGAGGGCCAGCCGAACCGCAGCCAAACATTGTCGATCGAGCAGCCCGAGACGAGCACCGCGGTGATCCCGAGGGACACCGCCAGCCCGGCCCGCCGAAGGATCCGTCCCCGGGCGGGACGTGCCCCGATCTCTTCGCTCGCCTTGTGCGCCACGCTCACGCCTTCCTGGTCGCCACACATTCCGACATTTGCACCGCCTGGGCTGCGACCGCCCTGGCGATACGTTCTAAGCACATGATCAGGCCGGTCTCCGGTCGAGCGCGTACGCCGCCTGAGAATGGCCTGAGTACTACGCAGCGTAGACCAAACGGGCGCCCGCATTGTCGTCGGGTCGCATTCGACACTCCGCGCGTCCCGCGCACCCGCGCATCCGTCCGCAAAAGCCCTGGACAGGGTGCGCAGTACGCGCGCGACGCGCGTGTGCGGCATACTCGGACACAACATTTCGGCCGCTGTGCTCACCGCGAGATCAGGCCCCGGCACCACCGGAACAACCGCTCGCGGCAGACGCTGCGCACCGCCCCCGCAAGACTTTCGGACACGCCGATTTCCGGCCGTGTCCCGACCGGAGAAACGAGGTTGCCGACGCCGTGTGTGGACTGCTCGGGTTTCTGACATCTGACGAGGCAGCGCCTGGCGTGGTGGAGCAGGTGTACGACGCGCTGCACTGCCTGCGGCACCGTGGTCCCGACGACCGTGGCACCTGGCACGACGATCACCTGATCTTCGGGTTCAACCGCCTCGCACTCATCGACCTGGAGCACTCGCATCAGCCGCTGCGCTGGGGTCCGCCGGAGAACCGGGAGCGCTACGCGCTGACCTTCAACGGCGAGATCTACAACTACCTCGAGCTGCGCAAGGAACTGGCCGAGGCGCACGGCGCCGAATTCGCCGACAACTCGATCTTCTTCACCGAGGGCGACGGCGAGGCCATCGTCGCCGCGTTCCACTACTGGGGTCCGGAAGCCGTGCACAAGCTGCGCGGCATGTTCGCGTTCGCGATCTGGGACACCGAGACCAACGAGCTGTTCCTGGCGCGGGATCCGTTCGGCATCAAGCCGCTGTTCCTGGCCACCGGTCCCGGCGGCACCGCGTTCGGCAGCGAGAAGAAGAGCTTGCTGGCGCTGCTGTCCCCGCTCGGGTTGAGCGATGATCTCGATCCGCGGGCGCTGGAGCACTACACGGTGCTGCAGTACGTGCCGGAGGCGGAGACGCTACACAAGGACATCAGGCGGCTGGAATCAGGCACCTACGCGACGGTCCGTCCGGGCGAGGCGCCGAAGACCACTCGCTACTTCCATCCGCAATTCAAGGTCCGTCCCTTCGCGCCCGGTTCGGCGCCCGCTCGCTACCGCGAGATCGCCGAGGCGATGGAGGACTCGGTCGCCAAGCACATGCGCGCGGACGTCACCGTCGGCTCGTTCCTGTCCGGCGGCATCGACTCCACCGCGGTAGCCGCGCTGGCCATGCGGCACAACCCGAAGCTGATCACCTTCACCAGCTGCTTCGAACGCGAGGGCTACTCCGAGGCCGACGTCGCCGCCGAGACCGCCGCGGCGATCGGCGCCAGGCACATCATCAAGACCGTCTCCCCCGCCGAGTTCGCCGCCGCGATCCCCGAAATCGTCTGGTACCTCGACGATCCCGTGGCCGACCCGGCGCTGGTGCCGCTGTACTTCGTGGCGAAGGAAGCGCGCAAGCACGTCAAGGTGGTGCTGTCCGGCGAGGGCGCCGACGAGTTGTTCGGTGGCTACACGATCTACCGGGAACCGTTGTCGCTCAAGCCCTTCGAGTACCTGCCCGGCGGGCTGCGCAAGCTGGCGGGCAAGCTCTCCGATCGCATTCCCGACGGCACCCGCGGCAAGAGCCTGCTGCATCGCGGCTCGCTCAGCCTGGAGGAGCGTTACTACGGCAACGCGCGCAGCTTCAGCGACGCCCAATTACGTTCCGTGCTACGCGAATTCCGGCCCGAGTGGACCCATCAGGACGTGACCGCGCCGATCTACGCGCAGTCGCGCGGCTGGGACCCGGTGGCGCGCATGCAGCACCTGGACCTGTTCACCTGGCTGCGCGGCGACATCCTGGTCAAGGCCGACAAGATCACCATGGCCAACTCGCTCGAATTGCGGGTGCCGTTCCTGGATTCCGAGGTGTTCAAGGTCGCCGAAGGGCTGCCGTTCGAGCAGAAGATCACCAAGGAAACCACGAAATACGCACTGCGCCAGGCCCTCGAGGGCATCGTGCCGGCGCACGTGCTGCACCGCGCCAAGCTCGGCTTCCCGGTCCCACTGCGGCACTGGCTGCGCGGCACCGAACTCTACGACTGGGCCCAGCAGCAGATTCTCGAATCGCAGACCGACCACCTGCTGAACAAGGCCGCGATCAGCGACATGCTCGTCGCCCACCGCGCGGGCACCTCGGACCACAGCCGCCGGTTGTGGACCCTGCTGGTCTTCATGGTGTGGCACGGCATTTTCGTCGAGGACCGCATCAAGCCGGAGATCCAGGAGCCGGTCTACCCCGTCTCGCTGTAAATCCGGACAAAGTGCCCCTCACCGAAAGGTGGAGGGGCACTTTGCGTCTGGCGACATCGGGCGGCGCGAGCTCCCCCATCGGCGGCGAACCACGCTCGCGCGACCGCGAACTGCTCGCGCGCAGACATTCTCACGCCGCGCACGAAATCGCTGGCGAACTCACGCGCGGCAGCACAACTTACGCGCCGCGGCACAACTCATGCGCGGCGGTAGCCGAATGCTCGGGTGGAGCGGATCAGAGCAGCGGCTTGATTTCCGCGGCGGCTTCGGCGCCGTAGGCACCGGCGAGGCGCTCGAGGGCAGTCTCCTTGTTGAGGGTCCACTCCTGGGTGCCCATGGTTTCCAGGACCAGGACGGCGATGAGCGAACCCAGCTGAGCCGAACGCTCCAGGCTGAGGCCCGCGGTGTGGCCGGTGAGGAAACCGGCGCGGAACGCGTCGCCGACGCCGGTGGGCTCGACCTTGGTGGTCTCCGGGACGACGCCGACGCTGAGTTCGGTGCCGTCGCGGTCGACGATGTGCACACCGTCGGCGCCGAGCGTGGTCACCCGGATGCCGACGCGCTGGGCAATCTCGGCCTCGCTGAGACCGGTCTTCTGCAGCAGCAGCGCCCACTCGTACTTGTTGGTGAAAAGGTATGCGGCGCCGTCGATCAGCTGCACGGCCTGCTCGCCGTCGAGGCGGGCCAGCTGCTGGGACGGGTCGGCGGCGAACGGGATACCGAGCTCGCGGCACTGAGCGGTGTGCACCAGCATCGCGTCGGGGTCGTTGGCGCCGACCAGCACCAGGTCCAGCGTGTGCGCCTTGGCGAGGTCACCGATGGCGATGTCGCGGGCCTCGCTCATCGCGCCCGGGTAGAACGAGGCGATCTGGGCCATGTCGTCGTCGGTGGTGCAGACGAAACGCGCGGTGTGCGCGCGCTCGGAGATCAGCACGCCGGAGCAGTCGACGCCGTGCGATTCCAGCCACTGGCGGTACTCGGCGAAATCGGCGCCCACGGCACCGACGAGCAGCGGCGTGCGATTCAAAAGGCCCATGGCGTAGGCGATATTGCCTGCGACGCCACCGCGGCGGATCTGCAGATCGTCGACGAGGAAGCTGAGCGACACGTGATCGAGCTGATCGGCCAGCAGTGCGTCACGGAACCGTCCGGGAAAACGCATGAGGTGGTCGGTGGCGATGGACGCGGAAACGGCGATGGACACGAGGCTGGCCCTTCAACGGTAGGCGGCAGGCGGTGCAGACCGGGAACGAAGTCCCAGCATTACCGTACCAATGTTGCCCGAGGGCTCGGCCCCCTCGATCGGGGGACACGGTCGGCGAGATGCCCGGCGGCGCGCGATCGTTGGGCCGCAGCGCCCCTCTCGTAGCACCCCGAACCGTCCGAATCCTTACGAAATCCGACGCTTCCACGCTGACCGAGAATGCGCAAACCCCACGTGCGAACTTCTCACGTGGGGCCGGGCTGTTACGCGGTGAACCCGCTTACGACGAGTCGGACGGGTTCGGTCAGTTGAACGAATCGCCGCAGGCGCAGGAGCCGGTGGCGTTCGGGTTGTCGATGGTGAAGCCCTGCTTTTCGATGGTGTCGACGAAGTCGATGGAGGCGCCCTGGATGTACGGGGCGCTCATCCGGTCGACGGCCAGCTTGACGCCGCTGAACTCGACAACGATGTCGCCGTCGAGCGAGCGATCGTCGAAGAAGAGCTGGTACCGCAGGCCCGCACACCCGCCGGGCTGCACGGCGATCCGCAGCGCCAGGTCGTCGCGACCCTCCTGGTCCAGCAGCGCCTTCGCCTTGCTGGCGGCAGCGTCGGTCAGCACGGCACCGTGAGTTTCGGTGGCGGTCTCGTTCTGCACAGTCATGAACTCTCCTCGAGGAACCTGTCGTCGACCCGTGAACAGCGCACGGGTCGTGTCGGTCAACACCACTCGGCGGGCTGCTATTCCCCATCTTGCCACCACCGCGCCCGCAGAAACACGCAACCTACGTGACCCGGCACACCTGCGCGAATCGGACCGCATTTCCCGCCGCGTATTCCATCGAATAGCCTGGTCGATGTGAAATTGTTCCGTCGCGGCGAGTCCAGCACCACCGACGCGGCCGCCGATCAGACGGCGGTCGTGGACGGCGGCTCGGCCGCGGGCACCACTCGCACGGCGGTCACCGCCACCGCGGGCAAGGGCCGTCCCACTCCGAAACGCCGTGACGCCCAAGGCAAGCGACGCGGTCCGATCGCGCCGGCACCGCTCACCGCGAAGGAGGCCCGCGCCCGGCGCAAGGCCACTCGCGGCAGCAAGGAGGAGCGCAAACAAGCCTCCGCCGAGCGCAAGGCGGCCGTCCAGGATCGGCGCACGCGCATGCTCGCCGGCGAGGACAAGTACCTGTTGCCGCGCGATCAGGGGCCGGTGCGTGCGTTCGTCCGCGACATCGTGGACGGCCGGCGCAACCTGGTCGGCCTGTTCATGCCGATGGCGCTCGTGCTGATCCTGTCGATGTTCGTGGCGCCCGCGCTGCAGACGATCGTCACGCTGGCGATGCTGGTGATGATGTTCTTCATGATCGCCGAGGGTTTCCTGCTCGGGCGGATCGTGAACGGGCGGGTCAGGGAGCGTTTCCCGGACACTGAGGACACCGGTTACAAGCTCGGGTGGTATGCGTTCGTGCGGGCGTCGCAGATCCGGAAGATGCGGGCGCCGAAGCCTCGGGTCAGTCCGGGCGAGGCGATCTAGTTCGTTTGTCGCGGGTCGAGGTGGGGCCGACCGGTCGACACCTGCGTTAACGGCCATTGACAGCCGCTCGACCAACTCAGCCTGTTGCCGGACCTGCGTTCGGCACGGTCGATACCTCGCTCGGCTCGGCATCTCCCGAACATGATTGCGGCCCGGCTCGTGGACACGAGCCGGGCCGCTGCCGGTTGCGGGGACATCGGGATCAGATGTTGGTGGTTCGGCCGTGCATCGCCGACAGGTCGGCCTGCAGACGCTGGACGTCGCGATCGATGATGTTGGACGAGCCCGCGGGGCCGGAGTAGTGCGCCACGAAGGCGGCGAAAGCGACGATGACTGCCATTGCGATCAGAAAAGTAATCATGGCAGTAATTTTGCGCCCGGTGAGTTACCGCCGAAAGTGGCTGGACTGCCACTGTTCGTAAAGATTCAGCCAGTACACTGGATGCATGCTGTCGAAGGTTGCCGTCGTCCTGTCCGACCACATGGCCATGTTCGAATTCGGCGTGGTCTGTGAGGTTTTCGGCCTCGACCGGACCGCCGACGGGCTGCCCGCGTTCGACTTCAAGGTGTGCAGTGCCACACCGGGCAAGCCACTGCACTCCAGGACGCCCGGCATCACGGTGACCCCGGAGTACGGCCTCGACGAGCTCGCCAAGGCGGATCTGGTCGCCATTCCGGCCGCCTCGTCGCAAAACGGGTTCGATCCGCGCATCATCGACGCCGTCCGCGACGCCTCGGCGGCGGGAGCGATCGTGCTGACCGTCTGCTCGGGCGCGTTCCTCGCCGGTGCGGCCGGCCTGCTCGACGGACGCAAATGCACCACCCACTGGAGCTATGTGGACGAGCTCGCCGCGATGTATCCCGAGGCGACCGTCGATCCCGACGTGCTCTTCGTCGACGCGGGCAACCTGATCACCAGCGCGGGCACCGCCGCGGGCATCGACGCCTGCCTGCACCTGGTGCGCCGCGAACTCGGCAGCGCGGTGGCCAACGCGATCGCGCGTCGCATGGTCGTGCCGCCCCAGCGCGACGGCGGGCAGCGTCAGTTCATCGAGCGGCCGGTCGCCACCTGCACCTCCGACAGCCTCATCCCGACTCTGGAGTGGATGAACGACAACCTCGACCTCCCGCACACCATCGAAGACCTGGCCGCGCGCTCGACCATGTCCACTCGCACCTTCGCCCGCCGCTTCGCCGCCGAAACCGGAACCACCCCGGTGAAATGGCTGACCAACCAGCGCGTGCTGCTCACCAAGCAGCTGCTCGAGGAAACCGACCTCGGCCTCGAACAGATCGCCGCCCGCGCGGGGTTCGGCTCCGGAGCGCTGCTGCGGCACCACTTCCAACGCCTCGTCGGCATCGCGCCCACGGAATACCGCCGCCGCTTCGGCGCGGAAATGGTCGAAACCCCCGCCTGACCGCACCCGCTGGCGGGATCCGCACTCCGGGAAGGGGTGCGGCTGTTGTCGTCCAGACATCGTTCAAGATCATGGGGAACTGGTGTAGTTGCGCTCTCGGGCGTTGCCTACATCAGTTCCCCATGATCTTGAACGGCGTTGGTGATCACCCGGATTCGGAGTGCGGCGGCCTGGCGGCGCCGGTGGGCTTCTGCGAAGGTCCTGCGCGTAAGACCGCCGCAATCGTGTGCTGTCTCGCGACGCCGAGGCGCGCCGAACCCGGGACGCGGCAGCCTGGTGACACTCCCGCCAGCGCCGACGCGGGAACGTCGAGGGTGGTTGATACCGTGCTGACGTGTCGCACAGTGTCTCGTCGGTCGAGCCGCGCCGGACCCTTGTCCTCGGCGGCGCTCGGTCCGGTAAATCGGGCTATGCCGAAGAGTTGGCCGCGGAGGCGCACGGGCCGGTCCGCTATCTCGCGACTTCGATTCCCGACCCCGCCGACCTCGACTTCGCCGAACGCATCGCCACGCATCGCGAACGCAGACCCGCCGACTGGACTGTGCTCGAAAGTGCCGATCCAGCAGCCGTTCTCGGCGCTCCGGGACCGGAGGGCGCCACGCTGATCGATGACATCGGCACCTGGCTCACCGCGCGCATCGACGCCCACGACGCTTGGGAATCCCCGCGCGGCACCGTCGCTCCCGACGCCGACGCCTTGGTCGCCGCCGTCGCCGCCTACCCGCACCGCCTGATCATCGTGAGCCCCGAGGTCGGCATGGGCATCATCCCCGCCACCCGCTCCGGCCGCCTCTTCCGCGACGAGATCGGCACCCTGAACCAACGCCTCGCTCGAGCCTGCGACGAAGCATTCCTCGTCGTAGCCGGACTCCCCCTGCGCCTCAAGTGAATCGGCACGGACAACTACTCGCTGTACCAGTCCCCCCGAGACCAAGTAGTCATTACTTCGCGCAGCAGCTCGGCCCTCCACACAGGAACAGAACAGTTGTCGACCCGTCGACCCGTCGACCCGTCGACCCGTCGGGCTGTCGGGCATTGTCGGGCAGCCGTTCGGGCGGGCAGCGGGCGGACTGTCGGTCGGGCGCTCTGGCTCTGGCCGGTCGTCGGTCGACCCGTCGGTCGACCCGTCGGTCGGGCTGTCGGGCGGTGCGCACGGGCTGCCGGGCGCTCGCTCGGTCGGGTGGACGGGCACGGGCGACCTCCATCAGGCGGGCCGCCGTTCCAGCGGGCTGCGCTCGGGCTCTGTTGGTCGGGCTGTCGACCCATCGGTCGGGCTGTCTGGCTGCCGGGCGCTCGCACGGGCGCACGGGCGGGCGACCTCCATCAGGCGGGCCGCCGTCGGGCTGTCGGGCTGTCAGTCGGCGCTCGGGCTGCCGGGCGGACAGACGGCTGCCGGGCGGTCAGCCGGTCGGACAAGCAGCCGGTCGTCGTGCAGCCGGTCGTCGAGCAGCCGGTCGGTCGAATTGTCGTCGGACTGTCGGGCCGCCGTTCGGGCGGGCTGCGGTCGGGCTCTGTCGGTCGGGCGGTCGACCCATTCGCCGGGCTGCCGGGCTGCCGGGCGGTGCTCGGGCGCTCGGACGGACGGTCAGGCGCTCGGGCGGACGAGCGGGCGGATCGACCCATCGGGCTGTCAGGCGACGTGCCCGGTGACTGGAGGCATCAGGGTGGTGCTCAAAACCCGCGCTGCGCTTCAGACAGTCCACAGCGTATGTGGGCGATGACACCGGCGAGTTGGAGCGGGTGATGTGCGGGGTGATGGTTGTGGCGGGCAAGATTGAGCGGCGTATGAGGGTATGGACCGTCCTGACCGGAAAGGCTCGATAGTGACACACGGATTTGGACCGGTGACGCCACCTGACGCACAGGTTCGGGCGGCGGCCGAGCAGCGGCAGGCACAGTTGACCAAACCCGGTGGGTCGCTCGGGCGGTTGGAGGAGCTCGGCAACTGGGTGGCGGCCTGCCAGGGGGTGTGCCCGCCGAAGCAGTTCGAGCGGGCCAGGGTGGTGGTGTTCGCCGGGGATCATGGCGTTGCGCGACACGGGGTTTCGGCGTACCCGAGCGAGGTCACCGCGCAGATGGTGGCGAACTTCCTCGGTGGCGGTGCGGCGGTGAACGCGCTCGCCGTGGTCGCGGGCGCCACCGTCCGGGTCGCGGATATTTCCGTCGACGGCGAGACCGATTCGCTCGTCGCCAAGCACAAGGTGCGCCGCTCCAGCGGGTCGATCGACCGCGAGGACGCGCTCACCGCCGAGGAGGTCGCGGCCGCCCTCGCCGCGGGTAAGGCGATCGCCGACGAGGAGATCGACGCGGGCGCCGACGTGCTCATCGCGGGCGACATGGGCATCGGCAACACCACCCCCGCCACGGCCCTCATCGCGACGCTCACCGACACCGAACCCGTTGCCGCCGTTGGCCGCGGCACCGGCGTCGACGACGCGGGCTGGGCACGCAAGGTCGCCGCGATCCGCGACACCATGCGCCGGGCTCGTCCGATCGTCAAGGACCCGGTCGAATTGTTGCGCGTCGCCGCGGGCGCCGATTTCGCCGCAATGGCCGCGTTCCTCGCCCAGGCCGCTGCACGCCGGACGCCGGTCATTCTCGACGGTGTGGTCGTCACGGCCGCCGCGCTGGTCGCCGAGGACCTGGCTGCGGGCGCCTCCGCCTGGTGGCTGGCGGGCCATCGCTCCACCGAACCCGCCCACAACCTGGCCCTGCAGCGCTTGCGCCTGGAGCCATTGCTCGATCTGAACATGCGCCTCGGTGAAGCGTCCGGCGCCCTCACCGCCCTGCCGATCCTGCGCGCCGCGGTCGCCACCCTCGCGGAGATGTCCACCTTCGCCGAAGCGGGCGTGAGCACCGCCGAAAACACGGAACTCACTGTCCCCGCGGACAACCCGGAACCCACCGCGGACACTCCCCCGGCCACGCCGGACTTGCGGAAATGAGCGACCGGCCGCTGGTCGAAAAACCCGCCACACGCCCCATATGAATGGGCTGCGGCTGGCGGTGTCCTGGCTGACCGTCCTTCCGGTGCGTGGGCCGGAGAGTGTTGACCGGACGGCGGCCAGGCGGGCAATTGCGTTGGCGCCGTTGGTCGGTGGGCTGCTCGGTGCGGGGGCGGCCGGGCTGCTGTGGGTGCTGGTCTGGGCGGGGGTGAGTTCGATGCTCGCCGGGCTGCTGGTGGTCGGGGCGTTGGCGTTGATCACGCGGGGTATGCATCTGGACGGGCTCGCCGACACGATGGACGGACTCGGCAGTTACGGTCCGCCCGAGCGTGCCAGACAGATCATGAAGAGTGGCGGCGCGGGCCCCTTCGGTGTCGCCGCCATCGTGTTCGCCATTGGCGTCCAAGCACTTTCGTTCGCCGCTTTGGCCGAGGCGGACCGCTGGTTCGCCGTCGCCCTCGCGATCACCGTCGGCCGCGTCGCGGTAGTTCTCGCCTGCCGCACCGGAATCGGCGCCGCACCGGACGCCAACTTCGGCGCCCTCGTCGCAGGCACCCAGCGCCCACTCACTGCCGCGGCCTGGTCCGTCGCCGCCTTCGCCGCCGCCATCTTCGCCACCGCCAACCACTGGCAAGGCCCCCTCGCCATCCTCATAGCCCTGGCCGCATCGATCATCCTGATCCGCCACTGCGTCCGCCGATTCGACGGCCTCTCCGGCGACACCCTCGGCGCCGCCATAGAACTCACCGTCTCCCTCACGGCCGCCACCCTGTCCTGCTACCGCTAAGAGCACCTTGCCGGCCTACGCCGAGCACACCCCTGCCGCGATGAGGTTCGATCGGACCGCGAATCTGGGGCTTTGATCAACGCCCCCAACGACGGAGACAGCCCGGGCAACACATCCACCCGTTGATCTTGATCAGGCCCCGAGTGGGCAGATGTCCAGGTTCACGGGAAGGTACGGGTTCGGCGCAGCAAACTATTTGCGGCGGCGGCGCGCGGATCGTCTGGGTCGGGCAATAAGGTGTGCGGTATGTCTTCTGAGCGCCTGTATTTTCGCCAGCTGTTGTCGGGGAGGGATTACGCCGTCGGCGATCCGATTGCGACGCAGATGCGGAATTTCGCGTATCTGATCGGCGATCAGGAAACCGGCGAGTGCTTGGTGGTCGATCCGGCGTACGCGGCAGGCGATCTGGTCGATATCGCCGAGGGCGACGGACTACGGCTGACCGGGGTGCTCGCGACCCATCACCATCCGGACCATGTGGGCGGAACGATGCTCGGGTTCACCCTGGGCGGGGTGCGGGAATTGCTCGAAAAGATAAGCGTCCCAGTGCATATCAACGCGCAGGAGCTCTCCTGGGTGGCCAACGTCACCGGCATCGCGCCGAGCGAACTCACCGGCCACGAACACGGCGACAAGGTCAGCGTCGGCGCCTTCGACATCGAATTGCTGCACACCCCGGGGCACACGCCCGGCAGCCAATGCTTCCTGTTCGACGACCGCCTCATCGCAGGCGACACCCTGTTCGTCGACGGCTGTGGCCGCACCGACTTCCCCGGCGGCGACTCCGACGAAATGTTCCGCAGCCTGCGCTATTTAGCCGAATTGTCCGGCGATCCGGTCGTCTACCCCGGCCACTGGTATTCGGAGGAGCCCTACGCCCCGCTCTCCACTGTCCGGGACAAAAACTACGTGCTGCGCCCGAAAACCCTCGACGAGTGGCACGTTTTCATGCCCAGCTGAGATCGAGTGGCACACCACGGCGGCACATCGCGAGAGACCCCGCCATGGTGTGCTGCCACTCGATTGATCACATGCCGCGCATCCACCCGTGGATGTCGGCGAAGGTGCCGCGCTGGATGCCGGTGAGGGTGTCGCGCAGTGCCATGGTGACCTCGCCGGGCTCGCCGCCGCCGATGGTGAACTCGCCCTCGGCGGAGCGGACCCAGCCGACGGGGGTGATCACCGCGGCGGTACCGCACGCGAAAACCTCGGTGATTTCACCTGATTCGGCACCCTTGCGCCATTCCTCGACCGACACCTTGCGCTCTTCGACCGGGTATCCGGAGTCGGCGGCGAGGGTGAGCAGCGAGTCGCGGGTGATGCCGGGCAGCAGCGAACCGGACAGCTCCGGGGTGACCAGACGCGCCTCCGAGCCGGAGCCGAAGACGAAGAACAGGTTGTTGGTGCCCATCTCCTCGACGTAGCGGCGCTCGCACGCGTCCAACCAGACCACCTGATCGCAGCCCTTTTCGGTCGCCTCCGCCTGCGCGAGCAGCGACGCGGCGTAATTGCCCGCGACCTTGGCCTCGCCGGTGCCGCCGGGCGCGGCGCGCACGTACTCGGTCGACAACCACACCCGCACCGGCTTCACGCCGCGCGGGAAGTAGGCACCGGCCGGGGAAGCCATCAGCAGGTACTTGTAGCCGGCGGCGGGCTTCACGCCGAGCCCGGCCTCGGTGGCGAACATGAAGGGGCGCAGGTACAGCGAGTCCTCACCGCCCGCGGCGGGCACCCACTCGCGATCCACCTCGAGCAGCTGGCGCACGGATTCGATGAACAGTTCCTCCGGCAGTTCGGCCATCGCCATCCGGCGGGCGGACCTGCGGAACCGGGCGGCGTTCGCGTCGATGCGGAAACACGCGACGCTGCCGTCGCTGTGCCGGTACGCCTTCAGTCCCTCGAAGATGGCCTGCCCATAGTGGAAGACCATGGTCGCGGGGTCGAGGGCCAGCGGGCCGTACGGTTCGACGCGCGCGTTGGTCCACTCGCCGTCGGTGTAGTCGATCGAAACCATGTGATCGGTGAAGAACCGCCCGAACCCGGGCGCCGCCAGTACCTCTTGTACCCGCTGCGCCGGGGCGGGCGCGGGATGCGGGACACGGGCAAACTGTGCAGCAACGGTCATGCCGTCGATCCTAACCAAGCCACTTTCCAGCTTTGCGGCCGATCGGCCCGCACACCGCAGAACTTTCCGTCACCCCAACCCCTCGCGCACCAATGTGCACCCCGCGCCCCAATTCGCCCCAGGAAATCGCACCGGGTGGTATGCACTCTGCGCACTCAGCAACGCGCCACGCCGCGACTGCCACCCGACACGCCGTATCGCGCCACGCCGCATTGCTGGCGACTGCCAATCGACCGCTCGCGCGCAATCTGGGTACCGCGCGCAGAAAACCGGCGCGAAGGAGTGCGCGTATCGCTTATCGCGCAACACCACCTGCCGCCCGACACCTCGTCTCGTGCGATAGGGCCACCAATCCGGCTCGCCGCGCACGTTCTGCGATCCCGCGCACTGACTCGCCGCGCGACAGACTGTGTCTTGTGCAAGGACGTGCGCGCTGACAGAAGCTGCTGTAGTGCCGGCGCGGTTCGCACGGCGGAGGCCCCCTGCGATACCGCTAGCGCGGTGGTCGCAGAGGGCCTCGATCAGTGCCGACGAGGCACACGCCGCGCGATGAGTCGTCTCGTGCGGGCGGCGGTGTATCTACTTCGTGTTCGTCTCCACGAACGGCGGGCGGATGACCTCGCAGCGGAGGCGGCGGCCTCGGACGTCTACCTCGACCTCGGTGCCGGGCTCGATGCCCGCTTCGGTGTCGAGGAGGGCGAGGGCGATGCCGATCTTGAGGGTGGGCGAGAAGGTGCCGGAGGTGGTTTCGCCGATCGGCTCGCCGTCACGCAGGACGTTCTGGCCCTGACGCAGGACGCCGCGGTCGAGTGCCTTGAGGCCCAACAGGATTCGGCGCGGGCCGGCCGACTTCTCCTGCTCCAGTGCGGCTTTGCCCCAGAACTCCGGCTTCTTCCAGCCGACGGCCCAGCCGGTACGGGCCTGGACCGGAGAGATCTCCAGGGACAGTTCGTGGCCGTGCAGCGGGTAGCCCATCTCGGTGCGCAGAGTGTCGCGGGCGCCGAGGCCGGCGGCCTGACCGTCGGCGGCACGCACCTGCGCGACGAGGGCGCGGAACAGCGGCTCGGCGTCGGCCCAGCGGGGCAGCAGTTCGTAGCCGTGCTCACCGGTGTAGCCGGTGCGGCAGACGCGCACCGGGCGGCCGTCCCATTCGGCGTCGGCGTAGGCCATGTATTCCATCTCGGTCGGCAGGCCGAGCGCGGCGAGCACCTCGGTCGAGCGGGGGCCCTGCACGGCGAATACGCCGTACTCCCGGTGTTCGTCGGTCACCGTGATGCCCTCGGGCGCCACCTTCTGCAGCTCCGCGACCACCGACGCGGTGTTGGCGGCATTGGGCACCAGGAAGATCTCGTCATCGCTCACGTAGTAGGCGATCAGGTCATCGATCACGCCACCGTCGGGCGCGCAGCACAGCGTGTACTGCGCCTTGCCCGGCCGGATCCGGCCGAGGTCGTTGGTGAGCGCCGAATTCACGAAGGCCGCCGCGCCCGCACCACGCACCGTCGCCTTGCCGAGATGGCTCACATCGAACAGGCCGACCGTGGTGCGGACCGACTGATGTTCGGCCACCGTCCCCTCGTACGAGACGGGCATTTCCCACCCGCCGAACGGCGCGAAAGTCGCCCCCAGCTCGACGTGTACACCATGGATAGGGCCTTGCAGCAGGTTCGAGTCGGTCACCCGGCGAGCTTATCCGCCGACTCCCGACTCCGGGCCCGCTCCCTCCAGCCCACCGTCTGACCCTCCAGACGATCCCCTCCTCACACCCCATCCGACCCCGAAGCCAGACTTCATCGAACGGGACATGGCGGCGGCGCCACTCGCACTTCTCCGCCACCATGTCCCGCTCGAAGGTCTTCACAGATTCGAGGAAGCCGCGCCCTGTCCAGACCCAGCCAGCACCGAACGGGACATGACGGCGGCGGCTCTCGCGTTTTCCCGCCGCCATGCCCGCTCGACGCACGCACGATCCGGTTAGCCGCGGAACCACATCGGACGCAACGTCGGTCCGCCGTCCGGGAGGTCGTATGTGGTGCTGGTTTGGGTGAAGCCCATGCGGCTGTACAGGCGGGCGGAGCGGTCGGTGCTTGCTTCCAGGTAGGCCGGGACGCCTGCGGAGGAGGCGGCCTTCGTCTGGTTTGCCAGGATCGCGGCGCCTGCTCCCTTGCCGCGATGCTGCGGCACCGTGACGATCACCTGGAGGTATCGGTGTGGGAGTTCGCGGGGATGTGAGTGCGCGAGCAGGTCGGTGACCACGGCCATTCGCTGTAGCGGGCGCACGTCGGGCGCGCCGTCGGCTGCCGTGCGCGCCGCGAGCAGGTCGCTCGCGAAACGGTCCACCGAATCCACGTGCTGCCAGATCGACACCGCCCAGATGTCCGCGTCCGTGCCAGCGAGCCAGATCTCGTCGTCACGCAGCGCACGGTCGATCATTTCGGGTACGTAGTGCGGACCGAACTGTTCGAAGGGATGTCCCTCGAGCACCCAGGCCGTCACCGCCTCGTCGGGGCAGGCGAGGCTGAACGCCGCGATTACCGCGTCGCGATCTTGCTCGCCCGCCTGCCGAACCGTGATCTCCATCGCTGACCCTTTCGTTGTGAACGCTGTGTGCTCTCGCCAATGTAGGCAGGTCAAGGCAGTGCGGCTACCATTTCGTCACACCTGTTCGTGTGTCGAAATGGAGGCGATATGGCGTGCGGAATCTGCGGCGGCGCGCTCGCCCAACCGTCGCGCGGCCGCAAACGCCGGTACTGCTCACGCGCCTGCCAGGCTCGCGCCTATCGATCCCGCCGCGACGAAGTGACCCCGGCGCCACGCACCGCGCGTCCGGCCAGGCTGACCACGATCGGCATCCTGCGCGCCGCCGTCGACCTGGCCGATCGCGACGGCCTCGACGGACTTTCCATGCGCCGCCTGGCCAGCGAACTCGGCGCGGCCACCGCGGGCCTGTACCGCCATTTCCCCGATCGCGAGACACTGCTGGAAGGCATGGCCGAACTGGTACTCGCCGAAATCCGGCCGCCCGCAACCGAACTCACCGACTGGCGGGCCAAGCTGAGCTACGAGGCACACGAGGAGTGGCAGCTGTACCAGCGCCATCCGTGGATGCTGCCGATCCTCGCGCGCACCCGCCCGCCGCTCGGCCCCGCGCTCGCCGACATCCTCGAGCGTTCCTTCGCCGCGCTCGACCACCGCGGCCTGACTCGCGAGTCGATGCTCGCGATCTATCTGTCGTTCTCCGGTTTGGTGCAGGGCCTGGCGCTGCTGACGAATTCGGAACGCGCCGACCGCCTGCGCGGCACCGGCGTCCCGGAGCTGCCCGCCGACCTCCCCGAGCTGCTCGACCCGGCCTCGCGCCCAGTCCTGCATCGGCTGTTCTCGGACGGACCGCCGGGCCCCGACCTGGACTTGGACCGAATCCTCGACGCCGGACTCGCACTGCTCCTCGACGGAATCGCGATCGGACTGCCCAGTAGCCTGAGCCCATGACCGCTGTTGCAGATCGTCCACTAGGACCGGAACTCGCCCGCACGCAGACCATCAGCACGGACACCGACGTGCTCGTGCTCGGATTGACGTCGTCCGAGAACGGCCCCGCCATCGTGCCCGAGGACCTGTTCGGCGACGTGCTCACCGCGGAGGTCCGTGCCGAACTGCTCGATCAGCTCGGCGCGGTCGGCGCGAAGGGCAAGTCCGAGGAACTGACCAGGGTGCCCGCCCCGGCCGGCCTGGACGGCGTGACCAGCGTGCTCGCGGTCGGCCTCGGCGCCGCCGAGAAGATCGATGCCGAGCAGGTCCGTCGTTCGGCCGGTGTCGCGGCCCGTGCGCTGTCCGGTACCGAGCTCGTGGTGACCACGCTGTCCGGCGTCGATCTCGGTGCCGCCGCCGAAGGTTTCTACTTGGGCGCGTACACCTTTACGCCCTTCAAGTCGGACAAGTCCGCGCCCAAGCCGGACGAGCGCCCGGTGGCCAAGGTCGAATTGCTGGTGCCCGAGCCGGAATTCGGCGAGGAGGAACTCTTCCGGGCCCAGCTGATCGCCGAAGCCGTCGCCACGGCAAGGGATTTCACCAACACCCCGCCCAGCCACCTCTACCCCGCCGAGTTCGCCTCCCGCGCGCAGGAATTGGCGGAGGCCGCTGGGCTCGAGGTCGAGGTGCTCGACGAAAAGGCTTTGGAGGCAGGCGGTTACGGCGGCGTGCTCGGAGTCGGCAAGGGTTCGTCGCGGCCGCCGCGGCTGGTCCGGATCAGCTACGCGGGCGGCCCGAAGAAGGTCGCGCTGGTCGGCAAGGGCATCACCTTCGACACCGGTGGTATCTCCATCAAGCCCGCACAGAACATGGAGAACATGACCTCGGACATGGCCGGTGCCGCCGCGGTCGTGGCCACCGTGCTGCTCGCCGCGCGGCTGAGCCTGCCGGTGACGGTCACCGCGACTGTGCCGATGGCGGAGAACATGCCGTCGTCCACCGCGCAGCGCCCCGGCGACGTGCTCACCCAGTACGGCGGCACCACCGTCGAGGTGCTCAACACCGACGCCGAGGGCCGGCTCATCCTGGCCGACGCGATCGTGCGGGCCGGCGAGGACGAGCCCGACTACCTGATCGACGTGGCCACCCTCACCGGCGCGCAAATGGTCGCGCTCGGCACCCGCACGCCCGGCGTGATGGGCACCGAGGCGTTCCGCGACCGGGTCGCCGCGATCTCCCGCGAGATCGGCGAGAACGGCTGGGCCATGCCGCTGCCTGCCGAACTGCGCGCCGATCTGAACTCGAAGATCGCCGACCTGGCCAACGTCGCACCGCACCGGTGGGGCGGCATGCTCTCGGCCGGACTGTTCCTGAAGGAGTTCGTCCCCGAGGGCGTGCAGTGGGCCCACCTCGACGTCGCAGGCCCGGCCTACAACACCGGCGGCCCGTTCGGCTACATCGGCAAGGGCGGCACCGGCGTCCCGGTCCGCACCCTGATCGCCGTCATCGAGGACATCGCCGCGGAGTGACCCCGGCGCGCCGTCCCGGGATGGACGCCTCCTCGGGGCCCGCCGGACCTGGACGAACGATCACGGGGAACTGGTGTCGGTAACGGCCGAGAGCCGACCTGCACCAGTTCCCCCTCGATCAACCACATCGGCGGGCGGGGAACAGTCCGCGCACGGAATCGCGCAGGACGACCGCTCGGCCCCGAACCCGCGCACTTCTCGGCCTCCCCGCGCGCCGATTCGCATGCGATTCTGCGCGCGAAGAATCAGGACATCTGCGACACGAAAGCAGGTCGCTCGACGGTAGCCATGGGCTATAAATCGCGGAGATCCGCCTCGAACGCGCGCTGACGTTCGATGCGTTTGCGAGCGTCGTAGTCCCGCATCCGTTGCGGATATCCGGTCTTGGCGACGTCATAAACGGGGATCCGCAAATCCTTGGCAAGCCGCTGCGCTCCGCGCTCACCGACGATCCGGCGCGTCCATGCACCGTCGGCGGCGATCAACACGACAGTGACATCGGTCACGGTTGTTTTCGGCTCCACATAGCCCTCGACGCCGACGTGGGTGCGCACCCACTCGGCCAGATAGCGGGCGTCCTCGCTACCCCCGGAACCCGCACGTATCGCGCTACCACCCCGGGTCGCGCCGCCTCGGAAACGATCCAGCAAACCCAACGACGCGCACCTCCTTTCCAACCCCGGCGCATCGTGCGCACCGGTCCCTCTATCTTGCCAGCTCCGCGAAGTTCACTGCCCTTGTGCTACGCGCCGTGCAGTCGAGTGCAAGGATGGATCGCGGTACAAGAACCACACAGATCTCCGGTGCCACGCACAATGATCGGTGGCTTTCGGACTCGCGCCGCAACCCGCGACGGGGGTCCGCCGAGAGATCAACTGTTGTAGAAACCCGTCGAGCAGTCAGAGGAGTCAGAGGACATGGCCTTCTCCGTCCAGATGCCAGCTCTTGGTGAGAGCGTCACCGAGGGAACGGTCACCCGGTGGCTGAAGCAGGAAGGAGACACGGTCGAGGTCGACGAGCCGCTGCTCGAGGTCTCCACCGACAAGGTCGACACGGAGATCCCGTCCCCGCAGGCGGGCGTGCTGTCGAAGATCGTCGCCCAAGAAGATGATGTGGTCGAGGTCGGTGGTGAGCTCGGCGTGATCAGCGATGCCGGCGAGGCGCCCGAGCCGAGCTCGGCTCCCGCCCCCGAAGCCGCTGCCGCGCCCGCGCAGGAAGCTCCCGCCGAGGAAGCCCCGGCCGCCGAGCCCGAGCCTGCCGCTCAGGAAGCACCCGCCGCCGAAGCCGCGCCCGCGTCGTCGGGCGAGGGCACCTCGGTCAGGATGCCCGAACTGGGCGAGTCGGTCACCGAGGGCACCGTCACCCGGTGGCTCAAGGCCGTCGGCGACGACGTGGCCGTTGACGAGCCGTTGCTCGAGGTCTCCACCGACAAGGTCGACACCGAAATCCCTTCGCCGGTGGCGGGCAAACTGCTCGAAATCACCGCGCAGGAAGACGATGTCGTCGCTGTGGGTGGACAGCTCGGCGTGATCGGCAGCGGTTCCCCCGCCAAGGCCGAGTCGGCGCCCGCGCCGAAGCCCGAGCCGAAGCCGGAACCCAAGCCCGAGCCCAAGCAGGAAGCGGCTCCCGCACCGAAGCCGGAGCCCAAGCCCGCAGCCCCCGCACCGGCCGCCAAGGCTCCGGCGCCCGCAGCCGCCAAGGCTCCCGAGCCGGATTCCAGCGGCAATGGCGCGACCCCGTACGTCACCCCGCTGGTCCGCAAGCTGGCCGACGAGAACGGCGTCGACCTGTCCGCGCTCACCGGTTCCGGTGTCGGCGGACGCATCCGCAAGCAGGATGTGCTCGCCGCCGCGGAGGCCAAGAAGGCGCCGGCTCCGGCCGCCGCCGCACCGGCCGCCGCACCCGCGGCCAAGGCTCCCGCCGCCCCCGCGGCCGCGAGCGCGAAGCTGGCCCATCTGCGCGGCACCGTGCAGAAGGCGAACCGCATCCGTCAGATCACCGCGACCAAGACCCTGGAATCGCTGCGCACCACCGCACAGCTGACCCAGGTGCACGAGGCCGACGTGAGCAAGATCGCGGCGCTGCGCGCCCAGGCCAAGGCGGCGTTCAAGGAGCGCGAGGGCGTCAACCTGACGTTCCTGCCGTTCTTCGCCAAGGCCGTCGTCGAGGCGCTCGGTGTGCACCCGAACGTCAATGCCAGCTACGACGATTCGACCAAGGAAGTCACCTACCACGCCGCGGTGCACCTCGGCATCGCCGTGGACACCGAGCAGGGCCTGCTCTCCCCGGTGATCCACAACGCGAGCGACCTGTCGCTGGCCGGCCTGGCTCGTGCCATCGCCGACATCGCCAACCGCGCCCGCAACGGTGGCCTCAAGCCGGACGAGTTGGCCGGCGGCACGTTCACCATCACCAACATCGGCAGCCAGGGCGCCCTGTTCGACACCCCGATCCTGCTGCCGCCGCAGGCGGGCATGCTCGGTACGGGTGCGATCGTCAAGCGTCCGGTGGTGGTGAAGGACGACACCGGCAGCGAGTCCATCGGCGTGCGTTCGATGTGCTACCTGCCGCTCACCTACGACCACCGCCTGATCGACGGCGCGGACGCGGGTCGCTTCCTCACCACGATCCGGCACCGGCTCGAGGAGGCCGCGTTCGAGGCCGACCTCGGGCTCTAACCGTCGTGCTCGCATGAAGGTCGTGATCGCCGGTTCGTCCGGGCTGATCGGGACAGCGCTCGTCGCGGCTCTGCGCCGCGACGGGCACGAGGTCGCCCGCCTGGTTCGCAGGCGGGCGGCGGGGCCGGACGAGTTCACCTGGGATCCGGTCCGTGCCGAACTGGACGAGCGGGCGTTGCGCGGCGCGGACGCGGTGGTCAACCTGTGCGGCGCGAGCATCGGGCGTCGTCGCTGGAACGGCAGCTTCAAGCAGGAATTGCGCGACAGCCGGATCACCCCGACCGACGTGCTGGCCGCCGCGGTCGTCAAGGCGAGCGTGCCGACGCTGCTGAACGCCAGCGGCGTGCACTTCTACGGCGGCGACACCGGCGACCGGGTGGTCGACGAAACCGCGCCCGCCGGTTCGGGTTTCCTCGGCACGCTGTGTCGCGACTGGGAGGCCGCGACCCGGCCGGCCGCCGACGCGGGCGTGCGAACCGTGCTGTTGCGCAGCGCCGTCGTCCTGTCCCGGCACGGCGGTCTGCTCAGCATGCTGCACCCGCTGTATTCGCTCGGCCTCGGCGGACGTCTCGGCAGCGGACGGCAGTACACGCCGTGGATCTCGCTGGCCGACGAGATCGGCGCGATCGTCTTCACCCTCGGCACCGACTCCCTCACCGGACCGCTCAACGTCGTCGGCCCGGCGCCGGTCACCAACGCCGAATTCAGCCGTGCGCTCGGACGTTCCGTGCATCGGCCCACCCCGCTGGTGGTTCCCGCGTTCGCGCTGCGGGCACTCATCGGCGAGTTCGCGCAGGAGGCGATCCTGCACGGACCGCGCGCAATACCCACGGCCCTCGAGGAGGCGGGCTACGAGTTCCAGCACCCCACCATCGGCGCCGCACTGGCCGCGACCGTGGGACGACCCGGAGACGATCGATGACCGACCAGCTCGACACCCGCCCCACCCTCATCCGGGACGCGCACCGCGACGACCTGTCCGCGATCCTGGAGATCCACAACGCGAATATCGCCACCTCGACCGCGATCTGGGATCTCGAGCAGGTCGGCCTCGACGAGCGCCTCGCCTGGTTCGAGGCGCGTACCGCGGCGAGCCTGCCGATCCTCGTCGCCGAGATCGACGGCGTGGTCGCCGGATACGCCAGCTACGGTCCGTGGCGGCCCAAGGCGGGTTACCGCTTCACCGTGGAGAATTCGGTGTACGTCGACGAGCGGTTCCAGCGCCGCGGCATCGCGACCGCCCTGCTCACCGAGCTGCTCGACCGGGCACGGCAGTCGGGTCACGTGCACGCCGTCATCGCAGGCATCGAATCCGGCAACACCGGCTCGATCCAACTGCACGAACGCTTCGGCTTCCGCATCATCGGTGAGTTCCCCGAGGTAGGCCACAAGTTCGGCCGCTGGATGAACCTCACCCTCATGCAGCTCACCCTCCCGGTCCACGCGCACTGACCCAACACACGCACCCTTCCTCATTTCCCGCACCGGGAATCGCATGCGACTTTCGGTGCCGGAAATCAAGAGGCGTGCCGCAACGTGCTTGCTCGACCGCCGCGCCCCGCTAACATGTGGCACTCCCCACAGAGCGCAGCTGGAATAGAAGTGCCCGTCCGGCGTACCGTCGAGCACGTGAACGACACGCGCACCACGGCGTCCGCCCGATTCGATACGACCCCGATCGTGGTCGAGGATCTCGGACTCATCGACTACCACAACGCCTGGGAGCTGCAGCGGACCATCGCCGCGGAGCGGGCCGACGGCATCGGATCCGATCGCCTGCTGCTGCTCGAGCACCCAGCGGTCTACACCGCGGGCCGCCGGACCGAGGCCGAGGATCTGCCGATCGACGGCAGCCCGGTGGTCGAGGTGGATCGCGGCGGCAAGATCACCTGGCACGGCCCTGGCCAGCTGGTGGGCTACCCGATCGTGCGGCTCGCCGAGCCGGTCGACGTCGTGCATTACGTGCGTCGACTCGAGGAAGCCCTCATCACCGTCTGCACCGACCTCGGCTTGAACTGCGGCCGGATCGACGGCCGCTCCGGTGTCTGGCTGCCCGCGACCGACGTGTTCGCCGAGCGCAAGATCGCCGCGATCGGCGTGCGGGTACAGCGCGGCGTTGCCCTGCACGGCATCTCGCTCAACTGCAACTCCGCCATGGACGGCTTCCAGGCGATCATCCCCTGCGGCATCCGCGATGCCGGTGTCACCACGCTGTCGCGCGAGTTGGGCCGCGAGTTCACGGTGGCCGAGGCCAAGCCGCTCGTCGCCGAGGCCATCGCCAGGGCGCTCAATGGCGAACTGCCGGTAACCGCTCACGATATTGCGCGCGTCACACCGGTAGGAGGGGCCGCGAACGCCTGATCGGGTAGGCGTAATGTCGATCTAGTGACCTCAGCTTCAGCACCGGCAGGACGCAAACTGCTACGCATCGAGGCGCGCAACGCGGAGACCCCGATCGAGCGCAAACCTCAATGGATTCGTACCAAGGCCAAGATGGGCCCGGAGTATTCCGAGCTCAAGGGTCTGGTCAAACGCGAGGGCCTGCACACGGTGTGCGAGGAGGCGGGTTGTCCCAACATCTTCGAATGCTGGGAAGACCGTGAGGCCACCTTCCTGATCGGCGGCGAGCAGTGCACCCGTCGCTGCGACTTCTGCCAGATCGACACCGGCAAACCGGCCGCACTCGATCGGGACGAGCCGCGCCGGGTCGCCGAGAGCGTGCAGGCAATGGGTCTGCGTTACTCGACCATCACCGGCGTCGCCCGCGACGACCTGGAAGACGGCGGCGCCTGGCTCTACGCCGAAACTGTGCGCGCCATCAAGCAACTCAACCCGAGCACCGGCGTCGAGCTGCTCATCCCCGACTTCAACGCCGTGCCCGACCAGCTGGCCGAGGTGTTCTCCGCGCGCCCGGAGGTGTTGGCGCACAACCTGGAAACGGTGCCGCGCATCTTCAAGCGCATCCGCCCCGCCTTCCGCTACGAGCGCTCACTGTCGGTCCTCACCGCCGCGCGAGCGGCCGGGCTGGTCACCAAGTCCAACCTGATCCTCGGCATGGGCGAGACCCCCGAAGAGGTCACCCAGGCGATGCGCGACCTGCACGAGGCAGGCTGCGACATCCTCACCATCACCCAGTACCTGCGCCCCTCCCCCCGCCACCACCCGGTGGACCGCTGGGTGAAGCCGCAGGAATTCGTCGACCACTCGAAGATGGCCGAGGAGATCGGCTTCGCGGGCGTGATGGCCGGGCCGCTGGTCCGCTCGTCCTACCGCGCGGGTCGCCTCTACAGCCAGGCGATGGCGCACCACGGTCGCGAGATCGCGCCCGCCATGGCGCATCTCGCCGAGGGTGGCGCGGCGTCCCAGGAAGCCTCGTCCGTCCTGGCTCGCTTCGGCGGCTGACCATAGTTCGCGCGCACCGGGCCGCCCTCGAACGGTTCCGGTGCGCTACTCATCAGGCCATCGCCACCACCGCCCCGAGATCGCTGACAATGGCGCATCTCGCCAAGAGGCGCTGCGCCCCAGAAAGCCATGTCAGTCCAGGCTCGCCTCGGCGGCTGACCACAGTTCGCGCACCGGGTCGCCTCGAACGGTCCGGTGTGCGATACACCATCAGGGCCATGGCGCATCTCGGAGCGGGGTCACCACGGCTCAGAACGCCTCGCTCATGCCGACTCATTTCAGCAGCTGGCCATGGCGCGCTCGGGCAGTCCGGTGTGCAACACCATCAGGCGATGGCACATGTCGCAGCAGGGCACCCCGTCTCAAAAGCCGCATCCATGCAAACTCGCTTCAGCACCAGACCACGGCGCACACGGCAAGCCGCCCTCGGATGGTCCGGTGCGCGACACCGTCAAAGCATGGCACATCTCGCCGAGGGCGCCACGTCCTCAGGATGCCGCGTCCCATGCCGACTCGCTTCGGCGGCCGACCACGGTGCGCACACCGGCCGCCTTCGGATGGTCCGGTGTGGCGGCTGGTGGACCTACCGTGTCCACGGTTCGTCGGTAAACGCGACCGGTAGCTCGGCCGATATACAGATGTGCAGACTCGCAGAACGCAGGGGGATCGAAATATGCTCGGCCGTAATATCTTCGCTCGGCTCATGCGGGTCGGTGCCGGCGCGCTCGCCGTGGCCGTGGTCACCACCGTGCTGGTCGGCTGCACGACCGATAAAGAGTGCGGGCCCCGGGACAGCTGCCCCATGGCAATTCTTCCGGCGGACGAGCAGAGCAAGATCGATGAAGCCGTCCGCAAGACCATCGACGCCGGCTTGATCCCCGGTGCGCTGGTCGCCGTGAACGCTCCTGGTCATGGCGTGTACGTCAAGGCATACGGCGTCGCCGACCTGGCCACCGGACGCCCGATGACCGTCGACGATCACGTCCGAATCGGCAGCGTCACCAAGACATTCACCGCCACCGCGATCCTTCGAGCCGCTGACGAAGGCAAGCTTTCCCTCGACGACACGCTGAGCAAATACGTCCCCGGTGTACCCAACGGCGACACCATCACCCTGCGCGACCTGCTCGGCATGCGCGGCGGAGTCTGGGATCTGGTGGGCGACACCGATTTCGCCGCTCAGTTGGTGACGAAGACACCGGGCGAATGGCACGACGGCGATCGGCTGCGCAAGCTCGCCGCGCATCCGGAGCACGCGAAACCGCCACGCACCACCACCGAATACTCCAACTCCGAGTACTTCCTGCTCGGCCTGGTGCTGGAGAAGGTGCTCGGCAAGCCGGTCCACGAGGTCCTCTCCGACGTCGCGCAAGCCCACGGCCTGCACGAAACCACCTATCCCGCCGACGCCACCATGCCGACGCCGGCCAGCCAGGGCTACAGCTACTTCGACGAGACCGCCACGAACGTCACCGCCCGCAACGCCCCGGCGATCTTCGGCGCCGCGGGCTCGATGGTGTCGACCATCTCCGACCTCGCCGAATACGCGCCTCTACTCGCCAGCGGCGACCTGCTGAAGCCCGAAACACTTCAGGCCAGAAAGCAATTCACCAGTGGAACCGCGGGCGGTGGCCCCCTCAACTACGGCCTCGGGTTACAACGCTTCGGCCCCTGGCTCGGTCACACCGGTGGGGTACTCGGCTACACCACCCACGTCGCCTACCTACCGGACAGCGGGGCCACCGTCGCGGTGGCGGTCAACCAGTACACGATCCCGCCAACCCTGCTGCGGATCTCCGCATCCGACATCTGGGCAGCCATCGTCGAGCAGCTGTTCCCCAACTCGCTGCCCGGTGACCAGCCGGCGCCGCCGGTTCCACCCCTGGCCCTCCCCGACTCCGCGAGCCTCGCCACCGAACTACAGCAGGCTTTCGATACACAGCTCCCCGCCACCCGGAAAACGTTGCGTATCGCCGCCGACGACAAAGATCCCGAACTGATCACCAAACTGGCAAAGGTCTACGCCGAATACCCCATGACCTTCCAGGTCGACAAGCTCACCGACCTCGACGGCACCACCCTCTTCGCGACCACGACAGTCGCCGCCGCCGACGGCAAACGCCGCATGGTGATCCCCTTCACCGCCCGCGACAACACCTGGCGTCTCGACACCAGCTGGGTCTGCGAAAGCCTCCTACTCGCCGGCGAATCCTCCCCCGCCTGCACCTGACCCCGCCGAGTCCTCGCATACCCCCTACCTTCCGGTGGATATGCGAGGACCCAGCATTTGTGCGAAGACTGCGCGCCGGCAGCGGAAATCGATTTACCGTTGACGAACACGATCAAGAACTTGGGGCAGGCGTGAGGGGGCGGCTGTGGGTTCGAAGGGTTTTTTCTACGAGATTCAACGGCAGCGGCGGCTGGCCGCGCAGGAGGCACTGCGCCGCGAACGTGCGGTAGAACGCGACCGCAAGCAGGCCGAGCGGGCGCAGGCGGCCTACGAGAAGCAGCTCCGACTCGAATACACGCAGACCCGCAAGGCGGGTGTCGAAGCGCTCAACCGGAATCTGGCTCAGTGGATCGAACAGATCACGAGCATCTTGGTCGAGGGAGTGCACTACTCACCGTGGATCGATCTGGACGCCGACCGCACCACGCCCGCACTTCCACCACTAGATCTCGGGCAGTACGCACATCCGCGTCCTGCCCCGCAGTGGACAGCACCACCCGAGCCCGGTCGCCTGTCGCGAATGTTCGGCGGTGCGGACAAGTATCTGGCCCGTGTCGAGGAAGAGCGGGCGCGCTTCGACGCGGCGATCGTGGAGCACGCACGCCAGGAACAGTATCGCCAGGAACAGGTCGCGCGACTGACCGCGGCACATGCCGAGGAAATCGCTCGGATCGAACAGCGGGCGGCGGAGCGGAACGCGATCGTAGACGCCCGCGTCGCCGGTCTCGAAGCCCGCAACCCACAGGAGGTGGAGTGGCTCGCCGGCCGGGTACTGGCCAGGACTCCCCTTCCTGACACGTTTCCGCGGGCAATGGAATTCGCCTTCGATCCGCGCCGCGAACTGCTCGCGGTGCGATTCGAACTGCCGGGGCACGATGTGATCCCGTCCGATCGCGAATTCAAGTACATCGCAAGCAAAGACGAGCAACGGGCGGTGCCGCGAACCAAGGCGCAGCTCGATGATCTGTACCGCGAAGTCATCGCCCAGACGACGCTGCTGTGCGTCCGCGATCTTCTCGTCGCCGACCCCGTCCTGCACTCGGTCCATTTCGACGGTTATGTCCGCCGACACAATCCGGCCACCGGAGAAATGGACGACCCGACCATAGTCAGTACCTCCGTCGAACGTGCCCAGCTACCACCGGACACCAACCTGATGAACGTTGCACCACAGGTGTGTTTGCGCAGCTTCGACACACTCATCTCGGGCCATCCCTACGAGGTCGAGCCCATCGCCTCGACACTCGACTTCGACTGGAACCGTTACCGATTCGTCAAGGAGTTCGACGCGGCGGCCACCCTCGACTCCCGGCCCGACCTGATGGACATGACACCGACCCAGTTCGAGCATCTGGTACGCCAGATATTCCAGGCGCAGGGGGCCGAGGGCTGGACAACCCAGCAATCCAACGACGACGGTGTCGACGCCGTCATTGCCAAACGCACGCCACTCATCGGCGGCCTTGCCATCGTGCAGGCCAAGCAATATCGAAACGTCATCGGCGTCAGCCACGTCCGCGAGCTCGCCGGTGCGATGGAGGAGAAGAAGGCGGGCTGGGGCATCCTCATCACCACCTCGTGGTTCACCACCGGATGCGAGCGCAAGGCCCGCGAACACGGCCGGATGGAACTCATCGACGGCCAGCAACTGGTCCAATTGATCGAGGAACATCTGCACAAGCGGGTGCTGATCGGCATCCACAAGCGCCCGCGCAGAAAAGCACCCGCGGCGCCGCAAGGTCCAGTGGTTCCCTGAGCGACCGGTGCCCCTGGATCGTTACGGTTTCTTCAGCGAGACCGGATCTTCCTGTGCGCCAACGCTGGTCCGTTTCCACAGCACCAGCGCACCGACGGCCGAGCCGATCATGGCGAACCCGACCACCCAGAGGCCCGCGCGTTGCGATCCGGTCCAATCCTTCAGTCCACCAGTGATATACGGTGCGGCGAAGCCGCTGATGTTGCCGATCGAGTTGATCAACGCGATACCACCCGCGGCGGCGGCGCCGGTGAGGAAGGCGCTGGGGAGGGCCCAGAAGGTGGGGAGGGCGGCGAGAACACCGACGGCGCAGACGGTTACGGCGGCCATGGCGGCGATCGGATTCCCGAGGTAGAGGGCCACCGGGATGGCCAGACCGCCGAGCAGTGCGGGAAGCGCTACATGCCAGGGACGTTCACCGGTTCGGTCGCCGTGCCTGCTCCACCAGACCATTACGAAGGCCCCGATGACGTAAGGCACCGCGTTGATCAGTCCGCGCTGCACCACCGAATAGTGCGTCCCGTACTGCTGCTGGAATCCGTTGATGATGGTCGGCAGGAAGAAGCCCAAAGCGTAGAGCCCGTACACGATTCCGCCGTAGACGAGGGCGAGGCCGATGATCCGGGTATCGGTCAGCGCCTTGCGCAACGTCCAGTGCTCGCCCTTCTCCGCGGCGGCTTGCTCAGCGGCGAGTTCCGTACCGAGCCACTGCCGTTCGGCACTCGTCAGCCACTTCGCCTGTGCCGGACTGTCGGTGAGGAAGAACCAGGTCACCACCGCGAGCAGCAGCGCGGGCACCCCCTCGACGAGGAACATGAACCGCCAGCCGCTGAGCCCGAACACGCCGTGCCCGTACTGGATGATCAGGCTCGACATGGTGGAGCCGAGCGCAGTGGAGATCGGCACGGCGACCATGAACAGCGCGACGAACTTAGCCCGCTGCTTCTGCGGGAACCAGTACGTGAGGTACAGCAGGATGCCGGGGAAGAATCCCGCCTCCGCCACACCGAGCGCGAATCGCAGGACGTACAGCACGGTTTCGTTGGGCACGAACGCCATCGCGGTCGCGATCACGCCCCAGCTGGCCAGGATTCGGGCGATCCAGCGGCGCGCCCCGAACTTGTGCAGCGCCAGATTGCTCGGCACCTCGAGCACCAGGTAGCCGAGGAAGAAGATCCCGGACGCGAACCCGAAGGCCGTCTCGGTGAGCCCGAGATCGGCCTTCATCCCGCTGGGCCCGGCGAAGCCGATGTTGACCCGATCCAGGTAATTGACGAAGTACAGCAGCCCGAGAAACGGCACCAGGCGAAGCGTGACCTTGCGCAGCGTCGCGCGCGGCACGTCCTGTATGACAACCATGCGCGCACTCTCGCCCGGCAGGCCCCCGCCGGTCAAGCCCCCAACCGGGGGTCACCCCGGCTCGACCTGCCTGCGGCGACCAGCCCGCTCGCCCGCCGGAGGCACGTAAGTCATAGCAGGACTGCAAGATTCAGGCCCTCACCGGCGTTCCGAAAGCCCGTCTACGCTGTGCCCATGGCGAGGATCAACGAACGAGTTACTGACATCCCCGGCGTCGCTCCCGGCTTCGGATACGCCCACGCGGTGACCACCTCCAACGGTCTCGCCTACGTGTCCGGCCAGATCGCGGTGGACGCCGACGGCACCCTGGTCGGCGAGAACGACCTGGCCGCACAGACCAGGCAGGCACTCACCAACCTGCAGAACGTGCTGCACGCCCTCGGCACCGACTGGACCAACCTGGTCAAGCTCACCTGGTTCGTCACCGACACCAGCCAACTCCAGGACCTCCGCGACGTCCGCGACGAGTTCCTCCGCCCTGCCCTCGGCAACCTGCCCAACCCCGCCAGCTCCCTCGTCCAGGTGGCCGGACTGTTCCGACCGGAGTTCTTGGTCGAGGTGGAGGCCGTGGTCGCGCTCGACTGAGACCGCCCCTGCGTCGGGCCGGATACGGACCGGACAGTCCGTGGCACCGGATCTTCCGATCCGTGGACGCGCGGTGACCGCCGGTGGGAAGCTCGAAGGACCGCAGGTGTCGGGGCGCGAGGAAGCGAGACGCACAGTGGACAAGACGAGTGGAACCGTAGGGGGCAACGGCAGAGTGGTTGCGGCCGAGCGGCCGGAGCAGATTCGAAATGTGGTGCTGGTCGGGCACTGCGGGTCGGGGAAGACGACACTGGTCGAGGCGATGGCGCTGACCACGGGGACGGTGAATCGGGCGGGGCGGGTCGAGGACGGAACCTCTCTCTCTGATTACGACGAGATCGAACATCGGCAGCACCGCTCGGTGCAATTGTCGGTGGTGCCGCTGGCCTGGTCGGGGATGAAGATCAATCTGCTGGATACGCCCGGCTACGCGGATTTCGTCGGTGAGTTGCGGGCCGGATTGCGGGCGGCAGACGCGGCATTGTTCGTCATCTCGGCGGCGGAGGGTGCGGAGGGCGTCAGCGGTGCGACCCGCGCGCTGTGGGAAGAATGCGCGGCGGTCGGGATGCCGCGGGCGATCGTGCTCTCGCACCTGGACACCGCGCGGGCCGACTTCGAGGAGATGACCGAGACCTGCCGCACCATCCTCAGCGGCGGCGCATCGGAAAACGTTCTCCCCCTGCATCTTCCGGTCTACGGCCCGAAGAGCGCGGACGGTCACCGCCCGGTCACCGGGCTGATCGAGCTGCTGCCGAACTGCGTGGTCGACTACTCCTCCGGCGAACGGGTGGAAACCGCGCCGACTCCCGAGCAGCAGCCGATGCTGGACGAGGCGCGCAACCGGCTCATCGAGGGCATCATCGCCGAAAGCGAAGACGAAACCCTGATGGACCGCTATCTCAGCGGCGCGGAAATCGAACTCGCCACCCTCGTCACCGATCTCGAGCGGGCGGTGGCCAGGGGCAGCTTCCATCCCGTGCTGTTCGGCGCGCCCGCGCCGGAGGGCGCCAAGCAGGGCTTGGGCACCGTCGAGCTGCTCGATCTGATCACCGGCGGCTTCCCGACGCCGTCGGAACACATCGTCTCCGCCGTCACCGCCGCGGGCGGCAACACCCGGCGTGAACTCGACTGCGATCCGAACGGCGTGCTCGCGGCGGAGGTGATCCGCACCGCGTCGGACCCGTACGTCGGCCGGGTGTCGCTGGTCCGGGTGTTCTCTGGCACGCTGCGCGCCGACGACACGGTGCACGTGTGCGGCCACGGTCTGGCGGAGCGCGGCCACGAGAGCCACGACGTCGACGAGCGGATCGGCGCGGTCTCGGCGCCGTTCGGCAAGGGGCAGCGCCCGCTCGGCCAGGCCATCGCCGGCGATATCGCCTACGTCACCAAGCTGAGTCGCGCGGAAACCGGCGACACCCTCTCCGGCACCGACAAACCGCTGCTGATCGAGCCGTGGCTGATGCCGGATCCGTTGCTGCCCATCGCCATTACCGCGCACAGCAAGGCCGACGAGGACAAACTCTCACAGAGCCTGGCCCGGCTGGCGGCCGAGGATCCGGCCGTGCGGCTCGAGCACAACGCGAATACCCATCAGCTGGTGCTGTGGTGTCTCGGCGAGGCGCATCGCGATGTGGCGCTGGAGCGGTTGCGGAGCCGGTTCGGGGTGCAGGTCGATGTGGTCGATCATCAGGTCGCGTTGCGCGAAACGTTCGCGGGCAAGGCGAATGGGCGCGGCAGGCATGTGAAGCAGTCCGGCGGGCACGGTCAGTACGCCGTGTGTGAGATCGAGGTCGAGCCGCTGCCCGGCGGATCCGGGATCGAGTTCGTGGACCGGGTGGTCGGCGGAGTTGTTCCGCGCCAGTTCATTCCGTCGGTGGAGAAGGGCGTGCGCGCGCAGGCGACGCGCGGTGTCGCGGCCGGATATCCGCTGGTGGATGTGCGGGTGACACTGTTCGACGGCAAGGCGCATTCGGTCGACTCCTCCGACGCCGCCTTCCAAACCGCGGGTGCGCTCGCGCTGCGCGAGGCCGCGGCGAGCGCGGGTGTCGCGCTGCTCGAGCCGATCGCCGAGGTGTGGGTGCTCGTCGCCGACGACTATGTCGGCCCGGTTCTGAGCGACCTGTCCAGTCGCCGCGGTCGGGTGCTCGGCACCGAACCGCACGGCGTCGGCCGCACCCGAATCCACGCCGAGGTACCGGAACTCGAACTCAGCCGCTATGCCATCGATCTGCGCTCGCTCTCGCACGGCACCGGCGACTTCACCCGCTCCTACACCCGGCATGAACCGATGCCGGGCCAGCTCTCCGCCGCGCTGCGGGAGCAGGCGAAAAAGCAGTCCTAGCAACGACAACAGGCCCATCCACCGGTAAGTGGATGGGCCCGAATGTCTTTCAACACCTAGGCAACCAGATTCTTGCGCAGCTTCAGGATGGTGCCTGCGTCCAGGCCGAGCCCCTTGGTGAGGAACTTGCCGAGATCGCCGTAGTCCTGCTCCATCTTGTTGACCGCGGCGTCCAGGTACGCGTCCCGGACCTCCTGCAGCGGGATGAGCAGATCGGGGTTTTGCATCAGACCGGCCTGTTGTACCTGCTGGCGCAGTGCGGCGTCGGCGGCGGCCCGATACTGGTTCGACAGCAGATAGTCCTGTCGCGCAGTGCCTTCCGGCACGCCGACCGCGCGCAGCAGCACGTAGGTCAGCCAGCCGGTGCGGTCCTTGCCCGCGGTGCAGTGGTAGAGCGTCGCCTTGTCCGTGTTCGCGAGATCCTTGATCGTCTGCCCGAATGCCGTGCGTGACTCCGGACGGCCGATGAACGTGGTGTACATGTTCAGCATGATCTGCTCGGCCTTACCGTTGCCGAGCGCGTCCTGCTGCTTCTGCGGATCGCGGGTCTGGATCACCGCCAGCATCTGCTGGAACAGCCCGGTGTCGTCGATCGGGCGCGCCACCGCCTGCGCGCCCGGAATCGCCTTGTCCGCACCGGCGAACTGGATCTCGCCCGGTGTGCGCAGGTCGATCACCGCCTTCACGTTCAGACCCGCCAACTTCTGCACATCGGCATCGGTCAACTTCTCCAACGAGTCGGACCGAATAGCCTTGCCCGTCTTCGTCTTCGCCCCGTCATAGGTCCGATACCCGCCGATATCACGGGTATTCACCGCTCCCTGCAGAGCGATCTTTCCACCCCCGGCCGCCAACTCGGCTTCGGGCTGGGCGCTAGCGAATGGTGGAGCCATCGTCACGGCGAATATCGCCAAAGCAGCAGCTATCAATGAAATTAACGAACTCTTCATGACGCGAAACAGTAGAACCTGTTTCAGTCAGGTATCGGCATTCGCTCCCACCCCGCCGCATTTACCCCGCTCACCGAGACTCCCCCAGCAGTCAACGAGATTCCCCCTGGACAACCAGCCCAATCCCCCTAGCCTGCACGACGATCGGGCGACGAAATACTGCTGCACGAAGGCGAATACGACCCTTGGATACCGCGATCGTTCAGTTCATCGACCTATGATGCGATCAGACGCACAGTCTCGCCACACAACTTACCCATGTCATCGATATCACTGGTGAGCATGACCACCGGAACTTGCTGCCGCAGTGCCATTTCCGCGATAACCGCATCGATCGCGTACTTGTGCCCATGCAGCCCGGCCTCCAGCAGCAGTGCCGACGCGGCCTTCGCGGACGCCTCGTCGACTTGCTCGACCCGCAATGCCGACAACAACCACGCAAGTCTGGCCTTGTCGGTCTTGCGATGGCTTGCCTCGACGATGGTGAGCGCACTGATCACGACTTCCATGCCGCGCGAACGCGCTTCGGCGACGATCGCGACGACCGACACGGAATCGTCTACCAGGCGGGACAATCCGTCGCAGTCCAATACCAACGTTCCCTGCTGCCCGGTCGTCGGAGGCTTCAGCTTGCCGCGTGCCACTGCCCCGACTCACCGATAGCTTGATCGAACAGATCCCTGGCTCGTTGCCGCTCCGCCTCGGACACCGGCCCATGGCGCCGTTCATGATCGGCGATGTACTCGTCCAGCAGCATGCCACGCAGCTCGCGCTCGACGGCCGAGGTGACAAACGACGAGAACTCACGCTTACCCACCCGGCGGCGGATCGCCTCGGCGGTGCCTTCCGGCAACGACAGACTCACCCGCGTCGCAGGGCCTTCGCCGATCCGATGTTCGGGTTCATCGCTCACCGCCCAAGATTATCAATCGAAGTAGGAAACCTCAACCACCGGAAACGGGCAACGGCCCACCCGCGAAGTTGCGGATGGGCCGTTGCCGAACGACTCGATGTACGAACGACTTACACGTCGTAGTACAGCTCGGACTTCTACCTGGACATTTACCAACGTTGGCAATATTGGTGCGCCCCTCCGACGTGGGGAATCAGCGTTGGGGAGGTTGGACGGACGACGGCCGTGACCGATGCTGCTGCGTACTCTCTGCGTACCGGGGCGGCGCACATGGCCGCGAGACAGAGCTCGATCGGAGCTACTACTTCCCCCTGAGCCGTGCGGCCCGCATTCGCGAGCCCCAGGCCCTCAGCCCTGCTGCAATCTACCCGCAGCGCCAGCCGGAACTAGCCATCGCGGCCTTCCAGGGCTCGTGACTCAGACGAGCGTGGAATGACGCGATAGACCGCTAGAGGCACGACTGAGAAACCGGGGGCCTGGGGCATCTCAACCAGACCGTGTCCAGACATCGAATCGAGAAAGTTGTTCACCATAGTAATCAATTTTCCACGATTTATTCGCTTATCCTCGTCCAGCACATCGGTAACTATCGCGCCTTCAGGGGCAACCGCGTGATACCCGATCATCCCGACCACAGTCCATTCTTGAAGCCCTAGCCCGTACCTGGCAAAGAGGGTTTCAGGCTCGGCATCGAGATGCTGACGGCCTTCTTCTAGCCGTATTGATATGCTCGGCCCCTCAACACCGGCGGGGCTGAGTATCATCGATACGGCAGGCGGGTATATTCCCCGCATAACCTTCACCATTCCTCGAATGGTCGATGACGTTATACCTCCCCCGTCACCGAAGAACCCCTGGGGCAGGTCTGGAATACCTTCAGTCTCGTCCACCGAGGACGCTCTTGACGGCTGCCCCTTGGGCCTAGATTTCCCGGACTGTCGAGGCGTCTCCGGGTCCAAGAGGGTGAAACCATTTACTGCGGTAGCGAACCCGACCATCGTTCGCGCAAAGTACCTCGGATCTACGATTCTGCCCTGTGAAGTAATTCGAACGATACTACCCGGAGGACAGTCATCCACGATCAGTGAACCGTAATTTTCCGCAACTGAGACGGTATCAGATACGTCCTGGAGGTACCCTTCGGCCTCAAGGTCGCGCTCGATTGCGGGAAATAGCGCGTCAACGATCAGCTTCCTATCCATAACGTCCGACTCGCGGTCCTTGCTAATCAAACCTACGTATCGCGAGCCTAATTGCGTACGCCCGGTAGTTTTTCTTGACTCTTCGGTAGCTTCGGGAATTCCTTCATAGAGCTGACTGGCCAACCCTTTAACCTTTTCAAGATCAACATACAGATACTCACGAAGCACATCCACGAGTTCCGGCCTCCTGCCGAGCAGTAGTTGCCATCTGTGACGTGCAGTAGGTACGCGCCTTTGACAGGTGCATCTCGACCGCAGCAGACGGTGTTACATCCGATCCTGATGCCTAGGCATCAATGAATGACACGTCATCTTCAGATTGATCCCTAGGCATCAAACCTACCCGCGCTACACGACTCCGACCCCCGCCAGCTCGCGTAGCCCTAAACCGCCGCCTACAGACTCAACCAGACCGCTGACGCTCTAAACCCGCAGCATCCGCGCCTGACGCAACCACCCACCTAACTCACTTTTGGTCCCCCCACACCACTTCTCAACTTGCTACTACATCTACAGACCCAACCACCCCTGGCTCTCGCTCTCACTGTTCCCGATTCTCTATGAACAGCGAAGCCATAGAGAATCGGGAACAGTGAGAGCGAGAGCCCTGCGCCGAAGGCGCAGGTTAACCTATATTTCCGAGTGGGCACACCGCGAAAACACGGGACCAAACCTGTTCGGGCACTGTTCGGGCACTGTTCGGGCACTGTGCAGGGCAGGCCCAGATCGCCTGAGGCGGTGCGATCCTCGCGGATGGACGGGAGGAGACCCGGAACTGGACTCCCCTACCTGACAACGAATTTCATGAACGCATCGCAAGATCGGTTACCCGCAGCGAGAATCGATGGCATGGCCGAGCTGACGCTTACAGACGAACGCCGGGATCAACTTGCCTCGCTGCTGGCGGACGAGCGCCTCTTGAAGGTGAAGTACCCGAAGGTGGCGGACTACCTCGACACGGCACCAATGCTCCCCGGGACGGGAGATGATCGAGCAGACGCCGCTTTTGATCTGAGATTCGTTAACTACATGACGGGCGACGAGGACGAGAGCCGGAATCCGTACTGGGACATCGTCGCATCGTCCGTCTCGGTCCGAGACGGACATCGCGTGATTGACGGAGGGCGAACACAGGGCAGCGCGCGGTTGGGCTACGCCCAAACGATCCTTCAGTCCACCTACGCCTATGCGGTTCCGGCGCCGGAGACAATCGCCTGGATGCAGTCCTTCTGCGATGGTCGGCCAGTTATCGAGTTGGGCGCTGGCCGCGGATATTGGGCTGCGCAGCTGGAGAGAGCTGGAGTGCCCGTCGATGCCTACGACGTCGAGCCGCCAGATCGAGCGGAGAACGTTTCGTTTCCGGGCGCGGCCGGCCAACGCGATGTGTGGCACCCAGTCGAGAACCTTGCCGAATCCGCGGAACGCCTCCGAGACTCTGCCAATCATGTTTTGTTCTTGTGCTGGCCGCCAGGTTGGGGCGATCAGATGGCCTCGAAAGCGCTCAACGAGTTCGAACGCGCGGGGGGTGAACGCGTGGTCTTTGTCGGCGAGCCACAAGGCGGCAAGACGGGCGACGATGCATTTTTCGCTGCCCTGGAGTCGAATTGGCGTCTTGCCGCTGAGGACAGCGGCTACGTCTCCTGGTGGAACCTCGCGGACGCGGCACAGGGATGGACCCGGCGATAGTCCTCTACTCGATGGGCGACGGTTTTACCGATTCCGTGAGTTCCATTCGGAAAACGAACGCATCGTAGCGATCTCTCGGATACGAGATATCTGAGAGCATAAGCACCTGATCGTCACGTCCGAGGTATCGCTGGTGGACCGTCTTTACCAGTTCGCCAGGCATCGTCCCGAGCCAATCTGCATGCGAGTCGGCGGGAAAGCGGTCAGCAACGGTTTCTTCCAACGCGGTGGCGTGTGAGATGTCGGGAAAACCGATCGGCTGGTAGGTGTCAGAGATGGAGATCGCCCGCCCATCTTCTGTCGCGCGCGTGACGGTGTGCAGTACCTCTGCACCGAGATCGATCGCGAACACGTCCGCAAGTTCTTGCGTCGCCCGAAGGCTCGTGCTCTCACGTTCGATCCGTACGACTTGGTCCGACTCGTGCCCGAAGGTCTCCTCCGGATCCTCCATCTGACGCTCTGGTGCAACCCGAACGAGGTTCGGATGATCGGTCACAAATGTCCCTCGTCTTGGAACAGATCGCACAAGCCCTTGGCGCTCCAGCAGTTGCATGGCCTGGATGATCACGATCTTCGAGACGCCGTGGCGGTCCACCAACTCTGTGAGGCTCCGTAGTTGCGTTCCCGCAGGTAGAGCGCCCGTCCTTATCTGTCGCGCATAGTCCGCGGCGATCGTGACGTAGGCAGGCTCAGTCATTACGGGTCCTTTCGTTCCCCAGGCGGACGAACTTATTGAAAATCATTTTAGACATGCACAACTGTACATGCACAACTTCCTCCAATCTCTTGTGCATGCACAGTTGGATATATACAGTTGGGTTGGTCGGGTTGGTGACGTTCGATCAGCCGCCAGACGCAAAAGCTCCCCAGCGGTTGGAGCCGCCGGGGAGCCATCGCCAAAGCAGTTCGCAGCTGCTTCAGCATTTCCGCACTTCAGGAACGGAGTCCCAAAGCATGTCCAGTTTAGATCGCCATGTCTACATCACCGATGCCGTCGGTCTCTATCCCGGCGAAATCCTCGACCGCGCTGGTCGAGAAGCGAAGATCGTTCGAGATCGTCAACCGCACGACGCCAACCACGATGTCGGCCGAACCAACGAATCGGATCTGGAGCGAGCAGGTTACTTCCAGACCGACGGGCAATGGTGGGCGACCGACGGCCGGGATATTGTGCTCGCCACCGCAACGGAGGTGGCATGGATCAAGGCGCAGCGAGACCACCAGGCTGCCCCGATCAGTGAGGTGGAGCACTTCGTCCGGGAAAGCGATGCAGATCGAAAAGCACGGCGGTGCAGAGAATTCCGCGATGCGGTCGAGATCGATGATCGAGGTCTGCCGGTCACGCGCCGCCGTGGTGTGGAGCGTTCGCGATGAGCGCCCCGCAGAGTTCGCCGAACGATCGTTTGCGGCGGGCGGTGTTCGAGGCTCGGATGACTCCCGAGCAGCTAGCCCGCAAGATCGAGGTCGATCCGAAGACGGTTCAGCGGTGGATAACCCAGGGCCGAATTCCTTACCCGGTCCATCAGTTCGCCGTCGCTGTCGCGATCGGTGTCCCTGAGAAAGAGTTGTGGCCCAACGCGTTTGAGCAATCACGACATCTCCGCGCGGTACCGCAGGACATGTCGGAAAGTCGCCCGTCGACGATCCGTATCGTCGGCGGCCGTGCTCCCGCGCAGCGAGACCACACCGATGAACACTCCGAGGCACGGCACCAGGACTCGGCAGCGGCGGTCGACCGCCAGCATCCGCAATCCGAATCGGAACCTCGGACGAAGCGCTCCCCCGCCGACAAGCAGGGTTCGGTGTTGAAATCCCTGACAAAGCAGCGCGAGTGGACCTACAGCCAGTTCGTGGTCGAGTACGACCGGGTTGCGGCGCAGGTGCACGGCGACCGGGCAGGCACGGCGCCCACCACCCGGACAGTTCGGCGGTGGATGACCGGCGAGGGCAGCACTCCTCACGCGTATCACCGCAAGGTTCTGGAGCGGATGTTCCCGGACTACTCCGCGGCCGAACTGGTACGCCAGCCCGGCTGGGGCAGCGGCGGCCAACCCCATACCGAACAGGCGGACTACGACCAGGACGCACCGGACCCGCAGAGCCGCGCGGCATTCGCAGCACGGATGCGGGAGCTGATGACCTGGGTCGGCACCGAGGCACCGATCAAAGAACACGAGATCCGCGACGGCGCCGCGAAACCCTCGGTCCAGCAATCGATGGAGTTCTGGGGCAACCACAGCGAACGCAACGTCCGGACCCGCGAGGAAATCCAAACCCACTACAAGAACTCCTACAGCCGTGGTGGCGGAGTGGAGCGCAGCCGATGACCACAACACGAGAAAGCGCGACTACGGCCGGTCCGCGCAAGGACCACAAGAAAAAGGGCGACGCGGCAGGTTTGGACAGGCGCGTCACCGCGATGCGCCGCGAGGGCGCGACCTATCAGCAGATCCGCGAAACACTCGGATTGTCCGCGCGCGCAGTCGAATCCGTGCTCGGTGAAGTCTGCGCGCTCCACGAACAGGGTCATGGCCATGGTGAGGTCGGCCGCCGCGTCGGTCTGCCACGCACGACCGTTCAACGGCTCCTCAAGAGCACCCGCGAACCACGATTCAACGCGCGGGCGAACACCGCGACGGCCCTGGTTGTCGAGATGTACGGACTGCAAATCGACGTACTCGCCGAGTTCTTGAACATCGACATCACCCACGCACGGAGCCTGGCGCGCCAGCTTCGGACAGACCGGCTGATGCTGCCGACACTGATCCAGGTCCAACCCGGCGAGAAGTGGCTGGTGCCCACCCGCGAGACCGCAGGCAGCTACCTGGGATGGATGCCGCGCACATTGTGGCGGCCACCGACCAAGGACGCCGAACATTATCGTGCCGTGGCCCAAGCACGAGTCATGCTCGTCGGCGCGGAACCCGGCGCATGGGTCTCGGAACGGCAGCTACGCCACGACGCCGAAATCACTGCCCGCGAATCCCGTTCCCGCGCATCACGTTCGATCGGCCACATCCACGACGGCCGGTTCCTGGGCGTGGTGGACGGTACCTACGGATGGTGGGCCCTGGAGGTCGAGCTGTCAGCCAAGAGCTCCAAGAACATGGACGCCGCCCTGGCCGGTGCCATCCGCGCGGCACGGCACGCCGAACCCGAACCCATGATCGGGCTGCTCTATCTGTGCCGGGGCCGCGAAGTCCACCGCACCCTCGACGCGGCCTGCGGCCGACTGCCGGCCGAACTACGCAACGTGATCCTGTTCGCCTCAGGCGACTTCGACGAGGAATGGCTCAAACACACCACCACCCGGCGCACCCTGCGCGCAGCCTCTCGTAAGCCCAACCCAAACCACCGGCGCCAGCGCACACCAAAGGAGGAGAAATGACCGGCCAGCGCGAGGTCCGCACCGACCGCGAAGCCCGCGCCATGTACGGGCTGGTGCAGCAGCGGGCCATGCAGATCGACGTGCTCTCGCAGTTCCTCGGCACCGGCCGCAACCACGTCTACGAACTCCTCAGCGATCTGCAGAAAGCGGGGCTGGTGCATCCGCTGCGCCGTATCGCGGCCGGACCGAAGTGGGCGGTGCCGACCCGAACCGCAGTGACCCGGTTCTTCGGAGCCTCACGTCCGGACTGGCGGCCCTCACCGTTGTGGTCAATCCGCGGTCGAGCGATCGCCCGCACCCGCATCGCATTGGGTGCCACCGCATTCGACGCGTGGGAATCCGAACGCGAACTCAGCTACCGCGCAAACTATCCACGCCGCTACCCCTACGACGGTCGCGTGCTGCGCACCGACGCTGTCTCACGAGCCGTACTGGTGCTGGGACACCGAGACACCAGCGGCCCGGACCTGGCCCGGCAAGTCACCCGAGCAGGCCGCCGCGCGGTCGAGGACGGGTGCACCGAACTGCTGCTTGTTCACCACGCACCGGCCGATGCACCACCGGTGCGCACCGCCTGTGACAACGCACCACTACCCATCACGCTCGCCCTCACCATTGCCACCCTCACCGCCCTCACCTGGGACGGACCAACCGCGATACGCACGATCCACGCTGGTCAGCGACTCCGGTTAGCCGGGTGAGCGAAATGAATCCCGTCTCACCCCAAAGGCACCGTGGCCACCCGGCGAGACAGACCGGCGGGACACCCGAGACAGCAGACGCACCAGTTGATGCACCACCGGTGCACCACACACCACCCAACGCACCGGCACGCACCAGCCCGACCCACAACGCACCACCGCATGCACCGACCAGAACCGAGGAACCCATCATGAGCACTGACCGTTACCTGCAAGCAACCGACTGCGAAGCACTCACCGGCATCCCTGCCGCCACCTGGCGCTACTGGGCACACATCGGCTCGGACATCGGTCGGCGCAGCTTCAAGCTCGGCCGCCGCCGCGTCTGGCGACTGAGCGTCATCGAAGCTTGGATCACCGAACAGGAAGCCAAAACCCAGACCGGAGGAGCCGCGTAACCATGCCTGCCAGACGGAACCGCCGCTCCGGAGTCGAAGACCTCTGGACCAAAGAAGAACGCGATAAGGACGGCACGGTTCGGCGCGTTCCGTCCAAACTCCACGGCAAAGGAAAGCGCTGGCGCGCACGCTATGTCGATGACACAGGCCAAGAGCACTCCATGCGTTTCACACGGAAGGCGGATGCGCAAGGCTGGCTGAACAAGCAACTGGCCGCGCTGGTACACGGAATGCACGTAGCTCCCCGCGATACGAAGCGCACCGTAGGCGAGTGGTGTGACGAATGGATCAAGGGCTATGCGGTGCATCGTGACGGCACCGTTCGGCAGGCCAGAGTGCACATCGCCCAGATCAAGGCCGAATTCGGACACATCCAGTTGTCTGCGGTTCGCCCGTCGATGGTCAAGGCATGGGTTGCCAAGCTCAAGGAACGCGGACATGAGGCCAGCTACGTCTACGCGCTGCATTCGCGACTGTCTCAAATTCTCGGTGACGCGGTGCTCGACAACATCCTGGTCCGTAATCCGTGCTCGCGCCGAACGTCTCCTCCAGCGGGCAAACAGAAGGTCTATTGCGCCACCACGGACCAGATTTGGGCGATCTATGACGCGATGCCCGCGCATATCCGATCCGCGGTCTTGCTCGGCGCGTTCGCGGGTCTCCGCGTCGCTGAGGTATCGGGCCTACGGCCCGAGGATGTCGATTTCATGCGCGGCATCGTTCACCCGCATCAGCAGTGGCCCGCCAAACCGTTGAAGACGGAAGGCTCAGAGGCGCCGATTCCAGTTCCGAACGAGCTGGCGCTCATGCTGTCGGCGGCGGTGAAACAGTGGCCTGGAGAACGGGTGGTTTGCGACGAGTTCGGCAAACCGGTCCCGCCTTGGCAGATCGAGCGCGCATTACGGACGGCTCGCGTCGGAATTCCCGGTCTGCCTGAGGAATTCAGTTTTCAGGACCTGCGCCACTATCTTGCATCGCTACTCATCGCGGGCGGCGCGAACATCAAGGTCGTCCAAGCCCGGATGCGGCACGCGAAAGCGAAGACGACGCTCGATACCTACGGCCATCTGTGGCCGGATACAGACGAGTCCACCCGGCTCGTGATCGCTGCCGTGATCACCGAGCGGATGGACTCGTCTCCCGCTACTGCGTACCCACTGCGTACCGAGCGCCCGAATCGGGCCTAAATACGCAGGTCAGGCTTACACGTCGTAGTACAGCTCGAATTCGTAGGGGTGCGGGCGCAGGTTGACGGGGGCGATTTCCTGCTCGCGCTTGATGCTGATCCAGGTCTCGATCAGGTCGTCGGTGAAGACGTTGCCTTCGGTCAGGTAGTCGTGATCCTGCTCGAGGCGATCGATGACGGTGGCCAGGCTGGTGGGGGCCTGCGGGATGTTCTTGGCCTCCTCCGGCGGGAGCTCGTAGAGGTCCTTGTCGACCGGGGCCAGCGGCTCGATCTTGTTCTTGATGCCGTCCAGGCCGGCCATCATCATGGCGGCGAAGGCCAGGTACGGGTTGCCCGAGGAGTCCGGCGCGCGGAACTCGATGCGCTTGGCCTTCGGGTTGTTGCCGGTCACCGGGATACGCACGGCCGCAGAGCGGTTGCGCTGCGAGTACACCAGGTTGATCGGCGCCTCGTAGCCCGGAACCAGGCGGTGGTAGGAGTTCACCGTCGGGTTGGTGAACGCGAGCAGCGACGGCGCGTGGTGCAGGATGCCGCCGATGTAGTGCCGCGCCAGATCCGACAGCCCGCCGTAGCCGGCCTCGTCGTGGAACAGCGGCTTGCCGTCCTTCCACAGCGACTGGTGCACGTGCATGCCCGAGCCGTTGTCGCCGAAGAGCGGCTTCGGCATGAAGGTGACGGACTTGCCCTCGGCCCACGCGGTGTTCTTCACGATGTACTTGAACAGCTGCAGGTCGTCGGCCGCACCGAGCAGCGTGCCGAACTTGTAGTTGATCTCGGCCTGACCGGCGGTGCCGACCTCGTGGTGGCCGCGCTCGAGCTCGAAGCCCGCGTTCTGCAGGTTGGTCGAGATCTTGTCGCGCAGGTCGACGTAGTGGTCGTACGGGGCGACCGGGAAGTAACCACCCTTGTTGCGAACCTTGTAGCCGAGGTTCGGGGTGCCGTCCGGGTTGGTCTTCGCGCCGGTGTTCCAGGAACCCGAGACCGAATCGATCTCGTAGAAGGCGCCGTTCATCTTCGAGTCGTAACGGATCGAGTCGAAGATGTAGAACTCCGCCTCGGCGCCGAAGTACGCGGTGTCGGCGATGCCGGTCGAGCGCAGGTACTCCTCGGCCTTACGCGCGATGTTGCGCGGGTCGCGGCTGTAGGCCTCGCGGGTGAACGGGTCGTGCACGAAGAAGTTGAGGTTCAGCGTCTTGGCGGCACGGAACGGGTCCAGGCGCGCGGTGCTGAAGTCGGGCAGCAGGAGCATGTCCGACTCGTCGATCGACTGGAAGCCACGGACGGAAGAGCCGTCGAACGCTAGCCCTTCCTCTGCGAGGTCGGTCGTGAAGGCCTTCGCCGGGATCGAGAAGTGCTGCTGAACGCCGGGAAGGTCGCTGAAGCGGATGTCGACATATTCGACCTCTTCATCAGCGAGGAATTTGATGACCTCGTCGGCCGTGCTGAACGTCACTTGTTCTCCTTACGGATCGGTTCCCAGCGAGTGTCGATTGCATGGGTTCGTCGCGTCCAGACGGTATGGACGCGGTGTTTCCCGGCAGTCAAGTCTGTGTTTCGCCAGTGTTACACGTACGGCTGGCCGGGTGACTAGGCCCACCCGGACTCGAACAGCATGCTAATCCTGCCATCCGTGCCGACGCGCGCTGACGTGAACTCCCCTTATGCGGTGCCGGGCGGCCGGTCGGCCCCGCATATTGTGGGAGGCATGGCACGCATGACGGGATCGTGGCTCTCCGGCCCTGCGGAGGGCGCCGGCGATCCGGCAACCCCCGAGTTCCCCGGCGAACACCTGGGACTGCCGAAGTCCGGTGCGGGATCGTTGTCCGGGATGGCTCGGCGGATCGCGGCACTGTTCGTGGACTGGTTGATCGCGCTCGGCATCGCGGCGCTGATCATGCGCGGCGGGTCGGCGTCCAGCCTGACGTTGCTGATCTGGTTCGTGATCGGGGTTGCCGCGGTGACGCTGTTCGGGTTCACGCCCGGGCAGTACTTTCTGCGGCTGCGGACGGTGCGGATCGATGCGCCGGTGACGGTGGGGTTCGTGCGTGCGCTCGCCAGGCAGGCGTTGCTGGTGTTCGTGGTGCCCGCGTTGTTCACCGATGCCGATGGGCGTGGGATGCACGATCGCGCGACCGGGACCGCACTCGTTCATTCCCGTTGACACCTGGCGGCTGCGCGTCGGGCAGGGGCCGGTCGCGCGAGGCCCCTGCGGCAGGTCCATTCCGGCCGCGCCCGTCGCATCTTCGGCAGTAGGCTCGCAACTCGCCGCACTGGTCCTATGCCCGGTCCGACAGCAGCCATTGCGCCCCCGGCAGCTGGCCCGACATCGCGGCACAGCTTCGGCCCGGCCGCACCATCACGGCCCTCCGGCAGGGCGTTGTTCCCCCGGGCGAACCACGGAAATGGCGTCTCACACCGGGCGACCGCGCCGGTTACGCTCCGTCGGTGTCACTCAATCCGGCGATGCTCGCGATCCGGTTTCTGCTCGAGCTCGTCGCTGTTGCTTCCTTTGGTATCTACGGTTGGCGAGCGTTCGATTCACCGTGGAAGTTCCTGCTCGTAGTCCTTTTGCCGCTGGCCGTCGCGACGCTGTGGGGCACGTTGGCCGTGCCTGGCGATCCGAGCCGCAATGGTGAAGCACCCGTTTCGGTGCCCGGGTTGGTGCGCCTCGCGGTCGAACTCGGTGTGTTCTTCGGCGGCGCCGCGGCACTCTGGGCGGCCAGTTTGCCCAGGTGGGCGCTGGTTTCCGTCGCAGTGCTCGTCGTCTACCAAGCTCTCGCATACGACCGCGTCGCCTGGCTCGTCAAAGCCTGACCAAGATCATGGGGAACTGATGCTGGTATTCGCCGAGTAGCGAACAGCACCAGTTCCCCATGATCTTGAAGCGGGCCGACAACTCCGGCGACCTCGATCAGCAACTCGGCTGCGCCAGTGCGGACCGTGACCGGACGAAACATACGAAAGGCCCGTGTCCTGGGGACACGGGCCTTCGTGGTGGTCTGACTCAGCGCCGGCGAATCGTGCGCTGCACGCCGCGCATCTTGGCGCCCGCGGGCATCGGCCCCTTCGGCAGGGCCGGGCCGGTGCGCGAGCTCAGCGCGGTCAGCCGGCCCTCGATGAGGTCCATGCGCTTGGCGTCGATGTTGCGGGGCAGCTTGGTCAGGTAACGCTGCAGCTCCTTCAGCGGCACCTGGCCTTCGTCGTTGCCGATGACGACGTCGTAGATCGGGGTGTCGCCGATGAGCCGGGCGGTGCGCTTCTTCTCCTGCGCGAGCAGCGATTTCACGCGCTGCGGGGCACCCTCGGCGACCAGCACCACGCCGGGCAGGCCGATCACCCGGTGCACCGCGTCGAGCTGGGTGGTCGCGGCGATGCCGTTGGACACCCGCCACTTGCCCTGCAGGTTGTCCAGCACCCAGGCCGCCGCGCCCGCTTGGCCCTCGGCCTTGCCGTAGACGCTCTTCTGCACCCGTCGACCGAAGATGATGAACGCGGCCAGCGCGCCGAGAACCACGCCGAGCGGGACGAGGAACCAGGTCAGACCGAAGATCAGGCCGATGACCAGGAAGACGGCGGTGATGCCGAGCAAGGCGCCGATCATCAACGGCAGCAGCAGCTTGTCTTCCTTGCGCTGCATCTGGAACGCCTGCCAGAGCTGCTGCCTGCGCTCTTTCGACTGCTGCTTGCGGGCCGCTTTCGCCGCGGCCTTCGCTTCCTTGGTGGGCTTACCTGCTGCCATGTCACTCAGGATAGTGCCCATGTCGTGCGGATTTCGCCACGCCTACCTCGGCGGCGTTTATTACCGTCGCGGCGGCGTCAATTCCAACCGCGCCTGGCCATCGATCCGAGCACGGTGAGATCCAAATCACCGGACGCCTCGGTCCACCCCATCGCCCGCAATTCCACCGGCGCGGCCACGCCGAGCGCGTCCCGGAAACCGATGGCGACCGAACGGGCGAAGTCGATCAGGCTGCGCGGGGAGATGGGCCAGAACATGATCTTGGTCCAGTTGTCCACCTCGCGGCGCAGCATCGGCTCGTTCCAGCCGAGGTCGCGTAACTCTTGCGCGGCGGCGTCCGGAATGGGCTGCGTCAGATAATGATTACCGGCCAGCTCGGCGGACAATTTGATGTCGTACTGCATGAACTGCACGTACCGATTACCGGGCGCCGCGATGATCAACGTGGCGCGCGAAGGTAGCTCAGACAGACATTGCGCCAGTGCTTGAACGAACTGTTCCCAGTCCGCGGTCACCGGCTCGTTCATTCTTCCCCCGGGCGCTCGCACTGGCCCGATCATACGCCGCCGTGCCTGAGACACCAGGTGAATCATGTTGTAGCCCCGAATACTTCGCGACGTCCATAGCAAACACCAATGGCCCGCCGTTCGCTGGAACTAAGAGCAATTTCAACACCGAGCTACTACCCACCAACACCACCCGACCGGCACTCGCCGCGACTCCGGTGCCCGTCAGCAATCAACGCCTCCACACACAAGCCGCCCAACTGGTCGCCAGCGAACCATCGCCGCGTAGGACACGACCTCGGCGAGCCCCGAATGGCTATGCCCCGTCCGACGCGCGGCCAAGCCCGAAGCCGCGCCAGGCGGCCCCCGAACCGGACGTGGCGGCGGCACATCGCGGGGTGAACGCGCCGTGATGTCTCGTTCGGCGCGCACCCTGGTCTGACGACGAGGATGAAATGGGCAGCAGAGGCGCGCTGCCTGCGCGAATCAGGCTGCGCGTGAACCTATTGGCCGCCGAACCGCTCCGCAGTCGCGGCAAGGCGTCTCATACCGACGAGACGGCAGCCGCGCGATACGACGCGACGGAAGTGCCCTGGCAGCGCGCGAGCGGGACATGGTGGCGGCGAACCGCCGAATGGGCGCGCCACCATGCTCCGTTCGGCGGGTAGCCGGTGCGGAGGCAGCGGGCTCGCTCGGGTCAGGTTGCGCGCGCCGAACCGTCGCTGGCGAACAACTGCGTCGCGCGGCGCGGTGCTGGTACAGACTTGGCAGCACCTCACGGACCGAGATGTGATCGGCCTGCTCTGCCGTCCAGCACCGGGCCGGGCCGCCGGCTGTGCGTCGAGTGGGACTTTGTGGCGGCGAACCGCCGAATGGGCGCGCCACCATGCCCCGTTCGACGCGTAGCCGAGGCAGCGGGCGGATGTCCGTCACCGGGGCAGGCGCGGCCGTGCGTCGAGTGGGACATGGTGGCGGCGAATCGCCGAATGGGCGCGCCACCATGCCCCGTTCGGCGAGTAGCCGAGGCAGTGGGCGGATGTCCGTCACCGGGCAGGCGCGGCTGTGCGTCGAGTGGGACGTGGCGGCGGTGAATTGCGGGTGATCGCGCCGTGATGTCTTGTTCGGCGCGGAGGCGGGGCCGGTACTGATCCGTTGGGTACCGGCACCGTGGTGTTCAGCTGGTGGCCATCGGGCGGTGTTAGTTTGCGGTGCGTGTGTGCGCGGTTGGTGGTGAGCATCCATGACGTCGCGCCGGCTAGTGCGGCGGAGACGGCGCGCTGGTGTGCTGATGCCGATGGGTTCGGGATTCCGGTGTCGCTGCTGGTGATTCCTGGCCCGTGGCGCGGTTCGTCGTTGGCCGAACGGCCGGATTATGCGAGTTTTCTGCGGGAGCGGCGTGCCGGTGGGGACGAGATCATGGTGCACGGATGGTCGCATCGGGCCGGGCCGGAAGGTGGCTGGCCGCGGCGGGCGCTCGGCCGGGCGGTGGCGCGCGGTGCTGCCGAATTCGCTGCGCTCGATATCGACGAGGCCGCGGCGAAGTTACGGGACGCCATGGCGGTGATGGTCGAATCCGGGCTGTCTACAACAGGTTTCACCCCGCCGGGCTGGCTCGCCTCGCCCGCGGCGGAACAGGCGCTGCGTGCGGCAGGCTTCTCCCACACCACCGACCACTTCGGCGCCAAGGATCTGCGCACCGGCCGCCGCCATCGCGGCTTCGCACTCTCGCACCGCCCCGGCGGCGGCTGGTCCGAACGCTTCGGCGCCGCCATGCTGGAAACCATGGCCCGCCACAACGCGGCACGCGGCGGCCTGGTCCGCCTCGCCCTGCACCCCGATGACCTGCACCACCCGGGCCTCCGCGAAGCCACCCTGCGCGCCATCGACGCCACCCTCCGAGCAGGCGCACACGCCACCACCTACGCCGACCTCGTCGGATCGGCGGTCGAATGATGCGAACAGCCAACTGCCACAGGGCAACCCTCGATGCGGGCGCCCACATATGCCCCCGAGCCAGTCGCGGAGACTGCCAACCAGCGCCAGCTGTCAACCGCGACACCGCAGCCCGCGGCGCCCATGCACCCCGAGCCAGTTGGATCGACCGCTGGGCAGCCCGAACTATCCACTGGCACAACGCAGTCATCGGCACGACTACTTACCCTGACCCGACCGGACAGGGAGTCCGATAGTGCGCATCGAGCAGATCGCCAGCGGCCCCGCATCCGGTTGGTCGCACCGCTACCTCGACGGGATCGGGCGCGGACACTTTGCGACCGGACGCGGCTGGACACTCACGATCCCTGGGCTCGACATCATGCACGCCCATACAATGGGATTTGCCGGGCTGACCAGATCGGCGGTTCGCTGATGCGCATCGTCCAGATTGCCAACTTCTATACCCCTGCTTCCGGGGGCCTGCGTACGTGTCTCGACGAGATCGGGCGCGGGTACCTCGCGGCTGGGCACAGCCGGGTGCTGGTGGTTCCTGGGCCTGGTGACGGGGATGAGTTGACCGGGTCCGGACGGCGGATCACGGTGCACAGCCCCAAGTTCGGGGCGGGTGGGTATCACGTGCTGACGGCGCGCAGGACTCGCGCGATTCTCGATCGGCTGCGGCCCGATGTGCTGGAGTGCAGCGACAAGTTGAGTGTTCGGTGGCTGGCGCCATGGGCGCGGGGGGCCGGGGTGCCGCTGGTGCTTTTCTCGCACGAACGTATCGATGCCATCCTGCGTACGCGGGTGCCCCCTGGTTTTCCGTTGACCACCGCTGCTGATCTGGCCAATCGGCGCCTGTGTGTGCGGGCCGAAAAGGTAGTGGTCACTTCGAGTTTCGCGACGGCGGAGTTCTCTCGCATCGGAGCGACCAACGTGCGGCGGGTGCCGCTCGGCGTCGACCTGACCACCTTCCGTCCGATCGATCCGGCGGACGAAACACCTTGGGCCGCAGCCGAGCCTGTACGTCTGGTGCTGGTGAGCAGGCTGTCGAAGGAGAAGCGGGCCGAACGCGCGATCGAGGCGGTGCGCGTGCTGGTCGCGTCCGGTCTACGCTGCGAACTGTCCGTCATCGGCGACGGCCCGCTGCGCCCTCGACTCGAGCGCCTCGCCGCCGGGCTCCCGGTGAACTTCCACGGTCACCTCACCGACCGCGCCGCCATGGCCAACCTGGTCGCTGCAGCCGACATCGCGGTATTCCCCTCCCCTGCTGAGACTTTCGGCCTCGCCGTCCTGGAAGCCCTCGCCTGCGGCACACCCGTGGTCGTCCCGGACGAGGGCGCCGCAAGCGAACTCGTCGATGCACCAGGCTCCGGCATCGTCTCCGACGGCTCCCCGCACGGCCTGGCCGAAGGCGTCCGAGCACTCCTCACCATCCCCGCCACCCAGCGCCGCCACGCCGCCCGCTCCTCAGCAGAACGCTTCCCCTGGTCGGCCACCGTCGCAGGCATGCTCGCCCTCTATGCCGACTACGAATCCCCCGCCCGCACAGCGTGACCCGCCACCATTCTCAACGATACGTGGTGAGCGATCGTGCACGCCACGGTCATCGGCGCCGGCCATCGCCTCTTGCGAGATCCGCACTCGACGCCCGCAAGGTGCACAGTTCTCAGCCGACTACCCGGCGCCCGCTGCCGCCCACAGAGCGCCCATACGCCTCACAAAGACTGCACGTCCTGTGAAAGGTATGGACGCTCTGTGAGTCCCTCCAACGAACCGCGGTCTACGAAACACTCTCGCGCACCGGTTGTTTCGGTGGTGTCGAGTGGGACTGGTCCAGTTCGTCGTGCAGGGTAGGCGAGTTCGCGAGCAGGGCGATTCCGCTGATCACCAGCGCTGCCGCGAGGACCAGCAGGACCGGGCGTGGGTGGATGGTTACCGCGAACAGGGTCAGGCCGGCGGTGTAGCTGAGGACCGGGTCGGTGACCGTCATCGCGGTGAGTGCGGTGGGGAGTGAGCCGCGGGCGTACGCCTCCTGGGTGAGCAGGCCGCCGAGCACGGTCGATACCGGGATGCCGAGCAATGCCCAGCTCAGGTTGGGTAGCGCCGATGTCGAGACGACCACCAGTACCGCCGTCGTCGAGAAACAACAGCCCGCCGCGACCGCGACCAGCGCCGAGCGCAGTTGGGGCGAGTAGGTCAGCCGGGAGAGGGCGATCAGGGTGAGGATCGCGACGAAGACGCCCGCGCCGACGCCCGGCAGCCGCTCCGGTCGCACGTCCGCGTGGCCGGGCGCGCTCTGCCCGACGAGCAGGATCAGCCCGCCGCACACGAAAACCGTCCCCGCCCAATCCCGTCCGAGCAGCGAACGTTTGCGCCGCGCCGCCGCGAACGGCAACGCGAACAGCAACTGCACCACCAGCAGCGCCTGCACCACCGCGATCGCCCCGAGCCGCAACGCGACAGCGTGCACCGCGAACCCGGCGACATTGGCACCCTGCCCGGCCAGCCAGCGCCGATCGGTGATCAACCGACGCGCGATACCCACGATCACCAGGAACCGACCTTGCGTGGCTTCCGTCGCAGCCAGCCGCGCCGCCCCCTGCTGCAGTGCCGCCGAGACAGCGAACAAGAGCGCGGCGAACAGCGCGAGGGAGATCGTCCCCACCGCGAGCGCGTCCACCGACGCGCTACCGAGCAGGTCGGCGGCATCCGGCATACCGCCCATGCTTGCGGGCCGCAGTGAACACCGGATGGCATCCACCCGGCGGCTCGGCAACAGCTCGGCAGGCCCCGCACCCCCAACCCCGATGGTCGCCATCGACCAGCCCCGCCGACCGACGTGCGCGATGGCGCCGCCGACAGGTGCAGGACACACCGAGGGAGAGGTGTCCGGCGAGAAGTCCGGCACGAGGCAGCGCCCCCGCTGCTCAGCGCTGGGTGCAGTCAGGAACGGACCACCCCGGTTCCAGGGGCTGGACGGTGGTCCGGGCACACTCGATAGTCCTATGGTGAGCGAACGGAACGTCCTGGTGCGGGCGCTGTGTGGGTTGCTGCTTCTGGTGGGGCTGGCTACGCCGGTGACTGCGACGGCGGAGCCACTCGGTGTGCCGTTTCAGTGGAAGCAGGCGTTCATCGATGCGCCGGATGGCACTCGATTGCATGCGGACGTGCTGCGGCCGGAGGGTGTCGCCGATGACGTACGTACGCCGGTGATCCTTACGGTCAGCCCGTATCGGGCGCACCTGGCTTATCTCAGTGAGCCGCGGCTGGCCGGTGGGCCGTCTACCGACAATCTGCAGGCAGACATGCTTCTGCGGGCCGGGTACACCTACGTCATCGTCGATCTGCGGGGTTTCGGTGGGTCGTCCGGTTGTCCCGATTTCGGTGGCCCCGGGGAGCGGTCCGACGTCGCGACAGCGGTGGAGTGGTCGGCGAACCAGCCGTGGTCGACCGGGAAAGTGGGGATGTTCGGCGTCTCGTATGAGGCGTGGACCGGGCTGATGGGGCTGGCAGGGAAGCCGAAAGGGTTGGCGGCCGTCGCGTCGTTCGAGCCGGTGGTCGATCCGTATTCGTATCTGTATATGCAGGGTGTGGCGTGGAAGTTCTCCGGGAAGCCGATTACCGAGAATGGTGTTCGCCCAGCGGATTTCGCGGGCTTTGAGCACTTGCTGATCGCGTCGACTCCGGGCCGCCCGGACGATTCGCCCGAATATCAGGCTGACGCAGCACAATTGCCGCTGCAGTGTTATCAGCAGTATCTGGCCGATATGACCAACCACGACGGCAACTCCCCCTTCTGGCGCGACCGCGATCTCATTCCTCGATTGCGCGGCAATACGATTCCGCTGTTCCTCGGCCAGGGTTTCGTCGACTACAACACCCGCCCCTACCGGGTATTCGACCTGTGGAACGGTCTCGGTCCCGGCGAGCACAAGGCGTGGTTCGGTCAGTGGGGTCACCGCACCTGCCACGACAAGTGCGACACACCGAATTTCGATACCGAGCTGCTCGCGTTCTTCGACAAACACGTCGCGGGCCGTGACGTCCAGGTGCCGGGAGCACGGATCACGGTGGGCCAGTTCGACGGTCGCTGGCGCGCCGAAACCGCTTGGCCGCCTGCCGATGCCGCCCGGGTGCCGGTCGAGTTGCGCCCCGGCGGTTACACCGATCGCGGCCTGCTGCCGGGACAGGATCGCGAATTCTGGTCCGTCTCCGAACCTTTGACGCAGGACCAGCACCTGTCCGGCCTACCGTCGGTATCGATGCACGTGAACGGGCCCGCCAACGCCACGGTCGCCGTGGAGCTCTACGACATCGGACCCGATCAGCTGGCCACCGTCATCACCCGCGGCATCGCCCCGGTCAGCGCAGACACCGCCGAAGTCCGCCTGCTGGCTCAGGATTGGCCGATCCCGGCGGGCCACCGAATCGGCGTACGCATCACCGACGTCGTCGACGACGTGTGGTCGCACTCCCCCGCCTTCGCCCCGGTCACCGTGACCGAAGCCCATCTCGAGCTCCCGATGCTGACGACACCGCGCACCCCGGACCTGCCCGGCGGAGTCACCGAGGGCATCGTGAAGTGGCGAAACGAAAAGACCATACCGGTGCGCCCGGACATGCTGAACAATGCAGTGGTGTCCATGAATTTGCCGAACCGCACCGGTAACCGATGACGGACCCCGTCGACGATCGCACCGCCGAGCGCCTCGCCGTCGCATTGCGCTGCGCAACGGTGTCCACGGACAAGCGCGGCGAGGTCGATGACCAGGCCTTCGCGCAGCTCTCCGCACACCTCGAGCAATCCTTCCCGCTGGTGCACGCCGAGCTCGAGTTGGAGCGATTCGGCCACAGCAGGCTCTACCGGTGGCCGGGCATCGAGCCGACGGGTGTCTCCGCGATCCTGCTCGCCCATCAGGATGTGGTCCCGGTCGACGACCCGCATCGGTGGACCCATCCGCCGTTCGCGGGCGTGGTCGACGACGAATTCGTCTGGGGCCGTGGTGCGATCGACGACAAGAGCCGGGTGCTCGCGATCCTGGAGGCCGTCGAATCGGCCCTCGCCGAGGGAATTCGACCGCGGCGCACCATCTTTCTCGCCTTCGGCCATGACGAAGAGGTGTTCGGCGACACCGGCGCGGTGCACATGGCGGACCGCCTGCGCGAGCTCGGCGTGCACGCCGAGCTACTGCTCGATGAGGGCGGCATGATCACCGAGGGCGTCGCCGACGGATTCGATCGGCCGGTCGCCAACATCATGCTCGGCGAAAAGGGTTATGCGACAGTGCAACTGTCGGTGACCGAGGTGGGCGGGCATTCGTCCATGCCGGGCAAGCAGACCGCGGTCGGCCGGATCGCCCGCGCGGTGAGCCGCATCCAGGATCATCCGATGCCACTGCGGATGACGCCGGTGACCGCCGACATGCTGGCCCGGTTGCGGCAGTACATGCCCTCTTCGCGCCGCCGCCTGCTCGGCGTGGCCGGTATCGCCGCACCGCTGATCATCCGGCTGATGGCGATGCGGCCGGAGACCGAGGCGATGGTGCGCACCACCACCGCCCCCACCGTCATCCGCGGCGGCGTGAAGTCGAACGTGCTCCCCCAGCACGCCGAGGCATTCGTCAATTTCCGTATCCTGCCCGGCGATTCGGTCCATTCGGTACTGGAACACTGCCGGAAGGTGGTGCGCGACAACGGTGTTCACATCGAAGCCGAAGGCATGGCCTCGGAACCGACGGTGAACACCCAGCCCGGTCCGGCGTTCGAAATGATCGCGGATATCGCCAGGGCCATGGTGCCCGGCACCATCGTCACCACCGGCATCGTCCCCGGCGCCACCGACTCCCGGCACTACCACGACCTCGCCGGCACCCGCTGCAACTTCGCCCCGATCGTGCTCGGCGAACGCGATCTGGCCTCGATCCACGGAACCGACGAGCGCCTGTCCCGTCTCAACTACGCTCGACTCATCGAGTTCAACCGCAGGCTGATCGCGCACTTCGCGCAGTCGCCGAACACCGCGCCGCAGACATCAGGAGCCGATGCATGACCGCCGAGCCCGAGCCGACCGGAAATCCTGAGCCGGCGCCCCCGGTCGAGCCGACCGTCGCAGCGAGCATCGATGCCGCGCCGGGCGACAGCACCGAGCCGCAACCGAACACCGCCGCCCAGCCGCAACCCAGCGCCGAGCCGCGAACAGCCACCGTCGAATCAGCGACCGGCGGCGATGCGGCCACCCCGCAGATCCACACCAAGACCGGCCGATTCGATGGCACAGGCAGCGGGATCGCCTGGCGCGCATGGCTTCCCGACTCTCCCGCGCGCGCCGTAGTCGTCCTCGTACACGGTGTAGCCGAGCACTCCGGCCGCTACGTCTACGTCGGCCAACGCCTCGCCGCCGCCGGATTCGCGGTCTACGCCCTCGACCACATCGGCCACGGCAAATCTGCTGGCAGCAAGGCGAATATCGGCTCGATGGATGGTGCCGCAGACAACGTGGCCGCGATGCTCGACATCGCGACCCGCGAACATCCCGGCGTGCCCCGCTTCCTGATCGGCCACTCGATGGGCAGCCTCATCACACTGCACCTGGCCACCCGCGCGCCGATCGATGTCGCGGGCATCGTGCTCTCCGCGCCGCCGCTGGATATCTCCGCGGGCAATGCCGTGCAACGCGCACTCGCGCCGATCCTGTCCAGGCTCACCCCGAATCTCGGTGTGCTCAAACTGGATTCGTCCCACATCAGCCGCGATCCCGCGGTGGTCCGCGCCTACGACAACGACCCACTGGTGTTCCGCGGCGCGCTCCCTGCTCGCACCGCCACCGAGATCCTCGACACGACCGTTCTCGTCAAGGGCCGACTGGACAAGCTCACCGTTCCGGTGCTGGTGCTGCACGGCACCGCCGACGCACTGGCCGCACCCTCCAGCACGGACGTCATCGAGCGGGACGCGGGCTCGAAGGACCTCACCGCGATCCGCTACGAGGGCCTCTACCACGAGATCTTCAACGAACCGGAGAAGGACAAGGTGCTCGGCGACGTGCTGGACTGGCTGGAAACGCACATTACCGGCAAGTAAGATTCGGGGATGGGAACCACCGGATCCGTCGCGTTCATTCGCGCCAGCTGGCACAGCGCCATTGTCGGCAAGGCCTACGAGGGCTTCACCGCGGAGTACGCCGACCTCGGCTACGACCCGGCCGCCGTCGAGGTCTTCGACGTGCCCGGCGCGTTCGAGATCCCGTTGCACGCGCAGCGCCTCGCCCGTTCGGGCAAGTACGCGGCGGTCGTCGCGGCGGCGCTGGTCGTGGACGGCGGCATCTACCGGCACGATTTCGTCGCGTCCGCGGTGATCGACGGCCTGATGCGAGTGCAGCTCGATACCGATGTCCCGGTGTTCTCGGTGGTGCTCACCCCGCACCACTTCCACGAGCACAGCGAGCACGTCACGTACTTCACCGAGCATTTCGTGACCAAGGGAGCCGAGGCTGCCCGCGCGCTGGCGACGACGCTCAACTCCCTGCGGTCACTGCCGGTGTAGCGGTCACTTGTAGCGAGACAGGCAGACCTGCTCGCCTTCCAGCACGCCGGTGCGGAACGCCTCCACGCGCTGATACCCGCTCGGCACCACTTTGCCGTTCACGTCGCTGGCGGCAAGCCCCTCGCTGAGCAGTTCGGAGACGGCCTCGTCGAGGTCACCCGCCGACAGGCGCGGGTCGCTACGCGGCTCGCTCAGCTTGGTCGTCACCACGCCGGACAGGCAGGCCGTGCGCAGCCCGGCGGTCTCCGGGCCGGTCAGGCCCAGCTTGCGATCGTTCTGCACCGCAAGGACATACCGCGATACGAAGATGATGAACGCGTTGTAGTCGCCGTTCACCGCCGCCGAGAGCGGATCCTCCTCGCCTTTCGCCGGTGCGCCGCGTTTGGCGAGTGCCCGCACGTCGGTACCGATCTTGTTCGCGCCGGGACAGTACGAAACCGGTTCGGCGGCAGTGACATTCGAGCAGCTCTTCACGATGCCCGTGTAATCGAACTGCGGCTTCTTGCTGATCGGGAAGATGGTGGTCAGGGCCTGACTCACGCTGTTCAGCGACTCGGCGGTCACCGGAAGCTGCTCGAACTCCTCGCCCGGCTCGAACGACACGGGCAGCGTGCCGCGTCGCTGCGCGATCTGCTGCGAGGTGATCGACTTACAGCCCTGGGCACCGTCGGAGTAGCCGATCTGCACCGCCGTCACCCGCTCGAATGCCGAACCGTGTGCGTTCTTCGGATCGCTCGGATCCTGATCGCGAATCGCCACCGTCGCACCGAGCACCGCGTTGAGTCCATCGGTGGTGTTCAACGTGAAGTGCGCCGAATTCCCTTCCGCCACATGGCGTAAGAACACTCCGGCCAAGCAGTCCGCCTGCTGCTCCAGCACCAGCGTCGGCGTCCGCATACCGGCGAGCCTGGCCTGTCCCTGAATGGCATGGCCGTATTCGTGCGCGAGCACCATCACCACGGCCATCTCGCCGAACTTCTGCACCACCGCGGGCAGCAGCACGCCGCGATCCCAGCCGATGGTGTGGTCGAGACTGCAGTAGGCAGCGTTCACCACGTGATACGTGCTCTCGCCGCAGAATTGGATCGCCTGCTGCCGGGGCGCCTTGGCATCCCAGGAGTTGAACACGGACACCGGCGTGAACGTGCCGGGAAAGTTCTTGGAGTAGGCCGCAGTCCAGAACTCCTGCAGATCGGCGATCGTGTTGAGCGCGAGTTTGTCGAACTTGCCGCCGTCACCGTTGATCGCGGTGAGCGGCGCGTCCGGCACGCCCTTGCGCGGCCCGTTCGGACCGGTGGCCGTCATCGATCCGGCGACTTCCCACATGGTCTCGGCACTCGGCGCCTTGCCATTCGGCGCGGGCGGATTCTGCGCGCCCTTGCCACATCCGGCCGATACCGCGCCGAATAGCACGAGCACGGCGACCACACCGAGCCGCAGCCGTTGCGTACTGATCATCTACGGGCCTCCCCGACTACCGGTGCGCGCGGGCCGTCGCGCGTTCACACGGTAATCGCCGCGCACCCCGCGCGCGCATCACAATCGGGCGAAAACCTACGCGCAGTGCCCCGTACATAACCGTGCCTGTGAGATCAATTCAACCGCACTCGCGCAATCAACGCGCGGTGATCGGAGCCGGGAACACTCAGCGTGTGCACCTGCTGCGCCGTCGCATCGGCGAGCAGGATGTGGTCGATGCCGATGATCGGGCCCCAGGACCGGTCGTTGGGGAAGGTCGGCAGTAATCCGGCACCCACCTGGTCGGCGGCCGACTCGAAGCGGCCACGCAGCAGTTCGCGATATGCCGCGTGATCGCGGGTCGCGTTGAAGTCCGCGCCGACGATCGCGGGACCTTGTTGCGCGTCGAGGATTTCGCGGATCCTGGGCATCTCCACGAGCCAATCGGCGAAGTTGAACGGAGGCGGGATCGGGTGGAAGGCGAACACCGTGATCGGTCCGCGCTCGGGATGATCCATGATCGCGGACACCTGGTTCAGGATGAAGCCGTCGTATTTCTTGGTGTCGCGCAACGGGTATCGGCTGTAGATGCCGGTGCCACCGCCGCCGTCGGCCGTCGGTTGGAGGTAGGAGTACGGCAGCTGCTCGGCGAGGCCTGCGGCGGCCAGCCGGTCGACCGCGCCCTTCGTCAGCTCGTCCACGGTCAGCACGTCGATCCGGTTTTCCCGCACCGCCCGCAGCACCGCGTCGACGTCGGCCTGCCCGAACAGCAGATTGGACTGCATCACCATCACCTCGGGCCCACTCGCCGCGCGCCCCTCGGGCACGAACGCGGGCACCACCGTCCACGCCACCACGCCGACCAGCACCGCGGCCACCCCTGCACTGCGCCACCCCTGCGCGATCAAAAAGATCACCAGCCCGACAACCGAGCCGATCATCAGATACGACGCCCCCGACTGGAGCAGGACCAGCGGCTGATATTGCCACGCCCCGAAATGCAGCACGACCCCGGCGAGCCCCGCCGCCAGCGCACACCATCCCGCCCCGAGCACTACCCGTTCCAACCAATTCGGCATGCCCCGACCCTAGGTGGCAGTTGTGGAGAACCTGTATGCCGACCGTGCAGGTCCCGCGTCTGCGTGATCAGCGCCACCCGACGGGCGTTCGCCGAGTGCCTGCCCCTCCGCTACCGGTGGAGCCGCCCGCAATAGTGCCAATCTCGTACTCGCCATTTGGATAGGTATACGTATCGGGAAGTGCACCTAAAGATTTCCCAAGGTGATCAGCTCAATGAGCTGAAGACCTATCCACGTTTTCCTGTGAGTAGTGCTGGGCGCGTCGTGTGCCGTACCCGACTTTAGGTGCACGTCAGGCGCGTGATGTCGCGTTCCTGAGGTGGTCATCTGGCTGTGGTTGCGTTACAAGCGCTTTGGACAAGAGAGATGGTCAGCGGCGGTTTTCCGTGCTCGCCCCCACCCGTCCGGCGTCCCCCGGCCGGTACTACCGAAGATCTGCACTCTCACTCGGGATCTGCACTCGGAATAGGGCCCTAGAGTCGGTGCATATCCCGAGTCAAGGTGCAGATTCCGTTGCCCGCGTGGTGAGTTGGAGACCGATCACCGTTTGTGGGAGCCGCTCACTCTGTATACCCGGTGTTCGGGTTACACAAAGGGTGAGCGGCTGGGTTCTCGCCCGGTGATCGGGCTGTGGTGGCGTTCGGAGAGCTTCGGTGAGCGGCAAGGGGGCGGCGGGCTGGTGCGGAAGAGGGGCGGGTCGGTGCAGGGAAATGCCGCGCCGATCTTCAGGATTGCGGTGGGGCCGGTGGGCGGTGCAGGTGGGTGCGCAGGGTGGCCGTCAGACTCGGTTGCCGACTGGGAAGTGTTGGTGGCCAACAGGACTCCGTTCACACGGGTGAGCTGTGGGGCTGGCCGAGGCGGCGCATATGAAGGCCGGCCACGATCAAGTGCCGTCGATAATGAATGCCGCCGCTTAACATGGGTCGCAGGCGATGGAGGAGGCCGGATGTACGTCGAAGAGTTCCGTATCGCGGGCCCGCTCACCGCCGAGAGCGCCGAAGAGCTTATCGAGGTGTTGATCGGATATACCTCGCGAATCACTGTCAGCAGCAACGGACGCAGCGTGAACGCACCCTTACTGCCGACGTGCGTGGACGTGCTGCGACTGCGCGCAGGCAGCGTGGTGACGGTGACCGTCGAACACGGCCACCATCCGGAACTCGACGAGGACCGCCAGGCCATTCGTGATTTCGTCGACCGCTTCCAGGAACTCACCGCCGGGTAGTCCCAAGCTCACAGGCACATCCCTCGTCCCCACAGCGGATCGATGTGGGGTGCCTGTGAGCTGGGGAGTTAGCGCCGGGTCATCAGATCGATCAGGGTGGCGGTGTCGGTCATCAGTGATCCACCCGCGAATTCCAAAGTGGCGTACGATCTTTGCGCTGCCATCGGGTGTCCGGCGCCGCACGCGTCGGTGACCATGATCGGCAGGTATCCGAGGTCGAGGCTGTGCCGGACGGTGGGTTCGATCCCGACCTCCATCGCGATGCCTGCGATTGCGTAGGAGTCGATTCCGCAGTCGCGCAACGCGATATCGAGCGGCGTGGCCGCGAAGGCGGACATGGTGATCTTGTCGAAGACCACCTCGTCCGTGTTGGGGGTCAGCTCCGGGGCGAGTTGGTATTGCGGCGAGCCCTGCGGAAAGCTGGCGTGCAGCTCGTCGAGGTCGGCCACCCGCTGCCATTGCATGGCGGTGCGCAGCTGGGCGACGCCGGACGCGGCGATCGGCAGCGACACGTGCCGGGTGTAGAAGACCCGGAACCCGTTGGCCCGAGCGGCATCTCGCAACTGCACGCAAGCCTGCACGATCTTGTCACCGTCGGGGATCTGACCGACGATGCCGACCTGCATGTCATAGATCAGCAATGCCATCCGCGTCGGATCACACGCGTCCGCCACGGTTTCCGGAATGCTGAGACCGAAGCCGTTTCGCATGGCAGCGCCCTCACTTGGTTCGGTCGTAGGGCTCGGCGACGTCGACCTTCGGATCCATCAGCGCCTCCAGCGGCAGCGGGGCCTGCACCGGGACGTAGGTCCACTCGAGGTAGCCGGCCTTGGTGAGCGGGAAGTCGGCGACGTACTTCTGCGCCTCCTCGACGCTGTCCACCTCGAACACGATCACCACGCCCGGCTCGTCGGCGCGGGCGTAGTTCTCCCGCACGATGCCCGCCTTCCACAGCCGCCACACATTGGCGACCTCCTCGGGCAGGTACGGGTTGATGGTCTCCATTGTCACGCCGGGCTTGAATCGGTCGAAAACGATGACCTTCATAGGGATTCGGGCTCCATGTCTGCAGTAGGAATGCGGTATTCCCATCCATGGAATCGCGATGATTACAGTGTTACAAGAACGCACTTTTTAGTGAGTACCCGAAAGGCGTGCAATGCCCGAGAAGCGCTATCACTGCGCGGTGGAGGTAACCGTCGACCTCATCGGCGGCAAGTGGAAGCCGGTGATCCTCGCCCACCTCAAGGAAGGTGTGCGGCGCTACGGCGAGCTGCGCAGGCAGATGCCGACGACCAGCGAGAAGATGCTCGTTCAGCAGTTGCGTGAACTGGCAGCCGACGGGCTGGTCCGCCGCACCGTCTTCGACACCGTGCCGCCGCAGGTCGAATACGACCTCACCGACGAAGGTTGGAGCCTCGTTCCCGCCCTCAGCGCGCTGTACGAGTGGGGCGAAAAGCGCGCTGAGCGAACAGGTCTGCTTATCGAGCCCGCGCCCTCGGTCACGAACTAGCTCGGCCGCATTACCCACGCCGCACACGTGTCAGTGCGGCGGTGGGGTGGCGTCAGGCGGCGCGGGTGGGGCCGAGGGTCGTGGCGAGCTGGCGCGCCTGCTCGTGTGCGGCGGCCAGCGACGCCTTGTGCAGGGGAAGTAGCGGGGCGAGGGCCGCCTCGTGCGGGGCCATGGTCAGTTCGGGGATCACCGCGGTCACGTTCAGGCCCAGGATGCCGCCGCCGAGGACGGCCTCGAGCGTGGGCACCACGAAGTCCAGGCCGTGCTTGGGAGTGCCGGGGCCGTAGCCGCCGCCACGGGGCGAGATCAGCACGGCCGGGCGGCCCGCGGCCGGGGAAGCGCCGGAGAAGAAGAGGGTGCGGTCGGTGACGATGATCTGGTCCAGCCACGCCTTGAACACCGACGGCATCGACAGGTTGTACATCGGCACGGTGAACAGGTACGCGCCCGCACCGAGGAACTCCTCGATCAGCTCGTCCTGGAAAGCGGCGGCCTGCGCCTGCTCCGGGGTGTGGTGGACCGGGTCGGCGCTGCGGGCGGTGATGCCCGCGGCGTCCAGGTGCGGCACCGGGTTCGCGGCGAGGTCGCGGTGGACGACCGGGCCCTGCCACTGATCGCGGAAGGACACCGCGACCTGGCGGGAGACCGAGGCCGCACCGGGCGAGGAGGAATCGATGTGCAGCAGATACGACATAGCGGTTGTTGCCTTTCCTGGATGCGAGCGGAGGAGGTCAGGGGCTCGGCCCCGACTTCATCCACTCGACCTCGATTCATACTATTTGTTCGTAGCGACATGATGCGTCAGAATCGAGGGCGGTACAAAAGGCACACCGGTGTGCGCGACGGAGAGGAATGGGCGCTATGCAGGACAACGCTGGTGTGGAGATGGCGGCCGCGATCGGGCCGTGCGCGAACATCCCGGCCGACCACATGCCCTTCATCCGGCAAGTGCTGGACCGGGTCGGCGACAAATGGAGCATGCTGATCGTCGCCATCCTGCAGGACGGCCCCGTGCGCTACACCGACCTGCAGCGCCGGATCCCCGGCATCTCCCAGCGCATGCTCACCCACACCCTGCAGCAGCTCCAGCAGGACGGCCTGATCACGCGGACCGCCTACGCCGAGGTGCCGCCGCGGGTCGAGTACGCACTCGCGCCCCTCGGCCACGGCCTGCACGACATCGTCATGCAGTTGATCGGCTGGGCCGCCGACCACTACGACGAGATCCGGGCCAACCACGACCGCGCCGTTTCGCCCCGGTCCTGAACGGCGAGCCGCGACATCACGCCGACGACGCCGCGGCCGTCAGCTCGACGACGGCGCCGCGGCCGTCAGCTCGAACGCAACCATGCCCCGCAGCAGCTAGCGGACATCGGCTCGGCCGCAACCGTTTTCGGTGCGCATAAGCCCGGATGCACTGGCAGGCAACGAACTCGGATGCACCGCGGCCCCAGCGCCCGCGTTCACTGCCCGAATACCCGCTCCACCACCGCTTTTGCTCGCCTGGTGACGCGCATGTAGTGATCGAGGAACTCGCTACCGTCATCGTTGGGCCAGCCCGCCACCCGGGCGACCGCGGACAACAACCGCCCAGGCCCGGGCAACTGGTCGGCAGGTTTGCCGCGCACCAAGACCAGCGCGTTGCGGGCCTTCGTCGCGGTGAGCCAAGCGTCCCGCAGCAGCGCGACATCGGACGCGTCGAGCAGCTTGGTCTCCTCGATCACGTTGAGCGACTCCAACGTTGACGTGTTGTGCAAGCCGAGGACGTCGTGCGCGTACCGCAGCTGCATCAGCTGCACCGTCCACTCGATATCCGCGAGACCGCCGCGACCGAGCTTGGTGTGGGTAGCGGGATTGGCGTTGCGCGGCAGTCGTTCGGCGTCGATGCGAGCCTTGATCCGCCGGATCTCGCGCACCGCTTCGGTCGATACCCCACCCTCCGGATAACGCACCTTGTCGATGACGTGCAGGAAGCGCACCCCGAGCTGCTGGTCACCCGCCACCTGATGAGCCCGCAGCAGCGCCTGCACCTCCCACGACTGCGCCCACTGCTGGTAGTAGGCGTCGTAGGCCGCCAGCGTGCGGACCAGCGCGCCGTTGCGCCCCTCGGGGCGCAGCCCGGCATCCACCAGCAGCGGCGGGTCGACGCTCGGTGCGCCGAGCAACTTCTGCACCCTGTCGGCGACGCTGCTCGCCCACTTCACGGCCTTGGTCTCGTCCTCGCCCGGGCGCGGATCGCAGACGAACAGCACGTCCGCGTCGGACCCGTAGCCGAGTTCCTTGCCGCCGAGCCTGCCCATGCCGATCACCGCGAAGTCAGCGGGTGCGGGCGCGCCCATTTCGGCCTCGCTGGCCCGAATCACCGCCGCGAGTGATGCTTCCAGCACCGCGACCCAGACCGAGGACAGCGCCCGGCAGACCTGTTTGACGTCGAGCATGCCGAGCAGATCCGCCGACGCGACGCGGGCCAGCTCGTGCCTGCGCAGCGAACGTGCCGCCGCCACAGCGCGTTTCGGGTCGTTATAGCGTCCGGCGGCCCGCATGATCCCGCGCGCAACATCTTCCGGCTGCGGGCTGAGCAGCAGTGGGCCGCCCGGCCCGTCGGCGTACATCCGAATGGTGTCCGGCGCGTTGATCAGCAGATCCGGCAGGTACTCCGAGGAGCCGAGCACGATCATCAGCCGCTGCGCGATGGCGCCCTCGTCGCGCAGTTCGCGCAGGAACCAGGTCTGATCGCCGAGCCCCTCCGACACCCGCCGGTAGGCGAGCAGGCCCGCGTCGGGATTCGGTGTCTCACCGAGCCATTCGAGCAGCGTCGGCAGCAGCAGCGCCTGGATCCGGCCCTTGCGCGACACTCCGCTGGTGAGTGCTTTGAGGTGACCGAGCGCGTGTTCGGGCGCCTGATAGCCCAGCGCGGCCAGCTGCCGGACCGCCGCGTCCGGACTGAGCCGCAGCGCTTCGGGTTCCAGCTTGACTACCGATTCGAGCAGCGGACGGTAGAACAGCTTGGCGTGTAATCGCCGCACCCGTACGGCATTTCGGCGGATCTCGTTGGCCAGCACGCCGACCGCGTCCTGCCTGCCGTCCGGCCTGATGTGCGCGGCGCGGGCCAGCCAGCGCATGCCCTCCTCGTCGTCCGAGGCGGGCAGCGTGTGCGTGCGCCGCAGCCGTTGCAGCTGCAGGCGGTGTTCGAGCAGCCGCAGGAACTCATACGACGCAGTGAGATTCGCGGCATCGTCGCGGCCGATGTAGCCGCCGGCGGCCAACGCGGTCAGCGCCTCGACGGTGCCCTGCACGTGCAGCGACTCGTCCACCCGGCCGTGCACCAATTGCAGGAGCTGGACGGCGAATTCGACGTCGCGCAGGCTGCCGTGTCCCAATTTCAGTTCGCGCTCGCGCATGTCGGCGGGGACCAGGTCTTCCACCCGGCGGCGCATCGCCTGCACGTCGGCGACGAAGTCGGGGCGCTCGGAGGCGGTCCACACCATCGGCATCAGCGCGGCTTTGTACTCCTCGCCGAGTTCGAGGTCGCCGGTCATCGGCCGGTTCTTCAGCAGCGCCTGGAACTCCCAGGTCCGTGCCCACCGCTTGTAGTAGGCGACATGGGAATCCAGCGTGCGCACCAGCGCGCCCGCCTTGCCCTCCGGCCGCAGCGCCGCGTCGACCTCGAAGTAGGCGGCGCTGGCGACGCTCATCATCTCGGCCGCCAGCCGGGTCGCGGTGGCGTCGGCGGGTTCCGCGACGAACACCACGTCGACATCGCTGACGTAGTTGAGCTCGCACGCGCCGCTCTTACCCATGGCGATCACCGCGAGCCGCACGGGCACCGGCCCGTCCTTGCACACGCGAGCCACCGCCACCGACAGCGCCGCGGTGAGCGCGGCGTCCGCCAACGCGGTCAGATGACGACCGACCACCTGGTACGCCAGTACCGGTTCATTCTCGACGGTCGCCGCGAGATCGAGCGCCGCGAGCAGCATCAGCTGATCGCGATACCGCTTGCGCAGCAACGCGACCACCTCGGGTCCGGACTCACCGGCCCGGAACAGCAGCCCGCCCGGGACGGGCCCTTCCTCCGGCACCGCGTGCACCGCGTCGAGCAGATCGGCGATCAGTTCGTCGCGCCCCGGCAGCTCCTTGCGGCGCAAGATCTCCCAGGCCGCCGGGTCGACGACGAGATGGTCGGCGAACGCGCTGGACGAGCCGAGCAACGCGAACAGCCTGCCGCGCAACGCCGTTTCCGACCGGATCGCCGAATCCAGTGCGGCCCAATTGTTTTCCATCCGCTCGCGCAGTTTGACCAGCGTGCTCAGCGCCAGGTCGGCATCGGGCGCACGCGAGAGCGCCCAGAGCACGGGGATACTTTCGACGTTGTCCCAGCCCAATTCGTGCAGCGAGGCAGCGGCGGAGGGCTCGAGCAGACCGAGCCGACCGACGCCGGGGACCGCGGAGCGGGCAGTCGGTGGCCGGACCATAGGTCTCAAATTACATGGTCGCGGCTAACGACTCGCCCGTACCTGGACATACGTTCGGTTGCAGAAACGCGCCTTTTCGCTACAGCCCGAGATATTCCTTGAGCTCGTACGGCGTCACCTGGCTGCGGTAGTCGGCCCACTCCCGGCGCTTGTTGCGCAGGAAGAAGTCGAACACGTGCTCGCCGAGCGTCTCGGCGACCAGTTCGGACCGCTCCATCGCCTGCAGCGCCTCGTCCAGCGTGCCGGGCAGCTCGCGGAAGCCCATCGCGCGCCGCTCGGCGACGGTCAGCGACCACACATCGTCCTCGGCCTCCGGCGGCAGCGTGTACCCCTTCTCGATGCCGCGCAGACCGGCCGCGAGCAGCACGGCGAAGGTCAGGTAGGGGTTGCAGGCCGAATCTGGGCTGCGGATCTCGACGCGGCGCGAGGAGGACTTGTTCGGCGTGTACATCGGCACCCGCACCAGCGCGGACCGGTTCGACCGGCCCCACGAGGCCGCGGTGGGCGCCTCGCCGCCGTGGATGAGCCGCTTGTAGGAGTTCACCCACTGGTTGGTGATCGCGCTGATCTCCGGTGCGTGCTCGAGAATGCCCGCGATGAACGCGCGCGCGGTGCTGGACAGGTTGATCGGGTCGTCCGGATCGTGGAAGGCGTTCGCCTCGCCCTCGAACAGGCTCATGTGCGTGTGCATCGCCGAGCCGGGGTACTGGGCGAACGGCTTGGGCATGAACGTCGCGCGCACGCCCTCGTCGATGCCGACTTCCTTGATCAGGTAGCGGAAGGTCATCACGTTGTCGGCCATGGACAGCGCGTCGGCGTAGCGCAGGTCGATCTCCTGCTGGCCCGGCGCGCCCTCGTGGTGGCTGAACTCGACCGAGATGCCCATCGACTCCAGCGCGTCGATGGCGTGGCGGCGGAAGTTGGGGGCCGAGTCGTGCACGGCCTGGTCGAAGAAGCCGCCGGAGTCGGCCGGGATCGGCTGCGAGCCGTCCACCGGGCCGTTCTCCAGCAGGAAGAACTCGATCTCGGGGTGCACGTAGCAGCTGAAGCCGACGTCGGCGGCCTTGTTCAGCTGGCGGCGTAGCACGTGGCGCGGGTCGGCCCAGGACGGCGAGCCGTCGGGCATGGTGATGTCACAGAACATCCGCGCGGAGTGCTGGTGGCCCTTGCTCGTCGCCCACGGCAACACCTGGAAGGTCGACGGATCCGGGCGGGCGACCATGTCGGCCTCCGACACCCGGGCGAAGCCCTCGATGGCCGAGCCGTCGAAGCCGATGCCCTCCTCGAAAGCGCCCTCTAGCTCGGCCGGAGCGATGGCGACGGACTTCAGGTAACCCAACACGTCGGTGAACCAGAGCCGCACGAAGCGGATATCCCGCTCTTCGAGCGTCCGCAGCACGAATTCCTTCTGGCGATCCATGTCCGCGAGAGTAAGCACCCGGCGTTAAATCCGTGTTACATACACGCTGAGTGTGTTGTGCTTGTTGCGCGAAAAAGACATCACCGGCCGCGCGGTCAGCAGGTGAGGCCCGGCTTCGGATCTGTCAGATCGACCAAATAGTCGATGACCGCGTTATCCACGCAGGTGGAACCGCCCGAGAGCGCGATCGTGTGCCGGTTGCCCTTGTAGGTCAGCAGTGAGGCGCCGAGCTGCGCGGCCAGGTCCACGCCCGCCTGGTACGGCGTCGCCGGGTCCTCGGTGGTCGACACGACCACCACCTTCGGCAGCCCGGTCACCGTGATCCGGTGCGGCTCACTGGTATTCGGCACCGGCCAGACTGTGCACTGGTCCAGCGGGGCCGCGCCGGTGCCGCGACCGTCGTCCAGGAACGGCGCCGCCTTGCGGTATTCCATGTCCTGCCTGCCGGTGATGCCGCGGTCGCTGACGCGCGGATCGTCCACGCAGCGAATGGCGTTGAACGCGTCGGTGGTGTTGCTGTAGGTGCCGTCGTCGCGGCGGCCATCGTACAAATCGGCCAGTTGCAGCAGGGTGTCGCCGCGGCCGTCGCGCAGTTCGGACAGGCCGAGGGTGAGCACCGGCCACAGGTCGTTGGTGTAGAGGGCTTGGCGCACGCCGGTGAGCGCGTCACCGTAGTTGAGGCCGCGCGGGTCGGTGGTCGGTACGGTCTTGTCCCACAACGGGTTCACCAGGGCGCGGAAGCGCTGCACGGTCTGCGTCTTGTCGGTGCCGAGCGGGCAGTCCGGCTTGTTCGTGCAGTCCGCGGCGTAGGCGTCGAACACCTTCTGGAAGCCCGCGGCCTGCCGCAGCGACTCCTGCACCGGGTCCTGCGCGGAGTCGACCGCGCCGTCCAGCACGAGGGCGCGCACGTGGTCCGGGAACTTCTCCGCGTAGGCCGAACCGATCTTGGTGCCGTACGAATAACCCAGGTAACTGAGCTTCGCGTCGCCGAGCGCCGCCCGCATCACGTCCATGTCCTGCACCACCTCGCGGGTGCCGACGCGGGCGAGGAAATCCTTGCCGGTGTGTTCGGCGCAGCGGTCCGCGTACTGCCGATTCTCGTTCTCCGCCGCGGCGATGCCCTCGGGCGTGTTGTCCTTCTGCGGTTCGGCCCGCTCGGCGTCCTGCTCCTTCGCGGTCTCGCAGACGATGGCCGGAGTGGAGGAGCCGACACCGCGCGGATCGAAGCCGACCCGGTCGAAGCGCTCGGCCAGCGGGGACTTGTTGCCCAGCGCCGACATGGTCAGGCCCGACTCCCCCGGCCCGCCGGGATTCATCAGCAGCGAGCCGATCTTCTTGCCGGACGCCTTGATCCGGGAGACGGCGATCTGCGCGGTCGGCCCGTCCGGGGCGGCGTAGTCGACCGGCACGGTGATCCGCGCGCACTGCGCGGTGGGCGCGAAGCGATCGTCCGCGGAGCCGAACCCGGTGCAGGACCCCCACTGCACGGTCTGGGTGTAGAACTTCGTCAACTCGGCGGGTGACGCGGGCATCGGCCCCGTCGGATGACCGTTGACCGTGCACCCCGCCGCCACCAACGCCAGCACCGCCACCATCAGCGCACCGCGCCCACTCCGAACCAAAGCCATCCACTGATAGTGGCAGCTCAACAACTCGACGAAGACAACGCACCGGTCATAAGCCCAACCGCGCCTCCGCAGCGGGCAACGACGACGTGACGTAGGGAGCGTGCTCCTGACGCATGCGGCAACCTGCGTCAAGAGGATGTTCGGTACGTCAAGTCCTCATCGTGGGCGTGTGCTCGAAGCGGAATGTGAAATGGGGTTGGGTATTTGTCGGGGCGGGTGGGGTGTTCGGAGTATTCGTTGCCGAGCGGTCTGTGGATGGAAAGTTTTCTCGGTTTTATTGAAGTGGCTGACTGGCATTCAGGTGTTTTGTCCTTTTGCGATTGACGCGCTAATGTTCCGGCGAATTCCATCTCGGCTCACCTATCGGAAGGTGCACTCTTGCGCGCGTACCGGAGGGCAGGACTCCTTTGTGTGGTGACGGCTGCGCTCGTGCTCGGCGTGGTGTCGCCTGCGGTATCGGAGGCAGCGACGGCGCCGGAGCGGGTGAAGGCCGGGGAGTTCACCAAGGTCTATGATCCGACCACAAATCTGTTGGGGCAGTGGTACATCAACGATCACACCTTCGTTTTCCACAAACCCACCAACACCTGGCACATGTTCGGCATCACCCACGTCGAGCCCGCCGACCCGGCCACCGAAGTCGTCTTCGCGCACGCGATCGCGCCGAGCCTGCACGGTCCGTGGATGAAACAACCGCCCGCCCTGCACGCCGATCCCGCCTACGGCGAGCGCCACCTGTGGGCACCACACATTGTTTTCGCCGACGACACCTATTACATGTTCTACGCCGCAGGACCGGACGGTAGTAACTCCGCGATAAATCTCGCCACCTCGACCGACCTTTATCACTGGGTCCGCGAACCGAGCGGCTCACTGTTCACCGACGGCTACGACGCCCGCGACCCGATGGTGACGCGCGTCAACAACCAATGGGTCATGTATTACACAGCGACCTGGCCGCAATCGCGCGGACATCACGTCGTCGCCTACCGCACCAGCACCGACCTGCGGCACTGGCAAGAAGGCGGCGTGGCCTACACCGACCCGACCGTCGGCACCAGCGGCGGCAACACCGAATCACCCTTCGTCGTGCACCACGGCGAGTATTGGTACCTCTTCATCGGCCCACGTCCCGGCTATGTCGGCACCACTGCGTTCTACAGCGACAACCCGCTCCATTTCGACCCGGACAATCGCGCCGGTCAGATCGACGCGCACGCCGCCGAGGTCATCGACGACCGCAACCACTACTGGGTCAGCTCAGCGGGCGACAACCAGGGCGGCGTCTCGATCGCGCCGCTGATCTGGTACTCCGAGCCCGACGCCGCGGGCAACTGACCCCCGGTCACCTCCCCTGATGTGACCAATTGCATCGGTCGCGAACCTTAATACGGCCCGGCTACAACTGGCACACTGGAATTCGTCAGACGAACCCGGGGACCCGAATGGGCCCCGAGGAGACACCAGACGAAAGGGACGAAGATGTCCGTATCCGATTCGGAAACCCCTGCCTACGGTGCGGCGCCCAGCCAGCCCAAGAAGGCTATGCGCAAGACCCGGGTGCAGCACCTGCAGCAGATGAAAGCGGACGGCCAGCGCTGGGCCATGCTCACCGCGTACGACTATTCCTCGGCTCGGCTGTTCGAAGAAGCCGGCATCCCGGTGCTACTGGTCGGCGACTCCGCGGCGAACGTGGTCTACGGCTACGACACCACGGTGCCGATCACCGTGGACGAGCTCATCCCGCTGGTCCGCGGCGTGGTGCGCGGCGCACCGCACGCGCTGGTGGTGGCCGACCTGCCGTTCGGCACCTACGAGTCCTCCGCGCAGCAGGCGCTGGCCACCGCGACCCGGTTCATGAAGGAGGGCCAGGCGCAGGCGGTGAAGTTCGAGGGCGGCGAGCGGGTGGCCGAGCAGATCGCGCTGATCACCTCGGCGGGCATTCCGGTGATGGCGCACATCGGGTTCACCCCGCAGAGCGTCAACACCCTCGGCGGGTTCCGCGTGCAGGGTCGCGGCGACGGCGCCGAGCAGCTCATCGCCGACGCCATCGCGGTACAGGAGGCCGGCGCGTTCGCGGTGGTCATGGAGATGGTGCCCGCCGAGTTGGCCGCACAGGCCACCCGCAAGCTGACCATTCCCACCGTCGGCATCGGCGCCGGCGTGGAAACCGATGCGCAGGTGTTGGTCTGGCAGGACATGGCCGGATACACCAGCGGCAAGACCGCCAAGTTCGTCAAGCGGTTCGGCAATGTCGGCGATGAACTGCGGACCGCTGCGGCGGCCTACGCTGATGAGGTGGCCCGGGGCACCTACCCCGGGCCCGAACACAGCTTTTAGATCGACGCCATGGAGTAACGATGACCGGCCGAGCAGTGCACGCCCCCGCCGCACTGCTCGGCCAGCCGCCCGAACCATTGCTCGATTGGGCGGCAAGCGTCCTCAAGGCGCACGAGGTCGAGGTGACCGGCGCGCCGACGATCACGCGCCGTCGCGCCTGGTCGCTGATCGCTCGCATCCCGACCGAAACCGGTCCGGTATGGGCCAAAGCCAACGCCCGCGCCTTCGCTCACGAGGGCCCGCTGCTCCAGCTGCTCGCCCGCCTGCGTCCCGATAGCGTGCTGGAACCCCTTGCGGTGCAAGAGGAGCACGGCTGGCTGCTGAGCCCGCACGGCGGCGACACCGCACGTGATACCGATGCCGAATGGTCCGGGCTGCTCCGGTCCTACGCCGACCTCCAGCAGTCCGTCGCCCCGCACGTCGATGACCTGATCGCGACCGGCACGCCTTACCTGCCGCCCGCTCGGCTCGGCTCGATCTACCGGCATTTCGAGCCGCGCGTGCCCGGCCTCGCGCACCGCATCGAGCAGGCCGCCGCCGAACTGGCCGAATACGGCAGGCTGACCATCGAACACAACGACGTCCACCCCGACAACGTCTTCGTGGATTCCGGTCGGCTCTTCGACTGGGGCGACGCCGTGATCACCCACCCCTTCCTCTCCCATCGCATCCTGCACAGCCCGCACCGCCACGACTACTTCGCGCGCTGGGGGCAGGTGTCCGCCGCCGAGATCCGCCTCGCCGAACGCCTCGCCCCGTTGATCGCCCTCCACCCCTGGCGCACCATCGACACCTCCATCCCCCGCTTCGCGCGCTGTGTCGAAGCACTGCTGGACGAGCTGCGCATCACCTTCCGTTAGCCACGCAGTCCGGGCCACGGTCGCGAATCAATGGCAGACTCGATGCGGACATTCGCGATAAGAAGTAGAGGTACCGATGCCGCACAGCCGTTGGATTTCCCGCAGCACGCTGCTGCTGGCGGGCGTTTTCGCCGCCGCAGCACTGACCGCATGTGGAGGCGAGTCGAACCCGGCTCCGACCGGGAGCTCGGGCTCGACAACGGGCTCAGCGACGGCGACCACCAAGCCGGGCGGCACCGCGGGCACGAACAAGCCGGGCACGCCGCCGGTCATCTCCGATGCCGCGTCCGCTCAGCTCTGCGACATGATCAAGCCCGAGCTATCCAACTGGCGCGTGCAAGGCCCCACCCTCGGCAAGATCGGTCTCAACGCGCTGGTGCACGAGTGGGCGCTGCGCAACGGCGGCATCAACGGCGCGGTGCTGGCCGACAAGCCGATTGTGGACCGGCTCACCACCAAGAGCTGCCCCGACGTGCACCAGCAGGCGATCGAAGCGCTGGAACTGCCCGACCTGGCCTCCGGCCTGGCCTTCTGATGGGCGGCACACAGTTGCGGACGCTGTACCCCGAGCTCGAGGCGTACGACTCCGGCAAGCTCGACGTCGGCGACGGCCAGTCGATGTACTGGGAGGTCAGCGGCAACCCCGACGGCAAGCCGGTGGTCTTCCTGCACGGCGGTCCCGGCGGCGGCACCTCGCCGAGCCAGCGGCGGTTCTTCGACCCGGCGGCCTACCGGATCGTGCTGCTCGATCAGCGCGGCTGCGGACGCTCCACCCCGCACCTGGCCGACGACCCGAGCCTGGCGACCAACACCACCCAGCACCTGATCGCCGACATCGAGGCGCTGCGTACCCATCTCGGCATCGAGCGCTGGCAGGTGTTCGGCGGCTCGTGGGGTTCCACCCTCGCGCTCGCTTACGCCCAGACGTACCCGGATCGGGTGACCGAGCTGGTGCTGCGCGGCATCTTCCTGTTGCGCCGCAAGGAAATCGACTGGTACTACAACGGCGCCGCTGGCTACGTGTATCCCGACGAATGGGAGAAGTACCTCGCGCCGGTGCCGGAAGCCGAGCGCGGCGAGGACCTGGTCGAGGTCTATCACCGGCTGCTGCACTCCGCCGACGAGGAGGTCGCGCTCGCGGCCGCCATCGCCTGGTCCACCTGGGAGGGTGCGACGAGTTCGCTGCTGCCGCAACCGGATCGGGTCGCCGAATCCGCCGATCCCCGGTTCGCGCTCGCGTTCGCGCGGATCGAGAACCACTACTTCCGCAATCACGCCTTCCTCGACGAGGGGCAGCTACTGCGCGACGCCGACACCATCGCGCACATTCCGACGGTCATCGTGCAGGGCCGCCACGACATCGTCTGCCCGACAGTGAGCGCCTGGGATCTGCACAAGGCCCTGCCCGGTTCGGAGCTGCATATCGTCGAAGACGCCGGACACGCCTCCTTCGAGCCGGGAATCACGCATCATTTGATCGAAGCCACCGATAGATTCGCGAAGGCGGGATAACAATGACGGCCACCGCAGGCAAGGCCATCGTCGCGGCACTCAGCGACAACGTGGACCGGCTGCTGGCCGCTGAACCCGAGGTGCGCGCGGACGAACCGGATTCGGTCCATCAGATGCGCGTGGCCACCCGCAGGCTGCGCAGCGTGCTGCGCTCCTATCGCGGACTGTTCGAACGGACACCGGCCAGGACGATGGGCGAGGAGCTCAAGTGGCTGGCCGGTGTGCTCGGCGTGGCCCGCGACGCCGAGGTACGCGCCGAACGCTTCGAGACGCTGCTGACCAAACACGGCCAGCAGTCCGGACATTCGGACGCCGACCTCGAATTGGTGACCGCCCGGCTGGTCACCGCCGAGAACGCCAAGTACTCCGACGCGCACGCCGACGTGCTGCTCGCGTTGGACAGCGTGCGCTACCGCGAGTTGCGCGACGAGCTCAACAAGTGGCGCACGGATCCGCCGCTGCGTTCCTCCCGGGCCGGGGTGCCCGCCACGGAGTTCTTCAACGTCGTGCTGGAACGCGACCGTGACCGCGTACTGGGCCTGATCGAGCAGGAAACCACCGTCACCCCCGCCGAGCGGGTCGAGCTGCTGCACGATATCCGCAAGAGCGCCAAGCGATTACGCTACTCCTGCGAGGCCGCCGAGCCCGTCCTCGGCACCGACGCCAGCGATCTCGGCACCCGCGCCAAACGACTACAAACCGTCCTGGGCGACCACCGCGACGCCGTCGAATCCCAACACGCCATCTACGGCATAGCCGCCGACGCCGGCGCCGCAGGCGAAGACACCGCCCTCTACCGAATCCTGGCCGGCGCCGAAGACACCGCCGCCCGCCAAGCCCTCACCCGCTACCCGGACGCCGCCGCAGCCCTCTCCAGCGACTAGCCCCACGCAGCCCCCGTCCGGCGACAACCCCGCCACTGCCCCATCAGCCGCACTGTCTCTCGTGATCAGCACCCTCAATAGGGCCCTAGAGCGAGTGCAGATCCCGAGAGACAGTGCAGCTCTCGTCCGACACCATCCGCTTCGACCGTCCGGCACCCCACACACCCACACCCCCACTGTCAGCCGAACACCGCTTCTGTGACCCGAACACCCGCTATAGCGGGTGTTCGGGTCCGTCAAAGGGTGTGAACACCCACTGCGTAAGCCGCATACCCGGCGTGTAGGGGGGTGCGGAAAGGGTGTGGACAGAATGCTTTTGGGGTGGGGTTAGGCGGGGTAGGCGAAGCTGATCTTGCGGGTGGTGGGGTCGGCGGAGACCAGGCGTACTCGGACAGCCGCACCTTCCGGGGGGCCGCCGACGCACGGGCCGAGGACTGGTGGGTCGGCGACGAAGATTTCGGCGGCTCGGTTGCCGTTGGCTTCGCGGACGACGATCGCGTCGAATTCGGCGCCGGCGCGTTCGGCGAGCAAGGTGGACTCGGCGAGGTCGATGCAGGCCCGTTCCACCTTGCCCGCGATGGTGTCGCTGCGGCGCATGCTGTCGGCGGTGTCGGCCAGGCCGTCCTGAACCCATTGCGGCACTTCGGTTCCCGCGCAGCGGGCCAAACAGATCTCGGTGCTGAATCGGTCGGTCAGCCTGCGCAGCGGCGCGGTGACGTGCGCGTACGGTGCGCGGATGGCGCTGTGTTGCAAACTTTCCGGGGTCGCGGTCGTGACGTCGCCGTTCACCACGGTGTAGGACGCCCCACGCATCAGACTCGTCGCCTCCGACATGAGCACGAGGGCGGCGGGCGTATTCGGATCCAACCCGGCCAACATCTGTCCGACCGACAGATCGTCGGGCCATTCGACGCCCAAAGCGGCCGCCGTGCGATGCATGGACGCTATCGCCGACTCCGCCGGCGGCGGCATCGTACGCAGTAATGCCGGCGCTCCCGCGTCGATCATGATGCGCGCCGCACACATTCCAGTCAGCAGTGAAACCTGCTCGTTCCAGTCGTCGGCGGCGGTCCGCGGCTCGACAATCAGCCGCCAATGACCGTCCGAGTTACCATCGCGCACAATGCTCTGCGCGGGCAGTCGCAACCCGATCGCGCCACGCAGCAGGCCCGCTTCGATGCGCCGCGTGCCGAATTCCGGCAGGGCAGCTATCGACGGATGCAGTCGGCCCGCGTCGGCGTCGCCCTGCACGCCCGCGTAGTCGAGCCTGGCGCGCGAACGCACCAGCGCCCGCTGCACCGAAAACCGTTGTGGTTCAGCCTTTTCATCGAGCTCGATGGTCCACAGCGCGGCCGGCCTGGTCTGCTCGGGCAGCAGGCTCGCGGTGCCTTCCGACAGCACCGGCGGATGCAGCGGCACCGTGCCGTCGGGTAAGTAGAAGGTTTGCCCCCTGGCGCCCGACTCCTTGGCGAGCGCGCCGTACGGATCGATCACGGCGCCGACATCGGCGATGGCGTAGTGCAGGACGAAGCCGGTGGCGGTGCGTTCGAGATGCAGGGCCTGGTCCAGATCCATGGCCCCGGGCGGGTCGATCGTCACCAACGGGATGTCGGTGCGATCGGCCCGGTCGCCCGCGAACGCGTCGGACGCGTCGCGGGCTTCCGTGCTGGCCTCGACGGGATACGTCGAGGCCAGGCCGAATTCGGAACGGATGGCGCCGAAATCTACCGGCGCCGAGACGATCCGCTGATGCAATTCCACGCTGCGAGTGCCAGACCTACTGCAGCGCCAGCATGGTGCCGTTCAACGAATCGAGCGGCCCGTACACGGTGAAGGTGACATGTCCGCCCGGGACGGCTGCCGACACCGCGGCCGCCGCGTCCAACGCTTCACCGAACGAAGCCGCCGAAGGATGAGGCAGACCCCCGAGGGTCTGTCCGAAACGGTTCTGGGCGACCCAGACCGTGTCAGCCGGGCTGAGGTCGACCTGCACCCCACCCGGCAGCGGCGTCACCGCTACGGCACTGGCGGCGCCAGCACCCATCATGGCGAAAACCGAAGCAGCCCCGGCGATCAACGCGCCGGCGACCAGTGAGCGAACAATCCGCATAGAGTTGAGACCTGCTTTCCCGCATTCGAAGTGTGAAGGGCTCGTTGCGGCCACGCAACGGGCCGTGCCAACGCGCACTACTTTATGACGTCGATCACGGTCCGGCTAGTTACCGGCGCATACGCACGGCGAGTTCGCCGCTCCGACATGGCTGCGACGTGGCTGCTAACGTGGGCCGCCGTAGCGGGTCTCACACTTTGCCCGCACATTTCGAAACGTCCTGTACGTCGACAATTGGGAGTTCCACAGCTATGTCATCGATTCTGTACGACTACCTGTTGCCGCTGCTCGGGGCAGACCAGGCAGCGTATTGGGCCCAGGTCTTCGTCATCGCGCCGGTCTGACCCACAAGCCTTCTGCCACAACAAGTCGCCTCCCGTTCACCTGACGGGAGGCGACTTTGGTCCCGGACCGCTAGCATCCCGCTCCGTGATCAGAACTACCGCCGCTCTCGCGGCCAGCGCGACCCTCTTTGCCCTGCTGCTCACCGGCTGCGGGGACGACAAAGCCAGCAGCACCCCCTCCTCCTCCGCTCCCGCCGCGCAATCCAACGGTGACGCGCAAGTCGTCGACAACGTGAAGGCGGGCGCCTTCGTCGTCAGCTTCCGCGGCGCGTTCCCGAAACTGGCCGACGGCAAGGACGACACGAAGATCGCCGGCATCCTCAGCGACACCTGCAAGGAGATCAAGGCGAGCAAGTCCGAGGACGACGTCGTCAAGAGCATCACCAAGCGGGCGTCCGGCAAGGCCGAGGCGACCTCCGAGGAGGCGAAGGCCATCTACCAGATGGCCAAGATGATGTGCTGAGTTACCGCTCTTTCAGCCACGGCAGGTAGTCGGGCAGATATTTCAGCAGGTAACCGATCGTGATCATGGCGATGATGGCGATGACGGGGATGAGCACGGACATAGGTCCGGTCCTTACGTTGTGCTACCGGTGCGGGTCGTACGGCGCCGCCGAAAAACGGCGTCGGTACTCGTATCGGTATACGCCGGTTGTGTTACGTGCGGGTGCTGTTTTCCGTCGGCGCTTCGTCCGGCGGATCCAGCTGTCGTTGCCCGGGGCTCGGGGGGATCGCCGCGGGTTCGCCGGCGGCTACCGCAGACTGTTCGGCCGCTGCCACAGGCTTATCGGTCAGTGCCGCCGGTTGATCGGCGGCCGCGGCAGGCGCGTCGGCCCGTTCCACCGGTACCTGTTGCGGCGCAGGCGGATTGGCGGGCACCTGCGGCGTGCTGCGCTCCAGGAAGCGGAGCAGCTCCACCGGGAACGGCAGCACCAGCGTCGAATTCTTCTCCGCCGCAACCTGAACCACCGTTTCCAGCAGGCGCAGCTGCAACGCGGCGGGCGACTCCGACATCTGCGCGCCCGCCTGCGCCAGCATCTTCGAGGCCTGCAATTCGCCCTCGGCGGAGATCACCCTGGCGCGGCGTTCACGTTCGGCCTCGGCCTGACGGGACATCGAGCGTTTCAGCGAATCCGGCAGTGCCACATCCTTGATCTCCACCCGATCGATGTGCACGCCCCACCCCAATGCCGGGCTGTCGATCATGATTTCCAGGCCCTTGTTCATTTCCTCGCGATTGGACAACAGGCTGTCCAGGTCGCTCTTGCCGATGATCGAGCGCAACGACGTCTGCGCCACCTGACCGACGGCGAACAGGTAGTTCTGCACCTCCACCACCGCGAGCACCGGGTCGAACACCCGGAAGTACACGACGGCGTCCACCCGCACCGTCACGTTGTCGCGGGTGATGCCCTCCTGCGCGGGCACCGGCATGGTGACAATCTGCGTCGACACCTTACGCATCCGGTCGACGAACGGAATGATCATCCGCAGTCCCGGATCTCGCGTCCCGACCACCCGCCCGAACCGGAAGATCAGCCCCTTCTCGAACTGCGTGACCACCCGCGCGCTGGCGGCCGTCAGCACGCCGCCGGCGAGCACTCCCACCCCCACAATGCTGCCGAGAATGGCGGCTATGTCCATGCCTGCCCCCGAATCGCGCCCGCCTGCAACAGGAGCGGGCACCTGGGCGCTCCGGCCCCGCGGCTACCACCATCATGGCACCGCGGAACCGGCTGCGGCAGAAGATCAGCTGGTGTTATTTGACGGTCAGCCGCTTGATGGCCGTGCCGTTCTGGATGCCCTGCTGGGTGTCGCCCAGCACCAACGAACCGACCACGCGCACCATGTCGCCCGCGGCGGGCGTGAACGGCTCGAAGTCCGCGATCTTCGCGGCGGTGACGGACACGGTCTGGCTTTCGGCATTGCACTTCGCCTTGGTCTTGGCGCCGACAGTCTGCTCCGCGCCCTCGCCGGTGCTGCGGACGAACACCTGCAGCATCACGTCCTTGCCGGTCGCCTCGCAGGTGTAGGTCACCGAGACGTCCACCCCGCTGCCGCTCACGGCGGCGGCGGTGATGTCGACGTTGTTGACGGTGGGTGGCGTCGCAGGGGTGGTGGTCGGAGCGGCGGCTGCGACACCGGCGCAGGCCACGGTGGCCAGTGCACTTGCGGATGCGAGGGTGCTCGCGCGACGCAGCATGGTGTGAACGTTGATGACGATCTCCTAGCAGTCGATCCTGCGGCGGCCCCGAATCGGACACACCGCACAAAACCTCGACCGACAATGTACTGGTATCCCGCCCGCCCCGGTCGCCCCAATCATCTGGCCACAGAGTGGATCTCAGCCGTTAACGCGCAGTTCGCCCGGCGACCACCGGCGGATCCGCACTCGAAGGGCGGACGAGTTGGCCTGTAAGCCGGATCCTGTCCCCGGTTCGCACCGGGGGGCGACCATCCATCTGGACACACCGTTGCCGGGTGCCTCGAGCGGTCCACCCGCAGGCTCGGGCGAGCAGCCCTCGAACACCTGCGCAGCCGCACCGCGAACGATGCGACCTTTGACCTTGCTCCGGGCGGGGTTTACCTAGCCGCCCCGGTCACCCGGGGCGCTGGTGCGCTCTTACCGCACCGTTTCACCCTCACCACACGACCCGAAGGCCGTGGGCGGTCTGTTCTCTGTGGCACTGTCCCGCGGGTTGCCCCGGGTTGCCGTTAGCAACCGCCCTGCTCTGTGGAGTCCGGACTTTCCTCGGCGTCGAGCGGCGGCACACACGTGCCCGTTCCCGATGCCGCGGTCGCCCGGCCAACTCGTCCGCCGTATCAGAGTACTGGCCGCCGCACACTCCGCCAGGACGCGGGGCCCGCCTACGCAGTACGGTTGGCTGCCATGGAACGTGTCGAGGTCGGCTTCCCCTCCGGAAGCGAGCAGTGCGCCGCCTGGCTCTACCGTCCGGATGGTGCGCCCAAGCCCCGTCCACTCATCGTCATGGGACACGGCCTGGGGGCGAATCGTGAGATGGGACTCGACCGCTACGCGCGGCGCTTCGCCGCCGCGGGCATGGCCGTGCTGGTGTTCGACTACCGGCATTTCGGGGCCAGTCAAGGCGAGCCACGGCAGGTGATCCGGATCGGGCGCCAGCGCGAGGACTGGCAATCCGCCATCGCCTACGCGCGCACCATCCGCGGCATCGACGCGACCCGGATCGCGCTGTGGGGCACCTCGTTCAGCGGCGGGCACGTGCTGGCGGTGGCGCCGCACGACGATTACCTGGCCGCGGTGGTCGCCCAGGTTCCGTTCACCAGCGGGTGGTCCTGCGCGATGGCGAAGGGGCCGATCAGCATGACCAAGGTGACCGCGATCGCCGCCACCGATCTGCTGATCGGGCCGCTGCGGCGCAAGCATGTCGGCATCCGGTTGGCCGGGCGCAAGCGGTCGGCGGCGTTGATGAGCGCGGCCGATGTGCCGGAGGGTAACGGCAGGCTGGCCGAGGAGAGCGAGCACTACAAGCCGAAGGTGGCTGCGCGCGTTGCCTTTTCGGCACTGTTCGATTCGCCGGGCAAGCGCGCCAAGTCGTTGAAGATGCCGGTGCTCTACGCGTTGTGTGACAACGACTCGATCACCCCGATCAAGTCCGCGCTGCGGGCCGCGGAACGGACCAAACACGCGGTCGTGAAGCGTTATCAGGCAGGGCATTTCGATATCTACTTCGATGATGTCTTCGAGAAGGCGGTGTATGACCAGACGGAGTTTCTGGTCTCGATCCTGCGGCCGTGAGATGGTGGCGGCGGCGCACTCCTCGGCCCGGCTGGTGTCGGCCGGATCAGCCCGTGCCGTATCGTGGAGGTCGTTGATTTCTCGGGCACTTCTCGCCCCTGTCGATGGCCCGATGCGCCGCGAAGCATCATTCTCATGAAACTTGTGCTGCTCCACGGGAAGGCCCTTCCCGTCCGCCGGTGACCGCCGCGCGGGCCAAGTCCCGCCCCGACCTGCGCCGCGAACGCCGCCAACGCGCCCACGGCTGCTGGAATCACCTCATCATCGCGCCGCTGTGGCCCAAACACGGCGTCAACCTCGGCACCATGCTGCGCACCTGCGATGCCGTCGGCGCCTGCATGGCAGTCCCGCGCCGCCCCTGGATCCCCGACGCCCTCGCCCACGGCAACACCCTCCGAAAACCCCAGTGCGTGCACTGGATCAACGGCCGCGTAGACCGCTGGCTCGAACGCCAACGCACCGGCGGCTCCGCCATCGTCGGCGTAGAACTCACCGACGAATCCATCCGCCTCGCAGACCTCCCCACCGCCCGCCGCCGCACCATCATCGTCCTGGGCCACGAATCCACCGGCATCCCACCCGAAGGACTGGAACTCCTCGACACAGCCGTCGAAATCCCCATGGTCGGCACCGGAAACAGCCTCAACGTCGCCGTCGCCGGTTCGCTGGTGCTGTACAAGTTGGCGGGCTTGTGTTGACGAAAGAACGCTCTGTGCTCTCAAAGCCGCGGGCTGGGCTCGGTTGCGCGATAGCGCCGGCAGCCACACCATCGACGGTTGCCGCACCGGCAAACATGATGTCAGCGTCCCGGACGGACACAAATCCATCTCGCCGGGAGTTGTCCGCACCATCAACAAGGCTGTTGCGTCCTGTGATTGCACGGAGGAGGAAGAACAGTGAGCAAGACAATCACCTACGAGATTCACGCGAACCGCGTCGACCGGTGGTGGGAAATCATCATCCCCGACATCTACGGTGACGATCCGTGCGGACAGGCACGGCACCTCACTGACGTCGACTATGAGGCGCGCACCATCATCGCAGCCAAACTCGATGTTCCGCTCTCTCAGGTCGACACATCGTTGATCGTTGACGACTTCGGGGGCGCACGCGACATCCAACCGCGTACCGAACGCATCGCCGCGCTTCGGATTCAAGTAGATCGCCTGACGAGCGAACTCAAGGCAGAACAAGTCGCGCTCGTGAAAGAGCTTCGGCGCGAGGAGGTTCCAGATGTCGACGTAGCGGCCCTACTCGGCGTGGCGCGCCAACGAGTAGGCCAGCTCGCTGGGTAACCCACCCCGTAGCCACTCCGGCCCCGCACTCCCCTGATCATCGACCACCCGAACCCACTCGCCCTGCTCAGCCTCGTCACCTGGCTGATGTGGGTGGTCTGGCTCGCCGCCTACGGCATCACCCTGTTCCGCCTGCAACCCGCGCGACTCGACCACCAGCTCGTCGCCGCCTGACCTCGGCACCCACCGTGGCAGCCGCACACCCGGCATGTACTGGGTGCACGGCTGCCAGAGTGGGTGTGCGGCAGGGTGTTTCCCGCGGCGGTAGATTACGGGCGGACGAACCGTCCGGAATCGAGGGAGCCGCGGTGACAGATCCACTGATCTTGGAAGCTCGACGCGTCCACCTGCTCGAGCAACTGCGCGCGTTGCGGCGCGGCGTGACCGAACTCGCCGAGGGTTATGGCGCGCTGCACACCTCGGGCTTGCTGATCGACACCGACGGCATCGGCGCCCTCACCACGCCCGCCTATTGTGTGGCGGGCGCCCGAGAAGTGTTCGAGGAGGCGACGATCGAACTCGACGCCGCCGTCGACGCCCTGGACCGGGCCGGCATGTACACAACCCGACTCCGCGCGGTCGTCCTGGACTGAACCACGGCACGGATTCCTGTCGGTGCCCGTCGCTACAGTGCCCGGGTATGAACCCCGCGACTGCCGTCGTCGCCGAGATCGTCAGTGGGATCGCACCATTCGATACGCTCGAACAGGAGCACATCGAGGAGGCATTGGCCTGGCTGGCGTCCACCGATGACGTATTTCGCCGCAGCAAACCTGCGACGCCGCGACGGCATCTGGTCAGCTACGTCGTGCTCGTCGACCCGGCGGCGCGGGCGGTGCTGCTCGGCCGCCACCGCCTGGCCGGATTGTGGCTGCCGACCGGCGGGCATGTCGATCCCGGGGAGCATCCGCTCGCGGCAGCGCGGCGTGAGGCAGTCGAGGAGATCGGCGTCGAAGCCGACTTCACCATCACCGGCACCGACCCGCTGTTGCTGACCATCACCACCACCCGCGGCCCGGACAGCCACGACGACGTCAGCCTGTGGTACCTCATCCGCGGCACCCGCTCGCAGCACTACCCCCTCGACCCACGCGAGTTCAGCGCCGAACGCTGGTGGGACATAGACACATTCGCCATCCCGGACGGCGACCCGCACTTCGGCCGCTTCCTCGCCAAATTGGACTCCGTGCTGGGCGCAGCGGCCCGTCACAAAGGTTGAGCGTCGGGTTCCAGTAGTCGTTTCGGGTGCATGCCGTCTACTTGGCCGATGAAGGGTGGGTGGATGCTGTAGCCGAGCATGCGGCGGATGTCCTCGGACACCGCGCGCACGGTGTCGCGGGTGGTCGACAAGGTGAACGCTTCTTGGGGCCGTAGCCATGGCTCGCAGTATTGGGCGGTGACGGCCAGGCGCGGATGCTGTGCGCGATTGGCACCGCCCCCATGCCAGAGGGTGCCGACGAAGAACACGCACGAGCCTGCCCGCATCACCACGGGTTCCCGCTCGCTCTCCTCGGGCATGCGGTGACCCCACCGGTGGCTGCCCGGAATGATGTCGGTGGCGCCGTTGTCGGCGGTGAAATCGTCGATCGCCCAGATCGTCGCCGCACCGAGCGCGGCGCGGGGGCGCGGCAAGGGATAGAAGCCGTCGTCGGTGTGCAGCATCTGCGCCTGCTCGCCGGGCAGGATGTTGATCACCTGCAGCATCGACAGCAGGTAGTTCGGTAGGAACAACCGGTCGAGCAACGCCAGCACCCGCGGATGGTCCGCGATCCGATCGCAGCTCCGGGTCTTGTTCAGCACGCTGTACACCCGCTGGGTGGTTTGTCCTTCGAACAGGTTGCGGCCGCGCCGATCCAGCAGCGGCGCCACCGCTTCGCGGATTTCATCGAGTTCGTGCGGCGTGAGCAGATCGGGCAGGATCACGTATCCGTCGCGCTGGAGCGCGGCCAGATCCGCCGCGCTGACCGCCGCGTCGACGCTTTCGCCGCTGCTCGCGGTCCGGCGGTAGGTCCCGGCCAGATCGCCGCCCAGGTCCGTCAACGACGACACTTCGGTACTCATGGCGGCTCCTCCGGTAACATAACTGAGTTCTGTTATGATTCCGACTATGGCACGCGCACCGATCGGACGTCAACAACTACTCGACGCCGCCCGCGACGAACTGGTCCGCGGCAACGGTGTCATGGAACTCAGCGCGCTCACCCGCCGAGCCGGTTTGAGCACCGGCGCGCTCTATCACCATTTCGGCTCCAAAAGTGGTCTGCTGGCAGCGATTTACGACGCGTTCTATAAAGGACTCAGGCACGCCACCGCCGACGCGCAGCTGCCCGCCGACGCCGACTGGGCCACCCGCGAACGCGATCGCACCTACCGCTTCGTCGCGTACCACTTCGCCGATCCCCTGGCCCCCGTCCTGCTCGACCGCACCGCCCTCGACCCGCAGCTCACCGAGCTCGAAGCGGTCAACATCCGACACCTGAGCGACAGCGCCGCCACGAACATCCGCCACGGTCAAGCCCTCGGCCAGCTTCCCGCCGACATCGACCCCGACAGCGCGGGCGCCTTCGTCATCGGCGGACTCCGTCACGGAATCGCCCAGCAACTACGCGCCACCCCACTCCCCTCCCCCGACCTGGCCGCCGAACGCCTCTGGCACCCAACCGCCGCCGCCCTCGGAATCCGCTGACCCGCACCCGATTCCGCGTAGCGCGCGCCTGCTCCTCTGTCGTGCCGGACGACAGTGCTGATCAGACGCCGCGGGTGTAGTCGAATTCGAATGGCGCCATCGCCTCCGCGACTGCGGCTTCCACCCCCGCGGCCGCGCGCGAAGGGAGGCACACCGTGATCCTCATACCTGCCATACCGCCATCAGATCACCCCGGCGGCATTGCATTCCGGCACGACAGCCAGCCAAGGCAGACGGTGCTCGTACGGCAGCGTCCGGCCTCGAGTTCGCTCCGGCGGCGGATTCGGCTCGCTGAGGACCCGACGGCGGCACTGGTCACGTGATCATGGGGAATTGAGGTTGGCATCGGCCGAGAGGCCAACGGCACCAGTTCCCTGTGATCATTTGTCCAGCTGCGTATCTCGCAATAGCTGAGCATCCCAGGTCGGCAGCGGGCGTGGCGAAAGGCGGATGTCGGCTATGCGGCACGCATACGGTGACCGTATGGAACAGGATGTGCGGGAACTTCATGCCCTGTCGTTCGGCCCGGCGGCGGTCGAGTATGCCGAGCACCGCCCGGACTATGCGCCTGCTGCGGTGCGGTGGGCGTTGGAGTCGGCGCCCGGTGCGCGGGTGCTGGATCTCGGGGCTGGAACCGGGAAGTTGACTGTCACACTGGTTGCGTTGGGCGTCGATGTCGTTGCGGTCGAGCCTGATCCGGCGATGCTGACTCAGTTGCGCGGCGCGCTGCCGGATGTCCGGGCCCTGTCGGGTAGTGCCGAGGCGATACCGCTGCCGGATGAGTCCGTCGATGCCGTGCTGGCCGGAAACGCCATGCACTGGTTCGACATGGCCGTCGCGGGGCCCGAGATCGCCCGCGTCCTCGCACCCGGCGGCGTCCTGGCGGGTCTGTGGAATGTCATGGACGACCGGGTCGACTGGATTGCTGGGCTCGAGCGAGTCAGCGGACGCGCGGCCATCGGCCCGCGCGACACGTTCAGCAGCTGGCGTGCCGCGACGGCCGGCCTGCACCTTCCCGACACCAACGCGAGCGCCCGCTTCGGCTCAGCCGAACAGTCCGAGTTCCCACACGGACAGCGTCGCACCGCCGACTCCCTGGTCGCGACCATCGCGACCCGCGCCGGGATGCTGGTCATGCCGGAGCCGGAACGCGAGGCCACCCTCGGCCGCATCCGTGCCTTCCTCGCCAGCCGACCCGAGACCAGCGGCGAATTCGCCCTCCCAATGCTGACCGGCGTACTGCGCACCGGCCAGCTGTGAAAGTCGTTGCGGCCCTGCAGGGGAAGCACGCGGTGAGCAGATCGATCGGCCACTGAGCGAACTTCGTCGGGTCCGTGTTTCCGCGATTCGCCACCGCAGCGACGATTCGCCGCCTCAGTGACGGAGGGTCTGATTCCTGTCGCGATCGACGGCCCGGTCGCTCGCATACATAGGGAGCGGTCCGTCGGGGCCACCGGTGAAGGAGAGCTGGGGGCGGATCGGCTTGGTGGTCGCCAGGTCCAGACCGATGCGTTGAGCGATAGTCGCCAGTGCGAGCACAGCTTCGGTGTTGGCGAAAACGTGAGCTACGCACATGCGCTTTCCGGCACCGAAGGGCAGGGTGGCGTGGCGTTGTGCGGTTGTCAGGTTTTCGGTCAGGTAGCGGGTCGGGTCGTAGCGCTCGGGGTTCGGCCAGACTCCGCCGTGATGATGCGAACCGTGCAGGCTGATCACGATGGTGGTGCCTGCTCGAATCGGGAAATCGCCGAGCAGGTCATCGTTTTTCGCAACGCGGGCCAGCCCGACGACGGGCGGATAGAGTCGCATGGTCTCGGCGACAACGGCTTTCGTCCACGGCAGGGCGTCCACGTCGTCGGCGGTGGGGATGCGACCGCCGAGCACGTCGTCGAGTTCGGCGTACAGGCGAGCGCGGACATCGGGGTGCTCGGCGAGCAGTTTCCACGTCCAAGCGAGCGCGGTGGCGGTGGTTTCCATCCCGGCGCCGATGAATGTCATGAGCTCGTCCCGGATTTCGGCGTCGGTGTAGCGGCGCCCGGTCTCCGGGTCGCATGCCGCCATGAGCAGCGCGAGCAGGTTGTCGCGGTGGGTGATCGCACCGCTGCGGTGATCGGCGATGAGCTGATCGATCACCCGCTCGATGTGCCGCAGATCGGCGACCATACCCGGCGCGACCAGCCAACTGGCCGCGCGCATGACACGCATGGGTAGGTCATGCCGGTTGGTGAGTTCGGCGAGGGCGCGCAGCCGACGAATGGGCGACACGACGAACCCGAAGCTGAAATAGCTCAGCAAGCGGGCGACAGTGATCGCCGACATCGGTCCGGTCAGGTCGACACCGAACATGGTGCGGACGACGATATCGAGAGTGAGCCTGCTCATTTCGGCGTTTACGTCGACGGGTGCTCCGTCGGCACCGAGCAGCAGAACGCGCTCGGCGCAATCGCGAGCAGCGTCGGTGATCGGGCCCGCGAATGCGGCGATGTTGCGTTTGCCGAACACCGGCTGCACCAGCCGCCGATTCTGTTGCCAACGTTGCTCGTCCAGCTCCGTGACCAAGCCGCGACCGAGTCCCACAGCGAGAATGTCGTAGTCCGCGCTCTTGGTGTAGTTGGCCTGGTTGGTGACCAAAACATGGCGCGCCAGCTCCGGGCTGCGCACCGCGACATAGCGCCGGAATGGCATGCGGGCCACCACGATGTCGTCCTGGCCGGGTAGCCCGGTGCCGTAGAAGTCGGCGACGCTGCGGCTGCGCCAGCGCGGTGCCACCTGAGCGGCGATCTTCCACGACTGCCACCAGGACACTCGGGTGTGGTGCCAGCGCAGCAACGCGGGCTGCCAGCGCGGCGGGTAGAGGGTCGGATCGGGCGTGACCGAACTTGTCGTCATGGTGAATCCCCTTGTTCACGTGGCCTTTTGTCGCAGCGTATGCCGATATGGCGGGGTGAACGTCCACCGTTCGAAGGACACGTGGCTGCCCGATCCGGGCTATCGTCGAAGCATGACAACGCGCGGCCCGGCCGCGGTGGGGTGGGACTCCTGGGTCCGGATCTGGGCCGCGTATGTAGTGGGCGGCATCCTCGCCACCGGCGTTCTCGTGGTCGTCCTGCGGCGCGAGTTCGCCGGGAACATGTGGACGAGTTTGGCGGCATTGGCAGGTTTACTGGCGTGGTCAGCGCTGTTGGCACCGCGCCGCAACAACCCAGAAGCGTTCTATCGCCGTGCGGTGAATAGGAACTCGGTGCTGTTCGTGGCCGGCGTACTGGTGTTGTTTCTCGTTGCCGCCTGGTGGTCACCACAGGCCAACGCGGCGCTGATGGTGGTGTATGCACTGATTTACATGGCGCTGCCGGTGCGGTCGGCGATACTGGTCGCCTGCGCGATCAGTTTCACGCCACTGGTCTATTCGCTCATAAGTCAGACGGAAGTGCCGATGGGCCTGACGATCTCGCTGATCTCGGTGGTGTTCAACCCGGCGATCGGGGCGACGATCACGCTGGCCATCGACCGTGGTGGCCAATTGGCTGTGTTACTGCACGAGCTCGAAGGCAGCCGCGCCGATGTCGCGCGCCTGTCCCGCGAAGCCGGTACGGCCGACGAACGTGCCCGCCTGGCACGGGAAATCCACGACACCCTCACTCAGGGCTTCACCGGCATCGCGGCGCTGGCACAGGCCGTGGAGTCGGAGTTCGATGCGGATCCCGCTGTCGCACGCCGCCATATCGCGCTGATCGAAGCCACCGCGCGGGAAAACCTGGTCGAGGCGCGCACCATGGTCGAGGCCTTGACTCCGCCGGAACTCGGCACCGGTCCGTTGGCCGAATCGGTGCGGCGGCGCTGTCGCAGGCTCGCCGACGAGACGGGTATCGACGTGGTCGTGCAGCTGGATCCGACTGTGCCACAGCTCGATACCGCGACCGAGGTGGTGCTGCTGCGTGCCGTGCAAGAGGCGCTGACCAACGTGCGCAAACACGCACACGCCGACAGTGTGCACGTCACACTCACCCGAACCGACTTAGGCGTGCGACTGTCGGTGGCGGACAACGGAATTGGTTTCGATATCGATGACACCGACGGATTCGGCCTGCCCGGCCTGTACAGCCGGGCGCGGGAGATCGGCGCGACGGTCACGGTTACCAGCGGCTCGAGCACGGGCACCCGGGTGGATATCGTGGTGCCGGCGTGATCACCGTCCTGCTGGTCGACGACCATCCGGTAGTGCGGGAGGGTCTGCGCGGAATGCTTTCCCGGGAAGCCGATCTCGCTGTTGTCGGCGAGGCAGCCGGTGGGACGGAGGCCGTAACGGTGGCCACCGCGCTCCGTCCCGACGTGGTGCTGATGGACTTGCGGATGCCCGAAGTCGACGGCGCCGCGGCGACCGAACAGATCCTGGCCGCCTGTCCCGACACCCGGGTGGTCATCCTCACCACCTACGAGACCCACACCGACATCGTGCGCGCGGTGGAGGCAGGAGCCAGCGGATACCTGCTGAAGGGCAGCTCACGCGCCGAACTCGCCGCCGCCGTGCGCGCGGCGGCCCGGGGCGAGACCGTGCTGGCACCGTCGGTCAGCGCACGGCTGCATTCCCGGCGGCAGCACCCGCGGGTGGCACTATCGGCCCGTGAGGTGGAGGTCCTCGGTCATGTCGCGCACGGACTGACCAACGCCGAGATCGGTCGACTCCTGCACATCAGCGAGACAACCGTGAAGACCCATCTGCAGCGCGCGTTCACCAAACTCGACGTCTCCGACCGCACCGCCGCCGTCACGGCAGCCCTGGCGCAAGGATTGCTGGCGACACCCTGATCCCACCCTGTCGTACAAGCACGATCGGCAGGTTGCCGTAGTTTCACGAGTTCGGCTGTTGCACTTGGGGATTGTCGATCTGTTCGCGGAGGATGTCACCGTGTCCCGCGTGCCTGGCGAACTCCTGGATCATGAGGAGCAGGGTCCAGCGCATGCTGACAGTGCCCTCGCGGGGATTGTCTTTGGTGTCGTCGAGGGCGAAGCGGGCTGCGATCTCGCGTGATCGTTGGCTTGCGCGCTCGAACTCGGCGATGACGTCGGCCAGGGATTCCTTGTCGGCGACGGCGAAGGTACCCAGGTCGCGGCGGGAGTAGCCGTCGCATTCGGACTCGTCGAGTTCGGCCCAGAAGCGTTGGAACCAAATGCGTTCCGCGGCGGCGGCGTGCTTGAGCAGTGAGATCGGGGTGGTCAGCGACGCGACGAGTCGGCGGCGGGCGTCGGCATCGGACAGGCCGCGGGCGGTGTCGATGAGCGCTTGACGGTTGCGGTCGAGCATGTCCTCGATAATGGCCCGCTCGGCGCCGATGGTAATTGGGTTGGTACTCATGGGATTTAACTCCATTCGTGGTGTGGTTGGGGTTCGTCATGGTCGACCTGATTCGCACAGGACAGCGATCGGTCTCGGAGAGGGAGAAACGTCCGGCGTCAGGGGACGACCGGGAAGAAGGGGGCATTCGATTCGCTCGTCGCACGGAGCGAGGCGGACGGGAGTCGACACCGCAGCCAAGGCCGGCCAGGAGGCTACTGCCTGGAGTCACTGTAGCGCACGCGGCGGCGGGATCTCCCGACACCGAAAGTGCTATCAGGCTGAATGATCGCATCGCCGCTAAGCTTTCGGCGGCCGATTGTCGCCGGAGTCGGTGCGTGTACAGCGCTGACCCGCACCGACTATCGCGGCCACCATTGGGCAAGCGTCGGGCATCCGCTTGATCAGCGGATGAGACCTGCTGCGGCGAAGTCGCTCATACCCCGACGGCCCGCACGGGGCCCGGCAACGTCGTTACTTGGCAGGGTGACTGCGTAGGGCTTGACCGAACCAGGTGAAGACCGGTTCCAAGTCCGCCATCGGCGGCCAGCCGTTGATAGTCGCCACCAACTGCCAATACCGCGTCACCCGAACGTCGTTGGCGACCGCTAATCGCTCGGCCACCCAACGTCGCAGATCGGCATCATCAGGCTTGCCGAAGGTTTCGGCATAGCGCGCGGTCAACGTGTCGACAACAGCCGCCGCTTCGACAGCATCCGGTGCTACGCCTGCGCCCAGCGCTCGGCCGACTTCCGCGCGCACGGTCTCGGTCAAGTCATGATGCAAGCCGGTACTGTCCCCGTCGGCTCGTTGCTGCTCCTGATATTCGGCCATCCGCCGCACCGCGGCCCGAAAGTCGTTGTCCTGCACCAGCTGCACGAGTTCCATCCACGCCTCGACCTGGTCGGCGGCGGGCTCCTCGGGCAGGTCGGGCATGCTCGAGCGCAGCAGCTCCACCATGGCCGGATTGGCGTCGACGCCGCCGAAGGTGTCATCGATGAAATCGTGGATGTAGCGGTGCCGTTCGGTCTGGGTCAGGTTCACCAGTTTGTGCATCAGGTCCATCTCCTGTGGTTTCGATTCCCGATTCGCGACCGCCTGTAGCACCGCGCGCCGCAAACGCAGCACCCGGATCTGTGCCGCCAGCGCGGCCGCGTGTGCCGCGGCCACCTCGGCCAGCGAGGTTTCGCGGGCGAGCACGCGCCGCACCGTCGGCAGATCGATATCCAGTTCGCGTAATGTCCGGACCAGTTCCAGACGTGCCAGCGCGTCGATGTCGTACAGGCGATAGCCGGCCGGGCTGTGGCTGGTCGGCGGGACGATCCCCTTGTCGGAGTAGAACCGAATCGTCTTGACCGTCAAACCGGTCCGCTCAGCAAGTGCTCCGATGGTGAAGAGCGTCTCGTCGTCCATGTCCCCAGCTTGCTGCCTCCCCCTGATGGAGACTCAAGTCGACCCGGATCGCGATATCAGCAGCCGCCCAGCTCGACCGCGCGGCGTACGTCGTCGGCGTAGGCCTCGGGCTGTTCCCAGGCTGCAAAATGGCCACCAGCCCGGTGTTCCACATAGTCGCAGATGTTCAGGAACGCTTCGGCATAGCTTCGCGGCTCCGGTTTGATGTCGCGCGGGAACACGGAAAGCACTGTCGGCGTGGCGATTCGGTCAGGGAGGGTGGCCGGTTCGGCATAGGTGGCGAAGGAGGTGCCGATCGTGCCGGTGACCCAGTAGGCGGTGACCCAGGTGAGCAGCTCGTCGGTAGTGAAAGCCGATTCGTCGGACCAGGACTCCAACTTCTCGATGATCCACGCCGCGAGGCCGGCGGGTGAATCGCCCAGGGCGACAGCGAGTGTGTTCGGTCGCGTCGATTGTTCCGCGATGTAGCCGCCCTCGGTCCGGAACCACTGCGCCGACCGGTCGAGGTAGGCCACCGCGTCCGGCGCGAGCTTCGACCGGTCCGCAGTCAGCGCACGCAGCGGGGCAATGTTCGTGAGGTGCAGGGCAGCCACCCGGTCCGGGTGTTCGCCCGCGAGGATTTCCGCGACGGTGCCGCCCACGTCGCCACCGGACAGCGTGTATCGCGAGTAGCCGAGCTCAGCCAGCGCGTCCGCGGCGATCCCCGCGATCCGGTTGACCGACATACCGGGACCGGTGAGCGGGGCCGCGAACGGGAAGCCTGGCAGCGCGGGAACCACCACGTGCATGTCCGTGAGCAAAGGCAGGACGCGCTCGAACCGCAATACCGAGTCCGGCCAACCGTGCAGCAGCACGACAACCGGGGCGTCGGGATTCGTGGAACGCTGATGGATCACCCGCAGCTCGGTTTCGCCCGCCTGCACTGTCACCCAAGGGAACTCGCCGATGCGATGCTCGTGCACGCCCCAGTCGTACCCGTTCGCCCAGCGTTCGAGCAGTTCGTCGAGACGGGTGCCACGGATGCCGCGCGTTCCGTCATCACTCCACGGGGTCGTGACGCGCCGCGTCCGCTCGAGCCGTTCCCGCATCTCGTCCATCATGTGTATCAGCGTACACATATATGTGTATGCTCGTACACATGACTTTGCGCAACGCGGCAGCCACCCGGCAGCGGATCCTGGAGCACGCGCAACACCAGTTCGCAAAGCACGGGTACACGGCGATCACGGTCAAGGGTGTGGCCGACGCGGCTGGCGTGTCACCGAACCTCATCACGCGCTATTTCGGCGGCAAGGACGGCCTTTTCCTGGCGGCAACCCAGGTGGAGATCCCGGTCTCGAACTCGTTCGACGGCGACCGTTCCACGCTGGGTTCGCGCCTCGCGGCGAGCATCGTACAGCGCTGGTTCGGCGCATCCGGGCAGGATCCGCTACTCGTGCTGCAACGCGCGTCCGGCGAACGCCCGGAGGCGGCCGAGGCGCTGGCCGTCTTCCTCGACAGCAACTCGCTGGAGCCGCTGCACCGCTATCTACGCGACAGCGGCCTGGACGACGCGGAGGCCCGCAGCCGAGCCGCCGCGATCGACGCCTTCGTACTCGGCGTCTCGACCCGCCGCCGAGTCCTGCGTGCCGAACTCGGCGACCCCGCGGATCTCGAGGCCTGGCTCAGCGCCACCATCCAACGCCTCGCCGACGGGTGAGTCAGCAGCCCCGTCAGCCGATCTCCTCGGCCAGTCCGACGACGATGCCCTCGGGCCCACGGACGTAGCAGAGCCGGAAGATCTGCTCGTAGTCTTCGATCTCGCCGACGAGTTCGGCACCGTGGGCGCGCAGGCGGGCAACGACGTCGTCGATGTCGTCGACGGCGAACATGATGCGGCGAATGCCCAGCGTGTTCGCCGGTGCGTTCTTCGGTTCCGCGCGGATCGCCTGCGGCGTGTGGAACTGCGCCAACTCGACCGCACCCGGGGCGCCCGGAATCCGCAGCATCGCGACGTCCTGCCGGACATCGTCGACCCCGATCACCCGTTCCACCCAGCGCCCCTCGACCGGCCCCTTGTTCTCCAGCTCCATCCCGAGCTCGACGAAGAACGCAATAACAGCGTCGATGTCCTCGACAACGATGAGAACATTGTCCATCCGCTTGATCGCCACAGCCCTATCTCCTTTGCTAGCAGGTTCGGTGCGACAGTAATGACGTGTGGCGAGAACGAAACTCATCGCCGGGCAGATTCGGGTGCTGACCGGATCGGCCACCCCGCGATGACCGGCCGATCGCGCACCCGTGGCTCATCGGCTGGGCGAATCCTGCTGGTCATAGGCTGCCGCAGTCTCGCGGACGGCGGCGGCGACGGCGCGGAAGTCCTTGCGCAGGATGTGCGAGTGGTTGCTCGGCACCTTCGCGCTGACCTGGAGGTTGGGGTTGCCAGCGAGGACGGGATCGAGCGAGGCGCGCACCGCCTCCATTTCCTCTTGGCCGCCACCGAGATTGGCGCCGGTCGCCAGGACGTAGCGCATCGGGCAGGTCACCTGGTCGAGGACCGGCGCGAGAGCGGCATGGAGTTCATTGGCCTCGATGTTGATGTCGGCGTGCTGCTCGGCGCTCATTCGTGCGGCCAGGCCGAGCGGTCGGGCCAGCGGCAGCAGAAAACGCATCTTGTGGAACAACTTTCGGATCCGCTCACGACCTTCCTCGCCGGTCAAGCCGTAGGGCAGCGCGCCGTCCACACACACCACGCCGAGCACGCGGTCGGGATTGCGCTCGGCCCAGTGCGCCGCGAGCAATGCGCCGTAGGACCAGCCGACCAGGATCGGCCGGTCGGCGCCGGTCGCCTCGAGGATGGCATCGATGTCTCGCAGACACGCCTCGAACGAATAGTCCGCCGACCGCTTCGACTTGCCGCGGGCCCGCTCGTCGAAGCTGATGTGCCGGTAGTCATTACCGAGCTCGGCGATGACATGCCGCCACGGCCGCCGATCGGCGTAGGAGCCGTTGAGGTAGACGACCGGCACGCCGGAGCCACGGGTGTCGGTCACCGACAGTGCGGTGTCTTCGACGGGCACCATGCCGGTCCAGGTCGAGTTGGTCGAGTTGGTCGCTGCGCTGTTCATGGGAACACTGTCGCCAGCCCGGCTGACACCGACCTGACGCTGACCTGACACGCCCGCTGACGCGATGTTCAACCTGGGCTACGGCAGGGGCTCGGGTGCAATACGGAGCAGTTGCTTGCCGAGGTTGCGTCCCTCGAACAGGCCACGCAGCGTGGCGGGCGCAAGTTCGAAACCTTCCTGGATGTCTTCGGCATACACGATGTGGCCCTGGGACATCCATTCGTGTAATCGACCGAACGCCTCCGGAAATCGATCGACGTAGTCGAGAAAGATGAACCCTTCCATGCGTGCCCGCTTCAGTCCGAGCTGCATATAGTTGCGCGGTCCGGGAGGCGGGTCGCCCGCCGTGTAACCGGAAGAGATGCCGCCGCAGACGACGATTCGGGCCCGCTCGGCGATATTCGCCAGCCCGGCGTCGAGGACGGCACCGCCGACGTTGTCGAAGAACACGTCGATGCCGTCGGGAGCCAATCCGCACAGCCGCGCCTCGACGTCGTCGGCCTTGTAGTCGATGCACGCGTCGAACCGGGCGACCTCGGTGACCCAGGCACACTTGGCCGTGCCGCCCGCGATCCCGATCACCCTGCACCCCAATGCTTTCGCGATCTGGCCCGCGATGGATCCGGTCGCACCGGCGGCTCCGGACACCAGCACGGTCTCCCCCGCCACCGGCCTGCCGATATCGATCATGCCGAAGTAGGCGGTCAGCCCGGTCGCCCCGAAGACGCTGAGCATCGCCTTCGGATCAACGCCCGGCGGAACGACATTCAGCCCGAGCAAGCCCTGCCCCGAGGCGATCGCGTAGTCCTGCCACCCGACCATCCCGCAAACCCAGTCTCCCACTGCGTAATCGGCGCTGTGGGAGGCCACCACCTGCCCGACGCCACCGGCTCGCATCACCGCACCCAGCGGCACGGGATCCAGGTAGTTCGGACCGTCGTTGAGCCAACCCCGCTGCGTCGGATCGAAAGCCAGCCAGACCACCCTGACGAGCGCCTCGCCCGGACCCAGTGTCGGAACGGCGCTGCTCCGAAGCTCGAAGTTGCTGTCGTCGACCAGTTCTGCCGGTCGTTCGACGAGGATCCATTGGCGATTCACCCGGCGAAGCTAGCCCGCCGATCTGCGCACTGTCATGCCAATTTCCGAGTCTCGCACCGAGACTCGGAAAGTGGCGGGACAGGTTCCTACGTCAGAAGGGAGCTGGTACGTCGATGGTCAGCTCGGCCGGGGCGGGGTTCGTGCTCACCTGGACAGCGACCGGGCCGGAACCGTCGAGCGTGAAGAAGGCGGAGTTCCACCCGTAGTGACTGTCGTACTGGGTGGTACGGGTATCGGTCATGCTCGCGCCGGTATTCAGGTTGCGCATCGTGACCGTCGTGGAGATGGCGCAGTTGTTCGGGCCGGCGGGCGCGGCGGACAACGAACCGAACGGACTACTGCTCGCATCGGGCGTGAAACTCACCGTCACCCGTGCCGTGCTGTCGATGAAATCCGCGAACTCGCGGGCTTGCTGCCCCTGGCTGGCCGAGACCTCGGCGGAGACCGTCCCCACGCACCCCGGTCCGCCGTCGATGTGTGCGGGTTCGAACTTCACCGGTTCCACCGCGACTGCTGGACCAGCGGATATGACGAACGCGACCATCGGAAGGGTCGATACTGCCGCAAACTTCAGCATGCCTCGCATCATGACTCCCATCCTCGTGCGGATCTGCAGTGGATCGATCTGTGCTCTTCCATCACTACGAATCCAGCAATTATCTAGCAAAGTTTCACGGTAGCAGAGCGAAACCGACCACATCGACTCGAGCTATCCGCTACGCAGGCAAGCTATAGGCGGGCTTGCAGCCAGGCCACGATAGCGGCAACGGTGTCGGGATCCAGGCGGGCGTCATCGGCGTTGTAGCCCGCCACGACCTGGGCCTGGGCCAGTCCCGAACGTGGTCGCGGCTCGTGTTTGAGCACATGATTCGCGTCCTCGGGGAACAGGAATGTCACGTTCTCGCGTCCCGCCGCCGCGCTCTGCAGCGGCCCGCCGTCGGCCTGCCAGTCGACCTGGATGTCCTTCTTGCCGATGACGACCAGAACAGGCACGCCGACTCGGCCGAGCGAGGCTGCGGCATCCGCTGTCCACAACTCGCGAGCGAAGGGCAGGTTGGCCGGGGTTTCCAGGGAGCGCAGGATGTTCGTAACGTCTTCTGGGAGAGCAGGATCCGGGGCACACGACTCCCCCGCCAGAAACCGCGTGATCGACGCGTCGTACAGGTCGAGCAGCTCCGCGCCGTGCGGGATGGCCGCCGCCTGCTCGGCCAACTGCGACCGGGCGACGTCACCAACGGCTCGACCCGGAGCACCGGTGAGAACCAGCCCGGCGAACGGGATTTCCGGATCGGACAGCGCGTAGTTGAGTACGTGCAACGTCCCCTCACTGTTGCCGAGTCCGAAAATCCGATCGCCGCGGATGTAGTCCTCGGCCGCGAGGATGCGCACGGCCCCGATGAGCTCGTCGAGGTGGCTCTGCATGCTCAGCTTGCCGATCAGCAGCGGAATGGTCTCTCGCACATGGGGTCCCGACGCGCGCTTGTCGTAGCGCAACGAGGCGATTCCCGCCTGCGCGAGGGCCTCCGCCAGCAGTCGGCCGCTTCCGTTCGTTCCGGGAAGGAGGGGTGAAGTCCAGTCGCGGTCGGTGGGACCGCTACCGGCCACGAAGACCACACCGGGGAATGGGCCGGGTCCGTCGGGCCGCACCAGCGTCCCGTACACGGTGGTCGGTCCGAGCTGCCAGCTGACCTCGTGGCTCTGCACGCTCGTATCGTATGCCCTGCGCAAGCCCGCCGGACGGCAGCGGAATCAGTCGCGATCGGCGCCGCGTTCACAGCGGAATGCACCGGAGCGTGTTCGGATAGTTCGAACACCGGATAGACTCCGAATCGGAACGCCGCTCCGAATATGCGGCAGGTTTGCCGGACAAGCCGTGACCGGCAGGAAGGGAGTGCCGCGTGAGTGCACGCGACGAGCCACTGCCGACGAAGCGCGCGGACGCCCAACGCAACGAGAAGGCCCTGCTCGATGCCGCCGCGTCGGTTTTCGTCACCGACGGCGTGGACGCGCCCGTACGCCGGATCGCCACCGCGGCGGGCGTCGGCATGGGCACGATCTACCGCCACTTCCCCACCCGCGCGGACCTCGTCGTAGCCGTCTTCCGCCACCAGGTCGATGCCTGCGCCGAAGCCGGGCCCGCCCTGCTCGCGACAACGTCGTCACCGTTCACCGCGCTCGGCAAATGGGTGGATCTGTTCGCCGACTTCCTCGCCACCAAGCACGGCCTCGCCGCGACGATGCGCAACGACGCCGAGGCCTTCAGCACCCTGCACGCACTGTTCGTCGACCGCCTCGTGCCGGTGCTCGACGACCTCCTCACCGCCGCACGCAACGCGGGCGAGATCACCGCCGAATTCACCGCCTACCAATTGCTCCGAGCGATCGGCGACATCTGCGCAGGCGCGGAAATGGTGGACGCACAATACGATTCGCGCCTCACCATTCGACTGCTGTTGAACGGATGCCGGTAGGGCCGCGCCACCCGCCGAGACCGCGGTCAATGGTCCGATCCGAACCCGAGCAGGTCCGCGGCCGCATGACTGCGGCGGGTCGAGCTCGAAATCGGCGGGGCACACGCTGATCGCGGCCGTTGACGGAAACTATCGAGCCAAGGATCGGGGCCGCACGCACTCTCAGCGACGGCGTAACACCCGCCAGAGGACGAAAACGCTCAGCGCGACGAGGGCCGCGGCAGGCACCGGCCGGTGACGTGCCGCGTCGGCGAGCGAGTGGAATTGTCCCGCAACGGGTTCGGATACAGCGGGTGCCACGCGTTCGGCGGCGACACGAGCCTGCTCGGTCGCCTGATCGGTCAGGTCGGCGGCCTGCCGGATCGCCTCGGCCGCCTTTTCCCGTGCCGCCGTGGTCTTTTCCTCGGCTATCCGCTGCTCCTCGGCGGTCGCGGCCGCCGCATTACGTGATTCTTCCGCGGCCTTCGCTTCCGCCCGTCGCGCCACTTCGGCGGCCTTCTCCTCGGCGATCCGGCGCATTTCCGCGGTCTTCTCCGCCGCGAGATGCTCAGCTTCGGCCGCCTTTTCGCGGGCCGCGTCGGCTACCTCGTTGAATCTGTCGTGTTCCGGGCGTTCTGCTCGGCTCATCATTTCCTCCTGTCCGCTGCCGTCACGTGTTCTTCGGCGTCACTGTGCTTTTCGGCGTCTTCGTCGGACATCGCGCGAGTGTCGCGTGGCGGTAGGAAGGGTTCCTCGTCGGGCGGCAACCCCTGTTCGATGCGCCGACCGCGGGCGAGTTCGGCATCGAATTCCGCGCCGAGCAGCACCGCGACATTGGAGATCCACAGCCACACCAGAAAGACCGCGACGCCGCCGAGCGATCCGTAAACCTTGTTGTACGAACCGAAATTGGCGACGTAGACGGCGAATCCGGCCGAAGCGGCGATCCACAACAGCACGGCGAGCACACTGCCCGGACTGAGCCAGCGGAAACCGGGCTGCTGCGCATTCGGCGCAGCCCAGTACAGCAGCGCGAACAGCAGACTGACCAGCACCGCGAGCACCGGCCATTTCGCGATGTCCCACACCAGCACACCCGCCGACCCGACGCCGAGCCACCGCCCGAGCCGCTCGGCGACCGTACCGGTGGCCACTACCCCGATGGCGCACAACGCAAGCAACGCCACGATCGCCGCGGTCAAGCCGATGCGCACCGGAACGGTGTGCCAGATCGGCCGGCCCTCTTTGGTGTCATAAATCGTGTTGGCGGCCCGCATGAAGGCCGCGGTGTATCCCGAAGCGGTCCACAAGGCCGTGGCGAGACCGATGATCGCCAACGGCCCCGACAATTGCCGGGCCCCTTGCAGCTGGTTGATCGAGTCGATGAGCAACGCGGTGCCGCTGCCGGGTCCGATCTCTCGAATGGTGTCGATCAGCGACTGCGTGGCGGACGGGCCGAGCGCCCCCAAGATCGCGGTGAGCACGATGAGGCCGGGAAAGATCGACAGCACGCTGTAATAAGTAAGTGCCGCAGCCCAATCCGAGAGGTTGTCATCGAGGAACTCCGTCACGGTCCGCCGCAGCACACCCCACCACGACCGCCAGCGCAGCACCGACGGCCCGCTCGACCAGTCCACCAGCCGCTGTACGCGCCGCGCCGCGGCCTGCTTCGGCATGCCCGTCACCTCCCGATCGGGGAGCGAATACCCGGGGACCGCGCGGGCAAACTCGACGAACTACAGCTTGCGCACCATCTCGAATTCCACTCGGGATTCGTCCGGCCTGACGAGACCACTCATCCCGGTTCGCACGAATCCGTTTCGCAGGTACAGCCGTTCGGCCACCGCGTTCCCCTCGGCGAACTCCAACCACACCGCGGTGTGCCCACCCGCGCCGGCCCAGTCGAGGACGGTGCGCACGAGCAGATCCGCAACGCCGGTCCCCCGCGCCTCAGGCGCCACCCACATCGAAATCAGGTGCACACCACCACGTTCAGGGTCGGGCATACCGGCAACCGTACCGAGCTCAGCCCCCTCGGCGCTGGCGACGAACTGCGCCCGATTCCCCAGCGCCACCCGCCAATCCGCCTCGGTACGGGCCTGCGCTTCCGCCAGCGTCGACCCGAAGAACTGCGGACTGTCGGTCAATGTACGCAATCGAATCCGCCGAAACACTTCCCATTCGTCGGCGGTCAACAGCCGGATGTCGATCGTCGATAAGCCCACCCGCCTTTTCTACTGGCCGGGCAACTACCTGCGCAAATACTTTTGGCGCTGGACCGAGCAAAACGACGATGTGCGTTCGCCCGCAACTCCGGCACCTGGCGCCTCGCTAGCCGGTCAGTATCCGGACCGGCGCAGGCCGACGAACTCGACTGCGGCGAAGACCGCGACCACCGTCGCGCCGATGAACATGAACGCGACGCCGAGGGCGGTCAGCTCGAGCAGGCCGGACACGGTGAGCACCACCATGCCGAGCGCCGACAGCGCGTTCACCGCGACGACGCCGCACGCCTGATGGAACAGGATCTCGGGCGAACCCGCGATGAGCAGCAGCGCGAGCGCGCCACCGAGCATCGCGACGCCGAACGGAATCGACCAAGCAGTGGGTAAGCCGAGCGGGTCGCGCAGGACCACTGCACCGGCCAGCATGACGACTCCGAAGGAGCCGGTGCTCCAGCCGTCCACTCGCAGTGCGGTGCGCAAGAAGTCGGTGCTCAGCGTCGATTGGACAGTCGTGCTCATGTCCAGCTCCTGTTGGTCGAGACGGCGGGGCCGGTCGGCTCCCAGACCCCACCCTGTCGACGTGAGGTGCGCGTCTCAATAACCTCGGAGGTCATGGCCGCTCGGCGCGGCCGGTGATTAGCCTGCTCAGGTGGCACAACCTCACGTGGAAACGCGATCGCTGGTCGGCGGGCTGCTGCGCGAATGGCGGCAGCGGCGCAGGCTCAGCCAGCTCGACCTGGCGCTGCTGGCGGACACCTCAGCTCGGCATCTGTCGTACCTGGAGACCGGGCGGGCCAAACCGAGCCGGGCCATGGTGCTGCGACTGAGCGAGGCGCTGGAAGTGCCGCTGCGCGACCGCAACACCCTGCTGCTGGCCGCCGACTACGCGCCGGCCTATCGGGAAAGCAGCCTCGATGACGCGAGCCTGGCCTCGGTACGGACCGCGCTGCGGACGATGCTGACCGCGCACGAGCCGTATCCGGCGGTCGTCGTCGATCGACTGTGGAATGTGGTGACCGGCAATGCCGCGATGGGTGTGCTGATGCACGGCGTACCGGAACATCTGCTGCTGCCGCAGCCGAATGTGTATCGCCTGGTGCTGCATCCGGATGGGCTGGCCGCGCGACTGGCCAACCGGGGCCAGGTCCGCGAGTTGTTCTTGGAGCGGCTCGCCAGGCAGGTGAGCGCGAGCGGCGACCCGCAGCTGACGGCGTTGTACGACGAGGTGAGCCGGTATCCGGAACTGCCCGATCCGCCGGACAAGCCGAAAGTCGCTGCGGCGCAACCGGGTCCGTTCGAGGTGCCGATCCGGATCCGGACGCCGATGGGCGAGATGTCGATGTTCAGCACGATGGCGACCTTCGGCGCACCCGCCGATGTCACGCTGTCCGAGCTGGCGATCGAATTGTTCTACCCCCTGGACGAATTCACCGCGGCCGCGCTGCGCGAGCTGGCGGCCGCGGCGAATTCCTCGGACTAGATGGGCTGGAATCCGGCCCCGACGCCGCCCTGGGCGTTGATCGCGGCGAGGATCACCACGATCGGCTGGAAGAAGGCCGGCGAGTGCACGGGGTTGGCCGCGTTGGTGCACGGCACGTCGAAGCCGACCGGGCCGAGCCCGGTCAGCCGTCCCTGGTTCATGCCGACCAGCCGGTCGCCGACGACGACCGGACCGCCGGAATCGCCTGGCTTCGAGCAGTATTGGTTGATGCTGGTGCCTTCCAGCTCACCCCACACCACGCCACAGTCGGTGCCGGTGGTGCGGCCGCTGGAGCACACGGTGGCGCCGGGGCCCGGCGCGTCGGCGACGCCCGCGATGGTGGTCGGGCCGACGGTGCGCACCGGGGTGACCTTCGCCGGATCCAGTTCCAGCACGGCGTAGTCCAAGCCCTTGCCGTCATCGGAGAACGCGACGGTGCCGAGCACGCCGGCCGCCGGCGTGCGCTCGGAGATCAGCCTGGCGCCGGTGGGCGCGCAGTGGCCCGCGGTGATGCCGACGAGCCTGCCCGCGCCGTCGTGACCGATCGCGGTCAGCGAACACACCGAGTCGTTGTCGAACGCGATGCCGGAGCTGCCGCCGAGCACCGCGGTGGGTGCCGCCGACGCGGTGCCCGCGGCACCGACGACCACCGACGCGATGGCCGCCGTCGCGAGGGCCATCGATCTGAATTTCGTTGTCACTTCTCTCCTTTTCGAAAAAGTGAGCACGGCATAACTGCGCGCTCACCAGGACCGGGGAGGGAACCGCCCCCGACACAATCTGCGGTCACCGGATCAGCAAGCGAAATCGCCTGCGCAGAGGAATTCATCGACGCTGGTTATCCGTTGGCTAACTCAGCATTGACATGGGATGGGTGGGTTCACAACACATCTGTGCGCTGTGCCACAACGGATGGGCACTCGAGACCTGAGCCACACGACTCCGCGTCGACTCTGAAAAGCGTTCGCCCGAACTGACTTCCACCCTCACCCACCCCAGCTGCGGCCGTTCTGCCTGGCCGACGAGACTCAACTGTTATACGCTGCCCAACCACCGCGCGCGAATCCACACGGAAACCACCAGGCCCCGGACTCGCGACCGACTACCTCATCCTGGGCAGATGATGGCAGCACAGAATGACCGGCACCGAGCATCCGGCGACGGGCAGGTGAACACAGGTGGTCGAACAGATGCCTGTTAGCCGGCCTTGAATGCGTTGAAGCAGTGGGTAATCCAGCCTGCTACAGATACGACGTGTCGTTCACCAGACGCACGGACGAGCCGCCGTCCGGATAGAACTCCGCGATCGACAGCGACGCCAGATCCAGATGCAGCCGGTACAGCAGTGACGGCCCGACGCCGAGCGCCAGTTGCAGCAGCGTTTTGATCGGCGTCACGTGGCTGACCACCACGAGGTTCGCGCCCGGATAGAGCCCGACCAGATCGCGGCGCACCGCGTCTACCCGCTCCCGGACCTGGTCGAAGCTCTCCCCATCGGGGGCGGGCAGCGAAGGATCACCGAGCCAGCGGGCATGCAATTCCGGATCGCGTTCGGCGGCCTCGGCGAAGCTCAGGCCCTCCCAGTCGCCGAAGTCGGTCTCGATGAGCCCGTCCAGGACGGTGAGCGGCGCGTCCAGCGCGGTGGCGGCCGCCTCGGCGGTGTCGCGGGCCCGGCTCAGCGGCGACGTCAGCACGGCGGCGATATTGCCTTTGGCGGCAAGCATTTTCGCGGCGCGCGCGGCCTGCTCCTGGCCGAGGTCGGTCAGCGGCGGGTTGCCACGACCCGAATAGCGGCGCTGCACGGAGAGTTCGGTCTGACCGTGACGCAGGAGCAGCAGCCGGGTCGGCCGGCCGGTGGCGCCGGTCCAGCCCGGCGCGGGTTGCGCCGCGACGGCCGCGACCGGATCCGGACGAACCGTTGCGGCCGTGGGCTTTTCGGCCTCGCGGGCCGTGCGCACCTCGTCGACCAGGGTGCCGTCGTCCATCGCCTCGTTCGCGAGGCGGTCGGCGTGCGAGTTCTCGGCGCGCGGAATCCAGGTGAAGCTCACCCGCTCGAAACCCGCGACGAGCCTGCGGGCCCGGTCGGCGAGCGGAATCATGGCCGCGTGCTTGACCTTCCAGCGGCCGGACATCTGCTCGACGACCAGCTTGGAATCCATTCGCACCGTGACGATCTCGGCACCGAGCTCGGCGGACGCCTCCAAACCGGCGATCAGGCCACGGTATTCGGCGACATTGTTGGTGGCGATACCGATGAACTCGCGGCGTTCGGCGAGAACCCGCACATGATCGGCGGCGAAGACTACCGAGCCGTAACCCGCCGGTCCCGGGTTGCCCCGCGAACCGCCGTCGGCCTCGACGATCACCTCGCGCTCGGTCACCGCAGCGACCGCCTCGTGCGAGCGCTCACAGCCCCGATTCCTTGGTGCGCACCAGGATTGCGCCGCATTCCGGGCAGCGCACAACCAGCTCCGGGGCGGTCTTCGCGATCCTGGCGATCTCGCCACGGTCCAGCTCGATCCGGCACGCGCCGCAACGCCGCGCCTGCAGCAGCGCCGCGCCGACACCGTGCTGGGCGCTCTGCCGGTCGTAGATCGCCATCAGGTCGGCCGGGAACAGCGAGATCAGCTTGGACCGGTCGGCTTCGCAACGGCCCTGGGCCACCTCGAGATCGGCCAGCGCCTCGCCGCGCTGGGTTTGCGCGTCGGCGAGTTCCTGCTCGGTCTTGTCCAGCCGGGCGCCCGCGTGCTGGTAGTCGTCGGCGGAGGCCTCGCGCTTCTCCATCACCTCGAGCAGTTCGTCCTCGAGCACCGAGCGCCTGCGCTCCAGACTGCCGAGTTCGTGCTGGATCTCCGAAAGCTGTTTGGCGTTCACCGATCCGGCGGTCAGCATGCCCTTGTCGCGCTCCTCGCGCTTGCGGACCGCCTCGACCTCGCCTTCCAGCTTGCGGATGTCGCGGTCCAGGTCGTCCAGCATGATCTGCACGGCGACGGCGGCATCCTTGTGCGCATTGCGCTCGGCCTCCAGCCGGTCCACCTCCTGCTGTTCGGGCAGCACGGTGCGGCGGTGCGCGATCCGATTCAGCTCGGCGTCGACAGCGGCGAGCTGTAGCAGCTTGGCCTGGGTCGGTGGTTCGACATTCAACGCGGACAAACTCCTGAACACTGTGGATTGGGGTCGGTGTTCAACCGTACCCCGCCGACCCGGCCGCATTGACCGACGCCGCTCCAATCGGTGTGGACGGGGCGGTTGCCCGGGCGTGGCTGCGCTGCCGGCCCGGTCAGGAGCTCGAGGTTATGCGGGCGCGCGGGTCTTGATGGCGTCCCTGGAGACGAAGACGTCGTATTCACCGGGCACGGCGATCACCGCGTTGCCATAGGCCGAGCGTACGAACGGCTCGGTCCACCAGCGACCCTTCGTCATGTCGTTGAAGAAGTCCTGGTCGCCGTCGTTGAGGAAGATCTGGTGCTGGGTGGGCGACACGCCGTCCAGGCGCTGGCCGTACAACCGGCTGATCTTGTAGCCGGAGTGGAAGCCGAGCGCGTTCACCCAGGGCTCCAGTTCGACGATGCCGGCCTGCAGCACCCACATGTCGCCCTCGACCTGGTACTTCAGGTGTTGGTCGTCGTGGTGGTCGTCGCCGTAGAGGGTGAGGTCGACATCGAGTAGGTGCTCCTGCCCGGCCACCGGCTTGGCCACCACGTGCGCCGCCTTGATTTCTCCGGTCAATCCGAGGTAGGTCTGCAGCAGCGTTGCCAGCCAGAGCAGCAGGACCGCGACCAGCACCAGCACCAGGCCGCTGCCGCCGCGCGCGACGAGCGCCCGCATCCCGACCCGGCGCGCCCGCACCAGCCCCGAGATGAGCAGCGCGAATCCGACCAGGATGATCAAGATCAACCCGATCTGCGCTGGGCCGAAGTTCACCGGGAAATTCATGCGGTAGTTGTACCCCCGGAACGCCGGTCGACTCGCGGAAACAGTCCACCGCGCATACCAATCCAGCAGACACGCCCCGACACGCCGTAGTGGAGGTATGGTCGCGGGGTCAAAGTTCGATTCTTCGGGGGTTTTCCGTGTTGATCTGGGGTTGGCGTCAATATGTGACGCGGCTGGCTGTGCTCACGTTGGTGTGTGGACGTTGCGGTAATCCGGCGGCGCACACACTGCACAAGCAGGTCACCAAGTTCACGCTGTTCTTCATACCGCTGATTCCGTTGAGCACCAAGCATTCCCTGCAGTGCACCTGGTGTGGTGCCGAGTCGAATCTCGCGCAGCAGCAGGTGACCGAGTTGCTCGGTCAGGCGCATGCCCAGAACATGCAGGGCGGGCAGCAGCCGGTGGATCCGTCGTGGCAGGGGCAGCAGCCGCGTAATTACTGACGTCAGCTGGCGCAGTCCATGGATCCGTCCGCTGGGCCGCGACACGGATCTCAGGTCAGGCAGACCATCCTCGGACGACCTATTCCGCCCAACTCCCGACATCAGCTCGGTGCGCTGACCGTCCACAGGTCGGTCCATTGCGCCGAGATACAGGTCTCCAAGTCGGGCAGACCGTCCTGAACAACCCGACATGCTGCGCACAACGCTTGAAATCAGCTCGGCGCACTGACGGTCCACGGATCGGTCCGCTGGGTCGAGACGCGCGTCTCCAGATCAGGCAGACCGTCTCGGACGACCCGTTCCGCCTGTGCGCACCACGGGAATTCGGTGGCCCAGTGTGCGGCGTCGATGAGGGCGGGGCCGCCCTTGCGGAGATGTTCATCGACCGGGTGATGGCGCAGGTCCGAGGTGACGTAGGCGTCGACGCCGCGGCGAGTTACCGCGTCGAGGTAGGAATCACCGGCGCCGCCGCAGACGGCCACCGTGTAGATGGTGCGGTCCGGGTCGCCCGCCGCGCGGACACCCCACGCGGTCGGCGGTAAGGCGGCGGCGACTCGATCGGTGAAGGCACGCAACGACTCCGGTGCCGCCAGCGTGCCGACGCGGCCGATGCCGACCGCCGAGGGCAGTAGGGCGCGTTCGGTGATGTGGTACGCCGGGTCCTCGTAGGGGTGCGCAGCGCGCAGTGCGGCAAGGATGGCGGAGCGGGCGGCAGGTGGTGCGATCACCTCGAGCCGGTCCTCGTCCACCTGCTGGAGTTCGCCGATCGCGCCGATGGCCGGATTCGCCTGTGACATCGGCCGGAACTGGCCCACCGCGGGCACCCGGAGCGCACAGTCGCGATAGTCGCCGCTGCCGCCCGCACCGGCGGCGAACAAAGCGGCCAGCACCGCATCGGTGTGTGCACGCGGCACCTGCACCACCCAGTTATCCACGGGTGCTTCCGGTTTCGCATCGATCGGGCCCGTAACAGCAAGTCCGAGCGCGGCCGCCAGCGCATCGGAGACGCCGGGATCGGCCGAGTCCGCGTTGGTGTGGGCCGTGAACAAGGCGCATCCGGAACGGATAAGCCGATGCAGCAGTGCACCTTTCGGAGTGTCCGCCGCGACCGTATCCACCCCGCGCAACAGCAATGGGTGATGCACCACCAAAGCCTGTGCCCGCCAATCGATCGCTTCCTCGACAACCCCCGCCGTCGCATCGACCGCGAACAACACCCGAGTGACCACCTCACCCGGATCTCCGGCCACCAGCCCCACCGAGTCCCACGACTCAGCCAACTTCGGTGGATACGCCGCGTCGAGCACCTCGATGAGATCCGCCAACGTAGTCATAATTCACCCTCCTCAGATTCAGTCATGCACTGTCGCAAGGGGTCCCCTGGGTGCGCGCCTAGACCGCAGACTGTGATCATCACAGGTCCGCCGTTCGAATCGCGGCGATCAGCCGGTCCACCTCGGCGGCATCGCGCACTGCCACTCGCAGGTGGTTCGGGCCCAGGCCGGGGAAGGTGTCGGCGCGGCGGACGGCGATGTTCTTGTCTGCCAGGTGTTTTCGGAGGAGTTCACCGTCGGGGACGTGGAGCAGGAGGAATGGGGCGTCGGCTGGGGTGTGTACGTGGATGCCGAGGTCGGTCAGGCGATCGATCATTGCGTTGCGTTCGGCGGCGATGGCCTTGGCGCGCTGTTGTTCTTCGGCGACTGCGGCGGGTTCGGCGGTGGCGGTGATCGCCTCCAGCTGCAGGGTGCCGAGGGGCCAGTGGGCTCGGCCGCGATTCAGGCGTGCCAGCAGTTCAGGGGCGCCGAGGAAGTAGCCGCAGCGGAGTCCGGCGAGCGCCCAGGTTTTGGTGAGGCTGCGCAGGACCAGTAGGTCGGGGGCGGTGCGGCCGGCGAGTGAGGCCGGTTCTCCCGGTACCGCGTCGGCGAAGGCCTCGTCGACCACGATGATCCGGCCTGGCGCGCGCAGTGCGCGGATGGTCTCGGTGGGGTGGAGTACCGAGGTGGGGTTGGTCGGGTTGCCGAGCACCACCAGGTCGGCCTCAGCCGGGACGGCCGAGGGGTCGAGTGTGTACGGCGGCGCGAGCAGCACCCGAGTCACCGCGACACCGGCCTCGCGCAGCGCGAGTTCGGGTTCGGTGAACGACGGGTGGATGACGGCGGCCAGGCGCGGCGCGAGGCGCGGCAGCATAGCGAACCCTTCGGCGGCACCGGCCAGCAGCAGCACCTCGTCCGGACTGCGGCCGTGCCGGGCGGCGACGGCACACCGAGCGGTGCGATCTTCCTCGGCGCTCGGGTATCGCCCGAGCGAGTCCAGCCGGGCCGCGAGCCGATGCCGCAGCCAGTCCGGCGGCGCGCTGCCCTGCACGTTCACCGCGAAATCGAGCATCCCAGGGCGCGCGTCCACGTCGCCGTGGTGGCGCAGTTTCGCGGGATCGACGCTGTCCTCGGGCACGAGATCACACCCTACGTGGCGGGCCCGTAGGTCGACCGGCCAGAATGGCTGTCGTGGGTGAGCTGCATGTGTCGTTCGTCTGTACCGGCAACATCTGCCGTTCGCCGATGGCGGAGAAAATTTTCGCGACGCATCTGTCCCGCGCGGGACTGGCCGATCGGGTGCGGGTGAGCAGCGCGGGCACCGGTGCGTGGCATGTCGGCGACGACGCGGACCGGCGCACCAACGCGACCTTGCGCAAGTACGGCTACCCGACCGGGCATGTCGCCGCGGCCCTCGGTGCCGACCATCGCGACGCCGATCTGCTGATCGCGCTGGACACCTCGCACGAGCGTGAACTGGCTCGGCTCGGGGTGTCGTCGGACCGGCGCAGGCTGCTGCGCAGTTTCGACCCGGCCGCCGATGGACCCGACGTGCCCGACCCCTATTACGGCGACTCCGCCGACTTCGAACTGGTCCGGGATCAGATCGAAGCGGCGATGCCCGGACTGCTCGACTGGGTGCGCGAAGAGCTCGGCGAGCCCGTGCCCGACGGGCGCGGCTGATGCGCAAGCTGACCTTCCTGCTGCGGCCGAGCTGGGTGATCCTCGCCGCGGTGGTCGCCGTGTTCGCCTACCTGTGCTTCACGGTGCTGGCGCCGTGGCAGCTCGGCAAGAACACCAGCACCTCGCACCGCAACCAGCTGATCGCCGACTCGGTGGACGCCGCGCCGATCGACATCACCACCGTCCTCGGCAGCTCCGCCGCGGACGACTCGCACACCGAATGGCGCAAGGTGACCGCCTCCGGCAGCTACCTGCCGGACTCGACCGTGCTGGTCCGGCTGCGCCATCTCGACGGTGCCCCCGGCTATTCCGTGCTCACCGCGTTCCGGCTCGACGACGGACGCCTCCTGCTCATCGACCGTGGACTGGTCGCGGCAGTAGACGGCTCCCGACCGCCGCCGATCCCCGACCCGCCCGCGGGCACCCAGCGTCTCGAGGCCAGAGTCCGGATGTCCGAGGGCATTACGCCCGGCAAGGACCCGTCCATCCAAGACGGCTACCGACAGGTGTACTCGATCGACACCACCCAGGAAGCGGCGTTCCTGCAGCAGCCACTGACCCCGATCCCCACCGGTGAACGCGGCGGCTACCTCCAACTCGACGAAAACCAGCCGGGTGTCTTCACCCCCACCCCCCTCCCCCAACTGGACGCGGGCCCCTACCTCTCCTACGGCCTGCAATGGCTCGCCTTCGGCATCATGGCCCCCCTCGGCCTCGGCTACTTCCTGTACGCCGAAATCCGCGAACGCCGCAGGGAAAAAGCAAGCACCCCAACCAAACCCGCCGACCCTGCCCCCGCAAGCACCCCCGCGGAATCCCCAGCATCCGAATCCGCTACCGCCACACCACCTCCCGCCGCCGCACTACCGAACACCGAAGCGCGCCTAGCAGACCGCTACGGCCGCGGCCGCGACTGATCCCGCCCTCCGGCACCACGACCGCGCAGCGCTTCACCTACCAGCTGCACCCGCGCGTGCCCTGCCGTCCTGCGGCAATCGAACCCGCCGCCGCGGACCGTCGCCGCGCCGAATACCGAAGCGCGGCCACCAGACCCACTACGGCCGCGACTTCCGGCACGCGACCGCTCGACTCTCCGCACGTCGGCCGAGCGCCCTGCGGCGATCGAATCTGCCACCACAGCACCTCCGGCCACTGCCGTACCGAGTGTCCGAAATGTGCCTAGCGGGAACGCACGGCCGCGCCCGCGACTGACCACCTTTGGCCTGGCACCTGATCATCGACCACAGCGCAGCCGCCACGACCGATGCCAGCTGCGCGACAGGCGACATGGCCATTCCGAGATCGGTGGTCACAGCCGCTGAATATCCGCGGCCGCTAATTCTTTCGGTCATGGCGCTACGAGTCGTGCCTAGCGCCTGATGATCGCCCACAGCGCTGCTACTAGGACGGACGCCAACTGCACGGCCTCTGACATGTGTACGGCGCGATGGAGATCGGCGACTGTTGGGGCGGGTCCGTCGCCGAGAGTAGGGCGGAGTTCGGTGCCGTGGCGGTATTGGGTGCGGCCGCCGAGACGGACGCCGAGGGCGCCTGCCATCGAGGCCTCGACTACGCCCGCGTTGGGGCTGGGGTGTTTTGCGGCGTCGCGGCGCCAGGCGTGCAGGGCGGCGGCGCGGCGGCCGCCGACGAGCGGGGCGAGGGCGACGGTGAGCAGGCCGGTGAGGCGGGCGGGAAGGAGGTTGGCCAGGTCGTCGGTGCGGGCTGCGGCCCAACCGAAGTGGCGGTAGCGATCGTTGCGGTAGCCGATCATGGCGTCGAGGGTGTTGATCGCGCGGTAGCCGAGTAGGCCGGGCACGCCGGCGATTGCGCCCCAGACCAACGGGGCCACTGTCGCGTCGGAGGTGTTCTCAGCGATGGATTCCAGTGCGGCGCGGGCTAATCCGTCGGCGTCGAGTACCTCGGGATCGCGGCCGCACAGCGAAGGAAGCAGAGCACGCGCACCGTCGAGGTCGCCCGCCTCGAGCCGGTCGGCCATCGCGCTACCGGCCTTCGCCAGGCTGTGCCCACCGAGCACCGTCCAGGTAGCCAGCGCGGTCACGGGCAGTCCGAGCCCGCCAACCCCGACACCCAACCCGACCACCCCACCCACCAGCAGCACCTCGTGCAAGACACCTGCACTGCGCCGATCGTCATACGTCACCGATTCGAGCGCACTTGCCGCCGAACCGAATCCGGCCACCGGATGCCACCGCCGCGGATCTCCCAACACCCGATCGAGCGCAAAACCGAGCAACAATCCAGCCGCGGTCGAGGTCCCCTTCTGCACCCGCCGAGCCTATCCGGTCCCACCACCCGAACAACCGCGCACGCCGACCAGGACCTGGTGGCGCTTCCACTCGAACGATGCCGCCATCATGTCCGCCCGCGACGCCAGGCTCAGCCGACTCGGGTACATGGCGCCCGCGCACGCTTTACTCCGCCGCGTGGGAAATCGCCAGCTGCTCCCTGAGCGCCGCGCCAACTCACGCGCGACACCCAGCAGACCTCCCTGCACGACAACCGCGCGCACGGGTTGTTGGGTTGCGCATGAAATTGCCATCTGTTTCGTGCTCGCCGAGCCAATTCGTGCGCGGCGGGCGAATCGGGCAGGTTTCATGGGTGACCGGGCGGGCTAGTGACGCAGACCTCGCTGGTGGTGGGCTTGGCGGGTTGGTTTTGGGCGGCGTGTCACACTCTGATTCGCTGCGTCGTCTACCTGGTGACGCACTCATAGGACTCACGCCCGGCGGGGCGGAACGACCGAACGGCGAACAGCAGTGACTTCCGAACAGCCAAGCACTCCCGAGCCCATCGACCAGGCCGAACTGGCTCGGCGGTTCGAGGAGCATCGGCCGTATCTGCGCAGGCTCGCCTACAGCACGCTGGGCAGCCTCACCGACGCCGACGACGTGGTGCAGGACGCGTGGCTGCGGCTGCAGCGCCAGCACGAGGCGGGCACCGCGGGGCAGATCGAGAACCTGCGTGCCTGGCTCAGCACCGTCACCGGGCGCCTCGCGCTGGATCAGCTGGGATCGGCCCGCGCCCGGCGCGAGCAGTATGTCGGCGAATGGTTGCCGGAGCCCGAGGTCACCAGCTGGGACGATCCGGCGGACCGGATCACCCAGGACGAGCGGGTCACCACGGCGCTGCTGGTCGTGCTCGAATCCCTGTCGCCCGCCGAGCGCACCGCGTTCGTGCTGCAGGACGTGTTCGGCATGACCGGCCCGGAGGTCGCCGAGGTGGTCGGCCGTACCCCGGCTGCGGTGCGGCAGCTCGCTTCTCGCGCCCGTAAGCGCGTCGAGGACGGCACGCCACGTTTCCCCGCCTCGCCGGACGAGCAGGAGAAGGTCGTCTCCGCGTTCGCGGTCGCCTGGCGCTCCGGTGATCTCAGCGCATTGCTCGGCGTGCTCGACACGAACGTCAGCCTGACCGCCGACGGCGGCGGCAAGGTCCCCGCGATCCGCCAGCCGGTGCACGGCGCCGAGCTCATCGCGAAGATGCTGCTCGGTTGGTACCACGCCCCGTCCGCGGCGAACGGGTGGGGCCGCGCGGTGCTGGTCAACGGCGCCCCCGGCCTGGTCGTCTTCGACGGCAACCACACCGGCGTCTTCGCCTTCACCATCGATGACGGCCGCATCATCGCCATCAACGTCGTCCGCAACCCCGACAAACTGCACGACCTCCCCACCACCGGCGAACCCGACTGGTACCTCGGCGCAACCCCCACCGACGACGAATAGTCCACCCCCACACCGTTTATGCCAGCCGACCACCCGCACTACTGGGTGTTCGGCTGACACAACGGGCGCGGTCACGCCGAACACGGCGCGGCCCACAGGGGCCGGGCTCCCTGTGGGGTGTGGGCAGTCTGTGGGGTTGGTTGGCGGAGGGTTCAGCCTGCCAGGCCGACGGGCTTCGCCGTCGTATAGCCGTGTGCGGCAGCTACTTCCGCCGACAGCAAGCTGCCTGCGTCGGCGGTCAGGCCGTGAGCGAGGTCGGGGTTTGTGGTGCAGGCTTCTTTCCAGCCGAGGGCGGCGATGGCGCGGACGTACGGCAAGGTGGCGTTGGTGAGGGCGACAGTGGCGGTGTGGGGTACGGCGCCCGGCATGTTTGCTACGCAGTAGAACAGCGAATTGTGTACGCGGAAGGTGGGGTTCGCGTGGGTGGTGGGGTGGGAGCCCTCGAAGCAGCCACCCTGGTCGATGGCGATGTCGACGAGGACCGAGCCGGGGCGCATCTGGGCGACGAGGTCGTCGGTGACGAGTTTGGGGGCGCGGGCGCCGGGGACCAGGACCGAGCCGATGACGAGGTCGGCGGCGGCGACGGCGCGTTGGATTTCGGCGGCGTTGGCGGCGACGGTGGCGATTCGCCCGTCGAAGCGTGCGTCCAGTTCGCGCAGGCGGTGCAAGTTGGTGTCCAGCACGGTGACTCGCGCGCCCATGCCTGCGGCGACCGCGGCCGCGTTGGATCCGGCCACGCCGCCGCCGAGCACCACCACGTCGGCCGGGCGCACCCCGGGTACGCCGCCGAGCAGCATGCCCGCACCGCCCAGTGGCGCCATCAGATGGTAGGCGCCGACCTGACTGCCGAGCTTGCCCGCGACCTCACTCATCGGCGCCAACAACGGCAGTGAACAGTCTGCGGCGCGCACAGTTTCGTATGCGATGGCGGTGATCCCGGAGCTCAGAATGGCGTCGGTGCATTCACGGGACGCCGCCAGGTGCAGATAGGTGAACAGCACCTGCCCGCGCCGCATCCTCGGATACTCCTCTGCGATCGGCTCCTTCACCTTCAACACCAGGTCGGCGTCCCACCACACCTGATCGACGGCCACCAGCCGCGCCCCGGCACCGGCATAGTCGGCGTCCGCGAACCCCGACCCGACGCCCGCACCCGCCTCGATCAGCACCTCGTGCCCGTGCGCCGCCAACTCCCCGGCCCCGGCCGGTGTGAGGGCGACCCGGAACTCCTGCTCCTTGACCTCGCGTGGCACTCCGATCTTCATAACGCCATCGTGAACCCCGCACCGGGCACACGCCACGAACGACGCGCGGATATCACACGATGATCACGAGACCACCCGCGCACCGGCCATTTCTACGCAAGTTGATCAGCACCCCGACGGCGACCTAGACAATCAGCGCTGATCGGACCCCGATTACGCGGGCCCGCCGATCAACAATGACCAGCCCGCAGCCCGCGCCGGGTCGCCGCGGCAAGCCCGGCCCGTACCGCCGCCGCGCATACTTCAGCGGCACGCGCACGGATCAGCCAGCAATTCCATGCGCGGCGCACCATTACTTACGCGGCGACTGGCGTTTGCGTTGCGTGCGGCGGTGCCGACGTCGGCTTCTCACGAATCCGCCGGGCCCGTCCGTCAGACAGTGATCTCCGCACCCAGCGGCGGAATCCGCAGCTGCTTCTCGCGCCCCGCGTACTCGAACAGCAGACTCAGCCGATCCAGCGTCTCGCTGAAATGCACCCATCCTTCGCCGTGTACCGGGACGATCACCGCGTCACCGAGCAGTTCGGCCGCCTGCACCGCGGTGCGCGCGTTCAGGGTGAGGTCGATGTCGCCGAAGTGACCGACGTTGGCGGCGCCGACGAACAGCACCGCAACGTCGATCTGCCCGATCCGCTCGACGATCCGCGCGACCCGATCGACGGAGGCGTTGTCACCCGAGACGTACACGGTCGGCTGCCCGTCGGCCTGCAGCACGAACCCGGTGACGATCCCGGTCAACGATTCGCAGCCCTCGGGCCCGTGCAACGCGGGCACGCCGGTGATCCGGACCCCGCCGATCGTCGTGGTCTCCCAATTCTCCAGTCCCCGAACACCGTTGATCCGTTCCGCGGCGCCGGGCGTGGACAGCACCGTCCCGGCCGTCTTCAAGAATTCGCGACCGGAGTTGTCCAGGTTGTCGGCGTGCTCATCGTGTGAGAGCAACACGACATCCACCGCGCCGACCTCTTCCGCGGACACCGCGGGACCGTTGAGCTTGTGCAGGGTGACCGGGCCCGGGTAGTCGCCGGGCTCGTCGAAGGTGGGATCGGTCAGGAAGGTCTGGCCCGCATACCGGAGGCGCACCGTGGGGCCGCCGATGTGCAGTACTTCGAGCTGGTTGACGTGTTCGATGGTCATGCCGTTGAGCTTGTCAACTCACCGGAGCACCCAACAGTGGCCCGCGAGCCGCCTACCGCTAAAATCGGGCCATGCATACCGTGGCCGTTCTCGCCTATGACGGCATGAGCCCCTTCCATCTGTCCGTGCCGAGCCTGGTTTTCGGCCGGGTCGGCATCGGCGGACCGGCGCCCTACCAGGTCGACGTGTGCGCCGAAAGACCCGGAAGCCTGCGCACCCCAGCGGGTTTCGACATCCAAGTGCGACACGGTCTCGATCGCCTGGTCCGCGCGGACACGGTGATCATCCCCAGCTGGGAACGCGACATGCCGCTGTCCGCGGAACTGCGCACCGCCCTGCACCAGGCGCACGCCGCGGGCGCGCGGATCGTGGGCCTGTGCCTCGGCTCGTGGGCGATCGCCGCCAGCGGACTGGCCGACGGCCGCGAGGTGACCACCCACTGGGCCGGTGCCGCCGCCCTGGCCCGCGCCTGCCCGGCGGTCCGGGTCCGCGCCGACACCCTCTGGTCCGACCTGGGCGACGTGATCACCTCGGCGGGCGTAGCCGCCGCCCTCGACTGCTGCCTGCACCTGGTCCGCAACGACCTCGGCAGCCGCGCCGCGACCGAACTGGCCAGAGACCTGGTCACCGCGCCGCACCGCAGCGGCTCGCAAGCCCAGTACATCCCCATCGCGGTCCCCGACGCCACCGACGACGACCCGATCGAACGCGCGATGGTCTGGGCCCGAACACATCTCGGCGAAGCGATCGACCTGGACGGCTGGGCCCGCATCGCGCTGATGTCGCGCCGCACCTTCACCCGCCGCTTCCGCGACCGCACCGGAAACAGCCCGCAGCAGTGGCTGCTGCACCAGCGCGCCGATCGCGCCAGGCTGCTGCTGGAAACCACCGACGACACCATGGAACGCATCGCTACCGACACCGGCTTCGGCACCGCGGTCAGCCTGCGCCACCACTTCCACCGCATCCTCGGCACCAGCCCCGCCGCCCACCGCGCGTTGTTCCAGGGCGCACGGTTAAGTTCGACCGCATGAGGATTCAGATCGGCGAGTTCGCCCCGGAGATCGACGAGAGCGCGTGGGTCGCGCCCAACGCAACGGTGATCGGCCGGGTGCGGCTCGCGGCCGAGGTGAGTGTTTGGTACAGCGCCGTGCTGCGCGGGGACCTCGAGGAGATCAGCGTCGACGAGCGGACCAACATTCAGGACGGCTGCGTACTGCACGCCGATCCGGGCTTTCCGCTCACCGTCGGCAGCGGAGTTTCGGTGGGGCACAACGCGATCCTGCACGGTTGCACGGTCGGCGACGATGTGCTGGTCGGCATGGGCGCCACCGTGCTCAACGGTGCGGTGATCGGGGCGGGCAGCCTGATCGCGGCCAACGCGCTGATTCCGGAGGGCGCGCAGATTCCGCCGGGGTCGCTCGTCGCCGGTGTACCCGGCAAGGTCCGGCGTGAACTCAGCGAGGCGGAGCAAGACGGCATTCGACTGAATGGGGCTGTGTACCTACACAACACGGCCAATCACCGTACGGCAAAAGAGGTGTGAGACAGCACACACTGGTCAAGTGACCTGCAGGAATCGCTGATAACATTTCGCCAGCGTGCCCGGTGACCCGGGGTCTCCTGCCGAAACGGAAGTCGTGCGGCTTGTAGCGCAGTGGTTAGCCCATCTGGGTCGATGGGTCCGTAAGCGAGCGTAGCGAGCGAACCGAATCGCAGCGCACGGTCGCACACGACGGAGCCGACCGTGGCACAGTTGTGGGTGAGCGTAGCGAGCGAACCGGAGAGGCAGCGCGCGATCGCGCACGACGTAGCCGAGCGTCAGCGAGGCGAAGTCGTGAGTGAGCGTAGCGAGCGAACCGGAAACGCAGCGCGCGATCGCGCACGACGTAGCCGAGCGTCAGCGAGGCGAAGTCGTGAGCGTGCAAGGCAGGAGGTATCGGTGATGGCTTACGTGCAGTCGAACATGCACCGGTCCACGGGGCGGATCAGCGTTGCCGACATCGCGGCCCAGCCGGGCGGCGTCGAGGCACTACAACGGCGAGTCCATGAATTGCGTTCCAGCGGGGTAGATTTCGCCGCCAATGCGATCGAGCAGGAAATGGCGGCGCTGAACTTACCGCGCCAGTGAACCCGAACCCACGGTCACCGCGCGTCACTCGACGGCGGTGACCGTGGCCAGTCCAGCCGTGGTGTGCTGATCCAACGCCATCAGCGCGGCCCGCACCCGCACCGGCTGCCACCCACCGTCGGTGCGCCGCAGCCGCACCGTGCCCTCGGTGCGATGGCGCGCCAACTCCCGTGACATCTCCTGTGCCGCCGCCATATCGTCGGGATGGATCTGCGGCGGCGGCTGACCGGGCAGATCCGCCCAGGCGATGCCGGGCATCGGCGGCCCGATCCAGCGAATCAATTGCAGCGAGCGCAGATTCACGATCGCGCGATACTCCCCCGGCGCGGTGGACGCCTCCAGCAGTCGATATTCCAGGATCATCGGCGGCGGCGCGGCGGGCACCGCGGTCGCGGCGCCGATATCCTGGGTCACCCCGCGAAACAGCACCTCCCTGCGTCCGGCCGCGTCGACCTCGAGGATGATCCGGCAGGCGAAATGTCCTGCACGCAAGGCCTCGTCGTCGCGACGGACCGTCCACACCGCCTGATGTTCGGTGCCCGGCGCGGAATTCACGATCTTCGCCAGCGCCTCGCTCTCGTCCCGATTGGTGACCAGCCGGGTGAACGCGCCCGCGATGGCCAGTTCCGCCTCCCGTTCCTCGGGCGCGACGCCGTACAGATCGAGCAGGTCCACGCTGCGCACCGATCGATTGGTGGTGAGGTTGAAGTACCACGCGCCCACCGGTTCTGGCGCGGGTAGCGGCTCCGACACCGGACCGATCCATAGTCGAACGGCATGCGCCCGCTCGGGCGTGATCAGCAGTGGTTCGGCTCGCACGGTGCGACGGCCGTCGTCCGATACCCGCGCGACCAGGGCGCGGGTCCGACAAGCCTGCGCGAGTGCGGCTTCCGCATCGGCGAGCGAGAGCGGGTTACGCAGGATATTGCTCAGCGGTACGAAGGACTTCGGCGCGGCACCGAACGCGATCACCTTGCCCGGCGGGCCCGAAAAGCATTCGACCAGGATCCATTTCGCCATCAGCCGCGTCCGATCGATCGCGCCCGATCGTTTACTGCCGCGAGAAGCGTTCGACCAGTTGACATTTCAACTTCACCCGTTCCTGATCGCGCGGTTCCGCGCGGTCAGGAACGAAATACCATGTCCAGCACCCGTTCGTGATATGAGCCGGCGAACCTTGTGACCAGGTCCACAAGAAGGGCGTCCAGTCCGACAAGAACCTTCGCCTCGCCACGCGCGGCACCGCGCAGGATCGTCTTGGCCGCCGCGGCCGGGCTGGTGCGCGCGACATGCCCCTCGAAACGCCGGGCGACCGCCGCGGCGTCGATGCCGGGCGCGACGCTCGCCGACCGTGCGATAGAGGTGAGCACCCCGCCCGGATACACCGCGGTCACCCGCACCTTGCCGCCCGCGGCCCGCATATCCTGGCGCAGCGAGTCGGTGAACCCGCGCACCGCGAACTTCGCCGCGTTGTACGGCGCGTGCTGCGCCACCCCGACCAGCCCGAAGGCCGAGGACATGTTCACCACATGCGCCCGCTCGACGGTCAGCAGATGCGGCAGAAAGGCCTTGGTGCCGTTGACGACTCCCCAGAAGTCCACGTCCAGCACCTGCTCGAAATCGCTGAACGGCGACTCCGCCACCCCGCCGACGTGCAGAATTCCGGCATTGTTGAACAGCGCCTCGACCCTGCCGTAATGCGCGACGGTCGCCGCGGCGTGGTCGAGGACGGCGGCCCGATCGGTGACGTCGAGGGTGGTCGTCGTGGGCTCGTGGCCGACGACAGTGCAGAGTTCCTTCGTCTCGGCGACGGCGTCGGCGGATTTGTCCGACAGCGCGAGCAGCGCGCCGTCGCGGGCCAGAGCCAGGGCCAGTTCGCGGCCGATGCCGGCGCCGGCCCCCGTGATCGCCACCACTCGGTCAGCGAAATATGCCACGGCTCAACCCTTTCCAACCATCCGACATCCAAATCGGATATCCATGAAGGCTAACCACACGAAGCTGGACGCGCGACCTGTACCTCATTCCGGCGATCCGCGACCAGGCCGCCGTAGACCGGTGAAATAATGAAGGTCCATCACCCGCACCGTCGCGACGCCATCCCGCACGCCAGGCCCTCGCGCGAATCGACTGGAGACCAGATGCCAACTGTCCCGCCCATGCTGCAGCGCATCCTGGACAAGCCCGTCGCCGACGGCGAGAAACTCCTGGAAAGCGCGCTCTCGGCCTTCCTGGACTTCGGCATCAAACGGACCAGCATGGGCGAGATCGCCCGGCGGGCCGGCATCAGCCCCGCCACCCTCTACCGCCGCTTCGAATCGAAGAACGAGCTGGTAGAGGCGGTGAGCGTGCGGGAGGCGCAGCGCTTCGTCGCGATGATCGACAAGCAGGTGCGGGCGGTCACCGGCACCGAGGATCAGCTGGTGGAGATCTTCGTCGCGTTCATCACCGCCATCGCGAACAACGAGTTGCTGCGCCGCCTGCTGCGTACCGAGCCGGACCTGATCCTGCCCCGGCTGACCACCGACGCGGGGCCGATCCTGGCCGTCGGCCGCGGTTATCTGGCGGAGAAGCTGCGCGAGTTGCGGGATACCGAGAGCACCCACGATTTCGATGCCGACCTGGTCGCCGAGATCATGGCTCGGCTCGCGCTGTCGCTGGCGCTCACTCCCGATGGGCTCATTCCCGTCGCCGACCGGGATGCCGCGCGCGAGTTCGCGCGCCGGACGTTGATGCCCATGGTGGGCGTGCACGTCACCGCATAGTCAGAGCGCGGGCGGCGACACCCCGAACGCCGCGGCCACCCGCTCGTTGAGATCGGCCCGCGCGGCCGCGTCCAGCACTCGGCCGTCGACGAACTCGCGGGCCAGCTCGATGATGGTCGCTGCGTGCGCCGATCCCGGATCCGGCAGTGGCAACCGCGATACGTACTGGGTGATCCACCGACGTCTGCCCGAGTACAGGCGATTCCCACAAACCGCATCGTAGAACCGCAGTCCGAGCGCCGAATTCGCCACGCCCATCAGCAGATACGCGAGTCGTTCGGCATCAGCAGGGGCCTGGGCCAGGTCGGGTAGCGAGATCCAATAACAGTCGCCGTTCACGACCGCGCCCGATCGATCGAGCGCGAATCGTGGGCGATCACTGATATCCGGAAACACTACCTTCGGCTCCCGCCACAGATGCGGACGCTGCGGTACCCATATCTCGAACCATTCGCGACCACTCGGACCGAGGTAGTGACGAGCCGCGAGGGTGTCCTTGTGGGCGCGCAGATACTCAGCGGCGCAGGGAAATTCGTTCAGATCGATCGGCGTCCGGTTCGGTCGGGTCAAGTCGTAGGGATACAGCACCCGAGTGTCGTGCGATCGAGCGATCCGCCACGGTTCGAGATCATGATGGGTAATCAACTCGAGCAGCAGCTCCGGTTCGGGCGGCGGCTCGACATCACACCACCGATCAGAGATGAACACCTTGTCAGCAGTCGTCTTGATCCCCACCCGAATCCGAGCAACCTCACCGAACGTCCGCCACGTCGACGCCGCGATCCCAGCAAGCCAGCAATCAACCTCCGTATTAGACATACGCCACGCAGTCTCTGGTTCCGCGTTGCGCCGCAGGGTTTTCCGACGTCCGGGCTGGTTCGATGGCGGATCTGGCGGCAACAGTCGCGCCAGAGTCGATTCGGATTGCAACAAACCCTCGGTTCGCAGGTTCACGCTCGGCGAATCAGATTGCCGCATACCGTCGGCCCGAAAGTTCGCGCTCAGCTCGTCAGATTGCGGCGCCCCCTCGGCCCCCCAGGTGACCGTCGACTCGGGGTCGCCCTCCTTGCCTATTAGGGAAATCTCCTGCGCCCCTGAGGTTTCCAATCCTGAATGCATCGTATGACCGGTGACTAGAGTTCCGACCTCGACCGCGAAGGTTCGTCCGCTGTGCGCGACAAGGCATCCGCGATCGCCGAGGAGTGCTCTGAAAAGCTCGGTCTCCGAGGCGATTTCGCCGTCCTCGACCTCGTACGCGGAGACGTACCGGCATTCGCCGGCGCCACCACGGGTCGCGATGGTGATCGCGGGGAGCACGGCTGCCTCGAACAACTTGGTGTCGCCCAGGTCGTACAGTTCGACCGGGGTCAGCTCGGCGAGGAGCAGGCGGCGAATGTTTGCGCCCGCCTTGGTCGTCAGAAACCTGTTGGCGCATAGCAATCCGAGTACACCGCCGGGGCATAGCAATCGGGGCAGGGTCGCGACGAACGGGTGCGTGAGGTCGATTCGCCCGCGCAGCCCGAACTGCTTGCTGAGCAGTTGGGCGGTGGCCCCGCCCAGTTGTTGAGTGCGCACGTACGGCGGGTTCGTGATCACGGCATCGAATGAACCCGCCGCGAGCTCTTCAGACGCCGTGAGGAAGTCGCCGACGTGCCAGTCGATCCCGGCGCCCATGGTCCGCGCTCGTGCCACTGCGAGCGCCGCAGCGTCGAGGTCGTATCCGGTCAACTCGATCCGGACCCCCGGCAGCTGGATCGCGGCCTCGTCTCGCAACGCGAACAGCAGCTCCCCCTCACCGCACGCCGGATCGAGCACTCGCAGGACCCCGGAGGCCGGCCCGGGCACGTGGGTGAGCAGCCGTCCGGCCAGGAAGCGCGCGAGCTCGGGCGGCGTGTAGTGCCTGCCGTGCCGCTTGCGATCCCGTGCGGCGGGGGCTCCGGACGCCATGCGCTGGATTCTGCCTTGTCAGAGCCCGGCATTCAGGGCAATGGCGAGCACTGGTACCAGCCTGAGCTACAGCGCCCAGCCCAAACCGCGCCACGCTTCTCCATTCCCCGGCCCCCGCCCCGCCTATCAGGCTGCCGCGCACCCTCGACCTCCAATCCGCCGCGCCCATCACGCCGCAGCGAACCCCGGCCCACCAGCCTGCGCCCAACCCACCGCGCCGCAGCGGACCCTCGGCCTACGACCCACTCGGCTTATCAGGTCGCCGCGACCATTTCGCACCAACATTTTCGATGCTAACGTTCGGTCTCATAATAGAACCAGTTGGAGGAGTGGGGATGACGGCAGCGGATGTGGCCACCGAGCAGTACTCGGTGTTGGCCAAGGTGCTCGATGAGCGGTGGACCTGTCGGCAGTTCCTGGCTGATCCGGTGCCGAGGGAGGTCGTCGAGACGCTGTTGCGGCTGGCGCAGCGCACTGCCTCCTGGTGCAATACCCAGCCGTGGGAGGTGGTGCTGACCGAGGGGGCGGGCACCGATCGGTTCCGTGCAGAGTTGCTCGCGCACATCCAAACCGCAACGCCGGAACCGGATTTCCCGTTTCCGGCGCAGTACACGGGGGTGTTCCGGGATCGTCGGCGCGAGTGCGGCATGCAGTTGTACGACAGTGTCGGTATCCGCAAGGGCGATCACGAGAAGACGATGCGACAGGCCGTGCGCAACTTCGAACTGTTCGACGCACCGCATGTGGCGATCGTGACCACCGAGGCGGACATCGGCGTCTACGGCGCCGTCGACTGCGGCGCCTACATCGGCAACTTCCTGCTCGGGGCGCAGAGCCTCGGCCTCGGGGCGGCACCGCAGGCGGCGCTGGCATCGTATGCACCGTTCATCCGCGCATACTTCGGTATCCCGGACAATCGCCGCGTAGTCGCCGGGATCTCCTTCGGCTACCCGGACACCGAGCATCCGGTCAACGGGTTCCGCACCTCTCGCGAGGACCTGACTCAGGTAGCGACCTGGTTCACCGACTGACCCTCGGGCCCGAGCAGCCCCGGCCCGGCCTCGGGCAGCACGTCGCGTGCGGTCAACACCTGGCCGCACCCGTCGCATTCGAGATTCGCATGCGCCTCGCCCGTGCAGCCCTGGTGGGTGTAGCGCACGGGCGGGCCGTCGGGCGCCATGTGAGTGTCACCCCAGTCCCGGATGGCCATGAGGATCGGATAGATGTCATGGCCCTTCTGGGTGAGCCGGTACTCCTCGTGCGCGCCGACCGCGGCCTTCCGCTTGACCAGGATCTCGTGTTCGATCAGCCGGTCCAGTCGATCCTGCAGTCGGCTGCGGGAGATGCCGAGGGCGCTCTGGAACCCGTTGAACCGGCGGATGCCGGAGAACGCGAACTTCAGGATCAGCAGGGTCCAGCGGTCGCCGAAGATCACGAGCGGGCGCGTGATCGAGCACGGCACGTCGGCAAGTTCTTCGTAGCGCACTTCTCGATGCTACCGAGCGGGGGTTCGGTAGCAGCCGCTCATGGTGTCACCTTCTCGAGCGCGTACTCCGACATCGGATCGGCCTCTTCCAGCGGTGGCACATCCTCCCCGTCGAGCACCTTGCGCATTCGTTCGGTGTCCAACTGCCCCTCCCACTTCGCCACGACGAAGGTGGCGACGCAGTTGCCGAGCAGATTCACCGTGACCCGCATCGAATCCATGATGCGGTCCGCGCCGAGCAGCAGCGCGACCGCGGCCACCGGAATGGAGCCGTGACCGATCGCGGTGACGGTGGCCGACAGCGCCAGGAACGACGAACCCGGCACGCCCGCCATGCCTTTCGAGGTCAGCATCAGTACGCCGACCGCGGTGATCTGCTCCCCCAGGCTCAGGTCGACACCGAGTGCCTGCGCCAGAAACAGCACGCAGATCGACAGATACAGCGTCGCGCCGTCGAGGTTGAACGAATATCCGGTCGGCACAACAAGTCCGGTGGTCGCCTTGGAACACCCGGCCTCGGTGAGCTTGATCATGATGCGCGGCAACACAACTTCGGTCGATGCGGTGCCGAGCGCGAGGAACAGTTCGTCCTTGATGTACCTGACGAACTTCCACAGATTCACCCCCGCGAACACCCGCGCCACCACCGCGAGAATCAGCAGAAACAGCAGTGCCGCAAGGTAACAGCAGGCGATGAGCTTGCCGTAACTGCCGAGCGAGGACAGCCCGTACTGGCCGACGATGTAGGCCATCGCCCCGAACGCACCGAGCGGTGCCAGCCGCATGATCCACCCGATGATGGTGAAGAAGACGCGCCCGATATGGTCGATCGCCTCCAAGATCACCGGCGGCGCTTGCTTACCCACCCCACCGGCTCCGCCGGCTGCCGTCCCCGAGCGTTCACCGAACTTCGCCAGCCCCAACCCGAACAGCACCGCGAAGAACAACACCTGCAGCAACGCGTTCTCCGCGAACGCCGAAACCACCGACGCCGGAATGATATTGAGCAAGAAGTCGACCGTGTGCGGCAGCTCCCCGTTGCCGGTCTTCCGCGCGATCTTCTCCGCCCCGGTCGCCAACGTCTGCGGATCGATGTCGAACCCCGCGCCAGGCTTGACCAGATTGCCCACCACCAACCCGAACAGCAGCGCGAACGTGGTGATCACTTCGAAGTAGATCAGCGCCTTCACCCCGATCCGCCCCACCGCCCTCATGTCCCCCACATGCGCGATCCCGAGCACCACGGTGCAGAAGATGATCGGCGCAATCACCATCTTGATCAGCTTGATGAACCCGTCCGCCAACGGCTTCAAATCCGCCCCGACCCCGGGCCAGCACGCCCCGACCACCACCCCCGCGACAATCGCAACGAGCAGCTGCACGAACAGCGACCGATACCACGGCGGTTTCCGCACGGTCGGCGTTGCTGCTCCGGAGTCGATGGTGACGCTCATCCGCGAACCGTACGAACCTCATGTATCCGGCCGATGTCCCCCACGTTGCCGCCCCAAAACCCCACCGATATATCCCAGCCGATCTATTTGCCGAGGCCCCCGATGAGGTCCAGTGCTGGATACAGGACGGCGCGCAGCGGCCGAAGCCTCGACAGCCCCACGACGCGTTCCACGAGCAGGGCGATCCGACGGATCAGCGCCAGTTCCATCGTCTGCCCGAACGTGCAGAGTCCTTCCCGGACAACGAAAGTGGGCCCCGGGTATCCCCGGGGCCCACTGTGCAGAGCTCAGATCAGAGCGGAATGTTCTTCAGGTGGCTGGCCCGCGACGGTGCGGCGGCCAGCGCTGCCGCGATGATGCTGCGCGTCTTCGCCGGGTCGATCACCTGATCCACCACGCCGATCGCCACGGCTCGTTCGACGCCGCCCGCAATGCGCTCATGCTCAGCGGTGAGACGCTCGTGCAGTGCTTCGCGCTCCTCTTCGGGCGCGGCGGCCAACGCCTTCTTGTGCAGGATGCCGACAGCGGCCTTGGCGCCCATCACGGCAACCTCGGATCCGGGCCACGCGTACACAGCGGTCGCGCCGAGCGAACGGGCGTTCATCGCGATGTAGGCGCCGCCGTAGATCTTGCGAGTGACCAGGGTGACCCGAGGAACCCGCGCCTCGGCGAACGCGTGCAGCAACTTGGCACCACGACGCACCACACCTTCCCACTCCATGCTGACGCCGGGCAGGTACCCCGGAACGTCGGTGAGCACGACGAGCGGAATGCCGAACGAGTTGCACAGTCGCACGAAACGCGCTGCCTTCTCGGCACTTTCGGAGTTGAGGCAACCACCGAGGCGGATCGGGTTGTTGGCGAGCACACCGACGGTGCGCCCGGCCAGCCGACCGAGACCGGTGACGATGCTGCGTGCGTAACCGCCCTGCAGCTCCTCGAACGAGCTCTCGCCGTCGACGTTGTCGAGCAGTTCGTGGATGATCGGCTTCACGTCGTAGGCGCGCTTGGCCGATTCCGGCAGCATCGCCTTGAGGTCGACGTCGCCGTGCTCGGCCGCGACCAGATCGAACTCGCCCTGCTCGGCGAACATCGAGACCAGACGACGCGCGCGGTGCACCGCGTCGGCCTCGTCATCGGCGACGATGTGGGTGACACCGGACTTCTTGCCGTGCGTCACGGGTCCGCCGAGGGTCGCCATATCGACCTGCTCGCCGGTCACGCTGCGCACCACGTCGGGTCCGGTGACAAAGATGCGGCCCTCGGGAGCCATGATCACGATGTCGGTGAGCGCGGGGCCGTACGCGGCGCCACCCGCGGCGAAACCGACCACCACGGAAATCTGCGGTACCAGCCCGGACGCGCGAACCATCGCCTCGAAGACCAGGCCGACAGCGTGCAACGCCTCGACCCCCTCGGCCAGCCGGGCGCCACCGGAATGCCAGATGCCGACGATCGGCACGCCGGAGTCGATGGCCGTGTCGATCGCGGCGACGATGTGCTTGCAACCCTCCACGCCCATCGCACCACCCATCACGGTGGCGTCGGAGCAGTAGGCGACGGTGCGGACACCGTCCACCTCACCGATGGCGGCGAGCACACCGGACTTGTCGCGGGGGTGCAGCGGAAGCAGCGTGCCGGGATCGAAGAAGCGCTGTAGTCGACCGAGCGGATCACGCGGATCCAGGTCCGTCCCTTGTTGAAACGCGGGAGCGATAATCGTCATCGCGTTTTCTCCTCACCTCGATGAGTGCACCGCTGGCGCGGCTGCAAAATGTGGAAACCCCGGCGGGATCGGACCTGCTGGCCCGATCCCGCCGGGGTCGTCGTGCAGTCGATACAGGCGGTTATGCCCGACCGAAGGCGAGCGCCACGTTGTGCCCACCGAAACCGAAGGAGTTGTTGATCGCGTACTCGATCTCCTGACGGCGAGCTTCGCCGTGCACCACATCCAGATCGATCGCCGGATCCTGGTTCTCCAGGTTCAGCGTCGGCGGGACGATGCCGTCCCGGATGCTGAGCACGGTGAGTACGGACTCGAGCGCGCCGACGGCGCCGATCGAGTGTCCCAGTGCGGATTTCGGGGCGTAGACCGAAGCGTGCTTGCCAATCGCCAAGTTGATCGCGTTCGCCTCGGCGGTATCACCGATCGGCGTAGCGGTCGCGTGCGCGTTGACGTGGGTGATGTCCTTCGCGGTGAGACCAGCGGTCTGCAGCGCTCGGGTCATCGCACGGGCCGCACCGACGCCGTCGGGGGCGGGAGCGACCAGGTGGAAACCATCGGACGTGATACCGGCACCCAGCAGACGAGCATGGATGGTGGCACCGCGCGCCTTGGCGTGCTCCTCGGTCTCGACGACCATCAGCGCACCCGCCTCACCGAAGACGAAACCGTCGCGGTCCTTGTCGAACGGACGCGAGGCACCCTTCGGATCGTCGTTGCGGGTGCTCATGGCACGCATCATGCTGAACGCCGCGATCGGCACCGCGTCGATGTAACCCTCGACACCACCGGTGACGACCATGTCGGCATCGCCCATGACGATCATGCGCCATGCGTTGGCGATGGCCTCGGAGCCGGACGAGCATGCCGAGACCGGAGTGACCACTCCTGCCCTGGCCTTCAATTCGAGGCCGACAACGGCCGAAGGACCGTTCGGCATGACCATCTGCACAGCCAACGGCGAAATCTTGCGATAGCCACCGCTCTTCAGCTTGTCGACCGAGTCGATGAGGGCGTCGCCGCCACCCAACCCGGTGCCGATGGCCACACCCAGCCGTTCCGGGTCGACCTCCGGGCTGCCCGCGTTACGCCAGACTTCGCGACCGAGCACGGTCGCGAGCTGCTCGACGTACGCCATGCGCCGGCACTCGACTCGGGTCAGCAGGGTCTCGGGCCGAACCTTCAGGTGACCGCCGATGCGGACCGGAAGGTCGTATTCCTCGACGAAGGAATCCTCGAGAACGTCGATACCGCTCTCGCCGTTGAGGAGTCCCTTCCACGTCGCATCGACATCACCAGCGATCGACGTGGTCGCCGCCAGGCTAGTGACGACGACGTTGGGGAAGTTCCCGTTCAAGGTGGAAGGAGTGGTCACAGTGTCAGCCCTACTCGGCGTCGAACTTGGCCTTGAGCTCCGCGGCGGCTTCGCTGTTCTCCGCCTCGAGCTTCTGGATGTAGCCGACAGCGTCGCCGACCGTCTTCAGGCTGGCCAGATCCTCGTCCGGGATCTTCACGCCGTACTTGTCCTCGGTCTGCACCGCGATCTCGACCATGGACAGCGAGTCGATGTCCAGGTCATCGACGAAGGACTTCTCGATCGTCACCTCGGAGGGTTCGATACCCGTCACCTCTTCGATGATCTTGCCGAGTTCCTCGACGATTTGTTCCTGGGTCAGAGCGGCCACTTCGTGGCTCCCTTCTTGTTCTTTGTAGGGCGTGTACTGGTTTTTCGGATCGAGACGGCCGAAGGTTACGTCCGCTCGGTCACAACCGTGCATATCGATGCATGGCTGCGCAGGAAAGCTAGCCGGAGATGCTTACCCCGGCCAACGCGGGGAGGTCTTCCGGGGTCTTCAGGGCCAAGGTGCGCGTGCCCTTCAGCTCCCGTTTCGCAATGCCGACCAGGGTGCCCGCCGGTGGCAACTCTGCCACCATGGAAACCTCTGCCTGCCTTACGGTTTCGGTGCACAGATCCCACCGGACGGGCCGGGTGACCTGGGCAGCAAGCTTGTTGATCGCGTCGCGTCCCGAGGTGACCGGCTTGCCGTCGAAGTTCGACAGCAGGATCCGGGTCGGGTTGTTCGGCACGATCTGCGATATGGCATCGGTCACAGCGTCCTGTGCCGACGCCATGAACGCGGTGTGGAAAGCACCCGCGACGGGCAGCGCGCGAATCCTTGCCTTCTCCGGCGGGTTCGCGGCGAGCTCCGCCAGCGCGTCCAACCGACCCGCGGCCACGATCTGGCCCGCCGCGTTGCGGTTGGCCGGAACGAGGTCGAGTTCGGCGAGCCGAGCAAGCACGGTGGCCTCATCGCCACCGAGCACCGCGGACATGCCGGTCGGTTCCAACGCACACGCCTTGGCCATCTCCGAACCACGGATGGCGGCCAAGCGCACCGCGTCATCCGGGGAGATGACCCCGGCGACAGCGGCGGCGGCGAGTTCACCGACCGAGTGCCCGGCGACGATGGTAGCGGCCGGAAGCGCATCCGTGGGGATTTCCGCATAGGCGAGCAACGCGGCGGCCACGACGAGCGGCTGGGTCACTGCCGTATCGGTAATCTCCTCCGCCGTCGCGGTGGTGCCGAGGCGAACCAGGTCCAGGCCGGAGGCCATGGACCAGAGGATAAGCCGGTCACGCGCGCCAGGGAGATCGAGCCAAGGCGCGAGCATGCCGGGAGTCTGGGACCCCTGTCCAGGGGCGAACAACGCGATCACTCCCTAAGAGAACACTGTGAGGCGCCCCGCCGGAGATGTCGACGCGAATGAAGCTTGCCCTTGCGTTTTGTGGGAGTCCCACAAAAGGCCACGTGGGTCGATCGGATCGAACGTCCCACGAATTCCGTTACAGGCCCTCTTCACCCAATGTGAAATGAGTGGCCTCTGGGGTTGGTGTTGACGTTTCGTTACGGGTTCGTGTCAAACGACCCACGGTGGCGGCGATTCTGAGCACATACGCGTCCCGCGGATTCATCGGATCACGACCCGTGATTTCGGCAATCCGTTTGAGGCGGTAGCGAACGGTATTTGGATGGACGTACAACTGACGCGCGCACGTCTCGACAGCTCCACCGCAATCCAGATAGGCCTCGAGTGTGTCCGCCAGTGACGATCCCGCCGAGGCCAACGGAAGGACAAGATACTCGTTCAACGCGTCGATCGCAGCTCGATCGCCGAGTAAAGCGCGTTCCGGCAGCAATTCGGTCGCATGCACCGGGCGTGGCGCGCCCCGCCAGCCCACCACGGCCTCCATGCCGGCCAGCGCTTCGACCGCGCTGGCGTGCGCGGCGCCCAGCGTGCGGGTGGTCGGGCCGATCACGACGGGACCGTCGGAAAAGACCTCGGCCAGCAGGTCTGCCAGAAACGGCGATATATAAGAGGAGTCGCCGAGGTGGCCGCTGACCACCATCACCAGCCGGGTGCCCTGTACTACCGCCAGCGCGGCCCGGCCGTGTCTGGCCGCGATCGCGTGCACCGAACCCACCGAGGACACGCCCTGCTCGCCGGGTGGGGTGCCGACCAGCACGGTTGCCGGTGCGGTGGCATCCCAGTTCAACGTGGCGGCCCTGGACAGCATGTCCGGACCGGTGTCGCCACGCACCACGGCGTCGACGACCAGCGCCTCCAGCCGGGTGTCCCACGCGCCCCGCGATTCGGCGGCGCTCGCGTACACCGAGGCGGCGGCGAAGCCGAGCTCACGCCCGTACCGCAACACCGCCTCGGTGAGCGCGACCAGCTGCCGGTCGTTGCGCGCGAGCGCGGGCAGCCACTGTTCGAAGAACTCCATGGCCACCCGGACCATGTCCACGGTCTGGCGCAGCGTGAGCCGCCGCGCCAGATCCTGCGGGATCACCTGGAACGCATCGAGGCTGAATCGGATGTCGCTGTCCGGGTCTTGCAGCCATTCCAGGAAGTTCACCACCGCGGTCTGCACCAGCATCTGGACGCCGGCGCGCTGCGCGGCGTCCAGGTCGGCGAAGAACGGCAACCGATCCTGCATCGACCCGACCGCCTCGGTAGAGAGACGGCCTGAGAACTGCTTCACGCGCTTGAGCAGCGTGTCCGGTAGTGGGTCGCGGGTTTGCCGGTTCGGGGAGAGCGCGCCCGTCGGCAGATACACCTCGTGCTCGGAAGAGCCCTCGGAGATCCGTCGCGGCCGCGGCGGTTTACGGTCCACCATCCAATCGTCCGCTACTCGCCGTCCCCATCGGAACTCGACGCGTTCTTCGGCGCGGCGTCGACGTCGTCGATGCGGTACTTCGACGCGGCCTCGATCACCTTGGCATTGTCGATCTTTCCGGCCTTCGCGAGGCCGGAAAGGGCGGCTACCACGATCGATTGCGCGTCGACGTTGAACACGCGGCGGGCGGCGGCCCTGGTGTCGGAGAAGCCGAAGCCGTCGGTGCCGAGTGTGATGAAGTCGCCGGGAACCCACTTGCGCACCTGATCCGGTACCGCGCGCATCCAGTCCGTCGCGGCGACGAACGGGCCCTCGGCCCGCGACAACGCCTCGGTGACATACGGAGTGCCGTGATCCTCGTCGGGGTAACGCAGTGCGGCGATCTCCCGGTGCAGGGCCTCCTTGCGGAGTTCACCCCACGAGGTCACCGACCAGACATCGGCCTGCACACCCCAGTCCTCGGCGAGCAGCGCCTGCGCGCGCAGGCCGTCCGGCACGGTGACGCCGGAGACCAGGATCTGGGCCCGCACGTCGCCTTCGCCGCCGGGCTTGTAGAGGTAGATGCCCTTGAGCAGACCGGCGATATCGACATTCTCCGGCTCGGCCGGCTGCTGGTACGGCTCGTTGTAGAGGGTGATGTAGTAGAAAATGTCCTCGCCGCCGAAACCGCCGTCCGCCTTGCGGGTATCGGTGCCCGGCACCGAGTACGGGCCCGGATCCGGAGCGCCGCCGCCGTACATCCGGCGCAGGCCGTCCCGGACGATGTGCGCGATCTCGAAGGAGAACGCCGGATCGTAGGTCACCACAGCCGGATTGGTGGACGCGAGCAGCAGCGAGTGGCCGTCGTTGTGCTGCAGACCCTCACCGGTCAACGTGGTTCGCCCGGCGGTTGCTCCGAGTACGAAGCCACGCGCCAGCTGGTCCGCCGCGGCCCACAGGCCGTCGCCGGTGCGCTGGAAACCGAACATCGAGTAGAAGATGTACAGCGGGATCATCGGCTCGCCGTGCGTCGAGTACGAGGTGCCCACCGCGGTGAACGACGCGGTCGATCCGGCCTCGTTGATGCCCTCGTGCAGGATCTGCCCGACCGAGCTCTCTTTGTAGGCAAGCATCAACTCGGCGTCGACCGATGTGTACAACTGGCCGTTGCGGTTGTAGATCTTCAACGAAGGGAACCACGAGTCCATACCGAAGGTACGGGCCTCGTCGGGGATGATCGGGACGATCCGCTTGCCGATCTCCTTGTCCCGCAGCAGCTCCTTCATCAGCCGCACCAGCGCCATGGTGGTGGCCACGTTCTGCTTGCCCGAGCCCTTGCGCACCGACTTGTACGCCTCGTCGCCCGGAAGTTGCAGCGGCTTTGCTGTGGTGCGTCGTTCGGGCAGATACCCGCCGAGCGCCTTACGGCGATCCAGCATGTACTGGATCTCGCGCGACTCCATGCCCGGGTGGTAGTACGGGGGCAGGTACGGATCCTTCTCCAACTCGGCGTCGGTGATCGGAATCCGTTGCAGGTCACGGAAATCCTTGAGGTCCTGCAGGGTCAGCTTCTTCATCTGGTGCGTGGCGTTGCGGCCCTCGAAGTGCTTGCCGAGGGTGTAGCCCTTGATGGTCTTGGCCAGGATCACCGTCGGCTGACCCTTGTGCGCCATCGCGGCCGCGTACGCGGCGTACACCTTGCGGTAGTCGTGGCCGCCGCGCTTGAGGTTCCAGATGTCCTGATCGGACAGGTCCTGCACCAGCGCCTTGGTGCGCGGGTCGCGGCCGAAGAAGTGGTCGCGCACGTAGGCGCCGTCGTTGGCCTTGTAGGTCTGGTAGTCGCCGTCGGGGGTGGTGTTCATCAGATTCACCAGTGCGCCATCGCGATCCGCGCCGAGCAGCGCGTCCCACTCGCGGCCCCAGATCACCTTGATGACGTTCCAGCCCGCGCCGCGGAAGAACGACTCCAGCTCCTGAATGATCTTGCCGTTACCGCGCACCGGGCCGTCGAGCCGCTGCAGGTTGCAGTTGACCACGAAGGTCAGGTTGTCCAGGCCCTCCAGCGCCGCGACGTGCGCGAGACCGCGCGACTCCGGCTCGTCCATCTCACCGTCGCCGAGGAACGCCCACACATGCTGATCGGAGGTGTCCTTGATGCCGCGGTCGTGCAGGTAGTGGTTGAACCGCGCCTGATAGATGGCGTTCATCGGGCCGAGACCCATGGACACCGTGGGGAATTCCCAGAAGTCCGACATCAGCCGCGGGTGCGGGTACGACGGCACCCCGTGGCCGGGGCCACCGTGGCTGTACTCCTGCCGGAAGCCGTCGAGCCGGTCGGTGCCGAGCCTGCCCTCGAGGAAGGCGCGCGCGTAGATGCCCGGCGAGGCATGGCCCTGGATGAAGATCGAGTCGCCGCCGCCGGAGTGATCCTTGCCGCGGAAGAAGTGGTTGAAGCCGACCTCGTACAGCGCCGCCGAGGACGCGTAGGTCGAAATGTGGCCGCCGACACCGATTCCCGGCCGCTGCGCGCGATGCACCATGATCGCGGCGTTCCAGCGGATCCAGGCGCGGAAGCGCCGCTCCACCTCTTCGTCGCCGGGAAACCACGGCTCGTTCTCGGTGGGGATGGTGTTGACGTAATCGGTAGAAGTCAACGCGGGGATGGCGACACGGCGTTCACCGGCCCGCTCCAGCAGCCGGAGCATGAGGTAACGCGCTCGGCCGGGGCCCTCACGGTCGAGCATTTCATCGAACGACTCGAGCCATTCGCTGGTTTCCTCCGGGTCGATGTCCGGTAGGTAGGACGCCACCCCTTCGCGGATCACCCGCACGCGCTCGGTCGGCTGGGCTTGCGAACCGTTCGGATCGCGGCCTGCCGGAGCGGCGGACTCGGATCCAGCGGGTTGCGCTGGAGCGGAAGAGTGGATCAGGTCGGTCAAATCTGCTCCTCGTACAGGGGTGGACATGCGGATAGCGTCGGTATCCCTGAGTGGTGTCGCGTGGGTTTGCGCACCACTCGTTTACGAAAGGTCGGGGCGCACCCTCCATCCTTGCCGATGGTGTGCCCCAGGTCATCATGTCAGCAGGAAATCCAGTACCGTGCGCTGGGCAACATGAGCCGAGGCCGCTGTAGTTTTCGAGCGCCGAGCGAGGCGCACGTCATACGGGAGGACGATGAAGACGCTGGACCCGCGCGGGTTCGGATTGGTGTGCGCGACCGGAGCGGTCGTTGTCGGCTTGGTCGTGGCCGGCTGCGCGAACGGGGTCGTGGGCACGGCGAACCCCAATACCGCTGATCTAGCGGCCTACAAGACCGAGGCGGCGGCCTCGTCGGCCGCGGCTACTTCGTCGAAGCGTGCTGCGGCGCAGGACAAGGCGATCACCGACAACTGTGCGCAGTTCCCCACCACCACCGGTGTCGGCGTCTCCAAGTACAACGAGTTCGTCGACGCGCACGACGCCAACGCCGCCGACTACGCCGCCAAGCGAGAACTCGCCGCGTCAACCCTGGATGACGCCGCGAACAAGGTGGAGACCGGAGTCAACACCGCGAAGGACTCGATCCCGCCGGATCTGGCCGGAAAATTTACCGACTACGTCACAGCGGCGCGCGCGCTCTCCGCCGAGACCCGCAAGATGACCTACTCCGCGCCTGTCGGGCCGCTCAACGACGCAAGTAGGCGGGTCAACGACGCGCGCAACGCCGTTCGCGACGCCTGCCCGAAGCGCTGAAACGGTCCATGACACAACATTGTCACGCGACATTCCGGGCCATTTTCTTCGGATCGGCTTGCGCTGGAGGCCATAACCATGTTCGCTTGCAACTACCTATTGTCGGGAGTTGAGGAGGACACCACCGTGGTCGCCGCGGCGGACGCGCAGAACTACGCTCAGAAGCTTGGCATTACACACGGCTTGGTTGTCCAGGAATTGGGCTGGGACGAGGACGTCGACGACGACTTGCGAGCCGACGTCGAGGAGTCCATCGGCAGCGATCTTGTCGATGAGGATTCCGACGAAGTAGTCGACGTTGTGCTGCTGTGGTGGCGCGACGGGGACGGTGATCTGGTCGACGCACTGATGGATGCGATCGGGCCACTCGCCGACGAAGGCTTCGTCTGGGTACTCACGCCCAAGACCGGACATCCGGGACATGTTGAACCAAGCGAAATCGCAGAATCCGCACCGACCGCCGGTCTGACTCAGACCTCGGCGATCGCTCTGGGTAGCTGGGCGGGCAGCCGCCTGGTGCAACCGAAGGCGCCCTCGAAGCAGCGCTGACCCACCTTTCGCTATGGTGTCGCCGGGCGGTGATCGCGCCGCCCGGCGGAAACCCGACACGATGGAGGATTTGCGATGCCGCTCGAAGTTGGCACTGTCGCGCCGGATTTCACGCTCAAGGATCAGAACAACCAGGACGTCAGCCTGTCGGACTACCACGGCAAGAAGAACGTGCTGATCGTCTTCTATCCGCTCGCCTTCACCGGCATCTGCCAGGGTGAACTGTGCAAGGTGCGCGACGAACTACCCAAGTTCCAGAACGACAACGCGGAGATCCTCGCGATCTCCGTCGGCCCTCCCCCGACCCACAAGATCTGGGCGGCCGAACAGGGCTACGTCTTCCCGCTGCTGTCCGACTTCTGGCCGCACGGTGCCGTGGCTCAGGCCTACGAGGTCTTCAACCAGAAATCCGGCTACCCCAACCGCGGCACCTTCGTTGTCGACCGCGAAGGATTCATCCGATTCTCGGAGATGAACGGCCCCGGAGAGGCCCGTGACCAGGCGGCTTGGGAGAAAGCGCTCGCCGCGCTAGATTCATAACTCGCCGGGAACGGTGAAGGGCGTATAGCTCAGCGGTAGAGCTCTGGTTTTACACACCAGCGGTCGGGGGTTCGAACCCCTCTGCGCCCACAGAAGAAGTGCCAGGTAGATCCAGAACACCACCCGTTCGCTTCCGTGCTCCACGCTTCCCTCATGGAGCAAACGTGGAGCACGTTCCTCGCCGATCGTTATCCTGCGTCCTTGGTTGTGCTGCAACCCCATGTCATTGGAGTGCATGACCATGGTGATCGCGGACAATCATCGTTGCGTAGGACTGCAACGCTGGTGCGGCGTGATGGAGGGGTAATGAGCGATATGACGGCGAGCGAGGCCGCAGCCGAGCTACGAGCCAGATTGATCGTCCAGGAACTCCGAGTCTTAGGTAGCAAAGGCCGGTTCTCGGTGTATGTGGTTGGCGAGCTGTTCACTGGCATGAGTCGCGTGCAGCGACAACTGGCGGTGCAGACAGCACTAGCAGAACCTATTGCTGACGGCCGCGTCTTGGGACTATCAGTCGAAGCCTACTCACCCTGTGAGCGACCACAGCACACCTAGATGTCCGTATGACCGTGCCGACGATCCGTTCGAGGTGGTCTCAAGTTCATCCTCGATGGCGCACGGACGACAGCGGCCCGCAGCAGAGCCAGCATGACCTCCCGTACGCTCCTCTCTTATGGCCAAAAGCGTCACGTTCGGAGCGTTGACTGTTTCTGTCTTCTCCTTCGTCACGCTGTGGATCGCCGGGATGCCCCTCGATCAAATCAGCAAGATCATGGAACTGTCCGGAACCGCTATCACTGGCATTGGCCTGGTGATCGCGTGGGAAAAGAGCGCCAAACGGCTACCTGCCTACGGACAGGCCCTCCTAAACGCAGGGCACGCCGTCCGGGCCCACATCCGAGGCCCCAGTCAACCCGTGCCGAAAGATGGCTCGGACACCTTTACTGCCGTCTCTGACGCAACTGTGCTGAAGCAAGATGGCTTCCCCCCTGCAGCGATCATCGACGAGAAGGTCTACCGTCTGCTCGACGCGGTCAACGAGATACGGCGTGATCTCAATCGTGCACAGCATAGGATCACCGACGTCGCTACCGAGCCGAAACTAACACAGCAAGAAGTTGATTCGGCCGTCTCAAAGGCATTGTCCACCTTCAAATCGGACCTCGAAATCCATGCGGTGAAGGACCTGACCGTCGCGATCTGCGGAGTCGTAACCACGATGGCAGGCATCATCCTCAGCATGATCTAACGAAGTCAGCCGATGTCGAACCGGGTTCCACACAGCTCACACACGACAGCGCCGAGCTGGTACGTACTTGTCGCCATCCGCATCCGTCGGCCACACCCGCACGCAGCCGCGATGCCATTATTGCTGCTGGCTCGAACAACTCGCTCAGGTTCACGGCGTCGGTAGGCGATCAGAGCCAGATCAAGTTCATCGAGCTCACCGCGGTACGCCCGTCGGACTCGCTCTGGAACCGTCGTGACCGCCCAACCATGGTCATCGTCATGGCACAGGCTCAATCCCAGTTCTTCACCGAGTTCACGAAACCGGTCATTGTGCCAGCGCCCTTGGCGACTCGTGTCCTTGATATCGCGGGTGACTGCAACACCATGGGCAGCCTCATGCAGGAGTGTGCCGAGTACCTCGATCGGACCGCGGTCTAATCCTTCTCCGCCGACGAACAACTCGTGGATCTCGTACTCACCGCGGATCCAGCGGTTCGGCGCGAAATGCCCGAGATTGAGCCCGGCCGGCGTCGACCCGGATCCGATCGTCAACACCACCTCGGGCACGTCCGCATGCCTGACCCGGATCGCGGCCCACACGGATTCCAACGCGGTGACCAGTAACCCGGTCACCGTGTTCGGTACCCCGCTCATGCGAGGTACCGCCACTGGATCCGTGTCACCTCGGTCTCCGGAAAGCATCCCTTGTGTGCGGCGCAGAAGAACGCGACGAACTCAGGCGGCGTCATCTCCGGAAACCCCTGAGCGACCACATCCTGCGCAGTGATCGTGTCGAGTAGCTGTCTATCAATCGAAACGATTTCGACGTCGACGATCCGCACCAGCGGCTCACCGCGTCGGCGGCCCATTACCTTCTGGCACAACGTCACCCGATCCCCGACCTCCAGCATCCGCCACCCGACCCGGCGCGTCACCGTCTTCGTTCGTGCCCGCACCTGGTCCTCGGTGAGGGCCACCGACATCAACCTCGCCATGATTCAACTCACCTCTTGCCCAAGTGCTTCAGCCACCGCGGAGATCAGATCCCGCGCCGCCGGTGGTGTGACCGCGTTCCCCGCGAGACGCACCTGCTCGCGCCGGTTACCGAGCAGCACATACGTCTTCGCCAGCGCCTGAGACTCCTTGATCTCACCTGGCTCCAGCATCCGGAACTCGCAATCCTCCACTTTCGGCGCCACGGTGGTCAGGCCGTGGTGAGTGCCCGCTGCCGCGACCGTATCCAGCGGCATCGCAGTTGATTTCGCGGTGTTGTGGTTGCGCAGCGGCACCACCATCGCCCACCGATCCCGCGTCTTCACGGTGCCGTGCGGATCGTCGGTCGAGCGAGCGGTCCCGTTGCCGTAGTAGGGCACCAGCACCCCGGTTTCTGATCGCGTGGTCATCGTCCGCATCGGCGCCGACGCCAACTGGGCTTGCTTCCCGTCACGCCCCTCCACCGGTACCAGCAACGCGTCGGTCTCCCGTGTCGTGCGGGTGGGCATCGGCTCAATCACCGGCGTCACGCCATCGCGCCAGGTTCCACCGGCGGGCACCAGGAACGACCGCACCGACGACGCGGTTACCGTCGGCACCACAGCCTGCACCGAGGTCGACATCTGCGCCCAACTCCCCCGTGGTGTGTAGTGCCGCAACAAATACGGGTCACCGGCGAACTTCGCTAACCCCGCCTCGATCCGGGCCATCGTCTTCGCCGCCAAGGGCTTGTCCCGATCCCCGATCCGCTGCCCCCGCAACTCCCAGTCGATCACCGACGCGGCGGGCAACCAATCCGGCTCCACCACCGTGTTCCGGCACACCACACTCGGGCACCGCCACACATACTGTGCCCGGTAGCGGCCCCACCGGCGCACCGGATCCTTCCACGCCTGCACCGCGACCACCATCCGCTCACACCCCGCACACCACGCTTGCGGACGCGTCCACCGATCCACATCCGGGCGCCGATTCCCGCGCCGCCAGAACACCACATACAACCGATCCCGCGACTGCGGCGCCGGAGCACCCGCTGCCTGGGCATGCATCGAATTCAGATAGACAACATGATGGTCATAGCCGAGCGCGTCCATCGCGTGCAGCCATGAGGAGAACAGCACCCATTTCGCCGCGTCGACCACGTTCTCCACCACAATTGCCCGGTAGCGGTGAAACTCGGTGAACCGCACGACATCCCACATCGTCGCCCGGCTCCGTTCGGCCGCCTCATCCGGCAACACCTCCCCGAACAGATCCGGCATCGAATCCACATTGCGTTTGCGGCCCCGTGCCTGGGAGTGGTTGGTGCACTCCGGTGACGCCCACAACACGTCCGTGTGCGGGTACCGGCGCGGATCCACCTGTGTGATATCCGCGCAATCATGATCGGTATCATGATGGTTCGCGTTGTGCGTCTCGATCGCCAACGACCAGTGATTCGCCGCCATCAGCACCCGCACCCCCGGCACCTGCACCGCCCCCGAACTCGATCCCCCAGCCCCGCAAAACAAGTCAGTCATCGTCAACATCAACATGCTCCCTCGGGCCTTGGTTGACACGTACGTGTCAAACCTGGAAACCCGGAAGAGACGCGATGATCTCCTCAGCGCGCGCCGCGCCCCTCCGGGGCAGGCCACCGGCCTGCCCCTACCGCCAGCCCAGGGGCCGCAGGAACCGCGGAGTCAAGGGTGGCCGCCAGGCCATCGGCGCAGCCGACGCGTAGCGCCCTTGACGCCGTGGGGGCGGCCCCGCACAATGCGGCGCGCGCCCAGGAGAGTCCTGGACCAGCTGGAACACGTGTTCCAGTCGTTTCTGCGATTGGGCCATCTCACAACATGAAGTGTCAAACAAGCTGGTATCAGCCAAAAATCACACTCAACGTTGATCACAGGGACTAGAACCGGGCGGTCCCATTCAACGATTGTCCTCAAATGTCCGGCCATCCAAGTACCCTTGGCCTACGAATCATTCGGCACAAAATGACTTCTTCCCAGAACTGGGGGGCTGCATCACATCACGATGTGAGCTATATTACGTTTCGGTTGCTATTTGTGCTTGTGATCAAGCGATCCCTGCACGTCAGGTGTAAATTTTGTGGCGATTAGGTTCGCCACGCCAGCCGCTCAAGGAGTTGGTAACCCCAGGTCAACGCAGGTACTGTTGATTGTCCGGCTTGCTGTGTCCGACTTGAGAGAGCGAACCGCCGGGATACCGCCCGACGGCCCGCTACTCCTGTTTCGTGGCTCCGAGAGTGCTTACTTACCTAGTGAGTAGGTACAGGATCACTGCGGACAGGGACCCAATCGGAACCGCCAGTCGGATCTGAAGGGAAACCTCGGCTGCCGCCTTTTTCGCAATTGTTGCAGCCGAGGTTTTCTTTTTCACACCCTTTTGCTTGTTCTTGTTCTTCTTATTATTCTGTTGTGACTTCTTCGCCATGTACTTCCCTTTCTTTGATATTCCATCCCGACGAGCAGGCGCCAGGATTCCTGGCTCCCCCTCGCGCGGGATGATCTTGAAAGGTTGTACACGAACTCACTCACGGCGTACCGGTCTTCTTGTCGATCCGGTCGATCACACACTAATAAACACCCGAGGACAGGATATTGCACCCTGAACAACACACGGCAGTGAGGCAACCCTGACTCAGATGCCGCCACGCCGAGAAACTCCAGCTCAGAGGGCAATTTAACATGCACGAAACATATCCAAAAGACATGCTGGTGATCTATATCACATAACGGCATTCTTATGTAACAGTTGAGCTATCCGGGGCGATAAGGAGGCTATTTGTTGGCAACTCGACAAATGCCACCGGCCTCGCGACATCCTCTTAACTCATTTGCCCAGGAAGAGCCACAGAAGATGCAGATTGTCTGAGACGCCGCAGGTTCTGGGGTTCATGGGGCCGAAACGCAGCGAAACTCCCCATAGAGCACATTCCGTGATCATCCCGCACGATTCGTTAGCTTGACGAATCTGATACACCGTGCACGATCCGGCTCAGATGGAAGCACTTACTGTCACAGTGATGCAATTGCAGGAACGACACGCCATACCATACAAAACTTCATATGCTCGACATTGAACCCGAACCTGATTCGCGTGTCGCAGTACACGGCACCGAACACTTCGATGTTTCCGACGATTCTGGGTCCCACGCCAAGATCAATCCAATCTAACCCACGCATATGGGATACAACGGTCCGCATGTACCAAATCAATGGTGTCCACCTATAGAACAAACCTGCGGATGCTCAGATCTGGTATGGAATATGCGGTTTCGAGCAGAATCGAGCAATGCCCAGTTGAGTGAGCGCCATTGGCGCAGAAACACGTACGCGATCGTTGGCGCTGCAGTCACACTCGCGCTCACTGCCGGACTAGCAGTCACGTTCATCGCATACGCGTTCCTACGAGGGATCGCCCCGTCGACACCGCCAAAGCCGCGGCTGAGATGGACCTCACCTGCCTCGTGTTGACCGTCGTCGCCGGATTTGGCGGCGCGGTCGCTCTTGTCATCGTCTACCGATACAACGTGATGTCGAACAAGCCGCCTTGCCAAGCGCTTCGGCCGCTGCTGCTGCCCAACTCGATGCCACCGACATCGCAGTCCGTATCGTCGGCGTACACGCGATGGCAGACGTCGGTGACGACCCGACAGACTGCACCGCGATGTTTACCCATCGCCGACTTCCGTAACCAGACTGCTACCTCCCAGCTCGACCTCTCACTTACCAGCACCGACTCTCTCCACCTCTAGCAACCTGACCCATCTCGCAACCCGCACTGACTCTCTCCACTTCACCACTCCCCTAACCCATTTCATTGATCTTGATTACTTCTCCTTCCTCCTGACCTGACCTACTTTCCTTACCGTCCCCGATCCCGAGGACACCAACTACCCAACGAAGTGGGTATTTGGTGTCCTCGGGATCGGGGACACCACAGCAGACAAACCCACAGGTCAGGAGGCCGCGCCATGTGGTTTCGCCCTTACTGGAACCAAACAGCGATTAAGGGCTTTGTAAGGGCAAAATCATGGGACTATCACCTCGGGAGTAAGACCTGGGCTGCATCGGTATAGGTGCCAAAAACTGGTACCGTCGTACCGAAATTGCACGAAGTGGCGGACAGCTGGAGGACAACGACTCCGCCTGCGGGAACCATCACCATCAGGTCGCCGTCGAAGGATGACATGAGTGAAAACGTGATCGGTTCTCCGGATCCTGCCGACGCCGATTCGAGTGCGCGGTGGGCTGCGGCCAGACTCCGCATCTTGTTAGCGAACACTTACGGTCACCCTGCCCGGCGCCGTAGAGCTCGTCGGCTACTCAGGCACACGATCGAGAATTAACCACAGAAATCGATGCTCAGCTGGCGATGTCGGTGCCTCTGGCGGGCACCGCTGCGGGGAAGACAGATCGCGGACCGGCGAGAACGGTTGAGCGGGGAGATGCGATGGGAGGTGCTGTCTTCCCCTTGCGACGCCGACGGGTCTACCACGCCCGCCCACGGCCCGAAGATGACCGTTCTGGTGGCGAGAATCGGCGGCGGAGGCCGCGGGCGGGCGTGGTCGGACGACCCTGCGCCGCAAGGGGAAGACAGCACCAGCACGATCACATCAGGAAGGCAGAGACAACGCTCGCTCGGTACACCATTGCCGAACCTCGAGAAACCCTTGCCCGTTGCGTGTCTGGATCGTGAACGACACCAGCCCCAACCACACTCCATCACTCGCGCGTGCCCATGCGTGCAGTAGACCGGGCACTGTGCCCGACAGTTCCAAGCCGCCGGCGCGGACCCGTAGCGGGACCCCGTTGGCACCGAATCGTGCAGGCTGAGTGGGTATCGCCTGACCGAGATCGACGAGTACGCGTGTCGGTGGCTCCACCGCTCGGCGCAGCGACGGAGTGAAAGTATCAGGCCAGTTCTCGAACATATGTTCCCATCATGACATGTCTACTGTCCGCCGGACATCAAGACATCAGCTTTGTTCTCAAGTGCCGACGGGGTGGAGGCTGGCGTGGGGCGCGTCGTGGTTGAGACAATGCGAAAGGCGGCGTTCGTGCCCACCTCCAATGGGCACGAGCGCCGCCTCTGTGTGCGGATCGACTCCGGTTACTGCTGCATCTGAATCCGGGGCATCTCCTGCTTGATCACCTCCTCCAGTTCAGGTGCGACGCCGGTCTGCGTGACCATGGTGTCGTCGGCCAGGCTCATCCCCTGTGTGTGTTGGATGGGCTCGCCGTTGAGGTTGTAGGTGTGGATCTCGAAGGATGTCATCGCGTGAATCTCCTTGCGGTATTGGACTATTGCTGCATACGTTGACGTTGCTCGTCCTGCGGTGACGGCATGTCCCACGGTTCGTAGTGACCACATTCGTAGCAGTACATCAAGTACTCGAACGAAGAGTCCGCCTCATGAGCTGGGATTCTGGTCATCGCAGCGCCGCAACATGATTCGCAGTCGTTCATGCGGTGGCCTGGATCTGCTGCTTGCGCGCCGGCGCCGTGTGGTCCTCGCTGGCCTGCTGGCTTTGACGCTGGTTGGCGCGCTGGCGGTTGACCTGCACCTGAGCGAATTTCATCGACGCGGCGACGTCCTCGGCCTGCAGCTCCCACACCGAGTGCTTCTGCTGGTTCTCATCGGTCCACGATCGCTGGCTCAGCGTCCCGCTCACGACCACCCGGTCCCCCTTGTGCAGGGACTCGGCGACGTTCTCGGCCTGGTCACGCCAGACCTGGCACCGCATGAACGAGGTCTGCCCGTCCTGCCACTGCCCCGTCTTCTGGTTCAGCTGCCGCGGTGTGGACGCCACCGTGAAGTGGGTGACCACGTTGCCGTTCGGGGTAGCCCGGATCTCCGGGTCCGCAACGAGGTTCCCGGCCACCGTCATCTGGATCTTGTCACTCATGATCAGTTTCTCCTTCAGGGTTTGTTTCCGATATCGGTTCCCCCGGCCACAAGCCGGAAGTTGTTGGACCGCCCCGCCGCCGTAGCTGCCCGGCGAGGCGATGGTGAAGCGGCCGGTGCACGCTGCTGCCCGGCCGATCTTGTGGCGTGGTCGGCAAGGATCCGGCCGACCGTGCGGGTGCTGACTCCGACCTGCGCGCTGATCTCGGTGACCGCGGTCTTCTGCTCGTGCAGCTTGATCACCCGAGCCACCACGGCGGGATCACGGCGCACCTGCCGCCCAGCTCGACGCCCATGCCTGCCGTCTGCCGCCCGCGCCGATTCGCGATAGGTCATCGGCTGCCAGCGCTGCAACGCCTGCCGCCGACGTGGTACCAACGCCACTCCCACGCGCGGCAGCTGCCTGTTGCTCGATCGGTCACTCGCGGTCTCGGACTCCGTAGGCGTGACCGCAACGACTGTCGGAACCGCATCGACCTCGGCGCTGGCATGGACTGCCGATCCGGCAGCGACACCGGACACCACAGGCGAGCCAGCGCGGACCTCGGTGCTGGCGGCTGGTGTCACGATGACCGCACCGTCGATGAGGATCGCGTAGCGGGCTGAAACCCAAGCGTGGAGCCAGATCACCACCCCGACCATCACCGGTGCCACCGCGTACTCGCCGGCGCGACCGAGCTCACCAGCGGCCAGGTGCGGACCGGTGTTCAACGCCACCGTCGTGATCAGCAGCGTGGCTTCGAACAGTGCGACCTTGCCACGCTGCACACTGCGTCCCCAGCGGGCCGCGGTCGTGGCGACCACCATGATCGTGATCAACGGAATCGAGATCATGGCCTCGACGCCGTAGCTCAACCAATACAACGGATTGGCTATATCACTGTCGGGTACGAGATTGTGCTGCACGTTCACCCCGGCCCAGACCATGCCCAAAACGACCACCGCGATCAGCGCCCGTGAGGACCATTCCGCGCGCCGATACAGCTGCGCCAACCGCGCATCCGCACTCGCCGCACGCCGCCGCGCCGCCAACGCCCGCCGATGCCAGCGCGCGTCTCCGGCCTCCTCCCGCTCGATCGCCTCCACGGCGCGACGTGCCCGCTTCTCGGTCGCCAACTCGATCTCCACCCCACGCCGACGTTGCGTTCGGCGCTGTGCCCGAACCCATTCCGCCAGTTCGCGCTCAGCGGCCAGCTCGGATTCCGAGAGCACCTCGGTCAACGCCGCATCATGCTGCAACGGCAACTTCCCGCGTGCTACGGCGACCCGTTGCGCCAAAGCCGAGACCGCGTCATCAACGACATCGTTCGACATGTTCATTGCTGCATCACCACCTGCTGGCATGCCCGCGGTGCGGTGCCCAGCGGCGTCATCGGCACCGCGAGGCGTTCGTTGCTGGCATCGAGAACGTGCGGGCCCGCGATGTCGAGTGCGTCGTCGACCTCGACTTCCAATTCATGCACCAGGTGCCGCAAACGGTCACGTTCATCCAGGGCATGGGCCAACTGCTCCGCCAATTCCGCACGGTCAGAGACCAATTCGGTGTTCTCTTTGCGCAGCTCGTCTCGCTCGACGGTCATTTCATCGAGTGCGACGGCTAACCGATCCCGCTGCGACACCACCCGCACATCGGCGCCTTCAATGGTGGACTGCTGCGCGCTGTCGTGATCCCACAGTTCGCGCCATTGCGGTGCGTAGCGGCTCGATTCCCACGGTTGCGCGAGTGCGGCCGATTCGTCGCTGAGCCGCTGCTGCTCGACCGCACTGCCAGTCGCATCCATCTGTTCGTGCAGGGCCTTGATGCGAGTGAATGCCTCCAACATCCACTCACCCACCCCCGCACCATGATTCACTTCTGCCGCGGTCATCACGCCTCCATTCGAGGCGGTTTCAGCTCGCCGGCGTCGTCAACCATTTCCGGCACCGCTGACCGCTCGTCGACGGATTCAGCGACACGCCAACCATCGCGGTCGACGACCTGATCGTCGAAAGTGTCTTCTTCGAACGCCGGAACATATTGGGCTTCCTGAAACGCGGTGATCTCCTCGTATTCGCGATCCCACTGCGTCGGCGCCTGCCTAGCTTGGTTGAGCTCGGCTCGCGCACCCTCCAATTCGTGCGCGAGCTGATCTCGTTCCTTCTCGAATGTCTCGCACAAGGTCGCTGACCGCTCATACTCGCTGCTGAGCTGCATGTGCTCCAACTGCAACTTGTCCAACTCGTCACGGCGCTTCTGCTCCAACATGACGCTGATCTCAAGGTCTTGTTTGACCTCGGCCATCTCGATCAACAGCTGGTCACGCTCAGCCGTCACCGCACGCAGTTGCTTCTGCTGGTGGAGCACCGTGTGGCGCTTATGTTGCTGCGCAGCCTCTGTGCGTGAGAATTTCTCCCGCAGCTGCCACCACGCCCCACTCAACGCACCGGTAAATCGGCGTGTCTCAGCGCTGATGTCGTCGACTTCGGATCCGGACATCGATTGTTCTCCTTCCTCTTGGTTGGGTTCAGAACGGTGGGGCATCGGCCAACTCCGGTCTTGTGATCGGCTGGATACGACCGACTGCGAAGGCACGGTGGTTGATCCACCGCCACACCAGCACTCCACCGCGGCGCACACCCCGCACCGCGACACCGCCGACCGCGATCGGATTCGGGTAACCAGCTGAAATCCAGGCGCCGTATCCGATCCAGCCGACACCCCACACGCACACCGGGCAGATCACCGCGGCTGGCGCACCCGAGAACACCGTCACCCCCAGCAGCGGTGCTGTAACCGCCGTCGCGGCCATACCTGCCTTGGCTTTACGGATCCGACGCTTGAGCAACACACGCAGATCTGGTCGGTGTGCGGTGTCGGGGTCGATATCGCAGGAATCCAGCAGCTCCCGCATCGGCTCCCACAACTGCGATTCCCAGTCGATCTCGATGTCGTTGTCGTCCTGACTCATTCGCCTTCGTCCTTCCTGTCGTCGTTCCTCTTCGGACTCCGTGGTGGCGGGCCTTCGATGTCGGCGCGCCGCGCGATCGGACGGCCCTTCGCCCCGCCACGTTGTGGTTTCTCCACTGGTTTTGTGGAGTCGGTGCGCGGTCCACTGGGTTCCAGGCGTGCCCAGTCCGGGTATTCCAGAACCGGCAACTCGTCGATATCCAGCGGTGCGACCTGTCCCCACACCGCCCGCAACCCACGCACGTAGACCGCTTGTCCGGGTTCGAATTTGCGGAGCCGGTTCGGGTGCACCAGCATCGTTTCCGAGCTGTTGAGCGTGCCCTCTCCGCCGACGCGGGTGCCGTTGAGATGGCGGGTGGATTCGAAAGTGGTTCGGGTGCCGAACTTCTCGCACAACACCCCATCGCCCTCGCCACGCATTCCGATCCAGCCGCCCGAAGTCGAATCCACGATCCGGTGGCAGTCATCCTCGGTGCGACCCAGCGCCCGAAACGACTGCGCGGCATAGATCAGCGAGCAATTCAGCTTGCGTGCCCGCTCGACCAAGTCGACGACATCGATATCGCCCTTGTCATCGACGAGCGCGGACTTCTCATCCATCAGCACTCGGATACGCCGATCATGCGGACTCGCCGCGAACTGCAGCAGCATCGTCTTGATCGCCGACACCTGCGCCCGTGCGATCTCCTTACGGGTAGTGCCCGGCGCACACACATACAGCGCGTCGAAATCATCGATCGGACGACCACCGTCGAAGGAGTCGCCCAGCGTCTCGAACAACTCGCGTAGCTTGCCCGAAACATCGGCGACCGCAGGAGGTTTCGACTCATTCAACGCGTCGATCTCCTCGATGATCGCCGGATCTTTCGCGTACAGCTTCTTCAACGCCGGTGTCGAGAGCCGCTCGAACAACTCCGCCCGCGACCGCGGTGGATCCAGCTTCACTCCGGCATCGGAGATCGCGGTCCCGATCACCAAGCTCACGACGCGGCGGCGGTTGTTCTCGAAATGCACCTGACTGGCGTCGGTCGCCGGCGCAGGGGACAGCATCGACTGCAACGTCGCGGTCATGTCCACCGCGCTCATCGACCACAAGTCAAGGCGAGTCGTGATCGGCCACAACCCGATCCGCCGCGGATCCACCCCGAGCCGGGTCATGAGCTGCACGAACCGGCGACCGGTATGCAGATCACCACCGCAATCGATGAACACCGTCAACGGACGCTTACGCTTGGTCCGCAAATAGACGTCCCAATCGTGGCCATACAGGCTCGACACCAACCGCAAAAGCATCGTGGTCTTTCCTGACCCCGAGTTACCGGTTACCACCAGGTGCTCGTCGACCGCACGGATCGGCACCGTCAGCCAGCGTTGTTTACGGTGCCGCAACAACCCCAGTACCCCGAGCTGGGTGTTGGTGCCCACACGCGAGCACTGCCCCAGCACGACCTGGTTTCGGCGGGTCAACGGCACCGGATACCGCACCGCCGCTTTCGTGACTGTGTCCTGAGTGTCGTTGAACCGGTTGATGATCCGATGCGTGTTCGCCGGTGACTTGTTCCCGACCGTGGCCAGACGGTGGCAATACCGTGCCCACCACCACGCCGCACCCGACCACGCCACCGGCACACCCAGCACCGCCATACCGACCACACCACCCGGCGCCCACCCCGCCCACGCGACATCCGCGCCCTCGGTGAACATCCGCACCGGCGCCGACCACGACCAATCCACCACCATCGACGTCACCGGCAACACCAACGAACCCGCCGCGAAATTCCCCAGCCGATTCGGTGTCCACTTACGATGATTCGCCGCCAACAACAACCCCGCCGCCGACACCGCGACCACACCACCACCCGCCGACAGCACCTGCGCGGCATCGAGCAACACCTGCGCATCCGGCACACCACCAGACCAATGCGTCGTCCAGCCATCCGGAATGACCTCCGGCATCCCCGGCGGACGCTCCATCACACCCGGTACCGGCGGTGCCGACGTCACCGGAGCCGGTACCGGTGCGGGCATCGGCGCAGGAGCCGGAACCGGAACGGTGGTGCCGCTGCAATCAGGCTGGAACGGATAACACGTCATCTCAGCTCACCTCTTCCGAACTCGTTCCGGCGGTGAGGAATTCGTCTAGATCACGAACATCCAGACTCTGCAGCAGCTCAGCCGCTCCGGCCTCGGCCAGACTGCGGACCGCGGCATCGATACCTGCACGGACCGCGCTCCCGCGCACGAAATACACGACCCCGGCCAACTCCCGAGTGCGCGCCGCCTCCAATGCAGTACGCACCACCGTCGCCAACCGGTCAGCACCCTTCTTGCGCGTCAACTCCGCCTCGAGCGCCCACCGAACCCCGGAACTGTCGCTGAACTCCGCATCATGCACGTGCAGATAGCGGCGTCCTGCTTCACGCAAACCGGGGTCTCGATGCCGCAACAGGCGCTCACTGGTCCACACCAACGGATCCAACGCCGTACCGGTCAACCGCAACCGCAGCTCAGCCAACGCCCGCACATGCGCCACCGTCGTCACCCGTGGAAACCACGGACCCGGATCGAAACCCAGAAACGCCCAACCGGTTTCGCGTGTCGGCCACACCCACAACGACGTCGACCACGAACCGTTCGGACCCTGCGACGGCATCCGCGCAGTCTCGACAAACCCAGCCCGACGCCACTGCCGCACCAACTCATAGATTCGGGGACGCGACACCCCGCACAGCTCAGCCACCGTCTCGATCGGCGCACCCTTCTGCTGTGCGAGCCACTCCCACGCCATCGCATTACGCTCAGTGCTCACTGCTGCGCCTCCAATCGTGCGATCGTCTCCCGCTCAGCGAGGCGCTCACGGGCGCGCTGACACGCAACGATCGCCGCTTCCGGTGCCAGCGCAGTCAGACAACCGAGTGCGTAATGACGCTGCGCGTCAGTCAGTGACTGCACCGACTCCAGTGCTTGCTGTTTCAGTCGTTCGTTTGCCTTCCAGTCATCGGTCATTGCTGGGCCTCCAATCGCATCAACTGTTCGTCCACCGCGGTGATCTGCACGGCCTTCTCCGACGCCGACGTGATGACGTCCGGCGCCCACTGGCACGCGAAACCGATTGCGTAATCCCGCTGTTCACCACTCAGCGCAGTCCAGGACTCCAGCGCCTGACGCACGAACGGATCCAAGCCCGCATACGGATCGTTCATCGCCGCACCTCACAACCCACCTGAGCCGCCACTGCGACCTGGTCGGCGCGGCAGTAGTTCGGCGACGACGGATACTTCGGACCCGCGATCATCGCGGCAGTGCAACCCACCACCCCGACCAGCACCGCAGCCACCAGCACCACCCGCAGCAGACTCGCCGGCAGCACCGCCAACAACTGGAACAACCACCCCGGATGAAACTCCGGACCATGCATCGCATGCATCGGATTCATCACCGCCACACCCCCCTCCGACGCAACTGCCACACGACCAGCAACTCGGCCAACACCACCGACAGAACCAAACCCGGCGCGGTCAACAACGCCCACAACAGCGACACCGCCACCGCGATCCGGAACACCGCCCGCGTCATTGCTCACACCGCCAATCGGCCTGTCGCGACACCGGTTCCCTGTCCGCGAGCTCGGCGGCCTCCCACGCCTCACGTGCGGCACGGACATCAGCGGCATGGCGTATGCACGAATCCCGGTGACCGTTTTCGACATCAGCCGGATTCGTGGAGAACGGGCCGTAGTCGATCACCATTTCGTTGCACGACGTGCATCGCCACGAAAGCGAAGAGTCGCCCGAGTATCGACGTGACGGTGTCGCGAACCGACTGAACGCCGCGAGTTCTGGATCCTCCTCCGACTGCAAACCGACACAGTCCGCGATCTCCCGCCACGAACAACCCTCAGCACGAGCCCGACAGACGTACTTCCCGGCCAACCTCCGCGCCTCACACGTCAACCGATCGGCAACCGCCAAGCCCTGCAACGCCTCCGCCGGCACCGGAACCTCAGACGACAAGCCCCCTCCAATAGGGCTCATCACCACGGCATCCTCGCCATACTGCTCACGCAACTGCGACAGCAGCGTCCGCTCGACAGCTGACCGGAAGCGGTACACATCCGAAGTGCTCATGCCGCACCGCCAGCAACGGCTATTGGTCGCACAAGCTCAGCTAGGTCGTTCGGATCCACGCGCACTGACCGCGCACCAACTCGGTAGGCCCGCAAGTCGCCCGTTGCGATCAAGCGTTCGAGCGTTCGAACGCTGAGCTTGACCTTGTTTGCAGCCTCTCTCATGGTCATCAAGTCCTCCGGCACCTCTTGTGCCGCAACTGAGCGACGTCTTGTCATCGGAAGTCCCTCCATGTGTCGTCAAGAAGGTGGAATACCTCCTCTTGTTGTCATGTTCTCTATAGAACTGACATAAGAACATCATGAGGACATGCCCTCCTATAGTCAAGAGCTAATGAGGACTTAAGATGAGGTCGGCGATCCAACTGGAAGGAAGTGCGATGCCCGCGAAGTACGAGCTAATCGCTGAAGAACTGCGACAGCGGATCCTGTCGAAGGAGCTAAGCCCCGGCGACCGTGTACCTGGAGAAGCTGCCCTAACGGAGCAGTTCCGAGTCTCCGTGCCTACTGTTCGGCAGGCATTGGCGGTTCTACGCCATGAAGGGCTGATCGAGGCACGACACGGTGTCGGCACCTACGTTCGAGCACCGCGCATCAAGGTTCGCCGCACCGACGAGCGGCACCAGTGGGAGAAGAACCGTGTCCGCGAGCCTGAAACGGTTCGACGGTCGACTGGCGCGACTGAATACGACACGGGCCTGTCCATGCCAGAGCTGACGTTCAGTGCCCGCTACAGCACAACGGAAGCAACCGAGGACCTGGCCGATGCATTCGCGATGCCGGTCGGTACCAAGCTTCTTCAACGGAACTATCGAACCCAATATCACAGCGAGGATTCGCCGTTCAGCCTGGTTTGCTCCTACCTCGTGTACGAGATGGCTGAGGCAAATCCAGACCTTCTTGACGACAGTAATGAGCCGTGGCCTGGTGGTACCCAACACCAACTTTCGACCATTGGCATCGAGTTTGCGAGCGTCACCGAAGAAGTCCACACACGCATGCCCACCGCCAGCGAGGCTGAGGAGTTGGGCATCCCAACCGCGGGCGTGGCGGTGTTCGACCTCCGGAGAATCTCGATAGATGTGTCTGGACGTGTCGTCGAAGTGGCCGATATCGTCCTTCCGGGAGACCGAAGCGAACTTGTTTACACCACCAAGCTGAACCGATGGAGCTGAGATGGACCGACTGATTTCGGTGATAACGCCTGTCCACAGCCCTGACCCAGACCATTTGAAGGCGGCGTGTGAGTCTGTCTTGTCGCAAGACGTACCCCGCGGGTGGTCGCTTGAATGGATTCTCCAGGAAGACGGCGATACCGGCGTTGCGGAGAAACTTCTACAAGGACTTGATGACCGGATCCAGTTTCACACAGGTCGACGTGGTGGCGTCGCCCTCACGAGGAACCTCGCGCTAGCCAACTCCAGTGGTGAACTCGTCAAGAATCTTGATGCCGACGATGTCCTCATGCCAGGCGTACTGATGCGCGATATTGAGGTTCTGACCTCAGGGGACGATATCGCCTGGGCGACGTCACGACTGCTTGACTTGCTGCCTGACGGAACAACTGTGGGATTCGACAACGATCCTCCACATGGAAAGCTGGTACCCGGCGCAGTGCTTGAGCATTGGCGTAATCACAACTTCAGGCTTCCAGTACATCCCACGACAGTATGCATTCGCCGACCACTGGTAGTCGCACTGGGCGGTTGGATGGGAGTTCCTGGATCAGACGACACGGGGATGATTATCGCCGCGAGCATCCTGGCAACTGGCTTTTTCAACAGCGAAGTCGGCCTCCTCTATCGGAAGTGGCCAGGTCAAGAAACAGCTCAGCAAGCACACAAACACGAGGGTGAGTGGAACGCTCGAATGAGTCTCATCAACGAACGAGCGAACGCTCTGCAACGGGCGGTGGCTCATGGTTGGACCGCAAACCGCTTCGATACGACAAGCCAGCTGTGATGCTGGCCCTCATTTGGTTGTCAACCGAGGACACCCCGCACACTCTCCCACTGACTGTCAGCCAGGCTCGCATAGCGCTGGGTGGTTCGTAACGACGCATGTCCAAGAAGCTTTTGAACCTGCTGGATCGGCACACCCGCACGCACCAGACGGCTCGCGTAGGTGTGCCGTAGGTCGTTTGGCCGAACCTTTCCCAAGCGTCGTTTCTCGTCACCTTCACCCACCCAAGCAACTCGTGACGCGGCTTGGAATCGGTTACGAAAGTTATCCGAGTCGAATGGCCGGCCTTCGATATGTGCAAGTAGCAATCCACTGCGAACCGCTCGGCCAGCGACATACCGGACCGGAGCCGGTTGTCCGAGCCCATCCCGCCTGATAACAGCTGTCAGAGTCTTCGTCAGAGTGTCGCCAATCGGGATGATTCGCTTCTCGTGGTCCTTCGGTGACTTCAGACGGTGCACCGCCTTGTCCCAAGCCCACTCGATTGAGATGGTCTTGCGCTTCAGGTCGATATGTTCTTTATGTAACCCCTGTGCTTCCCCCATCCGCATGCCGGTCCCGACCAACACATCCGCGATCAGGCGATCCATGTCTTCGAGCGGTTCCCATAGCGCCATGTACTCTTCGTCCTCAAGGAACCGCTCAGGCGAAGGGCCAGGCTTGGGCAGGTCTATGTCGTGGCAGGGATTGTCGGTGATCAGCTTCGCCTTCCGGGCGGCCTTTAATGATCCACTCAGCAGGTGATAGCACTTTTCGACGCTGGTCGGCGCCATCACACTGCGCAGCTCGGCGACCCACTCCTGCACATCGTGCTGCTCGATCTCCCTCAGGAGTTCGCTGCCCCATTTCGGAGTGAGGTGCTTACCAATCCGCTGGTCATCGATTTTCTGAGTGCCCTCTTCGACGGTTCGCAGTGCCTTCCACTTGGGTAGCCACTGACCCCACGTCATCACAGGCACCGGGCGGGCAGGGTTCTCGCGTTCCTCGTCTTCCTTGGCCGTAGCTTTCCGCCGCGCAACATCCCTATTTGTGAAGACGCCGGCGCTGCGGATCCGGCCGTTCGCATCGCGGTAGCTTCCGCGGTAGCGACCACTCGGAAGCTTCTCAGCCCACCCCATCCTTACCCTCCTATCCTGCTGTGATGAATCCATTCCACCACGACGAGCATGGAGCAGACCAGCCCTCAGCATGGAGCAAAATGTGGAGCAGGCGCATGGTTCTAGCTGTCGCTTTGTGTCGCTCATTGTCAGCTATCTAGTTCGGTCATAGACGCTGGCCTGCATGGATTCTCAATGACGATTGCCATGGTCAGACATTGACTCTCACGAATCCTGCTATTCTGGTTTTACACACCAGCGGTCGGGGGTTCGAACCCCTCTGCGCCCACAGATCCCATTAGACCCCGTAAATACCATGAGGCCCGTCGCCACGAGGGCGACCACAATCGCCGCGAGTCCGGCGCCCGTCTGGCGGGATTCAGCGACTCGCCGTCACGTGGCGAGTAGCTCGCAACCACGACCCGGCCGGTCGGTTCAGCGCTTTGCCGCCGGGTGGGCGTCGGTGGCGAGGCCGGGCCAGAGGGTGGCGGTGAGCTTCTCGGCGAGGCCGCTGCGGGTGACGGCGTCGTCGCCGCGCAGGAACGCGCCGAAGTAGGCGCCGAAGACCATGGTTGCGATAGTGCGGGTGTCGATCCCGGGTTGTACCGCGCCGCGTTCGATGAGGTGGTGCAGGACGTGTTCGACCTGTGAGACCCGGGGTTCAACGGCGCGTTCGACAACGTGGGCGAGCAATTCGGGCACACGTTCGGCTTCGCTGATGAATCCACCTTGTAGGACGATGGCGTCGGGGTTGTAGTAGCAAGGGTCGACCCGGCGGATGGCTTCGGTCAACGCTTCGCGGGGTGTCAGGTCTTCGAGCGGGAACGGGGGTGTGGCGGCGGTTTGGGCGCGGAATCCGTAGTCGAGTGCGTCGATGACGAGTTCGAGTTTGCCGGGCCAGCGCCGGTAGAGGGTGGGGCGGGTGACGCCTGCGTCGGCGGCGATGTCGCCGAGTGCCATCTGGGAATAGCCGCTGGTGACCAGGCGGCGGCGGGTGGCGAGGATGATGGCCTCGTCCACGGCGGGGTCGCGGGGGCGACCGCCCTTGGGGCCGGACTTGGGTGCTTGCGGGTGTTCAGTGGATTCGGTGCGCTGCGGTGTCATGGCCTCCCCGTTCATGGTTGCGTTACACACCAAGACTGTAACCTGCGGATGGCCGGGTGTTGTCGACCGACCAGACCGTCACCGCGACACCAATCCGCACCGTATATACTTGCGTGGTAACAGATTTCGATGAGAAGTGCTGAGCACGCACCGGGACTTACCGGCGTGGGGTGCCGTGCGTGGGTGGGTCGAGGTCGTAGCGGGCGACGACGTCATCGAGCCAGTCCGGGTGGCCGTAGGTCAGTCCGTAGCGGGTGGCCAGGTCGTCGAACTCGGCCGGAGTGGTGGTTTCGGTGGCCGTCAGCTGCCCGAGCTCGGCAAAGTACTCCTCGAACCCGCCGGGGACGATGATCTCGATGATCCGGCCCGGGACCTGGCCGGCGTTCCACATGGCGTGCATCTGACCGCGCGGTTTGATCACATAACCGCCGGGCCCCACCACGGCTTCCGCGTCGTCGGACCGGAAGCCGATCCGGCCTTCCAGCACGATGGAGTACTCGTCCTCACGGGAGTGCCGGTGTGGCGGGGTGATCAGGCCGACGGCGAAGGGATGTTCCACGATCGATGCCGCGGCGCCGGCGAGTTTGAAGTCGGCCCCGAAACCCGGGATGGACACGTGCCGCCCTTCGCCGGGTTGCACGACGGTGAAAGGCGGAACGGTGCTGTGGTTCATACGTGAATTTCCTTGTCTCGGGCCGGGTCAGGCGCTGCGGGCGGTCGCGGGCCGGTCGGCCAGATCGACCAGGCCACGCAGTAGCCTGCGCAGTAGGGTCTGTGTGAATTCGTCCGGGACGAACGTGCCGTCGGTGTCGACCCGCAGATGTGATTGGAAGACCGTGACCTCGGGATCGGCCACCACCGGTGCGCCGATCCGGTGCAGGACCTGACGCAGCACCAACTGCGCACGGGCAGTACCGAATTGGGACGGGGAGGCACCCAGGATCGCTACCGGCTTGCCGCGCAGGCTCGACTCGGCGGCCGGGCGGGACAGCCAGTCCAGAGCATTCATCAACACACCGGGAATCGCCGAGTTGTATTCGGGGGTGGCGATGATGACCCCGTCCGCCTCGTCCACGCGCCGTCGCAGTTCGGCCACCGCCGCGGGCGGATCGGTTTCCAGGTCCTGATCGAAATGCGGCACAGCGCCGAGGCTTTCGTACTGGTCGATGACCACGCCGTCGGGCGCCAGTGCGGGGAGGGTGCGCAGCAGGCCGGTGTTGTGGGAGTCGCGGCGCAGACTGCCGGACAAGGCGAGGAACCGCAGATCGGACATGAGAGTGCTCCTGACTGTGCGAAGAGATGCTACCGACCGGGAGGGCATCCCTCCCGGTCATCGGCGGGAACCGGGGGTCAGCGGGTGCCCTGGTATGCCTGTTCGATCACGTCGGCGACCGTGCCGGGGTGGCTGACCATGACGGCGTGGGAGGAATCGACCTCGCTGATGTGGGCACCGGCCCGCTCGGCCATGAACCGTTCCAGACTCGGCGCGATGGCGTGGTCCTTGGTCGCGATCAGCGCCCACGACGGGAGGGTCTTCCATCCGGCCGCCGTGGCCGGTTCGCCGAACGCCTCGGCGGCGACCGGACGCTGCGAGATCGCCATGAACGCGGCGGTGGCAGCGTCGACGTCGGCGGCGAACGCGGTTGCGAACTGGGCGTGGTCCAGCCACACCTCGGTGCCGGCCGAGCCGTCGGAGCGGGTGTATTGGAAGACCTGCTGGGGCAGCGGCGGCACCGAGGCGTCGGCGTGCGCCTCGAGCAGGCCGCCCAGGGCCTCCCCCGCGTCGGGGGCGAAAGCCGCTACGTACACAAGGGCTTTCACGTCGGCGATGGTGGGGGCGGCGTTCGTGATGACCGCGCCGGCGTAGGAGTGCCCGACCAGGATCTTCGGTCCCTCGATGCCTGCGAGCAGGCCCTGGAGATAGGCGGTGTCGTAGGCCAGGCCGCGCAGCGGGTTGGGTACCGCGACGACCGGGAATCCCCGCCGATGCAGTCGCGCGGCGACCTCCGACCAGCCCGAGGCGTCGGCGAACGCGCCGTGGACCAGCACCACCGTCGGCTTCGGCTGCCCGGCTTCGTCGTTTTGCTTGTCGTGCGCGCCCGGCACCAGGGAGGCCAGTGCCGACGTGATCGAGGTGACGATGCGGTTGCTCATGGATTTCTTCTCCTTCTGACGGGGTCTGATCCCGTTCTTCGACGTTTCGTTACAGTGAGTGACTGTAACGTAATAGTTGATTTCCGCCAACTGGAGGCATAACGGCGGCAAGCCCAACCTTGTGGGTCCATCGCCGGGCGTGCGCGAAACTTACTGTGAGACACCGGCTTTACTGAACAGAGCGCACCGTTCGGGTTAACCGTGGGTCAGTTGTGCGAGGTTGACGAGGATGGTCGCGCGGAGTTCGGCGATTTGCGTCGGCTGATGGAAGCGCGGGGAAAAGGCCAGCTCGATGCTCAGCCGCCCGGCGAAGGTGGAGACGAAATAGCCGACCCAGGCGACCGGTTCGGAGGTGGCGAAGCCACGGAAGTCGACGATCTCGATCCCCGTCGGCACCGGTAGGTCGGGAACCACTCCCCAATTGGTGATGAAGTTCCCCACCGCAGTGCGCGTACTCCCCTGCGCGGCAGCCGATGCCGCGGCCAGCATGACCGCGAGTGCGGCCCCACTGGCGATGCCGTCCACGATCTGGGCCTTCACCTGCTTTGCGAGTACACCCAGGTCGGCGGCGCGCCCGCACGCGGTGACGGTAGGAGCGAAGGCCAGGGCATTGGTGACCTCGTCGGGCGGTGCCGGGGGACGCAGTTGGGGACGCAGGTCGGCGAGATGGAACATGATCATCGGCAGTTCGGTTGCGTCGCTGACGGTTTCGCCGATCATTGCGCGTTCGGCACGGATGATTGCGGCACTGAGCAGTGCATGTAGCGTCGTCCCGCACGCCCGCGCCCGAGCCAGCAATGCGCCGGTGTCGCACTGCGACAGCGTGATCCGCTGAACCGGTAGCGGGCCGAAATCCGCGCCGTCGCCGGTGTCGGCGGACGCGATGCTGTGCACCGGGCCCGCGGCCGGCACGGCGAGTTCCGGCAGGGGCATGTTTCGCGCGCGGTAAGCGTATTCGAGGCTGCGCGGGTAGACCGGGATCGGGTCAGGGTGCGCCACGGTCCCGGCCAGTGCGGCGACGGTGCGCCAAAAGTGTTCGAGCAACGCAAAACCCATCGTTGCGTCGTTGATGGCGTGGCCGACCCGCAGGGCGACCGCGGTCGTCGCGTCCTCGCGCACGATCGTCAGTTCGGCAAGGGCGTACGCGGGATCGAGTGGCGTGCCGCCGTGCGCGAGCCAGTCGGCGATGCTCCCCTCGACGATGTCGATGACGGCCGCACCGGAGCCGTCGTCGGGAACTCGCAGCACGCACGCATCGCCGCCGGCTTCGATTGTTCCGCGCAGCATCGGATACTTCCGGCACAGTAGCTCGAAAGCCTGGTGCAACAGCGCGGTATCGACCTCGCCGACGCAGACCGCCACATAGCTGACGGTGAGCTTGCGCGGCACAAAGCCGTGATCGATCTGCCCCAGACGAAATTTCATGGCACTGTCCGCGAGGGCCGGAGGGCGGATCACGCGAGACCTAGCAACGCGGGGTCGGCGGCGCGCACACGCAATTCCTGACCCGGATCGGCGACCAGCCGCCGGGTCCGCAAGTCCAGCAGCCCGCTGACGCTGCTCACCTCGGCAACCAATGTGCCATCGGGCTTGCGCAACACATGCTCGACGCGATGGGTCTTGCCGGGCCCCCAGACGAACGCGCACGACACATCGACCGCGTCGTCGCCACGCAGTTCCGCGTGGTGGCGCAGGGTGGTCTCGAGATTGATCGGCCCGAAGCCGTCGGCGAGCAGCCTCTCCGGCGACAGTCCGGCCGCCTGCCCGCAAGCGAAGCGGGAATGCTCGGCGTACTGCAGATATACCGTGCTCGCGAGATGATGGTTCGTGTCGAGTTCATAACTGCGGACGGTGAATCGCATGGTGAACGGCGTGGCACTCAACGGGGCTCCTGACATTCGAGGGTCGGTGTCGGATCGCCAGCGTGCCGTCGTTCCGGCACCGATAACTAGACAGTGGTGACACTGGTGCCGACAGCACCTGGCATCGCGCCCCGCGATGTTCGATCATGGACGGCGTGACAGCCACCCTCTCCGCCCGCCGGACCGAACTCGCTTCCTTCCTACGCAGCCGCAGGGATCGCATCACCCCCGCCGAAGTCGGGATGCCGCCCGGATTGCGCCGGCGGACACCGGGGTTACGACGAGAAGAGGTCGCCCAGCTCGCCGGGGTCAGCATCACCTGGTATACCTGGCTCGAACAGGGACGGCCGATCAACGTCAGCGGTCAGATCCTCGATGCCATCGCGCGCACCCTTCGGCTCGACACCGCCGAACGAGACCATCTCTACCGGCTGGCCGACGTACCGGTCCCCGAGGTGACCAGCAGCGTCCCCCGGATCACCCCCGCCGTCCAGACCGTCCTCGACGCTATGCGCGGCATCCCCGCCGCCGCCCTCAACAGCCGCTGGGACATGCTGGGCTGGAACACCGCGGCCGCCGCGGTCTGGCCACGGCTGACCGCGCCCGAAGGCTCCCGCAACGTCCTGTGGGAGATGTTCACCACCCCCGAATGCTGCCGATGCTTCGTCAACCGCGACACCGGGTTACCGCACATGGTCGCCTCCTTTCGCGCCGCGTTCGGACAACACCTCGACGATCCCGCCTGGACCGGACTGATCCGCGAACTCTCCGCCATCAGCGTCGAGTTCGCACGCCTTTGGGCCACCCACGATGTCGCCGCACCACCGAGCCAGACCATGACCTACCACCACGCCGCAGCAGGACGCTTGTCCTTGTCCCTGACGAGAATGGACCTGCCCGCTATTCCGGAAACGTACATCACTGCGTGGACGCCGGTGGACGACGAAACCCGTCGCCGCCTCGACTGGCTACTCGCAAACCCCGACGCACCCGCACTCGACCACACTCACTGATTTCCAGCCGATACGCACGTGCCACCGTCTACTCGCTGAAGCGGCTCCGACGAGCACCGACGCAGCCAGCATCGTCAGACGTCTCCGGTCATCAGTGTCCGACCAGACCATGCAGCCTGGCGGCGACGGTAGCGGGCGCTGGCATCGTGGCGATTTCCGCGGCGACCCGCCGTGCGTTAGCGGCGAGGGTCGTGTCGGTGACAAGGGTGGTCAGGTGCTGGTGGGTGATGCGCTTGGCGGGGATCGCGAGCCCGGTGCGGCTCGCGGCCAGCAGGTTCGCGTTCCAGGTGCGGTCGCCGGGGGCCGGTGTCGCGATCTGCGGTATGCCCGCGACAAGGGCAGCGTAGATCGAGCCCGCGCCACCGTGATCGAGCATGGCGGCGCAGTACGGGAGGACATCGCCCAGGACTGTCCAGCCGACGGTGCGTACGTTGTCGGGCAGCTTGCGTGCGCGTTCGAGCGGGCGATTGGGCCGGACGACGACGAATTCGGCATCCACCTGCGGTGCCGCGCGGATCAGCGAGGTCAGCATCGCGTCGGGCCCGTCGCCCAGCATCGTGCTCCGGGTGACGAGGACGCGCGGACGCGCCGTTCTGCTGTGCAACCAGTCGACAGAGTCCGGGGCAGGCAGGGAGTACGGCACGTAGCGCATGGGCCACCCCGGGACCGCCACCAGGCTGGGCGGGGCGACCGACAGCACTGCGGTGCTCACGGGTATCCGGACGCCCAACGCTTGCAGGGTTTCGCGCACGATGTCATCGCCACGGTCGAGTGCGATGTTGTGCAGCACCGTCGGTGCGCCGACCGCAGCGGCGGCGATGGCACCCGAAGCGGCGAAGGGTTCGTGGATCACCAGGTCCGGCCGGTACCGGCGGGCGAGCGCGATCAGCGGAGCACTCATCGGACGGTTGATGTGCGCGAACAGCCGAGCGCCCGCGCGGGCATCGGCCATGCCCGACAGCGAACGCAGTGCCGCCTGCGGATGCAACAGGTAGGCGCGCACCGACGACCGAGCCAGGTTCACCGCGGGTGCCACCGATTCGACGGCGAGTTCGGTTCGCAACGCGGTGGCGGCGTCGCCGCCGGTGGCCAGCAGCACTTCATTGCCGGTCGATTGCAGATGCAGTGCCAGCGGCATCATGGGAAACGCGTGACCGAGAAGCGGGGTAGCGACGAATAATACACGCACACTTGCCCTTTCGTCCGCCGACGGCCAGCTAGCGAGGTGGCGACAGCGCGCGCCACAACGTCGGCCAACTGGCGCCGAGTTGGTCTACCCAGTACGGCCAACTGTGTGTTCCCTGCGGGGTGTAGTCGTAGGTGGCCGCGATTCCGGCCTCTTGCAGCCGGGCTTGCAGCGTACGCGTGCACTGCGCGGTCACTGCTTCGAGAAGTCCGCCGTTGATAGCGACGTCCGGCAGGTTCGGGGTGTCGAGGGTTTCGTGCGGACCGGAAAGGCCGGACCCCGCAGACAGATACACCGCCTTACCACGCAACGCGGCGGCATGGGCTACGACGTCGTGTGCTGCCCAGTCCGCATCGTCGGACGGTCCCCACATGTCCTCGGCATCGCCGCGCTTAGAACTGACGATAAACCTGGTCGCGGCCTGACCCAGCTGGTCGCCGGTTTGGTAGCAGCCGCTGAAGGCGGCCACCGCACGGTACAACGGACCGGAGCGCTCGGCGAGCGCCAGCGCCGCGTGCGCGCCCATCGACGGCCCGGCGATCGCGTCGACCCCGGAGCCGTTGAAGGCGCTGTCCAACAGCGCCGGCAATTCTCGCGTGAGCAGCGTCTCCCATTTCTGCCGTCCATGGACCGGGTCGTCGTTGTGCCAGTCGGTGTAGAAACTGCCCGCACCACCTATCGGCAGGACCACAGTGACGTCCTTGTCGGCAAAGAACTCCACAGCACCGCCCTGTGCGGTCCAATCGTTCTCACCTGACCGGAGGTTGTCACCGCCCTCGAGCAGATAGACCATCGGATGTGGCCGCGTCCGATCCGCAGGGAGCAACACATCCGCCTGCACTTCGCGGCCCATCGCCGGCGAATCGACGTACACCTGCAGCCACCGGTCGGTGACGGTCTGAACGCGCGCGATCCGCGCCTCTGATGGCTCGGAGTGCCCGAGCGCGGCCGGTGCCACGACCCACGTGGCGCCGAACGCTGCCGCCGCGACCAAGCGCCGCCAGCCTGTCACGATATGCACTGCCCGACAGTCGAATACCGACGCCAGATCAGTTCACCGCCGCGTCGTTCGTGGCTACGTCCAATCATCGACGCAATGGCGTGCTCCCCACCGAGCACCGCGGTCTGCGACCGATACTGACGGACCGCGTCGATCTTGATGTCCGCCACGTCCTTGGTCAGCGCAACAGCGACCACACTCCACCGCACCGCGCCGGTACGGCCCGCCCGCTCGACGAGTTCGTCCGCGGAGGGCCCGCGCATGAGCAGCGACATCGCTTCGAGTTTGATTCCGCTACCTGGCCGGGCCCAGCCCGGCGCCCCACGCCAGCCGAACCGAGCGTTGCGCGCGACCGGATGACGCCGACGGCAGCACTCGGAGAGCGCATTGAAATCCTCGTAGTACGCAACGCGCTCGTCACCATCGGTAATCGCCGCGGCCGCGCACATTGCGGCAGCAGCCACCGTGACATGGTCGATATGATTGCCGATACCCAGCGGTGCGAACACCAAAATGTCTGGGCGAGTGAGCAATTCCACGATCGCCGCCTCGATATCTGCAACATACGACAGATCTTCCAACCGACCAGGAGAACGAAACAGCGGCAGCGGACCCGACGGCCGCGGTTCCCGAAACAGACGCTCCCGGAAGCCGAGCCGCCGCCCAGTCGTCCCCCACACCCCCAACGCAAGATCATCCTCGGCCCGGCGGACGGCGTAATCGGCGAAGGCGCGACGACGCCTACCCCCGACCGATTCCGGCGGGCCATCGGTGAACACGGTCGTCACCTCGACCGGAATCCCGGCACGGACACCTTCGGCGATCAAGCCACCCACCGCCAGCGCCGCGTCGTCGAAATGCGGGGACAAAACCACAATCTCTTTAACGCCACAGCATATTTCGGACAGGGCCACCTGCAACGGACGGCTACTTCCAGGCATTCGTGCCCTCCCGCCGCGATCCTGACGACATCGGGTTCGACTCGGCAGGGCGGAGAATGAACGCGACAACTCCACAGCCCAACCGTACCGGCCGCGACATGATCACGTCGCCGTAAAGCACCGAGCACCAACAGAGTCAGCCGCGCCCGCTCGCATTGATCGGGGGGTCCACATTCAGCGCTACACGACCTACCTTGCGAAGGTCTGACAGCTCTACCTCACCCGTGTCATCGCACTTCTGGCGATCAGGAGATCTTGCGGCGGTAGGTGGCCATGGCGAAGAAGTATGCGACTACGAGGATGCCGACGCACCAGGCCAGGGCGATCCAGATGTCGGTGCCGACTGGTTGCTGGGTGAACAGGTCGCGAATGACGTTGACGATGTGGGTCACCGGCTGGTTTTCGGCGAACGCGCGGACCGGGGCGGGCATGGGGTCGGTGGGGACGAAGGCCGAGCTGATGAACGGTAGGAAGATCAGCGGGTAGGAAAACGCGCTCGCGCCGTCGATGGTCTTCGCGGTGAGGCCGGGGATTACCGCGATCCAGGTCAACGCGAGGGTGAACAGGATCAGGATGCCCGCGACCCCGAGCCATGCCAGCACACCGGCGCCCGAACGGAAACCCATCAGCAGGGCGACGAGCACGACGACCACGATCGAGATCAGGTTGGCGACGAGCGAGGTCAGTACATGGGCCCACAGCACCGACGACCGCGCGATCGGCATGGACTGGAATCGCTCGAAGATCCCGCCCTTCATATCGAGGAAGAGCCGAAATGCGGTGTAGGAGATGCCCGATGCGATCGTGATGATCAGGATGCCGGGCAGCAGGTAGGTCACATAGGACGGCGATCCGGTGTTGATCGCGCCACCGAGCACGTAGACGAACAGCAACATGAAGGCGATCGGCATGAGCGTGGTGGTGATGATGGTGTCCATGCTGCGCGCGATGTGGCGCAGGGATCGGCCGAGCAACGTGGCGGTGTCGCCGAAGAAATGCGTGGTCATTGTTGTTCCTTACTCGTCAGTGTTTCGTCACCGACGAGGGCGAGGAAGACGTCCTCGAGGGTCGGCTGCTTCTCGACGTATTCGACCTTGGCCGGCGGCAGGAGTTGTTTGAGCTCGGCGAGGGTGCCGTTCACGATGATCCGGCCCTGATGCAGGATCGCGATCCGGTCGGCGAGTTGTTCGGCCTCGTCCAGGTATTGCGTGGTGAGCAGCACCGTAGTGCCATGCGCGGCAAGGTCTTTGACGGCGTGCCATACCTCGAGGCGCGCCTGCGGGTCGAGTCCGGTGGTCGGCTCGTCGAGGAAGATGATCGGCGGATTCCCGATCAAGCTCATGGCGATATCGAGGCGCCGGCGCATGCCACCGGAATACGTCGACACCTTGCGGGTGGCCGCGTCGGTCAGCGAGAAACGCTCGAGCAGGGTGTCCGCGATGGCGCGCGGGTTGTCGAGGTGTCGCAGCTTGGCGACCAGCACGAGATTCTCACGGCCACTGAGGATTTCGTCTACGGCAGCGAATTGCCCAGTGAGGCTGAATGATTCGCGCACATCCGCCGGTTGAGTGGCGACGTCGAAACCGTTGACGACCGCCGTGCCCGCGTCCGCTTTGAGCAGCGTGGACAGGATTCGGATCACCGTGGTCTTACCCGCGCCGTTCGAGCCGAGCAAGGCGAAGATGCTGCCGCGCTCGACCTCGAAGTCGACGCCGCGCAACACATTCAGGTCTTTGTAGGACTTCTCCAGACCCTGCACGCGGATCGGTGGAATTTGCCGTGTTGTCATCGGGCGGCCCTGCCGTCATTGTCCGAGGCCTCGGCGGTCTCGCGCACTGCATGGGCGACCGCCAGGAAGTCCTCGCGGAGGACGGGAAGGCCGGGGCCGCCGGTGGCCTGGGCTGTGTCGTCGACCGGCACCATGCCGGTCCAGGTCGGGTTCGTGCGTTGAGCGTTCATGTGAGCATCCTTTTGCTTGCCGCCCATTATCTATACGTAGATGTATACGTAGGTACTATAAGTATGGATATACGTACACACAAGTGGAAGTTGCGTGGGCTATTGCGGGTTTACGAGTTCGGTCTTGCGCGGGGATCTCCCGCACGGCCGGCTCGCCAGATTGCGAGGCTCAGCCACAGGTCAGGGACCTATCGAGCGTCGGCGAGGACGCGCTCGACGTGCGAGAGGTAGTCGAGCAGATCCCCTATTTCGGCCAGCGGCACGCCCGCCCCGGCCAGCGTGCGGACTTGCACCAGCCGCAGTAGCTCGGCAGGTCGGTACCGGCGAACGCCGGAGTTGTCATAGCCCGGTTCGTCGACCAGCCCGTGCCGGTGATAGTGCCGCAGCATGGCCACCGTGACGCCGGCGAAGGCCGCCGCCCGGTCGATCGTGAACCCGTCTCGCGCGTTATACGTTGTCCCGCAGTACTTCTCGAGCTTCCGCACCGACGCGTGCTGCGTTATCATCGGCGCTAACTTTTCTCTCCGGCGGCGCGCTCGATGGCGCCGATCAGCCGTTGCTGCTCGCGATTCATCCACGACTCTTCCTGATAGTTCCGGGCGAACGCCTCGATGAACTCCACCGGGTCCGGCCCGACGACCTCGCGGATCGGAGTGCCGTCCGCCGCACTCTGCTCGAAAAGATCGAGCAGGTCCTCGAACAGCGAGACGCCGCCCCCGGATCCGAAGTAATTCACGTACCGTTCGAAAGCGTCGACGGCCGTACGATACGGCGCGGGGAGCTGTTTCGCGCGCGCCTTGTATTGCCACCAGCGCCGCTTCTCACCGAGGTCGCCGATCACCTTTTCGATGAACATGGTCACTTGCCTCCTTCATGAAGTTGTTCGAGTCGTTCCGTGAGGAATCGCCAGGTGCTCCAGAACTCGTCGAGATACTCACGCCCCTGCGCATTGAGCGAATACACCTTGCGCGGCGGGCCCTTCTCCGACGGAATCTTCTCCACGTCGACCAGGTTCTTTTTCTCGATCCTGACGAGCAGGGCGTAGATGGTGCCCTCGGCGATATCAGCGAAGCCCTGCTCGCGCAGCCACGCCGTGATCTCGTAGCCATACGCGGACCGGCCGGCCAGGATCGCCAGGACGATGCCTTCCAGCGTGCCTTTGAGCATCTCCGTTATCTGCTTGCCCACGGATCACCTCCTGTTGCTACTCAGTGTTGCTTACTACCAGTAGATAGTATCACTGAATAGCGGTGACACAAGGCCACCCAGCACACGAGGTGCTCGGCGTGCAATGGTCGCGGACTTAGACACGCGCTCAGCATCCGCGCCTGCCCTGACACCAACCTGTCACGCCCCTGACACCGACCGGCAGACTACGTCAGGAACCGGTATCCCATACCCGGCTCGGTCAACAGGTGCTTCGGACGCGATGGATCCTCTTCCAGCTTGCGCCGTAGTTGCGCCAGATATATACGCAGGTAATGGGTTTCGGACTCATGGGACGGGCCCCAGACCTCCCGGAGCAGGTCTTGACGGCCGACGAGTTTGCCGCGGTTGCGCACCAGCATCTCCAGCATGGCCCACTCGGTCGGCGTAAGGCGCACTGTCTCACCGCCTTTGGTGACCATCTTCGCGGCCAGATCCACCGTGAAGGCCGGGGTCACCACCACCGCGTCACCCGCGCCCACCGAGCTACGCCGGACCGCGGCGCGCAATCTGGCCAATAGTTCGTCCATGCCGAAGGGTTTGGTGACGTAGTCGTCGGCGCCGGCGTCCAGGGCCGCCACCTGGTCCGCCGAGTCGGTGCGCGCGGACAACATGATCACCGGTACCGAGGTCCAGCCGCGCAGCCGGGCCAGTACGTCGATGCCGGACATGTCGGGTAGCCCGATGTCGAGGATCACCGCGCCGAGTTTCTTGTCGGTGGCGATGCGGAGGGCTTCGGCGCCGGTGGCCGCGGTGAACGCGTGGTACCCGCGCACGGTCAGATTGATACGCAGCGCCCGCACCAGCTGCGGATCGTCGTCGACCACCAGCACCTTGGTCACTGGTGTTTCCGATGTCTTGTTCGTCATTTCGCGCCCTGCGATCGGCGGCGACACGTATACCCGGTCGTCGCCGTCTGGTGGCGCCTGGTCGATGTCAATCGCTTCAATTGTCATGTCGGACTTTTCGATTCACTCTCGCCGAGCACGGGGATCGTCTTGCCGCGTGGCGAAATCGTCTTGCCACGAACCGTCGTCGTGCCGGTCGGTCCGCGCGCCAACTGCCCTGATCAGCAAAGCGCAGCAGACGAACCCGCCGAGGACGGAAACCGTGACAACCGACATAGCGATCCTCTCCCTGATGGATGAAGAGCCGGTCGCGCTGAAGTTCTCCGCCTGGCCGGTCGTGACGTTTCTACCTCCCGATCGAGCGCTGATCTCGATCTTTACGACGTGTTGACCACTCGCCCGACTACTTTGACGGGATTCTTTCAGCCGATTTGTCAGTGAAGTGTCAATCATCATGCTGGGGGGCGCTGAGGACGGTTCCCGCTACTGCCGATTGGCGGGTGAACCTGTTATGCCTCTTCGCATTTCGCCAGGACGATGATCTTCGCGCGACATGTCGCGGTTCCTCGAGGAGCGCAACTGGAAGGGCACGCTGGTCACCATGACGCCCGGTTCGAACAGCAGCCGCGTCTTCAGCCGCAGTGAACTCTGGTTGTGCAACAGGTTCTCCCACCAGTGCCCGACGACGTATTCGGGGATGTAGACGCTGACGACGTCGCGGGGGTGGTCACGGCGGAGGCGTTTGATGTAGTCCACGACCGGACGGGTGATTTCACGGTAAGGGGATTCGATCACTTTGAGCGGGATGGATACCTCATGGCCGTCCCAATTCTGTTGTAACAGACGGGTATCGGCGTCGTCGACGTTGACCGTGATCACCGTGAGGTTGTCCGGGCGGGTGGCGCGGGCGAACTGCACGGCTCGCTGCGACGCCTTCGTCCAGCCCGACACCAGCACGATGCCGTGCACTCGGCTCGGCAAAGTCTCCTCGTCGTCCGCATCGATCTCGAGTTCGGCGCGGACGGCCGTGTAGTGGCGGTGGATGAGATACATCAGAGCGACGAGCACCGGCATCGCGAACACGACCAAGTAGGCCCCGTGGCTGAATTTGGTGATCATCACCACGACCAGCACGACGCCGGTGAAGCAGGACCCGAACGCGTTGATCGCTCTAGCGCGATGGATACGCAGTCGATCGGCAGGAGTTGTCGCGGTGGCCAATTCGCGATTCCAGTGCCTGACCATGCCCGCCTGGCAGAGCGTGAACGAGGTGAAGACGCCGACGATGTAGAGCTGGATCAGCCGGGTCACCGAGCCGTCGAAAGCGTAGATGAGCACACCCGCGGCGACGGCGAGCAGAATGATGCCGTTGGAGAAAGCGAGTCGGTCGCCGCGCGTGTGCAGCTGGCGTGGCATGTACCGGTGTTGGGCCAGTATGGAATTCAGCAGCGGGAACCCGTTGTAGGCGGTGTTGGCCGCGAGGATCAGAATCAGCGCGGTCGTCACCATGAGGTAGTAGAAGAGCACGTTGTGCCCGCCGAAGACGGCGGCGGCGATCTGGGCGATCACCGTGCGCTGCGGGTCGGTGTGGCAGTCACCGGGGAAGCCGACCAAATCGCAGGTGTTCTCGGTGACGCGGGTGTGGGAAACCATGGCGAGCACGGTCACGCCGACAAACATCACGATCGCGATCACACCCATCGCCGTCATCGTGCGAGCCGCGTTGAGCGCCTTGGGTTTCCGGAAGGCAGGCACACCGTTGGAGATCGCCTCCGCTCCGGTCAACGCCGTACAGCCGGATGAGAACGCGCGCAGGACCAGAAACGCGAGCGCGGCGCCGCTGAGGCCGACCTGCTCGGGGCGGATATCGTAGTGCGCGCTCTCGGCGACCGGCGGATTTCCGATGAGCACCTCGCCGAGGCCGACCAGGACCATCAACATGACCCCGACGATGAACCCGTACGTCGGGATAGCGAATGCCCGCCCCGACTCACGCACGCCGCGCAGGTTCATCGCCGTCAAGAATGCGATGAACACGATGTTGACCGCGACCCGATACGGATTCAGCCCGGGCGCGGCGGAAATGATGTTGTCCACACCGGCCGCAACCGACACCGCAACGGTCATCACATAGTCGACCAGCAATGCCGCCGCAACGACAAGCCCGGGGATCGGTCCGAGATTCTCCGAGACCACCTCATAGGAACCGCCACCGGAGGGATACGCCTGCACCACCTGCCGGTAAGAAAGCGCGACGACGGCGAGCAGAACGACGACACCACCGGCGACCCAGGGCGCCAGATGGAGGTAGGCGAGCCCACCAAGGGTCAGGATGAGCAGAATCTCCTGCGTCGCGTACGCCACCGAGGACAACGGATCGCTGGCGAAAATAGGCAGCGCCAACCGCTTCGGCAGCAACGTCTCACCGAGCCGATCACTCCGAAACGGGCGTCCGAGCAGAAGGCGTTTTGCCACGTCGATCGGTGAAACCACGATGTATCAGCCTATGGCGCACTCGCGGCATTCGGCCGCACCCGTACCGTAGAGATTTCGTAAATACGACATGGCAGGCCCGAAAAAATCCTGTCAAGGAAAGTCGAAATCGGCGAATCCCCCGCTAGCGTTCGGACCGCATTTCTAGCGCCTACAGACAGCGGCCCTGATGACCGATCGATCCGATGAACTAGAGACCCTTCGCGTGCTGGTGAACCACCGCCATGTCGTCGAAATTCTCGATGCCCTGTCGCATGGTCCCCGCCGCACAGCCGAGCTGATGTCCACCATCGCGGGCCGCCGCCGAGCGCTGGCGCGCGCGTTACGGGTGATCGCCGCGCACGGACTTGTCGCGGCGGACCGGCGCGGCAGCTGGGACCAGCCGCCGTCGCCGACCGTGCGCTTCTGGCTCACCGAGCGCGGACTGCGCGCCGTCGAATCTCTGTCGAACCTCACCATCTGGACTGCACTCTACGAACAGAACGATCACGTCACCGACCGGCGACACCGATAGCCTGGCTCACTCGAATCCTCTTGTGCCGCTTCACCGATACTCTGCCAATCGGGGGGCGACCCCGGCGCCGATCAGTACTACGACGATGAGCGCACCGCCGTAGGGCAATACGCCGTTCCAGCCACCGGTCGCGTTGCGGCCCGCGGAGATCTCCGAATCGAAGGCACGCTGATTGATGTCGATGACCGCGGACAACGCGTCGTCGTAATGGCGGAAATCCTCGTTCGAGGTTCCGGTGGTCATCGTGATCGCGGCACGACGGTCGGTCTGGGCGAGCCGTCGGATGACTCGGTCGTCCTGCTGGTATTGCTGGAAGGCCGTGATGGTCTGGGTGGCGGCCGCGCCTTCACCCGTGAAGGTGATGTTGTGCAGCTCGGTGCCGAAGAATCCGCCGATTCCTTTGTCGGTGTTGTTCGTGCGGTAGGCGCGCAGCGCGGCATCGAGTGCATCCGGGTAGGCGCTGGTTCGATCGGCGTGCACGTCGGCCAACGCATTCGATTTGTCCAGGAAGGCTTGCTCGTAGCGCGCGGCGCGGACCGGGTCGACCAGGTAGCGGCTCTCGTCGGCGTTGGCGTCGTAACTCACCGCGCGCGCCTGACGCAGCGCAAGCAGCGAGTCGAAGGCATCCTTTTTCGCGACACGCAGGTCGTCGGATGCCACGCCCATCGCGGCGAAGCCGCCGACGATGAGTCCACCCGCAAGGGCAGTCGCGACGATCAGCGCCGGATTCAGCCGCCGGTGCGTCTTCACGCGGAGCAGGACCTGCAGCGCTATCAGTGCGCCGAGCACCACGACGGCATGGACCATGAGCCAGATCCTGGCGCTCTCGGCAGCGTATTCGGTGTCCTGATAGGAGCTTTCGAGCGCCGCGCCATTGGTAATGGTGAGCTGGTGGGCGGACTCCAGCGTGGGTCCCATCAGATCGGTGGCCGCCCGGTACGAGGCGAGCACCTCGGACGACGGCATGCCCGCCGCATCGCGGGCCAGGTCGACGCGCAGCATCGTCTCCGCTGCCGATGCCTCGTAACGTCCGAGCCGATCGAGGATGTCGCGAATGGTGGCCTGGGCCGACTCGTCGGCACCGGCCACCATGGTCGCCTGTTGCAGATCCGCATCGGCCTGCAGGCGGCGCTTCTCGTACTCGGCCAGGGCGTCGTCGCGGGTCTTGGTCAAGGCCGGATCACCGCCCGCCAGCACGATATTCGCCAACTGTGCGTCCATATCCGCGAGGGCGAAGTACAGGTCCTCGGTGGCCGCGACCTGCGGCGCGGTGCGCGTGCCGATGGTGTCGAATCCGGTCCGGACCGTCCCTGCCGCCGCGGCGAGCATCAGGAAGGCCCAGACCGTCCCGGCGGCAGCCAGCACAGCGACCACGCAGATCCACCTCGGCACGTCCGATCGATCGGGCAGCACCGACCGCAAGCGTGCGGCCCGCCCGAGGTCGGCGCGCGCCATGGTCACGGTCATCGCCCTGTCTCCTCATCCGCCATCGCTACACCCACGTGACCGGCCGAATCGCGTTCGCGCGGTTGATCAGTGCGCGACGCTCGGCCTTGTCGCGCGCCAGCCGAGCCAAGGTCCGGTATTGCCGTTCGAGCCCGCCGCGCACCGATCGCTCGTCGAGCGTGCACCCGAGCACCGTCGCCCCGTTGAACATCGCCGGGGACTGCGCCAGCATGCGCCGGGCGGCATCGAGGACATGGATACTCGTCAACGCCCGCTGCTCGGCGTCGAGGTCCAGTGCTGCCACGAGCGCACCCGCTTCGACCAGGTATCGCTCGTCGGCTCCCCCGGCGACGCGACATCGAATCGCGACCAACTGCGCGGTGCGGTGGAAACTCGAAGTGGCCGGGACGGATTCGGCCACCGCCACCGCACCGGCGATGTCCTGCAACGCCAACCGGGTACGGGCCGCACCGAAGGCCGCGCTCACATAGCCGTGATCGGTGCGCCACACCGCTTCGTACAGTGCGGCCGCGGCCGCGTATTCGGCACCGCACTCCCGCGCTGCCGCCAGCGCTAGTTTCGCCGCGGGTTCGCCGGGCAGCGTGCTGTAGCTGATCTCGAACTCATGGTGCGCGGCCTGAGCGTCACCCGCGGCCAGCGCGGCGAGACCGCGGTACCAGGTGATCCGCCAGTCCGCGTCGTCGGCCTGCTCGAGCGCGTCCAATTCCGCACGCGCCGTGTCGAATTCGCCGACCTCGAGCCTGGCCCGGATCAGCGCCAACATCAACTCCACCGAGCCGGGCACAGCCGCCGATGCCGCCTCCAGCTGCCGCGGATCCGACGTGGTCACCGTCGCCAGATAGCGGGCCGCCGGATCCTGCATATCGACCAGCGGCACCGGCAGCGCCGATGCCACCGCGCGCGGGCGCAGCGCAGCGGGCCAGCCGTCGATCTCGACGCCGAAAACCGCACGCTCGGCGCCGAATACGGTGGATGGCGCCGGTTTGGGGGCGCCGTCCTGCGCGGCGACCACCTCGCGCAGCACTCCGGTCACCTGTTCGGCCAGCTCCGCGGCCGAGCCGAACCGCACATTCGGATCCGCCGCGGTCGCGCGGGTAATCAGCCGGTAGAAGGAAGGATTCGAGGCGAACAGTGGCACATCCGCCGCCTCGGGCAAGGTGTACCGGAATCGACCTCGGAAATCGAAATTGACGGTGAGTACGGCCAGCGTGCGTCCGACGGTGAAGAGATCGGATTCAATGGAGGCGCCGTCGGATTCGAGTTCGGGAGCACAGTAGCCGTCAGTCTTGTAACCGGCGCTGTCCTGATCATCGCGCCTGCGGACCGCGCCGAGGTCGATCAGTTTCAGCTGCTCCTCGCTCTGGATCACGTTGTCCGGCTTGAAATCGCAATACAGCAGCCCCTGCTCGTGCAGATAGCCGAGCGCGGGCAAGATCTCGAGGATGTAAGCCAGGCCCTGTGCGAGAGGCAGCGGCTCCAGACGGCCGTCGGCGGCGAGGCGCGAGCGCAGTTCCTTCAGGGAGTTCCCGCCGATGTACTCCATCACGATGTAGCCGACCGGCTTGCCAGTTTTCGGGTCGGGGTGTTCGACGAAGTTGTAGATCTTGACGATGTTCGGGTGTTCGACCGAGGCGAGGAATTGACGTTCGGCCGCCGCCGCGGCCATCGCATCCGCGTCGCCGGTGTCGAGCAGCCCCTTGAGCACCACCCACCGGTCGTTGACGTTGCGGTCGCGGGCCAGATAGATCCAGCCGAGGCCGCCGTGCGCCAGACAGCCGAGCACCTCGTACTGCCCGGCCACCACGGCACCGGCGACGAGCTTCGGCTCGAACGAGTACGCCGTGCCGCAGTGTTTGCAGAATCCCTCGACCCGGCCGGGGCGTCCGCCGTTCGCGCGCCCGACCGGCTGGTCGCAAGTACCGCAGAAGCGGTGCTGCTCAGCCACTTTCGGCTCCGCCATGATCGCCGAGGCCGGATCGCGGTAAGGCACCGGCGCCACGGTGACCAGACCGGCGCCCAACCCGCCTCGGCTCGATCGCGCCGACCTGGTCGACCGGGACGACGACCTACTCGAACCACGCCTGCCGGCCCGCGCGGACAACATCGGACCCGCCATCGTGCGGACCGACGCTGCCGGCGGCGCGGGATCGGCAGGGGCAAGGCCGCATTCGTCGCAGAAGCCGTCGCGTATTGTTCCGCCACACCCGGGCTCCGCGCATACCCTCGGCGCGCCTTCCCCCACGTAATCTCCTGCCCTGCAATCACTCCAAGGAAATCTCCCGGTATTTGAATGGTGCCAGAGGAGGACGTAAAGAAGACGTCAGGATTTCGGCTGACAGCAGTAATTGTTCCGAGGTCAGACGACCCGGCGGCTCGACCGCGAGCCCGGTATCGGATGGCGAGCTCCGCGGCCAGTGCTTGATAGGACGCCGCGGATCCGCGGGCGTAAGGCACGCACACCACGGTGAGGGCGGCGGTTCGGGTGCTCGGCCCGGCCAGCCGGTGCAGCACCGCGGTGTCCGAGCGAAAAACCACGCACCGGTTGGTCCTGTCGGGACAAGGAGACTCGATTTGCTCGACCGAGCACCAAACGGTGCGGGTGCGGGAATTCCGCGTTGGCGGCGATATACCCCGGTTGTGCCACAGGGTTGCGGTGCGCGGTTATTTCGGGTTTCTCGACCGCGCGGTGGTGCCGGGCGTATCGGCATCGCCGCCAGCGCATTTCATTCCACTGAGTCGGATACAGGCATCACCTCGCTTCTACTGAAGGGGATTCAGCTGCAGCCGGGGTCAGGCGTTGATAGCCTGGTGCTTGCCGTTGCTGTGTTCGATTTCGATCTTGCGTGGCTTGGCCTTCTCCGCGACCGGAATCGCCAGGCGCAGAACACCGTCGGTGTAGTCGGCGCGAATGTGGTCGGTATCGAGGCCCTCGCCCAGGAACAGCTGGCGGCTGAATACCCCGCGGGAGCGTTCCGCAGCGATCATCGACCGCCCCGAATCCAGCTCCGGGCGTGCCGCTTTCACGGTCACGACATTGCGTTCGATGTCCAGATCCAGCGATTGCGGGTCGATCCCCGGCAGGTCGAACTCCACCAGGAATTCATCGCCGTCACGCCAGGCGTCCATCGGCATCACCGCGGGTCGAGCCGCTGTGCCGAACACCTGCTGCGTGAGACGGTCCAGATCACGGAACGGATCGGTACGCATCAGCATGGTCGCCACCTCCAACACACTCCATTCTCTCATCGTCGGACCAGATAACCTGTGCCATCTGGCATAGATAAGTTCTAGCACTCGCGATAGGAGAGTGCAAGAGCCCGGAACAAGAATCTGACAACAGGAGGTCGGGATCCGGACGGAACAAGACCGGCCGGACACGAAAAGCCGCTGACCGCCGATTGAACAGCCAAGCGGCGCTTCCAAAGTCCAATGAGCCGCCCACGGCGGAGCCGCCAATGTCCAGGTGACGCAACGGCTCGGAAACCCTCCCCGTGAACGCCGAGCAAGGGATGATCAATGCCGTGACGGGCATCCTGACCGTCACGGCTCGACTACCTCACATGAAGCGGGTATAGCCATGGCCGACCGGCAGAGCGGGACCGTGAAGTGGTTCAACGACGAAAAGGGGTTCGGCTTCATCACCCCCGAAGGTGGCGGGGATGACCTCTTCGTGCACTTCAAGGCGATCCAGGGGAACGGCTTCAAGTCCCTGAAGGAGGGACAGAAGGTGACCTTCGTTGCCGTTCAGGGGCAAAAGGGCATGCAAGCCGATGAGGTCTGGGCGGAGTGACAGGACCGCGTTCGTGATTCACGACGCCGGCTTACTTTCGGGTCCGATGACCATCGGACGAGGTCGCGCAGCAGCTGGACGAGTTACTCGCCTCGTTCGAGGACACTCGCTGCGGTAGTGCCTTGTCGAAGTCGAATAGAGCCGAGGCGTTGCGGTAGAGGATCTTCTCGATTTCCTGGTCGAACAGTCGGGATTCCTTGATGTACTCGAACGTGCGCCGGTAGGACTCGACCGCCAGGAGGGCAGAGAAGTCGCTTCCCGGGACGAGCTGGTCGGCGCCGAAGGCTTCGCAGGCACATCGCAGAGCGGCTTGTGAACCCCATCCGACGGTGTCGTAGTAGAGGCTGCGAGCCATCTCGCTCGGTGGACTGAGCAGGTCTGGCGTGTTGGCTTGACCGTCGAGTCTTGCCAGTTGCATCGGGATCAGGCCGCCCAGATGCGGAATGATGATCTTGATGTTCGGAAAGCGGGCCGGGATGTTTCGTTTGATCAAATGCAGGACGATAACGGTGTCCTCCAAGGACGCCCCGGCCGCCGTCGTGAAGCCGTAGTCATTGATGAACGGTGAACAGATGCCGTTTTGGCTCGGATGGAAGAAAAGGGTGGTTCCGCGAGCGTTCATCTCCGCATATAGCGGCTCGAATTCCACTTCGGCTGTGGAGCGGTTGAACACTGAACAGCTGATCGCCACGCCGACCATGCCCAGCTCGTCCAGCCCACGCCGCATTTCCTCGAGTGACGCATCGATATGCGGTAGGGGCAGAGAAACGAAGGAGGAGAATCGGTTGGGATGTGAACTGGTCAGCTCGCAGTAACTGTCGTTGAGCATATGCGCCGCCTCGACTGCCAACTGAGACTCTGTCGCGTAAGGTGCCAAGCTGCCAGGAGAGAGAATCTGCCGTTCGACTCCGGCATCATCCATCATGTCGATACGTTGATCGATCATCCCGGGTTCATCGGACATTGCAGCCAACATCCGATGTGCCGCTAATGTCGAGTTTGCTGCGGGCACGGTCGACGATATCGCGGTCAACCTCTGCAACATGGGCCGATATGACGTGGGCAGGTAATGGGCGTGTACGTCGATGATCATGTGTCGGCTCTGCTTCTCTTCCGGATTCACCATGTCACGGGCAGTTCGTGCACCCCGTAGATGATCGAGTCGTGCTTGAACTCCACCTCGTCCAGCCCAAGCGCGAGCCGCAGTGTCGGGATCCGCCGGTAGAGCGTGCGGTAGACCACCTGCAGTTCGATCCGCGCGAGCGCATGGCCGAGACAATGGTGCGCGCCGTAGCCGAATGCGATGTGGTGGCGCGCCTTACGGGTCACGTCGAGCCGGTCCGGCTCGGGGAACTGCGCCGGATCGCGGTTCGCTACGTCGTCCGCGGCGATCAGCGGGTCGCCTTTGCGGATCAGCTGCCCGCCGACCTGCAGATCCGCCAGGGCGATGCGCCTGCGTCCACTGTGGACGATGCTGAGGTAGCGCAGCAGCTCCTCGACCGCGTTCGCCACGAGCGCGTCGTCACCGTCGCGCACAGCGGCGAGCTGGTCCGGGTGCTCCAGTAGCGCGGCGGTGCCCAGCGCGATCATGCCTGCCGTCGTCTCGTGCCCGGCCACCAGCAGGAGTCGTCCCATCGACGCGGCTTCCTGAACCGTCATCGCTCCGGTGGCGACCTGTTCCACCGCGAGCCGGCTCAACACGTCGTCGCCAGGGTCTGCGAGCTTGGCTTGCACCAGCCCGCTGAGGTAGTCGAGCAGTTGCTCGATGGCCGCGGACGATTCCGCCGCGGTCACTTCGATCGAGGCCGTCACGGTGCTCGCCTGATGGAAGAAGGCCCGGTCGGCATAGGGAACGCCGAGCAGCTCGCAGATCACCAGCGAGGGCACCGGAAGCGCGAACGCCTGCACCAGATCGGCCGGCTTCGGACCGGCGAGCAGGTCGTCGATCAGGTCGTCGACGATCTGCTGGATCCGCGGCCGCAGCTGTTCCATCCGCCGGGCCGTGAAGTCGGCGCAAAGCAGTCGGCGCTGCGCGGAATGTTCCGGGTTGTCCATGGTGATGAACGATTTCGCTTGGCGGGGACGGGCTTTGGTCCCCGGCGACTGCGTCGGATACCCGCCCCTGGCCGAGTCGGCGCTGACGCGCGGATCGGCCAGCAGCGTGCGGACGTCCTCGTAGCGCGTGAACAGCCACGGCTCGCCGCCGTCCCAGATCCGCACCTTGGACACCGGCTCCTCGCGGAGCCTGCGACCGAGCTCGGGCGGTGGGTCGAACGGGCAGCGGCCTCGGGCCATCGGGTACTGGGGTGCGCTGGACTTAATCTCCGACATCGCGGACCTCCTACAGAAGTCACCGAACACTTGTTCAGATACTTACCGAACAAATGTTAGGAATCTTGGTGAGACTTGTCCACCCCCTGCGGAGACGCCGTGTTCAGGCGAAGACGAGCGAGACGAACTCGTCGACGAACGACAGCACCGAGTCCGCGTCGGCGTACCCGGCGGAGTTCGGGAAGAGGGCGACGCGGCCGTGCGCGCCGACGAACGCGATCACCGCGGCTCGTTCCGCGGGCACCCGGAGCGCGAAACCCGCTGCGGCGCAACGCTCGAACCCGGCGACGAGCAGGTCGACCACGTCGATCAGCGAACCGGCGGGCCGGACATCGGGCGCGGTCCGGGGCGGCCCGGTGGCCGTCATCAGCCGGTAGTGCCCTGGGTTGTCCACCGCGAACCGGCAGGAGGCGTGGATCATCGCCCGCACCCGGCCCACCACGTCACCGGCGTCCACGCGCCCCTCGGCCGCCTCCATCGCGGCACGCAGCCGGGCGAACTCATACTCGGCCAGGCCCGCGACCAGCGCGCCGCGATCGGTGAAATGCTGGTAGATGCTCGACGGCGCGATACCGGCCGCGCGGGCGACGCCACGGATGGTCAGCCCGTCCTCCCCGTCGAGCTCGGACAGCAACCGGCTGGCCGCGGCGAGGATCTCCCCGCGCAGCCGCTCCCCCTCCCCCCACCGGTTACGCGCACGAGGCGCGCCGACCTGGACCTCTTCCGACACGTACCCATTCTTACTACCCGAGCCCGCAGGGACGTCGCACAGGTCACGATCGTTTCTCGTCAGAGATCATCCAGGTCGATAACTGGGCCGGATGATCGGTAGCGCCTCCCGGCGCAAGGGGCCCGATTGGAACGACCCGAGCGTCCTGCGATGCCGCATACTGCACGTTGGCAGTGGTCAGAATCGTTGACCGGCAAAGCTTCTCAACGCCATCTCGCCGATGTGCGCGCGTTCGGCCGACCGTGATCAAGCCGAGGAGTATTCGGCTCCGCGAGCAACATTGATGGGTCGACACCAACTCCGCAGGGGCTCGCTCGGTGTTTGTGTACATGCGAAGTCAAAGTGTGTCGCCGCGCTGCGCTTTGAGCGCTTTGTCTATAGCTGTCGAATGAGGGTTACCCGGCCGCCCCGATTGGACTTTTCAGCGTTCGGTCAGTAGGAGTGCGCCCATACGGGTTGCAGGCCGTGAAACTGCCGCATGCTCACCTCTGTTGGTTGTCCACTGCCCGCTCTACCGGCGGCGTCCTTGCCTACTAGTTGGCCGCCGACGCGCCGAGGAGCAGGCAGTGGAGCTGGTTACGGCGGTGACTAGATTTCGTCACCCGGCCCTTCGCAACTCTTTCCTACAATCTTGCCGGGAAGGGAGGCTTTACCGCTGCGGCAGGACGCGATGAGTCCAGTTCCCGTGACATAGAGGTCGAATTCTTTCTTGATCTCGCCGGTTTTGGGTGCGCCATTCTCCGCGACACATTTCTCTTTTCCGGTGTATTCATTGCCGGTGGCAACCCAAGCGTCGCAGGTATATTTCCATTTTTCTGCGGCGTAGGTTGCGGGAGCGAGTGCGACTACGCCTGCAGCCGACGCGATCAAGGTCACCGCGAGGAACGTGATTCGAGCTGGGCCTGCACGCATTAGATCTCCGTCCGATCGTCGTTTTTCGGTGGCCCGCCTTGTCGGCGGGTACTGCCGGTAGGTATTCGTTACGCCCAGCGCCGTAGATAGGTCCGTCTGGAACCAACCCTGTTCGGAGCCAACAAGTGGCCCATCCAGATCGGCAACGGTCTCGCAGGACGCCGTGTCACCCACCGATTCGACGGCGATGCCCTGGCCGTTCTCGACCTCACAGACTGAACACTGTTAGGCACCCTGACCAACCGCGCGGCGCGGCGTGGAGCCCCAGACCCGCCGGACCACTACCCACACCACCCGCCATAGGACCGGTCACCGCCGAACGCATCGTCTCCAGCAGCGGCGGCATCATGTTCGTCCGCCAACGCATCCAAATCTGCCCGAAATCACGCCCGCGCAATCGTTTCGGTCACCTCGACGATCACGCCATCACCGTCCACCACGGAAGCCACCTACTGGCCCGCACACCCTGCACCACCACCGATGCAGTCCCCACGGAGAGCCCAAAACCACTAATCTGTCTAGCCGGGCCCGTCGGAACGTCCGGTATTGGCACCCGACCCGGTCGTTCGTAACCGGGGCCCCAGGCACAGCTCAGCGAGACGGTTGGACCGCCCGTATCTCAGTCGTCTGGTCGATGCGCGGCAGTCGGTATTTCACCTTGTGGGTGGTGCTGGAGGGCTTCCCCACCAGTGAATGCCGTGGTCGTCTGCTCGGAGGTTGACCACGACGGTTCCCAGCGGTTCGCCGATGTCGAAGTCCGCGACGTCGCGGCCGTACCGTTTCGAATCCGGCGCTGCGGTCAACTGCGGTGAGTACATGCTCGCGAATGTGTCGTCACGGGGATCGTAGGTTGAGCGCCGTAACCCGAGCAGGCCATCGAAATACGGGGATCGATAGACGACTACGAAGGTCCACACGTCCTCGACCCAGGCATCCTCGACAGCGATGCGCGAGGCTTCTGTGACAGTACTGATCATGAGTTGCCTCAGACACGCGGAAAGAGCCTGGTCGGCCCACCGGGGAGACTCCACCGCAGCGAATTGATCTCTGAGGCGGCGGTGGGCATCGGTGATTACTCGAGACTGAGACCGGTGATTGGGCTCGGGATCCACACGATCATTGTGCTGCCGCAGCGTTCAATACCCGCGCACCCGTCTTTCGCTGCGGTTCGAGTCGCCCCGGAGCGTGCTAGCGAACGCGCCGAAATGCCGCAGACAGCGTTCCGAGCGGTTGGTGCCGGCCTCGAACGGTCGGCCACCAAGCGCTTTTAGAACGTCCGGAGTAGCCGATGAGCGGGCATCGACCGAGACCAGGAGCGGTTGCCGGTTACGTTTATGTGCACATCTCGTTCCCATGGACCCGCTCGAGCACGACGACCGGAATCTGTCTGCCCGCAACCGCCTCGAACTCAGCGAACTTCGGGACGAGCGCTATCTCTTCCGCCCAGATCCGTGCGCGCTCCTCGCCTTGCGCGAGCCGGGCCACGGCCGCCACTGTTTCCATCCCCGTCTCGACTGTGACCTGGGGATTCGCCACAAGGTTGCGATACCAAGCCGGATGGTGCGGACTGCCACCGTGAGTGGCGAAGACAGCCCAGTTCTCGCCGATCGGTAGATAGAACAGCGGGCTGATCCGTGCACGCCCGGTCTTGGCCCCGATGTGATGCACCAAGATCAGCGGCATGCCCGGACCATCGAAGCCGGGGAACCGGGGCGGGACCGGGCGGCCCGCAGCGAAATCGGCCTCGCTACTCCACGCCGCATATCCGGCGTTCGCCCGGACCTCGGCGATGATTCGGGCGTTCCAGCTGTTGATGTCGGGAACCTCGGCCTCGTAGGCGGCGGCCGTGGACGGATCAGACATGGCATCCTCATTCACTATCCGGAGCACTTGCTCCTCAAAGCTAACACAGAGCGGAGCATGTGCTCCGCATAAGGAGATAGGCTGGTCGCATGACGGCAACCGGATCGGAAAGCACCAGTCGGCGGCGCGCGCCCCGAGCGGACGCGATCCGCAACCGTGAAGCCATCGTCGAGGCCGCATCCGCAGTGCTGGCCGAGCAAGGCACCGCGGTGGATGTACGCGAAATCGCCCGCCGCAGCGAGGTGGGCATGGGCACCCTCTACCGACACTTCCCGACGAAGGAAGATCTGGTCCAGACGGTGCTGCGCAAGGACTTCACGGAGTGGGCGGAATCCGCGCGCACGGCGGCGGCCGGCGCCGAGGATCCCTGGGCGGCACTGATCGACTTCTACCAGCAGGCCCTGACCGGTTACGCACACCACCGCGCGATCATGGAGCACTTCGCGTTGGCTGTGCCGGTTCCCGACCCGGAGGGCCTTGGGCAGCTTCGCCTGGTCATCGAGGAGCTATGCGTCCGCGCCACGGATCTGCTCCGCCCGGGAGTGACCGCCGACGACCTACTGCTCCTACTGGTCTCGCTCGGCCACGCCGTCCAGATCACCGACGAGTGCCGCCCGCACATGTGGCGCCGACTGCTGCGCATCTCCCTCGACGGCCTACGCGCCGACCTCCACGAACCGCTTCCCACCGATATCTCACCGGACATCGTCGGAGTGCCTGCGAACTCAAAAGTCGGTACGGAACGAACGTCCTATTGACCAGGCATCCGCGCACGCCGCATGTCGCGCGCTAGTCAGTGGTAGTCCGGTGTCGATCTCGATCTCTTCGTATGCGGCCAACGCCATGGCCAAGTCGCGCACCCGCCCGAAATACTCCACCTCGTAATCGTCTTCGAGGTTCGGCAGGATCGTGTCCAACCACCCGATGCATCGGACCAGGCTTCGACGACCATCATCATCGAGCGCCCGCGACAGGGCCGTGTGGACGCAACCCGCCACGCCCGCATCCACCATCACCAGATCCACACCCGCGATGTCCACGCCGCGTGCAGGTGGCGGAAACGGGGCTTGCAGGTGCTCATCTCGCAGCTGCGTGAGCAGCTGGCGACTCGGCTTGTTCACAATCGAAATTGTTGTCTCCTAACCTTTTAACTGCGATACCCGAGTTTCATGGGACGCCCCCTGTCATCCACCCCGACCTCCCCCGTGTCGGCAACATCGGGTTCTTGATCGAGGACGCCCCGTTCCATCCCGGCGACGCCCTCACCGTCCCGGACGTCGCCGTCGACACCCTGCTGCTGCCCGTGCATGGCCCCTTGGTCCACCACCGGACAGCTGATCGACATGGATGTCGGTGGCTCATGGCAGTGTCAGCCGCTGTGACTGCTTCAGCTGATGACCGTGATCGCAATCAACGAGCCGGAGGCGTCGTGAACGCCACGACCGGTGACCTCGGGTGGATGTACGGCAGGGACCTGCCGCTACTCAACCTCACCTTCGCGCGTCAGATCAACGCCCGGGAGCTATTGGAGCGGATGGGCGTCGACCAGAACACCGTGGCGGTGCGCGGGCCCGATGACTTCCACTACGAGCTGGGCGACCATCTCTACGCATCCAACGGATATGTGGTCAGCGCAGGGCATTACCGAAGCTGGGCCTGGGCGTGGGAGCACACTAGTTGGAAAAGCTTCGAAGACCGGGGACTGGTGCTGCGCGCCTCGATCGGAACCGCAGCATTGGTGCTGAACGCCAGCGAGAAACCAGGAGTGGTGTTCCGGTACGCCGAGGACGGCCGCCTCATCACCGGACTCCGCACCACCGGCCCCTTCAAACGGACCGGCAGTGACCCGCACCGGTTCGACACCGAGATGCAGGCCCTCGGCGCCCGACCCGAAGAAGACGAAGACGGCCCCTTGGGATCCCGCGGAATGTTCTACCGGCTCGCAGAGAACCTCGGCGTCGGGCTACCTCTGGATGACCTCAATGAGCGTCCCGTCCTCAGCGGCCGGCTCCTGCCCCCAGCCGCGCGGTAGCTGCCGAGTCACCCGACACGCACGGGTCTGACGCGTGTGTTGAATCACGTGATGGCCGAGTTGGATTCGTTGATGCCGGGCCTGAGGCCAGTTGGAGCCGCGGTCACGTCGGAATGCCATCGAACCCGGACCCATTGTCACGACCATGACCAACTCGGGCACCCAGCACAGCTGGATCGGTAAGTGGCGCAACCAGTACGGCAGCACCCTCGTCGTCACCGACGACAGTGGCGGCGCGATCACCGGTACGTTCGAGACGGCATTAGGTGACAGTTCCTTCGCCGGTGTCCAGGTCCCAGTCACCGGTCTCCATCTCGGCAACTGCATCAACTTCGCCTTTGTTCGCAGTTCGGCCACCGGCGATTCGATCGCCTCGTTCACCGGCCTGCTCCGACATGGCAAGCTGGAGACGCTTTGGCATGTCATCAACGACCGAGCGGTCAAGTCGCCGCGGCCCGACGCGCCGCCACAGTTGATCGAATTACCCTGGGCGCACGCCGCGTTGACCAACGCCGACACTTTCGAACGCCTGGATCAGCAAGGGCGTCGCGGACCAGCCTTACGGGCACGACGAGCTTGCCGAAGGGCGTGCGGATCAAGCCGATGCACGGGCAGTCACGCTCGCCGGGCCGCGGTATCGCTGTTGGTCTGATGATCAAGAGGAACTGGCGCTGGCATCGGCCGAGAGGCCAGTTGCATCAGTTCCCCCTGATCGGTTGTCCAGCAACGGATCTCGGGAAGTATCGAGCCAAACGCGCACACATCGGCGTAGGACGTGCTGCATCGCGGCCGTCCGTACTGACTTCGGTTAGGTCGACTGAGCGGCAATGTCGCTGATCGCGAGCTTCGGCTGGGCGAAACCCATTGCCGGGTAACGTGATAGTGCGGCGACGCACTCACTCGAGTTGGAGGGACTTGTAGCTGTGTTTCATCTGGACCACTTTGCGCTCGGAGTAAGCGATCTCGACGACGGCGTACGCAGGCTGGCTGAGCAGACCGGGTTCGGCAACTATGAAGGCGGGGTGTTCCCCGGTGGTGGGGTGCGCAACTGGATATTCCCGTTGGGCGCCGACGTCTACCTGGAGGTGGAGAGCGCTACCGGGGCAACTGACGACCCCGCGTCGTCGTGGTTCCGGCGAGCGACCAGCGACGGCGCGGACCATTGGATGTTCTGGTGCCTGCGCGCGGACACCCTCGATGACCTCGATCAGGTCGCGTCGCGACTGGGCAGCGAGGTCCAGGTGGTCCCAGGACGGACAGACCCGGACGGCACACAACGAGTGATCACCAGCACGCCTGCCGGGCAGGCAGCATGGCGAGCCCGGCAGCAGGGCCTGCCGAACTGGTACTACCGGGATGATCCAAACAAGAACCCCGCCCGCCGCGACGTTGTCGGTGATCGAATCGCGGCCGGGGTGGCCTGGTTGGAAGTCGCCGGTGACCGGGAGCAGCTCCGCAGGCACATCGGAACGGAGACTTTCGACTGCTTGCCGCTGCGGTTCGTGCCCGGCGAACCGGGGCTGCACGCGGTCGCGGTGCGTACCAGCGACGGCAACGAGATCGTGATCCGACACGCCCCGGTCGGGCAGGACACGTTCTGACGCGGCAAGATCTGTCTTGCGATGACCCTACGTGCACCGCGACGACCTGTAGCCAGCCGCTGGCGTGCGTTGGTCAAATATCCAGAAGCGTTGACAGGCAGCGCATCTCAACGCGCGCTACCGCCGAGAAGCGCGCATCCGAGCGATACGCGCTTCTGTCGGTGGGGGCCGCGACACCGCGCTGAACTGTATTAGGGCTCCAGCTCTAGACACAGGCCAACTTTTTGACCGCCAGACCTGCCTTGGAGTGCCAACTCAGCGCTGCCGCCGTCGGTTCCTACCGGCACCGACGCGGAAGCCAGTAGCGCATAGGCTTGGGTGAGTTCGAGCAGAGCGGCCGATGCGTTTCCCGGCTCCTTGTCGACCGCGGCGCGTGCTTCCTGGGCGATCGCCTCGAGCAGGGCTCGGCGAGCCTCGACGGCGGCGGGCACTTCCCGGACCTTGATCACGGCCGCGGACTGGCCGATCTCAGCTGGAATCGTGTCGGGCGTGATGTCGTGAACTTCCATGATTCCCCTTGATCGAGCCAGCGAGACTGTGGCTCGAACACTACCCCCGCCGTGTCGGTCCGGTGTTCAGAACCACAGCGCCGCAATGTATCTGCGGACATGAGGCTAACCTGCGGCTTCTGATTGTCTCGCTAACCCGCGCGGTATGAATCCGAGCATCCGGCATCCGACTATCGTGCGGTCCCGAGCGCGCGATGACTAGCCGCATAGCGCGCTCACCCGATGGTCCTCGAGGTGGATGTCGAGCGGGCCGAAATGCGTTCTACGACTTCGCCGGTCGTACCAGCACGCGCACCGGGTCAAGCGGTGGTGTGGCCGGAAGGCGACCATCGGTAGGCGATAGGTCCGATGATCAGGGGCTGGTCCAGCATGTCTGCCGTGAACGACACTCCGGTGACCTTCGCCGCCAGGGCGAAGGCTCGCGGCACGCAGGTGCTGTAGTCGGAGTCGCTCTCGTCTTCATCAGGGTCATAAATATGGTCATTGTCGGTCATGCCCAACTCCACCTCCATGCCCAGCTCGCGCATGTAGTCGTTGAGCCGGTCGGGGTCGCAACCCCAACGGTCATGCGGGTACTCCAGTCGGTGGCCGGTCACGATCGTCCCGTCGATCGCGTACTCGAGGCTGTGCTCGGCGTAGCCGTGTACGGTGATCGCCAGGACCTCACAGTCGCGCGATAGTTCCGGCAGCGTCTCGCGGTCAGTCATCCACCACCCGACCGGTTCGATGGCCACACTCCATACACCGGCCCGAAACACACCCACGTGACCGCCGCCGTGCCCGCCGCCAGTCTTGCCGAGGAACTCGACCATCCTGTCGTTGAGCTCTTCGAAGTCCGACTCCTGGCCGGAGTCGTCGCCTTTGCTGAAACGGCGCACCACCTGCGACGGGGCCAGGTTTCGGAAGAAGCCGACGCTGAAGATCTCGCCCAGCGGGTCTGCTTGGTTCTCGAATGCATTGAGCCACTGAAATGGGGCCAGGGGATCAATTGTCGCCATATGGGTCATAGTGGCAGACCCCACCGACAACCATTCGATCATCTGGAACGCCTGATCGATCCACTGTCCTCAGCGCGGAATTCCCGTGGCTCCGTTGACATTCGAGCGGCTCGCCGAGCTGATCCGCCAGGGTCAGCAGATCACCGGACTTGATACCACTGACGACCGTTCTTGCCGCGCGGCGAGGTGGCCCCGGCACCGAGCACGCCGGACCGACCTCCGGGAGCGCCCGAAGGCACTGAAATGCCGCGACCCGCGCGTTCTGAGTGGTTGGTGGCCGGCCTCGAACCGGTCGGCTACCAACGCTTCTGGAACATCTGGATCTGCCGAATTGAGTGTGTTCGGCTGGCTCGTCGTCAGGGACGAGCCAGCCGGTCACGAACGTCTGGATTTGCCGACGGCGGGATATTCGGATGCGGGGGCCGAGGGGCGTGTGGGAGGTTTGCCGCATGTCTCATGGTCAGGTCACCGCGGATAGATGTGGATCTTTACCGAATGTGCGTGTAGTGCACTTGAACCGCCGAACATTTGAGGCGCTCGCCGCAGGCGACCTCGTGGCAGCAAACGCGGCGAGCCCGGTCCCGCTGACGGCTCATTTCGCGGGCCCCGAGTGGCGACGACTGTGGTTGATGCGTGGCGCGCAAGTAGAGCAGGAACCGGCCAGCGCAGGATGGGTCACAGGTGTCATCTGGGACGAACAGAAGCGACTTGCTGTGGGCAGGGCAGGCTTCCACGGGCTTCCCGATGCATCGGGGATGGTCGAGATCGGGTATGCCGTCCAGCCTGCGTACCGACGACGCGGCTATGCGCGCGCAGCGCTGGAGCGGATGTTGCACCGGGCTGCTCGCGAACCCCAGGTGCGAACGGTTCGTGTCACCATCAGCCCCGACAACCTGGCCTCGTATCAGTTGGTATCGCAGTACGGCTTCGTCGAGGTCGGAGAGCAATGGGACGACGAGGACGGCCTCGAGATCATCTACGAGGTCGCCGCGGATCAGTTGTCGGCCCGCGACTCTCGCCCACACCGCATGTCGGTGCAGTAGCCATTGCGCTCAGGTGTAGACGTTGCGGCCGTATTCGCCGTGCGGCAGCGTGAAATCGGCCGGGCGTTCCGCTCGCAGCCGGTTGTAGCGCAGCTCGAACTCATCGATGGCTTCGTGGATACTGCAGCCCACTTCGGCTCTGATGGCCTGGAGCACCTTCGCGGCAACGATCAGGTCATCCACCGAAATCTCTTCACTCACGCGAGAAGTGTGTCGAGTGCGCTGTGGGTCAGCAACCAGATTCCGGCAAAACTCCACTCCAAAATGCTGCGAGCGACGCAGCGAACGTACTAGCCGCATGTCGCGCGATCGACCGGCGAGAAACACTGCGGCACAGAACATCCGCTCTATGCCACTGAGCGCGTGTTGGTCATTCGTCCACATCGGTTGGCTGGCAGCGCTTCTCAATGCGCGCAATTGCCGATTTCGGGGCGTTCGGATGAAGGTGACGAGCGGGCTACGACCGATCTCGCGAGGGCTTATCGGTAATGAAGATCAGCAGTGTGCCAATCGCGGCCGTTTGCATCAACAGCTGTCCCGCGGGGTCGGTAAAACCGTGCCCGTGCGGATCATCGACGTGATGATGCCTGCCGGGGCCAAGGCGGCCACGAGCAGCGCGACAACTCTTCTACGCTTCGACCGTCGTTTCCGCGGACCAACTGCCACGCCCATTTCCTGCCCGACTGAAACAAGCCGAGCAGGCCAGCAACGACACCAGTCAGGCCGAACAGATGAGTTGCCGTCAAGTCGCCCCAGTCCGCACTGACAGCCAACCTGGTCAGGGCAACGATGTACAGGCCGATGACGACAACGGCGGCGACCCCTCTGAACTGTGCCCAACGCTTCTTCCGGCCATCTGCGGCAACCGATCCCGCCCCTGGTGTGCTCACAGCTGGAGAGCTACAAGTCCGATGGTTGCGCCGCCCGGTCGTGCAGTGCACGCTCGTGCCGCGGAGCGCGCGTTAGTCGGCGGTCCAGAATGGTTGGCTGACACAGTTTCTCAACGTCCACACTTGCCGATTACCGAGCATTCGCTCGGCCCCGTCAAGACGGATTGGCGCTTTTCGGTGCGGCTGTTACCCGATCCGCTGTGTTGGGTGCGGCCCGCTCTGGCGTCGGTCGGCCTGGCACTTCTCATGCCACCTTGATGACAACCTTGCCCGAAGCGTGACCGTTCTCGACGGTGGCGAGGGCGGCCGGGGCGTCGGAGAGCGGATGGACCGCGGTGATCACGGGTGCGAGGACTCCGTCGAGGGCCAGCCGGGCGGACCGCTCCAGGTTCTCGCGGTCGAGGCGACGCTCGACGAAACGCCCACCCAGATCGGCCACAGACGAATCACCCACGGCGATCACGTTGCGTGGGTCCCGGGCCAGTGGCGCGACCGTCCGCAGCGAGGTGCCTCCGACCAGGTCGACGATCCCGTCGACGCCGTCCGGAACCAGCTCGCGTGCCGCGGCGACAACGTTCCCGGCGGCATAGTCGATGAACCGCACCCCGATGGCCTCGGCAGGCTCTCGCTTGGCGGTACTCCCGGTGCCGATCACACGCAGCTCGCGTCCGACAGCCAGCCGGGCGACGGCGAGGCCGACCCCGCCCCCGACCCCGTTGACCAGGATCGTGGCACCGGCCGGAAGGCCGAGCTGGTCGAGCGCATCCACCGCGGTCGTCCCGGCCACCGGTAGCGTTGCCGCGACGATCGCGGACAGACCCGCCGGGATGCGCGCGGTGTTCGGTGCGGACAGCACCGTCGTCTCGGCGTAGGTGCCGCCACCGGTGAATGCGAAGCCGAAGACCGCGTCACCCACCTCGAGCCCGTCGACGTCCCCGCCCCGGGCGAGAACGGTTCCCGCTGCCTCCATGCCCAGCACGCGGGGAAACAGACGCCCGCCGCCGAGCCCGGGGACCAGACCCGAGCGCAACAGGTGGTCGAGGGGATTCACGCCGGCGACGTCGACCCGGATCAGCACCTCGCCGCGACCGGGGACGGGATCGGGACGATCGAAGAACTCCTGCACCTCGGGCCCGCCATACCTGCCGAAACCCCACGCCTGCCCCATCTTCTGCCGCCTCCTGTGTGACCGACCCCGGCGGTTCCGGGCTCTGTCGCCATCCTCACCCCTGACACCGATGTAAGGGGCAAGCGGCTGAGGTGCAGGTCACAGCATCAGGTTGACGCCACCGGTTCCGGGGCCGCAGACAGCTCCGCCTGGTGCTGGCTGTTGGCCCTGATCAGCACGTCGAGCGCGGCTCGGGTCTCGATCAGGTGCGCGATGTCGGCGTCGATCCGGTCGCGCTCGCGCACCATCGTCTCGAACGCCAGCTCGACGACGCCCTGGTCACCGGGGGTCTCCACGCACGGCAACACAGTCGCGATCACCCGGCTGGACAGCCCCGCGTCGAACAGCTGCCGGATGAGCGATACGCGCTGGACCTCGGCATCGGAATAGTGACGCTGCCCGGCGTCGGAGCGTGAGCTGGTCAGCAGGCCCTGCTCTTCGTAGTACCGCAGTGAGCGCTGACTCACGCCCGTGCGCTTGGACAGCTCGCCGATCCGCATCCCTGAAAGTTTACCGCCCGCGTGCTCAGGGCTCAGATCGCCAGCGACGGTGGCGACGCGGGCGCGGATCGTGTTGTGGCGGGCGCAGACCGGCAGGAACAGGAGGTCGCGGCATGTGTCGAGTGGCTTCGGCTCGTGTCGATGTGAGCCGCAGAGTCCCAAACGGAACACACTGTAATGCCGCGGAGCGCGCGTTGGTCGGCCGTCCAGAATCGTTGGCTGACAGCGCTTCCCAACGCGCGCTCTGTCGAAGAGCGTGCGTTCGGCCGACCCTGATCAAGCTGTCGGCCGAACGCTCAGGGAGCGTCCGCCTTTGCCGAGTTCGGGAGGTGGGCGGTGGCACAGATCCAGGTTCTGGTGAACGATCCTGGGCAGGCTTTTCTGGTTTGCCGATGAATTTCGGCGGAAGGCGTCGTCTCTTCTGTGACTCGACGAAAGGATGATCTCATGCAAATCCTGGCTCGCCTGTGCGTGGCCGCTGACGGCTATGTGACGACTCCCGACGGCTGGCCGCCTCAGGTCATCGATCCGGCGCACGGTCCGGGCAGTCACGGCATCGCCGAATTCCTGAAGACCTGCGAGGCTGCGCTGATGGGTCGCACCACCTTCGAACCCGCGCTGACCGCCGAGCGCTGGCCCTGGCCCGACCTGGAGGTTTTTGTGCTCGGCTCGCACCGGCCGGAGGGCACTCCCGACGATGTCACCTTCGACGACGATCCGCAGCGGCTGCTGGAGAAGGTCCGCGCGGCCAATCGCGGCGGAGATGTCCATCTCATCGGCGGCCCCGGCACCATCGAGACCTACCACGCGCTCGGTGTTCTCGACAAACTCGAACTGGTGATTTTGCCGTTCTTCGTCGGCAGCGGCATGCGCCTGACTGATTCGCTGAATCCACAGACCGGTTTGGAATTCGAGAGCTCGCGGCCGTTGGACGGCGGCGGGGTAGAGATCGTCTACCGGATACTGCCGAAACACTGACAGGTGGCAACAGGCCGTGCTTCCACTGGGTGGCTGCGTGTTCCATACCGCCTTTACGGACACCAACGACGGAGCGGATAGCGGAATGTCTCAAGATTTCTGACCATGGCTATGCCACACGGCCGACGCGCTACTTTGCCGCAACCCGCGCGGTCCGAAGAGACCAACGCGGTTCTGCGGAAGATCAACGGCCGTAGGTAGTTGCCGCGCAGCTGACTTCGACAACGGGAATGATGTCCACCGGTGCGCCCGTCACCAGGGCACCGGGCCGGCGTCGTCGAAGAATCCGCCGGTCGGTCCGTCGTCGGGCAGGGTCGCGAGGCGAATCGCGATGGCCGCACCCTGTTGCGGTGTACGGGCGCCGCGAAAACCGTTGAGATCGGTGGCGGTGAAACCGGGACAGCCGGAGTTGATCAAGATGTTGGTCTCACCGAGTTCCTTGACGTACTGGATAGTGAGGGCGTTGAGGAAGGTCTTCGAGGCCAAGTAGGCGGCGGGAACCGGGCCCATGTCGATACCGGGTGTGGTTTGCAGGCCGAGCGAGCCGACGCTGCTGGACATGGTGACGATTCGCGGTGATGCCGAGGCGCGCAGCATGGGCAGCATCGCGTTGGTGACCCGGATGACACCGATCACGTTGGTTTCCACGACGATTCGCACGGTCGCGGGATCGACCGTGGTCGGTGTCTGCGGCATACCGCCGGTGATCGCGGCATTGTTGACCAGAACATCGAGCCCGCCGGCATGGTCGGCGATCAATTCGGCCGCTGCGGCCACACTCGCGTCGTCGGTCACGTCGAGCGGCACCTCGAACGCATCGGTCCCGGCCGCGCGCAGCTTCTCGACCGCGGTGGCGCGGCGTTGCCGATCACGCGCGCCCACACCGATTCGCCAGCCGAGCGCGCCCAGGCCGGCGGCGATCTCGTATCCGATTCCCTTGTTCGCGCCGGTCACCAGCGCAATCGTCTGTTCACTCACACCGTCGATCCTGCTGCGATTCCGGGGGTTGCGTCCAAGACCGATCGGGTGGGCGGCGATACCGCACGGGTATTGGTAGTGGTCATTGCCGGTTACCATGATCGGGTGGAGACGCGGGAGTTGCGATATTTCGTCGCCGTCGCCGAGGAATTGCATTTCGGGCGGGCGGCACAACGGCTCGCCATGGCGCAACCACCGCTATCGCGGGCGATCCAGCAGCTCGAACGGCGACTCGGAGCCGTTCTGCTGCACCGCAATTCACGCGCAATCACTTTGACCACGGCCGGGTCGGTGCTTCTGCGGGAGGCCCGGCTCGCCCTCGAAGCGGTCGACGCCGCCGAGCGCCGCACCCGCCGTGCAGCTGCCGACCGGCCCGGCGTGGTGCTGGCCACCAAGGCAGGAGCGTCCAGAGAACTGTTGTCGAAGCTGCTGGACGCCTATGCCGCCGAACCCTCCGCTGTCGCAGTCGAGGTGATGCTCTGCGGGCCGGGCGAACCGGAAAGCCTGCTACGCAACGGGAGTGCCGACGTTGCGCTGCTCCACCGGCCCTACGACACGACAGCCGGATTCGACACCGAGGACCTGCACACCGAACAGCAGATCGTGGTCCTGCCCGCGGGACACCCCCTCGCCGACCGACCCCACCTGTCGATGGCCGAGGTCAATACCCTGCCGGACCTGCCCCTGCCACGCTGGCCTCGACGGGATGGCAGTTATCCCGACGGCCCCGGCCCGCAGGTTCGCGACCACACCCAACTGACCCAGCTGATCACCCTCGGCCGGGCCTGCGCGCTCATGCCCGAGTCGCTGCGCGCCCAGCTACGCGACGATCACGCCATCGTGCCCGTGCCGGACGCACCAACCGTCACGACTGTCATCGCCTGGCCGCCACACAGCAGATCCCAAGCCGTGGCCGACCTTGTCCGCACAGCGACACACCTCTAGGAGACTGCTGAATAGCCAGAGGCTGCGGGCGCCGCGGCTGGACCTCGCTGCGACAGCGGATCTGGTTGGCGCGGTGTGCCTTTCGGATCCGGCGCCCTCGCAGAGAACTACGTCGTGTCGAGTGAACGGTGCGCCGGGCCGCGACCGTGGGGCCCGGCGCACTGCACGACCCGTTACTTCGGGGCGATGAATTGGGACAGCACGGTGGTGCTGCTGCATCCGGTCGGCGCCGGAGTGTCGGCGTTCAGGCGTTCCCCCAGCCAGGAGAACGCGGCGGGGGCACCCGAGAAAATCATGCTCAGGTGCTCGGCTAGCTGCTCACGTATGTACGTGACGCTAGCCCCACGCGCACAGAGATCTTCGACCATCCGGTCGGTCGAGCCCACCGGAATCACTTCGTCCGGCACAGCTTGAAAAACATAAAGCGGCGCAGACGGCGCGTGGGTACCCAACCTGGCCTCGTTGATAACTTCGGCAAGCGGCGGCAACGCCAGGACCTGGTCCAGCGGGATGTCGAAATACCGTTTCCAGTCGCCGAAGAACTGCTGGGCCAGAGTCTTAGACAGGCATTGCGTCTGGATCTGATCCATCACGGCCGCCCCCTCGGGTGTCAGGTGCGGCCGCATCGCCGCTTTGACCTCGGGATAGGTGGCGTAGTAGGACGACAGACCGCTACCGACGATGGCCGAGAAGGGCCCGCCGTTCGTGGTGAACAATGCCGCATTGATATCAGCTCCGGGGCCGCCGTACGCGGCGCCGGCCAGGTTGAGCTCAGGTGCGTAACTGGGTTGCAGCTCAGCCGTCCACCCCGTCGCGAACCCGCCGCCCGAATACCCGAACAGACCGACGCGGGTCTCGGAGCCGAGACCGAGCGGAGCGAACTGGGTGGCCGCGCGAATGCCATCCAGCGTCATGAAACCGGGCTCTTGGGCAACCGGGAAGTGGCCGAATCGCCCGCCGAAGTCGGGCACCGACACCACCCAGCCGTTCGAGAGCATGGTTTGCAAATCCTTTATCTGCCCCGTGGTCTCCGTAGAGGACTGGGCACCGGCCTGCAGACCGTAGGACGGGACGCATTGCGGACCGGAGGCGTCCTCGAACATTTGCTGCGACACCAGCGGCCGGTCCGGTCGGACATTGTCGGGCAGGAACACCGTGGTGACGGTGACATCCGGCCGCTCGAACACGTCGGTGGTGCGATAGAGCAGTTGCCAAGCTTGCGCCGGCAACGGCGCCACCAACTCGATCGGCCGGGATCGCAGAATCGCGCCCGGCGCCGCGGACTCGAAACCGGCTGGTGGCTGGTAGAACTCATCCACCTGCGGAAGGGGTGGCGCCGCGCCCGCCGGATTCGATGAAACGATTGCCGGCCCGCCCAACGTCACCATGACGGCCACGGCGGCAACGCCGAACCTGCAGACGCGTTGCTCCGCCTTACTGGACATCTCGACCTCCAATGTTCGGATACACCGGTCCCGCAACCGCAGAGCCCGGAAAACCTGTTGTGCTGCCTATTGATTCAGTGGCCTCCAGCCCCAATGGCACAGCGTTGGACCTCTTCGGCCGGGCAAATCTGCGCTCAAAAGCAATGTCGTAGCAATCGGTTATTCAAAGAACACGCGCTGCATTCGCGGCATCAGACCAGATGTCGACAGCTGAAGCATATATTCAGCAAACCGCCAGAACCGACATTGATGGCCACGGGATTGCTAGGCGTGATCATCGGTCGACACCGCAGGCGCAGTGGAACATGTTTGCGATCACGCCCCCTAGCCCGATGCACGCCACCGGATTCCGGAGCGAAACCGCGTTCGTCTTGGAAACCAGCCGCCTAGTGGTCGGTGGGGGCTGTAGGGGGTCTGCCGTTGGGCATAGCCTGCAAGGATTTACGAAAATGTGGGTGGGCTCGAACGAAGGCGAATCGCTCGTCATAGATCGGCCGGAACACCGCAGGCTCCGTTCCGCTGTGCAGCAACAACACCAGCACACAGATTTCGATCGGAATCGAGCCTGGAAACAGCATCCACGCCAAAGGTCGCACCGCTGCCTGGAAGTCGGTCATCAGCCCGGCCCTGGCCGCGACGATCAGGAACGCCAAAACGAGTAGATTCACGGTCATCACCGCCGCGATCACCGCCGCAATGCGGCGAGCGCGGCGAGCGGCGCCGGCGCACCGGTCACAGACCGGCCAGTCACCGACGAGGATCGTCGATAACGGCGACAGCTGCTTGGTAGGCCAGTTCGCTACGGCGATGCGATGAAACCGGGGGTGCTGCTTCGCATCGTAGAAACACACCCTGATCGGCTTGCGCGCCACTGCGGGACGCCCGTGCCGACTGCAGACGTCGGGGAGCTCCTGGGCGATCTCCAACTCGAGAGGTTCGATGGTCCGCGACACCACGTTCTGATACAGCCGTTCGGTGTGCGGCAAGGGTTCTCGGCAGCGACGCAGCCGGACCGTCGCATCGTCCGCGCTAGTCCATGGCCGCTGATACGTCATCGGCGGTCCGCCCTGCCGGTCGTCACCGGCGGAATCGTCTACCTGTTGGTGGCGGACCATCAGACCTCCTTGTTCATTCGAGCCAGCCGCGTTGGCGGGAAGAAGCGACGGGGGACGTCGTACGGTGGGGCCGACCTGGACGGGCGCCAGGGCTTGTCAGGGGGCTTGGGGGCCGAGGTCGATGCCGCGGGTGGCGAGCCATGGGACCGGGTCGGTCTTGTCTTTGCCGGCCAGCCATACCTCGAAATGGCAATGCGGGCCTGCCGAGAATCCTCTGTTGCCGAGGGTTGCGATCTGATCGCCGGACAATACCCGTTGCCCGCTGGATACCGTTGCGGTGTCGATATTGCCGTAGATGGTGATGGTGCCGTCGTTGTGCAGGAGTCGTACCCACATGCCGAATCCGGCGGCGGGACCTGCTTCGAGCACGGTGCCGTCGGCGACGGCGACGATGGGCGTGCCGATCGGGCCTGCGATATCGACACCGAAATTCTGTACGCCCCAGTGGGTTCCGAAGCCGGAGGTGAAGGTTCCCGAGACGAACTTGCTGAACTGCGGGCGCGGGGGCGCCGAGTCCGTGCGGGCGATCAACAGGGTCCCGGTCGGCACGATGAGGGCCAATCCCAGCAGCGCGTAGCGGGCACGGCGGTCGGTCCGCCATCGCGACCGCTTCTCGGCCGCCGGTAGTGTGCCTGGCTCCGATGATATCTCTTGCGGGAGAGCCTTATTCGGTTCATCGTCGTGGGGCGAAGGCACAGCGTGGATCCCATCACTCGAATCGGTTCGATAGCTCGGTACCGGCGTTTGCCACGCACGCCAACAGCTTTCGGGCGACAGCGCGGTTCAACAGAGGCAACGCAAATCAACACCATCGACGGCCTTGGTGGGCGTCGGGGACACGTCTGCGTCAGCGACGCAGACGTGTCAACGTCAACAGAAATTCGAGCGCGCTGTGGCCAGGCGAGCTAACTGTGGTCGGCCGCACGGGTGGCCACGACGAGGAGTAGTTGCGCGAGTTGGTCGGGCAGCTCGTTGGGGCGCAGGAGATCGGGTTCCAGATAGGCCTGGGTGAGTCCACCGTTGCGGACGGCGAACAGCCAGCGGACGACGGTGTCGGTGGGCACGGTGAGGCGTAGTCCCGCCGCGGTGAGTACGTCGTCGATGCGGCTGCTCATTCGAGCACGCAAGCGCGTGGTCGCCTCAACCAGGACGGCGGCTGCCGCGGGGTCACGCAGCGCGTGCAGGGCGAATTCGGAGTTGACCAGATGCCACCGGAGATCCTGCGGGATCATCCCGAGAAAAGCAGGCACATACTCCTGCATCGCCGTGTCCTTCGCCTGCGGCGGCGTGCTGATCGCGTCGAGGAGGTGGGCGGTTTGCTGCTCATACAGCGCCAGGAACAGCTCTTCCTTCGAGGCGAAGTTGCCGTAGAAGCCACCGCGCGTCATCCCAGCCCGCTCGCAGATGTCTTCCACCGAGCTCGCGTGAAAACCCCGTTCCGCGAACGCATCCAACGCAGCGCTCAACAACCGCTCCCGAGTTTGCCGCCGCTTGCGGGACAACGGCCGGTCAGGCGGGCCAGTGATATCCGTCTCATCGTCGCCCTGTTGCGTACCCACCAGAAAAGTGTACATACTTGAATAAAATACATATCTGTATATTTTGTGATACTTCACAACACCCTCCGGAGGCAGTCGCCACCTGCCGACCAAGTCGGCCAGCGCGCCCGGATCAGGCATTTCGCGCCTGACCACCCAGCCAGCACAAGGAGTTTCGAAGATGCTCCACGCACGTAGCGAACACGATCAGCAACCGTCATCGGCCGGGCTCTGGTAGGCGAAATGAGCCACCGGAAGGGACTTTTCGGCGAACGGCTGACCCTGCTCTTCCGGGTAGCGGGCGCGCCTCCGACGAAATCCGTTGTCCGCGCGGTCAATACCCGAACCAACGGGGCGACTACCGTCACCGAGCAGCAGATCAGCAAATGGCGGCGCGCCGACCGGGTGCCCGCCACCTTCGAAGCCGTGCGGCCGGTGCTGGAGGTGCTCATCACCGCGGTGCACAGCCGTAACAGCGTGCCGGCCGGCCTCGATCCATCGCTGCTCGATCTGGCGAACTGGCACGAGACCTGGACGGCATCTCGCTCGGACAGCCCCGCCGTCGCCTGCGACCCGAACCGTGAGCCGTACCGCGGCCTCGCCCCGTACCGCGCCGAGGACGCCGACCTGTTCTTCGGTCGCGACGCGGCACTGAGCCAGCTCACCGACCTGGTCGAAGCCGCCGCGACCTGCGACACGTCACTGGTGCTGCTGCTCGGCTATCCGGGCACCGGCAAGTCGTCGTTGCTGGCCGCTGGGTTGCAGGCCCATCCGGGATCCCGCACACCGATCCTGATCAGCCTCGGGACCGATCCCCTCGCCGCGCTACGTACTGTCCCCTATTCGGGCGACGGCAATCAGCTGATCCTGATCGACCAGGGCGAGGAACTGTTCACCCGGTGCGCAGGCGAAGCACAACGCAGTCTCTTCCTCGACGTGGTGCGCGGGTTGGCGGCCACCAATGTGGTTGTGCTGGTCCTCGACGTCAATCGCGTCCCCGACATTCTGGACTACGAGCCGCTCGCCTCGGCGCTGCCCGAGCGGTCCATGGTGCTCGGCGCGATGACCGATGACGAACTGCGCGAAGCGATCACCGCGCCGGCCGCGACGCTCGGCTTGCGGGTGGACCAGCACCTCGTCGATGTCCTGCTGTCCGATGTCCACTCCGCCGCGTCCCCGCATGCCCGGGCCGCGCTGCTGCCCCTGCTGTCGAACGTGCTGCGGGAGATCTGGTCGAAGCGCAAGAGCAAAACCTTGACAGTGGATCTGTACAAGGCCGCGGGCCGTGTCTCGGGCACTGTCGCGGCGACCGCCGAACGAGTGTGGTTCGAGCTCGATACCGACGAACACGACACCGCCAGAAGACTTCTCATCGCGCTCACCTTGGCCGGACCGCACACCACCATCCGCAGTCGAGTCCGCTACGACATCCTGGTCAGCGAGTCCGCCGACCCGCGACGCACCGCGGCGGTCATCGACAAGTTCGTGGCCGCGCGCCTGCTGGTCCACCGCGACGGGGAGGTCGAACTGCTGCATGACGCGCTGCTCACGGGGTGGCCCAGGATGACGGGCTGGCTTGCCGAGGAAGCGAAGTTCGCTCCGGCCCGCCAACGCGTCGAGGAGGATGCGCGCGCCTGGTCGACCGACGGCCGCCCCGCACGGCTGCTCTACGGCAAGTGTCGCCTGGACACGGCGAGCGAACTCGACGCGCAGACGAATTCACTGAACTGCGTCGCGCGTGAATTCATTGCCGAGTCGGCGCGCGCGGTGGCCCGCCGGAGACACGCGTGGCGGCTGCTGTTGGTCGGTGCCACCGGCCTGGTCGCGCTCGCGGTGGTCGCACTGCTGCTCGCGCTCACCGCGCGGCACGCCGACGGCGACGAATACTGCCATCCGCAGGCCGCCGAGCAACGGCTGGCGGTCGATCCCGGCATATCGGCACCGATGATATTCACGGTTGATCGAGTGGATCCCGGCGACCTACTTGTGCACGCGAGATCTATCGCAACCGGGACACAGACTTCCTGATCAATCACATCGGTCCGATTGCGGCTTTACGCGCGGACGGAAATTCGGCAGCGGAATATCCGTCATTACCTTAGACTTACTATCGATCGAACATATCGACCGAATCCTTCGAACAATTGTCTACTATTAACTTACCCAGATATCGACACGGACCATTGTGACATCCAACAGTCGCCCCTGACGTTGCCCAATAGTGCATCTGCACTGGCCGATGCAAGAATCGTCAGCACGCAACCCAGGAACCCATTCGAACAGTTAATTCAACTACCGCCGCATAACCATAATATAACGAAAATATGCTGGCGATTATGCGATCACCGCTTCTACCAGGGAATATGACGTTTTGTCCGAATCAGCTGATTGACCGGTTCGAGCCACATGCACAACCATCTTCAGGGTGAAGAACCATCGCAAACGCTGGGCATTGACTTCGGCCACGGTCGGCATATTGGGTGTGATTCCATTTGCCGGAATGGCGGCAGCACACCCGCCGCCGCCCGGTTGCACCGCCGACTACTCGGTACCGAATGTGCTGACGCTCTCCTGTCAGCAGGGAGCGGGGCAAGATCTGCACGCCTTTCTCCGATGCCGGGATGTGCTGGGCATTCTGCACAGCCACGTAGGCGTCACCATCGGGAGCAACGGCGGGATATCGCGGGCGTATTGCGGACCGGGCGAAACCGGTCCGCAGTAGCCCTTCCCATCCGATCTCCCATTGCGTCTGTCCGGAAACCAGCACCCGGTTCGCCGGGATCGACTGAAAGGTGTTCGACAATGCGGACGAAAACACGTCAGATCAAGACGACCAAGGCACAGGCAAAGCACCGCCTGGAAACCAACCGGAACCGGCGCGGACTGAGCGCCGCCGCGGCCTTCGCGGGGCTGGCCACCGTCATGGTGTCCGGTGCGCATGCCTCAGCCGACGCACCGCCGTCACCTAGCCCGATCGGCGCCGACGCTCCGCCGTCACCCAGCCCGATCGGCGCCGGCGAGATCGGCGACATACTGTCGAACCTCGGCACGACGGCCTACGAGCATCTCGACCCCGGCACGCGCTCGATGATCGATTCGGGGTTGTCGGTGATCGGCACTGCGACCGCCCCGTGGGCCGCTGGTGCGGGCAGTCCGGCGCCGGCCGCGACGCCGAACGCACCGATGCGCGATAGCACGCCGATGGGTGACAGCACGCCGGCGCGTGACAGCGCACCGTCGAGTGTGCCCATGTCGACGTCGGTCGCACCGGCCATCACCGATCTACTCGGGCCGGTATCGCAACCGGTGTCCGATATCGCCGCCACCGTCGCCCAGATCACGGGGTCAGGGCTCGATCTCGGCCAGATCGCGAACTTCGCCGACACCGCGTTCCCGGACGGGCCGCTGCGCCAGCCGATCAACGATCTGCTCGGATTCGTCACGAGCGCAACCGAAATGGCCGGTGCAGGCCTGCGCAAGCCGGGCGGCGACGCCATCGACGATCTGATCACCCAGGCCGCCGAAGCCTTCGGATTCCCGATCAGCGGACCGAATCCGAGTGCGGGGCTGCGGGATCTACTGACCTCGTTCGCCGACGGCAACGGTATGCCTGCCCCGATCGGGGAGTTCGTCCGATCGATCTCGCCCGAGCTCACCGAGATCGGTGTGCCACTGATCGATGCGCTCGGCACGGTGCTGCGTGCGCCGGATCCGGTCCGGGAATTCCTGTCCATGCTGACCGGACCGACCGCCGCCGATCTGTTGTCGACGGTGCGCAAGGATCTGCGGAACGTGGTCGGCTTGGCGCTCAACCACACCGGGTTGTTCATGATCCCGGCTCTCGCGTTGTTGCCACTCGCCATCATCGCGCTGCCGATCATCGCCGTCCTGATCCTGCTCGCGATCCCCGTGCTCGTCGTTGCCGCGCTGATCGCGCTGCCGGTCTTGCTGGTCATCGGCATCGTGCTGACCGTCGTGACGCTGCCGATCATGCTGCCCCTGATCATCCTGGCCGCGCCGATCGTCATCATCGCGACCGTGCTCGGTCTGGCCGGTGGGGTGCTCGTGCTGGCTGCGGCGATCTTCGCCTGGTTCATCGGCGCGGCGTTCATCGCCGCGGTCTATGCGGCCGTCGAGCTGGTGCAGCACGTGGTGCCGCTGGTCGGTCTCGCGATCACCGCAGCGCTGATCTTGATGGTGCCCTTCCTCGGCCCGCTGCTGGCTCCGCTGTCCTTCGCCCTGTTCACGGCGTTGCCGATGTTCTTCGGTGTGGTGATGCTGTTCGCCGGACCGCTGATCGGCGGGCTGCTCGCGGTGTCCGGCGCCGGCATCGTCATCGTCGGCGGGGCCCTGGTGATCTTCGCTGTGCTCGCGGCGCTGTTCGTGGTCACGCTGCTCTTCCCGCCGCTGGCGCTGATCACCATTCCACTCGGCCTGATCGTCGCGGTCGCCGGCGGTCTCGCGGTCGCGGCGGTGGCGCTCGCGGTCGTCGTCGCCACCTTCATCGGGACGGCCGGCGTCGTCGCGTTGACCATGGCCTGCTCCGGCCTGACGGCGACCGGCATCGCGATCGCCAGTGTGGCGATTCCGTTCCTCGCCTTCGGCGTGCTCGGGATCGACACCATCGGGCTCATTCTGCTCAACCCGCCGCTGTTCGTATTGCTGTCGCCGTTGATCTTCGGCGCGTTCTTGGCGACCATGCTCTTCAACGTCATCGGCTCCGCGATCGCCGGCCTGCTGTTCCTCGCCGGGATCGGCGGCGCGCTCGCCATCACCGGCTTCGGACTGATCATCGCGGCGGCGCTCGGCGCAGGCGTGCTGGCCTTCGCCCCGATGCTGGTGTTCCCGCCCCTCGGGCTGCTCACCATCCCGCTCGCGGCGTTGATCTTCGGGGTCATCTCCCTGGCCATCGTCATTGCCTTCGGCGCGGTCCTGGGCGTATGGGCCATCACCGCGCTCGCCATCGTCATCGTCGCCGCGGCATCGCTTCTGGTCCTCGCCGTCGGTACCGGCATCCTCGCCGTGGCCACCGTCCTCGTCGCGGCGGTACTCAGCCTGCCGTTCCTGATCTTCGGTCCGCTGGCGCCGGTGGTCGCCGGACTGGTGATGACACCGATATTCGGTGCGATCCTCGGCTTCGCGGCCCTGGTGATCGGTGTGGCGAGTATCGCGGTGGTCGGGGTCGGCCTAGTGGCCCTCGCCATCCTGCTGATCGGCATCCCCACGCTCGGCGAACTCGTCGCCGTGATCGCGGGCGGCATTCTGGCGGTCGGCATCGGCATCCTGCTGGCGATCGCCGGAGCAATGCTGCTCGCGCCGGCCCTGATGGCGATAGTGCCGGTGTTGGTGCTGGTCGGTGGACCGATCCTGTTGGGACTGGGTGCGCTCGCCATCGGTGCACTGGTCGTCGGCGTGCCAATTGCCCTGGGCCTGCTGGCACTTGGCGCACTCGCCGTCGGCGCAGTGATCATCGGCGGACCAATTGTGTTGGGCCTACTCGCACTCGGCGCACTCGCGATCGGAGCGGTCGTCATCGGCGGACCCATCGCCCTCGGCCTGCTCGCACTCGGGGCACTCGCCGTCGCCGCAGTTGTCATCGGCGGACCGATCCTGTTGGGACTGGGCGCGCTCGCACTCGGGGCACTTGCGATCGGCGCCGTCGTCATCGGCGGACCAATTGTGTTGGGCCTGCTCGCACTCGGCGCACTCGCCGTCGCCGCAGTCGTTATCGGCGGACCGATCCTGTTGGGACTGGGCGCGCTCGCACTCGGGGCGCTCGCGATCGGCGCAGTTGTCATCGGTGGACCCATCGCCTTGGGCCTACTCGGGCTCCTGGCACTCGTCATCGGCGCCGTCGTCATCGGCGGACCAATTGTGTTGGGCCTGCTGGCACTCGGCGCACTGGCCGTCGGCGCAGTCGTTATCGGCGGACCCATCGCCCTGGGCCTGCTCGCGCTGGCTGTCGGGGCGGTCGTGATCGGTGGACCGGCGCTGCTGGCCGCGCTCGCCGCGGCCGTCGTCATCGGCGGACCGATCATCCTGGGCCTGTTGGCGCTCGGGGCACTCGCGACCGCGGCCGTCATCATCGGCGGACCGCCGCTGTTGGCCGCATTGGCTGCGGCGGCCGTCATTGTCGGCGGAGCGATCGTGCTGGGGGCGCTTATCTTCGGCGCGCTGGCGGCTGCCGCGGTGGCCGTCGGCGGGTCGCTGACCCTCGGCGCCATCGCCGCCGCGATCGTGGCCGCGCTCGCGGTGGCGGCCGTGGTGATCGGCACGCCGATTGTGTTGGGCGCGTTGCTGATCGGCGGTCTCGTGGTCGGCGCGGCGGTGGTCGGTGCTGCGGTGCTGTTCGGTGCTGTCGCCCTCGCGGTCGGTGTGCCCGTCGTACTGGGTCTGCTGGCGATGGTCGCGATCGCCGTTGCCGCACTGGCCACGTTGGCCGCAGGTGCGGCGGCGGCGGTGGTCGGCACCATGATCGCGGCCGGTGCGGCCTTCCTGACGGCGATTGCCGTCGGCGGTCCGCTGCTGGTGGGCGGCATTCCGATTCTGGTTGCCGCGCTGGCTCTTGCGGTGGCGATGATCGGTATTCCGGTGTTCGGCGCGTTCGTCTTGGGTGCGGCGGCGGCCGGGATAACGGCCCTCGCGGTCGGCGGTCTCGCGCTGGCCGGGCTGGTCGCGGTGGTGGTGCCGATCGTGGCCCTCGCGCTGGCGGCGCTGGCGCTGCCCACGGTGGTCGTGGTGCCGCTGCTGTTCATCATCCCGATCGTGCTGATCGTGGTGGTGCCGATCATCAACATCAACATCAACAACAACACGGTGCAGACGAACTCCAATCCGGTAGTGGAGTACCTCATTTCGGCCTTGCGAGCCGGGCAGGACCAGTTCGGCCCCGATCGCGACTGCACCGGCGGAGCCATGCGGACGGGCACCCAACTGCTCGACGGCATTCCCCAGACGACACCCACCGCAGCGCTGATCGCCTCGCTGCAACAGGTGCTCGCTCCGCTGCCGCGCACCGAGCAGCCCACCGCGCCGACGCCACGCGAAGCGGCACTGCCGCTGGTCGGACACAACGCGGCGGACGGTTCGGTGCACGCCGCGGCACCACGGGAGTTGGTCAGCGTCACTCTGTAAGGCACTGACCTGCTGCAGGATCGGTTCGGCGGCCATCACCCCTCATCAGTGGTGTCGAACCGATCCTTCGTGCCGCCTAGGAACTGCCGGGCGCTGCGTGATCACCGGCCGCCGAGGTTCACCGTGGTGCCGACCTGGTCGTCCGAGGGCACGTCGATTCGTACGGGCGAACCCCAGTCGCGGTAGCGGACCGTGCTGCCGAGCGGACCGATCTTCGGTAGCGGGGTGACGACGGCGATCTCGACAAGCAGGTCGTGCTCATCGACCCAAAAGTCCACTTCCATGATTGAAATACCCTGGTCTGCACGGTATTTCATCTGCGACCGCTGCTCGCTATCGGCGGCGGTCGCAGTGTCGATCTGGAGGTTGGATCGAGTTGTCGACAAGCCGTCGATGGTGCCCGGCAGCACACGCACGATCGTGGTTCCCGCGGCCGGAATCATTTTGTCGGCAATGGTCAGATCACGGATCCACTCGGCGTCGAAATCGAACGGGAACAGGCCAGCGTCTTCGCCCGACCGAATCTTCAACCAGGCTGCTCAGCGGAAACGACGACGAGGAGCTATTCGAGTTGCACGAATTCTGACCTCGCTCGGCGCAGCGTGCTAGGCGCTGTCGTTTGCCGGCGCGAGGCCACCACGTGGCCGGTCGCGGGACCACCGGGGGTTCCGGTAGAACTCGCCGAGAAAACAACACATATGCGAACGCCGTTGGACAGCAACCACTTTCACGCTCATCGCCGCTACGCGTTCACCTATGCTGGCAGCGAGACATGACAACGACCGTTAGAGATTGTTCAGCTTCGGGAAACTCGCCAGGCGCCGAGTTCGTGGTCACGGACTAAAGGTTCCGCTGGACATCGAACGATCCTCCAGGATAGGGCGGTTCAGGCAGGGTGGAATGCGCTTGGCGGTGCGCTCGTCTCCGCGTGGAACATGACCGAGAATGCGGCGGGAGTGGCATACCCCAGCTCTGTCGCGACCGCGGTGACCGGGCGACCCGAGGCCAGTGCGCGCATGGCGTGCGCGACGCACGCTCGTTGGCGCCACTGCTGGAAGGTGAGTCCTGTCTCGGCTCGGAAGATCCGGCTGAATGTGCGTGTGCTGACTCGCATTTGCTCGGCCCAGTCATCGGGAGTCGATCGAATGGTCGGGGCCGGCTGGAACGCCTCGCACAGCTGGCGAAGGTCCGCTCGGGTCGGCAAGGGCAGTTCGAACGGCAAGGCAGTCAACGTTCGAAGCTCGTAGAGCATGAGGTCGATCAGCGTGCCGTCGCGGCCGTGCTTGTTGTACTCCAACGGTAAATCCACCGCAGCGAAAATCAGTTCGCGTAGCAGCGGCGACACCTGCACTACCTGGCAGCGCGTCGGAAACCACGGCACAGCAGCGGATTCCAGGTACAGGCTTCGGGTACTTACGCCCTCCATCAGTACCTCGTGATCGACGTCGGGCGGAATCAACACCGCCCGTCGCGTCGGCACCGTCCATGTCCCGTGCTCCGTATCGACCTGCATGATGCCGCTGGCGGCGTACAGAACCTGCGCGCGGCGGTGACGATGCTGGGCCAGCAGGTGCCCGACCGGGTAGTCGGTGCCGATCGCCAGGACGGCTCGGTCGGTCGAATCGAGCTCATCCACCGGGACATTGCGCACGAAGGGCACCGTATCAGCCCGTGTCCTATTATCGAAAGAAGGTGGCTTCTCATCGAATGTGCGCCACCGGGTAGGGTCAATACGGTTCACATGTGTCGATATCTTTGCTGGTTCTCGTGGTTCTCGGTGGCCTGACGGGCGTGACTACGGTCGTGTTCGGTTTCGGCGGCGGGTTCGTGACCGTGCCCGTCGTCTACGCCGTATCGGTCGCCACGGCGGGAACCGAGGCCATGCACGTGGCGGTCGCAACCTCTGCGGCGGTCATGGTCGTCAACTCATCCATCGCGACCATCGCACAGGTCCGCACCGGCGGGCTGCGCAAGGAATATCTGCACCCCTTGGCGGCATTCATCGCGGCCGGGGCCGTCGTCGGCGCAGCTGCGGCCAATGCGGTGTCCGATCGGACTCTGCACCTACTATTCGGCGCCTACCTGGTTGTCGCGATCGCCGATATCGTCCTGCGCCGCGGGTTCATCACCAACACCGGCCGCCGCGAGGACCGAACCGAGTCGCCAGGCAGGATCACCTCGATGTTCGGCGGAATCGGAATCGGCACGATCGCCGCGTTTCTCGGCGTCGGCGGCAGCGTCCTCACGGTGCCGTTGCTGCGACGCAAAGGCCTGCCGATGAGCGAGGCCGCCGCAACGGCGAACCCACTCGCCCTCCCGGTGGCGGTCGTCGCGACGCTCGTGTACTCCCTTGCCGCTCCGGCTGATTCAGGCCCCGGCATGCTGGGCCACGTCAACCTGAACGCCGCCGCAGCGCTACTGTGTGGCGCTCTACCGACTATCGCCGTGATCAAGAGAGCGCTCGTCAAAGTACCCGATCGGCTCCACGCGATCGCCTACCCAGTTTTCTTGACGGTTGTACTGATCACCATGACCGCGACCGCATTCGCCTGAACCAAGCCACCCTTGACACCCGTGCGGGCCTGGCGCAGGAAACGTCCCTCCTGGCAGGTGAAGTTTCCGCGTAGATGTTGCCGATCCCCGATACGACCACGGGCCGGACTCGTCCACGGGAGCGCGCTCATCGGCGGATCCGAGTGGTCGGCCGACGGCTTGATCGCGGTCGGTCGACCACTCGCACATCGGCAATATCGGATGGTCTGTGTCGCAGTTGATCTCGTCGCCGGAACGCCCTCGCAGCGGCAATTCCGCTCACTCGACCTAACCGAAGTCAGTACGGGCAGCTGCGATGCGGCACGTCCTACGCTGAGCTGCGCGTTTGGCTGGCTACTTACCGAGATCCGTTGCTGGACAATCGATCAGGGGGAACTTATGCAACTGGCCTCTCGGGCGATGCCAGCACCAGTTCCTCTTGATCATCAGACCAACAGCGATACCGCGGCCCGGCGAGCCGACTGCCCGTGCATCGGCTAGATCCGCACGATCTCCGAACGTATGCTCATCGGCAGTAGAGTGCGTTCGGACGGCGCCGGTATGGGTCTGGCCAGTTAGTTCAGAGAAATCCGTTGCACACGAGCAGGCCCGCCGTTCTGCTTCCGGAGCAGACACACGCTCATCGGTAGATCCGGACGTTCCCCGAGGGCCGGCCGACCGCTTGCTTCAGGGTCGGCCGACGCTCGCACATCGGCAGATCAGTGCGTTCGACCCGGCTCGGTCAGCGCGATCAGCGCCATGACAGGGCATCTCGGCGCACTGCGTCACCGAACGGTTGGGCCACTGCACGAGATGATCCCGGCCACTTGTTCTTCTGCTGTCGCCGCTGGCGGCGCAGAAGTGCGCGGGTATGGAATTGCGGTGTGGGTCTTTCCGGTTCGGTCAAGGGTTGGGCGGGTGGTGGGCCCGGCGTGTCCTGAGTGCGGCGGTAACGAATGCTGCGATCAGTGGTCGACTGTCGTGCGCATTCCAGGCCAGGACCAGACGGCTGGGTGGGGCGTCGGTGACCGGGATACAGACCAGGCCGGATGGGACCGGATCGACCAATGAGCGGGGCAGAACCCCGATCATCCGGCTCACCGCGATCATGTGGAGTAGCTGAACCACGTCGGCGACCTCGGGGCCGGTGCCGTCGCCTCCGGGGACGCCTTTCCAACGCGGCAGGGTTTCGTCCGCCAGATCGGACATTCGCACGGAGGTGTATCCGGCCAGCCGATGCCCTGCCGGAACGATGACCACACGATCCTCGGTGTGCAGCGTCTCGTGTGTCAAGCCGGCGAGGTCGTCGAACGGCGCGTAGAGCAGGCCGACGTCGGCTCGGCCGTCGTGCAGGAAGTCGGTGCGATCGGCGGGGCCGCTGAACATGACGTCCACCCGACGGGCGTCGGGTTGGTGGGAGTATTCGGCCAGGATCGGCGAGAGCAGTCCGGCGTCGCCGCCGGGCTTGAGCACAAGTCGCAGGTGTGCCTGCATATCGCCGGCACGCTGGGCGTTCCGTACTGCGGCGCTGACAGCGTTGAGCGCGTGCCGTCCATGCTCTTGCAACGCCTGCCCTGCCGCAGTGAGCTCGACGTGTCGGCTGGAGCGAACGAAAAGCGTTATGCCGAGCCGAGTCTCGATTCGCCGGATCGCTTTCGACAGTGCGGGCTGGGCGATCGAGAGCCGGACGGCTGCCCGACCGAAGTGCAGTTCGTTGGCAACGGTGAGGAAGTACTCCAGCTCGCGAGTCTCCAGTTCAACCATGCCTACAGGTTATCGCTGAAGATCGAACAGGTCTTGGACACCGACGGTCGATGACAACAACAATTGCAGCATGATCAACCACACGATGATCGTTTCCTTCGATCACCCACTACCCGACAGCACTCTCGATCAGTACCTCACGGATATCGAACAAGTCATGCTGGGCACCGGTTTGGTGCAGTCGTTCGTGAGTCGTCGCCACCTCGCCGTGCCCGGCGAAGCCGCGATTCCGGCGCTGATCGCGACCGCGATCGTGCAGATCGGGGTCGCCGACATCGACACACTCGCGAAGGCCTTCACCCTGCCCGGCCTGCACGAGGTTATCGATCGCTGGCAGTCACGGCACCCATACAAGGTCGCCTGGGCGAACCACCAGGTGCTGGCATGAGCAGCGTTTCGCGCACAGTGGGACTGGTTACCGGAGCAGGCAGCGGGATCGGCCGCGCAGCGGCGTTGGCGTTCGCGGACAGCGGCGCCGCGGTCGCCGTGCTCGATATCGACGAGCGCGCGGCAGCCGAGACCACCGAGCTGATCGTGCGGAACGGCGGGGAAGCGCTGACCGGTGTCGTCGACATCGCCGACGAGGATTCGGTGCAGGCGGCGGTCGAGCACACGGTCGCGGCATACGGCGGCCTCGATTTCGCCGTGAACAACGCCGGGATGGCCTCGCACCACCGGCAGCTCGATCGGATGGCCCTTGACGAGTTCGAGCGCGTGGTCCACGTCAATCTGGCCGGAACGTTCCTATGTATGAAATACGAACTGCCGCAATTGAGAAGCGGGGGCGCGATCGTCAACATCGCTTCCAACGGCGGCCTGTACTCGATCCCGAATGCCCCGGCGTACGTGGCCGCCAAGCATGGCATCGTCGGGCTCACCAAGGCCGCCGCAGTCGACTATGCGCGCAACAACATTCGCGTCAACGCGGTATGTCCCGGCCCGACCCGTACGCCCGGCTTCGAGGCGGTCGCGGCGGGCACCGACATGCTCGAGCGACAGGCCGCGATTACGCCGCTCGGCCGGTTGGCGACGCCGGATGAGGCTGCGGCAGCAGCGGTTTGGCTCTGCTCCGATGCCGCGTCCTACATCACCGGGATCGCATTGTCGGTCGATGGTGGGCGGCGGGCATGAGCGGCGCGGCCCGAGGGCGTGTCATAGCGGTCGAGGAGCATATCGCCACCGAGGCATTCCTTACTGTCGCGCACGGCCTGGCAGTCGTACCCGGCGACACGACGGAGATGGGTCTGATGCGCACGATAGAGCGCTCACCCGAAATCCGCGCTCGGCTCGTTGATCTCGACACGCGGCTGCGGGAGATGGATACTCTCGGTCCGAACATGGCGGTGCTGAGTCTGAATCCGCCTGGGGTCCAACCTTATCCGGCGGCCGATGCGGTGCCGCTGGCCAGAGAGTTCAACGACGCGCTGGCCGCGATCGTGCGACGGCGCCCGGATCGCTTCGGCGGGCTGGCCACGGTGGCGCCGCAGGACCCGGTCGCCGCCGCCGACGAGGTCGAGCGAGCCATGGGACCGCTCGCGTTGCACGGCATCATGATCAACTCACACACCGGTGGGCAGTATCTGGACGAGCCGCGGTTCGCGCCGTTACTGGAAGCGGCACAAGCGAACCGGGCGCCGATCTACCTGCATCCCCGGGCGCCGAGCATGCTGGCCGCGTACCGCGATTACGGTCTGCCCGGCGCGATCTGGGGTTACCAGGCCGAGGCGGGCCTGCACGCCATGCGGCTCATCCTCAGCGGCACCCTGGATCGCTACCCTGGGTTGACCGTGGTGCTCGGCCACCTCGGTGAAGGCATCCCGTACTGGCTGCACCGGATCGACAACCGGCACGCTTTCGCCACATCGACCGCCGGAGCGGCCACACCGATACCGCCCCTGTCGCTCACACCGAGCGAGTACTTCCGCCGCAACTTCGTGATCACCACCAGCGGCATCGACGATCCGGACGTACTCGAGCTGGCCGTGCGCGCAGTCGGCGCGGACAACATCATGTTCGCGATCGACACACCCTACGAAGACTCGGCCACGGCCCTGGCCTTCCTGCGAGATGCACCGCTGAGCAGCGCGCACCGCGCTGCGATCGGTCACCGCACCGCCGAGCGCGTATTCGGTATCGCTCCGGCCACGCCCGTCAACCCGCGCGCGTTCACCGTCCCACGGCCCTGAACATCCGGAGATCGGCACGAGCGCGCGTTGATAGGCGCTGTCAGACAACCAATTTGGACGAATGACCAACGCGCGCCGTGCGGCATGTGCGCCCCTCCGATCAGATCAACGAGTGGACAAGGGTCATTCCGACGCCTTCACAAGTGGACTGCCTTCCCTTCTGTAGACACCCAGCGCTTCCTTCTTGTCATTCTCACTGAATGCCCTCATCTTGTTCTTCAAGAAATTCGCCAAGCCCTGCTCGGTCGCACAACAGTCCTTTATGTCTCCCTTTTTCGAGAGGATGACATCGGCGACCGTCTCCGCGTACTTCGCCAGGCCTCCACACATTTTTCGTCGCGTTGTCGGGTTGTACTTGTTGTCCGTATAAAGTTTCTGCCGTGCGATGTCTTCCGCGCTTCCGCCGCCTTTTAGAACATACGGGCTCATCGAGCGTTCGATATCGACCTGCCGGGTGTACCACGCCTGCGTGCGCTCCTTCGAGCCGAGACCGTCACGCTCGTAGGGTTTCAGGTCGGCCTGGTTGGCACCGACGAGGTCGACCTCGATGACGTTGCCTTTTTCGTCTTTGAAGGGCTTACCGTTATCATCGACGACGACGGGTTCGGTGTTTTTGGGGTTATTTTCGAGAGGGACGACGATGACGTCGAGGTCACCCTTGTCCTTGCAGCGAAAATTTATTACCCCTGCCGCGATTTGTTCTTCCGAAGCGTCGTCATAGTCTACGTCGGCGTGAGCTGCTGGGGCGCCAAGAAATACTGTGGCGGTCAGGGTGAGTGCGGCAAGCAGGCCACCTCTTATCGCGAGCACGTTCGGCTTCTCCTTGTCTATGTCAGCATCCAGGCCCATGTCGTGTCCAGCCAATCAGACAGCCCGGACGCCACCCGGCACTCAGCGTTCGGCCGGACAGCCAATGGGCTCCCGATTGATGTTCGTTACCGGAGGCGGCGCGGATGGAAAGAAAGTAATGAAGAGAGAACCGACGCCACGCTCAGACCTACCGGGGCCGTAGATCCCTACAGCGTGTTCGGTCACCGCGCTATTCGATGCGCGGAACCCGGCACGAGTGCGGGTCGAGAAGTGTTGTCAACCAACCAGTTTGGACGGCCGACCAACAGGCGCCAGGCGGCATTGCAGGACGTCGGCCAGCTACACCTCAGTCAGGATGCAGGATCGATAAACCACTGACAACCGATGGCGTCGCCGTAGGACCCTCGACTGAGACGACGATCGGAGACGGCCGCTAGCCGTCGGACAGACATCCTCAATTGGTGCCGATACCGCGCATTCCGGTCAGCGTTGCTGATGCAATTCATCCTGCTTGGTTGAAGGTCTGGGTGAGTCGACCTTGGTAGGTCGAGAGGTTGTAGAGGGTGCCGTTGGGTCGCTGGCGTTTTCGGACGGGTTAGGCGTACGCCGTTGCCGCCGCGGTTGCGGCACAGGCTGATTCACGATGACGCATCGACGCACTGAGCCTTGTCGGGGTGCGGCCGATAATGAGTTGCGTTGCCCGAGAACCGATCGCGACACTGGGTTGGTGGGCGCATTGGACGGGATCGCGACTCGGGTCGCTCGGGGAGAGACAGTGCGGTTTCGGCCGACCGGTTCCTCGATGGTTCCGCTGATTCGCAGTCGGCAGTTGGTGACCGTGGCTCCCGTTCATCCGGCACGTGTCGAAGTCGGCGATATCGTGCTGGCCAGGGTTGCCGGATCCGTCTATCTGCACCTGGTGACGGCTATCGCGGGGAAGCGGGTGCAGATCGGGAACAACCGTGGGCGGGTCAACGGGTGGACGAGCCACGATCGCGTCTTCGGACTCTGTGTGGCGGTCGAAGGAGTTGCTCGCGGCAACGTGGACAGCAAGATTCGGCGCAACGATCAATCGACCTGATCCGGGGCGGTTGCGGTCGCGACGACCTGACTTATGTCTCTTCGGTTCGGTCGGCGGACATTCGCCGCTCCAGATACCAGAGGCGGCCGCGGGTCCACGGCAAGGAACGCCGGAAACGATCCTGGTCAGGATGGGCTGCCAGGTAGTCGTACAGTTCCCATCCGTAGCCGAGGCATAGCGCGACGCGATCGGCGACGACCGCACGGTATAGACCGAGGAACTCCTTCCCGTAGGAATCCAGAACACACACCAGCGCCGCCGTCACGGCACCCGGCACGCCGAATACCGGTAGCACCATCCCGGCGATGGCCAGGTACCCGAGGAGCTCTACGCCGGTACGGACCGGCCCGGACATGCTGCCCTTGGAATCGGTCAAACCCCGAGCCGCCCCGTAGGCGGCCAAAGTCGCGATCACCACCAACGAGACCGCCGCCCCGGCGATCCCCAGCACGAAGATGGCGGGCCTGCGATACAGGGACGTAAGCCGCTGGGCGTACGACGGGCCGATCAGCTGCAAGCCCAGTCCATGTGCGTTAAGGGCGGACAGGGTGCGCGGTGCCGGTTCGGTCAGCGCCGCCACATTCACAACCAGCATCGCCCGCGGGCGGACAGTCAGGCCCGTTTGCAATGGCTTGTCCTGCACCATCAACGGATACTTCGCGCTGGGCACCCCGGCCGCGCGGGCGACCGACTCCCACGCCGGAGTCAGCAGCGCGGCTTCGTCGGCGGTCGGTGCGCGCATCCGCGTGACGAACCGGAACCGGACCGGCCGGTAGCGGGCGATGACGCACCAGATCAGCCAGGCCACCGGCAGGATCCACTGCGGCCACCCCCACACTCGGTCGAGCCACGCCAGCAGCAGTGCCGTTATCACTACCAGCGGCAAGCTGACCAGCAGTTGCGCCACGACGATCACGCTGCGCGGTCGCCGCAGCCACGACAGGTCCACCGACCCGGTGGCCTCCCCATCCGTTTTCACCAGCTGATCATCCGACGAAAACCACCGCCCCGCAGGATAATTCGCCTCGCACCGCCGGAGATTTCTCGCCAGCCGCGTGGCCGACCGCGATCGAGGCGGCGGCGAGCCATGAAGCCGGGCTGCCCGCCTCGTTCATCGGCCACTGGCATATCCGTGCGGGTGTAGTCAGACTCGACGGTTGTGTGGATACGCCCGCGCCAGGCAAACGTCGTTGTCACCCGCGAATCCCTTGACCATCAACAACACCGCACCCACACTCTGGTGCGCCCTGGCACCGTCTCCCCCGGTGCCCCATTAGTGCTCGTGCTGCACGGATTCCGCGACACCGGGGAATCAGTGCGCAGCCGATACGCCGGGAGATCGTTCGATAATTTCGCCCACGACGGCGGCGCCGTCGTCGCTTATCCCGACGGCATTGCGCACGAGTGGAATTCGGCACGCAAGGCGGTGATGCTGTCGCGGCGCATCAAGCGCGTCGATGACGTCGGATACCTCCGAAAGTTGGCCGAACACCTCGTCACCACCTGGTCACTGGATCCGCGTCGCGTCTTCGTCATCGGATTCTCCCTCGGCGGGCAGATGGCGATCCGGTTGCTGTGCGACGCACCTGACCTGCTCGCGGGTGCCGCCCTGATTTCCAGCACCCTCCCTGCGACGAGTAACCGGGTCTGCAGCGAGCGACCACCGGTGCCAGTGCCGGTACTCACCTTCCACGGCACCGCCGATCCCCTCGCCCTATGGCGTGGCGGCACAGTCGGATTCAGGACCTCCCCGATGCGGCAGCGCGCCCTCTTCGGGAAAGGGCCACATCTGTCATACCCCGATACGCTCCGGTGGTTCGCCGCCCGCAACGGCATCACAACACCACCGACTTTCCAGTGGATCCCCACCGGTAGCGGATGGGCCGGCCGCACCGAATACCGCCAAACCGGATGCAAGCCCGTGACCGGCTACACCGTCGTTGGCGGAAAGCACGAGATCCCCGGACCCATCAGCCGGCGTCTGCTACCCGATACGACAGTAGGCGGCGGACTGGTCGCCGCCGAGGTGATCGCGCAGTTCTTCGGAATCGACGGAACCGACCACCATTGCTGAACTGTCCGTTGCCAATTGATCCGGCGCACCTGCCAGATACCTGCCCCGCCACCGGTCACTGACGGCGGGCATGACAGCGCCACGAGTCGCAAGACCCACCAGTCGTTTCGCCGGTCGCGAGCATTCATCAGGCGGTGGCCCGAAGCTGCGGGAACTGACTTTCCCACAGGACTCGGACTGGCCGTGTGGGCCGCATCTGCGACCAGCTATCGCTCGGCCCGGTCGTGGCGCACGTTGGTTCGAACCGGTGGAGCTTCTTGACACGTGGCTCCCCATGGACCTCGAGTCCTTACCAGAGGCCGCGGGCGCCATGGCCGAACCTCTCTCTGACGGCAAATCCTCGGTGTCGGTCGTTCCTGGCGGCTGTCATCGCACGATACTGCCAGCGCAGTTCGCTGAATGCTGTGCCAAGCTCGCACCATGTCTGAGCGCGCCGCCACTTCACCCAACCTCACCGACCGGGGTCGGATACCGTCGATCCTGCGCTTCGCCACCGAGTTGATTGCCTGGATCACCGTGCCCTGGGCCCTGGCCGGGGATTCCATTGTCCTGGCGGTTATTGCGCTGATATTGCTCATCGGACTACCGACCGTGTTCAGCACTGTCGGTGACAAGAAGCAGGTGATGGTGGCCGCGCCTGGCTGGGTCACCATCGCTCTCGTTGTCCTGCAATTCGTTGCCGCGGTGTGGGGCGCCTGGCAGGTTTGGCCTGTTTGGTCCGCCGTGCTTGTTACTGTCCTCGCCGCCACGGCCGCCATCGCGGAGATCCCGCGATGGCGTTGGCTCGTGGGCGTTTAACCAGCCAGCCAGCCGGCCTTGCGTTGCAGGGGTGAGGTCGATGATGGTCATGGCAAGGGCGGCGGCCAGCAATCCCGCCAGGGTCCAGGCCAGGGCGGAGAAGCGCTCACCTTCCATGATCGATTCGAACGCACCGCCCCCGGGTGGCGTATTCGGCATCGCGCGGCCTATCCCCGCAAGGCCGCCATAACCCCTTCTCCAGGTCAGTAACCCCCTCGAATGCACCAAACCAAGCAATGTCCGCTATGCCGCGTGGCGCGCGTTCTGCGCGGCGAGATCGACTGCTGCACAGAACATCCGACGGCGCCGAAGCGGGTGTGTATATGCGATCGCACGCATCCCGTGCACACCGATGCCGGAGCTGGCGCCGGTGACGATCGTGGTGCGGCTGCGCCGCTAGGCATCGAGGACGTTCACACCGGGATAGCGTGCTGGGTGACGTAATGCTGGATCAGTGTTTCGATCGATCGGCGGAACGAGCCCTGCTGCCGCTCGCTCAAAGTGCTTGCCAGATCCCCGATCTCGGCTCGGACCGCGTCGCGCACCAGATGCACGACGGCTCGGCCGGCGGCGGTGACGGTGACATGGACGGCGCGCCGGTTTCCGGGGACGGCGATCCGTCGCACCAGGCCGCGCCGCTCGGCTCGATCGACCAAGCCGCTGACGCTGGATTTCTCCAGTTCCAGGATGCCGGCCAGCTGCTGCATGCCGATCTCGCGATCGTCGAGTACTGCGAGCATTCGCAACTGGGTGACCGATAACCCTTGCTGTCCGGCGAGGCGGCCCAGGACCGCCTGCAGGATGAACGACAGCTGGATCAGCCCGTCGACCAGGTCCGGCGCTGGATCGGGTGCGTCAGTGGTCACAGTAGGTCAGGTTAGCTTGATTCGGTTCGCGATACCAACTATTTTGGTTCGTGACACGAACAGTATTTGGGACGAACAATGAAGCAGGCGCGAGCGGGGCCGGCCGCACACGGCGCCGCCGGGCTCGACCCGACTGAAATAGGGAAAGAAGCAGTCCTATGACGGATCAGAAACGCATCGCCGTCGTCATCGGCAGCACCCGCCCCGCCCGTATCTGCGCAGGCATAGCCGCCTGGGCACGCGACGCCCTTCAGGAGGAGAGCGATCTCCCCTATGACCTGCTCGATCTCGCCGAGGTCGGGCTGCCGTTCCTGGACGAACCCCGCCAGGCCGCGCTACAGCAGTACGAGCACGAACACACCCGGGCCTGGAGCCGACTCGTGCAGAGCTACCACGGCTTCTTTTTCGTCTTCCCGCAATACAACTGGGGCTACCCGGGGGTGCTGAAGAACGCGCTGGACTACCTCTACTGGGAATGGCGCGACCGGCCCGCGAGCCTGCTGACCTACGGCACCCACGGCGGCAACAGGGGCGCCGAACAGCTCATCGGTGTCCTGCACGGACTGCACATGCGACTGCTCGATACACACGTCGAAGCCGTCATCACCGAGCAGGACGTGGACGAAAACTGGCAGCTGCGCGACCTCGACGCCACGCTCCACCCGAACCGGGAACTGCTGCGCAAGATCGGGGCCGAAATGGCCCGCGCACTCGACGGCAACTCATGACCGCAGTCCCTGCGGAGAACGGAGAAACAATCATGACAACTCGCCAGGTGGGCTTCATCGGGCTCGGGAAGATGGGTGCTGCCCTCGCAGGCCGACTGCTCGACGCCGGTTACGACGTCACCGTGTGGAGCCGGACTGCCGCCAAGGCGGACGACCTGCTGGCGCGCGGCGCGACGCGCGCCGACCACCCCGAGGACGCGATCGCCACCGGGACGGTCTTCTCGATGCTGAGCAACGAAGAGGCGGTGCGGCAGGTCTTCACCGCGGACCGGATACGTTCCGCGCCAGAGGATTTCGTGCACGTCAACCACGCGACCATCAGTCCGGCCGCGGCACGCGAGTTCGCCGCGCACGGCGGGGGCTACCTCAGCGCCCCGGTCATCGGCCGACCCGAGGCGGTGGTGGCCGGGAAGCTCGCCGTGCTGATCTCGGGCGACGCAGCAGTCCGAGCCGCGGCAGCCCCGATGCTCGCCACGCTCGGCCGACGGGTGTGGGACTTCGGCGCCGCTGTGGACGCCGCACCGACGGTGAAGATCGCGGTCAACTACCTGATCCTGCACGCGTTGCAGGCACTATCCGAATCGATCACCCTGCTGCAGCACGCCGACCTGAACGCGGGGCGGTTCGTCGAAATGATCAACGATTCGGCCTTTCCAGGCCCGGTGTACAGCGGCTACGGCGCCGCCATCGCGACGAGCACCTACACGCCGCCAGGGTTCACCACCACGCTGGGATTGAAAGACCTGAACCTCGCACTGGGCGCCGCCGATGAACTCGGCGTCGCACTACCGACCGGACCGATCCTGCATGACGTGTTCGCCACCGCGGTCGAGCGGATCGGCGCGGATCTCGACTGGGCGAGCGTCGCCGAAGTCACCCGGCAACGGTCCCCCGGTAACGGTATTGCCTGATCGCCAAATCGGCCGCCGGTGGCCCGGTGGCAGAACGAGAACGTCAGGGCCACAACGGTTTCTGTGCCGCTGCGTCCTGCGGTACGGCACGACTGGCCGGTGCGTCGGTCGTCGTTAGGCCGCGCGTGATTTCAGGACGCGGGTCGCGTTGGTCAGGGACCAGTCGGCGATCGCTCCCCCAGCGAGCACCGCGAGGCGATGATCCGGGCGGGCGTTCCCGAGGCCGTCGCGACCTCCAACGCCCAGGTGTTCGGCCTGATCGCCGCAGGCGATGCGGCGTGGCTGACCGGTGTCGCACTGAGCTCGGGCGTCGCCCCGATGGTTGTAGTCACTTCACCATTGGCGCAACCGCGACGGCGAACGCCCTGGGAGCTCTCCGTGAAGTTGCTGGGCCCGTCGCGGGCGCCCGGTCGAATGTTCTTCCGGAAAGCTAGGCATCTTGCCCAACCACATCGCGGTTGCGGCAGGCATTCTGCGCAGGTTGCGCGGGAGGCACTAGGCAGGTTGCGCGGAAATCGTCGGGAATTCACAGTTGCTGACAGAACGGGTGCCGTTCAGCTCGGCACGCTGTCGAGTTGGCTTGCCGCCCTGCCCCTTTGCTCGACGCCATGGTCCGAACGGTGAGGAATACGCACATGAAGAACCTGCTTGCTCAGTTCGAGGAGAAGGCCCCCGAGATCGTGTTCGAGTGGCAGGACTCCGAGACCACCGCGAAGGGCTGGGTGGTGATCAACTCGTTGCGCGGCGGCGCGGCGGGCGGCGGGACTCGGATGCGCCGCGGACTCGACCGCAACGAGGTCGAATCGTTGGCCAAGACCATGGAAATCAAGTTCACCGTGTCCGGGCCCGCGATCGGCGGCGCGAAATCGGGGATCGATTTCGACCCGCGCGATCCGCGCAAACGCGAGGTGCTCAGCCGGTGGTATCGGGCGGTCGCACCGCTGCTGAAGGCCTATTACGGCACCGGCGGCGATCTCAATGTCGACGAGATGGCCGAGGTGGTGCCGATCACCGAGAGTTATGGGCTGTGGCATCCGCAGCAAGGCGTGGTCAACGGGCACTACGGCACCGATGACCGCGAACTCGTCCAGCGGGTCGGTCAGCTTCGGCTCGGCGTGGCGAAGGTGGTCGAGGATCAGCGGTTCACCCCGAATCCGAATGGCAAATACACTGTCGCGGACTTGATTACCGGCTGGGGCGTCGCCGAATCGGTTCGCCATTTCTACCGGATCTACGGTGGTGAACTCGCCGGGAAACGGGTGATCGTCCAGGGGTGGGGCAATGTCGGCGCGGCCGCGGCCTACTACGCGGCGCAGGCGGGCGCCCGGATCGTCGGCATCATCGACCGCGACAGCGGCGTGCTCAACCCGGCCGGGTACACCCTCGAGGAAACCCGAGAGTTGTTCTCCGCCAAGCAAGGTAACGCGCTGCACGCCGACGACGCGCTGCCGTTCGACGAGATCAACGACCGCATCTGGAACCTCGGCGCCGAGGTGTTCCTGCCGTGTGCGGCGTCGCGTCTGGTCACCCACGACCAGATCGATCGGATGACCTCGAACGGTTTGCAGGTGATCGCCAGTGGCGCCAACGTGCCCTTCGCCGACTCCGAGATCTTCTACGGGCCGATCTACGAACACGCCGACAAGAGCGTCGCGGTGGTGCCGGACTTCATCGCCAACTGCGGTATGGCACGTGCTTTCGCGCTGCTGATGCAAGGCGATGTCGAGGTGTCGGACGAGGCCATCTTCGGCGATATCTCGGCCACCATCGCGACCGCCCTCGACCGTTGTCACGCCCGCTCGAACCTGACCACGAATGTGGCGAGCACAGCCTTTGAGATCGCCCTCGACCAACTCGTCTAACGCATGGGGTCAGTCCAGGCTGGTTGTCATATGACCGTGTAGTTGTTCGAGGATGCTCTGCAGGCTGCGGCGGCGGGACGGACTCAAGGTTTCCAGGGCGGCGCGAACGCCGTGCATCTCGTCGCGCACCTGCTGGGCGAGCGCGGTGCCTTCGGCGGTGGCGACGACTTTCTTCACTCGGCGATCAGCCTGGTCGGTGTGCCGCTCGACCAGTCCGCGTTGCTCCAGTCGATCGATGAGCAGGGTGATGTTCGATGCGTCACAGGACAGGGCTTCGGCCAGTTCGCGCATCGCGCGCGGTTCGGCGAGCAGGCAGACGAGCTTGGCTTGGCTGTAGGTCAGATCCAAGCGCTGCGCCGCGGTGAGAAAGTCCTGCTGGTAGACGCGACAGAAGTCAGTGAGGGTCGCCATGACGTCGACTGCGGTCGGCGAGACCGGCGATGAAGTGTGCGGCACACTACAAAGGTATGTCGAATACTTGATGAACTCAAGCTTCTCAGGCCAGGATCACACGGCGGAATGCTTGACAGAATCAAGCACTTGCGGCTGTACTGTCGATGAGTCGCTTGAGTTGCTCAACTATTTGACGGCTCGAGTACGCCCGCTCTTCCCTACCGCAGCCGATCACGATGCTGTCCATCCGCTCGGCGCCGACTCTGGAGACGATATGACCTCGGCAGTAGACACCACTCGGATCCGGCGGTTGCTGGATCGGCCGTTCACCGTTGGCGATCTGACCGTTTCGAACCGGATCGCGATGGCGCCGATGACTCGGAACATGTCGCCGAATGGCGTTCCCGGACCCGACGTCGCCGAGTACTACGCCCGCCGGGCCGCCAACAACGTGGGTCTCATCATCACCGAGGGCACCTACATCAACCGGGCCGCAGCCGGCGCTTACGACAACGTGCCGCACTTCTACGGCGAGGAGTCGCTCGCCGGTTGGGCGCGGGTGGCCGAGCAGGTGCACGTCGCAGGCGGCCGGATCATTCCGCAGCTGTGGCACACGGGCGTCGCGCGCACCGCGACCGAACCGCCCGCCGAAAGCCCTTCCGGCGTAGGCCTTTCCGGAGACCCGACCGGAAAAGCCATGACGCAGCGCGACATCGACGATACGGTCGCCGCGTTCGCGGAAGCCGCCGCGACAGCGGAGCGCCTCGGCTTCGACGGCGCCGAACTGCATGGCGCACACGGCTATCTGATCGACAGCTTCCTGTGGAGCGGCACCAACCAGCGCACCGACGGCTACGGCGGCGATCATGCGTCCCGGGCCCGGTTCGCGGTGGAGATCGTCGAGGCCGTGCGCGCCGCGGTCTCCCCCGGTTTCCCGCTGTTCTTCCGGCTCTCCCAGTGGAAGTCCGGGAACTACGAGGCCAAGATCGCGGACAGCGCAGGCGAGCTGGAGCAGATCCTGGCACCGCTGGTCGACGCGGGCGTCGACGCCTTCCACGCCTCCACCCGCCGCTACTGGCTGCCCGAATTCGACGGCAGCGACCTCAATCTCGCCGGTTGGGTCAAGAAGCTCACCGGCAAAGCGACAGTGACGGTCGGCTCGGTCGGGCTCGACCAGGAATTCGTCGGCGCCGCGGGCTGGCAGAAGCAGGCCGACGTGGCGGGCATCGACCAGCTGCTCGATCGCCTCGAACGCGACGAATTCGACCTCGTCGCCGTCGGCCGCGCGCTGCTGGCCAACCCGGACTGGGCCAACAAGGCACTACAGGGCCGCCTCGACGAGACGATCGCCTTCGACCGCGGCGTACTGAAGTCCCTCAACTGACCCACGTCAGGATGCGGCGCGGGCGTATTCGGCCGGCGTCAGGCCGTAGGCCTTCTTGAAGGCTCGGATGAAATGGCTTCGGTCCGAGAATTGCCAGTAGGCGGCCAGTTCGGAGACGCTCAGGCGGGTGCGGGAGGTGAGGGCGAGTCGGGCCTCCTGCAGGCGGCGGTGCTGGATGTAGGCGGCCACCGATTCGCCTTCCGCGGCGAACGCTCGTTGCAGGGTGCGGACGGAGACGTTGAGTTCGCGGGCCAGCACCGTCGGGGAGAGTTCGGGATCGGCGAGTCTGCGGTCCGCGAGGTTCTTTGCCGCCTGGGCGAGGGCGGGAGTGAGTCGGGGTTCCACGTCGTCGAAGCAGCCCAGTACCACCGCCTTGAGCAGTTCGAGCAGGGCTTTGCCTGCGGCCTCCACACCGGCCGGGCTGAGGTCGGCTATCGTCGCGCGGACCATCTCCGCGTGGGCCAGCAGCAGCCGAAGCTCGGCCGAGTCCGCGGGTCCGGCGATCATCCGGTTCCGCAGTAGCGGTTCGAGGGCGGGCGATGGCGTGGTGACGACGACCTTCGCCGCGGTGCCGGGTGCCATGTCCAACTGCGGCGGTCGCGGGAAATGCTGGAGCAGGAACTGCCCAGCCGACACGGTGTGCGCACTGCGACCGGACGAATCGGGCAGCGTGTAGGCGCCGCGCGACACCACGTACAGCTGGATCTCCTTGTCCGTCTCATCCAGCGGGTGCGAGGTCGAGATGCCCGACGCGCCATGGATGTCGACCATGAACACGTTGTCCATCAGGACCGCATGCACCTTGACCCGGAAGTCTTCGGTCGTGTCCGCGTCGAAGGTGGGCAGCGCTGGGCCGAACTCCGCCTCCCAGCCACGCCGATGCGCGTCGAATCCCCGTGCTCCGGCACCCGGGAGCGTGGAATCCATGGCGAACTCCGCTGCGCTCCCGGTCGTGGACCCACCGCGACTGGATGCTGTCACGATAGGTATTACGTATCGGGACAGCGTCCTACGTCAAGGAGCTAGCAGGATTCGTGCGAATTGTTCGCGCTCAGGAGACACCGTCCATCTTGTCCATCTTGTTCGCGGCATCGTTCATGCCCTTGTTGAACTTGCCTGCCGACTCGACCATGTTGTCGCCGCCGGTCAGCAGGTTTTTCGAGGACTTCGTGTAGCCGCTGTCGCCCTTGGCGAACTTGTCGCCGTAGTCGTCGTTACCCCACGCCTCGCCCTGCACGTTCAGGTTGTTCTTCAACGTGCTGATGATGTCGCCGGTCCGGCGGCCGATGGCATCCATCTTGGTCGCGGCCTGCCGTAATCGCGTGGTGTCCACGCGGATCCTGCCTTCGGACATGTCACTCTCCTGTCTTGCTGATCAGCATTCAGTACCGGTCGTCGGGACGTCCCCATTCCCAGTGTGTTTCGAGGCGTTCCATCAAATGGTCGGTCTCGCGCTGGAGCCGGGCGGCCAGCTGTTTACGACTGGTGCCGACGGCCACCGGCGCCTCCTCTCGCGCCCACACATATCGCCCGTCGCCGGCCACATCGCGCCAGATCAATGTCGTCTCGTGGATCCCCCGCGGGCCGAACCTCGATCGGCCCTGCACCACGGCGATCATGCCGGCACAATCGGCGGGGCGCTTGAAGAACTGCTCGGTGCGGTAGGCCGGCCGATCCTCGATGTCGTCCCGGACGAAGTCGAAACCCTGGCTCGACTCGTCCTGATCGGGCGAGTCGGTCACGATCGGAATGTCCGGCAGCCGACCGGCTTCCACCTTCGGCAGCGCCCGCACCACCGCGACGACCAGTTCGTGCGGATGGCATTCGGTCACCGTGACCATCGGCGAGTCATAGGTGAGTTTTCCCGGTGGCTGCTCGAAGAGGTACCCCAGCGCACCCGACCGCGCGGCGTGCAGCCGAAGGTGCTTTTCGGTGTTCCTACCGTCCTTCTCGCCCCAGGTGCTTGCCAGTACATACAGTTCGGGCGTGCGCAGCACCTCGATCACGCCGTCGAACGAGCCGTCCAGCCTGCGCCGCAGATCTTCCCACGCCGCGCGCTTGCGACGTTCGAGCTCGTCGGTCATGACAATCTCGTCGGTGACGAAGAGGAACGGCAACGGTGGCGGGCCGTCGAGATGACGCTCGCACAGCACGATGAATTCGAGCGCGGTGAATTCCCATCGCTGGGTCACGGCTCGACCACCGGCTTCGACCGCACGATGTCGGGCCCGAGCACCTCATCCATGTTTTCCACCGTGTCGAGCAATTTGCCCCGCTTGTACTCGGTCCCCGCGCTGTGCCCGCCGGGGCCGGGGCCAGGACCCAACGGCATTCCGGAAGACCCGGCATTCGAGGCTGCGGAATGCACCTGCTGCCCCTCGATGGCGGGCGTTATCGCCGCCCGGGGGAACAACTTCGACGGTTCCAACGGGGCGTTGTGCGTTGTCAGCGGCGGATGCAGGTTGCCACCGGGGCCAGGCCCCGGGCCAGGACCGCCACCGTGGCCCGGCAGTCCCGCACCATTCTGCAGCGCCGTCACCATATCGTTCGCCAGCGGAGCGTCCACGTTCATGGGATGCAGCTCGCCGATGCCGGGGATGCCGAGCATGCCGTTGGTCGCCAGACCGGCGAGCATGTCGGTGCCGGTCTTGATGACATCGCCGATCGTCTTCGTGACGCCGTTCAAACCGTCGGTCAGCGTCTTGAGCAGATCCGTACCGCCCGGAACCTGCGGCAATACCTTCGCGATATCGCGCAGCGTGTCCGGACTCAAGTTCCGCACCGTTTCCGCATCCAGGTTCTTCAGCGTGTCCGGGCTCAACGTCTTCAACCCCTCCGGGGTGAGGCCGCCGAGAATGTCCGACCCGAACTTCTTCAGCTGTTCGGGAGTCAGATTCTGCAGCAGATCCGAACTCAGCTTCTGCAAGCCCTCCGGCGTCATCTGCTTCAACAACTCCGGACTCAAACCACCGAGCAGATCCTTCCCGATCTTCTGCAGCGTCTCCGGGCTCAGATCCTTGAACGGATTCTTGCCGTCCTGCAGTTGTTTCAGCAGCTCGTCAGGGGATTTCGGGGGCTGCTTGCCGGGCGGGATCGGCAGCGATTTGATCGGCCGGTCGGGTATTTGCGACTTGTTGTTGCCGTACGGATTCGAGTCTGTGCCGGTGCCGCCCGGACCTCCGGTGCTGCCACTGCTGCCACTGCCAGGGCTGCCGTTGCCGCTACCGCCGCTGCTGCCGCCACCGCTTTTGCCTGCGTCGCCTTTGGCCTCGGTGACGCCCTTGTCGTGGCCGTCCTGGAAACCGCCCTTGTACTCGGGGCTGTTCTTGTCGATGCCACTGCCCGATCCGCCGGGACCGCTGCCTTGACCACCTGGTCCGCTGCCGCCGCCTTGAGGACCGGGACCACTGCCTTTGCCGCCACCGCTGCCTTGGGGACCGGGACCACCGCTACCTTGATTGCCGCCGCCTTGGTTACCGTCACCACCTTGGTTACCACCGCCGCCGTTACCGTTCTTACCGTCGATCAGGCCTTGTTTGTGGCCGTCTTCGAAACCAGCCTTGTAATTGGGGCTGTTCTTATCGATGTTGTTGTTGCCTCCATTGTTGCCGCCCCCATCGTTGTTGCCGCCTCCTCCGTTGTTGCCCCCTCCGCCGTTGTTGTTTTGATTGTTGTTATTGTTGTTTTGATTATTATTATTATTATTATTGTTGTTATTGTTCGGCGGCGTATTCGACTTGCCGTCGATAGGTATTGCAGGCATCGCGGACGCGGCGCCGATGATTCCTGGCTTATAGTATTTGTTATATACTTCGCGAACTTTATTCAGCTCATTCTCGTAGGAATAACCCAACGCGCGCCAGTCTACGGTCCCGCCATTATTCCAATACATGAGCGGCATATGGCGCCACGTGTAATTCAGCCACTGTGCGCAATATGTCAGATTGTTGGCGAGATCGATCAAACTATTCGTAAAAGGTAGCGTATTGTCGGTGAAGCGCTGAATGGCGTTCATGGCCCCGGTCGCACCGTTGCCTTCCCACATTTCAGAGGTGATACGCTTCAGCGCACTGTTCAGGCCTGTGAAATCATCAGAGAGACTCTTGGCCAACGCGGTATACAGAGCACCCGTGTCGTATGCAGCCTTGTCACGACCTAACAGTTCATCGTTGAACTGCTTGAATTTATCGTAGACCCACCCGTCGGCGGACTCAGGCTGGATATCTACCTTACCACTGGCAATTTTCGGCTTCGGCACTTCCGGAATATTGTTGGCAGGGTAGAAATCGGTCGCCGGCGGCACGGTGAACTTTTTTTCTTTTACTGTCTGCAGGTCACCGATATTATCGAAGTCAGTGGCGTTCTGCTGTTCGGCTCGCCGATAATTTCCACCCGCACTCCCGAAGGTGTCCCCCATATCCTCCATGGTCCATCTCAGGCGGTCGAGGGCATCGATGACTTCATTGCCCTTACTGTTGAATAGTTTCGTAAGATTGTTCCCGCCGCTTTCAATCGTCGACCACATCTGCAAATCGTTCATCTTGTTTTCTTTGATGAAGGTCTGGTATCCCTGCAGTTTGGCGATCATGTCGTGACACTGCTGCACACACGGGACGATTACGGCCGGATCGAACTTCAAAAACTTCAACGTATGGTTATCCGCGGCGCCGCGGAGGTCATGCCAGTCGTTACGAATGGTGTCAGCCATCTGTGGTACTCCTCGAGGTCTGCGTGTTAGTTCGCCTGTCGATGACCGGTTCGGTTACGGAGCTCGAAGCTTCGAGCGTGAACGGCACATCATCGGTGGAGTTGTCGGGGCCGGCCCGCTGCTCGGGCTCATCGAACGGCGAGGGCAGCAGAAACGACTTCGGCGGCTTTCGCGGCTTGTCGGATTTCTTGCGCGGCCGCCGCGGCTGTTTGTTCTTCTGCGCGCCGGGGACACCGCCGGGCGGCGGGGCGGCCGACGCCGCAGACCCGGGTGCCGACGGCGCCCCGGCAGGCGACGGCGCCCCGGACGATGAGTGCCCGTCTTGCATCGGAGCAGTGGGCGGCCGCCCCGGCATGGACGATTGCGTTCCGTCCTGACCTGACGCCGAGTTCCCGTGTTGTTCTGGGATTCTCGTCTGCCCATCGGGCCCACGCGTTCCTGAATGATCGCCAGTACCCGGCGTTCCCGACTTCCCATCGGAACCCGGTGTGCCTGAATGCCCATCGGGGCCTTGCGTTCCCGAATGATCGCCAGAACCGGGTGTTCCCGAGCGGTCGCCGGTATCGGTGCGACCTGACGGGTCCGTGCCATCCGAGTTCTTCTCGGCGCCAGGGGCATCCGCGTTGTCGCCGACGCCGGGCTGTTCGCCCGGCCCGTGCGCTCCCGGACGATCGCCAGAGCCCGGCGCACCCGACTGATTCTCGGAGCCCTGGGCACCCGAGTCTGCGCCGGGTTGTTTTCCCTGCCCTGGCGCGTCCGGATTGGTCTGGCCGTCAAGGTTTTTCGAGTCGCGTGGCTGTTGCCCAGCCGCGTCACGCGGCGAGCCGGAGCGATCCGATTCGGTGTCGTGGCCGGATGTTCCCGTTTGGCCGGGCGTACCCGGCCTGTTCGGCGCGGTCGAATCCCGCAATGGGTCCTGGCCGGCCCCGGTGCCGGGCCGATTCGGCGAGCCGGACTGATCTGTGGCACTCCGCTGATCCGCGCCACCCCGCTGATCCGCGCCGCCCTGCTGGCCCGCGCCAGACGCGAGTCCGGGGGCACGGTTGAGCAACGAGCGCAGCGCGTCCATGTCGGGCTTGTTCGAAAGTCTTTCCGGCCCCTGCGATCCCGAGCCGCTCCGCGAATCCTGCGCGGACGACTGGAGGCCGCTATCCGGACCGAGGCGCAGGAAGTCCGGCGACGGCTCGTCTTGGCCGCTCGTTCCCTGGCCCGTGCCGTCCCCGTTCGTGCCCTCCCCATCCGGCGTCGGCAGCATCTCGTCCGCGCCGTGCAGGTTCTGGAGCATCTTCGACAGCATCGCCGGATCCAGTTGCGGCGGTTGCGGTGGCGGTGGCCGTCGGTCCTCGGGCGGCGGCGTCCGGTCATTGCCGGACGGGTCGCGGTCGCCACCGGGATCGCGGCCCCCGCCCGAATCGCGGCCGCCACCGCCTCGACCTCCGCCGGAGTTGCCGTCACCACCGGAGTTATCGCCACCACCAGAGTTACCGGGGCCCCCGGAGTCGCCGTCGCCACTGGAGTTATCGCCACCACCCGAGTTGCCGGAACCACCAGAGTCACCGCTACCACCGGAGTTGCCGTCACCACCGGAGTTATCGCCACCACCCGAGTTGCCGCCACCACCCGAGTAGTCATTCCCGCCCGGACCTTGCCACGGCGGACCCCAATAGTCCGTATCCGGATCCGGCGGACCCCAGTAGTTCGTATCCCGATCGGGCGGACCCCGGTGGTACTTATCCCGCGGATCCCCATCGTCCGGATCCGGGTCGTCCAGGTCCGGCGGATCCTTCTCCTCGTCGTACGTCGACGGAATCCAATCCTCGGTGCCCGGCGCGGTCGGCGCGCTGTACCCACCGGGCAGCGGGTCGTCCTCTCTCAGCTGACGCGGCCGGCCGTGGGCGGTCAGATCGGCGCCCTCGACATACGCGCTCTTCGGGTCGGTCGGCTTCGCCACGGTCCCATCGGGATCGGAGACGTGCACCTTGCTCTTGTCGTCGACGTGCCAGCTGGTGCCGTCCGTCCTGCTGCCCCACGCGGTCTTGTCCGCCGCGGTGACCCGAACTGCGCCGTCACTCCGGATCTCGTGCATATCCGTGCCATTGACGAAAGCCGTTCCGTCCCCGCGTGTCCCGCGGACCACACCGTCCTTGCCGGTGAAGGTGACTCCGTGCGGCCCGATCTCGGAGACCGAGCCGTCGCTCTTGTGGTTGACCCGGAAGCCGTTGGGCGTTCGCTCCAACTCCGAGCTGTCGGCCAGCTCGAGCGGCTCGTTCATCGTCCGCGTCTCGGTGTGCCCGTTCGGCTTGGTGATGTGCACGGAGCCCTTCGGACCCCGCTCATAGGTGGTTTGGTCGCTGTCGTACACCTTGATGCCCTTGGGCGTCGACTCCAGGGTGATCCTGTCGGGCCGATCCATGTGCAGGACGCCGGGCTTGTGCGGGCCGTCGTGATCGAGGCCGCCGAGCCGATCCCGCCACCCGAAGTCCAAGGTGCCCTTCAGGTCGAAGTGGATCACCGTGTGGTCGGGGTGCTCGGTCCGCCCGCTGCCCGGCACTTCCGTGGCGTCGAACACCGAGTGCCTGGTGTTGTCCGGGAGCTCGACGGTGACGACGTTGTTGTGCTCGACGGTCTGCTTGGTCGCGCCGGGGCCGGTGATTACGGTCGGCTTGCCCGGCCCGGATTCGATCACGGTGCCGTCCACCTTGAACACGGTCTTGTCGCCGGTGGGCGATTCGAATTCCGTTGCCCCGTTGCGCTTTATGGTCGTGGTCCAGCCGTCCGGGCCCTTCGTCTGCACCGCGCCGCCGTCCAGCACCGTGTGCGAGACCTGATCCGGCCGGGTGTGCGACTGCACACCGGCGCCCTTTTCCGCGGTTGCGCCGGGGCGAGCCGCCGGGCCGGCGCCGTCCGTGCCGACGAACACGATCGTGTTATCGCCACCGATCTTCAGGACCTGCGGATCGCCGTCGCGGCGCACCGTCATGTTCCCGTCGCCATCGATCTCATGCTTGGTGCCGTCCGGGGAGGTGATGACGAAGTTGCCATCCCCATCCTTCTGCCACCCCATCTTGTCGTTCGGCACGACATGGGTCCGGTCGCTCTCGAAGCTCCCGCCGACGCGGCCATCCGACTCGGCATCGCGCCCGCGCGGCCCGCCGTGGTCCGACTGCTGGTCCGGCGGAACCGATCCCCGCGGCGACGGCCGATCACCCTCGGGGCGATGCGGCGTGGTCCCGCCGACGTTCGACTCCGGCGGACGCTGCCGCGGCGGCGCGGTACTGCCCGCATCCGAATCGGGCGTCGGTGCCCGGCGCACCGGCGGCGTCTCGACACCGGGGCCGGGATGCGGCACCGAGGACCGAAGCTGCTTGTTCGAAGGCGGCTCCGACACGGGCGGATGCTGCTGCTGCCCTTCTGGATTCAACCCGATGGGTCGCCGTGGCGGCGGAGCCGAACCGGTCGAACTCGCGTCCGACACAATGGACGATCGCCGCGACAAGTCGGAACCCGTCGAACTCACATCCGACACGATGGACGAACGCCGCGACAAGTCGGCACCGGTCGAGCCCGCCTCCGCAGCCGAACGCGGCTGCTGACCAGCACCAACCGGACCTGCCTCCGACGAACCCGCCGGACGCGACGACTGACCAACCGGACCACCCTCCGGCACACCAGCCGAACGCGACGACTGACCAGAACCCGGCTCCGCAGCCGAACGCGGCTGCTGACCGGCACCAACCGGGCCCGCCTCCGACGAACCCGCCGGACGCGACGACTGACCAACCGGACCCGCCTCCGACACGCCACCCGGACGCGTCGACTGACCAGAACCCGCCTCCGACACAGCGGACGAACGCGGCTGGCCCGCAGGGGTATTCGTGTCAGGCGTGGTCGAGCGCGACGGCGTCTGGACACCGTCGACCGGCGCATGCGACCCCGGCTGGCGTTGGAACTCCACCGATCCATCGCGACCGGGAGCCGGGCGCGTGCTGGGTGCGTCGCTGTGACTGCTCGACGGCCGGTCGCTCGATCCACTGTGCACCGCCGAATTGCGGCCGTCGCCGGACAGATTCGCCGATGACGGCGTTCGCGAGGGCGGCGCTCCGGTCGAGTTGCCCGAACTGCCGCCGCTCTCCGAACGATGCGCGGAGGCCGGAGGATCGCTCCGGATGCCGTCGCCGGGCGCCGAGCGACTCGGCGGGGGACTTGAGGTACGCGAATTACCGTTCGAGCCAATGGCTTTCGACCCGTTGTCGGGCTGGGCCGTCCCGGCTCGGCCGGACTCGGACGAACCTCCCGGCCGACTACCGTGGTAGTTGCTCGGCGTCACCGGCGGCGATTGCTTGTTCGTGCTCGAGTTGTTCGTGCCTGAGTTGTTGTTCGTGCTCGAGTTGTTGTTGCCGCCCGGTTCGTCGCGTACCGCGCCATTGGCAGGCCGATTCTGCCCGGCCGAGCCGCGGTCCTCGGTCCAGCCGGCGGGGCGGGTGCTGCGGTTGTCACCCCGCGATCCGTTCGATTCGACCGGAACGTTCTTCGACGTGGCGTGCTCGCCGCCCGCATCGTTTCGGGAACCGTTGAATCCGAGCCCACCCAGGTCGAAGGAAAACCCCGGCCGCTTCGGGATATCCGACGACCCGTCCTTCGGCATCTTGAAGTCGATCTCGAAGCTCTTGTTGTTGATCCGGTTGATGCTGCGGTATCCCTTGATGCCGCCGGTGATCCCGCCGCGCGCCGCGCCGCCGACCCAGCCTGCCCCGCTACCGAACGTGCCTTGCCAATCACCGGTGATCATCGCGGCGGCGACACCGCCTGCGGCGAACTCGATTGTGCCGGAACCGATTCCCACGATCGCGCCGTTACCTGCCCGGACCCACGGGTTCGCGAGCTTATTCCCCAAGAACTTCGTCGTGTATTTGTTGAGGGCGTTGGCCCCCATCCGGCCGAACGGCGCACCGGCGCCCCCGGAGGCCACGGAGGTCCCGAACTCTTTCCAGTCGAAGTTCTTCCGATGCCCCTTGGCAATCTGCCCGACCTGCACGGCCGCGTCCAAGGTACCGGAGATCAACGCGGCCTCGAGGATCTTCAGTATCCAATTCTTGGCCAAGCCGGCGAACTTGTTGCCGAATACCGAAAGCACCTTCGCCAGAATGCGTTCCTGGATCTGCTTCATCAGGGCGCGCATCACAGATTGGGTGGCCACCTCCTCGGCCGCCTGCACGGCGGCCGCGGTCGGCGGAAAGGCCCAAGCCCAGGCGATTTCGATGGCCAACGCAACCAGCGAGACGATCGTCATCAGCTTGGCGGCCTCGAGCTGCGTGCCGAGATCGAAGGCGGCGTCGGACACCTGCTCCATGGACTTCGCCAGCGCCTCCATCGACTGGTCGCCCTTGAGCAGCTGATCGAACATCTCGCCGATCTTCTCGCCGCCGGTGCCCTCGGGATAGGCGGACATCGCGATGCGTTTGGCGTCCTCGATATCCGCGATCTGATTCCGCAGCGCCGCGGCGGCGTCCTTGTAGGCGGCCGCAATCGCCCACATCTTGTCCTCGTCACCGTCGGGCCACGTGCCACCCGCGATCCACCCCAGCCAGCGCAGCTCCGGCGGCAGATATAAACTCATCCCGGCGCGAACTCAGTCTTCGAGGTCGTTGACCAGTGACCGGCGCGCTTTCGGCTCCGTATCGCTGTCGTCGTCGTACCGCCGCTCCGGCGAGTTCGGCGGCGCGGTCGACACGGGTGGCGCCACCGGAATCACCGACCTGATATCCGGGATGTCCTCGAGCAGATCCGACAGCCGCGGCAGCCGAGACTTGCGCTCCCGCAACGGCTCCATGAGCTGGCGGCCCTGCTCGCTCACCTTCTTCGCGGCGGCCTGCACGGCCTCGGTCATCGCCGCCGCGATCTCCGCGTGCGTCAGATCGCCGATATCGTCGGCGAACCGCGTCTCGATGAGAATGCCGTCGGCATTGACGGTCACGCTGATCCGCTTGTCGCATGCGGTGACGGTTGCCGTGAGCCGAGCGCGATCACGTTGAATCTTCGCAATGCCCTGCATTTGTTCCGACATCGCTTCCATCATCATCGCGGCGTCGGCCCGCAGCCATTCATTCACCACCAGAAGCCTCCGGATCGTAGGTCGAGCGCGTTTCGCAAGACCTCGCTGAGCATTTGCCACTGATTGCGATCAAACATCACGCCGATCAGTTTCGAGTCATCGCCGCATAACCGAGCGTCATGCGTCAGCGTTGGTCTCGTATCCGCATGTTCTCGACCAGCCGTTGCTCGTTCTCTTCGTATATCTTCGCCGAGTCGCGGAAGTTCTTCGCGTTCTGCTCGAAGACGTCGGCGATGGCGCCCAGGGACTCGAAGGTGTTGTCGCGGCCCTTCTTATAGCCCTTCTCGCCCTCGGCGAACTTCTTACCGCTCTTGTCGCCGCCCCAGGCCTCACCCTTGCTGCTCGTGCTCGACTTCAGCGTCTCCAGCAGCTTCTTGGCCTTGTCCGCGAGCTCGTCGAAACCGTCCGCAGAGCGGCGTAATCCGTCCGGCTCGACCTTGATCGGCTTGGCCATCGTGCTCCTTTCCTGTTGAGATCACGGCCCGGTCAGATCACGAGATCTACGCCGGCCCTCGTCTGTCGCTCCTGGAAGCGCTGTTCGAATCCGGCGGTGTAAGCCGACGGTGGCATCGACGAGGACGACTGTTCGATCACTCCGTCGTCGGCGATGTAGAAGATCGCGCGGCCGATGGCGATCTCGCCGGGTTCGGTCGGTACGAACACCATCCAGCCGACGTCGAGGCGCTCGGCGACGAGCTGGTCGAGTGGATAGCCGGTGGTGTCGACACCCAGCTCGAGGATGAATTCGCGGACCAGGGTGATCGCCTGATCCTGCGGTAGTTCCTCGGGGATCGCCGCGGTGAGGCCGGCCAGCGACAGCTGATACATGGCGCCGTCGATGTTGTCGCTCTCATCGAACAAGCCGGTCAACGTTTCTCGGGTCACCACACCGGCCTCGGCGGACTCGACCAGGGTGGCGGCGGCCTCGCGCTGGTCTTCGGTCGGCTCGCTGCTCACCACGGCGCACACGATGTCGGCCACGGTCTGCGTTGTCCACACACCCGGAATGGCCGCGCTGAACTGGTCGGCGGTCGGCGATTCGCCGCGATGCCAGCTGCCGTTGGACCACCAGTAGCAGAACGACAGCATGCCTTGGGCCGCACGGGCATTGAGCACCTGATTGGCCACCCAGTCGGGGGCACCGGCATACAGGTCCGGCAGCTCGACGTCGTCGTTGTAGGCGGCGTCGAGTTCGGGAGCGTTCCACACCCCACCCGAGAGCACCGCGCGGCCGCCGGGCAGCACGAAGAGGGTGGCGCCGCTGCGCGCCGCGCCTTCGAAGATGCCGAGCGCCGGGCGAATTCGCGGCCCGAGCCCCGAACCGATGGCGACGAAGGCCGCCGCGATGGTCGCCCAGCGGGCCCACAGCACGGGCAGTGCGGGCAGCTCGTCGCGTGCGAGCAGCGCGACGACATTCGCCTCGCGGTCGGCGCGAGCCTGCGCGGCGGCCTGCTCGGGCGAGCGCCACTGCCGCTCGTCGTGAAAGACGTAGGCGGCCAGCCACACCGGGAGCTGTTCGCGCGGAAACGCCGCCAGGTCGGCGCGATAGGCGTCGGTGGCGAGCAGCTGATCGTCGGGGAACGGCTCGTCACCGTAGTCGTAGTCGACCTCGACCTCGCCGGTGACCTCGAGCTGGATCACCATGCGCCACCAGGGGCCGTCGCCGAGCTGCGCGGAGAGCTCGCGATGCCGCACAACGAGTTCGGTGACCGTCGGCGACGGCTCGGCCCGGGAGGCCTGTTCGGAGTCGTCGTAGTACAGCGCGTAGGCGATGCCGCCGGCGACGGTGAGCGAGAAGGACGCCTCCAGCCATTGCCAGCCTTCCGGGCCTGACACGCCGAGCTCGCGGGCGATGCTGTGGGCGAGCTCGGCCGCTTGCTCCTCGATCGTCTGCGGCTCGTCGGCGGCCTGCGAATCGTCTGTCTGCGACTCGGCCGCCTGGTCGTCGGCTGTCCCCGGGACGGGTGTCCGGTCGTCGGCTGTCGGCGACTCGGCTGTCTGGCCGTCGGGCGTCGGCTCATCGATCGCCTGCTCTGCGGCGTCCCGCGGCTCGGCTGTCCGCACGTCGGAATCGGTTGGCGAGGAAGGCGTATCCCGCACAACGGCCACCTGCTCATCGGGGGGCGGCGGCGGGCCCAGCCGGAAGCTGACGTCGACACCGTCGCTGATCCCGGCCCGGCTCTCCTGCTGGGGATCGGTCATACGATGAATTCTTTCTCGTCGGTGCACGGTATCGGCTCACCGAATTCAGGCATACGGCCGACAATGTCCGGCATTTGTTCCGATAGTATTTCCATCATCATCGCGGTATCGACCTACAGCCTTTCGCTCGACACCAAACACCCGCCACAGCGCGGCTCGATCTCATACCGCCACACCGCGTTCGAGCACTAGCCACTGTGGGAATTCAACACCACGCAGATCAGTTGTGCGTAAGTCTCGCGTAACAGCACGTAATGATGGCATCACCGCATCGTCGTGACGAGATTTCCGACAATATGGCGTGGTACGTTCGCAAAGTAATCGATGCGGGCAACCCATCACTGGTTGTATTTCTTCGGGCGGCAGGAGGACTCGACGTGAGCAACGAACGGGCCAAGGGTGATGTCGCCGATCTGCTCGATACGGTCGGTCAGCACATTCGCTCGATCGCCGAGGTTCAGCGGCAGCGCGTCGAGCTCACCGCCACCGCTACCGCGGCCAAGGGCCAGGTGCGCATCACCGTGAACGCCGACGGCGTCGTGATCGACACCGAATTCGGCGACGACATCGATGAATTCGGCTATGACGAGATCGCCGATGCCGTCACCGAGGCCACCCAGGAGGCCGCGTCCGAGGTCGCCCGCAAGGCCGAGGACTTGATCGAGCCGATCCGCAAGACCCGGTCACGGTTGCCGAGCTTGTCGTCGATGGTCGAGGGTTTGCCCGATCTGCGCACGAAAACGCCGGAGCTGCAGCGGGCCTCGTTCGATTCGCCCGCCGAGCGTAAGAGCCTCGAGTCCGATGATTCGCAAACCCGGCCATGGTCGGTCGTCGACCGCGACTGATCGGCGTCGGTTGTCGTTCCTCGCTGAGTCGAACACGCGGTGGCCATGCGATGCCCGGCCGCAGCGCGGGAAGGTGTTCGACGTGTCCCCGGGCCCGCTGATCATGCTGCGGCGCTGGGTATTCCGCCGAGCCGTCGGTGCGGGCCGGTCGCGGTGCGGCACCTCGGGAGCTGATCGATGAGCATCGACATGCCCGAGGAGCTGCGATGGCTCAGTTACCTGTCGGGTGCCGCGTGGCCGGAAGGCGACGAGGACAAGATGTTCGCGCTCGCCGAAGACTACAAAACGGCGGCGGACGGTCTGGAAGCGCTGCTCGACCAGCTGCACACCGCGTGTGACACCGCGACCGCCAGCTATTCCGGCGACGGCGACGACAAGATGAAAAAGCAGTTCGCCATGTTCTTCACCGGCGACCAGTCGATCCCGAAGCTCGTCCAGTCGCTCAGAGGGATGGGTAAATCGGCGCACGAGATGGGCGCCGAGATCGAGCACACCAAGCTGCAGGTCATCATCACGCTGGCGATCCTGGCCGCCGAGATCGCGTACGCCCTGACCACCCTGTTCGGCACGTTGATGGTGCCGGCCCTGGAGGCCGAAACCGCGGGCGTCATGGCGGGGATCAGCCGCGCGCTGCTCACTCGCATCGCGTCACACGGCAAGTGGATCGCGCGGCAGCCGATGTGGAAGCTGGCCGGGATCAGCGCCGGGACACAGGGCGGCCTCGGCCTCTTTACCGAGACCCTGATCGAGGGAATCCAAAAGAAAAAGGGGCATATCGACGGATTCGACCTGAAGCGGATATGGATCGCGGGAGCCGTCGGCGGGGCGTCCGGCGCGGTGGCGGCACCCGTCGGCGCGATCATCGGTAGGGGCCTCGGCAACTGGATCGGCAAAGAAAGCATGACCTGGTGGAAGTCCGCAGGCATCGCGATCGGCGCCGGTGTCCCCGGTGGCCTGGCCGGTGCCGGCGCGGGTTTCGTTGCCGGTGGTGCCCTCACCGGGGAGTGGGAGTTCGATCCGGCCATGCTCGCCGGCGCGGCGGGCGGCGGCATGCTCGGTGGTATACACGGCGCGCTCGGGCATACCAGGGGCGAGGCGATGCACGCCAAGGGTATTGGGGCGGACGTCGGCAAGATCGATCTGAAGATCTCCGACGGAAGTTCCAACCATTCGGTGCTGGAGAAGGACGGCGGGAATGGTCACGGGGGCGCGGGCGGCCATTCGGTGGATAACGCGGTCACGGAGAAACAGACCCGGTCGGCGTCGCACACGGCCGGCACCGAGAACGGCAACAATCGGTCCACCGGGCCGGGAACCGAAGTCACGGAGAAGAATTCGCGTTCCGGCCCGCCCTCGGTACAGGACAAGAACACCGCCTCGACTCGACCGGCTTCCGTACGCACCGGCAGCATCTCGGCAGCGAGCGTGCTGCGGCCGCGCGCGGGTTCGGTCGGCGGGACCGGCTTCGACGGATCGACATCGAAGGTTTCGGCGTCGTCGACACCGAACGGTACGTCGGCGGCATCGAACGGCAATGGCGTGCACCGGTCGTCCAGTGCGCCGCCGCCGGTCACCCGCGGGTTCGGTGCCAAGCCGGAACCGGCAGCAGGTTCGACGTCCCGGTCGCCCGAGGCATCGGGTTCGAAGGACTTCACTCGTAACGGTGGCGTGTCGAGGAATGGGGGTTCGATTGGGCCCGAGACGCATTCGTCGGTATCCCGGAACTCGGGCGAATTCACCCCGCCGGAATCGCACGCCCGAATTCCCGACGGGTCCGAGTCGCACAGCTCGACCAGCCACCTTCGCGACGGGTCCGAGTCACCCGCCTCGGCCAGGCACGAGCCGCCCAGTCAGGCGGAGCCACGGCCGTCGTCCAGGGCCTCGTCCACCGACAGCGTGGTGGACTCGCAGAGCCGGGGCCGGAGCACGGACGGAGTGTCGGGGAGCAGCAGCCGGACCAGCTCCGAATTCCCCTCTCGGTCAACCACATCGGAGGTCGAGCCGGTACGGGGCCGGTCGGGGGCGCCGATCACCTCGGCATCCGACGGCGGATCGCACACGCGGATCACTGCGGCGCACAACGAGTCCGGCCCGGCCGGGCCGCGGCCGGTAGTCGCCAGGGAAGACCAGTCACCGGCCGCGTCGCGAGCGGTGTCACCGGAGCGCGCCGTCGGCCCCGCGGCCGGAGCGCGGCCGGAAGGCCCGGCCGGGCACAGCGGGTCCGGCTCGGAAGCCGGGCAGATCCGCACCAACCGCAACTCGGGCGACGATGCCCGTACGCATCCGGAAAACGTTGTGCCGGAACGCAAAAACGGTCTGAGCCATAGCGAACCAGATGATCAGACGATTCGTCGGCCGAGAGCGCACCTGTCCGAGAACAATGATGGTCAGGCAGTTTCGGAGCAGCACCACAGCGCCCTCCAGCGCGACCACGATGCACAAGGCCAGGGGCGCACCGAGCCGCCCCCACCCGTGCGACCGGCGGCCAAAGAGCCGATGAACCCGCATGAGCTGAAGCTACGAGATCAGTTGCGGACCGAGGTCGCGGCCGGCGACCAGAATGTCATCGGCGCCAGGGAACGGCTGAACGCCGCGGTGAAAGAACTCGACAACAGCAGTCGAGCACTCGAATCTGTTCGGGCAGAAAAGGATCGGGCGCCGGACACCGTCGCGCATGCCGAATCGCGGCACGAGGCGGCGCGCACGGCGCACGACGCCGCGAAGGCCGAGCACGATGCGGCGGTACAGCATGCGGTGCAGGAGCGCTATGAGGAGTTGAAGGCCGAGTCGGAGGCCGGGATCAATGCGGTCAACGAGGATCGGCTGTTGATGCTAAAGGCCACCGACGCGCAAATGGATACTTCTGTCAAGAATCTGCGTAAGGAAATCGCTGATCTGAAGAACCTCAGAAGTATGCACGAAATGGAGAAAGCGCAGCTCGAGGTTCATCTGAATCATAGTCTTGACAAAAGAATCGAAACCTCAACGAATAAGGTCGCTGAAGCACGGAAAGCATTCGAGAACAGCAAGAAGGAGTACGAGGATGCCCGGTCGGGCAACGAGCCGCGGGCGGAATACCTGAAGCAGCTCAATCGTGAAGTCAAGCAGGGTCGAAAGAATCTGCGGGATCAACTGATCGAGCACGAGGCGCTGCTGACCGCCGCCAAAGATCGTCCCGAGGAGCTGGCCGCGGCGCGCAACGACCGTGCCGAGCTGGCCTCGGATCGACGCCGCAGGTGGGTGTTCAACAGGAGAGTCGAGCAGCGATCCGCTGTCTGGGAACGGGCGTTGAGCCGAGATGAGTCCGATGCCGGGTCGCGGGTAGCGGAGTTGGGTGCGGAACTGGCGGCGAGGGAAGCGGCGTATCCCGAGGTGGTCGCGAAGTTCAGGCGCGAGATGCATGAGGTGCTCGAGAAACGCTTTGCGGGGTTGGGGACGGCGAAGGTTGCGGATCGAGACGCCTACGAGGCGGGGCTCGCTGACCAGCGGGAGGCGATGAGCGCGGCGTCGAAGAAGGCTATGGAGATGGGGGACGCGGTGGTGAAGGCGGCGTTCGTGTACCGGGACGAGGTGTTGCGCCGGACCAAGGAGACGGATCCGGTGATCGGGCGGGGCGCGAGCGACGCCGAGGTGGATCGGATGGTGCGCAACGGTTCTCGCGCGGAGCAGGTGGCGGCGATGGCGGAGTGGATGACGCGCCATGATCCGAATCCGGATCCGGCGAAGCGGCGCACGCCGCGGGCGACGCAGATGCTGGCGTATGTGCTGACCGAATTCGGACCCGCGGATATGAAGGGCGGGGAGGGCAAGACGCTGGTGATGGTGATGTCGGGGTATCGCGATGCGATGAAGCATGGCGCGGAGACGATCCTGACCAGCAGCGAACCGCTGGTGCTCGACATGATGCACGAGGTACAGGGCTACCTGGGGACACACGAAGAACATCGTGCGGGCTTGAAGGATATGGGCGTGGATCTGGTGCAGCTGCGGGAGGACGAGCCGTTCCCGCAGTGGGCCTGGGATGCCAAGGAATCGGGCCGCAACCTGCTGATAGTGGGGACCAAGGAAGCGGTGCTGTTCATGGGGTTGCACGAAGCGAACTCGATGATCGAGGAGATCGGGCGGGCAGGTGCGCCTAAGGAGGTAGTGGCGGAGGTGAAGGAGTGGCTGCGCACCGAGCCACGTATTGATGACATAGCGGATCGGTTGAACGCGATGGCCGAGGAACAGAAGATCGCGCGGCGGTTCAAGCCGCTGCCGGAGGCGAAGGTCAATCTCGACGAGATCGATACCGCTTTCGACGGGGAGGTGCGCGCCAAGTTGTCCCCGGGTGCGGACGGGGACGCGCCACCGGCCACTGTGACGCATCTGAAGGACCTGTATGAGAAATTCCGTCTCGCGATGCTGGATCACCGATTGACCGACAAAGATTTCGGCAGGCCCGAGAATACCCGTGGTCTGTGGCATGCGCGGATGACCGAAGACGCGATCGACAAGCTGACGGCGGTGACCGGGGATCGGGGTTCGGTGCTCGCCGACGCGGAGCATTACACAAAATTCGCGAACGCGCGGTGGGGGCTGCAACGCGACACCGACTTCAACACCTCCCGCACACACGACAAAGTGATGCAGATGAACGCCTCGACCACCGACCGGTTGATGTGGGATTCGAACAAATCCACCGAAGTGCGGTTGGAGGGATTGGGGCAGCATCTCGACATCGTGCAGGGTGTGACGGTGCGGGGTAATCGCCCGGAGGATTCGCTGACGATGACGTTGAAGCAGTGGATCGGTAGCCGTTTCCTGCAGGATCCGACGGGTGTGTCGGGTACGGCGAAAGAAGTGGAAGGCGCCATGCACGAGACGTGGGGTGGCGCTCATGACAAGCGTGGTGATTATTTCGGGGTGCCGGAAGTCGAGCGGTTCTACGAATCGAATTTGTTCCAAGACAAGCCGTCACACTTCGAGAGTCGCGAGGCGAAGCTGGCCGGCATCGCGACCGATGCCGTCGATGTCGCGAAGATCTCGTTCACCGTGGCGGACGGCACGATTGTCGGTATCGAGCAAAAGGGTCAGCCGCAGTGGCGTATTCACCTCGACAACGCAGAGATCAGCGGCTCGAACGAGCGGCTGGTGGAGCGGGCGGTCGACAAGCCGGGCGGTGGCCGGATGGTCGAGGAGACCAGGATCGAGTTGAATCGCTGGCAGGACAAGGAATTGTCCGAGCGCGGAGTCGTCGATTGGGTCGACGCGATCGTCGAACGGCGCATGCAGCACTACGCGACCGAACACGGGTTAGCGATCAAGGAAGGGGTGCAACTCGAATACTCGGCGATCGATGCCCGCTGGTATGAGAAGGCAGGCGGCGGCGACGCTGCCGAGAACGCGGCAAACGCACTGATCGAGAAGTTCGGTAAGCCGGGCAGTTTGATGTTCATCAACAAGTCGGGCGCGCGCGGGACGGACCCGAAGCCGACCGCGGAGTCGAAGGCACTCGGCGGCGTATTGACCGGAGTCAGTGGCGGCCCGGCCTTTTCGCCGCGGGTGTTGTTGCAGGCGATCTGGCGCTCGGCCCGTGGTGGGTCGGGTGAAGATCGTCAGACCGGCGGTACACCCGGTTCGGCGAAGGTATACACCTCCATCGAGGACTTCCGGACCACGATCGCGGACGCACAGGCCACCCGCGAGATCACTCAGTACATGAAAGCGAAGGACGAACAAGAGCGCGCTGTCACCGAGTACAACGCCGATCCCTCTGCGGCGGGCAAACAAGAAGCCCTCAACAAGGCCAACGAGCGGGTCACAGAGGCCGTGCGCGTGCTGGAGGAGGAGACAACGCCGCGGCTGCAACAGCACGCGGAAGAACAACTGCTCGCCCCACACCTCGGGCCCAAAGACGCAGCAACCGCACTGCGACATGCGATGGCAGACCAACTGCAGTCGTCCGAGCATCCTGGGACCTACCGAGCCAATGCGCCTCCGGTGCTTGTTCCTGCCCCGGGCCAACTGCCCGCCACTCCCCTGGCCCCGCCGGGGATGGACTTCACGACGCCGCCGCCCGCGGCACAGCTGCCCGAACAGGAGACACCTACTCCGGGGCACCACGATGCCGACACTTACGACGACACCGCCACCGACACCGATACGCACAGCGACACCACCCACCACGACACCGACACCGACACCGACGACACCGACGCTTACAGCGACACCGACACGCACGACGACGCTCACAAGGTGCCACCGGCCCAGGTGATGCCACCTCCGGCGCAGGAGCTCACCAGCACTCGGAACGATGGCAACTCTGCGATAACCGCTCGACGTTCGCCGCCGAATACGTCGACCTTCGACGGTTCAGCAGATTCATTGTCGCGCAACGGATCCGGTACGTTCGATCGATCCGGGGCGTCCGGGCAATCGGTGTTCGAGCCGCAGGTTGGTAAGACTGATCTCTTTGCTCATCTGGACGGTTTCTTCGACGCCGCCGACGCCTATTCGGCCGCACATCCGAATGCCCTGGATCCGGCGGTCCGGGATTCCGTTGTCCGGCACGACGGCTTCCAGCACGTGGCCGGGTCATTGGATGGTGCCGGTCTCGGTGCGGTCGCGCACACCGACGACGAGCTACGCCTCAGCCTCGGCCCCGAAAGCGACTACATTCCGGCGGAGGACCGCATCCGGGTCTTCCAGGATCCGACAGAATTCCTCGGATATCTCGATCCGAGCGCCGGTGAAACGGGCGGCGGATTCCTCGCCCATTCCGGCACCGAGATCAAGATCGAGGACACCCACGGAACACTGCGGGCCGTCGTCACCGGCCCCGACGAGCTCACCCCGCAATATCGCAGCAACGACAACCCTGGTCTCCCCCGCAACGAACCTGCCTTGCACGGCACCGAAATCCGCGCCTTCCTCGACAATCACATCCATAACCAAGGCCGCACTGTCACCAGTACAACCCTGCTCCTGCCCCCGGCAGACTCCTCCGGATCCACCTCCCTCGCCGATCTCACCCACCAGCTCGACCACAACACCCTGCTCGTCGGTACCCGAATCGACCTGTCCGACGGCACAACCGCCACTCTCCACACCAACGGCAAGCTCGGACTCCACACCCCGACCGGGCCGGAAACCCGCAACCCGAGTCAATTCCTCACCCACCTCCACACCCTCGGAGCCCCCGGCGTCACCCTCCACCCGCCTACCCCCACCCAGTGGAGCGACGGCCACGCAGAACCGCTCGCCGCCTTCGCCGAGGCTCTCGGGCTCGACCTCCAGCAACTCCGCAACGGCCTCGCGAAATACCTCGACGACCACCGCGCCTATTACCTCCACGGCATCACCACTCCCGACAACCTCGCCGCCACCGAACCTGCCCACGCACTCGACAACGAAATCACTGCAGTACGCGACGGGCGGACCACCGACTATCGCTCGTCCACCCACCCCGGCCTGCCTTTCCGCCTCGCGGCCGCAGCCGACTACACCAATACCAACCTCGGCTACCCCAACCCCGATGGCACCCGGCGCACCCTGATCATCGACCCCAGCCCCGGCCGAGAAATCCATCACTTCCGGCAAGACCCCGACAACCACACCTACCAATACGCGACCACACCCTCGCACGACATCCCGACGATCCCCGGCAACCCGCTCGTGCCCGAACAGAAAACCGTCCTCCAACACGTCGTGAAGGGCCACACGAACCGCCAGATCGTCGAACACCTGGGCATCACCTTCAAAAAGCTCGAACTGATCCTCATCACAGCGGCCCACGACCTCAACCTCCCCCGCATCCGCCTATCCAGCCCTTTCATTCAGCGCGCCGAAATCGGCAACGCCGCTTACCGGCAAAATAAGCTCGATCGTTATGTCATCAACAATCTCCCCAGCCTCCCGCTCTCCAGAGTCAGTGCGAGCAGACAGCCGTGGCATCTGGAGAACGACATAATTCATTACTTCGCGGCAGGCTTCCACACAAATGAAGATATTGCCCGCCACCGCCAACGAAAAAACAAAGAGACCGGCACCACTCCGACGCAGATCGATAACTCATTAAGAGGTATATACGAAATATTCGATATCGATACCGGTCTTGGCCCCAAGGGTGGCATGGCCGATCGGATCGAAAATCGTGCGGAGATCGTGGCCCTCGCCCACGACTGGGGCGTGCTCGATCAGAAAATCATCGAAGACCTCGCAGCAGACGCTCCCGGCCCCAAGCGGTCCCAGGGGAGCAAGGTGCTCCAGTGCTTTGTGGCGAACCTCATCGAGACCCGGGACATCTTGGCCCGCTTGAAGATCACCGAACCTACCCTTACGGAAAAGGCGTTGGGCAGGGGAAGGGACCGCCTGTTCGAGCGCCTCGAGATCAAGCGCAGGGGCCGGTCCGCCGCCGTAAATGCGCAGAGCGCGATTGACGACGCCCACATGCGGGTCAGACAGGGTGACCTCGACGAGGATATTTTCATCGCACTCACAACACCACTGCCCGAACAATCCGGTCCACCGGCGACCGACGGCAGCGGTTCATACCACGCTCCCGACAATCCGGCAGGACTCGGATTCACCCACGGCGAGACCGCCACGAATCGCAGCAACGACTGCGTGCGACTAGCACTGATCGAACTCGTCGATGACGAAGACACCACAAACACCGACACCACAGACCCTGTCGTCACCATCCCCACCGAACCCGCCGACCTCACCGGACGCACCCGCTCCGAACTGGAAACCCATGCCGCCGCCCTACTACAACCGGTCCGCAATCACACCGAAATCCACGACCGACTCCGCACACTCGGACACGGACACAAAGCACTCGTCGTCGACAACTACAAATACCGCGGTCGTCGCCCAAACCGCCACGGCATCGGCGGCCACGTCTACGTCATGCGAAACGTCAACGGCACCATCATGATCAAAGACCGAGCACTACGCCGCGACCACCCATTCCCACCCCAACCACCACACGAACTCGCCTACACCCGCGCCATCTACTACACCCCCAAAACCCGCCCCATCCCAACCACCCGCCCCACCACACGCCCAATCCGCAAACCACAACCACGCCTCGGCATCGAACACGACGACACCGACCTCGAACCATTCATCCCGAACCACGACCCCGCAAACCAAGGCCACATCGTCAACAGCGTCCGCGTATTCGACACCGACGCCGCAGGAGCTAGCTTCGGTTTCCACCAACTACGCAACTGGGACGACCTTTCGGAGAATCAGCATCAGTCATTCTTCGCCTACGAAGAATCAGTCATCGTCAACTTCGCACTGCGGTTCTATCCAGGACGAAACGCACGCGCCGGCTGGCTGACCCGAATCGAACAGAACGCCGCACTCGAAAACGTAGTCGCTTACACCAACGGTCCCGAAGCAGACCTCACAACACTCAACAACCGCTTCTACACACTGCAAAACCAAAACAGCCACACCCCTCTCGAAACACAAGAAATGCAGGTCCTCAACAGCATCCTGATCAACCAGGACCCCGCCGCACTATGGGAACAAATCCAAATCGACGGCCGCGACCACCGAACACTCGGATACCTATCCCAAGAATATTTCCAAGGCCGATACACACCCGGCCAACTCCTCGAACGACTCATCGAAGACCTCCACACCGCCACCCGACACCGGCTACCACTGACCGAACCCGTCCGCGTCCTGCGAGCACTCGAAGACATCGACTTCCTGCTCGACCGAAACGGCCACCCACTCGACGGACGCACCGACCTCAACGCACTACTCCGCGCACCCCAAACCGACCTCGGCCACATGTCCACCTCACTGACCGCGGAAACAGTCGACCTCTACGGTGAACATCCCTACCTACTGGTCCTCGCGATCATGCCCAACACGCGCGGAACCTACATCGGCCACGACACCGCCCTCCCCTGGCAAAACGAACTCGTCCTCGCACGCGACACCAACTTCGTAATCACCGGATATGACCACACCGCCGGCATCACCAGACTATTCGGCCACACCACACCCGCCGAACCACGCCTCGGCCTCGAACAAGACGACACCGATCTCGAACCATTCATCCCCAACCGCGACCCCACAAACCAAGGCCACATCGTCAACAACGTCCGCGTATTCGACACCGACGAGGCCGGTGCCACCTATGGCTTTTATCAGCTACGCCGATGGGATGAGCTCTCGGGCGAACTGCAGAACGTATTGCACGCATACGAGGACACACAGCTCGCCAGCGACGTACTACGCCAGTTCTCGGCGGAACAGTTCGTCCAATGGTCCGATCGGGCCCGGCGGCACGCAGCGATCGAGGAACTGGTGACCGGAGCACATGACGTGTACCCGGCCATCGACGATCTCGCGAATCGCCGGATCGCGCTGAGCACCAGGCCTTATCTCACCGAGCACGAACGCCGAGAGCTGCAGGCGCTGAACAATATTTTGAACAGCGACCAGCCGGATTCCTACTGGGCGGAAATCGAGATCAATGCCGGGAGCTACCGGGTAAACGACGAGCACTGTCAGGAGTTCTTCCAAGTTCCGTTCGAGGCCGGGGTAATTTTCGGCGAAATCGCGTTGCTCGATCAGGCGACGGACCGGTTGTTGCCGCTGACTGAACCGATTCGCCTCGTGCGCTCACTCACCGACATCGATTTCCTCAACACCCTGGATGGCAGCACGTTGAGCGGACGGACGAATCTCGACCTGATAGTGAACGCCGACCAACTGGAAGTCGGCTTCCTGTCCACCTCACTCGCCGCCGAGGGCATCCACCGCAACCTCGACCATCACTTCCGTATAGAACTCGTAGTTCCACCCGGTACACGCGGAGTTTATATCGGCTCGGACGGCCACTATCCACACCAGAACGAGCTGGTATTAGCACGCAATACCAGTTACCGGATCACCGGGTACGACAGCTCGAATCCCAGGGTCACAGTCTTGTACGGCTACGTCGAGCTCGCCGCCGAGCCTCGCCTCGGCCTCGAAGAGCTCGACGAGGAAGTTGTCATCGCCCGCGGCCCCGACGACGTCCACATGACCGGTACCGGTGATGCCGTGCGGAACCGTCTTTCGGTTGTGGATGACACGGATCGTGTTGATGTGTTCGGTTGGGGGGTGTTCCGGGAGAAGTTTGCGGGGGTTGATTTTCCGGAGGGGACGAAGTTCGGGTTTACCGATGATCGTGGTCAGGTGTTGACGGAGTCGGCGGATCGCGATTCGGGGGAGAATTTGCCGGGGTTGGGTGCTGGGGGTGTCGTGCGAATCGTGCAGCCGGAGGTGGCTGCCGGGGTTGCTCGAGTGTGGGAGACCGGCCGGTTCTTATTTGCGTTGGGTGCGGATGTTTTCGCTGCGGAAACGCGGGTGTCGTGGCGGCCGGGGGTCGGCGAACGGCTGGTGTCGGCCACGTTGCGGGACGACGGTGACTTCGATGTCGAAGAGGACGGCGTGGGGTCGTTGGTATTACCGGCCGCGGGGTTGAAGACGCGTTTGCGTGATGTGGGAGCGGTGGGAGTTGTTGCTGAGCAACGGCAGCCGCCCGCTGTTCGGCAACCAACGCCGACGCAGTTGCAGGTATTCGAGCTGACTGTGCAGGGCAAACCCGCACCGGAGATCGCTGAGATCCTCGGAATCGCTGCGGACGAGGTCGGTAAGCAATTCGCGGGCGCGCTGAACAGATTGAAATTACGGGGTGCCGCCCGTCGCGATCGGTTTATTGTGGCCCAGCTGGGCCGGCGGCATGGGTGGCTGCGTCCGGATCCGGTGCCCGGCGATGTCGATTTCATGTATTTCGGACGGAATCCGGAGTCCGATGAGGTCGTGGCGTTCACGTCTGATGAGGTTGCTCTGGTTTCCATAATCGCACGGCGCAAGCCTGATATGCAGAGCAAACAATACGAGGATATTGTCGAGGAGCTCCACGCGGCCGGAGCTGCTCCCGTCCGCGACCGACCAGGGCTGTCTCGGCGTATTGGCGCGGTGCGCAAGAAGCTAGATTTGTTGCGCGCTCATGGCAACTATCTGGATGTAGTGCGGGCGGCCCGTGAGTGGGGTTTGCTGGCGCGAGAGCCGCAGCCAGGTGACCTGGATCACGATTCGGGTGTGTCGTTGACGGGCGATCAACAAAAGGTGCTTTCCGCGCTGATGCGGCGCAATGCGAATATGGAGCGCAAGACCCATAAGGAGATAGCTGAGGAGCTCCAAACAGCGGAACTCCGCGACACTGGACGATCCAGTATTTATGAGGGCGTTGTCAAACATCGGATCGAGGCGTTATACGACAAGTTGGATCTGGTAGGTGCTGATCGCAATCCTGCAACTGCGGTGCGAGTAGCCCGTGAGCGTAGGCGTCTGCCTCCGATGCCAGCGCCTGGCGACCTCGATTATGAGTATCGTGCGATCAACCCGGACACCGGGGCTCCTGAATCATTTATGGATGATGAATTGAGTGTGATCCGCCGGCTTGCGCGGGGAGAATCCGTCGACGAAGTACAACATGCTCTCGGAATTTGGCGAGTAACCGCCATTTTTGATCGGTTCGGATTGCGGGATGATCAGGATGCCGCGGAGCTGGCTCGGGTAGCGCAGGAGTGGGGGTTGCCGGCGCCCGCAGCGCAGGGGCGTGGTTCGAGCCTCGGCCCCGAACACGACAACGCCCGTGAGCGCACCTCGAGCCCCGAGGATGACGACTCCTATCAGCCTGGTGGTGACGGCACCGTAGATACTCCCAGTAGTGCCGGTGGTGTGTCCAGTCCCGGGCGAGCTCCGTCATCTCGTGAAGACCCGCCACCGGCCAAACGCCGGCGGGCGGATCCCGATACGGACGGATCGGGCCAGGCAGTTGCCGGTCCCTCGGGCAGTCGCGACCAGGTCCGTCAGCCCGCAGCACACCCGCCCCTCGTCGTCCGCACCCCTGCACGACGCCCTGTCAGGCTTATCGGCTCTCAGTCGCAAGCGTGGCTATATGCGGCTGCCGGTTACGACGGTCCACGTGCCGCGCGCGCTCTCCGGGCGCAGGGTATCGAGGTGGAGCCCGGCACGCTGAGCGAGCGCCTCCAGCCGATATATCCGCAACTCGGGGTGCGTAGCTTTGCTGCCGCTTTGGCGAAGGCGGATGAGTTCGGGCTTCCGAATCGGCAGGAAGCTTTGCGGCGAGTACCGCACCCGTCACAATATTTGACGGACTATGAGAAGACTGTCCTTCCCTACGTCATGGCGGGTTACAGCTTCACCCAGATTGTCGAAGAGCTCGGTAAGCGCACCGAAATCGCGGACAAAAATGCGGAAATCGCATCGGTGCGGAGAACTGCGGGAGGACTGTATCGAGTATTCGGCGTGGCGTCGACTGGAGGTCGAGAGCACGCTGTCCGGGCTTTGCAGGAGGCCGTAGCAGAGCACCCGACACTGGTTCACACACTGCAAATCGTGCCCCCAAAACCCACGACCGGGGCCTTCATAGACTCCCAGAAGGAAGTCTGGACCTACACCGCTGCCGGTTATGAGAACTGGCGAACGGCGCTCGCCCTCTCCATGCACGATCACCGGGTATCCGCAAGCACCATATATATGCGCCTCCGGCGGGTGTATCAGAAACTTGGTGTCGATGATCTGACTGCGGCTTTGTCGGCGGCGGGTGAGTTCGGGCTGCCGAATCGCGAGCAGGCTCGAGCGCTGGTTCCGCCTCCGTCGCGGTACCTGTCGGACGACGAGAAGACAATCCTCTCCAGCGAAATCGATAACCTCGACCATGTCGAGATCGGAGTAGCTATCGGCAAACACGCTGATGCTGTGCCCGGGATTTTGGAAAGACTGTTCGAGATATATGGCGTGGATCTCGATAACGAGGATCTGTCGGGTTCGGTTCGGGTTCTGAAGTTCACTGCGCAGATACAGAGTGAGGATCTGGACTTTGCGCAGTCGATGGACATCGATGTGTTGTCGGCGTTGTCCGTTCCGTCGTGGGTGTATTTGTCGACGGGCGAGCGGCTGGTACTCGAGTACAAGGCCGCGGGGGCCGACTTCGGGACGATCGAGGACGCGTTGGAGCTTGGTCCGGGTGAGCTGGATCATTATCTGCGGAGTGTGTGGGAGAAGTCCGGTTCGGCAGCCATGGATGAACCGGATTTTGATGCAGCCGGACGAGAGGAAGATATTCAGGAGGCGGTGGCTGGACTCGTTCCGGCGTTGTCCAGGCAGGGCCGTCTGGATAACGCCAGGATCCAGGAACTGCGCAGCCTCTGGACAGGAGACGGTTCGTCGACGGCCGCGGCAGTGGCAGAACCTCGTCCACCCGTACACGACTCCACCGCGTATCCGCCCGTCGGCACCACTCGCTCTGGGCTTTCCGAACTCCAGACGCAAGCGTGGCTATATGCTGCCGCCGGTTACGACGGTCCACGTGCCGCGCGCGCTCTCCGGGCGCAAGGTATCGAGGTGGCGCCCGGCACGCTGAGCAAGCGCCTCCAGCCGATATATCCGCAACTCGGGGTGCGTAACTTTGCTGCCGCTTTGACGAAGGCGGATGAGTTCGGGCTTCCGAATCGGGAGCAAGCTTTGCAACGAGTACCGCATCCATCGCAATACTTGACAGCCCGCGAGAAGACCGTCCTACCCTACGTCATCGCGGATTACGACTTCACCCAGATTGTCGAAGAGCTCGGTAAGCACACCGAAATCGCGGACAAAAATGCGGAAATCGCATCGGTGCGGAGAACTGTGGGAGGACTGAATCGAGTATTCGGCGTCCCGTCGACCGGGAGTCGAGAGAGCGCTGCCAGGGCTTTGAAAGAGGCCGTAGCAGAGCACCCGGCGCTGGTTCACACCCTAGAAGTCGTGCCACCCAAACCCACGACCGAACCCTTCATAGACTCCCAGAAGGAAGTTTGGACCTACGCCGCCGCCGGTTATGAGAACTGGCGAACGGCGCTCGCCCTCTCCGTGCACGATCACCGGGTATCCGCAGAAACGATACGTAAGCGCCTCCTGCCGGTGTATCAGAAACTTGGTGCTGTCGATCTGGCTGCGGCTTTGCTGGCGGCTGGCGAGTTCGGTCTTCCGAATCGCGAGCAGGCTCGAGCGCTGGTTCCACCTCGGTCGCGGTACCTGTCGGACAACGAGAAGAAAATCCTCGCCACCGATATCGACAACCTCGACTATGCCGAGATCGGAATAGTTATCGGCGATAACACTGATGCTGTGCCCGGGATTTTGGAAAGACTGTTCGAGATATATGGCGTGCATCTCGATAACGGGAATCTGTCAGGTTCGCTTCGGGTTCTGAAGCAGACTGCACGGGAGCGGGAGCAGCAGGAACAAGAGCGGGAGCAGGATGCGGAGCTCGAGGATTTAATAGATATCGACTTGTCGTCGACGCGACCTGTTCCGTCGTGGGTGTATTTGTCGACGGGCGAGCGGCTGATACTCGAGTACAAGGCCGCGGGGACCGACTTCGGGACGATCGAGGACGAGTTGAGGCTTGGTCCGGGTGAGCTGGATCGTTATCTGCGGAGTGTGTGGGTGAAGTCCGGTTCGGTAGCCATGGACGAACCTGATTTTGTTGCGAGCGGACGAGTGGAAAATTTCAGGGAGGCCGTAGCAGGGCTCGTTCCGGCGCTCCGTAGGCAGGGGCGTCTGGACAAGAACAGGATCAAGGCGCTGCGGAAACGCGGGACCGGGGACGGGTCGTCGGCCTGGCACGGGTCGGGCTTGCCTGCCGGTGCCGCGGCGACCGGCAGCAGTCAACACCCCACTGGCCCCGCACCGGCCGACTCCGAAGCCGGCATCGGCCACGCCACACTCCACCAGTCCACCACGCACCTCAACCAATGCGTCCCACGCAACCTCGCTCCCGTCCGCGACATCACCGGCAGCACCTACATCACCATCCCCGAATACACCGGCCCCGAAGGGCACCTGCTCTCCGCAACCAGAGCCTTCATCGGCACACCAGTCCACCCATACCCCAGCTACACCTACGTCGAAGACCTCCTGCACACCCACAAACCAGCCGTCGCCATCATCATCGGCACCTACAAATCCCCCATCGGCAAATACAACATCGGCGGCCACCTCCACTACGCCATCACCGACGAACACGGCAACCTCACGGTCGAAGACCGCAGCAAATCCGAACCCGAACTGGACACCATCTACGCAAGCCTCATCACCCTCGACGGCGGTCATCCCATACCGATCACCCCACTGAACAGCGAAAAACAAACCAGCACAACACATTCCGATCCCACGCAAACCGCCGAACCCGACGCCACCGAACCATCAGCAATACTCGACAACCAAAAATCCCTCGGCCTCGGCCCCGACACCATCGGCCTGCCTATCGGACTGCCCCCGCTGCAAATGCGAGTGCTCGAATACTATGCCGCAGCCGTCCATATGGGACGCGACTTCCCCAGGGGCTTCGTAATCAAACGCCTCCGAGAAAAAGGGTTCGATGGTACGGACAAATCGGTCGACGACGCGATCGGAAGGTTGTTCGACAAGTTCGATGTTCGGGCCGACCAGTCTTCGGCCGACAGGCGTGCGGCGGTCGTCGCCGTCGCCCGCAACAACCATCCGGGCACGATCAACGAAATTACCGTCGCCGCGCTCGTGGAAGAGCTGATCGCGTACGCGCCTATCGAGCTGCTGCCCCTGCAAATGCGAGTACTCGAATACTATGCCGCAGCCGTCCATATGGGACGCGACTTCCCCAGGGGCTTTATAGTCAAACGCCTCCGAGAAAAAGGGTTCGATGGTACGGACAAATCGGTAGACAAAGCGATCGAAAGATTGTTCGACACGCTCGACGTTCCGGCCCGGTCCGGCCAGTCCGCAGCCGCGAGGCGTGCGGCGGCCGTCGCCGTCGCTCGCACCGACCATCCGGGCACGATCAACGAGATTGCCGTCGCCACGCTCGTGGAAGAGCTGATCGCTTACGCGCCTATTGAGCTGCCGTCCCTGCCAATGCGAGTGCTCGAATATTATGCCGCAGCCGTCGATATCGGCCGCGACCTCGAGAGGGGCTCGCTGATCAGATACCTCCGGGAAGAGGAGTTCACCGGCACGGATAAATCGGTCGACAAAGCGATCGAAAGATTGTTCGACACGCTCGACGTTCCGGCCCGGGCCGACCAGTCCACAGCCGCGAGGCGTGCGGCGGCCGTCGCCGTCGCTCGCACCGACCATCCGGGCACGATCAACGAAATTGCCGTCGCCACGCTCGTGGAACAGCTGACCGGCATCGCCCTCCCACATGACGACACCCGGGCGGACGACCGCATCCGGGTCTTCAACGACCCCGACGAATTCCGCCGAGACCTCGGCCTGGAAATAGAACTAGCCGAGGATAGCGGCGAGGAATTCCTCAACTACCCACTCGGCACCCGTATCGATCTCCGTGAACGGCTCCAGCTCTTCGTCACCGGCCCCAACGCGATCACCCCCGTATACCGCAGTAACGACAACCTAATCACCTTCTACTGGCCCACTCGCTACGGCACCGGCATCCTCGACTTCCTCGATGCCCAAGATCGCGATACCACCACCGCAGCCGTCCACCGCCCCTCGGCGAACCCATCCGGGCGCGCCAGCCTTGCCGACCTCACCTACCGGCTCAGCCACAACACCCTGTTCACCGGCACCACACTGCAACTGTCCGACAACACCACCGCCACCGTCCGCGGTGACGGCAAACTCGAACTCCATCAGTCCGTCAATCCGACCGAATTCCTCGATCACGTCCGCAGCCTCGGCACCTCCGATGTCACGATCCACGAACCCACCCCCACCGACTGGAGCGGCGATTATGACGACCCGATCGCCGCTCTCGCCAGCACCGGCCTCGATCCTCCGCAGCTCCGCGAGGACCTCGCCAACTACCTCGACGCCTACCACAGCAATCACATCCACGGCATCACCACCGACGACATCGACACGATCCGCGATGAATCCGGCCGGAGTGAATTACCTGAGCGCGTCGCCATCGAACGAGCCGCCGCACTCGACAACGAAATCGCCGCACTCCGCGCGGGCGGCACCACCGGCTACCGCTCCACCACACATCCCAGGCTGCCCTTCCGCCTCGTCGCCACGGCCGACTACCTCAAAATCAACATCGTCGTCACCCATCTAGACGGCAGCCGGACCACCCTCACCGCCAATCCCGCCCCCGGGGCACCCGTCTACTACCTCCAGCAATACCCCGACAACCACACTTACCGATACGCGACCACACCCACCGGCGATATCTACACCACAACAATCCCGGGCAACCCACTGACGCCCCAACAGAAGGACGTCCTCCACCACATCATCAAGGGCCACAACAACCAGCAAATTGTTGAACAACTCCGTATCACCTACAAAAAGCTCGAACTGATACTGATCACAGCAGCCCACGACCTGAACCTCACCCCCGAGCAGAACCCCTTCATCCAACGCGACGAAATCGCCCGCACGGCCCACCGGCAAAACCACCTCGACCAGAATGCTATCGACGACCTTCCGCATCTCCGGTTCACCGGAACTCGCCCGAAAACGCCGTCGCCCCTTGAACTCGAAGTAATCCATTACGATGCCGCAGGCGATTACACATCCCGCAATATTGTGGAACACCGCATACGCACTGGAAAAACTACTGGTCTCACCACGGATTCCATAGACGGACGTCGACGTGACGTGCGCGCTAATTTCAATTTTATTCGCACGCTCGGAAATAGAGTGAATCCTGGTGAGAATCGTGCGGCGATCTCGGCCATTGCCCACGACTGGAAGCTGCTCGATCTGGATTCCATCAACAGACTTGCCCAAGAAGTACTCGATTCACCGTGGCCTCTAGAAAAGAAGATCCTCCAGTGCCTTGCCTCCGGCAAAACTAGCACTTCGGATATCCACGAATATTTGGAGAAAGCTGGATACAGTGTTACAAATCAGCGCTCGATAGTGGATCGGAAGAAGGTCGTACTCGACCGCATCGAGGGCTACCGCGCGGTCCACGAGCCGCTTCCCGCCGGAGAGGAGGCGGCGACGGCCGAGCGGGCGGCGCGAGCCGTCGCCCTTGCTCTTGAACTCGTCAGACAGGGCGAACTCGACAAGGATGTCTTCGTTGCGCTGACGACTCCGCTGCCTGAACTGCCTGCCGCGGTAATCGACCCCGCGATACCGGCAAGTCAACCGTGGGATGACCTAATGGATCTGGACGAACCGGCAGTTACCGGGGAGTCCGGGATCCACGACACCGGCACAACCAGCCAAGGCCCGCATTCCATCGCCCCGATCACCGACGGCAGCTACCTCACCGACCCCATCGCCGGACATCAATCCCTCGGGGGCGGCGCCACCCAGCACAACACCGGACCCGTACGCCGCTCACATATCAACGGCATCCCCGCACCCGAAGACGGGTTCTGGGAATCACAGCCCGGCGACGGCAACTGCATGTTCCACGCATTCACCCGCGTCCTCGGCATGGACGACGCCAACACACGCAACGACCCCGCGACACCAAACGTCCCCGACGCCCACTCGGACCTGCGCGCCCAAGCCGTAGAAGCCGCCTACCGCACCCGCACCACCACCCTGCACGACTACACCTCCCCCACCCCACCCGAACACTTCATGCCCGGCAACCCGCCCACCCACTTCGAACCTCACCTCGCCGAAGCCGACCGCCACAACGCCTACCAACAACACCGCACCACCACCTACCAACAACTCCGCGACGCCACCCCCGCCCAACTCGAAAACCTCCTCCTCGACGCCCAATACGCCGACCGCGCCGCCGAACTCCTCCTCCCCGAACTCGCCCGCACCCTCCAACTCAACCTCGACATCCACCACCCCGACGGCTCCACCCATCGCTTCCGCCACGGCACCCCCGGCACCCCCACGTACAGCTTCTTCCGCGACAACACCGGCGACGGCCACTACCACGTCGCCATCCACCCCAATGGCCAACCCATCACCAGCCCCACCGCCACACAACACACCACCCAACCCACCAACCCACTCCGCGGCGGCGCCGAACAACCGACCGGACAGCAAGCCGCGCCGCGACCAGCGACGACCTATCCCGGTCCGGCGGTGCCGGCTCAGCAACCGGCGCCAGTACCACGGCAGGGCCCCGCGCCACACCGGCCGTCGGAGTGGGTATCGGTAGCCGCGCAGCGGGATCCGCTGTTCACCACACTGGCCAAGGTTTTCAACCTCCCCGACGCGATGGCGGTGCGCACCGAGTTCGCCGATCAGCTGCAGCGGAATGTCCGGACATACGGGGGAACCTTTATTTCCGAGCAGTTGGCGGCCTCCGGGACCAACGAAGTTGCCCGGCAGCAGCGATTCGACACGTGGGTGGCCGGGCAACCGGATCCGGCCGCTCAGCGGTGGTGGCAGGCGGAACAGGCCGGACGGGATCGTTACAAAAATTGGTTCTCGCAGCAGAGTATGCACAGGTTGGAACAGGCTGTCCAGAATCTGCGGAATCCATCGATCGACTTCGGTCGCCGTACCGCTCCCAACAACGACCTGACAATTCAGGAATTGCTGACCTTGGCGCGCGATATTTATCGCACGAATCTCGTTGTGGAATATGTGGTCGGGCCGCCGACTCGTTCAACGGGCCAACCGAAATGGCCGACCATATACTTGCAGTGGTCCGCTGAGGAGGGATACGCGATAGGGGTGAACACGGACGGTTCACTGTTCGCCTATAGGCCGCCGCTCGAGCCGTCCACGGGGTCGGATATCGACACGATACCGATGGAAAATGTTCCGCCCCCGTACGATCGGGTACTTGCATCTCAGCAGATTCCACTGCTGGGCGGTGCGGCGTTCCAGGCACAATATATCGGGGAGAGGCGGCCGATTCGAGCACGGCATGTGGCCCTGCCGGGCAGAAGGAAGAAGTGGGGCCTTTCGCGCAAGAGCAGGGTGGTCGATCGCAGGAGTTCACTACTCTACCCGAACACGGTCAATATACAAATTCATTATATGTCCCTGGAAGAACGCGAACAGCACCGGATATTCGTCGGTCCAGACGGCCGACTGTATCGAGCACGCGACGGCCAACTGTTTCATGCACCGGAGGGTGCGAAGTTCGTGGCGGATGAATTCGGCAACTGGTACGCGGGCAGGTCGCATCTGGTGCAATATCATTCGTCATTCCTTGCCGCGAATACGGTCACCGCCGCCGGTTACATCGTAGTCGAAAACGGAGTACTGACCGTGATGACCGACCACAGCGGGCATTACAAACCCGAGCCGAGGATCAACGACTACTTCCTCGACTGGCAGCGCCGCCGAGGTCTCGTTCTCAGCCTCAACTTCGAGAGAAGGGCAGATGGCTCCGCGACCGGCCGCGGCCTCGACGGTGCCGTGCGAGAGCGGATCGGCGAACTCGACCGGCAGACCGCGGAGACCGAACGCCAGATGCTGGCGTTGAGCACCTGGTCCTCGGTGTTGCAGAGGCGGGCGAGCCGAGGCCAGCATTCTCCGGCGGTCCAGCACAGGATCGACATCGAGCGCCGAAATCTGAGACTCCGGGCCATCGAGCTTTCCGCGTGGGTGCGGCAGTTGGCGGCCAGGGACTTCAGGAAGGTTCGCCCTTCGCTACAGCTCGATTTGTGGGCGCATCCAGAGCCCGAGTCGGAGAGTGACCGGATCGTGCCGCCGAGCATCCCGGCCGGGCTCGGCAAGACCGGCCCGGCGATGGGCGTGCTTCAGCAGACCCAGCAGGCGGCGGCCTGGTGGATCACACACGGGCAGGGGTGGTGGAACGCGCTGGACTTCGCCGCTCTGTCGGCTGATTACCAACACCGCCTGGTGATCGACTACCCCGGCCTGCGTACTTCCGACGGTATCCCGGCCCAGGTCAGGGACATGCTCAACCGGAGCTATGTCCGATCCGAATTGACCAGACTGAATGGTGAGCTGGAACTTTCAGAGCTCGAGCAGCGGCGGCGAAGTAATCTCGACGCCCTATTGATCGCCCTGTACGAGGCGGAACTCGACGCGATGCTGGTCGCCGCCGAACAATCCATCACCGCCCCACCGATTCATCTGCTCGAGGCCGATCCCGACGCGTTCGACGGACACGGTGCGGCAGTGATCAGCTTCGGAGATATCGATGCTGCCGCGGCGGTGTCCTGGCACGTACCCGGACTCGAAACCGCAGTCACCTCGATGACCAGCGACCTGGCCCGCGGCATGGAGCAGTACGCCGCGGCCACCCGCCGCAACCCCGATCAAGCCGCCGCGGTGGTCATCTGGGCCGACTATCACAACCCGGCGCAATCGGACGGGCGCTCGCGCGAAGACGGCGCACCGCACGACGCGAGCGTCCAGCGACTGCGCAATGCGCTGTCCGCGTTCAGGGAAGCCCGCCGAGCTCAGTCCGCAGTCGGGGAGGCCCGCCGTTTCTTCGACCGAACCGGTCCCACGGGGGTGCCGAGCCCCGATCTCGCCGTCACCGGTGACGGATACGGCAACCGCATCGCCCGCGACGCCACCACCGCACCGGTTACCGACGGCAGCTCGTCACGGCCCACCAGCACACTGCCCCTCAGAGGTGGCGCGACCCGGCGCACCACCAGACTCTCCGTCCGCCCACACATCAACAACATTCACCCGCCCGGCGGCGGACTCTGGCAATCACAACCAGGCGACGGCAACTGCATGTTCCACGCCATCGCCCGCGTAGTCGGCATGAACGACCCCGACGCGCACCTGGACCTCCGCGCCCGCGCCGTCGAAACCGCCTACCTCAACCGCGCCAACACCCTCAACGGCTTCATGCCCCCCAACCCACCCACACACTTCATGCCCGGGTACTCACCCGCCGACCGCACCAAGACCTACGCCCGACTCCGCAACGCAGTCTTCAGCGACCAACTCGAAAACCTCCTCCTCGACACCCAATACACCGACCCCGCAGCAGAATTCCTCCTCCCCGCCCTAGCACACACCCTCGAACTCAACCTCGACATCCACCACCCCGACGGCACCACCCACCACCTCCACCACGGTGCCCCCGGCACCCCCACCCACCCACTATTCCGCGACAACATCGGCGGCGGGCACTACCACATCGCCATCCACCCCAACGGCCAGCCGCTCACCACCAAAACCACCAAACATCGCACCGCCCAATCCACCAACCCACTCCGCGGCGGCGCCGAACCACAACCCACCCTCGACCTCGTACCCCTGGAAAGCGGTGTTTCGGGCCCGCCGCAGTCGTCCGCATACAACGCCGACCGGGCACAGACATCCATCGCACAGGCAGGAGGAGCCTGGCCCACGGCTCCACCAGCGCCAGGCACCAGGCGGATCCAGGTGTTCGACGAGCCCGCAATACTGCTCGCCGACCCCACTCTCGCACTCACCTTGACCCCCGGCCGCACCGACGGCTACCCCATCGGCACCGAGATCTACCTCAACAGCGAACACGAAACCATCCAACTAACCGTCACCCCCAACCACGGCCTACTCCCCCAAGGCCACGACCACCGCGCCCCAGGCCCAGCCACCCCAGGCGATCCCATCTACGGCGACACCGCCCTAGCCCTGGTCACCTCCTACATCAACACCCGCACCCACACCGCCGTCATCCGCCACCCCGCACCCCCAACACCCGACACCTCCGGACCCACCACCCACACCTCCGTCACCGAACTTACCGACACCACCATCGAGAAATACACCAACCAACCCCACCACCCCACCCTCTCCACCGGCACCCGAATCACACTGCCCGACAACACAACCGCCACCATCACCGGCACAATCCGACTCGACACCCCCACCGGACCAAAAACCCTCACCAGCCCCCAATTCCTCGACCACCTCAAAAAACTGCCTACCCCCGAAATCACCATCCACGCACCCACCCCCACCGACTGGAGCGCCGTACACCGCTCACCCATCACCACACTCGCCCGCACACTCGGCATAAACGACACCCACGAGCAACAACAACTGCACCACCGCATCGCCGACCACCTGCAAAACAACCGCAACCACTACATCCAACTCGTCACCAACGACACAATCGACGCCGCCCTGACCCAAGAAAACCAAGCCCAACTCCAATTCCTCACCAACTCCACGCGCCACACCGAAACCGGAATCCAACAAGAAAACATCCGCGCCGCCGCAATCCGCGACCACCTCACCGCACTACGCAACACAGCACTCGACACCGAAATCACCGCAATCCGCAACGGCCACACCACCGCCAACCGCTCCACCGCCCACCCCAGCATGCCCTTCGCACTCCACCCCGCCACCGACCACACCGCGACAAACATCCAATTCACCCACCCCGGCAACACCCGACAATCCCTCACCCCCAACCCCGCCCCCGGTCAACCGATCCACTACCTCCAAAAACACCCCAACAACCACACCTACCGACACGGCATCGATTTCAAAGATCTGCCCTACACCACAACAATCATCGGCCCCCGCATCACCCCCCTGCAGAAAGCAATCCTCGAACACCGCGCGGCAGGCTGGGAAACAACACAAGACATCAATGATCGCCTCAAACAAGTCACCGCGTACCGTGACATGACAACGAAGAAAATAAAGGATGCGACGAGCTCCAGTAAAGGCGGGATGTATGGAAGGTTCGGAGTTTCCGACCGCCAGTCGGCCCTGAACGAGGCCCTCCGGTGGCGTCTACTCGGCGAAACCCACCACACTTCCCGCACCACCGTCGCCGACCTCCACCACCAAATCCATCGCAACACCCTGCCCGCCAACACTCGAATTCACCTCGGGGGCGCGATCGCCACCATTCGGGCCCACGGCATAATCGAATTTCACACCACACCTATGCATGTGCCCCAATTCCTGGACCGCCTCAACAAAGACTTCGCCCCTGACGCCGAAATCACCATCCACGCGCCCACCCCCGCCCACTGGAGCGCCGGACACCACTCACCCATCACCGCCATCGCTCACATACTCCACATCAAAAACACCGACGAACAACAGCAACTACGCAACCGCATCGCCGACCACCTCGAGCAAAACCGCCAAAGCTACGTCCGCCTCATCACCAACGACCGCATCGAGGCCGCGGCTCTCACCGACCTCGCGTCACGCGGCGAAGCGGACGAAGCGCTCGCCAACGAAGCACTCGACCAAGAAATCGCCGCAATCCGCCAAGGCGGCACCACCAACAACCGCTCCACCACCCACCCAGGCCTGCCCTTCGCCTTCCACCCCGCCACCGACCACACCAAAACAAACATCGACGTCCACCACGGCACCAACCGAACCACCCTCACCGCCAACCCCACCCCCGGCCAGCAAATCCACCACCTCCAACAACACCCCGACAACCACACCTACCGACACGGCACCTACTCCACCGGCATCCCCTACAGCACAAGAATCCCCGGCCCCGAACTCACCCCCCGCCAGATAGCGATCTTCGAACAAAAGGCCGCGGGCTGGGAAAAGAGCGAAGACATCGCCGCCCGGCTCCTACCAGAATTTCCTGGAATTAACGCGCAGAAAGTAAATAACGCCATGAATGCCGGCGACGGCGAGGGCGCTTACAGCAGGCTCGGGGTCGAACCCAATTTTGCTATGTCCGAAGTAATTCGATGGCAGCTGATCGACAAAACCGCCGTCGACAAAGCCCGCCGCGAGTTGCTGAAGTTCGAAAACGACATCATCGCCGCACACCCGCTGCCTGCGCTACCCGACGCTGCCGTCCAGCTGGATAAAAAATACCGGATCATACTCGAGAGTCTCCAGGCGGGCCACATCGGTAACGACGATATAGTCCGTTACCACCGCGACCGCGGAATACCCGTCACGCTGAGCAGAGCGATGAGAAACAGAGAATATCTCATCAGAGACAAATTGGGCATCAGGGCCATTCCTGGTCAGCCGGCGGGAGCCACGGTCAGAAGGGGGGTGATGCAAGCCGACAGGATGATCGACGCGGGTTTGCTCCACGACGAGAACGGCAACCGGATCGCAAGGGTTGCACGCCGACAGCCATCCACCGACGGCAGCAGTGCACACGCCGACACCAGTCACCAGGCATCAGCCGGACCGAGCACCGCCCACCAGGCACCGGACCTGGCCAGCACACCACTCGCACGACCATCCCCGGTGGTGACTCACGACAGCGGCCAGCAGCACAGCCCTGCCGGCCCCACGGCCGCGCGCGGGTCCGACCTCGGCGAATCTCCCGACGCGATGGAAATAGACGGCGCCGATATCTACCTGAACGTCCTCCACCACATCATCAAGAAATACAACAACACACAAATTGTCGAACGCCTCGGCATCACCTACCAGGCACTCGAAACGATACTGCTCACAGCAGCCTACGACCTCAACCTCCCCTATAACCCCGACCCCTTCTCCCAGGGCACCGAGATCGCCGACAAAGCCAAGCAGGCAGATAAACTCGACCAGAATATCATCGACACAATCCCGGACCCACCACCATTCCAAACCTCCCCGATCGAACTGGACGATCTACCGTTCGACATACTCCATTACGTTGCCGCAGGCTATACCCAGCCCGAGGAAATCGGCCGTCACCGGCGATCGCTCGGCCAAACAACTGGTGATTCAGGGCACGAAGTCAGGAGAGCGCTGCCCAACATGTGCGATAAGCTCGGAATCGACAAAAAACTCGATCTGGACGAGCATCTCGCGGCCATTCTCGCCATCGCCCACGACAGAGACATGCTCGATCAGAGCGCCATCGACAGACTCGCCGGAGGTGCACCAAGGGCGCCGCTGGAAATGCAGAGCCAGGTCCTCCAGCGCCTCGCCGCGGGCATCACCCGACGTACGGATATCTTCGATAGCATCAAGGCCATTCGTCCGCGCACTTCGCTGAACTCAGTATCAGCCACGAAGTCCAATCTGCTAAAGCAATTCGGCGCAAACAACGGGCCCCTGGCCGGCCGGGAAATGAGAGCGATCGCCGAAGCGAACAGGCAGGCTCGCCAAGGTAAGCTCCACAGAGACACAGTCACCGCACTCGTCGTACGGATACCCGGCCAGAATGAATGTGCGCCGCGTACCTTGCGACGATTGCGTGCGCGTCATCCCAATGCGGGTGTCGGCTTTTTGGTAGATCCGGTCATAGGCCTCCGCGGCGTGTCGGAGGAGGATTTCCGGAGAGTGATTCCCGGACTGTTCCAGCGGTTCCGAGATCACGATAAAATCGAGGAAGAGCTCATTCTCCTCGGTTCGGGTTCGACGGCGTTGATCGTGGATGAGGTCCAGACCCACGGCACTGCCATCGACGGTATCGCGGTAGGTGCGCACACGTATCTATTGACGAATGACGATGGCGTTGTATGGGTCGATGAAGAGATGGTCGGTGCCGATGGCGAGTGGGTCAGTTATCGTTACGAGTATCAGTCGGGTCTATTGCCGGATTTGCAAGACGTTCCCGCTGTTCTCTTCTCGCCGGAAGATGCTGTGATCGTCCCGCCGCCGGGCCAGGAGTTGTCGGGTCGTCTGGTGCGCAGCGGCGGCACTATCGGGTTGACCTCGCCACTTCGCGGCGGCGCCGAAACACCGACCGGACCGCAGAGCTCCACCGCACTGATACCCGAACAGCGGACCGTCCTCCAGCACATCATCAAAGGACATACGAACCAGCAAATAGTCGAATACCTCGGAATCACGTACCAAGCGCTCGAAACCATCCTCATCACCGCTGCGCACGACCTCCGACTCGAGCCAGCGCCCAACCCGTTCATGCAACGCGCCGAAATCGCCATGACGGCTGACCGAACCGGCCAACTCGACCACAGTGCCATCCACAACCTTCCCGATGACCTGCCATCCAGTCCACGACCAACGAGGGGTCTGAGCGGTCTAGAAGGTGACGTGCTCCAATACCGCGGCGCGGGCTACACCTCGAACAAATCCATTTTCGACCACTGCGCAAATGGCGAAACAATTGCCGATATCACTCTGGAAACGGTGAACAGCGCAGCGCGAAGAATGAACACGAAGCTCGGAACAACTCGACTCGGAAACAACCCGGGCGAGAAATCTGCGAAGACATTGGCCATCGGCGACGACCGGAACCTGCTCCGCCCTGACATCATCAATTCACTTGCACAAAGCGCGCCCAGGCCGGAGTTATCCCAGGAGAACAAGGTTTTCCAGTGTCTCGTCGAAGGCACCGTCGACACCGCGGATATCTTCCTACGGCTGGACTCCACCGTACCCACTGGTTCAATAGATATTCATAGGTCGAACCTGTTCATACATATCGAGAGTCTCCGTGTGTCCGCCGAGCCTCTTCCCAACGGTAGGAATACGACGGCCGCCAGGGCTGCGCGAGCCAGGAGAGCAGTGGCCGATGCCCAGATACTCGTCAGGCAGGGAAGACTCGGCAAGGACCTCTTCACCGCACTCGTCACACCGCTACCCGAACGACCGGCTCAGGCAGCGAGCGACGCCCCCACCCAATCAACCAACCCATTCCGTGACGACGCCGAATCTCCGACTACCCCCGAACCCGACACCACACTGACCGTCGGCGAACCAGGCAACTCTCAACACATCCACGAGCCGGCCCTGGATACCGACGACTTGATGGTCGATCTGCCACCGGGTCCGCATTGGGATCCGGCAGACGGGCACATCCAGAACTTCGAGGACGACGCCCGTGAACTCGCTCCCGGCCACAGCAATATTCCGGGCCCCGATATCACCACGATTTTCGTCGAACTTCCCACCTCCAGCACGCTCGCCGGGCCGACTTACCCCGACGGCCGATCCGTCGCCACCCGATTCACCGAGCCGTTGCGCGATGCCACCGAATCCCATGCCCACCCGATCTCACAACCCGAATCCCCAATCACATTGGAATCCATGCAGCAAGAGGTCCTGCACCTCGTCATCCGAGGCTACAAAAACCAGCAGATCGCCACCCATTTCAACATTAGTTACCAAGCACTCGAAACGATTCTGATCACCGCAGCGCACGACCTCGGTTTCACCCTCACCCTCACCCTGCTAGCCAACCCCTTCGCCCACAGCGCCGATATCGCGAACAAAGCCAACGAACAGGGAAAACTCGACCAGAACACCATCCCCAGAGGTCCGATCAGCCCGCCGATTGTTCAGTCTCACACGATCACAGGGGGATCCCTGGAGTATGAAGTACTTCAGTATCTCGCCGCTGGTTATAGCGTAGCCGCAGACATCGGCAACCATCGCATGCTGACCAACAAAACTGGTTTCAGGAGCACGCTGACTGCCCAGCGGGAGGTGAACCAAGCGCTGAACAGGATATACACAGAATTCGGGATTGATGCACACGCGCTGAGCGTTACCCAAAGACTGAAACGTGCCCGTGCGGCGATCTTGGCTATCGCCTATGACCTGTACCTGATCGACGATCGCGACGTCTCAGCACTTCCGAATGCGGCGCCTGGCCCGAAGTGGAGCCTGGACAACAAGATTCTCCGATGCCTTGCCAACGGCAAAACGAAATCTTCGGATGTCCACAGCCAACTCGTGCGTGAAGGAGTTTCTATCACTCAGACCTCGGTAGAATCGATGAAACCGAGGCTGTTGGAGCGCATCAAGAAGGTGAGCGCGAACCCCGCGGCTTTTGTAGGGCCATTTAACGAGCGGGAAAGGCGGGCGGTAGCCGAAGCTAATCGGATCGTCAGGCGGGGTAAACTCGGTAAGGATGATTTCCTTGCGCTTATCACACCACTACCCGAACACCCGGCCTCGGTAACCGCCGACGGCACCGGCGTATACCAGCGTCCTACCGGCCCGGCGTCCGCTGATCCACACCGCGACGCCTTACCTGATAATGGGTGTATTCCGGTGACTCTTGCTGCGATCAAGTATGGTCATGGTGGCCATAGGGGTAATGGGAGCCGGCACATCACGGTCCCGCCGCCCGCCGCACTTCGGGGGATGTCGCGTCTGGGGGTCGAGTTCAGTGCGGGCGCACCGTTACATGATTACGGTGCCGACGCCGACATTGCCCACGGCATCATTGCCGAGCAGATCCGTAGCTTTGGGCCCGGCGCCAGAGCTCTTGTCGCGCACACCTATACCAGTCCTAACATCGACCCGGAAACCGGTATCGGTGGACATGGCTTGCTCGCCATTGTCGATGCCGATCCTGAGCTCACCATCACTTGGGTGGATCTGATAACCGGCGAGGCGCATCCGTTCCTGCCTGCTGCCCGGCGTGAGCTCGCCACTGTCAGCGCTGTCTGCTATGCGCCCGACGGTGAAATCATTCCGCCGCCGGGCCACACGGTCCATGCCTTCGACAGACCCCGCGATCTGCTCGGCGAACTCGCCCAGGAGGTGGCTATCGCCGAGGAGACCGGCCGCGGATTTCCGTCCTACCTGCCGGGCACCCGCATTTTTATCGCCGATGTCAACGGTCGGCTGGAGCTCGCCGTCACCGGCCCCAACCAGTTCACTCTCCGATACCGCTATTACCACGACCTCGATACCCCGCACGACTTTCCAGCTGCCCCCGGCACCGCCATCCCTGCTTTCCTCCGTAAATACATCGGTAACCAGGACCGCACCTTCACCGTGACAACCGTCCACCTCCCGGCGCAGGCCGCACCGCTCGCCCCCGACACCGGACCGCGTTTCGCACTCGGCCCCGACGACAACAGCAACGGCATGTCACCCGAGACGAATATTCCGTCGATCGTCGTCACGCCGCCTGCGGAGGCCGCTGCCAACGATGTCACCCTGTTGCACGGGTCGGACGTCCCACTCGACGGTTGGGAAGACGATGCGCTGCGCCACCTGTTCACTGAGCCTGATTTGCCCGCGGATAAGTCCGCCGCGCCGGTGTCCGATCCGGGAGACGAGCTTTATTTCGGGGAGTATTTGACCGAAGTGATGGGCGGTGGCCGTTTCGATGAATCCGGGCGGACGGCTTCGGTCTTCGACGGCCCGGAAGACTTTGTACTGTCCGGACTGTTCGGCGAGACCCGGCACGCGCCGGTATTCGAGCCGAGGGTGGGCGAAACCTATTTCGGCGTGCTGCGCGATACGGTGGAAGCCGGGGAGGTCACGTTCCTTGGCGGTCTGAGTCCGGCGCTCCGGAATATCGGTACCCGGCGCGAGGGGCTCCAGGACCTGATCCACTATCTGCCGGTTCCGTATAACCAGGTGGAGATGCTGCGGGACCACGTCGTCAGAATGATCGCGGAGGACCGAGGCTCGGACCCGAAGTTCGAGGCAGCCGTCCTGCCCGCGCTGGAGACAGCTGTCAAGAAATTCACCCAGCTGATGAGCGAGTCGGGAGTGCCGTTGAGCGCGCCGCACCAGGGCAACCCTTATCCGGCGTTCATACGTCTTTCACCACGCGTCCTGCGCCGGTCGCCGAATCAGATGGCGCCGGTCGGTGATGGTCCTCCGGTGGGCAATCAGCGATATGACTCCGGTGCCACCGAACACGGTAACAAGCACAGCACCGCCAACCTGCGCTCCGGCGCGTATTCCTACGCTCATGGTTGGCCTGTCCGGCTCGGCTTTCTCCGGCGGGTGGGGCTGACCGGGCAGCTCTCCGCACATTTACACGAGTTGTCCACCAACATGACCGTCGATACGACGCTGCAGGTAATTACGAAGCTGCGCAGTCTGGGGCCGTCCGAGCTCTACGACCTGGTCGGGGTGTGGCAGATCGGCCTCGGTCACGGGTGGCACGACGTGTTCCGGGTGCGGACAGACGGCTGGGTGACGGTCCACGACGCCGCGCCGTTGCAAGCCTATTTCCCGCTGTACATGACCAGGAGTGGTGAACTGCCCGCGATCGATCCGGGCGATGCCACCACGATTCCCGCGCCGATCGAACGGCTGCAGCGCGAATTCCCGCTGCACGGCATCCTAGGCGTTCCGCACATCGATCAGCTCCGCGCTGATACGTACGCCTCGTTCGAGTCTTATTTCGACGATATGGACGACGATTCCCGCGATGCGCTGTTGAAATTCTTCGAGGAGGAAAACCTCTGCGACCAGTTCCCCAAGATGTGGGGCGATTCGACCCCGGACCCCGACGCCCAGGATCCAGGTTTCGGGTTGTCTTCACCGATCCTGCATAAAAACTCCGGTGCACCGATCGGGTATCTGCATGTCGCCGTCGAGGCGAACGGTAGTACTGAGATCGCCGGCCCGACCGTGAAGCAGAGCCGAATCGAGTCCTATTTGGTACGGCAGGTCGGCCTGCACGGTAGTTCGAAGATCACCGAGATGATCGGTGGCTCCCTGGCATTGACCTTCGAATTGGGCCCCGACGTGATCGCCCACGGCACCGGCCACCCACCCTCGGGCGGCCGAATCACATTCCGGGGCGGGGCATCTCGTAAGTTCAGTCATGGTCTGAGCTACCAGAACGACGCGCAGAAGCAGCATTCACTGCGTCATGCGGGAAATAACTTCCACAATGTGATGACGAGGTTTACTTTCCACGTCACGCTGGTGCGTCCGTTCGGTCCCCCGGTCAGGCCCGCTGTCGGAACTCCGTTGCACGGCGGGAACGATTATTCGGTCCAGATGCTGGTGCCGTCGCTGGCCGACCTCGGTCACGCTCCCGATCTCACCAAGACTTTGTACCTGCCATCGAATATTCTGCATTTGCGGCAGTACGGAATGAATACGACACCGCTGGGTGTCCAGATGGACGAGGATTTGATCAAGCAGGCGCGCGAGCGCTTGGCCGATCGCGGCTTCATCCCGTCCGAGCACCGCACCGCGGGCCTGCTGGATTGGCTTTCCCACAATGCCACCGTGAAACAGCTGCTCGAGAATCGTCGAAAGTTCGACGCTATGTTCGGCCCGACGGGCCTGAAGTCGGCTCAGCCGGGGGCGATCGAAGGCGGTGTCCTCGAATGGTTCACGCTGAAGACCTCGACCGGGGTCCGGCGCTTCGGGATCGAGTTCGTCACCGAACGGCGTTATCTCTCGGATAACCCGAACGACGGCGTTTCTCGCGACTTGACCTACGACGAAGCCCAGACGTATAACGTGACCAGTTCCGCGCTATCGGGTGGCGAAGAATTCTCGGCGGCGTCGCCGTGGGAGAATTATCACGGTGGCGTCAATGTCGCGGTGAATACGCCGATCGTGGGCGTCACCGGAGTCTATGACCATTCCCGCAAGAACGAGCGGGTCTGGGGTTCCGGCTCAGGTTTCGGCGAGCAGAAGTTCACCCTCAGCTCGGCCGGGCTCGAATCCGTCACTCTGTCCGCTGTCCACAAGGTGCGGTTCATCGAACAAGGCCACCCCGACGAGACGATCACCACGAACGGTAGCGTCCGCGTGGCCATCCCCACCGACGACATGCTGTCCGAACCGTCTACCGCCGCGCCGCACCCGTCGGCCACGATCCGCGAGCCAACCGCATCGGACACTCGGCGGCTCGCGCTGCCGTCCGGCGGCCGCACCCTGCAAGACGGGGTCCTCAGAATTCCCGACGGCGCCGTGGTGAAGCATTTCATCGTCAGCAAGGAACTCCGCAAAGCCGCCGTCGGCGCCATCAGCGATCTGCGCAACTACTACCTGAACTACGTGCGGACAGCCTCCGCTGCCGCCCTCAGCGACCTCCGCGACCGTCTCCGGCAGGCCGACGGGCTTGCCCAGCCGCTGCCGGGTGCCTACCCTGCCGATCCGATGGATGAGCAACTGCCGCCGGAACCGTTGGTGGAGGCGGAGATCCAGGTTCGCAGCTCAGTGCCGCAGGACGTCCAGGAGCAGCAGCCACAGCCTGCACAGCCGCAGGAAGACGAGCCGCAGCCGGAGCAGGCCGAGACCCACACGCAGCAGGAGCAGCAGGGTATTGCCCTGGACACCCGGACCAATCCTTCGATGCCCGGCGCGTTTCCGGCCGATCACCTCGAAAGCGAGCCTGTTCGGTCGGTGGACTGGCCGGCGGTGGGGCAGGCTCTGCTCGGCAAGGCGGAGTGGGTCGTCGATGTGGGCACCGGTGTCGGACGGTGGGTTTGGCGGCACGCCGTCGGCGAGCCCGCAACGGATCCGTGGTCGAAGGTCGCCGAGGCCACCCATGCCGCCTTCTCACCGGAACAGATGCTGGCCAATGCGCTGCCGATCTTGCAGGACAGTCTGACGGGCGCGGGCCTCTTTTCCGACGGTGTCCTGGCCGGAACCAGTTACAAGTGGAGGCTGCGGGCTGTGCTGATCAATCCCAGGTATATGGGGCGGCGTAAGAAGAACTTGGAACACTGGGCCAAGCGCGAAAGCAAATTCCAGCGCTCGCAAGGCCGCCAACGCGGCAACCGCTTCGGCATCACCCCGGCCAGCCGGCCCGGCGAATCCGCCGACGGCGGACTCGTGCTGGCCGGCAGCTATCAGTACGGCTGGACCGCCGAAGACCACATCACCGCCGCTGACAGCACTTACTCCAGCAGGGTCCGCAACTCCAACGAACTCGTGCATCAGTGGGGTGGCGACCTGTTGTTGGTGCTCGAGTTCGAGTCAGGTACGCGCAATCCCCTCGTCAATTTGCTGCCCGGTGGGCCCCGCACCGTTACTCGCGTCATCCCGGTACCCGAGGGGGTGGAGTTCTTCCTCGACGACCACGACTTGCAGGACATCCCCGAACTGACCGCGATCGTGCACGCGAACAGCGACTACCGAATCCCCCGCGCGCCTGCGCCCGACCGGACGCTACCCCTCAGGTTCCTGGAGACCGGTGGCCATCTCGGTTACGGTGCCGTCGTCAAGGCCACCATCAGGCCCGATGACGACACCTCCAGCAGCCGCGATGTCCTCCAAAACCTCGTGATGAAGCTCGTCACGCAACTAGCGCCGGGCGCCACCGGAATCGCTTCGAGCAATTACCTCCCCTTCCTCGAGTCTGTGATGAACGCGCTCGGCACCACTTTCGGCCTGCGCACCTTCGTCTACGATGGGCCCGACAGTCGCATCACCTTCGGCTTCATCAGCCGCGATTGGCCGCATTCGGTCACCCCGTCCTTGGTCACGTTCACGCTCCGCGCTCACCTCGATCCCGATGTCGACCTCGGCGCCGTGCGCGGCCGAGAGGTCACCCACCCTTCCGCCCTGGACACCATGCTCGGCTCCACCGGCGCCGACAGCAACGCCCTGCCCATCACGGGTGCCACCGCAATCGGTAAGAAGCGAGTCAAGAGCCACCAGGCAGCCTTCAGTCCCAGCATGAACAACGAGGTGAAGCTCGCGTTCAGCTTCACCGGCGAGCAACAAGCCATCCAGGGCAACGAGCAAACCGCCGACACCGGTATCGCGTCGTGGACGCAGAGTAGCGGGTTACTTGCCCAGTTCCCGGTGTCGTACCGGATAGAAGTCGAGGTCAGCCGGCGTCTGCTGACCGCGGACCTGAAGAAGACCATGCTCTCCATAGGCGCCGATATCCAGGCATTCTTCGAACGAGGGAACGGGATCCTCCAGGTGAACGAAGCCGAACTCCCGCCGCCGTCCAATACCGTGCGCGGCTCGGTGGGGCTCGACACCCTGCTCTGGTTCCATAGCTCGGAAACCGGAAACGGTGCCATCACACCTCGCATCCCGCCCAGCATCTACAGTTCCGATCCCACCGTGCCCCGCCTGGCCGCCCCGCCGGGCACCATCGCCGTCGAGATGGAGATCCCGGCCGAGCTGCGTGCCCTGGTCACCACCGCGCCCTGGCTACCGACCAACGAGATTTCACTCAGCTACTTCTCGGGCGCACGCCAAATCGCCCAGGCGCTCCGGCAAGTCGACCCGTCCCTGCGCCGCACCGATCCCACTCGCAGCACCGGTCAGCAAACCTATTCCTCGGTAGGCGTGTTCAACCTGCTGAAGCAGTTGGCCGCCTCGAATCGGCTCATCCAGCTCGGGCCCGCGGCCACCCAGGCGTTTCTCGGCATCTCAGGCCTGAGCGAGCAAGCGCCGCGCCCCCAGGAGCACGCCGATGGCCAGTCGGTCACCGGTACCTACGTGAAGTTCACTATTTATGCGCCGCGCATCGACTCGACCAGCCGAGATATCGCCGTGCATCAGAAGAGAACCAGGAAGACGGGCGAAAAGAGCACGGCCGGACACGGATTCGGCTTCCGCCCGACTGTCGGCCTCACCAACGCTTTCACGGCGGACTCCACCAACCAGGGCAACCCGTCCAATGTGCCGGTGGGCGGCTACCTCGACGTTGTGGAGCAGGTCAGCGATACGGTCCGACAGGACGACGATCTCCTCCGCCAAGGTACGACCGCCGAGACGGCCACCGGCGAAGGACGGGACAGCCACTTCTTCGTCGGCGTCGGAGTCGCCGAAATCGTCGGTCCGAACGGCAGGCTCTGGGTTCCCGGCACGGTCCGCGGGAGCACCACCGACCTGCTGGAGGCGCACGCTCCTGGCGAGCAGATCGGCCCGCCGCGGCCGCCGGCGCTACCCGCGCCTGCGGTGTTGCCCGGCCCGCCGCGCCGGCCCACCTATGGAATGGGTCGGATGGGCTCCGTTGTGACACTGCCGCATGCGCGGCGGCCGGTCAGCGTGGACGGTTCGAGCACGAAAACTGCTGCGGCAGTGCCGGTTCGCGACTTGCCGTCGTTGGAAGACGCCGTCCCGCTGGAGGGGTTCAGCGCACTCGACAATCAGCCGGATGCCGAGGCGCTACCACAGCATTCGGAGCCTTCCACCGTACTTCGAGCCGATCCGCCTGGTACTACGGATTCACCGGACCTCGGTACGCCTCCAGCCGGGGCCGAAACTTTCGTTCCCGCCCCGGAACTCGCGCATCAGCTGACACAGATCACCGAGGTCGACACGCACTCCGATTCCCCGCATGCTGTCGCACTGGAGAACTCGGCGGAACAGGGCGCTGTCGACGATTCCGACAACGTCGCACAGGTTGAGCAATGGCGACAAAGCATGCTAGAGGCCGAACAGCTGGGCGAGATATCGCCCAACGAGACTGCACACCAACGCGATACCGGGGACGCACCCCGAGCCCCGCCGGCAGGCGTCGTCCGCCCCTCCTCCCCTACGGGCACCGACCGGTTCACCGACATCGTCTGGTCCCCGTCGCGGTCCGAACAGGAATCTGTCGACAGCGCCGAAACCGAGGACCTGGGACCACTTTCGACGTCGCCGCGGGCACAGGCACAGATCGACGCCGCGGCGCGTGCGCGCCGCGCCGAGCGGCGGTCCGACCGGTTCAACCCGCTCGATCGCCGACGGGTTGTCCGCACGACCGCCGAACCTCCGGACGACCTGCCCCCATCCCGCTCCGACGGATCGGTCAGGCGCACCGGTTCGGACCACTCCGCGCGACCGCCCCTGTACGACCCCGAGCAGATCGGTACCGGTCACTCCTCACCGACCGGACCGAGGGCTCGCCGCCGTCTGGCGAGCATCATCCGGTCCGCAATGCATATCGATGACGACGAGTTAGCTCACGGCACCGACGCCGCGGTTCGCGACTACGGAGACGAGTCGAGCCACGACGCCTACGACCGCGAGTCGATGTACACCGACGACAGGTCGCTGTACAGCATCCCCGAGGAGGAACCGACTCGGCAGATCGGGCAAACACAGGTCGACTCCGAGCCGTACCGGCAACATGGCAATGCGCCGCAGCGCGTTCGGGAGGCCGAAACCTCCACGCAGGCCCCGCTTATCCGGACCTTCGCCATCGATATTCCGCGCCGGCGCAGTTCCGTACAGCCGGAGGAGCGGGACAATCGTTTCAGGGAAAACTGGTTCCCCCTCAGGAGCTTCCACGATTGGGCCGACGGATCCCTGCTGCATTCCGCACTGCCTGCTATGTACGAACTGTTCGGACCGAACTGGAAACCGAGGCAATCGCGGCCGACAGAACTGCCGACTATCGAGGAAGAATCGAGCGGTGTTTCCCGGTCCGGGGGCACACCGGATTCCGGTACGCGCGAGCAGGACAGCGAAACATCGCAGGCGGATGCGCATTTGGGTCCGTTCGAGATGAGCCGTCCATCCGAGATGGTGGCCGAGATGAATCCGCAGCTCGGGCATTTCGAGGACGTCGCCGACCTCGTCTACGACGCACCCGGCACCGAACCCGCGGCGCGCGACGACCACATCAGTGACACCCCGCACGTTGGCGACCGTCGCCAGACCACCGACAGCACAACAGCATCCACGACCGGACGCCGGGACTCCCGCACCCAGGGAACCGACGGCAGCACGCCCGCCCGCACCGCAGGAACCGATGGCGACATCCAGCCGGTCGGCGATGGCCGCCAGTCCCGTGACCTCACAACAACAGTCGCAACCGACGGCCGGAGCATCTACTTCGGAGCCGACGGCGAACGCCATTTCCCAACCCTCGGCCCCCCGCGTGCGCAACCCGCACGCCGCTCCCGCACGCTGCAACGACTGCGCGGCTTCGTCTCCGGTGTCCGCGGCGAAAGCGACTCGGGGCAGGCGCCGGTACCTGCGGCGCAGCACCTCTCCGCACCCGGGCACACCTCGCACCGTCTCGCCCCATCCGCCTTCCAGCGGATCCTGCACCACATAACCAGCAGCACAACAACTCCCACGATGCCCGCGCACGGTGACGGCACCGCCGCGCATACGACTCGCACCGATCGACCGAGTGACGCCACACCAGGTCTCTACGACTGCTTCCACCGCGCGGTGACCGACATCCAGCGCAATACCGGCAGCACCGCGATCCGGTCGCAGTACCGGTCCTGGACCGACATGCTGCTCAGCCGCTGGCGCCAACCTCTGCCAGGTAGCTCGCGGCGAACAGCCGAAAAACGCGCTGGCGGCAAATTCCGCAAACACACCGACGAGCACAGCATCGCCAAACAGCTGGAACTGCTGGGCCCTGGGTCGGAGGCCCTGGTCGTCAGCGTGCACACTGAGGTCAACGCGAACGGAATCGGCGCACACGCCTACCGGATGGTCAACGACCGCGGCGTCATCGTCGTCCACGACATGGACACCCGCGACCCCAACGCTCCGAAACGCATACGCCGATCCCCCGGGCAGTCCGCCCCCGAGTCGGCCGGTTTCTTTGCTATTCACTACACCGCGACCGGTGAATTGAGCCCGCTACGCCTGCACGGCCGAGGACTCCCCCGTTTCCCACGCAACATCCGCATCGGTGCGCAGGCCGACTCGATGCCTACACGCCTCGGCGGCGGCTACCCGCGCACTCGAACGAACGAACGCGCCGATAACGCGATACGCCCGTTCGAGCCCGAAGGTGACGACACTTACCCCGGCAAGCACCTCCTCGAAACCATTCAGGAAAAGACCAGCCAATTCGAACGAGCAGGCACCGAACGCTTCCCTCGCACCCAATACGACCGCCCCAATCTCCGACCACCCACACGCGCCGAACATCGCCAACGCCTCAATGGACTCACCCCCGCGCAGAAGGCCGCCCTGTTCCCGCCGATCCCGCTCCCGGTCGAAGCCGTTGACTTCACATTTCCCGATGGCAGGCAGGCTCTCACCCTCGTCGACGACCGTGGCGAAGTTGTCCGGCTACCGGCCGTCGGACAGCGAATCGCGAGCTTGATCACCCCGAAATCCGGTCGTCCCTTCTATGACATCGTGCAGCCGGACGGACAACACCTCCACATTCCCGAGAAAATGGTGAAGGATTTCGACTACCAGCCCGCTGTCGGCCACTCCTACGGCACCCTGACCTGGGACGTGGACGGCGAAATCCGCATTCTCGGCCGCAGCCTCTTCAACCGCCAGGAGGAAGTCTTCACAACGGCGTACGAAGACGATGTAGTCCTCCTGCGCCATTCAGGATCGTCGCGGTTGATCAAAACTCCCGGTAAGGCCGGCTGGCTCGTCGCCAACGTCCCTTACAGTGTGCTGCCCGAACTACCCAGACTGGCCGGCCGGCCGGGCGCGAAACTGTACGGTCCGACCGGGCGAGCACAACCCGAAGACGTGCGACAAGCCGAATACGGCAATTGCGCCTTGCTGGCTCCGCTCAAGGCGATGGCGCACCATGAGCCGCGGCTGATCGAGGAAATGCTGTGCGACAACGAAGACGGCACTGTCTACGTTCGCCTCCGGGTCGGCAAAACCATCGAATGGGTACTCGTCACGACGGACATCCATGTCACGCCCGAAACCAATGATGGGCACTACATAGGTCACAAACCCGGACAACCGCTGTGGCCGGCCATGATCGTCAAAGCCGTCGCACAACGGCTCGGCAAGGCTGACGGCTACCTCGGAAGCGAAGACGCGGAAATAGACGAGATGGACATCTTCCGTCTCCTGGACGTGGGCTTCTATCATCCCGACAACGGAATACTGACACAGCCGTCCCGAGTCATTCAGGACATCACCTTCCTGCACCCAGCCCACCTCGACGTCGACACACTCCAGAGACTCATCGGCGGCGACCCCGATTTCAGTTACGCAGTCGCCGGCAAGTTCAACGACCCCCGGCAACAAATCCAAGACCTGCGCGACGCCAGGTGGAACGAGATATTCGCCGCCCATCCCGACAACCCCGACGCCGATCCTGACGCTCGCGCCGCCACCGACGACGCCCCCAGGGCCGCGTGGGACCAATTCAAGCGCACCGAGGACCTCCTTTCACCCGCAGGCTTCGGTAAGTATCTCGATGAGCAGTTCCCTGGGCAGTGGCAAAAAGAGAAGGACACCCTCCTGAGCTACTTCCAAGTGATGTACGCCGGGCGGGCCGAGGAGCGGATCGTCCCCTCTCGCTACCAATTCGTCGCCGAGTGGATCGCCGAACGCATCGACTGGTCGCTGCGACGTGGCACCACGGTCACGCTGGGGACGTACCAGTTCCAAAGGCGGGTGCGGGGTTTGGTCAGCGGCCACGCGTATGCGGTCCTAGAGGTCGAACGCGACAGCACCGGCAAGCCGGTCAAACTCGTACTCGAAAATCCACACAACGATAACGGTGACTATCGCACCCCTGAGCCGGGTATCGAATACGACTTCGTGCCCGGCCGCGGCGGCATCATCAAGGTACGTCTCGAGCACTTGCCGAAATTCAACAAAATCGCCATGGGCGGCCCCGGCGCACATGCCTTGTACGGTCCCGAAACCCCTGCCCCCGAAACTCCTGCTTCCGAAACCCCCACCACCACAACCACCGGTCACCACGCACGACCAGCCCGACCCATCGGCACTGACGAACCTGGCCACCCGAGCGTGCTCGACAACCACGACCCACGACTGGCGAATCTGCTGCGGCAGGAAGGAATCCTGCCCGAATCGACGGTGCCGACCGTGACGCACGTCGATCGGTTGCTGACCGATTTCGATGCCGGCGCGGTGAATCCGTTGCACCGTGCCTTGCTGCTCGATGTGCTCGACGATCTCGAGGCGAAGGACCGGGCGCTCACGGTCGACGGGGTCCGGGCCGGGTATCGGCAGTTCCTGACCCGCACCGCCGCGACTCTCGGCGATCGGACGGTGACGGTAGGTGAGCTGCCCGCCGAATTCGATCGGCTCACCGGCTCCGGGGCCGTGCTTGCGGCCCGGTTACTCATCGCGGGTGCCGGGCGCGCCGGTCTAGCCCGGGTGAGCGAACAGCTGGCCGCGGATCTACTGCCGAAACTGCGTGCCGCCGACGCGGCGCTGGTGCACGAGATACCCCGTGCGATGAACTTCACCTGGTTCGGTGGCGAACTCAGTGCGACGGCATTGGCCAATGTCAAGGCGTGGGTGAAATCGGCGGGGAATTCGAAGTGGGCCTTCACGTTCTGGACCCAGGACGGCTACGACAAAGTGCGCGCGCAGCTGGAGCAGGACCCGGAAATCCGGGCGGCGGTGGCCGCGGGCAAGTTCGTGGTCCGTGCTGATCTGCGCGAACTGGTCGCCGAGGTGGGCAGCAGGGAATTGGCTGCCATTTACGACTTCAGCTTGCAGACTGGGGCTTTCAATCTGGCCTCCGATATCGGCCGGTATGCGGTGCTGGTGTCGCGGGGTGGGGTGTACGCGGACGTGGACCTGGCCCCCGGTGTGGTGCGACTGGCCGACCTCGAGCCGATGTTCCTGCACGAGGACGACGTTCCGGTGTTCGCCCCGTTGGTTCGTGACCGAGAGGAGCTCGAGCAGGAGGAGTTCGAGGGCTTGGGCTTCGAGGAGCGGTTGCGGCGCCTGGTCGAGCGCCGATACCGCAGGGGGATACTGAACAACAACTTCATTGTGGCGCCGCTCAATTCCCGGTATCTGGCGGATCTGATGACGGCGATCCCGGGGCGTTTCGTCGGTAAATACCAGGCTGCCGACCGTGCCGTGGTCCAGGCCGACCGCGCGGAGCTCGAGCAGATGGTGAGCGAGCTGGCCGAGGGCGAGCCGGCAGACACCGTGTTGAAGCGGGAGTACCGGCGCTTGTTGGAGTCGCTGCAGATCAACGGTATCGAGGCGATCCCGGCCGCGATGGCGCGCCTGCATGGGCTGGCGACGCTGCGTGGGGTGCGGCCGCCGCAGCTGGCCAGGGCTGCTCTCAGTATCAGTGGTCCGGTGCTGATGCAGCCCGACCCCGGCGGGGAGCCCGTGCACGGCTCGATCGCGAGCTACGCCCGCCAGGTGTTCGGGCTGGCATCGCTGGCCGACGAAAACCACACCGCCGCAATGAATCCGGCGATTCTGGCGGCCTTCACACCGCTGGACTGGCTGACCGAGGAGAGCGAGGCGCAGCTCGACGGCCCGAGCATATTCATTATCCCGGGGTGGGCTCCGAGGCCGGTGCTGGTGACCGCTGCTCCCACGTCGGCGACTGCCGCGGTGGCGCCCGCACTCACCCACGATCAGCGTCGGGAGGCGGCGCGGCTGCTGTTCACCGGCGAGTTCACCGGCCCGCTGGACATGGCACGGCAGCTGGGCCGCGCCGGGGTCGTCAACCTGGGTGATGTGTTGTCGGCGATCGACGATCCGGTAGCGCAAGTGGCGGGCGCGGCGTTGACCCAGATCCTGCGGGCCGCCGATCCGGAGCAGGCGTTCACCGAATTGCGTGCACTGCACTGGGCCCCGAACCAGGCGCAGCTGCAGGCGCTGGGCGCGGCCGGACTGGAGCCGGCCATGATCGAGCCGACCGGCGACAGCCTGTTTGAGGCGTTCGTCATCGCCTCGGGCAGCGCGAAGGATCTCCTGACGGTCCGCGCCGAGGCCGTCGATCACATCGCGGCGAACCGGGCGGAGTTCTTCGCGCTGTACCACCCGCCGGGCGTCGCTGAGCAGGATCGGGCGGCGCGGTTCGAGGAGGAACTGCAGCAGTTGCGCAAGTCAGGGGTGTACCAGAACGACCTGGCCGAGCTGTTGCCGCGGGCGATCATGGAATCTCAGCACACGACGATCGCGATCCTCGACGACCGGCGGCCCACGCCGATCGGTGATCCGGTGACCGCGAGCGCGGTGCTGGTGCGCGTCGATTACGGGGGCGGCCACTATCACGCGGGCATCCGGCCAATAGCCGCCCAACCCAGCCCGCAGAACACCGAGCTTGTGCAGCAGGCGCCGGCCACCGCCCGGCGGTCCGGCCCCACGGCGTGGCAGCCCATGGGCGAGGTCGCGAATCCGCTGTTCGCCACCCTGGCCCGGATGTTCGACGCCGAGTCCGCGCAGTCGATGCGGACGATGCTGGCCGCCGAACTCGAACAGCACCTCGACCACTATCGACAGACGATGCTTTCCGAACGCGCGCAAGCACAATGGGCTACCGAACGAATGCAACGGCAGCGGTTCGACATCCGCGCCGCCGCCGATCCCGAATTCGCCGCGGCAAACCAGGCCGCGGAAACCCAACGCCGGGAAACCTTCGACCAGAATTTCCGGGAGCAGTCCGAGGTCCGGCTGCGTCACGCGATCGCCGATCTGAAGGATCTGAGGCGCGATTTCGAGCGCAATCCCCTCCTGAGCACCGACCTGACCCACCGGGAACTACTTATGCTCGCGAGCCACCGGTTCGATGCCGACATCGTGCTGGAACACCCCGCCGGGGCGCCGACCCGAACCGGGGAAGGCAACCCGCAGACCCGCCACATCCGCCGCACCGCGCCCGGCCGCTACGAGATCGCGCGCAACGTCGGCGTCCTCAACCTGGCCCGCACCGCCTCCGGCAATTCCGGCATCCGGATCGACCACCTGCCCGCCGGGTCGGTAACCATCACCCACGAACAACTCGAAAACGGTATCCCCGACGCACACCTGCACACCGTGCCCGGCCACGACACCATCGCCGCCACCCTGCGCGGACCCGGCCCCGCCACCCACGCCATCGTCGTCGACAACTACACCACCGCCGACGACCACCGCTTCGACGCACGCGCTTACCTGATCACCAACAACAACAAAGCCCTCGACGACCACGAACGTCCCGACGGGCTCACCGTCCAGGATCCCGGGCTCGACGAGGAACACCCCTACCCCCCGCGGCGGCAACGAGACATATCCAGCACTGCGGTCATCTACCTCGATGAGCGCGGCCACTTGGTCGCACCCCCGGCGCAACACCACACCCCCACCGCCGCACCCCGCGACCAGCAACGCATCGGCTCCGCCGCACCAGCCCCGCACACCGCGCCCCAACTCGAGTTCGAACCGGTGGGCCGCGAGACCTACTTCGGGCACGATCTGGCGGAAGCCTTCGGATCCACCGCCGGTTACGCGGTCAACAAACCACGCACCCGTCTCGACATGCCCCCGAAGAAGGGGTGGGCACCCGGACAAGGATACGAACCGCCGCGACTGCAGGACCACGAACGGCTGGAACGACTCTCACCCGCGGACAAGCAGCGACTGCTCCCGCCACCGGGCGTCCCTATGCATTTCAACCAAGACCGTGACACCAAGACCCTCAAACTCGTCGACCGTGACGGCACGGTACACACACTCCGCGAGAGCGCCCTGCGCCCCATCGACAACTCGTTCACCGTGCGCGCGCGAGTGGTCCGCGACCGGCAGGGCATCGCCTACTACCAGTTCCGCGAGAACAAGCAACGAATACCCGTCGCCCTCGCCGACGCCACCGGCTGCAGCTACGTTCCGCCCACTGGCCTGCACCGCCACGGCGAGCTGAGAATGCGTGTCGATGACAGCGAGACGCGATTCCTCGGCGTCGATGACCAGGGTCGCCCGGCGACGTTCGTCGTGGGCCGGGGGACCTTCGTGGCCGCAGAACGGGTGGACCGAGACTCCGCCTGGATCCTCACACATCCGGGCCACCCAGAGGACCGGGTCACCGTCACGGTATCCGCGCGGGTCTTCGCCAACTCGCTCAGACTCGCCCCCCGGCACCACGACCCCCTGTTCGGACCAGGCGGAGCCAAGCCCGAGGACGTCGGTCAGGGCGAGGCAGGCGACTGCATCCTGCTCTCTTACCTCAGGGCTCGAGTCATCGACGACCCGAGCATCCTCGACCAGTACATCGACGACCACGGGGACGGCACCGCCAGTGTCCTTTTCACTATCGACGGAAAACCCGAATGGGTGCGCGTAGAGAAGAGCGTCTACCTCACACCTGGCACGGAAAAGGCACACTTCGCCTTCCACGAACCTGGGCTTGCCCTGTGGGTCGCTATTATCGAGAAGGCCTACGCTGTCCGGCTCACCAATGGGGCGGGGTACCACAGCTTCGCGGAGGAGTACACCAAATCCCCGAAAAAGGGTGGTGCCGTCGCATTGGTCGGCAACCGCATCGATAAGGGCTTCTTCCAGAAGAGCGCGCAGGCAATTCAGCAACCTACCCGCGCGGTCGGCGATACCAACTTCCTGCATCCGTTGCAACTCGACGCTGATACGCTCCACGACACGGTGCTCGGCACACTGCGTGAGCAGGGGCGCGCCGATATTCCGGCGGACTGGCAGCCCGATCCGGAATTCGCCGTCGACGTCGCCGATAGCTACGAGTACTTCTACCGCTGGCAGCAAGATAAAGAGGCCGAATTCAAGCAGGACTCAGCGAGGTCCACCGTCGACGAATTCGACGCCCTCCATCAGTATCTGAACGAAGAATTCCCGCAGAAATGGCATCGCGAAAAACAAGCCATCATCGACTACTACCGGCGGGTCGCCACGGGACGCGATGCGAGCAGGTCATTGCCGGAGATCTACCGGGTCGTCGGCGAGTCCATCGCCCATCGCATCGCCTTGGCCAGGGACCGCCACACGCTGGTTACTCTGTCGACTCACCCGCTCAGGCACCCCGAATGGGGTCGTTCCGACTCCACCGTGCCCGGCCTGATGGGCCTGCACGCGTACACCGTCATCGGAGTCGAATACGACGACACAACCGGCAAGCCCGTGCGGCTTCTGCTCGAGAACCCGCACAACGAGAACGAATCTGTCCCGATCTTGACACCCGGCATCGAATACCGCCCCGACTACCGTCACGAGCACACCGTCGGTCCGCTCCTGCGCCGCGGCGTCCTCGCGGTCGACCTCGAACATCTCCCCAAGTTCGGGATCCTCGGGATGAGCGGGCCCGGCACGCGCCTCTTTTACGGAGCCGATCACCCAGCACAAACAGGAACGCGGCAGCCAACAGCGCAACCGGCCGCAGCTCGCGCCCGACCGCGCCGCCCCCGCACTGACACCGGCGACAGCCTCCACCCCCGCGACGGCACAACAGCATCCGCCCCCGGACGCCGGAACAACACCACCCCGGGAACCGACGGCAGCACACCCGTCCACCCCGGCGACACCCCACCCGAGCAACCCGCACGGAGACGCGCGCCACGACGTCTGCGCAACTTCGTATCCCGTCTCACCGGCCGGAACGCACCCGGCGACGCGACGACATCGCAACCGTCCCAGCACACCTCGTCGGCCGAACCCTCCGCACGCCACCGCATCGGCACCTTCATCCGCCGGCTCGTGCGCCAATCCGGCAGCGACACAACAACTCCCACGCCCCGCCGAACCGTAGTCCCCGCCCACGGCGACGGCACCGCCGCCCACGCACCCGTCACCAACCCGCTCGACGATCCAGCGGACTTCCCCGAGGACGCGGGCCCAGGGCCCGGGTACCTTGCAGACGGGGAATTCGCATCCACCGAGAACCACCTTCGTCTGCTGTTCGAAGACGAACCTGTGACGGCCGTGAGCACGGCCGATCCTGATGCCGGGCGCAGGACGGATCCCTGGGCCGCGCCGCCGAATCTGCCGGTGCTGCAGGCGGACACGATCGGGGATACCGGAAATACGGTGCTGATCGCCCGGAACGGGCAGGCGGTAGTGATCGGGTCTGCGGACCGCGTTCTGTGGGACGGGCTCGAGGTGCGGGGCAATGCGCGGATCCAGTTGAGTTCGGACCCAGCGGTGTCGTATCGCGTGCACACAGAACTGCTCCGCCACCTCGACTGGCGCAAGGATCCGAATGGTGGATGGCATGGCACACCGAAGGGGGATCGGCGATCCGGCCAGTTGCTGTTCTACGACGAGCGAGTGGTGCAGCTGGGAGCCGGCGAATTGCTGCCGACCCAGCCGGAGACGGCCGGTGCGTTGCGGATCGAGTCGCTGAGCTGGCGGGTCGTCCTTCCGGAGAATGCCGTGCACGCACTGGGTTTGGGTGGACCGGCGGCCGCCACCGCAATGGTCACGCATGCGGGTCCGCTGTTCGCGACAGTGAATTCGCAGCCGGTACCGCGGGAGTCGGACGCGCGAGAGGGAACTTGGGCGGACTACGGGGTGCTGATGCGCAACCTCGGTAGGCTCGCCACCCGGGATCCACAGGGCGAAGTGGACATGTTCCACGAGTACGCCAACGGAACGGTGGGGGTGCGGTTCTTCATCGATGCAAAGCCGCACTGGGTGGGGGTTGATCGGCGCCTGCTGCACGACGCATCGGGGTTGCCGATACACGCGGAACATACCGATGGCGAGGCACTGTGGGCGGCGTTGGCGCAGAAGGCCTATGAGCTGTTGCGGCCTGACATCCATGCCGATACGACGGTGTCGATACGGCCGTTCGGTGAGCCTGTGCATCCGCCGCCGATACAGCCGATGCCGGGCACGACGATCAAGGCACCGGCGGACCGGTTGACCATCGTGGACCAGCACGGTGGGTTGCTGAGCGTCCGGCCGGGTGATGAGTTGCACGGCGTCGTCGATCCGCAGAATTCGGAGCTGCTCACGGTATGGATCGGTGCCGATCCGGCGGCCCCGACGCATGTCGTGGACCGAAACCTGCTGGGAGAGCTGACCGTATTCCGTGCGGACGGCAACGGCGTATATCACTGGACGACACCGACCACCTGGTCCTCACCGGACGCCGAACTGAAGTTCGCTGGGCTGCGGCGGATCTCGCCGGACACCACCACGACGCATATTCCGGCGGGCACGTCGATTTCCCTGGATGTCGGGAGCGGCGGCGAGTTGCTGCTGGATGGGAAGACCCAGGTCTCGGCGGAGACGCTGCGGCAGCTCGGCCGCACGATCCAGCGGGCCGAGGGCCCGGTATTCGGCGATGCGGGACCCGTGCCGGAGGATGCGGCCCAAGGCCGAATCGGGGACTGCTATCTGATAGCGCCGCTGATCGTCATTCCCGCCAGTGACCCACAGTCGATCCGGGATATGATCTCCGAATATCCCGACGACACCTTCGCTATGCGTTATTTCACCAAGCATGGCGCCCCGCGGTGGAAGCGGATCAACAGAGAACTTTACGCCGACGAACACGGGCAGATGATCTATGCGGCCCATGACGCGAGCCGGGCATTGTGGCCTGCGCTCGTCGAGAAGGGCTATATGGTGCTGCGGGGCGGCAAAGCCCAATTGATCGAAGGGGGCGTCCCGGGCAGCGCGATGACGGAATTGCTACCGCCGTACGAGATGGACGATTCCGGAGCCGTACGCCAGCCGATAAGCGGTATCGACCTGTTCCATTACCTGCATCCGATGCGATTCGGTATAGATTCGCTGTACGACCTGCTCGCCGAGCAGATCGGCCCCGCTGCCGATCTCGATTCGGTGTTCGCCTTCGCGCAACGACTCGGCATGCTCGAGCCGACCTGGAATATCAATAAAGAAGACACGGTCGAACGATTCCAGAATTTCCTCAATTACCACCTGCAACCGGCGGAACGAACCCAGTGGCAGACCGAGATCACCGCCGCATTGGATTATCTCGGCCGGATCAACGATCCCCGGGAAACCGTGACCAGTTCCGTGGCCCTGCGGCACTTCGCCGATCTGGTCCGGTTCGTTCGCAGCCGCGGCGACAAAGTCCTACTGAGCACCGGAACGTTCGGCCTGGGTATGGAGAACATCACCGAATATCCAGGTCTGGTGGGAACCCATGTGTATTCAGTATTGGATGTGCGCCCCGGCGACGACGGCGGTTTCGTCCTGGTACTGAAAAATCCGTGGAAATCCAACCCGAAGGTGCCCAAGCTCATCGACGGACTCACCTACGGTACGAGCAGCTTCCTCACCCTCCATGCCAAACAGCTGACCAAATTCGTGCTCCTGACGATGCACGGCCCCGGCACCCGCTTCGCCTTCGGCGACTCGACCGCAGCACCGTCGGACGACCGGTCCCAACCGGTTTCCAGCCCTCCCACCACACGCGGTCAACCATCCGGGTTCTCGTCGGATCCACCGGCGTATGACGAGATCGGTTCGCGGATCGAGGAACTCGCCGGTTCCGCCCGCACCGAGGTGCCCTGGGACGCGCCGCCGGCCTTCGATGCCGACACTCCCGCCCTGGACGCGAACCGGGACCAGCCTGCTCCTCCCGCGTTCTATTACCAGGCGTTGCGCCGGTCCGGTCTGCTGGTCGATGAGAACTTCTTCGACCGCGCCTCCTATCGCGACGCGGGTACTGACAGAACGGAGTTGCAGCGGCAACGTGACGAGCTCGCGCGTCAGTCGGGCCGGGTCGCAGTGTTGCGTAGTGCGTTGTTGATGCGAGTGCGTGACGATCGCGGCAACACCAATCTGCAATCGGATCGCACGCAGGCAGAACTTGTCTCGATGGGTTTGAGCCGGTACGAAAGCGGCCTGGCCGAATGGGATGTTCAACTGCGCGACAACAGGATTCGGCCGTCGTTGTCGGTCTCGGAACCGGAGCCTGGTGACCACCTCAGCCAAGGGCTGTTCCCGATTCCGCTGCAGCGGCCGCCGGGGTTGGCGGGCACCGGACCAGATCCACGCGTGGCGACGGTCTGGTGGCAGCAGCACGGCGGCCAGTGGTGGAACACCCTCGACTTCGCGGCGCGGACCGCGGCGCAACAACGGCAGCTGCTCACCGAATTGCCCGGTCTACGTAACGGGGAAGGGATTCCGCCCGCGGTGCGAGATGAGCTGAACCGCGCCCATCTCCGACTCGAACTCGACCGGCTGAGTCACGCGCCCGCCGGCGAGACCGTGCCGCAGCAGCGTCATCGGGAGGCCATGGTCGACGACTACACCAGGTTCGCGGATCTGCTGGTCGCCGCGGACCTGGAGGCAGGGATCACCACAGCGCGCCAAGGGCGTGCGCTGCCGCCGGTACACCTGTTGTCCTTCACTCAGGACGACCGTGGTCGCGGGGCAGTGGTCATCTGTATCGGGCCCGCGGACACCGCCGACTACGTGACGTGGCGGGCAGCACCGCCGGATGCGTCGCTCCGCGCGCTGACCGGCGAACTGGTCGACACGGCAGAGGCCTATGCCGCAAGTTCAAGTTCTGGAGCGATCCACGCGGCGGTGGTTTCCGCAGGCCACGACGACCTCCACGGGCGCCCCGGCAGCAGCCATGGCGCACAACCGATCTCACCTGGGCGCGGGTTCTCCAGGTTGCGAAACCTCCGCATGCTGTTCACTGCCGTGCGCAATCCCGCAGCCCTACGGCCGGGCGCGAGTCGACTCGGCGAGGCGATCATGGCGTACGCGACTGCCCGTCGTGCCGGCGGCACCCCGTTGCGAAGAGTCGAGGTGTTTGCGTCCAGACCGCAGGCAGCGGCAATGATGCGGCACGTCGATCGGTCGATCGTGACGATTCGCATGCCAGGGCGGTCTCTCCGGACCACACAGCCCAACCACCCGGGCAATTGCGCACCACGTGCACTCCGCGCAGGAAAGAACTTCAACCCCCGCCTTCAGTACCGGACCCCTGACGACGTTGTCGGACTGTCCGGTTGGAACGCCGCGGAATTGGAAGCCGCTGCCAACGCGACACTGCAGCACATCGACCCGAACGTCCCCGACCCGCACGCCGTCGTTGTCGACGCACTGCGCGACGCGGGGCCGAACTCGGTAGCTTTCGTCATCGACGTCCTCCTCGCCCCCGACGAGCGTGGTTTCGGCGCGCACACCCTCATGCTGTACAACGCCGACGGCAAAATTCGGGTTTACGACCCCGCTACCAGAGAAGATCGCCGCATCGGCAAATACCGCTTCGCCCCGAGCAGTGCTACCGCCGCCTTCGTCTTCGCCCCCACCGGTGAACAACGTTTCATGGACCAGTCCAACGACGGCGCCCGTGTCCTCGCCGATATCCTCATCGGCGCGCCGCCGACCGAGCGAGCACACACACGAGAACGTACGCAGGAGCATCGCGCACTTCCGGTGTCACTGGCCCGGGCCGAACGGCAGCAGCGCCCCGACGCTTCGACGTTCGGGATGGGCCGACTGTTCCAGGGGATCACGCGAGCGCTACCGACCGTAATGGTCGACGGTCGCCGGCGGAATGTGCTGAGTGAGCCATTTCAGGAGCGTTCGACCATGCTCAACCCTTATCTGCACTTGGTGGACTCGGGCAAAAACTGGGACCCCTGGGTCCTCCCTGCACACCGCGTGAAAGAGCTCCCCGGTCATGTGGTGGGCCGGTTCGGTGGCTGGCTGGCGATCCATTGGCTGCTCTACGAGTCCGCCGGGGGAAGCAGGTTCGACTACAACACGCTCACGGCGGCGCAGCGTCAGGACGCGATCGACGTGATCGTCGGCCTGCATGCCGGTAGCACGGAACAGACAGCGGCCCAATGGGTCCGGTGGGCGCAACTGAGTCTGGGCGAGAGCGCCGTACACCGGCTCAGGGAGAACGCCGATATCCGGGACCTGCCGGCCGATGCACGGGTGTGGATGGCCAATTCCCAGCACATGGTCGACGCCCGGGATGTCCGAACGCTAGCGGTCCGGCGCATCGGAAATACGGATGAATTCCGCATCTACGATCTCGACGATCCCAATCTCGGTGGTCTCGCCGGGCGAGTGAATGCGGCGAAGCTGGAGCGGTGGATGGACAAGCGCCGCATTACCGACCTGGTGATCCTCGAACCCGCGCGCGCGTCGGCAGTGCCCGGCCGGATGTCGATGGCGGGAGCGGTCGATGCCGCACACGAGCAGCTGCCGGACTATGCGGCGGCAACAGACCGCTCCGTGGATCCGCCCGGCTACCCGGAGTCGGGCAGCCCTCTCGGCACTGACCTACCCGCCACTCGCACCACCACCCCCTCCACCCAACCCCTCCGCGGCGGCGCTACCGGACTCACCCCGCCTGCCGTTGTGCCCGAAGCTATTTCGGATGCGGGCCGGGGGAATGTCTTCGGCTTGCGGGTGTTCAGGGAGAAGTTCTCGGAGGTCGATTTTCCGGCGGGGACGCGGTTGGAGTTCACCGATCCGGCCGGCGGAGCATTCACGGCGTGGGTAGTGCAGGCGAGCGACGGTGCTCGGCATGTCCGGGTCGGGGAGGGCGAGAACAGCCCCGAGGTGGGTGCGCAGGCGTTCCGGGAGGGTTTGCGGAAAGGGTTGCCGCAGTTGGGTTCCCAGGCTGTCGTGCGGATAGCGCAACCTGCGCAGAGTGCGAGTGTCAGCCGGGTATGGGAGGCAGGTCGGTTCCTGCATGTGGCGGCTGCCGGTGGATTCGGTACGGGGACCGTGGTGTCGTGGCGTCCGAGGGGCGGGGACCGGGTGCTGTCGGCGGTGGCGAGGGCGGACGGCCGGTTCGATTTCCACGGGCCCGACGATGGTGCGCCGATGGTTTTGTCAGCGGTGGAACTGGGGCCGTTCTTACTGAGTGTGGACGCGGTGGAAGTCGCGGCTGTGCAACGAGATATGCCTCAGGTGCCCGGTGATTCGGATGATATGCATTTCGGGCGGCTTCCGGTATCCGGTAAGCCCGTTCCGTTCCGACCCCGTGACGTCGATCTGCTTTCCCGAATTGCGTTGCGTACACCAAATATGGAACGCAAAAAATATCAGGACATCGCCGATGAGCTCAATGCGTCCAGCGGTACTCGTACCACTGCAGATGAGGTCCGAGATCGTGTTCTTGCGATATACGATAAATTCGGTCTGACAGGCGGAGATCGTGATCATCTGGTCGCGGTGCAAACTGCTCGCGCGTGGGGGCTGCTGGCTCGAGAGCCGGAAGCAGCCGACCTGGATTACGTGCACTCTGTGCTGAATCCGGCGACTGGCGCGGTGGTGCGGTTCACACCCGGCCAGATAGATCTGCTGACCGTGATCATGCGACGCAAGCCGAATATGGAGCCCAAAGAGAATAGTGATATAACTGAGGACCTCAAGGCGGCAGGGGATTCCCGGAACACGGACAGTGTCCTGAAAACACGCTTCCGGAAAATATATGACAAGTTGCCGTTGCGGGGTGCTGACCATGGCTATCTTGGTCTGGTACGGATGGCTCGTGTCTGGGGTTTGCTGCCGGAACACCCGGTAGCGGGCGATCTGGACTACGAGTATCACGGCAATGATCCGACGTCTCCCACTCCTGTGACGTTTATGGACGATGAGATCAGTTTGATCGCTCGGCTGATACGGGCAGGATCAGCCGCTGCGCCCGCGATAGCAGCCGCACTCGGAATTACCGCCCCGACGGCAAGGAAGCGCATAAAGAACCTGTTCACCAAATTGAAGTTGGGGGATAACCGGGATGTTCGCGAGCTGGCCCGGGTAGCACAGGCGTGGGGGCTGCCGGTGCCGACCACGAGCGGTGACGGTTCGGGTGCGTTCGACAGTGGCAGCGCTGCGGCCGGCCCCGCTCACCAGTCCGCCGGTCCACATACCCACCGAGGCGGTGCCACCCAACACACCATCGCACCCACGCGACGTACCCACATCGACAACATCCCCGCACCCCACAACGGACTCTGGGAATCACAACCAGGCGACGGCAACTGCATGTTCCACGCCTTCGCCCGCATAACCGGCATGAACGACCCCGACGCACACATGGACCTACGCGCCCACGCAGTGGAAACCGCCTATCAAACCCGCACCACCACCCTCGACGACTACACCTCCCCCACCCCACCCGAGCACTTCATGCCCGGCAACCCACCCACCGACTTCCACCCCGACCTCTCCGACACCGACCGCCACAACGCCTACCAACAACACCGCGACACCAGCTACCAACGACTCCGCGACGCCACCCCTGCCCAACTCGAAAACCTCCTCCTCGACGCCCAATACGCCGACCGCGCCGCCGAACTCCTCCTCCCCGAACTCGCCCGCACCCTCCAACTCAACCTCGACATCCACCACTCCGACCGCACCACCCACCACTTCCACTACGGCACCCCGAGCACACCCACCTACACCCTGTTCCGCGAAAACATCGGCGACGGCCACTACCACGTCGCCATCCACCCCAACGGCCAACCCATCACCACCCACACCACCACCCCCACGACCCCCTCCACCCAACCCTTCCGCGGCGGCGCCGACAAACACCGGGCCGACGGCGCCGCAGTCCTCGGCGATATCGGCATCGGCGCACCTCCGAGCCGTGATCTCACGGCCACGCAGGCAGCTACCGATGATGCCGAGCACACTTATTTCGGGCATGACCTGCTCGACCAACTGGGATCCGAGGAGTCCGCCAGCGCCGAGCCCAGGGAGCGCTGGCACCCGGACTACGACCTGAGCGCCCTGGACAAACCGTCTCTGCCCGAACATCTTCGATCGGAGAACCTCGCGAAACTCACGCCCGCGGAGCGCGACGTCGTGCTGCCGCAACCGGGTGTGCCGGGGAAGATTTCGCACCCCGTGCTGCCGGACGGCAGCACGGTCATCACGCTGATCGGCCGTACGGGCTTGGTACAGCACCTGCTGGCCGCCGATGTGGTGGAAGCCAAGCTGGTGCAACCGCCGCAGGGACGCCCGCTGTTCCGGATCGAACGCGACAACGGCCCGCAATTCGTCCACATCGACCTGACCCGCGACTTCGTCGGTGAGCACAGCGATCCCGGCGATTCGGGCACCTTGTACTGGGACCTGTCCGACACCGGTGGCGAGATCCGGATCCTCGCCGGCGACGGGGCCACGCCGACCCTGGTCCAGCTGCCCTACGACGCACCCTTGGTGGTGCGGCCCGGTGACGGGTCCGCACCGGTGCGGCAGCTGCGGAAAACCGACGGTCCCTGGCACAGCGTCACTGTTCCTGGCACGTTGTTCAGCGGGTTGCCCGTCCTCGCCGACCGGAGCGGGGACAAGCTGTACGCTCCGGACGGACAGCCCCGAGCCCGGGACGCGCGTCAGGGCGCGGCCGGTGACTGCAGCCTGGTCGCTCCGCTCAAGCAGATGGCCGAGCTCGACCCGCAGGCGATCATCGACATGCTGGAGGACCACGGCGATATCGTCAGCGTCCGGTTCTTCGTCGAGGGCGAGCCCAAATGGGTGCATGTGGACAAGAAGATCTACGTCACGCCGGGCACCGACATCGGTCACTTCGCGCGCCACGAACGCGGAGAGCCGTTGTGGGCCGTAATGATCGAGAAGGCCTACGCCAAGCTGTTCAACGGCGAGGACGGCTACCAGGGCTTCCCCGGCAACATTCCCGCAGCCCGGGTGCTCGAACGCCTGGGCATGGGGTTTCACCGGTCGCCGGCCGGGCGAGCGTATCGGGCCTGGGTCGACGGACGCATGGTCGACGTCGAGCAGACCCGCCGACCGCAACCGATCCGCAGCCTCAACGACCCGACGTTTCTGAACCCGCTCCGGTTCGACATGGATACGCTGCACGGTCTGGTGCGTGCCCACCTGCCCGACGATCGCCGAGCCGACCCCGAGTTCTCCCGCAGGCTCGCTGGAACTTTCACCTCGTGGGCGCTGCAGCGGGCCGAGCGGCGCGAAGCGGCGTGGCAGCCGATCTTCGCGCGGCACCCGAACGACGAGAATGCCCGCGACGCCGCCTGGAAACAGTTCGAGGACACCCGGGACATCCTGTACCCCAATGGTTTCCGTCGCTACCTCGACGAGATCCTCGCGCCCGACCTCAACGAGCGCTTCCCCGGCGACCCGCATCGCTGGGATGCGGAGAAGGACGCACTCACCCGCTATATCGCCAGCGCCTACGGCGGCGACGCCGAGTCGCGGGTGCTGACCGCCGATTCCGACATCGCCGCGCAGGCGATCGCCCTGCAGATCCGTTACGCGCTCGACCGCGGCACCAAGGTCACCATCGATACCCGATCATTCGGAAAGCCCGTGCATGGCCTGCTCCCCCGGCACTTCTACGCGATCCTCGGTATCGAACATGATGCGACCGGCACGTGGCTACTCCTGGAAAACCCCCACGACCACCACGGCAACTATGCCAAGCCGATCGACGGCATCGAACACCGTCTCGATCCACGACCCGAGCACCCCATCCCGGCGGGCGGCTCCCGTCACCGCACCGCGCCCGACGGCACCCAGTACGGAACGTCGACCGACGGCACCCGGTATCGCCGCGACCCCCACCCGGACCCCGCCGATCCGAGTAAAATCCGCTACGCCGAATACCGCTATGCCCGCGATCGAACCCGGTACTACATCGACACCGACGGCACCGAATACCGCACGACCTCGGACGGCACCCGGACCTGGAAACAACCCGGAGACACCGTATGGCGGCCCATCCCGGACCTCGACCGGCCGGATATGACCATCCCACGCCGCGGCGGCATCCTCGCCGTCAAAGCGAAACACCTGCCCAAGTTCGACAACCTCGCCCTGAGCGGCCCTGGCGCGTACGGCCTCTACGGCCCCGACCATCCCGACCCACTCGCGACACGCCCCACACCGGGCCATCCTGACGCAGGCACAACCTCCGCCGCCCCACCCGCCCGGCCCGGTCGCCGCGCTCTCCCGGCCGAATCCAACGGTCGCGACACCTACTTCGGCAATCACCTGCTCGGCCAGCTCCGGTCCGAGCGGAACAGCTCCACGAACAAGCCGCGAACCTCATTCGACCGCAAGGGACTCCAGCCCCCCACACCCGCCGAACACCGGCAAAATCCGAAGGCCAAACAGTTTCCTACGATCCCGGTCTCGATCAAGACCGGCCGCATGGATCATCCCGATGGTGGTCCCGCCCTCACCCTCGTGAACGACCGCGGCGAGGTCGTCACACTACCGGCCACCGGTCGCGCGGCCGCGAAGCTGAGAGTCCCGGCAGACGGAAGTCTCCCCTACTACGACTTGGTAGAGCCGAACGGACGGCGCCACACGGTTCCCGAGAAGCTCGTGAGCGACTTCGACTGGCAGCCCGGCACGGGTACCGCCCCGGGTACGCTGACTTGGCAAGTAACGGGCGAAATTCGTCTCCTCAGCCAAGACCGCAGCGGCACAAAGCAATCCGTCACGGTGGGGTACGGAGACGACCTCATCGCCATGCCCCAGCCAGGGCAGTTCCGGTACATCGCCAGACCTGAAGGTGATCGGGACTGGCTCGCCGTCAAAGCCCCGAACCACGTGCTGCCCGAACTGCCGACGCCGGGCGACCGCCGGGGCGAGAAGCTGTACGGCCCGTACGGACCACAACCGCAAGACGTGAGACAGGGCGCGGCCGGCAATTGCGCATTGATCGCCGCACTCGTACAGAAGGCCCACCACGATCCGGCATCGATCGAGGAGCTGCTGCAGGAGAACGAAGGCGACACCGTCTATGTCCGGCTCCGCATCAACGGCAACATCGAGTGGGAACTCGTCGACAAGAACATCCCCGTCACACCCCGCACCAACATCGGGCATTACGTCTACCACGAACTCGGGCAGCCGCTGTGGCCGGCAATGATCGCGAAGGCCATCGCACAGCGCCTCGGCGGGCACCTCGGCTACCACGTGAGCCTCAGCTCGGACATGAGCAAGTTGGACGTGTTCGGTTATCTCGACAAGGGCTTCCACCACCCCGCCGACGGCGCACTGCCGCAACCCTCCCGCGTCGTCCAGGCTGTGTTCTTCCTGCTCCACCTGGACTTCGAGACCCTTGGACGATTGATAGGTGGAAATCCGAAGTCCCACCGCGACTTCGGCGACGCCCTCGACAAACTCGAGTCCCATTACGAAACTCTGCGCAGCGCCCGGTGGCAGGCAATAATCGCCGCCCACCCCGACGAGAAGGATCCCGCCCGCGGCACGGCGTGGGACAAGTTCGTGCGTACCGACGATCTCGAATCGCCCGCCGGCTTCCGCCGCTACCTCGACCAGCGACTGCCGGGACGGTGGGAAAACGAGAAGAAGACCCTGCTGCGCTATTTCAACGCGATGTACACCGGGGAGGCCGAGCTCCGGCTGCTCGACGACGCCTATATGTTTGTCGCCGAGGCGATCGCCGACCGGATCGACTGGGCTCTGCAGCGCGGCACGGTCACCCTCGGCACCCACGAATTCGGGCAGGGCCACGAAAATGTGACTTTGGTACCCGGTTTGGTGGGCGGCCACACGTACGCGGTCCTCGGGGTCATTCGCGATGACAAGGGCAAGCCTATCGGGCTCCTGCTCGAGAACCCCTGGAAACACAACGGCACCTATCCGACTCCTGAGAAAGGCATCGAATACGTCGTCCCCGCAGCCGGATCCACGTACACCATCCAGAGCGACGGCACCCGGATCCGCGACGACCGGGACGGCGGACAGGAAAAATTCTCCGGCGACTCCGGCAGATTCTGGCGGGACCCCAACGGCGGGGAGGAGCGCTGGACTTCGCCGACCGGCATCAAGATGCGCAAGGCTCCAGGCAGCACGACCTGGGAGGACGACCCGACCCGCAAGGACCCGCCCGACGGCACCATCCCCCGCCTCGGAATGATCGCGGTCCGTCTCGTACATCTACCGAAGTTCGGCCCGATCGGAATAGGAGGCCCCGCCGCGTACGGCCTCTACGGACCCGAGAACACCACCGACACAAGCCCCGACACCACCTCCCCACCGCACGGCCGCAACGCCCCACCACCGGCACCGACCCACGCTGCCGATATCCATATGCCCGACGCCGCCGCGCACCCCACCGACTCGGCTGCGCACGTAACGCTGGAGCCCGTGGAAGACGAGATACTTCACTGCGTCGCCAAGGGGTACAAGGAAAATGAAATTCTTGCTCACCTCGAGTCTGTAGGAATGCCTACTGCTAGGCACAAATTGAGGGATGTCGTGAATTCTCTATTCAGCAAGTTCCGCATCCCGCACACCTGGGACAGGGACGTCATGCTCGCCCAGCTGGTGGCGCAGGCTCGCGCACAGCATCGGCTCGACCAGAAGAGGTTCACCGAGCTTTCGCTCCGGCCCCTGCATCGAGCGGTATTCGCTCATGTATTCGAAAATCTAGGAGACGACCATGCCGGCAGTTCCTATGCAGCGATTGCCGCTGCCCTTCGAGGCAAGGTATTCGACGGCGGAGAGTCTGTCGAGATCACTCCGGCTCGAATAAGGGCCGCATGCGAGGAGATACTCAACAGGCTTGGGATACCCCGAGTTGACTGGGTACGAAGTACGGAAGGCGGCACTGATGCCCGAGCCACGGTCGCTGAGCTCGCTCGCGCCCTGCAGGGAAAGACCGACTCCGGTACCATCGCTGAATTCTGGAAAGATGGCGGGCCCGCGGCGCATTGGTCCAGGCGGCCACCTCGGCAAGAGAAACTACACAAGGCGATATTCAACTACGTTTACGAAATTTGCAAAGACGGTTACCGACAAATTTCGTACGAGGAGATCATCGGTGCCGTCGAAAGCCCGGATCTCCCCGATATCACTAAAATCATGATATACACCGCGATTCAGGGGATACTAGGCGATCTTCGCGTTCACGAAGACCGGTGGCTCCGAGATAGCGTCGGCCAGGCGCGCCCGAAGGACACGCTCGCGGATGTGGCACGTACCTTATCGGACGATGTCGTCGCCGGATACCGATCGACCGGCAGAGCCGGCCCGGCTGCTGGACCTTCCGATGGCAGTAGCTCGCAGGCACCAGCACCGCATCCCGCCGTCGACGTACCCGACAGCCCCGCCGCACCCGTATCTGCCCAGCCGCAACAGACTCGAGCGTTTGTCGGCCTCGACATCCTGCCCGCAGACCTCAACCTCTACCTGTTCACCGGCGTCGGCGACTACCCGCCCGACACCCACATCTACCTCAGCGGGTTCCACCCCGACTCCGCCGACACCTACACCCGATTGCGACTGACCGTCACCGCCGACGGCGGATTCATCGTGCGGAACAACAGCTCTGGCGCCGGCGACGAAGAACCTATCCGCACCGGCCCGGAGATCCTGGCCTTCCTCCCGGACCACCTCGAAACCTGCGCAGCAACGGTCGTGCACCGCCCCGCACCCGACACATCCGGACCGACCACCCACACCACCATCGCCGATCTCACCGACCGGTTGAACCAGCTCACCCTCCTGACCGACACCACACTGCACCTCCCCGACAGCGCCACCGCCGCCCTGCATGCCAACGGCGACTTCGAATTTCGCAGCGCCCACGGATCGGGCTTCTTCGACAAAGCCCAATTCCTGCCCCGCCTCAGCATCTACGTCCCGCCGCACGTCACGATCCACGCACCCACCCCGCCCCACTGGCTCCCCATCCACCGCGACCCGTTCACTGCCTTCGCCCGCGTCCACGGTCTCGACCCGCAGCAGCTTCGGGTCGATATCGCACACCATCTCGACGCCAACCGTGACCACTACATCGACCAGATCACCGCCGACCACCTCGACGCCCAAGAGATTCACGAAAACGCCCACCGCCAGGAATTCGACAACAACCCCGCTTTCCGCCGCAACACCCCGATCGACATCGAATCCGCCCGCGCCGCCGAATTCCGCGACCGCATAAGGCACGAGCGCGAGCTACTACTTCAGCGCGAAATCGATGCACTACACGCCGGTCACACCACCGACAGCCGCTCCTCAGCACACCCTCGACTCCCGTTCCGACTCCGCGTCGCCGCCGAACTGATCCACGCCAACCTGGTAGACATCGAATCCGGGTTCACCCGGCACTCGGTCATCACGACACCTGTTCCGGGCCAACCCGTCTCGTTCTTCCGACACCACCCCGAACACGGCTACCAGCTGGGACTCACGTCCACTGGCGGCCTGTACACAGCCCCGATTCCCGGCATCGCCTTGACACCCCATCAGCATGCTCTCCTGAACTATGTCGCGGCACGATACAAAAACAGCGAAATCGAAGCCCGCCTGCGCGCGGATGGATTTTCCGGCACTCGGAATTATCTGGTGGACGACGCTCTCAAGCGGTTGTACAAGCTGTTCAGGCTTACTGGTTTCGCTAACCCGCGCAGCGAGATCATCACCAAAGCCAGAAGGCTGGGCCTGCTCGACAGGGCCTCCGACACGCCTCCGGCACTCCCGTCCACCATGCTGCCGCCGCTGCAAAACAAGGTGCTCGAATACTATGCCGCAGCCCACACCTCGAACCGCGACGTCGACAGCCGCTTCATAGCCGACGATCTCAGGAGAATCGGATTTACCGGCGACGAAGTATTGGTACGACGCGCGACGGATCTGTTGTTCGAAAGGCTCAGAGTCGAGCGCCGCGCCGACGAGTCCGCAGCCGACCGACGTAGGCGCGCCGTCGCCGTCGCTCGCAGCGACTATCCGGGCATGCTCGACGAGACTGCCGTCGCCGAACTAGCGGCACGTCTGGCCGTGCCCGACGAGCTCCTCGCCCCCGCACCCCCGGGTCGCCCGCTGTCGCTGCTGTCGAACAGGGTGCTCGAATACTATGCCGCAGCCATCACTTTGAACCGCGACTTCAACAGCCGCTTCATCATCAACGCCTTGTTCGAAGAGCGACTCATCGATGACGAGAAGGAGGTGGCCACCGCAGTGTTCGCGTTGTACAGACGGCTCGAGATCGAACCCCGTCGCGGTGAGTCCGCGGCCGACAGACGAAAGCGGGCCGTCACCATCGCCCGCACCAGGTATCCGGGTGTGCTCGCAGAGAACGCCGTCACCGAACTCGCGGAACGTCTTGAATCGCTGCGCATCCGGCCGTAACGGCCACTCGAGCGCCGATCGACGACAGTAACCGGCACCACGCCACCCGACGCCACACACCGGAGCACCGATGACAAGCACCCCCATCACTTACAGCCGCTGGACCCGCCGCCCGCTGAACTATCTGCCCGTGCATCGGCAGGGTCAGCTCATCGGATACCTGTGGGCCTCCACCGACCACTACGCGGCGGGCTTCGAACGCCAACTCGCCACGGCCGGAGACGATCTCGACTGCCTGCTTGCCTGGGAACGGCGCCTCGACGACGCGGCTGCGCGTGGGCTGGCTCCGATCGCTGCTCTCGAGGAGTGGATCGGCGCACCCGAAGATGCGGTCGCCGGTGCCGTTCCGCCCGGGGATCCGGCTCGGCGGCGCACCGACCCTGGCCGAACTGTGGGGCCGGCTCAACCCGGACGGACCGCCTCTCGGTGAGGGACCGCTGATCCAGGACGGTACCTACCCTGACGGGATACCCGCCGACAACAGTGACGACTGAGAACCACTGCGGAGCGTCCCACTACAGGCCGCGCAGCGATCGAGACGGAACGTACTGCACTGTGCCGCAGCCGAATTCAAGGCTGGGCGGCGTCGCAACTGACTCCGCTGACGACTCAGCCCGCCGAGCACGGACAATGCCGTCAGCTGTGCCGCGGCCGAATTCAAGGCTGGCCGATGCCGCGACCGACTCCGCTGACGACTCAGCCCTGACGAGCGGACAGTCCCCGTCAGCCGGCGACCGGCGCCTCGGCGTCCGGCACGCCAAGCCCGATGCGCTTGCTCCATTGCGCGACCTGCCGCAGAATCGGCGCCGCCTCCTCGCCCCGGCCGACAGCGGCCAGCGCCCGGCTGTACGCCTGCATCGCCCGCACGCGTTGCTCCGCCGCCGAGACCTCGGTGCGGGCACCTACCTTTGCCTCGGCGACCGGCACGGCCGCATCGGCAAACTCAGCCTCGTCGGCGTCCTCGCTGTCCAGCATGACCTCGGCCAGCCGGGCCAGCGCCCACCCCTCCTGATGCCGACGCCCATCTCGGCGAGCCGCGTCGAACGCCCGCTCGCAGATCTCCAGCGCGGTCTCCGGATCGCCACTTCGCAGCGTCGCGAATCCCAACTCGTGCAACGCCATCGACTCGACCCGCAGGTTACCGACCTGGCGAGCGAACGGCAGCGCCTGTTCTGCCGCCTCGACGGCCTCCGCCCAGCGGTGCGCCTCACAGTAGACGCGCGCGATCGTCGCCCAGATGATCCCCTGGCTCGCCGGCCAATCCTGGCTGACCAGCTCGATAGCGCGCCGGAAATGTTCCACCGCCGTATCGATGTCGCTCTGGTACGCCATGGCGGTGCCGAGCATGATCTCCGCCATGCTGGCGCAGGCCTGATCGCCGAGTTCCAGCAGGGTCGCATTCGCCTGACGCAGCGCGCTCACGGTGTTCAGATCTCCGGTACTGACGAGCCGGACCATCGCGGCGGCCAGCTGTGCCCTGGCCACGGTCCGGCGTTCGCCGTCGGCTTCGACCGCCAGGCTCAGCGCCTGGAGTGCCTGCGCCACCTCCGGCTGCTGCTCACCCACATCACCGCCCACCGCCAGTGATAACGCGAGATCGACTGCGAGCGTGCGGGTTCGGTCATCACCGCCCTCGGCAACCTGTCGATAGAGCGCCACCACAGCGCGATGTTCGACCAAAATCCATGCCGCACACTGCTGCCCGTTGGTGAACCGCTGCCCGGCCGCGCTGGTGGCAGCGTATTGGTCGGTGCCGAAACCCGGATCACGCAGTTCCATAATGTTTTTCGCGCTGGCAAGATAGAAGTCGGCCAGCCGGTGCATGACCTGCGGCCACTCCCGCCGCTGTCCGGGATCGGCCACCTTGCGACCGAACAGCCGCAACAGATCGTGATACCGATAACGCCCCAGTTCCGGCGTCTGCAACATGCCCAGGTCGACGAGAGCCTCACAGAGCCGCTCGGCGTCGGCCTTATCCCGATCCAGCAGGGCGGCAATGGCGGCGACGGACAGCTCGGGTGCGTCGGAGAACGCCATGAGCACGAACGCGTGCGCCAGTTCCGGAGCGAGGCTGCGGTAACTGGCCAGAAATGCGAGCTCCACACTGGTGTTGCCGACCGTGAGTTCGGCCAGCAGGCCGCGCTCGTCGGCCAGCCGCTCGGCAACCCCGGCGAGCGGCCAGGTAGGTCTGCTCGCCAGCCGCGCCCCGATGATGCGCAGCGCCAGCGGCAAGTGCCCGCATTCGCGCAGGATCTCTTGTGCTGCTTCGGGTTCCGCCGACATCCGGCGCGCCGACACCCCGTGCTCCAGCAGCATCCGCGCGGCATCGGGAGTAAGGACGTCCAGCGGGACCAGCCGCGCACCGAACAATTCCGCCAGGCTCGAACGACTGGTCACCAGCACCGTCGCCGTACCGGGGCCCGGCAACAATGGCGTGAGATGGTCGACGTCGCGCGCGTTGTCGAGCAACAGCAGTACCCGCTTGCGGGCAACCATGGTGCGCCACAGGTCCGATCGCGCCGCACGGTCCAGGGGCAGCTCACTCGGCTCGAAACCGAACGCGCGCAATGCCGCCTCGATCAGCAGATCGGTCGACCGCGGCTGGTCGTCCGTGCCGCCGAGATCGAGATACAACACACCGTCCGGATAGCTTCGGCGCACGCTATGCGCGAGATGTACTGCGAGCGCGGTCTTTCCGAGACCCGCCATCCCGGTGATCGCGACCACCAGGCCGCGGCCGTCCGTGCCGAGCGCCGTGGTCAGTTCTGCCACCAGATCGTCTCGTCCGACGAAATCGGCGATGTCCGGTGGCAGTTGCGCCGGGATGCGCGGCGAGTGCAAATCCCTTTCAGGAGAGGCCGATTCACTCGCATAGGCCTGGGGCGTGGCCTCCAGGATCTCCTGATGCAGACGGACCATCCGCAGGCTCGGCTCCAGACCGAGTTCGTTGATGAGCAGCCGGCGCGCGTTCCGATACACTTCGAGCGCCTCGGCCCGCCGCCCGGCCCGATACAGCGCGACCATCAGCAGTTCGTGCCACCGCTCCCCCTGCGGTTCGGCCGCCACCAACGCTCCCAACTCCGCGACCGCGGCCGAATATCGACCGAGGTCAAGGGTGACGGCTATCGCAGCCTCGTTCAGGGCCGAACGCAACCCGTCCAAGCGAGCGCGCTCCTTCTCCGCCCACGGACCGGGCACACCTACCAGCGGATCACCCCGCCACAGTTGCTTCGCCGCAACCAGTTTCTCGTTCGCCAGATCGGCCGCCCCCGAGGCCCGGTCGGCTTCGGCGGCCACCAGCAACTCCTCGACCGCAGCGACATCCGACTCCACCGGCAGCCCCAGCCGATAACCACCGATGGTCGACCCGAGCCACTCCGCCCCGGCCCCCGCATGCCCATGCGTATCGAACTGCCTGCGCACGTCATGCACATGATTGCGCACCACATTGACCGCCGAGGTAGGCGTGCGATCCGACCACAGCCGGGCAGCCAACTCCGCCGTCGACAGAGTCCGCCCGGACTCCGCCGCGAGAATCGCCAGAATCGCCAACGTCTGCGGCGCCGAAATATCCAGCCTGCGCTCCGCCAGCCGCACCTCAACCGGCCCCAACACGTTCAGCCGCAGGACATTAGCCGAGTCGATATCCGAGATCTGCGCCGTCAAACGAATCCTCACCCTCGATCCGACCGCCCCCGGGTCACCCCCGGCAAGCCGGTGACCAATCGCCACACCGAGCCGCTTCCTCGAAGACTCGCCGCAGTTTCACGCACCAACGCCTCGTCGCAGTCATCCACTCCAACTGCCATTCCGAAGCGTAAAAAATCCGGCGCATCCATGGGGTGCACCTTAGCGACAGCTTCGGTGAACATCCGCGCCAACGAACGCCCCGGTTCAGGTCAAAGACCGCTACCGACCGCTGAACTGCTGGCCGTCAGACCGGGCGCCCCGGTTCCGAGCTTGTCGGGGTTTCTGTCGCGATGCCTGTCGTCAGGACAGTGATCTACGACCGCAAAAGCCTGCACCGTCACCCAGCAGCTCCGACGATGCCGACGCCGTCATGATCGGCGCAAGAGGTGCAGACCGTTGCTGGTGATGCCGTACGCCAGAGTCGCGAGCACGTAGAGGATCAGCGCGACGATCGGTGAAGCCAGGGCAATGACGGCGATGATGTCGAAGGCGATGAAACCGACCCACGCCTGGCGGCTTTCCGAACGAACGAACGCGGCGTCGTAGCCAGGTTCGAACAGAGAAGGGTTGCGGCGCAACGCGACCCACATGACGATCCAGGCGCCGGCCTGCACGGCCGCGACGATTCCGTAGAACGCGGTGGCGACGCGGGCGTCCCATGGACTGCCCTCGAGGTGATGAGCCAGCGCCGCGGTGGGAAACGGGAGGAATCCGACGCAGAACAGCAGCAGGAGGTTGCCGGATTGGAGTAGGCCGTCCACGCGCCGGATGCGGGCGAAGAAGTTGTGGTGGCACAGCCAGATGACACCGATGGTGAGAAACGACGCCACATAGGCCAGGTAGCTCGGCCACAGCCGGAGAAGTTGATGCAACAGGCTCTCATCGGAGTCCTCGGGCAGCCGAATCTCGAGCACCAGCAACGTGATCGCGATGGCCATCACCGCATCGCTGAAAGCCTCCACCCGCGCGGTGTTCGACGGCCGGACTTCGATCGTGGCGCTCTGTTCGTTCGAGACAGCCGACTGAGAATGTTGCATTGCCGCATTATTGCCCACGACACCAGGACCGACCCTGGGTACAGGGCCGGGGGCACATTCAGCATTGCAGGCTTTGCGGCGACGGTACTCGCCCCTGCGCTGCTACTGGCTCTGGTGGAATAGCCACGCAGCGCGGACGATATCGACGATGTCGGGGGTTTCCGTTCCGCATCGTCTCAACTTCGCGACAAGATCGCGGCGTCAATTTTCGAGCTCGCTGCTGTGGTCAACTGTGGCGCTATCTGGTGCGGGTGGTCGCTGTGATGTGAACCTGGCTCACGTTCGCGCCGGAGTGGCCGTATCGAAAGTGGGTATTCTCCAGCCGCTCATGGTGTGATGTCCATTGCCCACAGTGCGACCCTGGGCTCCGGCATCGAGACAGTGACCATTCGACCGCTGGTCAAGGTCAAACGCAGCGCAGGCCCCCTAGTCGGTGTCAGGAACCATCCGCGTCTCCGCTTCCAGAACACACCACCCTGACCGCTCCAAGCCGTGACCGGCAGATCAACGATATCGGCGCGGGCGATATCGGCTGGGGCAATGGTGATGCGAGGGAAGCCGAAAGCACCGAGATTCACCGCCAGGCCACCAGGCCCGGCGCTGACGCGTTGACTGGCCTGCACAGTCACCTTCACCAGCGCGATGATCATGAGCGCGGTGAGCAGAAACTCCACCACCCCGGAACCCGTCGCCCAAAGAAGGCCGGTCCAGAGAACAAGAAGGAAGATGTCAAACCACAACATCGCCCAATTGGTGACGCGGCAGGTATAGACCACCGAAGCAGGCATCACATCAACTCCTCGATCAAGCCGAGCACCTCGGCCTTGCTATAACCATTCGCGCGTGCGGACTCGACCAGCTGGCGCACGGCCTGCTCCACCGGCGCCGAGGTAGGAGCAGCCGCGGTGACCCGCACGCCACGCCCGCGCCGAAAATCCACGACCCCCTCCTCCCGCAGCCGCCGATACGCAGCCAGCACGGTGTTGCGATCGACGGACAGTGCATGCGCCAATTCCGTTGCGGGCGGAAGCTGTTCGTTGACCACCAACTCCCCGGCGGTGACCGCACGTCGGACGCAGGCCGCGATCTGGTCTTGCAGCGAAGCCCTAGAGGCCTGATCGATTTGCCACAGCATGATGCTAATAAAGCTAGCACTATTTACGGAATCCGGCGACGCTACCGACGCAGCTCGGGGCGCGCCCTGACGATGCGAACCCACCCTTACTGCCAACCAAACCTCCTGCGGTGCACGATCATCGGCTATGAGCGGGCACCGCAGGGTTGTGGATCGGATAAGGTTGCAGCTCTGGACAAGCTCTGCCCGCCGATTCAAGGCGCACCTGCGCCCTCAGCGAGGGACTGAGGAGAGTGAAATGCCCCCAGGGGTGCGGCAATCCGGCAGATCCGAGCAGTTGTCCACGTACAACCGCTGATCCCCTGGCGTACACCGTTGGGATGCGAATTAATTCGAGAACTTCTCTAAGATGTCATTGATCGCAACACGCTCCACCAATACGAACCTGCCTGATACCGAACGATATTGGGGCGACGTCTACCACCTGAACAACGGTACAGTCGAATCAAATGGGGAGCCTTCAACAAGATCACTGGGAGCTGGACAAAGCTCAGCGAAGGCCAACAACCCGGTCGACCGCGTCGGCGGCGGCACTCGGACACAGATGGCAGAACGCGATGTCGTAACCGTCAGCGCCGAGCCGGACCGCACAAGCGGCCCCGATGCCGCGAGCGCCGCCGGTGACGATCGCCAGCGGTCGCGGGCCCGTCACCGCCGCGCCTCCGTCGCGCCCTTCGCCCACGCCGGACCGGTCAGGAACCAGATCACGGTGATGAGCCCCAATGGCTGCACCACCTCGCGCAGCGCGGCGGCCTGCTGCGCGTCGGCCACCGTCACCGAGAGGCCGAAGCACACGGCCAGCGCGATCGCGGCCGCCACCAACCACTTGACGAACGACTTCGTCTCGTACTTCACCGCTTCTTCGCCCTGCTTGGGGCGCTTCGGTGGCCGCGGCGCGCCCGCGAACCGGTACGCGAACCAACTGTCGAGCCAGGCGATGGTCGATTTGCCGAAGACAACGGTCCAGCCGAGATAGATCCCTGCGAGCCGGTGCACACCGTTGACCTCCGCACCCTGGTACACATCGATGGCCACGGCGGCGACCAGACACACGTCGATCAGCGGAACCATCGCCAGCACAATCGAACTCGCCTGTCGCCAGCGCACCACGTAGCGCAGCAGCAGTCCGCCCGCGGCGAGAATCCAGAACGCGACCTCGCAGGTCAGAATGACAGTCACCATCATCGATATCACCGCACCTGTCGGAGAGAGCTCGAGCTCTTGGTGACACCACGCAACCGCAACACCGGAGCCGACGGATCTGCCGAGACCTTCACAGCACCAATTCCTTTCGCTCACAAGCCACCCCGAGGACGCGCAGCCGCGTTCCACAGTGATCATGGTCGCGTCACAGGCCCGCCGTCGTCGTCCTCCTTTATGACTACTTCGGGTAGCCGTATCCGTTGTGCAGCGGACGCCGGCGTCCAGCCAGACCGAAGGCGCCCTTCAGCTGGTCTCAGCAGCTGAAGGGCGGCTTCGGTCGGCCCAGCTGGCGGTGATCCGGGTCACATGCACTTTCGGCTGCCGCGATGTGGGGGGATCGATTGTATTGTTTCCACTCGGAATCAGGGGGACGAGGAGCGCGTTGCAACCACACTTGTTCGAGTCGTTCTCGCCGTATGCGTGCGAGGTGTGCCGATGAGCAAGACCCTGCTGCGGGTACCCGGTTTCGGCAGGCTGATGCTCGGGCGCACGCTGTCGTTCCTGGCCACCGCACTGGTGCCGATGGCACTCACCCTCGCGGTGATCGACGCCACCGGCCGAGCAGGCGACCTCGGCCTCGTCCTCGCCGCGGAGTTGTTCCCGCAGTTGGTATTACTGCCGATCGGCGGCGTGCTGGCCGACCGATTCCCGCCGCAGAAGGTGGCCTTCGCGGCGGACCTGACCCGCAGCCTCGCCCAACTCGGCATCGGCATCGAATTGCTGTGCGGCGCAGTACGAATCACCGACCTGGCGATCCTCTCGGCGATCACCGGCATCGGCATCGCCTTCGGCACCCCGACGATGTCACCGCTCATCTTCGCGACAGTCCCGCAAGCACATCGGTTGCAGGCCAACAGTTATCTCGGCGTGGTGCGCGGCGTCACCCTGGTCGCCGGGCCCGGCGTCGCGGGCGTGCTCGCCGTAACCGTCGGCCCCGGTTGGACATTCATCGTCACCGCCGCCGTGTTCGCGATCGCGGCCTGCACCCTCGGCGGGCTCCGGTTGGCACCGCGCCCGGTCGTCGAGCACCCGGTCTCGTTCTTCCGGCAGCTGGCCGACGGCTGGTTCGAGGTGCGCAGCCGCACATGGTTCTGGTCCAACCTGATCGGGCACGGCGTCTCGAATCTCGCTGCGGGCGTACTCATGACGCTCGGCCCCCTCATCGCCGTACGATCGCTCGGCGGCGAGGTGTCCTGGGTGCTGATCTACCAGGCAGGCATGGCCGGAGTGGTACTCGGCGCACTCATCGCACCCCGGCTGCGAGTGCAACGCCCACTCATACTGACCTCGGCCTGCGGCACCCTGTTCGCCCTGCCGATGATCAGCTTCGCAACACTGACACCGATGTGGGTCGACGCCCTCACCTACGGCGCCGCAATGCTCGGCGTCGGCCTCCTGAACACGGTGTGGCAGACCACAATCCAACGCGAATTCCCACCCGAAGCCCTGGCCCGCGCCGACTCCTACGACGTCCTGCTCTCCCTCGCCGCCCGCCCCCTCGGCACCGCCTTCGCCGCCCCCATCGCCGCCGTCACCGGCAACACCGCCCCACTCCTGACCATGGCAGCCCTGGTCGCGGTCGTAAACCTGGCGATCATGGCCCTCCCCGACGTCCGGTCGATGACCACCGAGAAGGAACCGACCCGGCGGTAGACGGTGACGTGCCGGATCCGGCCAGAAGTGGCGGCTGGTCAGCTGAGGAGGCCGCGCTCCATGGCGGTGGTGACGGCGGCGGTCCGGTCGGACACGCTGAGCTTTCCGAACACGCGCAGCAGGTGCGTCTTCACCGTGGCCTCGCTGATGTGTAGCGCGCGCCCGATGTCCGCGTTCGTCCCGCCTTTTGCGACAAGCCGCAGCACCTCCGTCTCGCGGGCCGACAACTGCGGCAGCTCCGGGTTACGCACCCGGTTCACCAACTTCCCGGCCACCGACGGCGCCAGCACGGTCTCCCCGCGTGCCGCCGCCCGGATCGCCCCGACCAGCTCCGTCCGCGACACATCCTTGAGCAGGTACCCCGACGCGCCGGCCTCGACCGCGCGCAGGATGTCGGCGTCCGTCTCGTAGGTGGTCAGCACAACGACCCGCCGCCCCGGTGTCTGCCGCAGGATCTTCCTGGTCGCGCCGACGCCGTCGAGGCCGGGCATCCGCAGGTCCATCAGGATTACGTCCGGCTGCTCGACCCGGTCGAGTGCGACGGCTTCGTCGCCGGACCCCGCCTCGCCGACCACACTGAAGTCTGGTTCCGACTCCAGCATCCCGCGCAGTCCCTCCCGCACCACGGGATGGTCGTCGACCAGCATGATCGTGATCACGCGGGCACCTGCAGTTCCACGTCGGTCCCCTCGGAGTGTCCACTGCGGATGCTGAGCCGCCCGCCGATCTGCCCCGCCCGCGACCGCATCCCGGACAGCCCGAACCCGTCCGCCGGTGCGCCGGGGTCGAAACCCGCGCCGTCGTCATGCACCAGCAAACGTACCGAGTCGTCCACAACGGACACTCGGACAAGCACCGCCGACGCCGACGCGTGCTTGCCGATGTTGGCCAGTGCCTCCTGCGCGGCACGCAGTAGCACCACCTCGGTCGCCATCGGCAGCGTCGGCAATGGACTGTCCACTTCGTAGGTCACCGTGAGCGTGCTCTCCTCGGCGAGCCGGTCGGCGAGGCGTCGCAGCGCCTGCTCCAGCGATCCCGCCGCCAGGTCGGCAGGCGCGAGCGCCGCCACCATTGTCCGTGCCTCGCCGAGGTTTTCCCGCGCGGTACGGGCGGCGAGGCCGAGATGGCGCCTCGCCGCGGCGGGGTCGGTGTCCATTTCGGACTCGATCGCCTGGATGAGGGTGACGATGCTGGTGAATCCCTGCGCCAACGTGTCGTGGATCTCGCGGGCCAACCGCTCGCGCTCGGTTGCCGTGCCCGCCTCCCGGGAGAGCCGGGCGACCTCGGCCTGGCTGGCTTCCAGCCGCTCGATCAGCCCGGCGCGAGCGTGACTCTCCTCGATGATCCCGGTGATGTAGCGCCCGGCGAGCATGCTGAAGACAATCACGATCATCGGCACCAGGATGGCGAGGGCCTCGGCCCCGTTGCGGACGATCGAAGCGACCAGGCTCAGCATGATCGTCAGCGACGTGAGCGCGGCGGCCGGTTTGAAGTCCAGCGTCATGTACACCAGCGGGCAGACGATGAACAGGCCGAAGCTCGCTCTGGAGTCGGCGAACATCGCGACCACGATGAGCAGCAGCACAACCCCGGCGAACAGCCACCGCTGCGCGTCGTTGTCCTCGCGGGTGAGGGCTCGGCGGCCCAGGAGCAAATAGACGATCGCGATCCCGGTCAGCGCCGCGACGCTGACAAGTCTGGCCGCTATCGCCGTCGTCGGTTCCTCGGTGAGGACGTACGCCACTGTCCCGACGTACGCCACCGCGAACACCACATCCCAGCCCCAGCGGAAGCGCTGCCACGCGCTGCGCGGTGATGGGTTCACCGGCCCTCGTTCGTCCAGCGGAACGTCAGCCTCGCAAGCAGCAGTCCCGCCACGCACCAGGCGCCGAGTACCAACGCCACCCTCGAAAGTTCCCATGTCCCCGCCATTTCCTGAGCCGCTGCCTCCGGGGGCAGGAACACCGAGCGGAAGCCCTGACAAACCCACTTCAGCGGAAATACCGACGCACTGTGGACCATAACCTTCGGCAGGTGCGCGATGGGAGTGACGAACACCCCCGATACGAACTGCAACACCAGATAGACCAGGTTGACCAGTGCGACAACCCCGTTCGTCGACCGGGGCACCGAGCCGATCACGATGCCGAGCAGGGTGCAGGACACGGTGCCCAACACGAACACCCAGGCCAGCGTCAGCCACTGCGCCGGCTCGGACGGCAGGTGCAGCTTGAACATGAGCACGGCCACCGCGATCATCAGCACCGACTGGACCGCGCTGGACACCGCCACCAGCACCATCTTGCCGACGAAATACGACCCCGCGGGCATCGGTGTCCCGCGAAGCCGTTTGAGCGCGCCGCTCTCGCGGTCGGCGGCCAGACCGATGCCCATGCTGTTGAACGACGTCGAGACGATGCCCGCGCCGATCATGCCCGCGGCGAGCAGCTGCCCCGAGCTGACCGACGCCTGCGCTGTCGGACCGTCCAGAATGGACCCGAGCAGGATCATCAGTATCGCGGGCAGGGAAAAGGTGAAGACCACCTGTTCCCTGTTGCGGAAGAACTGGCGCAGCTCCGCGCCGCCGCGGGTCAGGCCAAGCGAGAACGTGCCGGGCAGGGCGAGCGTGGTCATGCCGTCTCTCCAATCAGCGCGAGGTAGATGTCCTCCAGGCTCGGCCTGGTCACGGTCAGCTCGCCGAGCTCCCCACCCCCAGCCGAGAGTTCGGCGACGAGCTTCGTCGGATACACCGTGTGCTCGACGTGCTCACCGCGCTGGTCCACCCAGCGCACGGTCGCCTCCGCGCCGGCACGGCCACCGAGGTCACGCGGGGTGTCCTCGGCGACGACCCGGCCACGGGCGATCACCGCGACCCGGTCGGCCAGCGCCTCGGCTTCGTCCAGGTAGTGCGTGGTGAGCAGGATCGTGGTGCCCTCCCGCGCGAGCCCGCCGATCAGCGTCCAGAACCGGCGGCGAGCCTCGGGATCGAACCCGGTCGTCGGCTCGTCGAGGAACAGCAGCTCGGGACGGCCGATGATGCCCAGCGCAACATCGACCCGCCGCCGCTGCCCACCCGAGAGCGACTTCACCCGCTCCCCTGCCTTCTCGGTCAGCCCGACCTTGTCGATCACCTCGTCCGGATCACGCGGGTCGGGGTAGTACTTCGCGAAATGCCGGACCGTCTCCGCCACCGACAACTCGGCCGCGTCGGTCGCGGTCTGCAGAACGATGCCCAGCCGCGCCCGCCAAGCCCGGCCCGCCCGGCCCGGATCCGCACCGAGGACACTGACCTCACCCGCCGTCCGATCCCGGTGCCCCTCCAATATTTCCACGGTCGTCGTCTTGCCCGCACCGTTCGGACCGAGCAACGCGAACACCTCCCCCTGCCCGATATCGAAATCGAGCCCCGCCACGGCTACCTGCCCCGGATACTCCTTGCGCAAGCCGCGCACCCGCACTGCTGTCATGACTCGAGTCTGTTGCCGCGCTGGACCTCCCGCGACATCCGGGAAGTTGAACCTGGCTGTCCACCGATCGATGGACAAACCTGGAACGACCCGGGCGACGCACGAACTTTCACTAACCGAGGGCGGAGACGGATGAGCCCGTCTCCCCGAGGACGAAGGTCAGTTCGGTGCGGCGGGCTATCTCCAGTTTGCGGTAGACGCGGGTGAGGTGTTGTTCGACGGTGCTGGTGGTGATGTCGAGGGCGGCGGCGATGTCGCGGTTGCGGTTGCCGTGGGCGGCTAGTTCGGCGACGCGGCGTTCGGCGGGGCTGAGGGTGTCGAGGGCGTTGGGTTGTGGGCGTAGTCGGGGGGCGGGGCGGGTGGGGTGGGGTGAGCGGTTGCCGAGTAGGTCGTGCAGCAGGGGGTCGGCGCCGCAGGAATCGGCGAGGCGGGTCGCCTCGCGGATCAGCAGGCGGGCCTTGTCGTGGTCGCCGACGGCGCGGTGCGCGGCGCCGAGTTCGCCCAGGGTCGTGGCCAATTCGAGGTCGCAGCCGCCGGAGCGGGCGATCGCGGCGGCGTCGCGGAGCAACCGCACCCGCTGGTAGCGGTCGGCGGTGGCGGCGAGCAGGCGCAGCGATACGCCGCCGGTGCGGTGCCGGGTCGCGGTGCCGAGCAGCTCGAGATGGCGGGTCGCGACGGCGCGCGCATGCCGGTCCTCGCCGAGCGCGAGGTGGGCTGCGGCGACATCGTTGCGCCACGGCACCAGCCAGGCGAAGTCCATGTGCCAGCGGCGCATCAGGTGCCCGCACCGGCGGAAGGTGCGCAGCGCCTCGGCGGCGTCGCCGACGGCAAGGTAGTGGTGGCCCCGCGCGTGCAGGTAGGGCAGGCCGAAGCGTGACTCGAACATGGCGCGGGGCACGGGTCTTCGTAGTTGCGCCTCGGCGTCGGCGTGCCTGCCGGTCAGCGTGCACGCGCGGACGAGTGCCGCGACCGGTGTCCCGATCCAGACACCGAGCTGTTCGGCGGGAACATGATTCAGCGCGAGCACCGCGTCCTCGGCCGCCGCCGACGCATTGCCCTTGCGCAGCATGGTTTCCGCGCGCAGGCCGGCGAAGATCGACTGCCAGGTCGGCGCCTGCCGCGCCTCGGCCTCGGCCAGCAGCGAGTCACACCACGCCGCCGCGGTATCGAGCCGGTCGGTATAGATCAGGCAATGCACCGCTGCGGCAAGGGTTTCCACGGTACTCGGGTCGAGTCGATGACAGGTGAGCAAACGCTGTGCCAGGGTGCCGGTCTCGTCGCGCGGACGCCCGGCGAACAGCCCCGTCAGCAATTCCGCGCCGAGTAGATGCGGTGACGGTCGCAGTACACTCGCCGACCGTCGCCGCGCCTGCGCCGCGAGCAGCCGATGGTGGCGTTGCGCATGCGGCGGATGCGCGGACCGCAGCCACGCGCAGAGAAAGTCCATCTTCGGTGCCGCCTCATCGAGCTGGTCCCAATCCAGTTGTCCGAGAGCCTGATCCGCGTGCTGGGTCTGACCGTGCCAGAGCAGGAACATAACGGCGGCGGGCAAGCCTGCGGCAGGCACCCGGCCCGCCCGAACGGCCGCGCGCATCCGGGTGTAGTTCCGCGTTCGATTCGACGGGCTGAGCCGCCATTCGGCCCGGACCAGGCGGATCGCGATGGTGGCGCGCTCCGCCGGGTCACGTGTCGCGCGGTAGGCCAACTCCAATCGTTCCACCGCGCGGTCGATCTGGTCGTTCGCCAACGCCGCCGCCGCGGCGGTGAGCAGCACCACGGCCGCCCACGGCTGGTCGGCGGCGCCGGCCGCGACCAGCTGATCAGCCACCGCGTCCGCCGGAAACCCTTTGTCGTGCAACAATTTCGCCGCACGCACGTGCAGTTCCCGGCGGACCTGCGCCGGGGTGTCGCGCAGAATCCGGTCGGCGAGGTCGAAGTCGTCGAACAGCGCCCGCACGGACGACCCGGCGGCCAGCTGCCGGACCGCCGTGCGCACCGCCGCCTCGTCGGCGGCGAGCAGTTCGGCGACCAAGCCGACCGTGCTCGCGCCGCCGAGCACGGCCATCGCCTGGCCGACCCCGGATTCGGCGAGTGTCGACCACTGCTCACCCTGCGCTGCGATCTGCCGGTGCATACCCGAGCCCCCTTTGTCCATGCGATGTACCCGACTGGGGAAGGGCACCATCGAAGAGAGCAGCTCGGGTGCGCTGAAAATGCGGCATCGTCGCAGCAGGGACGTAACCGGACGCCCCATTGATCCAGCCGGTGCCCATAGCGTAGGTCGCCGACCGCGCCCTGTCATCGAATCATGCCGACAAGATCGCAGAAACTTTCCGACATGAATGACGGAATCCCAGTAACATCAACATCTTTCGCTGCCGACGGCACCACCGGCGCCCACCGTGGCAACGGCCGCCGACTGCGGATGGTAGGCGAGACATGCCGCCGCGGCCTCGTCGGCGGCCAGGAACAGCACCGACGCGGCGGTGTCGAGCACACCGGATTCGCGCGCGTTCAAATACGCGTGCACGGGCGCCGCCGTGTACGGATCGCCGACCGCTGGCGCGACGCCGATCACCGATTCCGTACGCAGTCCCAAGGTTTCGGTCAGGTCGGCCCCGAATCCCACCACCGGGGCCGGCGCGAGCAACACCGCTCGCCCCTCGGCGAAATCGTCACCGTCGAGGCCCTCGTCGGCCATGCAGGCCCGGACGGCCGCCGCCGCGAGCTCGACCGACTCCTGCGTGCCGGGCCGAATCCGCATGGCCGAGCGGCCGTTCGCGCCCGCCGCCCCCAGGTCGACCCAGGCCGACGGCTCGGCAGGCCCGCTGGTCTCCCTGCTGTGCAGCGGACAGAATCCGCCCGCGTTCGGCGAATTGCCGAGCAGTAGCGCGGCGGCCCCCGTGGTGTACGGGAACCCCGCGACGTAGCGCTTGGTGGACGGATGGGTATCCCCCGCCACCAGCAACGCGTACTCCACGTCACCGGTGGCCAGGAAGCATTCCGCGGTGTTGATGGCGTGCAGCAGACCGGTAGCGCCGTGCATCAGGTCGAAGGAGAACGCGGGAACCCGGCCGGGCTGGTATTCCAGGCCGAGGCCGATCCGCTTCTGGATGAGCGCGGACACCGCGGGCTCGGAAATGTTCTCGTCCCGGAAGACGCCGACGTTGATCAACATGCCGACCTCGTCGACCGAGACATCCGAACCGGCCAGGCAACTGCGGGCCGCGCGCGCGGCCAGCTCGAAATAGCTGCCGGTGTCCAGATCGGTGTTGATCGCGGCCGCAATAATCGTGGTACCCATGGCTTACGCCTCCAGACGCGAAATAGTCGCGGCTAGGTGGCCGGAAACGAGGCCCGAAGCCGCGGGAATCATGAGGACCTTCGATCCTCGGGGAATTTTCTGCTGCTCGAGATACTCGTGCAGCACCAGGAAATGTGACGTCGACGCGGTATTGCCGAAGTCGTGCAACACATTCAGGGCCTGCGGCATCGGGGTGCCGAAATGCTGCTCGGTCAGGTGCCCGAGGTACTCGATGACCGGCCCACTGAATTGGTGATGGATCCAGTAGTCGTACTTCTCGCCCTCCCAGGTGCGCCCGGTCTCCTGCAGGAAGGTGTCCAGGCGATTGATCGCCTGCATATACCTGCCCTCGTTCTGCATGGCGCGGTTGTCGGTGTAAAGCGCGATCCCCGACGACCGGTCGCTCGGCATGCCGAGGCAGTGCTCGGCCCCTGCTGCGGCGGTCATCAGTTCCACGTAATGGATTTCGTCGTGATCGTCGCCGCGACCGTCGAGCACCACGGCCACCGCCGCGTCACCGACGGTCAGTGCCGCGAATTGCGGATCGTACGGCTGGCTGATCTCTCGCACGGCGGTCTCCGCGATCGGCGTGATCTGTTCGCCGCTCACCACCAGCCCGTTGCGCACCACCCCCGCCTTGATCATCCGGTCCAGCACCAGCACCCCGGTCATCATGCCGGCGCACGCGTTGGAGACGTCGAAATGCCGGGCCGACGTCGCGCCGATCGCATTGCCGAGCATCAGCGCGAATGCCGGTGCGTAGCAGAAGATTTCCTTGCCGCGGGTGCGGGTTATGGAGGCCGAGATGACGATGTCGAGCTCGGCCGCGGTGTAGTCGGAATGTCGTAGACAATCGTCGATGGCCCGCAGCGCCAATTCGAACGACGATTCATAGTGGTCCGGACGCGAGTCGTAGACCCGCCGATTCTTGATCCCGGTTATCCGCTCCAGATCCAGTGACCTCGGCACGGCCAGACTGTCGATCATTTCTTCGGTGGAACGGATGGTTTCCGGAGTGTACGAGCCGATCGACTCGAAACGCGTACGCTGCATTGCCCCTGCTTTCTGCAGTTCAGCCGATGACAAACATGTTGTGTCGCTTGCTAATTCCGACAACGTTGTCGTTGACTGCGCAGCCCTGCTAATCGGCGGGCGCGACCAAGGCCGCGCTCACCTGGCACAGCCGCTGCCCGAGCGCGTCGTCCTGCGCACGACGCGACGGAGTCTTGATGCGGTTCTTCTGGAAGTAGGCGCCGGTCACCGACTCGACCTCGGGGTCGGTCGCGAGATAGCTCAGCGCCCGACCACCGTCCTCGACGGAGATCATGAACAGCCGCTTGGCCAGCGCGATCAGCGGCTGTCCGAACCACGGCAGCGAATCCCAGATCCCACTGGCCACCGCGCCGGGATGAAAGGCGTTCACCGTCACCCCGGTGTCCTCGACCCGGCGCGCCAACGCCCGGGCGTAGAGGACATTGGCCAGCTTCGATCGGCTATATGCCTGCTCACCCGAATATCCACGCTCGAAGCCGAGGTCATCGAAATCCAGGGTCGCGCCGAAATGCAGCACCGACGACGTGAACAGCACCCGCGAGGGCGCGCTGCGCACCATCAGATCGATGAGCAGCTCGGTGAGCAGAAAACCACCGAGGTGATTGACCCCGAACGTGGCCTCGATACCGTCCTCGGTCTCGACCCGATCCTTGTGATACCCGCCCGCATTGTTGGCCAGCACATCCAGCCGGTCATATTGCGCCAGCACACTTTTGGCGAGCTGCCGGATCGAAGCCTGTGACGCGAAGTCACATTCGAGGGTATCCACACCGCCCGCACCCGCGGCCCGCACCATCGCCGCCGCATCGGCCAGCTTCCGCGGATTCCGCCCGACAAGCACCAGCCGATCCCCTCCCGCCGCGCACTGCTGCGCCGCCGCAAGGCCGATACCCGATGTCGCCCCCGTGATCAGGATCGTCTTCATAGCCGATCACCCTGCCACACGATTTCGCCCGGTCGGCCGCACCGAACGGCTGCCACCGCGACCCTGAAACATGCTGCGCGGGAACAACATTTGCCGAAATGCGCAGGTCCGGCATGGCCGATCCGGCTCGCCCGACCTCCCGCAGCGGTACCGCGAGCGACGTCTCGAGGCTACAAGTAGGGGGTTATAGGGGTTTGCCCCGCGCGCCATCATCGACCACACCGGGCTGAACAGCGTGGCACGCGGGGCGGGCCGATCAGCCGATTCCCAATGCCCGGCCGATTCCGCTGATGAGCGCATACGCGCCGCCGATGACGATCAGTGGCGAGAGGATGGCGAGCCAGACGAGCGCGCCTTCGGGATTATTGACGTCCATTGCGTTCTCCTAACGTTGATCAAATTCGGTCAGACGTCTTATCGGATTATGTTTGCTGGATGTTACCTACATCGATCTCCGGTGCGACCGGCGTGCCGCGCCGATGAGGATTGGTCATCACCAAGGATGAGGTCCGCGCGCCGCGGTCCTACTCGAGTCGTATGAAGACCGGGTGCGGCGGTTGATGTGGCGGGGTGTTGTCGCTGGGCAGACTCTTCGTGACTTGGTCCAGCGACGGAGGTCGAAACATGCAGCTCTCGGTACGGTCCCGCCCAGCCACCCCGACCGATCCAGCCTTCGCGGGGCGGCCGGTCCTCGTGATCGCGGCCGTGGTCGCACTCGCCCACTTCATCGGCAGTTTCGGCGGCGGCTACTGGTTCGACGAGGCCTACATGCTGGCGATCGGGCGGAATCACCTGGACTGGGGGTCCGCCGACCAGCCACCACTGGCACCGGCGTTGGCGGCGGCGCTGGATTGGCTCGACCCGGGATCGGTCGTGCTGATCCGGGTGCCCGCGGTGCTGGCGACTGCGGGTGCGGTCGTTGTCGCGGCGCTCATCGCCAGAGAATTCGGTGGTGATCGGCGCGCGCAGACGCTCACGGCGGCGGCGCAGGCGACCGCACTGTGGGTGACCATGTGCGGCCACTGGCTCACCCCGTACACGCTGGAGCCGGTGCAGTGGCTGTTGCTCGTCTGGTTGCTGGTGCGCTGGGTTCGGGTGCGGGATGATCGGTTGCTGCTCGCGCTCGGCGTGGTGGCCGGGATCGCTGCCGAGACCAAATTCCAGGTGCTGCTGCTGTGCGCGGTGCTACTGGCTGCGGTAACGATCTTCGGTCCACGCGAGCTGCTGCGCCGTCCGATGCTGTGGCTGGGTGGCGGCATCGGTCTGCTCATCGCGCTGCCGACGTTGCTATGGCAAGCCGGGAACGGCTGGCCGCAGCTGCGGATGGGTGTGGTGGTGGCCGGGGAGGCGGACGCGCTGTCCGGCGGGCGGCCGGGCGTGGCCGTTGCGCTGATCGTGATGGCGGGCATTGCCGGAACGGTGTTGTCGCTCTACGGGTTGTGGCGGTTGCTGCGCGCCGACGAACTGCGCGCCTATCGCTTTCTGGGCGTGACCGCAGTGGTGCTGTACGTCTTCTTCGTCGTCACCGTCGGCCGCCCCTACTACCTCGGCGGGCTCTACGGAGCACTGTGTGCCGCAGGCGCCGTCGGATTCCAACAGCGCAGGTTGGCAGGCGGCCGCCGCGGCTGGGTGGCCTGGCCTGCCTACATACTGAGCATCGCCGCCGCAGCAGGCATGCTGGCAATCGCCGCGGTGTCGACCAAAACCGATGTCCCCCAAGCGATCGTGCAACGAACCGTCACCGCTTACCAGTCGCTACCCGCCCAGGATCGCGACAGCACCATCGTGATGGGCCAGTCCTACATCATCGCCGCATACCTCGACGTGTACGCGCGTCCTGGCGAACTGCCAACGGCATACAGCACCAACCGCAGCTACGGCTATTTCCCGCCGCCACCGGATTCCGCGCGCAACGTGCTCTACATCGGTACCGCACCCGACGAACTCCGCGACCACTTCGCATCGTGCCGCAAGCTGATCGACGACAACGAGGATCAGGCGGTGTGGCTGTGCAGCGACCGGCGTGCCTCCTGGCCGGACCTCTGGCCGCAGCTGCGCCACCTCGACATGACCTGATACCCAGCCCATACCGAGCCCCCTACCCGCCGGTTGCCGACGCGCAGTCACCAGCCGCGCCTTCCGCCCGAAGACGCCCTTCACTCCGCCGGACAGGCCGAAGGGCGTCTTCGGTCTGCTTGCGGGCGCGATTCGGCGCCACACCCATGACGGCCGGTACGGTGGTGGTAGCTCACTTACCCGTCGGGTACCGAGTGCTCGATCACGGTGGTGGCCAATCGATTTCGGCGACACGCGAGGTGGAATACGGATGACCGTCACACCGCAGGAGAATCTGAGCCTCGAAGCGTTCGCACGCGCCTACCCCGCCTATCTCGAAACACGGCATCTCGACCGTATCCGCGTCGACGACTTCGGCCAGCTCGACGAACAGGACCTGATCTATCTGGACTACACCGGAAGTGGGCTCCCCAGCCGCACACAGCTCCGTGCCTACGAGCACGCCATGGGCAACGCGATCTGGGGAAATCCCCACTCCGCCAGCGGTCCGTCCCAACGATCCACCGAGGCGATGCGGCACGCTCGGGAGGCGACGCTGCGATTCGTGCATGCCGACCCCGAGGAGTACTCGGTCATCTTCACCGCGAATGCCACCGGTGCACTGCGGTTGGTCGGCGAGTCGTTCCCATTCCAGCCGGGCGCCCGGCTGGCGCTGCTGCGCGACAACCACAACTCGGTCCTCGGCATCCGCGAGTACGCCCGGGCACGCGGCGCGATCACCGAAACGATTGCGCTGCGCCCCGATCTGCGCGCCGATACGTCGGCCGTGCTCGAGGTGCTGGACCGCGCGCCGACGGCGCCGTCCCTGTTCGCGTACCCAGCGCAAAGCAACTTCTCCGGTGTGCAACATCCGCTCGAATGGATAGCCGACGCGCACGCCGGCGGCTGGCTGGTACTGCTCGACGCCGCCGCGTACGCGCCGATCTCGGATCTCGATCTGCGCCAACACAAACCAGACTTCGTATCGCTGTCCTACTACAAGATATTCGGCTGGCCGACCGGGCTCGGCTGTCTGATCGCGCGCACCGAGGCGCTCGCGCGACTGCGCCGTCCCTGGTTCGCCGGCGGCACCGTCGTCGCGTCGAGTGCGCTGGGCGGCTGGCACGCCAGCGCCGAACCGCCGGACAACTTCGAGGACGGGACGCCCGACTTCCTCGGCGTACTCGGTGTGCCGATCGGATTGGACTATGTGCGGCAGACCCTCGATCGAGAGGCGGTCCGAACCAGAGCGCGCTGCCTGACGGAATACCTGCTCGAGGTGATGCCGCAGCTCCGCCACGACAACGGCAGGCCCGTCTGCACGCTGTACGGCCCGACCGATATGCGTGGCCGGGGTCCGACGATCGCATTCAACCTGCTGGATGTGGATGGCACCCTCATCGACGAGCGGGTCGCCGAGAATCGTGCGGTGCAGCATGGGATTGCCTTGCGCGCAGGGTGTTTCTGCAATCCCGGCGTCGGCGAGACGATATTCGAACTCGACCCGGCCAACCTGGTTCGAGTAGGCACTGACCGGGCGGGGCTGCGGACACTCGACGATTACCGGCGCGCCATCGGCTTACCCACCGGCGGCGCATTGCGCATCTCGCTCGGGCCGGTCAGCAATCTCGATGACGTGCTCGCATTCCACCGCTATCTGCGGTCGTGGCGTGACTACCGAAGTTCCGCCGGTCGGCTCGATACGCTGCCCGATCGTCAACGATGTTGAGGCGCTGTCACTCTCGGCGCACGTACCCGAGCAGCCGCTGCAACACGACCACCACCAGCAGGAAGGCGCCGCTGACCACGGACTGGTAATTGCTGTCGAGGGTGCCGATTTCGTTGATGATGTCCTGAATGACGTTGCGCAGCAGGACACCGAAGATGGTGCCGATGACGGTTCCCACGCCACCGGTCAGCAGCGTGCCGCCGATCACCACTGCGGCGATCGCGTCCAGCTCGGTGCCGACGCCGATCACGGTGACCCCGGATTCCAGATAGGCCGCGGTCATCGCGCCCGCGAACCCGGCCAGCAGTCCACTGAGTGTGTAGACCAGGATCTTGGTCCGGATCACCGGCAGACCCATGAGCACCGCAGAGCGTTCGGAGCCGCCGGTCGCGAACACCACTTGTCCGAAGGCAGTGCGCCGCAACAACACCGCGCCCGCCGCGAACAGCAGCAGGGTGAGGTAGACCGGGTAACCGAGGCCGAACAGCGTGCCACGGCCGATCTCCAGGAAGGCCTGTCCGCGCTCGATTTTGTAGGTGGTCGCACCTTCATCGGTGATCGCGAGCAATAGCCCACGGGCGAACAGCAAGGTCGCCAAGGTGACGATGAACGGCGCCATGCCGGTCCGAGCCACCAGTATGCCGTTGATCATGCCGATGAGACCGCACACCGCGAGCGGCAACAGCAGCGCCGTCACGAACCCCCACTGCGATCCGTAGGCGGCCAGCACCCCGCCGAGCGCGTACACCGAACCGGCCGACAGGTCGATGCCACCGGAGATGATCACGAAGGTCATCCCGAGCGCGATCACGGCGAGGAACGAACTCTGCATCGCCAGATCGCGCATATTGGTACCACTGCCGAAATGCGGCAGCGTCACCCAGGCGATAGCGGCCACCGCGACGAAAACCACTGCGGCAGGCTGCTTCTGCACCAGCTCCAGCAGCAGCCGTGCGCTTCGGACGGCAGGCGAATCGGTCGCTGCGCCGTCGCGAGCTCGGTGATCGGCCGGTCGGATCGTCGTGCTCATCGGCTGTTCCGCTCCCGCGCGACATACACGGCCGCGACGATGATGACCGCCTGCACCATCTGCGCGGTCGAGGACGGCAGATCATGCTTGATCAGGGTGGCGAGCACCAATTGCATGAGCAGCGCACCGGCCACGGTGCCGACCACCCTGACCTTGCCGCCGGTCAGCGGCGTACCACCGACCACGACCGCGGTGATGGCCGAAAGTTCCATCAGCAGACCGACATCGGCCGGATCGCTGGCGCGCAACCGTGCGGTGGCCAGCACCCCCGCCAACCCGGCGAACACGCCGCAGATCGCATAGACGGTGATGAGTACCCGCCGGACCGGCAGCCCCGCCAGCTCGCTCGCGGATCGGTTGCCGCCGACCGCCACCAGCTGGCGGCCGAATGTGGTTCGGCGAATGAGCAATCCGGTACCGACGGCAAGCACTGCCGCGATCAGCACGCTGATCGGCACGCCGAACAGGTCACCGGAGCCGAGGGTGAGAAAGGACGCGTTCTTGATGTCGACGAGCTGCCCGTTCGCGATCACCAGTGCCAGTCCGCGCCCGCCGACCAGCAATGCCAGCGTGGCGATGATGGGTTGAATCCCGATGCGCGCCACCAGAATTCCATTGAACACCCCCGCCGCCAGACCGATCAGCAACGCAACGAGGACCGCGGCCGCCGGCCCGTAGCCGAGGTACTGCGGAATCATCGCGGCGGCCAGCGCCATCACCGCGCCGACCGACAGGTCGATGCCCTCGGTCCCGATCACCAGCGCCATGCCGAGCGCCACGATGATCACCGGCGCGGCCTGCAGCAACTGGGTGCGTAAGTTGGTGAGCGTCAGGAAGTTCGACGTGGCCACCAGGTTGAACAAGATCAGCCCGCCGAGGGCGGCGTACACGCCGTACGCCTGTAACCAGACCGTGGCTCGGCCCCGCCACGCAGGCGGCCGCCGGACAGCAACCTGCTCAATCATCTGATTCCCCTTCGGCTTCCGGCGCCTCGGCGAGCGCGGCCAGCACATTGCTCTCGGTCAGCTGATCGCCGACGAGTTCACCGACCGTCGCCCCGTCACGCAGAATGAGCAGCCGGTCGGCACCGTCGAGCAACTCCTCCAACTCCGAGGAGATGAGCACGACGGCCAGCCCCGCGTCCGCGAGTTCGTCGATCAGCGCCTGCACCTCGAGTTTCGCGCCTACGTCGATGCCGCGGGTCGGCTCATCCAGCAGTAATAGCTTGGGCTGCAGGCACAACCAGCGGGCAAGCATGACCTTCTGCTGATTGCCCCCGGAAAGCTCGGACACTTTCTGCTCCGGACCAGCCACCTTGATCCGCAGCCGGGTGATGAACGTGTCGACGATCCGATCCTGTTGCGCGCGGCTCACCAGCCCGAACCGCGACAGCCGTGGCAACGCGGCGAGCACGATGTTCTCGCGCACCGACAGCTCCGGGATGATCCCGTCCGCCCGGCGATCCTCGGCCAGCATCGCGATTCCGGCCGCGATCGACGCGGGCGTGCTGCCGGATCGAACGGCCTTACCGCCGATGACGACCGATCCGTGATCCAGCGGCAGCGCTCCGAAGATGGCCCGCGCGGTCTCGCTGCGCCCGGAGCCCAAAAGCCCAGCCAGTCCAACGATTTCACCCGCACGCGCGGTGACCGAGACGCCCGCGAGCCGGTGCCTGCTCACCAGATCCTCGGCACGCAGCACCTGCTCGGCCGCGGCATGTTGATCGTCGCTGAAGTTGGTGGCGCCGTGCGCCTTGATCTCGCCGATATCGCGGCCCAGCATCATGGCGATCAGCGGCAACCGCCCGAGTTCGGCCAGCGGCCCGGTATGCACCTGCTTGCCGTCTCGTAACACGGTGACCCGGTTGCAGATTCGGTAGAGCTCGTCGAGCCGGTGGCTGACGTAGACGACCGCGATCTCGCGTTCGTGCAGGCGCTCGATCACCTCGAACAGCGTCTCCACCTCGCGCGGTTCCAGCGCGGAGGTCGGCTCGTCCATGATGACCACCCGCGCGTCGATCGACACGGCGCGAGCCAGCGCGACCATCTGCTGCGCGCCGACACCGAGGCTGCGCAGCGGCTTGCGAACATCGTCGGCGATGCCGAATCCGGCGAGCAGTTCGGTCGCCATCCGATACATCCGCCGTTGGTCGATGAGCCCCAACCGATTTCGCGGTTCACGGCCGAGGAAGACGTTGTGCGCGATGCTCATCATCGGGATGAGATCGACCTCTTGATAGATCGTGGAGATGCCCGCGCGCTGCGCGTGCAGCGGTGTCGGGAACACTGCGGGTTCGCCTCGATAGCGCAGCTGCCCACCGTCGAGCTGGTAGACGCCGGTCAACGCCTTGATCAGGGTGGATTTGCCCGCGCCGTTCTCACCGACCAGCGCATGGACCTCACCGGGGCACAGGGTGAACGACACGCCATCGAGCGCGCGGGTGCCACCGAACTCCTTGCGCGCCTCGACGACCTCGAGTACCGGTTCGATCATCGGAATCTGCTTGTCGGCGCGCTCAATACGAGTTGGCCGCCTTCGCGGCGGCGTTCGTTTCGTCGTACTCGTCATCGGAAATGATCACGGTCGCCGGGATGGCCGCGCCGTCCTCGAACTGTTGCAGCGTCTGGAAAGCCAAGGGCCCGAAGCGCGGATTCGACTCGACCACCGCGTTGTACGAACCGTCGACGATGAGCTGGACCGCATTGTGCGTGCCGTCGACCGAGACGATTTTGATGTCGGTTCCCGGTTTCTTGCCCGCGCCCTTGATGGCGTTGACCGCACCGATGCCCATCTCGTCGTTCTCGGCGTAGACGGCGGTGATGTCCGGGTGGCTCTGCAGCAGCTGCTCCATCACCGACAGTCCCTTGGAGCGATCGAAGTCGCCGGTCTGCTCGGCGACGATCGTCAGCCCCGGCGTGCCGGCCAGCTTGTCCTTGAAACCCTTTGTCCGGTCGGTGGTTACGTTGTTGCCGGACGAGCCGAGCAGGATCGCGATCTTGCCCTGGCCGCCGGTGACCCGGATCATCTGATCGGCCGCCCGCTTGCCCTGCTCGACGAAGTCGGAGCCGATGAAAGTCAGGTAGTCCGTGCAGGGTTGGGAGGTGACCTTGCGATCAACAGTGATGACCGGCACGTGCTTGGCCTTGGCCGCGTCCAACGCCGGTTGCAGCCCATCGGAATTCAGCGGGGCCACGATCAGCGCCTGCACGCCCTGGTCGAGCAGCGACTTGATATCGCTGATCTGCTTGTTGAGATCGCTCTGCGCGTTCGTGACGAGGAGGTTGCCCGACGGAATGCCCAGCGCGGCGGCCTGATCCTTGATCGACGCGGTTTCGGTGATCCGGAACGGGTTGGCTTCCTTCTCCGATTGGGAGAAGCCGACTTTCGCCGTCTTCAGGTCGATCTTCGGGTAGCCGGTCTGGGCTAGCGTGCAGGTCGACTGCCCGCTCGGCTGAGTCGCCGCCGCGGATGCCGCGGGACCTGCCCCGGCGGGCGCGGTCTTGTCCGTCTCGGATTTCGCACATCCGGACAGGGTGAGGCCGACCGCGGTGGCGACCGCGACGACAACGACATTGGTCTTGTTGACTGGCATCGGTAACTCCTTCAGGGCACCCCGTCGAGGGCGGGAGCGCGACCCGATCCCCGCTGCCGTGCGAGGCGTCAGATGAGTTTTACAACGTTGGAACAACGTTGTAAGTAGTTTGGAGAAATCCGTCGGGAATTGGTTACCGCGGACTGGCCGATCGCGAGGAGGAGCAGCGCAGTGGCCGCCACCCTCAAAGACGTTGCGTCCCTTGCCGGCGTCTCCATCAAGACCGTGTCGAACGTGGTCAACGGATACGACTTCGTCAAACCGGAGAACCGGCGCAAGGTGCTCGCCGCGCTGGAGGCGACCGGCTACCGCCCACACCGAGGCGCCCGCAACCTACGCCGCGGCCGCACCGGATTCATCGCCCTGGTCCTGCCGGAACTGAACATTCCGTACTTCGCCGAGCTGACCGGTCTGATCATCACCGCCGCCCACCGACACGAGTGGGGCGTCCTGATCGAACAAACCCAGGGCACCAGAAGCCAGGAACGCAACGCCCTCGCGTCAATGGGCCCCTACTTGATCGATGGCGCGATCGTCAGCCCGCAAGCACTCGAGGCAGCCGACTTCGCCGAACTCTCCCCCGCCGTCCCCCTGGTCCTACTAGGCGAACACGCCGTAGACGTCCCCTTCGACCACGTAGCCATCGATAACGTCCGCGCCGCCCGAACCGCAGTAGGCCACCTAGCCCACATCGGCCGCCGCCGCATCGCCGCCATCGGCCACAACCCCCACCGCGGCACCGCCGCCCTCCGCCTGACCGGCTACCGAGAAGCCTTGGCCGAAGCCAACATCCCCGAACGCCCCGAACTGATCGTGACGGCCCTCGAATACCACCGCCGCGACGGCGCCGAAGCCATGAACCACCTACTGGACCTACCAGACCCCCCGGACGCCATCTTCTGCTTCAACGACCTCCTAGCCCTGGGCGCCATGCGCAAAGCCACCGAACGAGGCCTGCGAATCCCCGAAGACCTAGCCGTAGTCGGCTTCGACAACACCGAAGAAAGCACCTTCAGCATCCCCTCCCTGACCACCATCGCCCCCAACAAATCCGCCATAGCCCAAACCGCCGTAGACCTACTCCGCCGCCGAGCCACCGAATCCTTCCCCGCCCAAGACATCCAAATCCCCTTCACCCTCGAAATCCGCGAAAGCACCAGCGCCCTCCCCGCCCGCTCGATGTGACGGCGCGCGAGCCTACATGCCGCGCAACCGCAGAAAACGTTCCGCGAACGCTCGACAAACGTAGATTTCGACGGGACAACCGGAGACAACGCTTGTCACGCACGGGGTGGGAACGCTGTCGTCGCCCCTGGTGTGGCGCCGTCAGGATCAGTCTGCGCGACAGGTCAGATCGGTCGTGGGGAGGGTGCCGTCGCGGAGGTAGGTGTCGACGGCCTGGCGCACGCAAGTGCTCGGGATGAACGAGACGCCGTGCACGATGACGTCCTGCAGCGTCACCAATCGTGAACCGGTCATCGCCCGGTGCAGGGCTACGCCTTCCTGATACGCGGTGCGCGGATCTCCCGTGGCTTGCAGAATCAACGCGGGCACCGCGTTGTGCACGACGGTCGGCGGTTCGACGGGCGGACGCCAGAAGGCACACGGCGAGATGTTGTTGATCAACGGCCCGAACACCGGTTGAGTGGCGCGGCTGGCCTCGATCTTGCGCCAGTACCAGACCGGATCACGCGGTTGCGCAACGTCACCGCACAGCACGGCGTCCGCCCCTTCTATCGAGTAACCGTCCGGTTTGGCGTTGAACAGCTGATTCAAATCGTCCGCGAGTTTCGGGTTCGGCTGGACCTGCGCACCTGCGGCCGCCTCGGCGAACTGCCGCATATCGGCGGCCAGCTCACCGTATTGGTCGGCACTGTCGAGGGGGCCGAACACCAGCGTCGGTAACCAGTGCTCGTCGACGGAGTAGGCCCCGATCCGGAGGGGTTTGCGCGCTGCCTGCCGGATCAAGCCGGTCACCACCGCGCGAACTTCGGATCGGGTTGTGCCGAGGTGATATTCACCGTCGCGGGCCGCGGTCCAGTCGGCCCAGGCATCGAGCGCAGCCTCGGCGGGCGCACCCATATCCTCGAACATGCCCGTGACATAGCGCTCGGGATCGACGGCGCTGTCCAAGACCATGCGGTCGACACGTCCGGGAAACATCTGAGTGAAGACCGCTCCCAGATAGGTGCCGTACGAGCCGCCGAAGTAGTTGATCCGGTCTTCGCCGAGCACACCCCGGATGACATCCATGTCGCGGGCGGTGTTGCGGGTAGTGATATAGGGCAGCGTGCCGTTGTCGGCGATGAGGCATCGTGCCGCCAAATCTGCCTCGGTGGCAACGGATTTGCCGAATTCGAGCAGGCCGGCACCCGCCGACTGCAGCGAGTTCCCGATCGGCCATCCGCAGTGCACCGGCGTCGATCGACCGATACCACGCGGATCCATCCCGATCAGGTCGTAATCCTGCCACGGATATGTCGGCAATGAATCGCGCAGCTGCACCGTGAAATCCAACCCGAATCCGCCGGGGCCCCCTGGATTCGACATCATGATCCCGCGCCGGTGCGCGGGATCGCCGGCCCGCACCCGGGAGATCGCGACCGTAATGGTGCGGCCCTGGGGCTCGGCGTAGTTCAGCGGCACCGTCACATCGGCGCACTGCGCACCAGCCTTGTCCAGCATGTCGTCGTGGCACGACTGCCAATCCAGGCGCTGATGAGTGAAGCGGTCCAGATCACCGGCCGCCACCGGACCGACCGGTGCCGCACCTGATACGCCTACTCCGGTGAGGGACCCGACGACGACCGCGACGACGACCGCGGCGACGACCACCGAAACACCCCGGCGTGTGCCGGTACCGCCCGATCTGTGTAGCCGAAAAATGCTCCGTCCCATGCCATTACCTCTCTCCACCACACCACCAAGATCAGTCTGATCTCAACGGTAGAGAGCGCGGGCCCGCATGCCTATCCGGGAAGACCCGGAATTCGTACCCGCACAGTTACGAGGTTTTCGCAGGTGACAGCCCAGCACACCACGGTCGGCGCATGTCCGATTGATGTGGCAGGGCGCTGCTCTCAGGGTGCAGGTCAGGCCTGGCGATTCATTGCGAGGTCACCTGCGGGTCACTTGCATTGGCGGAGGGTGAGGGCGGTGGTGGCCGAGCCGACGGCGGTGCGGCGGGGTGGGGGGATGTCGGGGAGGGCCAGGCCGATTCGGCGGCTGGATTGGGCGACCTTGCGGAGGATGGGTTCGGCCTCTTCGGCGGAGCCTGCGGCGGTCAGTGCGTAGCTGTAAACCCACATGGCGCGCAGGCGGCGCACGATGGCGGAGACCTCGGTGAGGGCTCGGACGGCTTCGGCGGCGATCGGCACCGCTGCCTCGGCGTCGCCGCTGTAGAGGGTCACCTCGGCCAGCCGGGCCAGCGCCCAGCCTTCCTGATGGCGGCGGCCGTCGCGGCGGGCCACGGTGAGTGCTCGCTCGCACAGCTCCTTGGCCTGCGTGGGATCGCCGCGCTGCAGCGTCGCGAATCCCAACTCGTGCAATGCCATCGACTCGAGCCGCAGGCTGCCGACCTGTCGCGCGATGGAGAGAGCATGTTCGGCGGCTTCGACGGCCTCCGACCAGCGCCGGGCATTGCAGTAGGCGCGGGCGAGCGTCGCCCAGCTCATCCCCTCACTCCACTGGTTGCCGTGCTGCCGTCCCATCTCGATGGCGCGCCGGTAGTGTTCGACGGCGACGTCCACGTTCTCCTGATAGGCCATGGCCGTCCCGAGCATCTGCTCCGCGATGATGGCGCCCGCCCCATCACCCAGTTCCCACAGAATCGCACCGGCATTGCGAAGGGTGCGTGCGGCGCTCAGATCCGCCATGCCGACCAGCCGGGCGACGGCGGCGGCCAGTTGCGCCCTGGCCATGGTCCGGCGATCACCGTCCGCTTCGGCGGCGCGGCTCAGCAGCTCGAGCACCTGTGCCACCTGGGGCAGGTGCGCGCCCGCGTCACCGCCCACAGCGAGCGACAACGCGAGATCGACTGCGAGCGTACGGGTTCGGACATCGCCCTGCTCGGCAACCTGCCGATAGAGCGCAACCAGCCCGAAACGCTCCGACTGCGCCCACACCGCACACTGTCGCTCATCGGTGAACCGCTGCCCCGCCGAATCGGTGGTCGCGTAGTAATCGGTGCCGACGCCCGGATCACGCAGGTCCACAATGTTCTTCGCGCTGGCCAGATAGAAATCCATCACCCTGCACAGTGCCCGCGGCCATTCCCGCTGCTGCGAAAGGTCGGCCGTCCCGCGGGCAAACAGCCGCAACAAGTCGTGATAGCGGTAACGGCCCCGTTCCGGCGTCTGCAACATACCCAGGTCCACGAGGGTTTCACAGAGCCGCTCGGCCTCGACCCGATCCCGGTCGAGCAGGGCGGCAATCGCGGCGACCGACAGATCGGGCGCCTCAGAGAACGCGACGAGAACAAACGCCCGCGCCAGCTCGGGCGCGAGCAGCCGGTAACTCTCCCGGAATACCAATTCCACACTGGTACTGCCGATCGAGAGCTCGGCCAACCTGCCGCGCTCGTCGGCCAGCCGGTCGGCAACCGCGGACAGCCGCCAGGTCGGCCGGCTCGCCAACCGCGCCCCGGCGATGCGCAGCGAGACGGGCAGGTGCCCGCAGGCACGCAGAATCTCTTGCGCCGCTTCAGGTTCGGCCAGCATTCGACGCGCGGACACCGTGCGCTCCAGCAACATCCACGCCTCGTCCGGGGTGAGCACATCCAGCGGGACCAGCCGGGCACCGAACAGTTCCGCCAGACTCGAACGGCTGGTGACCAGCACGGCCGCCGCACCCGTGCCGGGCAACAAGGGCGCGAGGTGCTCGACATCACGCGCGTTGTCGAGCACCAGCAGCATGCGCTTGCCCGCTACGGTGTTGCGCCACAGCGCTGTTCGCTCCGCCAGATCCGACGGCAGCTCGGCCGGCTCGATACCGAACGCACGCAAGGCGACTGCGAGCAGCATGTCGGCCGTCCGTGGATGCTCATCCATCCCGCCGAGGTCGAGATGCAGCAGCCCATCCGGATAGTGCTTCCGCACGCGATGCGCGAGATGCACTGCGAGCGTGGTCTTTCCGACACCGCCGAGCCCGGTGATCGCGATCACCTGGCGACGGTCGGAGTCCGCCTCCAACACCTCGACCAACTCGTTGGCCAGGTGTTCTCGTCCGACAAAATCCGCAATGTCGGAGGGCAGCTGTTCCGGGACCCGCGGGGGATCGAACACCGAAGCGACATGGACCACTTCGTTCGTGACGCCAGCGGCGGGCAGCTCCGCCGACAGGATCTGCTGATGCAATCGAACCAGCTCGGGCCCGGGCTCGAGGCCGAGCTCGTCGGCGAGCAACCGGCGCGCGTTCCGATACACCTCGAGCGCCTCGGCCCGCCGCCCACTGCGGTGCAGCGCGACCATCAGCAGTTCGTGCCACCGCTCGGAGTGTGGTTCGGCCGCGACCAGCGCCTCCAGCTCCGCGACGACGGCCGAATGCCTGCCGAGATCCAGCGCCACCGCCATCGCGACCTCGTACATGGACAGGCGCAGCCTGCCGAGCCGGGATCGCTCACGTTCCGCCCACGGTCCGGGCAGACCGATCATCGGCTCACCGCGCCACAGTTGCTGCGCCGCCGTAAGTTTGACGTCCGCCTCCTCGATGGCGCCCGAACGGCGATCGGCTTCCGCGCCCGCGATCAGTCCCTCGACCGCGACCACATCGAACTCCACCGCGATACCGAGCCGATACCCACCGCGGGTCGAATCGAGCCACTCGGTCCCCGCACCATCATGGCCGTGCGCATCGAACTTTCGACGCAGCGCGAGTACGTGATTGCGCAGCACACTCGGCGCCGATTTCGGCGGCTGGTCGGCCCACAGCCGGGCGGCCAACTGCGTCGTCGACAGGGTGCGCGCGGGTTCGGCCGCGAGCATGGCCAGCACGGCGAGCAACTGCGGCGCCGCGATATCGAGCTGCTGGTCCCCCAGCCACACCTCCACCGGCCCCAACATGCGTAGTCGAAGTACCTCCGGCCCCACCCCGTCAATACCTGAGCACTGCTGCGGCGCCAAAAAAATCCCTCACATTCGACCTGGCCAATCCGACCGCAGTTTACTTCCGATCGAGAATTTTGTCCGATCGCTCAAACCGGGCAGCCCGCTGCTCCTCGGGAACCTTGGTCACCAATCCCGCCAGCGAAAGCTGGTACAGCGCACCGTCGATATCGTCGTTCGGGTCGTCGAACAGGGCGGCCATGGTGTCGCGGGTGACGACGCCCGCCGCCGCGGCGGACACCAGAGTCGCTGCGGCGGTGCGCAACTCGTCACTCGGATCATCACTGAGTACGCCGCACACCACGTCGATCACGGTCTCGTCGGTCCAGATGCCCGGCACGGCCGCACTGAGCCGATCCGCGGACGGTGAATCACCGCGATACCAGCCGTCGCCCTCCCACCAATAGCAGAACGACATCAACCCGCGCGCCGCACGGGGATTCAACACCTGGTTGGCTACCCACTCCGGAGCGCCGGCGTACAGATCAGGCAGCCCGCTGCCCGCGTGATAGGCCGCGTCCAGTTCCGGAGCGTTCCACACACCGCCCGACAGTGCCGCCCGGCCGCCGGGCAGCACATACAACGTGGCGCCGCTGCGCGACGCGCCTTCGAAAACGCCGAGCGAAGGCTGGATTCGCGGACCCCACTCCGAGCCGACGGCCACGAAGGCCGCCGCGATCGTCGCCCAGCGGGCCCACAGCACGGGCAGCGCCGGGAAGTCGTCCACCGACCGCACCGCGACAACGCCCGCCTCCTGGTCGGCCCTGGCCTGCGCGGCGGCGTCGCGCGGCGTACGCCACTGCCGATTGCCGTGACCGAGATAGGCGGCCAGCCACACCGGTAATCGTTGGCGCGGAAACGTTTCGAGATCGGCCAGGTACGCCTCGGGCGCCAGCAGATGCTCGTTCGGGAACGGCTCGTCGCCGTAGTCGTAGTCGAGCTCCACCTGGCCGCTGACGTCGAACTGGATCGCCAGCCGCCACCACGGTCCGTCGCCGAGCGGTGCGGAAACCTCGCGCTGCCACCGAACCAATTCCATGATCTCGTCCGACGGCTCGATGCTCGCCACCCGATCGGCCTCGTCGTAGTAGAGGACGGTGCGCGCGCCGCCCGCGACGGTCAGCGCGAAAACAGCCGTCATCCGCTGCCACCCCGCTGGACCGGCGACCGCCAATTCCTGGGCGACCCGGTGGGCCAGTGCGGTGATCTGGTCTTCGAGCGTCGGCTCGCTCACGGTCGAATCGGGCTCCGGGACAGTCGACTCCGATGTCTCCGGGGATACCGAAGGCGACGGTTCGTTGCCACCTATCCGAAAGGCCACGTCCGGCGCAGCACCGGTCGACGCCGCCGCGTGCTGTTGTGGATCGGTCATCTAGTCGGATCCTCCTCGTCGCTGCCGCGACAGCCCTTCCAACGCAACGGTTTACGAACCAGCCGGCTAGTACCGGTCCTCGGGACGCCCTGACTCCCAGTGTGTTTCGAGGCGCCGCATCAGGTTGTCGATATCGGCTCGGATCCGCTCGATCAGCATCTCCCGACTGGTGCCGACCGCGATCGGCGCCGCGTCCAGCGCCATCACGTAGCGTCCGTCGCCTGCCACGTCCCGCCACATCATGGCCGTCTCGTGAATCCCCCGTGGCCCGAACTTCGACCGGCCCTGCACCACCATGATCGCGCCCGTTCGAACGGCACGCTGCTGAAAGAACTGCTGCGTCCGGAAGACCGGCGCGTCCTCGCGGTCGTCTTCGACGTAGCTGCGGCCTGTTGTCGGCGTGATGTGCTCGGCCGAGTCGGTCACGATCGGAATGTCCGGCAGCCGACCGGCCGGCATCGGTGGGAGCGAGTCGATGACGGCGGTGGCCAGCCGCCGCGGGTCGCATTCGGTGATCGTGAACGCCGGAGTGTCATAGGTGAGCAAGGTGGGCGCCTGCTCGAACAGGTACGCGAGCGCGCCGGCCCGCGCGGCGTGCAGGCGCTGCTCCTTGGCCATGTTGTACATGTCCAGCTCGTCCCAACTACTGACTCGCACAAACAGTTCGGGTGCGCGTAGCACCTCCAGCACACCGTCGAACGAGCCGTCCAGCCGGTGCCGCAGTTCTTCCCATGTCACGCGTTTGCGACGTTCGAGTTCGTCGACCGTGATCTCCTCGTCGGACACGAACTGGAACGGCCGCGGCAGCGAACCGCCGCGATACTGATCGCACAGGACGATGAATTCGAGCGCGGTGAACTTCCATTGCCGGGTCACGGCTCGATCACCGGCCGCGACCGCGCGATGTCCGGACCGAGGGCCTCATCCAGGTTGGTTACCGAGTCCAGGAATTTGCCTCGCTTGTACTCCCCGCCTGCCTGCTGCGCGCCGGGGCCGGGGCCAGGCCCCATGGGCATACCCGGCGAGCCTGCTCCATTCACCGGGATCTGGTGTCCATCCCCCTGAGACTGAATTGCCGCTCGCGGGAACAACTTCGACGACTCGGACGGATTCGAGTGGGCATTGACCGGCGGATTCAACTCCGCGCCCGGACCAGGACCGGGGCCGGGACCAGGACCGCCGGGGAGTCCGGCACCGCTCTTGAGAGCCGACGCTAAATCGCCCGGGAGCGCATTGTCGATGTTCATAGGCTGCAGTTCGCCGAGACCCGGGATACCGAGCATGCCGTTGGACGCCAGATTGGCGAGAATGTCGGTGCCGGACTTGACGACATCGCCAATAGTCTTGACGACCCCGTTCAGTCCGTCGGCCAACGTCTTGAGCAGATCCGCGCCGCCCGGCGTCTGCGACAAGGTCTGGCCGAGGTTCCGTAGCGTTTCCGGACTCAGATTCCGCAGCGTTTCCGGGTCCAGGTTCTTCAACGTTTCCGGGTCCAGGTTCTTCAACCCCTCGGGGGTGAGGCCGCTCAGAATGTCCGACCCGAACTTCTTCAGCTGCTCCGGACTCAGCTTCGACAGCAGATCGGAACCCAGCTTCTGCAAGCCCTCCGGCGTCATCTGCTTCAGCAGATCCGGACTCAGGCCGCCGAGCAGATCCGCGCCGATCTTCTGCAGCGCCTCCGGGCTCAGATCCTTCAACGGATTCTCGCCGTTGAGCAGCTTCTCGAGCACGTCCTGAGGCGAACCCTTAGGCGGCTGACCACCATTGGGCTGCTTGGGGTCGTTCGACTGCTGCGGATTCGTTTGGACCTTTTCCGGGACCTTCGGCGGGTTCTGGTTGGGAGCGCCGGGGCCACCGTAGGGCGAATTGCCCGGGCCGCCAGTGGAACTCTCACCACCGCCCGGCCCACCCTTCGGCATGAAGCTGGCCAAATCAGGCATTTGGGGGCCAGGGCCGCTGGCACCCGAACCGCTGCCGGGGCCACCTTTGCTGCCGCCCGGGTTGTAGCTGGCCAGGTCAGGCATTTGGCCGCCGGGACCCGAGCCGCTGCCTGGCCCGCCGCTGCCGGTCGCCCCATTGCCAGGGCCGCCGCTGCCGGTCGAACCGCTGCCACCGTTCGCGCCGCCGCTGTTCCCGGACTTGCCGTCGGTCAGGCCCTGCTTGTTGCCGTCTTGGAAGCCGCCCTTGTAGTTGGGGCTGTTCTTGTCGATGTTCCCTGGGCCGCCGCTGCCGCTGTTCCCTGGGCCACCGCTACCGCTGTTCCCTGGGCCACCACTGCCGCTGTTCCCTGGGCCACCGGTGCCCTTACCGCCGGCGTCTTGCAGACCCTGCTTGTAACCGTCTTCGTAGCCGGCCTTGTATTCAGGACTGTTCTTATCGATGTTGTTTTTGTTTCCGTCGCCATTCCCGTTGTTATTGTTATTGTTGTTTTTATCTTTATCCTTATCTTTATCCTTATCTTTATCTTTACCCGGCGGAGGAGGAGGCGGGGGCGGTGGAGCCGCAGTGCCGCCGAGGACAGATATTACAGGCATCGCGCCAACCGAAGCCTTGATTCCGACAACATAGTATTTGTTGTAGGTTTCGCGATATCCGCTGAGAACGTCACTGCACGTTCCCTCGGTGTTCGCGGGCTCGCTCGGCAAGTTGCTATACGTGAGATTCAGCCATTGCGCGCAATATATGAGATTATTACCGAGGTCGACCAGACTGTTGGTGAACGGCTGCGTGTTGTCAGTGAAGCGCTGAATCGCCTTCATTGCCTGATCCGCACCGTTACTGTCCCACATTTCAGCCTTGATCCTTTTCAAGGCTGTGTTCAAGTCCGAGAAATCTTCAGTGAGCTTTCCGGCCATCCAACCGTATCGAGTGCCCGTCTCATACGCTCGCTTGTCATGATCGGCCAGAGAATCATGTAGTGCAATGAAATCAGCTTCAGACTTGCCATCGTAAGATGTTATCGAGATCGTCGTCGGGGTATCAGCGACAGTTGGTTTCGGCGGATCCGGAAGGCTGCCGTTCGCCTTGAATTCGATATCCTTGAGCAGATCACCTTTCGGCGGCATAGAATCCATCTTCTGCAGGTCGCCGACTTTCTCGAGTACAGCTGTCGACTCGCCTTCGGCCCGCAGATAATTCCCCCCTGCGCTGAGGAACGTGTCCCCCATATCCTCCAGGGTCCACTTCAGGGTTTCCAACGCATCATAGGCGAGGACACCCTTTTTATTGAATAGCTCCGTCAGGCCTATTCCACCCGATTCCAGCGACCAGTTCGTCATGCTGTTCATTTTGGAGTCATTGATGAAGTTCTGATACCACACCAACCTTCCGATCAGGTCGTGGCACGCTTGTGCACAGTCGGCGAAAACCTTCGGATCGAGTTTCACCCCCTTGAATTTCAGCGAGTGGTCATCCGCTTTGGATCGCAGACCTTTCCAGTCGTCGCGAACCGTTCCATCACCCATCTGAATTGCTCCTCGTGGTCTCCGTAGTCGATCGCGACTTGATATCCGGTTCGCCGCAGGCAGTGCTGCGGCACCACCTGGGTTCCCGGTCCGCACCCACGGGCTTATGCAGCCATGAACTGGCGGTCATGCCGGCGGCCGAGACATCCCCGACCTCGTTCGCGTCACGGACTGGCCACGCACCACCCGGCCAGCGGAGTTCGAGCGAAAAATACCGTCCCATCCCGCCGCAGCCTCAGTTGTCGTGGTCGCTGACCATCGACCGGCGCCCCTCGGATCTGCGCGCGTCACCGACTCCGGTGACCTCGTCTTCGTAGCGCCGTTCCGGCGCATTCGGCGGCGCGACCGACGCGGGCGGCACCACCGGCAGCACGGACCCGAGGTCCGGTGCGCCCTCGATGAGATCGGACAGCCGCGGCAGCTGCGATTTGTGCTCGCGCAGCGGCGCCAAGAGCTGCCGGGCCTGCTCGTTCACTTCCCGGGCGGCGGCCTGCACGGCCTCGGTCATCGCCGTGGCGATCTCAGCGTAGGTCAGCTCGTCGATATCGTCGGCGAACTCGGTGTCGATCAGAACGCCGTTGGCGTTGACGGTCACGCTGATTCGCTCGTCGCACGCCGTGGCGGTAGCGGTGAGACTGAACCGGTCCCGGTGAATTTTCGCAAGCCCCAGCATTTGTTCCTGCAGCGCTTCCATCATCATCGCGGCATCGGCTTGCAGCCGTTCGTTCGCCACCAGAAGCCTCCGCATCGTCGGTCGGCCCGCATCGCCGCGCCGCGCCGAGCCCAGTTGTCGCCCACTGGCATTCAACACGGCCCGAGTAATTCGTGCGTAAGCGATCGCATAAGGGCGGCGTAATCATCAGGTCATCGAGGGTTTCCGGGCAATGCGGTGCAGTAACGTTCGTTGAGGAATCGATCCGAACGCATCGCCACCACCTTGCCACCGCCGACAGCCTGCCGGAGCTCGAACAGTTTTGGCGGAGCGGCCAAACTTGTTGAATCTCAAAGTATCTCGAGGCCGGACTCACTATCATCTGTCCGGTGAGCTTTCCCGAGTCGATCGTGCAGGCACTGCAGGCCGCTCCGGAGGAAGTGGTGGTCGAGCACGGTGCGCGGTCGGTCACCCGGGGCGAGTTGCTCACCATGATGGGCACGATCGCCGGTGGGCTGCGCAGGTCAGGGCTCGGCCCAGGACGTGGCGTCGCCATGGTGGTCGACGTCAGCGCCGAATCGTTGGCCGCCTACCTCGCCGCGTACACCCTCGGCTGCCGCGTCATCTGCGTGCGGCCCGGTCTAAGCGAGCGACAGCAGGCTCATGTGCTGAGCAACGGTGTGGACGCCGTGTTGGACGACGAGCAGCTGGCGGCGTTGCTGCGCGGCCCAGCCCACCCGTTGACAATCGAAGCGCGACCGGGTGACATCGCCCGGGTGGCCTACACCAGTGGCACCACCGGCCTGCCGAAGGGCTGCGCGCAGACGTACCAGGCGATGTCCGCACATTGGTCCTGGGGCAATGCGACCTGGAGCCAGGACACCGCGGAATTGGCCTCCTGCGCCGAGCGCTACCTGCTGTTCGGCACGCTGGCCAGCGCGGTGGTGCAGGACTACCTCGCGCTGTGCCTGCTCGGCGGTGGCACCGCGGTGATCCCGGAGCCCGACGGCAAGCCGCTGTTCCCCGGCGTCATCGAGCGGCTGCGGATCACCGCCACGATCATGAACGTGCCCCGGCTCTACCAAATGCTGGATGACCTGCGCACTTCGCCGATCGACACCGGCAGCCTGCGCGCGATGGTGGTCGCCGGGTCGCCGCTGACCGCGCACCGGTTGACCGAAGCCGTGCAGGTGCTGGGCCCGGTGGTACATCAGGCGTACGGGCAGACCGAAACCGGCGGTCTCACCACGCTGACACCGCACGAAATCGGCGCGGGTGTGCTCACTTCCGTCGGCCGACCGCTACCCGGAGTGCGTATCGACATCCGGGACAACGAGATCTACGTGCGCAACGACTACATGATGTCGGAGTACCTCGGCAACCCGGCGGAGACTGCCGACGTGCTCGTCGACGGTTGGCTGCGCACCCGGGACCTCGGCTACCTCGACGACGGATACCTCTATCTGACCGGCCGAGCACGCGACGTGATCATCGTGGACGCGCTGCCGGTGTACGCCGGTCCCATCGAGCGAGTGCTGTCCGGACATCCGGACGTCGACCAGGCCTACGTCGTCGGCGCGCCGGATGACCGCCGCGGTGAGGCCGTGCACGCCTTCATCGTGCCCCGAGCGGGCCACGCGCCGGACTCGACCGTTCTGTCCGCCCTGGTGCGCACCGAACTCGGCGAATCGAGCGTGCCGCAGACCTACACGGCGGTGCCGGACGCGCCGATCGCGGCCAGCGGCAAGCCGGACAAGAAAGCCTTATTGGAGCTGCATCGACGGTAGAACACGATCTTGGGAGGAATCTTGTCCGAACTCGACTACTTGGTGATCGGCGCTGGGCCGGCCGGTCTCCAGTTGGGCCACCACCTACAGCAGGCAGGCCGCGACTATCTGATCGTGGAAGCGGGCGAGGCCGCAGGCACGTTCTTCAGCAGATTCCCCCGGCACCGCAAGCTGATCTCGATCAACAAGGTCCACACCGGCTGGGACGATCCCGAGCTGAACCTGCGGATGGACTGGAACGCGCTGCTGGGCGGACGACCGTTCAAGGAATACACCCAGCGGTTCTTCCCCGCCGCCGACGATATGGTGCGCTACCTCGGCGATTTCGCTGCGGCACAAGGGTTATCGGTCCGATACAACACGCGGATCGAACGGATCAGCAAGCCGGATGTCTTCGAGGCGATCGATCAGCACGGCAACGTGCTGCGCGCGCGGCGGTTGATCGTGGCGACCGGTGTCTCGAAACCCTATGTCCCCGAGATTCCCGGCATCGAGACGGCCGAGCTGTACACCGAAATGTCCGTGGACCCAGCGGAGTTCACCAACCAGCGGGTGCTGATCATCGGAAAAGGCAACTCCGCCTTCGAGACCGCCGACAACCTGATCGAGAACGCCGCCGTCATTCACGTCGCCGGGCCGCATTCCATCCGGTTGGCCTGGCAGTCGCATTTCGTGGGGCATCTGCGCGCGGTCAACAACAACTTCCTGGACACTTACCAGCTCAAATCGCAGAACGCGCTCCTGGATGGCAATGTCGTCGACATCGCCAGGCAGTCGGACTCGTCGTATCTGGTGACGGTGAGCTTTTCGCGCGCCGACGAAGTCACCAAAGACATCCGCTACGACAAGGTGATCGTGGCGACCGGGTTTCGGTTCGACGCCTCGATCTTCGCGCCGGAATGCCGGCCCGCGTTGGCGATCAACGACCGATTCCCGGCTCAGACCCCGGCCTGGGAGTCGACCGATGTGCCCGGCCTGTACTTCGCGGGCACGATCACCCAAGAACGCGATTTCAAGAAGTCCACCAGCGGCTTCATCCACGGGTTCCGTTATGGCACAAGAGCATTGCACCGAATCCTGGAGCAACGCCACCATGGGCAGGCGTGGCCGCACCGCGAGCCCGCGGGGACCGCGGACGGGGTGGGTGAGGCGATCCTGGCGCGGGTGAACCGGACCTCCGCGTTGTGGCAGATGTTCGGCGTTCTCGGCGATGTCGTCACGCTGACCGCGGCCGGGTCGGCACGGTATTGGGAGGAACTACCCGTCGAGTTCGTGGCGGACGCCGTCGCCGCAGATTTCTTCGGCGAGGTGGACACCTACCTGGTGGTCACCCTGGAGTACGGCAAGGATCACGACCGGCTGGACCCGTTCGACATCAACGGCAGGCGCATCGCGCAGTCCGATGCCGAGCACGCCCTGGACGGCCGCTACCTGCACCCGGTGCTGCGGCAGTACCGCGGCGACCGGCAAATCGCCGAACACCACATCACCGAGAACCTCGAGAACGAGTGGACCGACGAAGCGGCACACCGCAAGCCACTGCTCGACTTCCTCGACTCCGCGCTGTGCTCGCCGGAGCTGACGCAGTGACCGCGGAGCGCTCGCGCGCCGCGCATGCGCGAGACCACAGCTCGCTGGCCGCCCTCGAACAGCGAGCGCGGGAACTGCTCGATCCGGCGTACTACGACTACTACGCGGGCGGGGCGGGCGACGAGATCACCGTGGCCGACAACGAGCAGGCCTTCCGGCGGCTCGCGCTGTTGCCCCGGGTCCTGCGCGACACCAGCGGCCGATCCAGCGCGACGACCCTGCTCGGCGATCCGAGCAGCATGCCGGTGTTCGTGTCCCCCACCGCATTTCACCGGCTGGCCCACCCGGATGGCGAGCGGGCCACCGCCCGGGGTGTGGCCGCGGCCGGGCTCATCATGATCGCCAGCATGGCCGGGACGGTCGCCATCGGCGAGGTCACCGCCGCCGCGCGGGAGATCGACCGCGAGGCGCGCGTGTGGTTCCAGCTGTATCTGCAGCCCGAGCCGGACGTGACCGAAGAGCTGGTCCGGCGGGCCGAGCAAGCGGGCTGCACGGCGCTGGTGGTGACCGTCGATTCCCCGGTGCACGGCCGCCGGGCGCGGGAAGATCACCACGGCTTCCGCGACCTGCCTCCGACTATGTGCGCGGAGAACATGCGAAATCTGCCGGGGGCGAACGGAAGTGGCGCCCGGCCGATCGCGATGTCGCCCGACTTCACCTGGGACCACCTGCACCGGCTTCGCGAGGTGACACAGCTTCCCGTTGTGCTCAAAGGGATCCTGCACCCCGAGGACGCACAGCTGGCGGTGCAGCACGGGGCCGACGCGATCGTGGTGTCCAATCACGGTGGGCGCCAGCTGGATCGCGCGGTCGCCACCTTGGACGCGCTGCCCGCGATCGCCGCCGCCGTGGCCGGGCGGATCCCGATTTTCCTCGACGGCGGCGTCCGGCGCGGCTCAGATGTAGTGCTGGCGTTGGCGCTCGGCGCCACGGCGGTCGGCGTGGGGCGACCGGTGCTGTGGGGCTTGGCCGTCGGCGGCGACAAAGGGGTCACCGGCGTGCTGGACACCCTGCGCTCGGAGTTCGAACACACGCTGACCCTGTGTGGGATAGCCGAACTGTCCGAACTGAATTCAGGCCTGATCACCGCGCGAGGGGTAGTGGCACAGTGACCAGATCGATGCCGGTGCTGGCAACCGCGGGCACACTGTGGGCCGTGTCCCGCTGGCTGCCGCAAGCCGTGGTGAGGCTTCGGGTCTGGATCTTCGCGAAAGTCAACGGCAGCAACGAGATCACCCTGCCCGGCGAACGCGGCGGCCCAGAGCTGTTCTGGCGCTTGTACACCGACCCAGCGGCCAACGGGCGCAGCCGAGGCGCGGCCCTTTCCGACCTGTTCTGGTATTGGCTCGCCCCCGGACCGGAAGTACACCAGGAGCACCTCGAGGACGGCCCGCGATACGACGAGGCGGCGCGCACCACCCGAGCCGTCCTATCCGTACCCACCACCGAGATAACACAACTCGCGGACCGCTGCGCCCGCCGAGTACTCGACGAACTCCCACCCCGCCCACTGACCCTGGTCCGACTACGCGACCTGATGATGCCGATCTGGGCAGAGTTCTTCTACGAGTTGGTCTTCCACGAGCCGTGCCCACGAGCCGCCAGAGATCTCATCGTCGGCAATGCCGACGATGTGGTGACCTCCCTCAAATGCACCGGCCTACGCCACATGCGCCGACGCCACCGCCTCACCCAATATCTACTCACCAGAATCGACGCGGGCGAGGTCGCCCACCCCCTGCCCACCTCGCTCAGCCGCCGCGAACGCGCCTACTACCTTCAGGGCGCGTTCTTCAATACCGCCGTCGTACAGATGTCCGAGGGCATGGCCCACCTACTACTCGCCATCGCCCAGCACCAGAACGTGCAGGACCGTCTCATTGCCGAACCGAACACCCAGTACCTCGATCAGGTGCTGGACGAAACCCTGCGCCAATTCCCACTATTCGGCATCGCCCACCGAATCACCACCGACAACATCGACGTAGGCGACGGCAGCACAATCCCCACCGGAACAGTCCTGTGCTTCAACTACCCAGACTTCGAACGCACCGGCCACGAAAACCCAGACCACTTCGACCCCGACCGCTGGTCCACCCACCGCCCCAAAGACACCCACCACATCCCCTTCGGCGTAGCCGCCAACCGCCCCTGCCCCGCCTGGCGCCTATCCCCCATCGCCATGCGAACAGTCGCCCGCACAGTCCTCGACCAATACCGCCTACGCTCCTCGGTCTCCCACACCCGCTCCATCCCACACCGCGCCCCCTGCCTACTCCTCTCCACCAACACCCCACCATCACCAATCCTGGTGCGCGCCAGCCTGACCGCCCTACGAGCACGAGACCGATTCGAAGACGTCTGGCGCGGCATCACCCAACTCATCCTCGGCACCTGGATGGTCCTCGACGCCCGCCGCCTACGCCTCTGCGCAACCTACTTCGCCGCTCAGGACTCGCGAGAGATATCGGTATGCCCGCTGGCGAGCTCGAGCGAGCGTACTTCTGCACCGCCGCGCTGACTTCAGGTGACGAACGAACTACTGCGTGGAATCGAGGATGAAGTCCCGCCCCAGGCCTAGCAGAACCTTGTCTGCGGTCAGTAACTGGAGCCGTTCGCACAACGCCTGAGAACTGATCAACCGGTCGAACGGGTCGTGCCGCACCAGCTCGGGGAACTCACGCAAGCCCTCCGCATGTTCTCCGGTCACGTCGAGAATCCCGAGGCCTTGATCACCCATTATCTCGGTGAGGTTAGTCGGCACGGTCAATTTGCCCAGCATGGATTTGATCGTCAGCTCCCAGATTGTCGCCGCCGAAACGTAGACCTCTGACGTGGACGTGATCGCCTTGCGAGCCGTCACGCCCAGTCTGGGATTGTCATCGAGCAGCCACAGCGCGGTCTGGCTGTCAAGCAGAAGCATCGGCGTCATCTCCGTAAAACATCTGTTGAATGTCGGGATCGACATCGAAGGCGCTGTCGTCGTAGTGCAGTTGCCCCTTCAACCCGCCGATCGTCACCGGAGCCGCTCGGTGGGGCACCAGGTCAGCGATCGGCTTACCCGCCTTGGAGATCACGATGCGTTCCCCCTTCGAGACACGTTCGAGCAACCGGGATAGGTGCGTCTTGGCCTCATGGATGTTCACTGCCGTCATAGGACCCAACCTATCAAATCTAGCTTAGTCTAGTCTAGTCCAACACTCGACTGACCAGCGAGTGCCGTTTCGCCTGGTACCTCACCGAACTCCGACGCGGCCACACCGCGTCCGGTAACGTAGATTCAATCTACATAGATTCAATCTACGTAGACAACGACTACAAAGAGAGGCTTGATGACGTCAGGATTCGTCGGTCGCGGTGTCGAGCTGGGGCTCCTGCGGACCCGCTTGCAGCGCGTCGCGGAGTCTCGCAGGGGCGTCGCCGTGGCGATCAGAGGCCGTCGACAGGTCGGAAAATCGCGACTGGTTCAGGAGTTCTGCAACGCGGCCGAAGTGCCATACCTGTATTTCACCGCCACCAAGGGCATGCCGGTCTCCGAATCGCTCGCGATGTTTCTGGCGGAGTTGAAGTGCTCGAGGATCGCACCTGCCCCCGAAACCCTCCCCGAGAGCATCGGCGGCGGCTGGACTGATGCGTTCCGACTACTCGCGACCGCCCTCCCGGACACACCGACCGTCGTCGTGATCGACGAATTGCCATGGCTGGCAGAACAAGACACGGTCTTCGACGGCGCGTTACAAACGGCGTGGGACAGGCTACTGCAGCAACGCCCGATCTTGCTGCTACTGCTGGGCAGCGACATCCATATGATGGAACGCCTCACCGCCTACGACCGCCCGTTCTACGGGCGAGCCGACAACCTCGTCCTCGAGCCGCTCAACCCCGCCGAAGTCGGCCACGCGCTGGGACTCGACGCGGCCGAGAGCATCGACGCACACTTGATCACCGGCGGACTGCCAGGCATCCTGCGCAGCTGGCCGCACGGCCTGCCACCGCTTCAGTTCGTGCGACGCGAATGCGACGACCCCGCCGCACCGCTGTTCGGGGTGCCCGAGTCCACCCTGCTCGCCGAGTTCCCAGCACCCGACCAAGCACGACGCGTACTCGAAGCGATCGGCAACGGAGAACGTACCCACGCCACCATCGCGGCCACAGCGGGCAGCCGCAGTGGCGCACTACCTTCCGGGACATTATCGCCTCTACTGCAACGACTTTCAGCAGAAAAGCAGGTGCTGTCGGTAGACCAGCCGTTGTCAGTCAAACCCGGGAAACCGGCCCTTTACCGTGTCGCTGACAGCAACCTTCGGCTCTACCTCGCCACCCTGCGCTCGGTTCAGGACCTGGTTCGACGGGGCCGAGGCGACGCTGCCTACAAGTTGTTCGATCGGCGCTGGACCTCCTGGCGCGGCAAAGCCGTCGAACCCCTCGTACGGGACGCACTCGAACTGAGCGCGCTCGCAGGAGCACTGCCGTGGAAAGACGTCACCACGGTCGGTGGCTGGTGGAACCGCACCTTCAACCCCGAAATAGACCTCATCGGCGCCGACCGTTCCCCCATCGCGAACCGGATCATCTTCGCAGGATCCATCAAATGGCTCGGCACACCCTTCGACCGCCACGACCTAGCCGAACTAACTCGCGCACTCACCGACGTTCCAGGGTTCGAACCACGCGAAACAGCCTTGGTCGCAGTGTCCTTGGCAAATGTCGAGCCCGCCCTCACCGACACCGTCGACCTCGTGTGGACCGCCACTGACGTGCTCTCAGCATGGCGTTGAGATCGCCCGTTCTGACGATTACCGGGACACTCACCCGGCGGCAGATTCGGGGGAACGCGCGAATCGGAGCGTGACCAGCTGGAAGGGGCGCAGGTGCAAGCGAACTCCGGTGTTCTCTGGGGTTGTGGGGGTGTCCTCCTGCAGCCGCCGTTCCAACAAATCACAGACCTCGAAGCCGGTGACATCGAAGCCGGGGGTTACCAGGGCTGAGGCGCGGCCGCCGTGTGCCTCGTAGACGCGGAGCACGACGTCGCCGCTGCCGTCATCCGCGAGTTTGACCGCGCTGGTCACTACGGCGTCGTTATCGATGGTGAACAGCGGATCGACGACTTCGGCAACTCCTGGCCGCAGCGGGGTGAGATTGATTCGATAGCCCGCACGCACCGCGTCGCCGATCGACCCACCTGGGACCAGGGAGTGCCGGAAGTGGTGTGGGCCGTGGTCGGTCTCCGGGTCAGGGAATCGCGGGGCCCGCAACAGGGAAGCCCGGACGGTGGTTGTCGTGCCGCCGTCGGCGCGGACCGTGCGGGTGACGTCGTGGCCGTAGGTGGAGTCGTTGACGAGGGCCACGCCCCAGCCGGGTTCGGCGAAGTGGACGAAGCGGTGGTTGCAGGCTTCGAACTTCGCGTACTCCCAGCTGGTGTTGGTGTGGGTGGGGCGGTACAGGTGGCCGAATTGGGTTTCGGAGGCGTAGCGGTCGGCGTGGATGTCCAGGGGGAAGGCGAGTTTGAGGAATTTCTCGGTTTCGTGCCAGTCGACGCTGGTGTCGATGTCCAAAGCTTCCGAGCGCAGCGTCAGAGTCTGTTCGACCTTGGAGGATCCGAACGACCGGCTGATCCGAACACTGCCCGACTCTGGTTCTGCCGCAATGGCATCCACTTCGGTGAGATCGGTGACCCGGTTTCGGTAGAAGAGATCGACATCCCAGGCGTCCCAGGAGTTCGGGAGATCCGGGTGCAGCTGCAGCAGGTTCGCGACCGAATCCGGCGGCAGGGTCTCACGCTGCCGCTCGAGGTCGAACAGTGACACGATCAGACCGCGCGCATCCACCTCAACCCGCAAAAGGCCGTTGTCGAGCACGAACCCGCCATCCGTGCGCTCGGTCACCGAACACAGGTGATCAGACTGCTCCGGACCGGCCGCACCGGCCGGCACCGACCGCCAGGTGTGCGGTGTCGGGTTGAAGACGTTCGGCCCCGCCTGCGCACCACCGAGCGCCCATTGCGACTGCTCGATGATCGTCATGAGTTCCGCGGCCACCGCCGCGTACGTCTGCTCCGCCTCGCGATACACCCACGCGATCGACGAGCCCGGCAGGATGTCGTGAAACTGGTTCAGCAGCACCGTCTTCCAGATCCGATCGAGTTCCGCGTACGGATAGGAGACGCCCTTGCGCACCGCCGCCGTCGCGGCCCACAGCTCGGCTTCCCGCAGCAGATGCTCGCTGCGCCGGTTACCTTGCTTCGTCTTCGCCTGACTGGTCAACGTGCCGCGATGCAACTCCAGGTACAGCTCCCCCACCCACACCGCCGGATTCGCATACTCCGCCTCGGCCTTGGCAAAGAACTCAGCAGGCTTGTCCCACACCACCTTCGGCGAACCCTCGAGGTTCGTCATCCTGGCAGCCTTCGCGACCATCTCCCGCGTCGTGCCACCACCGCCGTCGCCGTAACCGGTCGGCGCCAGCGACATCGACGCCCGCCCCTTCTCCTTGAAATTCCTTGCCGCGTGCGCGATCTCGCGACCCTGCATCGAGCAGTTGTAGGTGTCGACCGGCGGGAAGTGAGTGAAGATCCGGGTTCCGTCGATGCCCTCCCACAGAAAGGTGTGGTGCGGAAACTGATTGATCTGACTCCAGGAGATCTTCTGTGTCAGTAGCCATTTCGAACCGGCGGCCTTGATGATCTGCGGCAGCCCGGCGGCGAAGCCGAATGTGTCCGGCAGCCAGGCCTCCTCGTTGTCGACACCGAACTCGTCGAGGAAGAACCGCTTACCGTGCACGAATTGCCGCGCCATCGCCTCGGAGCCCGGCATATTCGTGTCGGCCTCGACCCACATGCCACCGGCCGGCACGAACCGTCCCTCCGATACCGCTTTCTTGACCTTTTCATAGACCTCGGGCCGGTGCTGCTTGATGAAGTCGTATTGCGCGGCCTGGGACATGGTGAAAACGAACTCCGGTTCCTCGGCCAGCAACGCGGTCATGTTCGCGGTGGTGCGCGCGACCTTGCGCACCGTCTCGCGCAACGGCCACAGCCACGCCGAGTCGATGTGTGCGTGCCCGACCGCGAAGACCGTGTGTGCGGACGGTATCGCCGGTTTCGCCAGCACCTCGACCAGACACGCCCGCGCCGCCGCCGCGGTGGCGTTGACGTTCTGCAGATCGATGGCGTCGAGCGCCCGCTCGATGGCGCGGACGATGTCGTAGCGCCGGGCCGGATCCTCCGGCATCTCGTGCATCAGCTCGCCGAGCACCTCCAGATCCAGCACCAGCTGCCAGACCTCCTCGTCGAAAACCACGAGATCCATTCGGCCGAGCCGGTATTGCGGCTCGGTACCGGCGGTGAGCTTGTCGCCGAGCGCGGTCGGCCCGAAGAACGGAATGACCGGATTCGACGCCGCCTCGACGTGCAACAGCACCTGCTCGCCGCCGGCCGCCGGGGCCGCCACCCGCACCCACTGACTGCGCGGGTGCAGACCCTTGACCGGCGATCCGTCCGGCCGATAGACCAGCCCCTCGCACTGAAAACCCGTCATATTCGGATCGAAACCGATGTCGATGATCGCCTCGACGGTCTTGCCCGCCCACTCAGCGGGCACCGTCCCCTCGACCGTGAGCCAGCTGGTCCCCCACGGCGCACCCCACTGGGCCCCGGACGCGATCGGCGTCCGCGGCGCGGCCAACCCCTCGGCAACCGGCACCGGCTCGTCGGGCGCGACCCAGATCGACGCCGTCAACGGCACCGACTCCGGATAGATCGCCGGCGCGATCCGCTCATTGAGAACGCGCCCGAGGCGGTCCTCGATCAACCGACGGTCATCGTGCATGGCGGTGGCTCCGATCCGCATCGAGGGCATGATCAACGAACTGCAACCCATTCTGCGACAGCCCGGTGAATTCTCTGGCAGACCGGACGATTTGAGCCCGGCGCGGCGTCTTCGGCCGTATTCCGGGGAATGGCCTTCGGTGGGCATCGTCTTGTGACAACGTCAGGGTGAGTATGGATTTGCCTTTCAGGAGGACCCCATGGCGTCGAACTGGCGGATGTTCGCGGCGGTGGTGAGCGTCAGCTCGCTCTTGGTCGGGGTGGCGGCGTGCGGGTCGGGCGGCGGTGGGGAGACGCTGACGATCACCGCGAACGCGATCAACTCGGCGGGCGGGAAGAACGCGGCCGAGGCGAAGTGGATCGAAGACTGGGTGATCCCGAAGTTCGTGGCGGACCAGCAGGCCAAGGGTGTCACCGTGCAGGTGAAGTTCCAGGCGACCGGGGTTGCGGACGAGGATTACAAGAGCCGGATCGCCAAGGACCTGAAGACCGGCACCGGCGCCGACGTGGTGTCGCTGGACGGGATCTGGGTCGGCGAATTCGCCGAGGGCGAGCAGATCAAACCGCTGAACGACCTGGTCGGAGCGGACAAGGTCAAGGCGTGGGACGGCTGGCAGCACATGCCGGAAGCCGTGCAGCAGTTGACGTCCTACAACGGCGCGCAGTACGGGATACCGCAGGAGACCGACGGGCGGGTGCTGTTCTTCAACCGCAAGCTGTTCGCGCAGGCAGGCCTGCCCGCAGACTGGCAGCCGACCAGTTGGGACCAGGTCCTGGCGGCAGGACGGAAGCTGAAGGCGGTGTCCGGCGTGACTCCGGTGCAGTTGAACGCGGGCACCAGCTTCGGCGAAGCGACGACCACGCAGGGCATACTGCCGTTGCTGGCCGGCACCGGTAGCACCTTGTTCGACAACGGCAAGTGGGTCGGCAACACCGCGAAATTCCGTGCGGTGCTGGACTTCTACCGCACGCTCTATAGCGAGAAGCTGGGCGACGCGGAGTTGCAGCAGGACGCCAAAGGACGGGAGAAGAGCTTCGAAAAGTTCGCCAAAGGCCAGGTGGGCATCCTGTTGGAGAGCGACTACTTCTGGCGGGGCGTGCTCGATCCGTCCGGCGGCAGCTTTCCGATGGCCGACCGGGACACCCAGGTGGGTTGGGCGAAGATTCCCGCGGCCACACCTGGGACCGGGGTGAATCATCAAGACTTCGTGAGCATCTCCGGCGGCGGCGGACGAGTGATCAACCCGAAGAGCAAACACATCGAATTGGCTTGGGAACTACTGCAATTCATGAACTCGCCGGAGGCGTTCAAACAGCTGATCGCCGGTGGTGGGCCACGGATCACCGCGCGGCAGGATGTGAATGCCGATGCGCTGGGCGCAGATCCGATGCTCACCTTCATCTCCCAGCAGATCCTGCCGATCACATCGCTGCGGCCCGCGCTGCCGGAGTACACCAAGGTGTCCAAGGCCCTGCAGCAGGCGACGCTGGATGTGGTCACCGGCAAGAGCACCACGGATGCCGCTGCGGCATATGGCAAAGCCGTGACGGAGGCGGTCGGCAAGGACAAGGTCGCCAGTGACTGACCCCGCGCCCTCCGTCCCGAGCGCGATCACCGAGAGTGCCGACGTAGCAGGATTGGGGCGCGGGAAGGCGAGCGCGTTCGTCGCACCGGCACTGCTGCTGATCGCCGCGTTCCTGGTGTTTCCGGCGCTATGGCTGCTGTGGATCGGACTGACCGATCTCACCGTCTCCGGGCGTACCTCGGTGGACGTTTCCTTTGTGGGAATGGCCAATTACACGAAGGCGTTGACGGACCCGCTGTTCGGGAACAGCGTCTGGATCACGCTGCTGTTCGTGTTCGGCTCGGCCATCATCGGACAGAATGTCCTCGGTTTCAGCCTGGCCTGGTCGATGCGCACCGCCGCCCGCTGGGTGCGCGGCGTGGTCGAAAGCCTGGTGCTGCTCGCGTGGATCCTTCCCGCCAGTGTTGTTGCCGTGCTGTGGATTACGATGCTGGATCGCGACGAAGGCACCGTCAACCGACTGCTGGATCATCCCGGCTATGCCTGGATGATCCAGCAGCCCTTGGCCGTCATCATCGTGTTCAACATCTGGCGCGGCACCGCGTTCTCCATGCTGCTGTACTCGGCGGCGCTGTCCACCGTGCCGCCTTCGCAGCTCGAGACGGCGCGGCTGGCCGGGGCGTCCGGGCCGCAAATGCTGCGAGACGTGGTGTTTCCGCACGTGCGCGGGCACACGCTGACGAATACGTTGCTGATCAGCCTGTGGACGTTCAACGACTTCACGCCGTACCTGCTGACCCGAGGTGAGCCGAACCACCGCAGCGAAACTCTGCCGATCTTCCTGTACCGGCAAGGAATCGACGACGGCGCCTTGGGTTACGGCGCGGCCGCTTCGGTACTGATGCTGCTGATCAATCTGGTGCTCGCGCTGTTCTACCTGCGGCTGCTGCGGCGGAGGACGTGATGAATCCACGACAGATCGTTTCGCGGATCGGCTTCTACACCTTCGTCGCGGTGGTGACCGGGTTCTTCGTGCTGCCGATGCTGTGGCTTGCCTCGGCACCGTTCGACGCGAACCCGGGATATGCGCCGCGGATACCGGAAAAGCCGACCTTGAAACACTTTTCGGCGCTGTTCGAGAACGATCTCACCCTAGGCTCGCTCTGGAATTCCGTGCTGCTGTCCTGCTTCTGCATGGTGCTCGTGGTTTCCAGTGCGGCGCTGGCGGCTTACGCGCTGTCCCGAGTACGGATACCTGGCCGAGATGCCTTGCTGTACTTGCTTTTACTGCTGTCCAGCGTGGTCACCGGCACCGCGGCGATGGTGCCGATATTCCTGATGATCTGGAAGATCGGGTTGCTGGACAAGCAATTCGGCGTGGTGCTGGTCCTGTCCGGCGGGTTACTGCCCGCGGCGATTTTCATCCTGAAGGACTTCATGGACTCGGTCCCGAGGTCCTATGAGGAATCAGCGCGAGTGTTCGGGGCCGGACCGTTGCGCATCCTGCGCGACATCGTGGTGCCGCTGGCCCGGCCGGGACTGGCCACCATCGCGGTGTGGACCGTGGTGAATGTGTGGGGCAGCTACCTGGTGCCGTTTCTGCTGCTGCGCGACCAGGACAAGCAACCGGCCGCCGTGGTGGTGCGCACCTTCTACGACGAGGGCGGCGGCGCCCAACTGGGTCCGATCTCGGCGTTCTCGCTGCTGTACTCGATACCGGTGGTGCTGATGTATCTATTCGTCAACCGGCGCTACGGCTTCCGGCTCCACGGAGGGATCAAGTCTTAGATGGCGCAGATCGATCTGGCCGACCTGACCAAGGTCTTCCCCGGCGACGTGAAAGCCCTTGACGCCCTGTCCTTCACGATTCAGGACGGCGAGTTCTTCGCGCTGCTCGGGCCGTCCGGGTGCGGCAAGACCACGCTGCTGCGGACCATCGCCGGGCTGGAAACCCCGACCAGCGGGCAGATTCGGATCGGCGACCAGGACGTCACCCGGCTCTCGCCCGGACGACGCGACGTGGCGATGGTGTTCCAGGATTACGCGCTGTTCCCACACATGACGGTGGTCGACAACATCGCCTATCCGCTGAAGGTCCGTGGCACCGATCGACGTACCCGAGCGGCAAAGGCGACCGAAACCGGAGATCAGTTGTCGCTGCAGGGATTAATGGGCCGCCGCCCCGCCGAACTCTCCGGCGGCCAGCAACAGCGGGTGGCGCTGGCACGAGCAATGGCCTGCCACCCCAAGGTTTTTCTCTTCGACGAGCCACTGTCCAACCTCGACGCACGCCTGCGCCTCGAAGCCCGCACCTTCTTGAAGAAGCTGCAACACGATCTCGGCGTCACCACCGTCTTCGTCACCCACGACCAAGCCGAGGCGCTGGCCCTGGCCGATCGAATCGCGGTGATGTCGAACGGCCGAATCCGCCAACTCGGCACCGCCCGTACGGTATTCCGTCGCCCCGCCGATACCTTCGTAGCCAACTTCATCGGCTCCACGCCGATGAACCTGATCCCAGGAGAACTGGTCGGCCAGGACCCCGACGTCATCTGGGGCGCCCGCCCGGAGTATCTGACGTTCTCCGCCACCTCCGTACCTGATGCTCTGCACGGCACGGTATCCACGGTCGAACACCTCGGTGCGACCTCATTGGTCACGGTGGCGGCAGACGGGTTCAGCGTGGGTGTCATCGTGCCAGAGGCGGACGAGCCCGCCCTGGGCACCGAGGGCTGGGTAGTCCCCCAACCCGACCGAGTCCTGCTGTACGACGCCGAATCAGGTCTCCTGCGCGCGTAACCATCGTGGTCGAATGTCGCTTACCTACCGCCCTCGGGTCCACGGGAAGAAGTCACGTTCGGCAGCGGTCATGAGGTCGCGATAGCCCATACCATAGGTCCATGCCGCATACCGGAATGCGTCGAGAGCCGCCTCGAGCGGGTCTTCGTTGTCGAGGGAGAAGTAGGCGCCCACCGGTGGATACTGCTGAATGTGCGCACTCGAGCCCGGCACGCCGGAGACGACGGTCTTCGATATGCGGGTGTCACTGTCGAGCCGGTGACGCAGCCGCGCACTGCTCTGGAAATGCGGCGGAGGTGGCTGATTGTCGTCCATGGCCAGCAGACCTTCGCGGATCCAATCGACGTCGGCCAGGCCCGCACGCTCGAAGGCGCGGTGCACACTCCATCGCGCGAAGGCCCGCTGCCACTCTGGAGTGAGTGCTTCGACGTCCTCGAGCAGGCCGGGGCCGAGCGCCGACAAATAGTACGCGGAGACGATCCCGGCGAGCGCGGGACTCGGCGGGCGGAGACCCCATTGCCGAGTGCGCTCGTAGACGGCCTGTGCCAGTGGATGATCGGGCGTGACACGCCGCACGTCACCGTTGTCGTCTACGACGTAGACGAGGCCGTAGTCGATGCGGACCTGATCGGTCGGCACGGGTGCCGGCGCGTTGCCGGTTTTGCGCGGCAGCCGCACTCGGGACACCCCACAGGCGGGTGCCGCGTGTCGCGGCTGGTGGTCTTCGGCGAACTCCCCGGTGTGGTATTCAGTGAATTCCCCGGTGTGATATTCAGTGAATTCTCCGGTGTGGAACCCGGGAATTTCCCCGGTATCGGTGGCATCGAGGCCACCGGCGTAGGCGGGCAGCAAGAAGCGACCCGACGGGATCGGATCGTGGGGCGGCTCCTCCGGCGATGACCGGTACAGGATCCCGTCGTCGGCGTCGGACTCCTCGACTACCTCCCAACCGTCACGATCGGCATCGGTGGTCGCATAGTCGGCCGTGAAGTCAGTTACCCGGAACTGGCTGTGGTGGGCTCGGATTCGGTGGCGTGGCGTTCGCATGGTCAATTCCTCCGGCGTAGAAGCGATCGTCTTCCAGCAGCTGGTGGCGTGCTGCCACCTTCCTCGGCCAACAACACCGCTCAGGAAGCCGCTACTGGTCGGCCGCCCAACAGGAATGATCAGGTAATTTCTGGCTTCTGTTATCGGATATGTCGAACCTCACCCGACCACCGTTAGCGCATAAAGCCACACTGAAAAGCGCTGTTAATTACGCTGATAAATCGAGCCATACGGCCGCAGTCCGGCGATTTATTCCCGGTCGGCGTGGTTGCTCAGTACGGTGCGACCTCGCGGACGGCGTCGGCGACGGCGCGGAAGTCCTTGCGCAGGATCGCATCGTGGTTGCTGGCGACCTTCGCGCTGATTTTGATGTCGGGGTTGCGAGCGACCACCGCATGGAGGCTGGCGCGGATCAGTTCTTGCTCATCGCCTTTGCTGCCGAAGGACGAGCCCGAAGCAACCACGTATCGCGTCGGGACGGTGATTTTGTCCAGCACGGGGCCGAGTTCGCTCTCGCGGGCGAGCCAGCCGAGCTCGATATTGCTGGCGGCCTGCTGTTCGGCAGTGAGCCGCGGGACCAGGCCGGTCGGGCGCAGCAGCGGCGTGACCCAGCCCAATCGCTTGAACAGCTTGCGGATGCGCTGTTCCATGGCCTCGTTCATCCAGTCGTACGGCTGGGCGCCCTCGACCAAGACCGCGCCCAAGGCACGATCCGGGTTCCGGCTGGTCCAGTGCGCCGCGACGAACGCACCGTAGGACCAGCCCACCACCAGCGGCCGCTGCACACCCCTCGCCGCGAGAACGGCATCGACGTCGCGCACGCACGCCTCGAAGGAATAGTCGGCCGACTTCTGCGACTTCTTGCCGCGGGCCCGCTCGTCGTAGGTGATGTGCCGGAAGGCGGGACCGAGGTCGCCGATGACCTTGCTCCAGTACCCCTGAGTGGCGAACTGGCCGTTGAGGTAGATCACCGGGATGCCGGACCCACCGGTGTCGGTGACGGCCAGCGCCGTGTCATCGACCGACACCATGCCGGTCCAGGTCGAATAGGTCGAGGAATTGCTGTTTTCCGTCATGGGAACAACTATCGGCGGCTGAACTGACAGCCCCCTGACACCGACCTGACACCATCGCCATCGCCACCGCCACCGCCACCGCCACCGCCACCGCCACCGCCACCGCCACCGCCACCGCCACCGAACCGTAACCGGCCTGCCGCGCACATCTCCTCCTCCCGCGCACGAAATCGCCAGCAACTTCGTACGCGTCGGCACAACTTGCGCGCGTCGACACAACTTGCGCGCGCGACCGAGGACGCTGACCACTCCGGGCCAAGACCGCTGCGTTCTGTGCAGGCGCAGGTGCCGCGCAACATTCGTCCTGCCGCGCATGGGATTGCCAGCAGTTTCGTGCGCGTCGGCACGAAATGTCCGCGCGGACGCGGTCGACGGATACCGTCGCGAGACGACTTCGCGGGCGAGGGCGTCAGGCGTCGAAGCGGTGCCGTGCGGTCTCGATGTGACCGAGGTACCGCTGGGTCCAGTTACACATGCGATCGACTGTCTCGCGGAGGGCTCGGCCCGGCTCGAGGAGCGTGTACTCGACCCGCGGCGGCACGGTCGGGTGCACGTTCCGCTCGACCAGACCATTGCGCTCCAGCATGCGCAGATTCTGCGTCAGCATCTTGTGACTGATGCCCTCGACCTCGTCCCGCAACTCCCCGAACCGCAGGGTCCGCTCACCCAGCGTCTCGATTATCAGCAGCGCCCACTTGTTGGCAACATCCGAGAAGATCTCCCGCGCCAGCGAATCCGCGCGCGACAAGTCCGCATCGTTGCCCAACCCACCGACCTGCTTAGTCACCATCAGGTTCCCCAGTCACTCAAAAGTGCGTTCTTCCACGTCAGCGGCCACTCTCCTACAGTTCTCCAGTAACCACAAGAGAGCAGCACACGGAGGGAACCAACATGACCATCACCCTGGTAAACCCCACCGGTCTACCGAAAGTCGGTGCCTACCATCAGGTCTCGATCGCAACCGGCTCGAAACTGATCTTCCTCGCCGGCCAAGTCTCGTGGGACGCCGACGGATCCACGATCGGCGAAGGCGACCTCGCCACCCAGGTCGAACAGTGCTACCTCAACATCGCCACCGCCCTCGAACAGGTCGGCGCCGCTTTTGCCAACGTCGCGAAACTAACTGTCTACGTGGTCGATTGGACCCCCGACAAAATGCCCCTCTTCATGGAAGGAGTAACCCGAGCAGCCACAAAACTCGGCACCACCCCGACACCCCCGGGCACCCTGATCGGCGTCGCCGCGCTGGACATCCCCGACCACCTCGTCGAAGTCGAAGCAACAGCCATCGTCGACTGAACACGCTTCACCCCGAGCGCGTCCAGCTGACATCGAATCGATTCGCGCACATGGGCATTCGCCGTGGCCCACTACCGTGTGTCCGATGACCGCCGACGAAGAGCTCCCGCTGCTCTTCCTCGATGTCGACGGTCCACTGCTCCCCTTCGGCGCCGGTACGCGGCCCGAACTACCCGGCCTGAGCTCGATCGGGCACTTGGCACGACTGCGGCCGGAAATCGGAATGTGGTTGGCAACCCTGCCGTGTGAGCTGATCTGGGCCACAACCGGGGAGGAAGAGGCGAACACAGAGGTAGCGCCGCGGCTCGGACTGCCGCAGCTACCCGTGGTCGCCTGGCCCGATCCGCCCGACGAACATCAGCGCGAGGACCAATGGTTCGGATTGCATTGGAAGACCCGAACTCTGGTGGATTGGGCGGCGGGACGCCCGTTCGTGTGGGTCGACGACGAGATCACCGATTCCGACCGCGACTGGGTCGCCGCACACCATCAGGGTCGAGCCCTGTTGTACCGAGTCGAGGCATCTCGGGGTCTCGACCATCCGGACTTCGCCGTTCTCGAAGAATGGTTGCGAACAACCCGATCTCAGTGAAGGTGATGACCAACTTCACCAGAGACACGGGCGAATTGACCTGAGCTAGTGGCGCCTGCGACCACTGTGTTACGGAGCGTCCCGATGCCGGAGATTTCGACCTCGACCACATCGCCGGGATTCATCGGGCCGACTCCTGCGGGACTCCCGGTCAGTAGGACGTCGCCGGGTTCGAGGGTGATCCAACGGGTGACGAATGCCAGTAGTTCTCCTACTCCGAAGACCATTTCCGAGGTCGGGGCCGATTGGACGACTTGGCCGGCGAGGCGGGTGGTGATCTGCAGGGCCGAAGGGTCGGAGATGTCGGTTTCGATCCAGGGGCCCAACGGGCAGAAGGTATCTGCGCTCTTTGCGCGAGCCCACTGGCCGTCGGCCCGCCAGTCGTCGGCGGTGACGTCGTTGGCGCAGGTGTAGCCGAGAATGAAGTCGGCGGTGCGGCTGGCGGAGACGTTGCGGGCGGTGCGGCCGATGACAACGGCGAGTTCGCCCTCGTATTCCAGGCGTTGCACCTCGGCGGGGTGCCGTATCGCCGCGTCGAGTCCCGCAATTGCGTTGGGAGACTTCAGGAATAGCGACGGCTGTTGCGGCCAGGGCCTGCCCTTCTCAATGATCTGGCCCGCGTAGTTGCTGCCTGCGCAGACGATGGTGCGTGGATCGCACGGCGCAAGCAATGTCAGCTCCGACAGCCTCCCGACCACCGCGCCGAGCTCTACTTCGAGCAGGTCGTGCACCACATCTCCGACCAGGGCGCCGACCCCGGTCCGTCCGTCGAGTGAGTAGCGGACAATGCGCATGGGTGTCTCCTATTCGGGTCCGGCCAGCGCTTCGCGCACCAGCTCGACGGGATGCCACGCGGTGCGACCCGCGCCGTGGAAGATCTGCTGTCGGCACGACACACCGGTCGCGGCGACGATCGTGTCCGCCGACTCGGCCGCCAGCGCCGGGAAAAGCCGGTCCCCGCCGACGGTCATGGATGTTTCGTAATGCTCGGACTCGAAGCCGAACGAGCCTGCCATCCCGCAGCATCCGGAGTCGATCTCCATGACTTCCACATCCGGGATTCGACGCAACAATGCCATGGTGGCCGCAGTACCGACCTCGGCTTTCTGGTGGCAATGACCGTGGAAGACGATCCGTCGACCGGCGAGCGGCGAATCCCCGCGAAGCGTCAGCCGACCCGCATCGATCGCCTCGACAAGTAGCTCCTCCACCTGTCTGACGCGCGCCGCGACGGTCCGCACGGACGTCGAATCCGGCAGCAGCGCAACATGTTCGTCGCGCAACATGAACAGACACGACGGCTCGCAGCCGACGATCGGCGAGCCGGGTTCGGTGTCCTCGGCCAGCGAACGAACCAGCCCGGTGGCCTTCTTCTTCGCGTCGTCGAGCAACCCTTTGGACATGCTCGACCGCCCACAACAGCCACCACTAGCAAGCTCGACCCGCCAGCCCGAACGCTCCAGCAATTCGATCGCCGCCGCACCGATATGCGGCTCGGTGAATGTAGTGAACGAGTCGGCAAGCCAGTTGACCGTCCCCAGCGGTGTCTGGTCGACCGTCACCGCCCGGCGACGGAACCAACGAAGCAGATTGACCCGCTGGAACACCGGCAACGGACGAGCAGCCGTGATGCCGAGCCTACGATCCATCATCCGACGCGCGAATCCGTTGCGCCCCGGCAGATTCGACAATGGAGCGGTCGCCGACCCGATCCGGTTTAGCAGCCTGATCGCCCCGAAAGCCCTCGAGCGCAACGGCGTTCCGTGGATCTCGTGGTGATGCGCGAGCGTCTCCGCCTTGAGCGATGCCATGTCCACACTCATCGGGCACTCGCTCTTGCACGCCTTGCACATCAGGCACAGATCGAGAATCTCGTGCAGCCGCTCACCGCCGAGCGCGGCATGCGGATCCGGCTCGGACAGCGCCTTCACCAGCGCGTTGGCCCGCCCACGGGTGGAGTGCTCCTCGTTCTTGGTCGCGATGTAGGACGGGCACATCACCCCCGAGGTCGACTTGCGGCACAGCCCGATATTCATGCAGCGATCCGCCGCACCACGCATACCGCCGACCACCTCGAACTGCAGCGCCGTCGTCAACAGCGGCGCGGGCGGCAATGCGTCGCGGTCGCGCAGGTTGTCCGTCATCGGCGGCGCGTCGACGATCTTGCCCGGGTTCATGATGTTCCCGGGATCGAAGAGCCGCTTGACCTTTCGCATCGCTTCATACAGTTCGTCGCCGAAGATCTCCCGGTTGAACTCGCTGCGCGCGAGCCCGTCACCGTGTTCGCTGGAGTTCACCCCGCCGTACTCGGCGACGAGATCCTTGACCGCCTCGGCGACCGTGCGCATGGTGATCACCTGCGCCGGATCGGTCAGGTCGACGAACGGGCGGATATGCAGGCAGCCGACCGAGCAGTGGCCGTAGAACCCCGCCTCCATGTGATGCTCGTCGAGAATCTCCTTGAACCGCTTGGTGTATTCGGCCAGGTGTGCCGGATCGACGGCGGTGTCTTCCACGAACGCGAGCGGGCGGCGAGTGCCCTCGCCCGCGGCCATCAGCAGGCCGAGGCTGGACTTGCGGACCTTGAGCAATGCGGTCTGATCGGCGGCGGTGATGGCTCGGAGCGTGTGGTAGCCGTGCCCGTTCTGCTGCCATAGTCGGTCGAGCCGGTCCAGATCGGCGATCAGCGGCCCCTCGTCGTCACCGCTGAACGAGACGAAAAGCAGGGCGCCCGGGTCGCCGACGAGGATGTTCCCGAGTTCGGCGTACTCGATCTTCTGCCTGGACAGTTCCAGGATCGTGCGGTCCATCAGCTCGACCTGATGCGGCTCGCAACTCAGCGCGTCGGTGGTGGCCGCGATGGCGCTCACGGTGTCGGTGAAGTGCCCCACGGCGTACACCGTGCGGGCGGGCTTGGGCACCAGGTCGACCAGCGCGTGGGTGGCGACCACCAGCGTGCCCTCCGCGCCCACGACGAACTTGGCCAGATCGAACGGCTTGTCCGCCCCGAAATCCACCAGCCGGTCGAGCCGGTAGCCGCAGGCACGTCGCCAGAAGGTCGGCATTCCGGCCTTGATGGCCGCCTCCTCGGCGATGACCAGTTCCGGAAGTTCTCGGTAGATCTGGCCTTCCAGCGTTTGCGCCGTCGCGCGCCGTTTACGTTCGACCTCGTCGACCGGTTCCAACCGCGCGCGCGAACCGTCGGCGAGCACCACGTCCAGCGCCCGCACGTGATCGATCGTCATGCCGTAGGTCCTGGAACCGCTTCCCGCGGAATTGTTTCCGATCATCCCGCCGATGGTGGCCCGGTTGCTCGTCGAGGTATCCGGGCCGAACATCAAGCCGTGCACGCCTGCGGCCTGATTGAGCTGGTCCTGTACCACCCCGACCTCGACCAGCGCGGTGCGTGCGATCGGATCGATATCCAGGATCCGGTTCATGTACCGGGACAGGTCGAGTACCAGGCCCGGACCCACGGTCTGCCCGGCCAAACTCGTTCCAGCACCCCGGGCCACGATCGGCACGCCGAGCTCGCCGGCGGCCCGCACCGCCGCCGCGACATCGTCGGCATGCCGCGGAAACACCACGCCCAGTGGCGTTATCGAGTACATGCTCGCGTCGCGGGAGAAGAGGTGGCGGCTGTAGTCGTCGAAGGCGACCTCGCCGTCCATCGTGGTGCGGAGCGCGTCCTCGAGCTGTGCGGCGACGGCCGAACGATCGGCCGTTGCGGTAGGTAGGTTCATGAGAGTCCTTCTGATCCTTGGTCATTCACAACAGGGACCATGCGGCGGCCGACCCTGGGATCGGCCGCCGCTGCGATTCAGACGAGCGGTGCTTCCGTCGCCGGTTGCGCCTGGGCAGTCTTCGAGATGATCACCGGCTCCGGCAGAACGGGTTTCGGCTCCGCCTGGGCCGCGCGCGTCGCCTCGCGCATCTTCTTACGCAACGTCAGGACGAGCAGCCCGGCGACCGCGAAGACCCCACCGAAGAACGCCTGCGTGAGCGCGTAACCACCGCCGCTGAGATCGCTGAGCCAGCCACCGATATAGGGCCCGAAGAAGCTGCCGAGATTGCCGACACCGTTGATCAGACCCAATCCCGCCCCGGCGGCCGCGACCGGAACCAGCTTGGTGACCGTCGCCCAGAACGGTCCGTACCAGGCGATCGACGCCGCCGTACCCAGGATCATCGCCCCGAGTACCAACCACTTCTGATCCGGCGATATCAGGCTCGCGCCGCCGAGAATGATTGCCGCGGAACCGAGGACCAACGCCATGTGCGCGATGTGCCCGCCGCGTTTGTCCGCCGATCTGCCGATGAGAATGATGGCGACGCCCGCGGCGATCTGCGGCAATATCGCGACGAAACCCACTTTCAAATCGGTGTGGAACGCCTTCTTCAACACGCTCGGCAACCAGAGGGTGAGGCCGAGCAAGCCCATCTGCGTCAACGTGTAGATGAGCGCGAAGTGCCACACGATCTTGCTGGTGAAGGCCGCCTTGAAGGTGCCGCGATGCTGGAGCGGTTCGCCCTCCGCGACTCGGGACTGCTCGATGAAGTCACGTTCGGCCGTCGACAACCATCCGGCCTTCGCCGGCGTGTCACGAACTACCGCAAGCCAAGCCGCGAGCCCGACGACCAGCGGGGCGCCGCCCTGAATGATGAACATCCAGCGCCAGTCCGTGTAGGTCAGCAGGATGCCGGAGAACGGTGCGGCCACGATCGCCGCGATCGGCGTGTACAGCTTGAAAATCGCGTAGGCCCTGCCTCTTTCGGCGAAGGGGAACCACGTCCGGATGGTGGCCATCAACGCCGGTTGCACGCCCCCCTCGGCCACGCCGAGCAGGAAACGGGCGATCAACAACTGGCCGACGGAGTTGGTGAAGCCTTGTGCCATTGCGGCCACGCTCCACAACACCATCAGGATCGCGATCCACTTTCTGGCACTCCACCTTTCGGCCATATACCCGCCGGGAATCTGCAGCAGCAGATAACCCCAGAAGAAGATGCCGCTGGCCAGGCCCTGCTCGGCCTTGCTGAGCCCCATATCGGCCTCGAGGTGCGGCAGCGCGAAACTGATGTTGGTTCGATCGATATAACAGATGACGTAGATGAAGACGACGACCGGCAGTATGTAAGTCCACCGCTTTTTATCGGACAGGCGCCGGATTACGGAAGTTCGCTCGGACAACGACCTACCTCCTCGTAGGTGGCCGACGCGAAAAGCGTCGGCGTATAGCGGATCCCGGCTCGTGGCGGAGCAGCGGGAGAGTCACTCGTGGCGGAGCATCGAGGGTCGAGATCAGGAGGTCGGTATCGCGGTGAAGCGCCGATCTGGCTTACGACTTGCCCAGCGGGGAGCGATTGAATTCAGTTGAGATGGGCTGTTTCCGGCGTGCTCGTTGCCTTCCATCGTTGGAAAGCGCAGCGCCGGAGCAGAGTTCAGTCGGCTCGTAACACCGCAAGCGCGGCTTGCAGTCCGGCGGGATCGACTGCGACGCCGGCCAATTCGAGACCCATCTGGACACCGGAGAGAGTGCCGGCGAGCGTCAGGTCGTTGAGGTCGCCGAGGTGCCCGATCCGGAACACCCGCCCGGAGAGCTTGCCGAGACCGGTGCCCAGTGACATATCGAAGCGGTCCAAGATGATTCGGCGCACCTTGTCCGCGTCGTGTTCCGCGCCGAGCAGCACGGCGGTCAGCGAACTCGAGTACTCACGCTCGTTGACGCACAGCACCTCGAGGCCCCAGCCCTGGACGGCCGCCCTGGTCGCCGCGGCGTGCCGGTTGTGCCGGGCGAACACGTTGTGCAAGCCCTCCTCTTCGAGCATCAGCAGCGCTTCCCGCAGGCCGTAGAGCAGGTTGGTGGCCGGGGTGTACGGGTAGAAACCGTGCTCGTTGGCGCCGAGGATGGGGGTCCAGTCCCAGTAGGACTTCGGCAGTCGCGCCGTCGGTGCCGCCGCGAGCGCTTTGTCGCTGATCGCATTGAAGCCGAGGCCCGGTGGCAGCATCAAACCCTTCTGCGAGCAGCTGACCGTCACGTCGACACCCCAGTCGTCGTGCCGGTAGTCGATGGATCCCAGCGAGGAGATGGTGTCGACCAGCAGCAGCGCGGGGTGATCCGCCTCGTCGATGGCGGCCCGGATCTCCGGTATCCGGCTGGCGACGCCGGTCGAGGTCTCGTTGTGCACGACCATCACCGCCGCGATGCTGTGTGCGGTGTCGTCGGCCAGCCGCTCGGCGACGGCCGCGGCATCGACGCCACGCCGCCAGTCTCCAGGCACAAAGTCGACTACTAAGCCGAGTCGTTCCGCCATGTCACGCCACAGGCTGGCGAAATGTCCGGTTTCGAAGGCGAGCACGCGGTCGCCAGGAGAGAGTGTGTTGACCAGCGCCGCCTCCCACGCGCCGGTGCCCGAGGAGGGATAGATGACGACGGGACCACCGGTGCCGAAGACGGGTTTCACCCGTTCCCGCAGGTCGAGGGCGAGCTCGGCGAAGTCGGGTCCGCGGTGGTCGATCGTCGGTTGCGCGATGGCGCGCAGCACCCGGTCCGGGACGTTCGTCGGGCCTGGGATCTGCAGAAAATGCCGTCCACTGTGAGCGGTCATCACATCGTTTCCATTCTGTGCCGTTATATGGCACACTGTGCCGTGAAAAGGTGCAGCAAGGGTAGGGATGTGCGATGAAGGAGTCAATACCTTGCGAAATGTCCTGAATACGCTGCGAGTGCTAGAAGAGGTCGCGGCACGGCAGCCGATCGGCGTCGGCGAGCTGGCGCGGGTACTGGAGATGCCGAAGAGCTCGGTCCAGCGGGCACTGGTCACGCTGGACGAGGCCGGGTGGATTCGTCCCGCATCGGGCGAGGTGACCCGCTGGGTGCTGACTACCAAGGCGCTCGCGGTCGGCAGTCGCGCGGGCGGGGACCTCGGCCTGCGCGGCGTGGCCCTGCCGATCATGGAGAACCTACGGCGCCAGACCGAGGAAACCATCCACCTGACCGTGCCCGAAGACAGCAGGATGGTGCTGATCGAGCGCCTGGAAACCGACAAACCGGTACGCACCAACATGGCCCTCGGCCACTCATTGCCCATGCACGCCTCCGCCAACGGGAAAGCGGTTCTCGCCCACAGCAATCCGGAGTTCGTCCGGCAGATGCTCGTCGACGAACTACCGCGCTACACCGACACCACCGTCACCGACCCCGAGGAACTGCGCGCCGAACTGGCGGTGATCCGGGAGCGCGGATACGCGGTCAACCGCGGCGAGTGGCGCTCCGACGTAGGCGCAGTTGCCGCAGTCGTACTGGGAGACAACGGAAACCCGGTAGCCAGCCTCAGCGTGAACGTCCCCTTCAGCCGCCTAACAGCGGAAACCGAACCCATTTTCGGAGCAGCAGTAGCCGCAGCAGCAAGCAGCCTCACCGCGCGCCTCGGCTAACCTGCACCTCGACCAGCCCCGAAGGCCAGATCGCGCTCCTGCCCGCCGGGCATCCGCTCGCGGCGCGCGAGAGTCACCGGCACAGCCCCCCGCCTTCTGACAAAGGCACGCATGCCAGAGAGGCGAGTCAGCGTAGCGCGCACGAAATTGCGTACCGCGCACAATTTCGTCGGCAAAATCGTGCGCGCCCAGACAATATGTGCGCGCCCCGATCGCCTTGCCGAGCCGCGCACGATCTGACTAGCTGCGTACCAACTAGCGTGCCGCGTACCGGTTGTGGTGCCGCGAACGAAATGGTCAGCAAACTTGTGCGCAGCCAGCCAATTCGCGCGCAGCCAGCCAATTCATGCGCGCCCAGACAATATGTGCGCGCCCGATCGCCTTGTCGAGCCGCGCACGAGCTGACTAGCTGCGTACCAACTAGCGTGCCGCGTACCGGTTGTGGTGCCGCGAACGAAATGGTCAGCAAACTTGTGCGCGGCCAGCCAATTCACGCGCGGCCAGCGAATTCATGCGCGGCCAGCCAATTCGCGCGCGGCCAGCCAATTCGTGCGCGGCCAGCCAATTCGCGCGCAACCAACCAATTCGCGCGCGGCCCGGAAGCTGGCCGGGCCGCGCACGAGCTGACGCACCGCGCACGAATCTGCGTGCTGCGCACGGGGTGGCTCGCCGCGCATGAGATTGTCAGCGAAGTCGTGCGCCGCGCGCGAACTCATGTGCGGGGGTGGGTTGTTACAGCAAGAGGGCGGTGCTCGGGCGCCTTCGCGATAGGTGTTGCTTGGCGATGTGTGTGCCGAGGCGTTTCAGCAGTTCCTCTCCCTCGGTGAAGCAGCGATGGACGTCGGGCTCGATTGCGACCAGCGAGTATGCTGCTGCGAACCCGGCGGCGTGTAAGCGGTTGGTGAGCAGTGTGTTTCGGCCGCAGACTGCGACTACCGGGACGCCCGCTGCGTGGGCTGCGGCGGCGACGCCCGCGGGGGCTTTGCCGTGCAAGGTCTGGTCGTCGAGGGTGCCCTCGCCGGTTATGACCAAGTCGGTTCCGGATAGGTGGTCGCTGAAATCGGCTAGGTCCAAGACCAATTCGATGCCGGGGGCCAAGATGGCGTCGAGTACTGCCACTGCGGCGAAGCCCACTCCGCCGGCGGCGCCTGCTCCGGGGATGTCTCGGCGGTCGGTGCCAGTGGTCGCGGCGACAGTATCGGCCCAGTGGGTGAGGGCGGCGTCGAGCGCGGTCACCTGGCGATCGTCCGCGCCCTTCTGCGGACCGTAGACCGCCGCCGCGCCGCGTGGGCCGGTGAGCGGGTTGTCCACGTCGCAGGCGACGGTGAACTCGATACCGGCTGTTCGTTCGCGTAGCGCAGTCAGGTCTATCGTCGCTACTTCCGCCAAAGCCGCACCGCCGTCTGCGATTTCACTTCCCTCGGCATCGAACAACCGGGCACCGAGGGCGCGCAGCATGCCCGCGCCGCCATCGGTGCCCGCGCTGCCGCCGACGCCGAGCACCACCCGGCGGCAACCCGCGTCGACGGCCGCGGCGATCACCTCACCGGTCCCCCGGCTGGTTGCCGACATCGGCGCGAACTTCCCGTCGGGTAGCCGGAGCAGGCCGGATACGTCCGCCAGTTCTATGACGGCGAGATCGTCGCGTCGCGCGTAGGTGGTGACGACCGGTGCTCCGGTCGGTCCGGTGGCGACCAGTTGGATCGCCGCGAAACCTGCCGCCACGGCGGCCGCAACGGTCCCGTCGCCGCCGTCGGCGACGGGCACGACCGTCACCGACGCGTCCGGCAGCACCTGTCTGATACCGGCCGCGACGGCGGCGCCGACCTGCGCGGCGGTCATCGAGCCCTTGAACTTGTCGGGCGCGATGAGGACCCGGGGCATCACGTCCTCAGTCCAGCAGTGCGGCAGCGGTGGGCGCGTCCGCGGCGGTCTCGGCCAGTTCCTCGAATTCGACGATGTTGTCGATCTCCAAACCCATGGACACGTTGGTGACGCGCTCGAGGATGCACTCGACGACCACCGGCACCCGATGCTCGGCGAGCATCTTCTTCGCCTCCTCCAGGGCGGGGCCGATACCGTCGGGCTCGAAGACTCGAATTGCCTTGCAGCCCAGTCCTTCGACGACCTTGACATGGTCGACGCCGTAGCCCGCGACCTCGGGGCTGTTGATGTTGTCGAAGTCGAGCTGGACGTAGTAGTCCATGCTGAACGCTCGTTGGGCCTGCCGGATCAGGCCCAGGTACGAGTTGTTCACCAGCACATGGATATACGGGATGCCGAACTGTGCGCCGACGGCCAATTCCTCGATGAGGAACTGGAAGTCGTAGTCACCGGACAGGGCGACCACGGTAGCGTCCGGATCGGCAGTCGCGACACCGAGTGCGGCGGGCAAGGTCCAGCCGAGCGGTCCGGCCTGGCCCGCGTTGATCCAATGGCGTGGACGGTAGACGTGCAGCATTTGTGCTGCCTGGATTTGAGAGAGCCCGATCGTGCTGACGTAGCGGGTGTCCGGGCCGAACGCCCTGTTCATCTCCTCATAGACCCGCTGGGGTTTGATCGGGACGTTGTCGAAATGAGTCTTGCGCTGCCCCAATTGCTTTCGGGCACGCACCTGCCCGGCCCAATCGGATCGGTCGCGCAGTTCACCCTTCGCCGCGAGCTCCCGGGCGACGTCGATGAACACCTTCAACGCGGCACCGGCGTCGGAGGTGATACCGAAATCAGGAGCGAAGACACGCCCGATCTGCGTCGGCTCGATATCGACGTGCACGAAAGTGCGGTCCTTGGTGTAGGTCTCGACACCACCGGTATGCCGGTTGGCCCACCTGTTACCGATGCCCAGGACGAAGTCAGACTCCAACATGGTGGCGTTACCGTATGGGTGCGAGGTCTGCAAGCCAACCATGCCCGCGTACAGCGAGTGATCGTCGGGAATCGTGCCCCAGCCCATCAGGGTGGGCACCACGGGAACGCCCGTCAGTTCGGCGAATTCGACAAGCGAACCTGCGGCGTCAGCGTTGACGATGCCGCCGCCTGCCACGATGAGCGGGCGCTCGGCCGCGTTCAGCATCGCGACGGCCTTCTCGGCCTGCGCCCTGGTCGCGGCCGGGCGATGCACCACCAGCGGCTCGTAAGTGTCGATGTCGAACTCGATCTCGGCCAGCTGCACATCGATCGGCAGATCGATCAACACCGGCCCCGGCCGACCTTCCCGCATCAACCGGAACGCCTTCTGGAACGTACCCGGCACCTGCGCGGGCTCCAGGACCGTCACCGCCCACTTGGCCACCGGCCCAGCGATCGAGGCGATATCGACAGCCTGGAAATCCTCCTTGTGCAACTTGGCCACCGGCGCCTGACCAGTGATACACAAGATCGGAATCGAATCCGCACTCGCCGAATACAACCCAGTGATCATGTCGGTACCCGCCGGACCCGAAGTCCCGATGCAGACACCGATGTTCCCCGCAGTGGCACGGGTATAACCCTCGGCCATATGTGACGCCGCCTCGACATGACGAGCCAGCACATGCTTGATCCCGCCATGCGCGCGCATCGCACTGTAGAACGGATTGATCGCCGCACCCGGCAGACCGAACGCCTGTGTCGCGCCCTCTTTTTCGAGAATCAACACCGCGGCATCCGCGGTACGCATCCGTGCCATCGTCAGTTCTCCTTGTCCGCACGCCCACTCAGGCGCTCCACCCCGCGCAGCAGGGCACTGTGGTCGAGTCCGCCGTCACCGATCGCCTTGGCGGAGGCCATCAACTGCTCGACCAGCGAACCGATCGGCACCACCACGCCCGCTTCGCGCGCTGCGGCCGTCACGATGCCCATGTCCTTGTGGTGCAGGTCGATTCGGAATCCGGGCGTGAACGATCGGGACAGCATGTTCCCTTGTTTCTGATCCAGCACCTTCGAGCCCGCCAGTCCACCGCCGAGCACACGCAGCGCGGCTTCGGTGTCGACGCCGTACGCCTCGAGGAAGATCACGGCCTCGGCCAGGGCCTGGATGTTGGCGGCGACAATCAGCTGGTTGGCCGCCTTGACGGTCTGGCCCGAGCCACTGGGGCCAACGTGCACAACGGTCTTGCCGACCACGTCGAAGATCGGCTTCGCCTCCTCGAAGTCCGCGGCGGCACCACCGACCATGATGGACAACGCGGCGTCGATCGCGCCCTTCTCACCACCGGAGACCGGGGCGTCCAGCAGTCGGAAGCCGTGCGCGGCAGCCTGTTTCGCGAGCTCGACGGTGACGTCGGGCCGGATGCTGGAGAAGTCGATGATCAGCGCGCCGCGCTCGGCGTTGTCGAACACGCCCTTCTCACCGGCCAGCACGTCCTTGACGTCGGGCGAATCGGGCACCATCACGCAGATCACGTCGGCGCCCTGCACCGCGTCGGCGATCGAGCCGACAGCGCGGCCGCCCGCCGCGACAAGCGGTTCCGCCTTGTTCGGGGAGCGGTTGTAGGCAGTCACGGCGTGGCCGGCGGCGGCCAGGTGGACGGCCATCGGGCTGCCCATGATGCCCAGTCCGAGGAAAGCGATATTGGTCATCTGTTGTCCCTAAAGTCGTTGCTCGACAATGGTTTACGCGGTGGTACGCCGCTCGCGCGGCAGCCACTCGAAGCTGTCGGCGGAGCCTGCGGACGGCTTGTATTCGAGTCCGACCCAGCCGCCGTAGCCGCGAGTCTCGAGTTCTTCGAGTTGCCGCTGCAACGGAAGTTCGCCCGTGCCGGGCTGATTCCGGCCCGGACTGTCGGCGATCTGTACGTGGGCGATCCGGGCGGTGTGCTCCGCGATGACCTTGTCGACATCGTCACCGTTGACCGCCAGGTGGTACAGGTCCGCGAGCAGCCCGAGATTCGCTGCGCCCGTGGCCGTTTGCACCCGATCGATCGCCGCGAGCGCGTCGGCGGCGGTCCGCAGCGGGTAGCGATCGGCGCCGCTCACCGGCTCGACCAGCACGGTGCCGCCGATGCGGGCGGCGGCTACCGCAGCGAGAGCGAGGTTTTCGGTCGCCAGCTCGTCCTGTTCCGCGGCGACGGCCTCGTCGGTCCGATTGCCGTAGAGCGCGTTGAACGCTCGGCAGCCGAGTCGCTCGCCGATCCCGATGGTGACGTCGATGTTGTCGCGGAACTCCGCGGACCGAGCGGGCCAGGACAGCAGCCCACGATCGCCGTTCGGCATGTCACCCGCGGCGAAGTTCAAGCCCACCAACGACACTCCGGCGTTCTCGATTGCGGCAACGAAAGCGTCGACCTCCTTGTCGCCGGGAACCGCGCGGTCGAACGGCCACCAGAACTCGACCGCGTCGAATCCGGCCCGCCGTACCGCTTCCGGCCGTTCGAGCAGCGGCAGTTCGGTGAACAGGATCGAGCAGTTGACCTCGTATCGAAGCGAATGACTCATGGATCCCTCCAGATCAAATTCCACAATGCGGAAAAATTATTCTGATATACGGAATAGCTTAAGAGCAGGTCCTGACGTGGTCAAGGAACGTCGAGAATGCTGGCCATCGCCCAACGGCCGAGATGCCGCCGGTAGGCTTCCACCATCCGGAAACATGGAGGTAGCCAGTGACCGCAACGAGCGACGCCAAGGGACGCACCGGCGGCGTCCAGTCGATCGAGCGCGCCTTCGGCCTGCTCGAGACCATGGCCGACGAGGGCGGCATGATGGGCCTCTCGCAGCTCGCCACCGCCTCCGGCCTGCCGCTGCCCACCATCCACCGACTGGTACGCACCCTCGTCGACCTCGGCTACCTGCGCCAAGAACCCTCGCGCCAATACGTCCTCGGCCCGAAACTGATCAAGCTCGGCGAATCCTCCGCGCACATGCTGAGCCTGCGCGCCCGCCCGCACCTGGCCCGACTCGTCGACGAACTCGGCGAATCCGCCAACATGGCCATGCTCGACGGCGACCAGATCGTCTACGTCGCCCAGGTCCCGTCCCGCCATTCGATGCGCATGTTCACCGAGGTCGGCCGCCGCGTCCTCCCCCACTGCACCGCCGTAGGCAAAGCCCTACTCGCCGGCATGCCCCCCGAACGCACCCGAGAACTATTGCAGCGCAACGGAATGCCCCGCTACACCGAACACACCATCACCGACCCCGAGGAATTCACCCGCCAACTCGCCACCGCCGCCACCAACGGCTACGCGATAGATGACGGCGAACAAGAACTAGGCGTCCGCTGCGTAGCCGTAGCCGTACCCCAAGCCCCCGCCCACCTGGCCATCTCCATCTCCGGCCCCGCAACCCGAATGACCGAACACCTAGTAGACCAAGCCATCCCCCTACTAACCGAAGTAAGCCAAGCCCTCTCTATCGATCTCAACTGAACCCACCTCTCCCCCAACGAGATCAGCGGTTTCCGCGTGCCAACAGTTGCGCTCGAATACCGAAGAGCCTCCGACATCCACTTTCATGTCGGAGGCTCACTGGCGACAACTCGCTACATCAGTACAGACCGAGCAACTTACCCATCCACGTCAGCGCCGCTTCACGATCGCCTTGTGCGATTGCGCGGGTCGCATACGCGGGTTTGCTGACAAAACGACGAGAACCCGCGCCAGTCTCTGGCCGCACAGTCCACCACCCCAATTCACGCCGCAGCTGGCACCCCCGCCCCGCGTCTTGTGGATGCAGACGTCGCATACGAGGGCGAGAAAACGCACGAACGGCTCGTACGACCCGATCGCGCAGGCCGACCCTTCCCTGATAGTCGGCATAACGCCCCGACAGTCGCAGCATCTGGTCCTCTATCCGCAATCGGAGGGAAAGACGGTCTTCTCATCAGAGACCTGACTGAACTCGTACGGCCTGCCCTGGATCATACCGCGCGCATCGGAGAAGATCCGCCAAACTCCCGCCGTACAGGGCGCAGTCGCAGTATAGGTCTGCCGCACCGTCGGAACGATAGTGCTTCTCGCCGGTGCACCCATCCATTGCCATTTGCCAGAGGTATCGCGGCGTTGCAGGCTCAAATAGTAGTTGTGCGTCAACCCAGCATCGGCGGGAACCGCAGGACACTCAGCCCATCCATACCCTTGAATGTCCGGCATCAGCACCGTCGGCTTGCTGAAGGTGAATCCGTGGTCGCACAATGGCCTACTCGCCGCCGTGACCAATGCCCCGCCAAGACTGACGCTTTCGGCATTGCCGTCCACCGGGGCGCCAAACCCCAACAAGGCAATCATTATTGACGCAAACAGGCTCCACATGGTTCCCCCAAGGAATCTGTGTGTCAACAGGCCTTCTAGCCCGCTGAGTTTCATGCACCCCTGGCGACAATGGTAGATCGATCCTGCCATTTCTCGCGAATCTTGCCGGAAATTCGCAGAACAACGACTGTGCCGAAATAGGTTGTTGCAGTGTGGGTTAGACCAGAGTAGGCATGACGAGCGACGGATTATCGGTCGAAGAGACACCGGGACATGTCATTCCACTCAACGAGGGTCGAGTTACGGGGGTCCAGAACGGCTTGTTTCTCGAGGAGTAAAGGCTGCGTGGTAGTCGGCGTTGCCGTCGAACAATTCGCCCCGCTCACGCTCAGGACCTATCGACTGTCAGGCTCGGTCGTCATGAGCACGTAGGAAAAGCGGCGAATTCGCGGCAGCCAGGCCTGCAGGATCGATAGGTCAGGGAGCGTGATGTTCTCGGAGACTGTCGTCAGGCCGCGGTGGAGCCGGATCCAGTGCGGCAGATGGGTATTCGGGAAAGCGCCGACAACTCGGTTGGACCACGTCGTCGCTGATCGTCGTGGTTCGAGGTCGAGAACGAACTGACTCCAGCGAACGTGCGGCGGCCGGTGCGCGAGTCCACCGTCGACCCCGTTGCTCGGATCCGGCGGGGTGTCGAGCACGCCGCCGAGTAGCCGCGCACGCGCGGTGAGCAGGCCGAGGAGCAGCACGACCGCCTGGTACTCGCCCGGGTCGCCGTCGGTGCCGAGAAATTCGGAGGCGTCGGAGAGGTCGCGGGTGGCTCGCACCATGCGGTACAGGTTGAAGAGGCGTTTGGCCTCGCGCGGCGTCTCGATCAGGAGATCCAGTGAAGTCAGCAGGGCCAGTTCAGGTTCGGTGAGTGGTCTCGGCGCCTCGATCGTCACTCGTTGTTGGGTGTCGACCTCGGATCCGTGCTCGATCGTGATCACCCCGGGGTCGGTGATGACGCGCTCGGCTGGGGCGGGTAGGCGAAGCGTTGTCCGCTGGTTCGCGGATTGCTCGACCGGCGCACCGGTGTCGGGTTGGCCCTGATCTATCGAGCGGAGCAATCGGCCGAGACTTCCCGACGACATCGTGGGCAGGATGAGGGGAATGTTGAGAATCTTTTCGAGATAGTCCTCGGGCGTATGCCAGTCATCGGTTGTGTCACCGGCGATTCCGTCGTGCAGTAGGTCGGCATACTGACTTCGCAACGAGCGCAGCAACCACCGCGGGTCGACGCCGACGACAACTACGAACAACTCGAACGCCAGTAAGAGGTGGACTGCCTGGAGTACGGCGACGACCTGGTCGGGGCGGCAGCGATCGAGATCGTCGATGTACAGCACGATGCGGTCCGCCGGCCGGTGCGAACCAGCCCATTCCTCCGGATGCTTGCGCCAGTCGTCCATCAACTGCACGAGCTGGGCGAGGTCTTTGCGAATGGTCGAAACCAGGCCCAAACTCCCGGTGTACGAGTCATCTCGGGCACGGTCGGCGAGAAACGAGTAGAGCCGCCGGCCGGGAGCGAGCTGAGCCAGCTGGCGACCGAGTTCACCGACGTGTGCGACGACGTCGTCGAGTTGTGCCTGTGCGACTCGTTGTTCGGCCTCCGCGGTACGCAGTTCGGCGAGCTTGTCGGCCAATTCCTTGACGGCGGAGTCCCGCGTCGCCCGACTCAGCTGTGACTGCACGTCCTCGGTGACCGCACGCAGATCCCGCAGTCCCGCGCGGGTGCGGGCAAGCAACCAGATGCCGGTGCCGCCGAACGCTGTCACGGAAACCAGCACGGGGCCAACCCATTCGCGGATCGCCGGTGCCGCCGCGGCGGCGATGGCACCCACCACCAGCAGCCCGACGGCAACTGCTAACGACCCGAGGCCCCATCGCTGGTTGGCACCGCGACGGAGCCGATCCGCCTCGGTCAAGGTGCCGTGCAGTTGTGCGGTGAACAGTTGAGCCTGCTCTATCTGATCGCTGACACCGAGTTGACTCCATATGTCTTTGATCCGACTACCGAATACCGGAGATTCCCGCAGCGCCGTCATGAGATTGCCTGCCGTCGCTTTTCGCTCGGCAATCGCCCTGTCCACGTCGGCCTGCAGGCGGGCCGCTGTCGCGCCGGCCTGCTCTGTGACGAATTCCAGCTGATCGCGTTGGTCGAGGCGCTCGGCCAGCTCGGACCGGATCTGCTTCGCGTGCTCCTTCGGATCGAAAGGCGGCCCGGCAAGTTGCCGGAAAATCTCGTCGCCGAGGCTGGCCCACAGATTGGTATCCGCGTAATGCCATGCGTTGAAACCGATCTGCGCGATGTGGTTGCAGTATCGGGCGTCCGATCCGGCGAGAAATCGAACTCGCTCGCGCAACATAGCCATGAAAGTACTCTTGCCAGCGCCCCATTCGCCGAAGATGCCGATGGATAGTGGCAAAGGTGTTGTCTTATCAGCTATTACGGTGGCAAGCATGCTGATATACGGAGCGAAACCCAGCTGGTCGCTGGACAGCGGCAGCCCCTCGTTCGGGTCTACGAGATCACGCGCCATCCCGCCGGCCAGAGCCCTGCCGCGGTCGCGCAAGTATCGCTCGAACTCCTGGCTGATCGATTCCTCGTGCGCCGTTGTCTGACAGAGAAAGACGAGAGAATCCGGACGACCGTTTCGAACTGCCCGCAGAGCTTCGATAACTGCGGGCACGAGCACGCCGGCGACGCGGTCCGCCGACTCGGCGAGCGCTCCGGTACCCAGCAGCGGGAAACCAAGCGCCCTGGACCCGTTCGCCGCGGCAACGGCGACCGAGCTTTTAGCGGCCCGGCGCAGCGAATCATCGGTGATGTCCCCGAGCTCACCGGACCCATCGCGCGAGCCGACAAGGATCGCCTGCCGCAGCTGTGTGGCGGCACTGTCCGAATCTCCCGGCAAGTTCAGCAGCATCGGGTGGTCGGCATCGATACTTTCGTATCGAACGGAATCCCATGCGGCTTGCCGGAACCGCCCGTCCAGCGCGCGTCCCAGTATTCCGAGCCCGCCGCCGACCGACACCACGATGGTGTCGATCGCCAATTCCCACGGCAGACTCGTCCGCGCGACCGAGTACCGCACGTCATCGATCACTCCGAGTGCGACTCCGAACGGCATCTCATCAGGCACCGGCATCCCCTACTGGCCCCGCATTCGCTAGGCCGAAAGGGATTGTAGTGCAATGGACCTCGGCGACCAGGGGTGTTGCGGGACTAACCCACGTCCCGTCGCAGCCAGGTGACCTCGGCGCCGGATTCGGTTCCGTAGCGGTAGATCTCCAGATCTTCGTCCCAGGGGGTGCCGAGGGCGCGGTCGATTTCGGTGGCCAGGTCGTAGGTGTTGTATTTGCCGAGTTCGCCTGCGGCTTGGAGCATGGCGCGCAGGCGCATTTCACCGAGGGTGACGTCGCCGTTGGCGCTGGTGGAACCGTGCCAGAGGCCTAGGCCCGGCACGAAACAATAGCGTTCGCCGTCGACTCCTTCGCTGGGGTCTTCGGTGATCTCGAAACGCAGGACGGGCCAGGAGCGCAGGGACTGGGCGATGCGGGCGGCGGTGCCTACCGGGCCGAGCCATTCGCTGGTTGCGCGGAGTTGGCCGTCGGCGGGTTGGGCGGTCCAGCGCAGCTTTGCGGGCGAGCCGAGCGCGGAGGTGAGTGCCCATTCGACGTGCGGGCACACCGCAGCGGGCGACGAGTGGATGTACACCACACCCGCCGTCACGTCCGCGAACTGACTCGATGCGCGCACTACTAACACCTCCAGCGTCGACGGGGGACGTCTTCCCCAACGAGCCCGTCTGCTGGTGTTGCCTGAGTGTACTGGAGTGCCCGATGTTACGTGTGTTACTTCACCGCCGTGTTGCGTGGGAGTGTCGCCTCCGCAATAACGGCATCACTGAGGGGCGGCCAGGCTGCTCTCGCCCAGTCGCCGAAATTCTGGTCGGTCAATACGAGACACGCCAAAGACGACGCGGGGTCCACCCACAAAAACGTGCCGGACTGCCCGAAATGACCATAGGTTCCCCCCGAATTGGTGCTCCCTGTCCAATGCGGAGTCTTCCCGTCGCGAATCTCGAAACCCAGACCCCAGTCATTGGGGCGCTGCGACCCGTAACCGGGCAGCACCCCATTGAGCCCGGGGAATTGGACGGAGGTCGCCGCGGCGTGCATCTGCGCGGAGATCAACTGCGGGTTCAGCAATTCCGCCGCGAAACGCGCCAGATCGGCCGCGGTCGACCGCCCCGCGTGCCCGGCAGGTCCGGCCAACACCGAATCTTTCATGCCGAGTGGCTCGAACACGGCGTCGTGCAGGTATTCCTCGAATGCGATACCGGTCTGCTCGGTGACGAATCCCGCGAGCACCTCGAATCCGATGCTCGAGTAGATACGACGGGTACCGGGCGCGGCCTGGATATCGGCGGTGTCGAAAGCAAGGCCCGAGGTGTGCGCGAGCAGGTGCCGCACGGTCGAACCGGTCGGGCCCGCAGGCTGATCGAGTTCGATCGCCCCCTCCTCCACCGCGACGAGCACCGCATACGCCACCAGCGGCTTGGTCACCGATGCGAGCGGGAACACCCGGTCCACCTCGCCCTCGCGCACCGTCGCTCCGTCGCGCGTGACGATCGTGCCCGCCGCGTGCCGGACCGGCCAATCCCTGATCTGCTCTAGTGAACCCACTCAGCGAGCGTACGAGAAGAACGCCGTCGCCATCGAACCACCACGGATTGATCCGCGTCAGTGGGTCGGCCAGCCGAATTTCTGCAATCGCATAGCCGCGTCCTCGGATTGGCGCAGACCGGCGTCGTAGGCAGCGGGCTGGCGGGTGAGGTCGAAACTGTCGGTGCCACACGCGGCGATCGAGGCGTCGTCGGGCACGAGGGTCAGGACGGCGGCTCGGCCCAGGTCCTCGTCGGTGGGCAGGTGCGAAGACTCGTCGGCCATGGCTTCGATGATGACGATCCGGTCCGCGCCGGCGGCCAGGTGGGCGTTGATCGAGGAACCGACGCCGCCGTCTATGTAGAAGTGGCCGTCGATCGGGATGGGCGGAAGTACGCCGGGCACCGCGGTGCTGGCTGCCATGGCTTCGGGGAGGGACGCCGCGCCGTCGCGTGTCCACCCGTGCAGTGCGCCGGTAGCGATGTCGACGGCGGCAATCACGAGATCCCGCTGCGGCCACAGTGCGGTTCCGATCAGTGTGTGCATGCGGCCGATGTGTGCTTGCGGATCGCTGCTCGCGGCCGCTACGGCTATCGCACCCGCCTTGCGTCGGGCCTGTGCCAGATCCAGGCCCGGTTCGTCAAGCGGCGCCAGCGCGTCGACGATGACCTGCGGATCGGCCGGCGACGTAGGCGAGGCCGCGGCGCCGAGCAACCGGCTCAGGTCTGCCTGCGTGGTCAGCATGGCCGACACGAGCGCGCCCCCGGAGGTGCCCACGATCCGATCGGCCTCCACCAGCCGTATTCCGCGGTCGGCCAGTCCGATCACCAGCCCGACCAGCCACCCCATCCGCACCAGGCCGGTGCCACCCAGCACGAGCGCGGTCCGGTCCGGCGCAGGTGACGAGGTCTCGGTCATGGTCAGTATCTTGTCGCGATCAGGATCTGCCGCTCTTGCGACACGCCCGGCAAGCTGAACGGTTCAGTGCCGATCGGTTGCATTGTTGGCGGGCGAACGGGTGTTGCACCGCCGCCGGATGCGGCGGAACAAGTCCCGCCGACTGGCTGACCGCAGCCAGCCGATCGGCCGACAACAGCCCGCCGAACATGATGCGACAACGGCCGGGGTGCATGATGTCGTTGCTCGACACAACGAACTCGTCCGCGATGTCGCCTTGCCGATGCTGGTGGTCACGGCCGAAAGGACAGTTTATGCAGTACAACGAATATCGGACCTATGACGCGGTCGGTCTGGCCGAGTTGGTGGCCAACGGCGAAGTGCGCCCGACGGAGCTGCTGGAGGTCGCATCGGCCCGCTGCGAACAGGTCGACCCCGAGATCAACGCGATCAGCCTGCGGATGGACGAGGTCGGGCGGGCGGCGGCCGCACAACCGCCCGAGGGACCGTTCGCCGGCGTGCCGTTCCTGCTCAAAGATCTCGGACAAGATTTCGCGGGCTATCCCACTGCGTCGGGTACCGGTCCATTGCGAAAAGTGAAGGCCGACAACAACAGCACGGTGGTGCAGCGGTGGATCGACGCCGGTTTGGTGATCTTCGGCAAGACCACCACGCCCGAGTTCGGCGCCGTCGCGGTCACCGAGACCCGAACTTACGGCGCGACGCGCAATCCGTGGAATCTCGACCGCACGCCGGGTGGTTCGTCCGGCGGCTCGGCGGCGGCGGTCGCGGCAGGGATCGTGCCGATGGCCGGTGCCAGTGACGGAGGCGGCTCGATCCGTATCCCGGCGGCCTGCACCGGACTGTTCGGTCTCAAGGCCGGACGCGGCATGATCCCGGCGGGTCCCGATTCCGCCGAGAACATCTTCGGTGCCGCCACCGCCGGTGTGCTGTCGCGCGGTGTCCGCGATTCGGCCGTGATGCTCGACCTGCTCAGCGCCCCCGATCCCGGCGGCCCCTACCTGTCGGGCCGGTCCGCCCAGCCCTACGCCACGGCGGTGGATACGCCACCGCGCCGGCTCCGCATCGGATTCACCCACGAATCCCCTTTGGGCACACCGGTGCACGCCGAATCGGTGCGCGCGGTCGAGGCGACCGCAGCGCTGCTGGAACAATTGGGCCATCACGTCGAGAGCGCCGCGCCGCGGATGGACAGCAGGCAGATGGCGCACGACTTCATGACGGTGTGGACCACCAACCTCGCCGCCCGCCTCGCTGAGACCCGAAAGATCAGCGGTGCAAGCGATTCCGAGTTCGATCTCACCACCCGCGTGGTCGCCGCCGCAGGGCGCGCACACTCTGGCGCGGCATTGATCGAGGCCCACGGTCGATGGAACACCTACACTCGCGCGCTCGCCGAATTCCACGGCACCTACGACCTGCTGCTCACGCCCACCCTCGCCGAGCCGCCACTGCGCATCGGCCAGACCAAACCGCCTGCGGCAGTGGAGAAGATCATGAGTTTCCTGCTGGAACTCCGTGCGGGAACGGCGATTACGCGCACCTCGGTCTACCGCGACCTCGTTCTCACCAACCTGGCCCCGGTCCCATTCACTCAACTCGCCAACGTCACCGGCCGCCCCGCGATGAGCGTGCCGCTGCACCAGACCGCGGACGGTCTCCCGCTGGGCACCCAATTCGTCGGCCCCCTCGGCTCCGAATTCCTCCTCCTGCAACTCGCCGCCCAACTCGAACAAGCCCAACCCTGGAGCCACCTCGAACCCCCGCTCGCTCCCGTAACCACCGCTGTGCCGACTTAGCCGCAGACCGCGGGCCGCGCATCCCGATGGCGATGCGGGCGGCAGCAGAGGCGGCTGCCCGCATGTCGGCAACACCGGAGGTGCTGTGCCGCAGCGCTTCTCGGCCGCCGATCGCGCGATTTGCGGAAGTACCTGGCATGACCCGCTACGACGGTGGCTCGCTGGAGGCTGGGTTTTGGCGACACAGATTTCGCCGGTGCGAAGTTGGCGCGGCACCGATGAGTTCGACCGACACGGCCAGTCATATCCAGCAACGAACTACGGAAGGGCAATCCCATGACTGAGCTGAACGCAGCACACGCCCGGCGAGTGATCGTCGAACATGCCCGAAGCCTGGCGGAATCAGCCGCCACGGCCGGACCGGACGCCGCGGTGCCGACCGCCCCGAAGTGGACCGTCACCGACCTGGTCGAGCACGTGGGCCAGACCCACCACTGGGTCGCGGAGATCATCGAACGGCGCATCACCGACCCGATGCAGCTGCCCAGGGAGATGGCCCAACTCCCCACCGACCCCGGCGAATGGCAGGCGTGGCTGGCGGAGTCCGCGCAGCGGGTCGCGGACGCGTGCTCCGATGACGCGCTCGAGGCGGCGGTGTTCAACCCCGCCGGGGACGCGCGATCCGGGACGCGATTCTGGATTTCCAGCCTCCTCAACGAGGCGGTGGTCCACGGCTTCGACGCCGCCGACGCGGCGAACCGACCTTTCGACGTCGACGCCGATATCGCAGCCGCTCTCATCAGTAACCACTTCGCGATGCTCACCTCCCCCAACTGGGAGATGCAGCGCCCGGAGTCCGCCAATGCCGTTCGGGGCACCGGACAGACCCTGCAGTGGCTGGCCACCGACCTCGCCGACGACACGGGCGCATGGTTCGTCGAACGCCGGCCGGACGGGCCGACGTGGCAGCACGGAACCCAGCCCGCCGATGTGACGATAAGCGGCCCGGCACAATCGCTGCTGCTGACCTTGACCCGACGACTCCTGCTCGCCGATCGCGAAGCCACCGACATCAGCGTCGACGGCGACGCCGGCCTCGCCCAGCACTGGCTCGACAACACCGCCCATGTCAGTGGCTGAAGGGCGCCGACGGCGCTCACCGCTACGACGATGGGAACGTTCGGTCTGACACCTGCGGGCGTAGCGCGAAGTCGACGTGATTCCTGGCCACCAGAAACGACGAGACGCCCGCGCTACGCTGCGACGGTGAACAGGCTGACGATCCACGGCGAGGTCGAGTCCGGGTTCGGGCCCGTCGCCGACGCTTTCCGGCGCAACTTCGCCCAGCACGGCGAGATCGGGGCCGCGGTCGCGGTGTACGCGGGCGATCGGCCGGTGGTGGATCTGTGGGCGGGGCATCGCGATCGGCACCGGACGCTGCCGTGGGAACGCGACACGATCGTTCCGGTGTTCTCCTCGACGAAGGGCATGGCCGCGTTCACGCTCGCGGCGGCGGTGTCGAAGGGTCTGCTCGACTACGAGCAGCCGGTGGCGAAGTACTGGCCGGAGTTCGCGACGCATGGCAAGGACAAAGTCACCGTGCGCCAGCTGATCGACCATCAGGCCGGGCTGTCCGGCCTGGATTCGGTGGTCCGGCTGAGTCAGATCGCGGACCTGGACGGGCTCGCACCGATCCTCGCCGGGCAGAAGCCCGCCTGGCGGCCGGGCACCCGGCACGGTTATCACGCGATCACCCTCGGCCTGTATCAAGGCGAATTGCTGCGCCGGGTCGACCCGCAGCACCGCACGCTCGGCCGAATCTTCGCCGAGGACTTCGCGAAACCGCTCGGCCTGGATTTCTTCATCGGCCTGCCTGCCGAGCAAGGGCTGGAGCGCATCGCCACCATGACGGCCACCCGCGGCCTGGCCGCCCTGCGCTACGAACGTGATGTCCCGCTGCGCATCGGCGCCGAGTTCGTCGCCAAGCGCGGGTTCGCCTACGCCGCGCTGAGCAATCCGCGCACGGGCAGTCCCGCGCGGGCGACGCGACGCGAATTCCTCGAGGTGGAGCTGCCCGGCTCCAACGGCGTCGGCAACGCCCGATCGCTGGCCCGCGTCTACGGCGCCGCGGCCGGCCGTACCGGCGCGCTCCCGATCGGCGACACCGTGCTCGGCGAGCTGGCCGCCGCGAACACCGCCGACGATGTCCCCGCCGCAGACCTGGTGCTGCACATCAAAACTCGCTACCACCTCGGCTTCCGCAAGTCCGGTGGCGAGTTCCGCTTCGGCTCCGACAAGCGCGCCTACGGCACCACCGGCCTCGGCGGTTCCTTCGGATTCGCCGACCCCGCAACAGGTCTCGGCTTCGGCTACACGATGAACCGACTGGGCCTCGCCGTCCTCGACGACGTCCGCAGCCGCAACCTCCGCGAGGCCGTACTCCGCTGCACGCGCTGACTCGCCGCGCACGCCTTCACTCGCCGCGCACCCGTTTGCCTGCCGCGCACCCGTTTGCCTGCCGCGCACCCGTTTGCCTGCCGCGCACGAAATCGTCAGCGATTTCGTGCGCTCGGAAACAATCGGTGCGCAGCAGGCAAGTTGTCGCCGCTAGCCTGACGCGGTGCCTGCTTCGGACTCGTGGACTGTCGCGCCAGCAGACTTCGACTCCCCCGCTGCCGCCGTGCTGTGGCGCGCCTATTACACCGAAGTGAGCGACCGTTGGTATCAGCTGCACGAAGGGCGGGCGACTGATCCGGGGGAACTCGAGCGCGAGATCGCGGCGGCTACGGGCGCCGAATTCGTTTCGCCGCGCGGGGTATTGCTGGTTGCCAGGTACCGGGGTGAACCTGTCGGGACGGCGGGGGTGCGGTTGCTCGATGAGGTGACTGCGGAGCTGAGTCGAATGTTCCTGCTCGCGGGCGCGCGTGGCAAGGGTGGCGCAGCGCTTCTCGTCGCGGCCGCCGAGCATCATGCACGCACGCTCGGTGCGGAAAAGATCGTGCTCGATACCCGACTCGATCTAGTGGAGGCCAGGGCGCTGTATGCCCGGCTCGGGTACGAAGAGTCGACGCCGCACAACGACGAGATGTATGCGGAGTGCTGGTATCGCAAGGCCCTTTAACCGGGCGTCGGAGCTGCCTACACTGATGAGGCTGCACCCATTCTTCAACGATTCGATCGATACCCAGCACGGAATCGAGGGACCTCGTGGCAGAGCAGCCCGCAACCATCGACACCTACATCGCCGCGTTTCCCGAAGACGTCCGCGGCATCCTCGAGGAAATCCGACACACCATCCAGCGCGCCCTACCGGAAGCGACGGAGAGGATCAGCTACGACATCCCCGCCTTCGCGGTGAACGGCCACAACACCGTCCACTTCGCCGGTTGGAAGAAGCACATCAGCCTCTACCCGATCCCGGACGGCGACAAGGCCTTCAACCGCGCCGTCGAACCATACCGAGCAGGCAAGGGAACCCTGAAGTTCCCACTCACCAAACCCATCCCCTACGACCTGATAGCCCAGGTCGCAACAACGCTGGCCACCCGCTCGATGGCGAAAACATCCTGACGGAACTTGTGACTACGCCGCCAGGGCTCCCACCGGACGGCATACAACCAATCTGTATACGGCGCGGGAGCGCCAGCGACCAAGCCCAATGGACAAAGTGGGCTTGTGACCTAGCCGAGCGTCAGCTCGGCGTAGTCACAAGCACGCTGCCCTAGCCGAGCGTCAGCTCGGCGTAGTCACAAGCACGCTGTACAAGCACGCTGATTACCAGTCGGCTTCGGTGTACTTGATGATGCCGCGGATGTTCTTGCCGTCCAGCATGTCCTGGTAGCCCTGGTTGATCTCCTCCAGGGAGTAGCTGCGGGTGACCATGTCGTCCAGGTTGAGCTGGCCCGCCTTGTACAGGCGGAGCAGGTTCGGCGCGTCCTGGCGCGCGTTGCCGCCGCCGAAGATGGTGCCCTTCACGGTCTTCTGCAGCATGGACAGCAGGAAGCTGTTCATCTTGACGTCGCCGGCGTCCATCCGGCCCATCGAGGTGACGACGAGCGTGCCGGCCTTGGCGGTGAGGATCAGCCCCTCTTCGACGTAGTCGCCGTGCATCTCGCCCATGGTGAGAATGACCTTCTCGGCCATCCGTCCCTCGGTGGCGTCCATCAGCGGCATGATCGCCGCGGCCATGCTCTCGTAGGTGTGCGTGGCGCCGAACTTCTGCGCCTGCTCGCGCTTCCACGGATTCGGGTCGATGGCAACGACTTTCGACGCACCGGAGAGCACCGCGCCCTGCAGCGCGCTCATGCCGACACCGCCGATGCCCGCGATCACCACGGTCTCACCCGGCTCGACCTGCGCGACGTGGGTGGCCGAGCCGAAGCCGGTCGGCACACCACAGCCGACCAGGCAGGCCACCTCGAACGGGATGCTCGGGTCGATCTTCACGACCGAGGTGTGATGCACCGTCATGTACGGCGCGAACGTGCCGAGCAGGCACATCGGGATGACGTTCTCGCCGCGCGCCTGGATCCGGTAGGTGCCGTCGCTGATCGCCTGCCCCATCAGCAGCCCCGCACCCAGATCGCACAGCGCCATATTGCCGCTCACGCAGGACGGACAGCGCCCGCACGCGGGAATGAACGACAGGATGACATGATCACCCACCGCCAGATCGGTGGGGCAGTTCGGCCCGAGCTTGGTGATCACGCCCGCGCCCTCGTGCCCGCCCATCACCGGGAAGGCGGGCATCGGCGTCGCGCCGGTGACGATGTGATGGTCCGAATGGCACATGCCCGCTGTTTCCAGCCGGATCTGCACCTCGCCGGAGACCGGATCGCCGACCTCGATCTCTTCTACCGACCACGGTTGGTCGATCCCCCACAGGATCGCGCCCTTCGTCTTCATTCCTGTCGACCCTCTCGCATGCACGTGCTTATATGTGACTGCACCCACACTAAGGCAAAAATGGAACGCGTTCTAGTACCGAGTTGAAAATTCAGCGGTACCGGCGGTCGAGGGTCCGGAACACGTTCTAGTCCCGGTTCGAATATCAGCCGCGCACGTCGTGCACGTGGTGGACCAGGTCGTGGATGAAGTAGCGCGCGAACGAGTCGACCGTGAAGCCGGCCCCGTCGCTGCGTTCGCCGCGCCGGCCTCGTTCATCGAGCGGAACCGACTCGAAGGCGTGCGCGATCGCCTCGGCCGCGGCGGCAAGTTCGGTGGCGACCTGCGCCGGGTCCTGCTGGTCGTACCGATCGGTCACGGCGGTCTCGTCCTGGTCCCAGTTCGCGAAGCGCGAGTCCGTGTCGTCCGTACCGCTCAACATCTGCGCGAGGCGGGTGTCGAAGAGGCGGCACACGTCGCGGACGTGCGCACCGTATTCCAGCGACGACCAGGTCGATTCGTCCGGGCGGACCCGGGCATCGGGACGAGCCAGCACCTCGGCGAATCGCGACGCGGTGTCGCGCGTCAGTGGCGGCACATCCTCGTAGCGGACCGCGGCAGGGTCGAAACCGCATTCGGCACAGGCACGTTCGAGCACCCAGGTCCAGTTCTTCACATCAGGAACGATCGGCATGCCGCAAACTTAACCTGGCCGTATATCGCCAACCACTGATATTCAGCCAACTGTCGGTAACATCCCGACAATTACTCCATCAGCTGCTGCGCACGCTCGAACAGTTCCAGCGTGATGGCGTGCAGGAAGTCGCCGACCTGCTTGGGCGCCTTGCCCGCGAACGCACGGGCGTGCGTGCCCTCCAGCACGATGCCGAGCTTGAAACAGGCGAGCACGGTGTACCACGGGACGGCACCGAGGTCACGGTCGGAGAACTTGCCGTAGTGGGCCACCATCTCGTCCGGAGTGGGCAGCCCGCCCGCGGCGCCGAGCTTGCCGACCAGCGCGGCCCCGGTGCTGCCCGGCTCCGGCCTGGTCGCGATCTGCCAGCCCAGATCGAGCAGCGGATCACCGATGGTCGACATCTCCCAGTCGACCATGGCCGCAACCTCGGGGCCGTCGAAGGAGAACATCATGTTCGCGAGGTGGCAGTCGCCGTGCAGGATGCCCGGCGTCCACTGCGCGGGCCGATTGCGGTCCAGCCACTCGCCGGTCCGCTCGACGCCCGGGATCTGCGGGCCGGGGTAGCCCTCGTTGGCCGAGTACGACTCGAGTTCGCCGAGCCAGCGCGGCACCTGACGCTCCAGGAAGCCGTCGGGCTTGCCGTAATCGGACAATCCGAGGGCCTGATAGTCGAGCGCGCCGAGCCGGGCGATGGCCTCGACCGCGGACAGGCCCATCTCCTTGCGGATCGCCGGATCGCCCGCGTGCAACTCCGGCAGCTCGTTGGCCGGATTGAAGCCGTCGATCGGCTCCATCAGATAGAACACCGCGCCGATCACCGAGTCGTCGGGGCAGGCCGCGATCACCCGCGGCGCGCGCACATCGGTGCCGTTGATCGCGCCGAGCAGCCTGGCCTCGCGCCGGATCACGTCGTTGCTCTTGGTGCGCAGATGCTTCGGGCCGCGGCGCAGCACATAGTCCGCGCCGCCGCGACCGAACCGGAGCATGACGTTCTGCGTCCCGCCGCCGAGCGCGGTCACCTCCTCGAATTCGCCTGCGGGCAGGCCCTGCTCATCCATCCACTTGCCGACGAGGGCGAAGTCGACGAGTGCCGGATCCACGCCAACTGGTTGCGCAACAGACATGTCCAACATTGTGCACCACCCGTCGAACCGAACTGAGGGCACTAGACGACAGTTACGCCCAACCGGCGCGGCGTAGGGTTTCGAGCACCATGCGCACGTTGTTGATCGACAATTACGACTCGTTCACCTATAACCTGTATCAGCTGATCAGCGAGGTGAACGGCATCGAGCCGACTGTCGTGCGCAATGACGAGGTCGGCGAGCTGGAATTGGCCCGCTTCGACAACATCGTCATCTCGCCCGGACCGGGCCGACCGGACGTCGCCCGCGATGTCGGCATCTCGGCCGCGGTGATCCGCGAGACGGATCTGCCATTGCTCGGCGTCTGCCTCGGACATCAGGGCATCGTGGTCGCCGCGGGCGGCACCGTCGCGATCGCCCCGGCCGCGCGGCACGGCTACCTCGACCGGATCGAACACGACGATCAGGACCTCTTCGCGGGCCTGCCCCAGGGTTTCACCGCCGTCCGATACCACTCACTGTGCGCCGAGCAGCCGCTGCCGGACGGCCTGGAAATCACCGCGACGGCCGCCGACGGGGTGATCATGGGAGTGCGGCATCGCACCCGGCCGCAGTGGGGCGTGCAGTTCCATCCCGAGTCGATCGCCAGCGAATACGGCGCCGCGCTGCTGCGCAACTTCGCGAAACTGACTGCGGCACACCGGGCGCGCGCGACCGGCCGGGCGACGGCGTCGGGGCGACCGGACCAGGTGACCATGCGGCTACGGCCGGTCACCATCGCCTCACCGGACGTCGCGCAATCCCGTTTGGAGACAACACAATCCACGCTTTCCCCCGAGCAATTCCCGGCCCTTGTCGAGCAATTCGGCGCGCTGGGCAGCGGTTTACTCAGCGGCGCAGCAGGTTCGGCGCGCCCTGAGATCCTCGATCGCTACGGCGGCCCGCCCCGGCACTGGCAACTGCAGCACGCCGTGCTCGACCGGCCGATCGATACCGAGAGCGCGTTCGTCCGGCTGTATGGCAACTCCCCCACCGCTTTCTGGCTCGACAGCGAACACGTCGAGCCGGGCCTCGACCGGTTCTCGTTCCTGGGTGACGCGAGCGGACCGCTGGCGGAGGTGGTGCGCTACCGGGTCGGTACGGGCGAGGTGACCGTCGAATCCTCGGACGGGAATCGGCGCGTGGTCGCCGGTGGCGTGCTCGACTATCTGGCCGCCGAACTGCGGTTGCGCCACCTCGAACTGCCCGATCTGCCTTTCGATTTCGCGGGCGGGTACGTCGGGTATCTGGGGTATGAGGTGAAGGCCGATACGGGCGGACGGGCGGCTCATCGAGCGCCGACACCGGACGCGCAGTGGATCTTCGCCGACCGGATCGTGGTGGTCGACCACGTCGGCGGCCGCACCCATCTACTGTCGCTGACGGATTCGACGGCCGACTCGCTGCGCGCGGGCGCCGACTGGCTGCGCGACACCGGCGAAACCCTGGAAACCCTTCCGACATGGGCGAATCCACCGACCCTGGAAGTGCCATCGGACGGCGACATGGTCGAGCCGCTGCTGACCCGCGGCCGGGAACGCTACCTCGCCGACATCGCGATCTGCCGGGAACGACTGCTCGCGGGCGAGTCCTACGAGATCTGCCTCACCGACAGCGTCACCGTGCCCGCCGTCGAGGACGGCGGCCTCGACTTCTACCGCACGTTGCGCCGCTGCAATCCGGCCCCGTACGCGGCGTTCCTGCGCTTCGACGACCTCGAAATCGCCTGCTCCTCACCGGAACGCTTCCTGAAGATCGACCGGAGCCACACGGTGGAGAGCAAGCCGATCAAGGGCACCGCCCCGCGCGGCAGCACGCCCGCCGAGGACGAACGGCTGGCCCGCGAACTGGCCGACAGCCCGAAGACCAGGGCCGAGAACCTGATGATCGTCGACCTGCTGCGCAACGACCTGGGCCGGGTGTGCGAGATCGGCAGCGTGCACGTGCCGAAGCTGATGGCCATCGAGTCGTATATGACGATGCACCAACTGGTTTCCACGGTGCGCGGCACGCTGCGCCCCAGCGTCGGCGTGATCGACTGCCTGCGTGCGTGTTTCCCCGGCGGCTCGATGACCGGCGCGCCGAAGCTGCGCACCATGGAGATCATCGACGAGTTGGAGACCGAGGCGCGCGGCATCTATTCCGGCACCATCGGCTTCCTCGGGCTCGGCGGCACCGCCGACCTCAACATCGTCATCCGCACCGCCGTGCGCTACGACGGCCGCTGGCGGATCGGCGCGGGCGGCGCCATCGTGCTCGACTCCGACGCCGAGGACGAATACCACGAGATGGTGCTCAAGGCCGCCGCCACCTTGCGCGCGGCGACGGACCGTGTAGCTCGCTGAATCAGCCCGAAAACACCCGCTGACGGCGTGCGGCCCGCCGAGTAGCGGGGTCGGCTGAGTCGGCGTGTCGGAGGGTCGTGGCATAGTTCGAGCACGATGAAACTCAGCAAAGGCGCCAATGCAGCGGTACCGACATCCCTTCTTGCCGTGGTTGTTTCGTGGCGGTCGGAACACGCGGTAGACGCGCATGCCCTCTTGCTCGACGAGTCGGGCAGGGTGCGCACGGATCGCGATCTGGTGTTCTACAACGCCCCGCGCCATGTTTCCCAGGCGGTGACCCTGGATCAAGAGCCCGCGCCGCGGACCGCCCGGCTGAGTGTTTCGCTGCCGCGCACCGAGTCGGACGTGGCGCGGATCCTGATCACCGGGTCGATCGACGACGGCACCTTCGGCGACCTCACCGGCCTGTCCCTCACCATTCACGACGCGCACGGCCCGATGGCCGGGTTCGAGATCGAGGACGCCGACCCCGTCACCGCGCTGATGTTCGGCGAGTTCTACCGCAGGGACGGGCAGTGGCGATTCCGCGCCATCGCCCAGGGCTGGTCCACCGGATTGCCCGGGCTGGTCACCGAATTCGGCGTCAGCGTCGACGAGCAGCCGCGAACGTCACACCCGGCGAACCCGTTCGGTGGCCGCGCACCGCAGCCCCCGACGCTGGAGCGCATTCCCGTCGACGGCGACGCGTTCGATCAGGAGCAGGCCCCGACGAATCCCCGAATGCGGCACACGGATCTGCTCGACCCGCCCGCGACTCGCTCGCACCAGCAACGCCCGGTCGATCTCGCCCGACGCCTGGCCGACCCGATACCCGCGCCCGCCCCGCCACCGAATCCCGAACTGGCCGACTGGCATTCGGACCCGGAGAACCCGGCCCGGTTGCGGTGGTGGGACGGCACCGAATGGACCAGCGCCACCCACCAGCGCCACCAGCCCCGCGACCGGCACTGCGACCGCTGCGGAAACCTCCGCCGCCGCAAGATGTTCGGCGGCCTCGCACCGTGCCAGTCGTGTGAAACGGAGATCGAGGAGTTCCTCACCCACTGGCACACCCAGGCGTGGCGGGTGCTCACCGCGCACGGGCCGCGCGGCCCCGAGTGGGCGGCACTGTGGGCGTCCTTGCGGTATCAGCGAATCGAGGAGAGCGCGGGCCGCGAGGCGTTGCGCGACGCGGCGCTCAGCTATGTGGAGCGGTTGGTCACCTTCACCTTCGCCGACGGCGAGGTCGAGCACGACGAGCTGGCGGCATTCGAGAACGCCGTCACCGAACTGGCCCTGGCCGGTCCATTGATCGAGGACCTGCGTCGCCGAATGCATCGCGGCCGCACCCTGTCCCGGCTGCGCGCGGGCGACCTGCCGGTGATGCGGACGCCGGGCCTGCACCTCGATCCCGAGGAGAAGGTGCATCTGGATCTGCCCGCGGTGCACGTCCGCCAACTGGCCCGCGGCCCGCGGCTCACCGAGGGCAGGATGATCGTCAGCAACAAGAAGCTGCGCTTCGTCGGCGACGGCACGGGCACCGAATTGCTGTGGTCCCGTGTCGTTTCCGTGCATACCGAGCAGAACGCGGTGGTGCTCGCGGCGACCTCGTCGCGCGGCGGCGCCACCTTCACCGTCAGCGACCCGGACTACGTCGCCGCCGCACTCGAGGGCGCGCTACGGGTGGCCAAGCGCCTGATCCTCACTCCCGGTCAGCTCGACACCCGCAGCATCCCGCAGGAGGTGAAAGCCGAAGTCTGGCAGCGCGACGGCGGCAAATGCGTCGAATGCGGCGACAGCCACTACCTCGAGTTCGACCACATCATCCCGCTCAGCCGCGGCGGCGCGACCAGCGCCACCAACCTGCAGATCCTGTGCCGCGCCTGCAACCGCGCGAAGGGCGCGCGCATCTGAGCTAGTCGGTCAGTAGGCCGGCGGCGTGGCCGAGGTCGAGAAGCATGGCATCGAAGAGGATCTCCGGGTTGGACAGCGGGATCGGGTAGTTGCCGAAGACCTCGAGGGTGACGTGCCCGTAGAGGCGCGCCCACATCTGGATCATCAGGTACATCACGCCCAGGTCGAGCTTCTCCGCCGGGAACTTCTGCCCGGACTCCGACAACGCCGCGAGCAGTTCGGTCTGGAAGTGCACCAGATCTTCGCGCAGCTCCGGCGGAATGACGTCGGTAGGCGGCGTGACGATGTCGTAGTTGGCCAGCAACCGGCCCGCCGCCGCGAGAAAGATCCGTCCGAACGGCTCGTCGAAGCGGCGCAGCGCGCGGGCTTCGCCGCCGCCGGGCGAGGCGAACACCAGGGTGAACTCCCTGGTGTGCGCCAGCGCCCAGCGGCGGAATCCCTTGCAAATGGCGAAGAACTGCACCACGCCGTCGTCGGGCAGCGTGGCGATCTCGGCGGACAACTCGTCGCCGAGATCGGCACAGAATTCCAGGCGCAGCCGTTCCAACAGGTCGTCCAAGGACCCGTAATAGCGGTACAGCGCGGGTGCGGTGATGCCGAGCTCGCGCGCGATCGCACGCAGGCTCACCGCCGCTTGTCCATGGTCGACAAGCAACGTCCTGGCCACCCGCCGGATCTCAGCGTCGGTCACGATCGGCGAGCGGCCCCGGGGTTTGGTGGGGTTACTCATCCTGTGATTCAAGCGTATTCGACATCCCACCGCTTGATGCCGTTCAACCAGCCGGAACGCAATCGCACAGGTTCTGCGACCTGACGCAGATTCGGCATCGCGTCGGCGATGGCGTTGAACATCAGATCGATCTGCAACCGGGCCAGATTCGCGCCGACGCAGTAGTGCGTGCCGGTGCCGCCGAAACCGACGTGTGGGTTGGGATTGCGCAGCACATCGAAGCTGAACGGATCCTGGAACGCTTCCTCGTCGTAGTTCGCCGAGCCGTAGAACAGCCCGATCCGCTGGCCCTTCTTGATCTGCTGGCCGCCGAGTTCGAGATCCTGGGTCGCGGTGCGCTGGAAGGCGTTCACCGGCGTGGCCCAGCGGACGATCTCGTCGGGCGCGGTGCGCGGCCGCTGCGCCTTGTACAGCTCCCACTGGTCCGGGTTGTCCACGAACGCCTTCATGCCGTGCGTGATCGAGTTGCGGGTGGTCTCGTTGCCGGCCACCGAGAGCAGGATGACGAAGAAGGCGAACTCGTCGGAGGCCAGGCCCTCGCCGTCGATATCGGCGTTGACCAGCTGGGTGACGATGTCGTCGGCCGGGCACTTGCGGCGGTCCTCGGCCATGTTCCACGCGTAGCCCATCACCTCGGCCGTCGCCGCCTGGTGATCGCCCTCGAATTCGGGATCGTCGTAGGAGATCATCTGGTTGGACCAGTCGAAGATCTTGCGGCGATCCTCCTGCGGGATGCCGATGAGCTCGGCGATGGCCTGCAGCGGCAGCTCGCAGGCGACCTGCTCGACGAAGTCGCCGCGGCCGGTCTTCTTGGCGTCGTGCACGATCTTGGCCGCCCGCTCGGTGAGCGCGGCGCGCAGGCTCTCGATCGCGCGCGGCGTGAAGCCCTTCGAGATGATGCGGCGCACCTTGGTGTGCTTGGGCGGATCGAGGTTGATCAGCAGCATGTCGCTGAGCATGCCGATCTGCTCCGGTGTCACTTCCTCGTTGAACCGGATGATCGAGCCGTTCTCGTGCGAGGAGTACAGCTCGGGGTGCTTCGAGATCTCTTTGATGTGGTCGAGCTTGGACACGACCCAGTAGCCGCCGTCATCGAAGCCGCTGGCCCGGCCGGACTGCGCGCACCACCACACGGGGGCGGTGCGGCGCAGCTCGGCGAACTCCTGCACGGGCAGTCGGCTGGCGAGCATGTCGGGGTCGGTGAAATCGAATCCTGCGGGAATCGCGGGCGTGGTCACGGTCACGGGGCTATCTCCTACCGGTCTGGACTGCAGACCTCACAACGTTGTGTGGAACACGTTCCAGAAACGATGGAACCACAGAACCAGGGCTTGTGAACAGTGTTTAGTAAAACCCGTTTACTTAATTCCGATGTTCGAGTGACCGTGCTCGAACGCCCAGCTCAGTCGAGCCTGCGGAGGCATACGGGCAGGTCGAACGTGCCGTCGTCACCCCAGTTGCTTTCCGATTGCTCAGCCGTCTCGTCGGCAGCGCGCGCGGCGACCTGTTCGGACGACCTCAGGGCACTGGTGTCAGTCGCGGCGGTTGCCATCGAGCTTGGATTGCCTCGTCTTTCGGTGCATACAACCGCAGGGTGAGCGAGAACTGGCCCGACTCCGGGATGGGCAGCCAGTTGCCCGGCGGGACCGACGGACCCGGGTCGGCCTGCTGAACCGCGAGGTCGACGGAGCCATCGGGGTTGGGCACCACCGGGATCTGGTGGCCGATCGCGTAGATCCCGGCCGGGTTGGACATCAGGTAGCTGTCGGCGTCGTAGGCGGTCAGCGACCAGAAGGCGTCGACCGGCGGGGTCTGGCCCGCCGGGAAATGCAGCCGGAACCGGCCGGTGCTGCCGTTGGCACCGGCCGTGGCGAACAGCGTCGGATAGATCGCGTCCTGAGGCAGGTTGGCGCCCAACCCTTTCCACGCGACGGCGGCCCGCTGCAGGTAGTTGGTGCCGTAGGCGCCGATATCGGGATCGAAGGTCCAGCCGTTCTCGTTCACCGACTTCGGATCGAGGTAGACCGGAATCTGTTGTCGCGCTGTGCCTACCGCCGAGGCCAGTTCGGTGTCGGACAGGCCGACGACGCTACCGCCCGGCGTGATGCCGATCGTGGCAAGACGTTTCATGGCGGGGGCATCGCCGGGGGCGGGCGGGTTGATCGCCAGCACCGCGCACAGCCGGTCGAAGAAGGTCCGCGCGTCCATCTCGGCGACCTGTTTGGCCGGCGGCGTCGAAACTGCTTGCGGCGCAGATGGAACGGTTGGCGCCGGTCGTCGCGCGGTCCAGTCACTGAGCGACACCAGTTGCAATTGCTGTTGCAGCGCATGCACCGCGGGAAGGTCGTCCACGCCGTTGACCTGAATCCGGCCGAGCAGCCACACCGTCGGCGTCGGTACCGGCAACGGGGTGACATCGTCCGGCAGCGTGCCGGTCCAGCCGGGCCCGACGATGGCATAGGCGAACGGCGCACCCGACTTCGCCTGTGGCCGAACGCTGCTCGGGTTGTGCACGGTATTGGTCCACGCGTCGAGCAACTGCATCAGCCAGTACCGGCCGCCGTCCATCACAGGCACCTGCAACACCATCGGCTCGGCCCGCAGGTCCAGCCACGCCGACGAATACAGCGTGTCCAGGTTGAGCCGCACCACATCCCGGCGTGCGGGCGTCGGTAGCGCCGCAGCGTGCTGGAACCGATTGGCCGGGGTACTCGCCGCGGCGGCCGCCTTGGTGACGTCCATCAGGACCAGCGGGAAACCGAAGATGTAGGCGTCCTTGGCGATCGCCTCGGCAGCGCTCGGTGCCGTGGTGACGGGGCCGGACGACGGGTCGCCGGATCCGTCACACGCCGACAACCCGACCGCGGACGCCGCCACAGTCGCCGCCAAGCCGAACATGGCCCGGCGCGACATTCCGCCGTCGGTCTCGCCCATAGGTTTTTTCCCTGCTTCCGATCCGATCGGACATTGCGAGAGATCCGCGCAGGAGTATAGCCAAGGATTTGCCGAGCGACGCCTAGGTACCGAGCACGGCGTTCATGATGGTGCCCGCGCTTGTCGCGACAACGCCGCCGATCATGGCGCCCGCGATCATCTTCGGCGATTGCAGCGCGCCACCCTGCCACTTCTCCCAGGCGAACTTGCCGCCCGCGAAGATGATGGCGAGGATCCCGGAGAGCAGCGCGAACCAGGTGAGGTAGCGGACCATCTGTAACAGCTTGTCCGACAAGGGCGGCGCCTGCGGGGTCGGGTTGCTGACCTGCGCCAGGGTCGTGAAGGTATCCCCGATCGACGTCAAAATGATGCTCACCGTCTACTCCCTACGCTCCACTACAACTTTGCCGCCGCCGAGCTGCCACGCGAAAGCTGTTAAACCACCGATGAATTCGATCTTGGATGAGGATACGGGCACGGCGACACTCGTGTGGCCACCGCGGGTAGAACCACCCGGCGTCGACCACGATTGCCGGCCTTGCGAGCTCACGCTCCGCGGTATCACCAGCGGACTCGCCCCCAAGCAGTAGTGCGAGACAACCCGCCGACGGCACCGGCGGTGCGCGGCGACCGGGTCTTCGAGCACCCCGCCCCACCCATCATCCCGACCGACAGCAACCCCGGCAAGGCCCCGGCGACGCCGAACTTCACTGCGCTGCACCGACCCGACTGCATTGCAGCGAACAAACCGATACCATCGCAGTCAGCGAATCCTGCCCTGTCCCGAATCCAGAATGAGCTGACCACGATGATCCTGCTCGCCGTGCACGACACACTGCTTGCTCAGATCGGCAACCCCAGCCCCGAGGCTCCGCCGGTCTCCGACAAGTTCCTCCAACTGGTCCGCTACTTCACCTGGTTCGTCCTGCTGGCGGGCATCACCGCCATCATCTACGCGGGCGGCAAGTTCGCGTGGGAGAAGTGGACCGGCGGCGGACTCGACTCCCCGAAGATGGTGGCGGGCGCCATGATCGGCGGTGTCGTCGCGACAAGCGCGGGCACCATCATGAACGCCGTCATCGGCTGACCGCCCACACCACGAGAACCCCACTCCCCCAAGGTCTCCAGCCCGGCTGACGCGTTCACCGGACACGGAAAACCGCGGCGGTACCAAGCCCGCCGCGGCCTCGTCGCGAACTACTTATCCGCGAGCCAACTTCCGTGGAACCCGAACGGGACACGCTGCGGCAGGTGGATGGTGGCCACCGGGGCGGCGGCCACGTCGTCGGCATTCAGGATGGTCAGATCGCTACGGTCGGTTTCGGCGTTGTAGACATAGGTCATGAGATAGCCGTGCCCGCCGGGATTCTGGTCGGCGGGCGCGAAGGCGGCTTCACCCGGAATCCGACCGGGACCGAACTCGTGCGAGGCCTGGCTGCCGGTATGGAGGTCATAGCGCACGAGGGCACCGGAATCGCCGGCCACCGAGGCATGCCCGAAACGCGCGTCCAGACCGACCAGGCGATCGTCCACCCGCGGGAACTCCGCGTTGCGATCGTCGAGTTGTTCCTCGGTGACGGTGCCTGCGGTGAGATCGATGGTCCAGCGCCACAGGGTCGACTTGTCGAAGCCGTGTGAATCGGCGCGCCACAGCTCCGCGTAGCGCATCACGTACAGCACGATCTTGCCCGGCTCGTCGTACGCGTTGAGCGAGTGGAAGACATAGCAGGGGTCGATCGGGAACCAGCGGACCTCGCCGAACGGGTCGTCACGCCGCAGCACGCCGAGTCGCGCCTGGTAGCTGTCGCTCCAGCGGAACGGCATGCCGTCGCCGGCGGCCACGGTCGCCAGGTCGAAAACGACCGGCAGATCCATGAATACGACATGCTCGGCGGTGAGATTGAAGTCGTGCTGCATCGTCGCGGCAGGCACGTCGATGGGACGGCTGAGCAGCAGATTGCCGTCGGCGTCGGCGCGGTGGTAGGTCAGGAACGGCTCCCCGATCACCTCGTAGCCGAAGAAGTGCAGCTCGCCGGTGACCGGGCAGGTCTTGGGGTGCGCGGTCATCGCGGTGTGCAGCTTGCCGTCGAAATCGTAGGGGCCGACGGTGTCCAGCTCGCAGGTCAATTCATAGGGATAGGACGTTTCGACCAACGCCAGCGTGCGTCCCGCGTGCCGGATGACGTGGGTGTTGGCGACACCGGCCGCCAAGTTCCGCTCGCCCGTTTCGCTATAGCTGCGGGTGCCGTCGGTGAAGGTCGAGGTGCGCACCCAGCGGTTGCGGTAGGAGACGGCGCAGCCGTTCTCGATCCGCACCCCGTGCACCATGCCGTCGCCGGCGAACCAGTGCCGGGACGCGGCCTCGTGCGGGTTCGGGCCGTTGCGCAGGTACCAGCCGGTGAGCTCGGGCGGGATCTGCCCGGTGACGGCGAGATCGTGGGCGGTCAGTTCTTCGGTGACGGGTGCGTAGTTGCCGGTGAGGTGCGGGACAGCAGTAGTCATGGGAGACAACCGTTCTGGTCGAAAGGTCAGGCTTCGGCGGCAGTGCGCGCCTTGGACTGGATGTAGGCGACGTAGCGGATGGTGAAGACCACCGGAATCACGAAGGCCAGGACTTGAGCGATGGTCCGCGGCGTCGAGTCGGCATGCGCCAGTGCCGCCAGCACGAGGCAACCGATGACGAAGCTTGCCGCCCAGACCGAGGTGAGTACGTAGGAGGTGCGGATGAACACCGGGTTGTCCCAGAGTTCTTGCGGGCTGGTCTGTTTCGCGATACCGAGGGTGAAGGGCTTGCGCAGCGCCAGCGAGACGAGGGCGATCAGCGCGAGCACGCCCGAGGAGAGCGCCGGACTGTAGGGATGCAGGGCGGTATTCGGGTCAGCGAAGGCGAGCACCGTCAGTGCCGCGAAGAAGACCAGTGAGCCGATCTCGATCATCAAGGCGTCGAGGGTGCGGCCCGCACGCAACTGGCGGGCCACCTCGATCACCGACATGATCAGCGCGATCAGCGCCGCCCACTGCCAATGCGCGGAAGGGATCACTGCGTAGACGATCCAGGGGGCGAAAGTGCGCAAGTACGACATGTCCGAAAGCTCCTCGTTGCCGCGACATTCCAGTTGTGACATGTCGAAATTAGAGGCTCCGACTTCGACCTGTCAAGAGTGGAATGTAGAGTGGGGGCCATGAGTCTCCGTTACGCCATGCTCGGATTGCTGGCCGACCGCCCGGCCAGCGGTTACGACCTGCTGCAGCGGTTCAAGATCTCGCTGGCCAATGTCTGGTCTGCGACACAGAGTCAGATCTATACCGAGCTGGCCAAACTCGCCGAGGCCGAACTGATCGCCGTGTCCGACGAAGGCCCGCGCGGCCGCAAGGAATACACGATCACCGACGCCGGGCTGGCCGAGCTGCGCCACTGGCTCACCGACACCAGGCCGAAGCGGGTAATCCGCAACGAGACGCTGCTGCGCGTGTTCTTCCTCGGCGCGATCTCCCAGGTCGAGGCGGCGGACTATCTGGACGGCATCGCGACCAGGTCCGGCAAGAGCCGGGCGGACCTACTCGCGCTCAAAGAATCGAGCGTCGACTGGGACGACAACGACTTCTCCAGGTACGGCCGCATCGCGTTGGAGTGGGGCGAACGCTTCTTCGCGATGAACGAGGAATGGGCCAAGTGGGCCGTGGAGCAGATCCCCGAGGACTGAACACCATTGGCGGCTCAGCGCAGGATGCCCGCCGCCTTGGCCGCGCGCAACCACTCCGGGAATTCACCGAGCAATCGCGCGTACAGCTCGCCGTCGTCGACCTTATCGATGTCATCGAGCGCGAAAAAGCCTGCGTTGTCTACTATTCGGCCGGTCATCTCGTCGAGTGAACGCAAAAGTCCGTAGTTGGCGCGACCTAGTCCGATGAACTGCCAGAAGGCGGGCAGCTGTGCCGCCTCGCGCATCAGCGCGGCGATCTCGCGCTTGTTCGCGAAACCGCCATCGGTGAAGAACAGGATCAGGGTCGGCCCGTCGCCCGGGTGCAGTGAGGACATGATGTCGCGCATGATCGGCAATTCGTCGTTGCGGCCGCCGATTCGGCTGTAGTCGATGCCCGCATGCGTGCCATTGAGGTGCAGATAGGTGTGCGCCCATTCGTCGCCGTGCGCGACGGTGATGTCGGGCAGCTTGGCGAACGAGTGGGCATAGAGATACGCCTCGAGCGCGCCATTGTCGTCCAGCTGGGTCGCCACCGGAATCATCCGCTGCACCACCCGATGCACCACCTGGGTGCGGTACTGCTTCAGCATGCTGCCGGTCTTGTCGATCACCAGCACCACCCGTGCTCGAATCCCCCAGGCGTCCTTACTGATCAGCACCTTGGCGACGGCTCGCTTGCGCATGTCCAGCTTTTCACGCTTCTCGAACGAGAGCGCGGCCTCACCGGGCACGGTCCGTACCCGAAGATCCGATGCGGGTTCCGGCGCCGCGACAGGTGCGGGCGTATCGTCCACGCGCACACCGTGATCGGTGACGAGCGCCGCGAACCCGCCCGCGTACCCCTGCCCTACCGCCCGGACCTTCCACTCGGCACCGCGCCGATACAACTCGAGCGCGATCACCACCGACTCGCTACCGAGCCCTTCGATCCGGTACTCGTACAACACATTTCCGGACAGGTCGGCCACTGTTGCCACCGGCGCGCCGAACTGTCCGAACGTAGCGTTCGAATCGTCCAATGTGATCACGGCCCGCAGCTGCGCGATCTCCGCGGGCACCTCGGCAAACGAAACCTCCAGCGCCGCACCAGCACCCAACACGACGCCAGGCGCAGCCGGCTGATTGAAGAACACGAAGTCGGCGTCGGACCGTACCTTGCCCGCCCCGGTCACCAGCAACGCCGACACATCAACCGCGGCCTCGGTCCGCACCGACAACACGACCTTCGGTTGCGCCAGCACCCCGTTCTGCCCTTTGACGAGTGCAGCGACCACCGAGACTCCCTAGAACGGACCGACGAACCGTAGTCAGGGTAGGACAGTCGCTACCCGATCGCACCGCTGCGACCGCGATCACAGCTCTTGCGTTCAGAACAGTTGTGAAGTCACAATAGTTGTGTGATTACAACTGTCCAGGAGATGACCGCACGGCGTAAGACGCTTGTGCTCGCCACCTGTTGCCTGAGCCTGCTCATCGTTTCGATGGACTCGACCATCGTGAATGTCGCGATACCGAGCATTCAGACCGATCTGCACGCGCCGCTACCCCGGCTGCAGTGGATCGTCGACGTCTACACGCTCACCCTCGCCAGCCTGCTGATGCTGGCCGGTGCCACGGCGGATCGGTTCGGGCGGCGCAGGGTGTTCCGGATCGGGCTGGTCACCTTCGCGGTCGGTTCGCTGCTGTGCAGCCTCGCGCCGTCCATCGAGATCTTGATCGGCGCCAGGTTTCTGCAGGCCATCGGCGGTTCGATGCTCAACCCGGTAGCGATGTCGATCATCACCACCGTCTTCACCGGACGGGTGGAACGCGCTCGGGCGATCGGCGTCTGGGGTGCGGTGGTCGGCATCTCGATGGCACTCGGGCCGACCGTCGGCGGCGTGCTGATCGACGCCCTCGGCTGGGCGTCGGTGTTCTGGATCAACCTGCCGATCTGCCTGCTCGCGCTGGTGATGACGGTGCTGTTCGTGCCGGAATCGAAGTCGGCGACGGTGCGCGGCATCGATCCGATCGGGCAGCTGCTCGCGGTGGTGTTCCTGTTCGCCACGGTGTTCGGGCTGATCGAGCGCAGGCCGGTGATCTTCGTGGTGTCGGCGCTCGCGCTCGCCGCGTTCGTCTACTACGAGTCGCGCCGCGTTGATCCCTTCATCGATCTGCGGTTCTTCCGCAGCGTGCCGTTCGCCTCGGCGACGGTGATCGCCATCTTCTCGTTCGCCGCGCTCGGCGCGTTCCTGTTCAGCTGCTCGCTGTATTTGCAGCAGGTCCGGCACTATTCGGCGGTGCACACCGGCCTGCTGTACCTAGCGATGGCCATCGCTATGGTGATCGTCTCGCCGCTGTCGGGCCGCCTGGTCGGCCGGGTCGGGACCAAACCGTCGCTGATCGTCGCGGGTGTGATGATGACCGTCGCCGCCATCATGCTCACCACGCTCGATCCGAACACTCCGGTGTGGCAGCTGGTGATCATGTTCGCGATCTTCGGCATCGGCTTCGGCACGGTGAACGCGCCGATCACCACCACGGCGGTCAGCGGGATGCCGCTGGACCGGGCGGGCGCCGCGTCGGCGGTGGCCTCGACCAGCCGTCAGGTGGGCGTGAGCATCGGTGTCGCGCTGTGTGGCGCGCTGGCCGGCGCGGGACTGTGGTGGGTGATCGCGGTGCTGACCGCCGGTGTCGCCATACTCGGCATAGTCGCGAACACCCCGTGGGCCAAGCGGTCGAGTGACCGTGTCGCCCCACTGCTGGAACAGAAGGTGCCCGTCCATGCCGGATGACAACCCCACACCCGACGAGGTGTGGGCCCTGCTCACCCGAGTCGTGATGTACTCCCGCGACCCGTGGCGGCGCGCCGCGGTCGAGCGAACGGGTCTGCCGTTCAGTCGGATTCGCGTGCTGCGCCGCCTGCGAGCCGCGCCGCTGACCGTGACCGAGCTGGCGCACGCCGCGGCGATCGACGCACCGGCTGCCACGGTCGCGGTCAACGATCTCGAGGAGCAGGGTTACGTCGTCCGGGAGGTGGATCCGACCAACCGGCGCAAGAAGCTGGTGTCCATCACCACGGCCGGTCGTGCCGTACTCGCCAAGGCACTGGCGACGCCGGACCCCGCACCGGACTCGGTCAACGCGCTGCCCGCCGATGATCTGCGGGCACTACGCGACATCCTGAGCAGAATCGAGCATTGAGCCGGGAACCCTTCAGGCGCTGACGAATTCGCGATCGCCGTACTGCACGCTGCCCGCATCCCAGGTGCCACCGATGCCCGCGACGAATTGCTGCGCCAACGCCATATCGGCGACGTCGACCACGAGAATCAGCGTGTTCGCCTCGGTGACCGACCCGCCGACGAGGCGTTCGCGGGCCACCGGATCGGCGACGAGGCCGTCCCGGAACCGCCGCACGTCCACGCCCGTGATGGTCACCGTAAATGCATCCACCCCAGGGGAATTCGCGGCGAGCCGCTGAAACGTCAGCACCGATTCCTGCTGGAACCGCCCACGCACCTGGTCGGCGATCTGCCGCAGATCGGCACTGTCGACACAGGCCAGATGGAACTCGCGGGACCGTTCGTAGGTCGCCTGCTGCCGCTCATCGGACCAGAACACACCGCTGACCAACGTCGACCCTACGGGTAATCCGATGTGCTGCAACGCGATCCCGTCGACGGCCAGCTCGAACCCGTCCAGCCTGGTACGCAGTCGCTGATCTTCCGGGTCGGTGATGGTCGCGGTGTTGTCGGTCGCGAACAGTTCCGCGGTGGGCTGCAACGGATTTCCCGTCGCACACGCCACCGGTCCCGCGGTAGCGGGTCCCACTCCCCCCAGCAATCCCGCACTGACGAACACCGATGCAACAACAGCCACCATCCGTGCCGCGATCATCCCGATCCTCCCGAGTCGCCGATATACGCGATAGACCACCGCACCCTATCGCCGGACTCGGTGTGCTCGAGATGTTTTTACGAACGCCCCATTGGACGCGGACGAGCGGGTGGCGTCCGATGGGGACACGCACCCGCTCGAGCAGCGGCCGGACTATCCGTCAGTTACGGAAAGCATCCTTGACCTTCTCGCCCGCGTCCTTGAGGTTGGACTTGACCTGGTCGGCCTTGCCCTCGTTCTTCAGGTCCTGGTCGTCGGTGGCGTTACCGAACTTCTCCTTGGCCTGACCGGCGAGTTCTTCGGCTTTGTTCTTGGCCTTGTCAACTGCGCTCACTGTCTAACCCCTTTCGATTGGGTTCGACCGACCTGCCTTTATCGGGCCAGTCGTGTGGCGGATAACCGGCCCAAGTCGATGCAAACATGGGTGCGTAGTCACCGGCACCTCGAGTAACCGCCACTCAGGCCCCCGAGCTGGGGCTAAGGCGTACAGTTTTCATTGAAAATCCCCCGAGTCCCGCAGCGTGGCTCTCCGTGCCTGCGACCGAACCCGGAGGAATCATGACGCTCGTCTCGCGCGACGAACTCATCCCGCACGCGCCTTCGCGCCCGCCGCCCCAGCAACCGGAGCTGGAGCCCTACGACACCGCCGAGTTCACCGAATTGGGCGACCGGCTGGTCCGGAAATTGTTCGATGCCGGCCTGCGACTCGACACCATTCGGATGGCGTTCGACCGGGACGGGCTCACCACCGCGGAGCTCGACGAGCACCGCACCGCCATCGTCGACATCCTCGTCAATCTCGATTCGATGATCCGCACGACCGGCATGGCGATGCTCAGCCTCACCGCCACCGCGCCGATGGCCGAGCTGTACAGCAGAAGGCGCCGATGACAGTCGGGGCGCGCCGCGCCGGACCACAGTCGGCGCTGGGCGGGTATCCGTCCCCGCGTTACGCTGATCCCGTGCACCTCACGGCTGGTCGGCGCGACCATGACCTCGGATGACCAGTACGCCGTCGTTGCCATAGCCTCGTCGGCGGGCGGTATCACCGCGCTCTTCAAGGTCCTCGGCGCCCTCCCGGCCACCCTGCCGGTACCGGTGCTCGTGGTGCAACACCTCGACCCACGCCACAAGACCGTGCTTGCCGAATTGCTTTCGCGCCGAACCGAATTACACGTAAAGCTGGCCCAAGCGGGTGAAACCATCACGGCTGGAACGGTTTACATCGCGCCGCCCAACTACCACCTACTGGTGGAGCCGAAAGGTGTCCTCGACTTGTCCGGCAGCGAGCTCGTCCACTTCGTCCGGCCCTCGGCCGACCTGCTGTTCGAATCGGTGGCGGGCGCCTACGGTCCGCGCGCGATCGCCTGTGTGCTCACCGGCTCCGGTAGCGACGGCGCGACGGGAGTGAGCGCGATCAAGTCCCGTGGTGGCACGGTGGTCGCGCAGGATCCGGAAGAAGCGGAATTCAAGGGCATGCCGGGTGCCGCCGTGGCGACCGGCGACGTGGATCTCGTTGTGCCACTTGATGAGATCGCGGGCGTTATCCGCGGTCTCGTGATGGAGAGCACGTCGTGACCGAATCGAGCGAGGAGATCATGACGGCACCGGGTGAAGAGATCGACACCGTCGACCCGGCGCTCGAGGATCTGCTGGTGTTCATTCGTGATTCGCGCGGTTTCGATTTCACCGGCTACAAGCGCTCGTCGCTGACCAGGCGTATCCGCAAGCGAATGCAGGAGGTTCAAGTCGGCGACTACCTCGACTACCGCGATCTGCTGGAAAGCAACGCCGAGGAATTCCGCCACCTGTTCAACACCATCTTGATCAATGTCACCAGCTTCTTCCGCGATGTGGATGCCTGGCAGTACCTGCAGCGCGAGGTGCTGCCGGAATTGATCGCGAATACCAAGCCGGACAGCGAGATCCGGATCTGGAGCGCGGGCTGCTCCAGCGGCGAGGAAACCTATTCACTGGCGATCGCATTCGCCGAGGTGCTCGGCATCGAGGAGTGCGCGAAACGAGTCAAGCTCTACGGCACCGACGTCGACGAGGAAGCCCTGCGCGAGGCACGGTCCGGTGTCTATCCGGCGAAGGCGCTCGGTCAACTGTCCGGTGAGCTGCGGGACCGGTATTTCGAGCCGATCGGCGACAAGTTCGTCTTCCGCTCGGACCTGCGCCGTCGGGTGATCTTCGGCCGCCATGACATCACCCGCGACGCGCCCATCTCCCGCCTCGACCTGCTGGTATGCCGAAACACGTTGATGTACTTCAACGCCGAGGCGCAATCGCAGATCCTGGACCGGTTCCGCTTCGCGCTGCGCGAGGGCGGATTCCTGTTCCTCGGCAAGGCCGAACTGCTGCTCTCCGAGGGCGAACGGTTCGGGGTGGCCAGCATGCGCCAGCGCATCTTCCGACGCCGGGCAGGTGAGGTCAGGCCACCGCACCAGCCGAGCCCGGCGCGGCTCGACGTCGACCTCGGCCTGGAGGTGCAGGGCCTGGTCAAGAAACGCCAACTCGGCGAACTCGCCTTGGAGACCGCCCCGTTCGGGGTGATCGGCCTCGACACGCAAGGCAGGATCACCATCCTCAACAATCAGATGCGCAGCCAGTTCGGCCTGACTCAGCACGATATCGGCCGGGCGCTGAGCGAGCTGGAGATCTCCTATCGGCCGGTCGAATTGCGCTCGCTGATCCAGCAAGCGGTGACCGAACGCCGCAGCATCCGGGTCAGCGCGGCCGAACGCAAGCTCGGCCCGGACGACATCCAGTACTTCGAGGTGCACATCCAGCCGCTGTGGGGCAGCGACGGATCCGATGTCGGCGTGGTGGTCAATTTCGTCGATACCACTGTGCCGACCCGGCTTTCGCTCGAAGTGAAGGTGAAGCGGGAGGAACTGGAGACCGCCTACGAGGAACTCCAATCCACCAACGAAGAACTCGAAACCACCAACGAAGAACTCCAATCCAGCATCGAGGAACTCGAAACCACCAACGAAGAACTGCAATCGACCAATGAGGAACTCGAAACCACCAACGAGGAACTCCAGTCGGGCAACGAAGAACTCGAAACCATGAACGAGGAGATGCGGATCCGCACCGACGAACTGAACGAGACCCGCACCTTCCTCGAAGGCGTGCTGTCCAGTGTCGCGGCAGGCGTGGTGGTGCTCGACGATCAGCTGCGGGTCCGCAGCTGGAACCGGGGCGCTGAGGAGATGTGGGGGCTGCGCTCCGAGGAGGTCCAGCAGCAGGTGTTCTTCGCGCTGGACTTCGGGCTGCCCACCCAGCAGCTGCACGAAAGCATCCAGCGCTGCCTCAAAACAGGGCGCCGCGACGGCCCGGTGGAGATCCCGGCGGTCAACCGGATCGGGCGTTCGATCACCTGCGCGGTGACCTGTTCGCCGCTGGACGGCACCCGCGACGGTGTGGTGCTGCTCTTGGAGGAAGTCCCCTCGACACACGTTGGTATACAGGGCAATTAGTACTGGTAGCGCGGTATGCGCGTAGGCTCGAAGGCGTGCGGTCGTATTCGGACGCTCACCAGGAAATTGCCCGTGAGTGGCAGGAATTCAGCGCCGAGCGAGAACGAGCAGCTCGCGCGGCGGCGGTGGCAGCGAAATACGAGGCGCAGGCCACCCAGCGACCGGAATCCATGCAACCGTTTCGGCAACGGATGGCGGAGCTGCATCGACGGATCGAGGGCCGCCATCTGGCCTGCGCGCGACTGCACCGGATCCATGCCCTGCGCCTGCAGCGGTGGTACATCGGCGATCAAGCCACACTGCGGCCGGTCTTCATGGCCGCGGTAGCCCAGCATCTCGGGATGGACAGCGCCGCGGTGACCCTGTTCGGCCAGACCGGCGAGGAGCTGCTGGTTTCCGCCTCGGACCGCACCGCGCGGGCCGCTCATGATCTGGAACTGCTGATCGGCGAGGGCCCGGCCCGCGACGTGCTCGGCGGCCGGGAGTTCGTCACCGCGAATGCCACGCAACTGGCCGCCCGCTGGCCGCATTACGGCCCGGCGCTGACCGAGCTCGGCGTGCAGTCGGTGGTCGCGGTCCCGCTGCTGTCCTCCCGTCTGCTCGGTGCGTTGTGCGTGTTCACCAGCCGCGCCGGACTGCGCACCGAAATCACTCCGGCCGCCGAGAAGGTGGCCGACGCCCTCGCCAACTCGGTGCTGCTCGCCTCGTACGGAACAACCGCCGACGGCGCGCCTCAGGGCACGCTGTTCGATGATGCCGATTACCTCGCCGCCGTGCATCAGGCGGTCGGTATGGTTGCCGTGCAATGCAGTTGCGATCTCGACGCCGCACAGGCGCTGTTGCGTGCCCGCGCCTTCGCCGACGGCATCGCAGTCTCGGAGCTCGCCCGCCGCATACTGGAGGACGGATACCAATTATGTTGACCGTCAAGGCATTTCATGACTGACGAACTGGCTTTGGGAATGTCGGAGTTGACGACGCTGCTGTTGACCGGAGACGAGGTCGCCGAATCACTATGCGCCATCGCCGATACCGTCGTGCGGATGCTGCCGGACCACCTGATGGCGGGCGTCACGCTCACCCACGACGAAGGCACCATTGTCGGCGGTTCGAGCGCCGCGCACGCGATGCTCGTCGAGGAATCCCGGAGCAGCGAAGGATACGATCCCTGCCTGCAAGCCATCGGTACGGCACAACAGGTTTCGGTACCCGACGTCGCGACGGAGCACCGCTGGGGCGGCTATTCGACCCGAATGCTCGCCTACGGCGTCAAATCCATCTACGCCCAACCGCTTTCGGTAGACGGCGCAGCGGTCGGCGCACTCTCGCTCTACTCGACCCAGCCGAACGGCTTCACCGACCGGATCCGCCGGGCGGCCACCCTCACCGCCGAACACCTCGGCGTGCTGCTCGCCGTCGCGTCCGACACCGCGCGACAGGCCAAGCTGACCGAACAGCTACGGGCCACGTTGGCCTCGCGATCCACCATCGATCAGGCGCTCGGCATCCTGATGGCCGAACGGCGCTGCGACCGCGACGCCGCCTTCGAGGTGCTGCGCGGCCGGTCCCAGCAGCGCAACGTACGCGTCGCCGACCTAGCCGTGGAGATCATCCAGACGGTGTCCGGCCGGGCACCCACCGCGCCGCATTTCGTCGAACCGATCGCGCCGTCGCGATCCCAACGCCGTTCGTGATCGGCTACCCCCCAATACTTTTCGGGCGCACGGTGGTATCCCCAGGACAAACCGCCGGATAAAGCGCTACCGCCAGCTAGAATTGGCAATGTCCTTCTGAGTCCCGAAGCGCGGCTCCGGATTTGCCACTCGATGCTCGGGGGACGTATGGACGATCCCGCTTTATCCAGCGACCACACCGACCGCCGGGCCTATCTGCGTTCGCTGTTCCTCGATCGGCAAGACGCGGGACGTCGGCTCGCCGACCGGTTGCAGGCCTTCCGCGGGCCGGATGTCGTCGTCCTCGGTGTGCCGCGCGGCGGTGTCCCGGTCGCCGTCGAGGTCGCCGTCCGCCTGCGCCTGCCGCTCGACACGATCGTCGTCAACAAGTTGCGCGTCCCGTATCGGCCGGAGCTGTCCTTCGGCGCCATCGGCGAGGACGACACCCGGATCATCGACGAGATCGTCGTCCACAGCGCCTTCCTGACGGACCAGGAACTCACCGACACCGAAACACACGAACGCGACAGCCTGCACCGCCGGTCCGAGCGGTTCCGGCGACACGGTCCGCAGCCGAAACTGCGCGGACGCACGGCACTGGTCGTCGACGACGGCGTCACCACCGGCATGACCGCACGCACCGCCTGCCGGGCCGCCTATCGCCGCGGTGCGGTCCGCGTCGTGCTCGCCGTCCCGGTCGCGCCGCACCGCATCGTGCGGACGCTGGCCTACCACGCGGACAAGATCGTGTGCCTGGAAACATCGGCCAATCCCCGCCCGCTCGACGAGTCCTACCTGCGCTTCGACCCGGTCACCGACACCGATGTGGACCACCTGCTCGGCACACACGCGACGGCGTCGAGCGGGCCGCGACGAATTCGCTTGGCGGAGAGCGGAAACGGAAGCGGGTAGCCGGAGTACCCCGTCCGCCGCGCCCGGAAACCGGGTCCAGCCCCTTTCGATGGCTCCATTGCCCTCGATAGGTATACGATTCTGCGGGCAGTGGGCGGTCCAGAAGGTGGCTGTCCACGGTAATTTCGAGCACGCCAGTCCGATGTGCGTGGGATGGACCGGAGGCGGCATTGTCCGAGATGTCGATTACTGCTTTCGCGGCGGACACCAGCTCCAACGGTGTCAGTGAGGGTCTGCTTTCCGAGCTGGTCGAGCACCTGCGGCAGAACCGCACTGTGTTGCGTGAGGAGTGGGCGCGCCGCATTACCGAGGCGCAATTGCTGACCGCGATGACGCCCGACGAGATGTTCTCCGAGGCGACGTCGGTCTACGACAACTACGTGGCCGTGCTGGAGACCGGTTCGGTGGAGGCGCTGCAGGATTACGCGCGCGACCTGTCCGAGCGGATCATTCCGAGAGGCGTCGAGACCGACGAGGTGCTCGGCATCGTGCTGCTGCTGCGCGACGTGCTGGCCCGCTCGCTGTTCGAGAAGTATCAGGCGGATTTCCAGCTGCTCAACGCGGTGCTCGACGCCTATGAACCGGCCGCGAACCGCATCGCCAACACGGTGGGCGTCTCCTTCGTCGAGGAACGCGAACGCATCATCCGCCAGCAGCAGGAGGCGATCCGCGAGCTGTCCACGCCGGTGCTGCAGGTGCGTGAACAGCTGCTCATCCTGCCGATCATCGGCGTGCTCGACGGGCAGCGGGCCCGTCAGCTCACCGAACAGCTGCTGCGCGCGATTCGGGCCAATCGCGCCAAGGTCGTCGTCATCGACATCACCGGTGTGCCGACCATCGACTCCACCGTGGCCAACCACCTGGTGCAGACCGTCGACGCGTCCGGCCTGATGGGCGCGAGCGTGATCATCACCGGACTGTCGTCGGAGATCGCGCTGACGCTGGTGACCATCGGCCTCGACCTGTCCAAGATGAACGCCGTCGGCGACCTGCAGGGCGGTATCGAGGAGGCCGAACGACTGCTCGGCTACGAGGTCAGCCGCAGCGGTACCGGCGATACCACCCGGCGACCGGAAGCGTGACGTCGGTAAGACAAGTCACATCGCGGCGGCCAGATATCGGCTGTCGGGTTGGGGCCGCGCCTCTCGGGTATGGCAGGAGTGAATCGTTGGGAGGCGGTGAAGATGATCAAGGTGGATTCCGGTGCCTCGACACCACACCACACGGCGGTGGTCGCGCACCGAGTGGCCCTCGAACTGGCAGCTGAGCCGCACGAACTGGGGATGTTGCGCGCACTCACCGATACCACGTGCATGATGGCGGACGTCACGCTCGATGCGATCCCGGATATTCGGCTGGTGCTCAGCGAAGCGGCGACCGCGTTGATGCTCGACGCGGTGCCCGGCTCGACCCTGCGGTGTGCGTTCACCTACAACCGGCGCCGGATCAGCGTCCGGATCAGCGCGACGACGACAAGGGATGTCGAAGTCAGTCGCGACCCGCTGAGCTGGCAGTTGGTGCAGGTGCTCACCGACTCGGCCGAGATGATCCAGGACTCTTTTGATCTCGACGCGGGTGGGTATCCGACGGCCATCGAATTCAGTTGGGAACGAGGGACATCCGATGCAACGTGAGTTCACCACCGACCGGGCCGATGCGTCGCGACGCACCAGTTCACCCGGCGACAGCTACGACAACATCGAGCCATGGTTCGAGAAGATGGCGACGCTCGCGGCGCACGATCCGCATCGAAATGAGTTGCGCGAGGAAGTGACCCGGCTGTGCCTGCCGCTGGCCGAGCACATCGCGCGCAAATTCTCCGGCCGCGGTGAGGCTTTCGACGATCTGCAGCAAATCGCCAGGGTGGGTTTACTTCTCGCGATCGACCGCTTCGACGTCTCACGCGGCAGTTCGTTCCTGTCGTTCGCGGTGCCGACGATCATGGGCGAGGTGCGCAGGCACTTCCGGGATCGCACCTGGGCGGTGCGAGTTCCGCGCAGGCTCAAGGAGATTCAGCAGCTGATCGGGCCAGCCACCGAAACACTGTCGAACCGGCTCGGACGGGTGCCCACCGCCAGGGAGATCGCCGCCGAGCTCGAGGTCGAACTCAGCGAGGTCACGCAGGCGTTGATCGCGCGCAACGGTTATCAGACCAGCTCGATCGATGGGGTCACGAGCGACGACGGCGAGAACTCGCCGCTGCCGGTCACCGCCGGGCTCGGCGCGGAGGAACCGTGCTACGAGCTGCTGGAGCAGTCGATGACAGTGCGTCCGTTGATCGCGGCGTTGCCCGATCGGGAGCGGCGGGTGCTGATCATGCGATTCTTCGAATCGCTGACGCAGGCGCAGATCGCCGAGCAGCTCGGTGTTTCCCAGATGCAGGTGTCGCGCATTCTGTCCAAGACGCTGCATACCCTGCGTGAGCAGGCCTCGGACGAGCGGCCCGCCCAGGTGGCCTGACCGGCTATGCCACGTGGCCGGGCTTCAGATCGGCGACGGAGTTGTAGCGCAACGGTTCGATGCGCGGCGGCGGGGCGGAGGACTGTTCCGGTGCGATGAGCATGCCGACGTGATCGCCCAGGTCGTGCCGTTCGAGGATGCGTCCGGTGAACCAGCCTGCGGCCGCGGCCAAGATGGGCAGCTCGGCCGGGCCCGGCGCCCACTTGCAGTGTGCGAACTTGTTGATGTCGTCGCCGGTCTCCGCGCCGAAAAGCGCTGCCAGCGAGGACTGTTCCCGGCCCAGCAGATGCACGGCGAGCTGTTCGGCGGCCATCGCGACGCCGAAGGTGAAGTTGTTCTTGGAGATGCCGACCAGGAAACGCGGCGGTTCGATACTCACCTGTGAGGTGAAGCCGACCAGGCAGCCGGCCTGGCGGCCCTCGGCCCGGGCGGTCACGACGAACACCGGGTAGTCGGCGGCCGCGATCACCGCATCGAAACCGGGTCTAGCTGCTGTGGCGTTGTCCGACATGGTCCTCGCGCTCGGCTCGGCCGCGATCCCCGGCCGCGCGTTCGGCTCGGCACGGGACGGCGGCAAGTGGGCAGTCCGTAACCCACACTACGAGACGTTGCCGGGTGCGGCGGTGGTCAGCGACCGGTCTTGATGTCCTGACGGAGTTTGACGAGGTTGGCCTTCTCGACGAGGAGGCGTTCGATGCCCGCGTCCAGTTGCCGGGTGCGCTCGTCGAGTTGCGCGAGCACCTCGTCGCGGTCCTGGTCGGTGGCACTTTGCGGGGCGGTGCAGGCGATGTGGATCAGGGCGGCGGCTTCCGACAGGGACAGGCCGGAGGCCAGCAGACAGCGGATGTCGTGCACGGTCTTGACGTCTTCTTCGCGGTAGTGCCGGTAGCCGTTGGGGTCGCGCTGCGGAGTCAGGACGCCCGCGTTCTCGTAGTGGCGCAGCATCCGCGGGCTCGCGCCCGTGCGCTGGCTCAAATCCTTGATCTGCACCGGCGAGCTCCTCCTTGACATTGACGTTAGTGTCACACTTTACCGTGGCCGTATGACGAACGAACGGAGTCGGCCGAACGTACTGCTCGTGGTATCCCACCCGGATCACGAGTCCGCCACCTGGACCATCGCCCGCGCGGTCGAGCAGGGCATCCAAGCGGACGGAAGTACCACTGCCACAACGCATGACCTGTCCGCCTCGGGCTTCAACCCCGCCTTCACCGCAGCGGATATCGCGGTCCACCGACAGCTCGGCGACGTGCCCGCCGACGTGCGGCGCGAGCAAGAGTTGATCGAATCGGCCGACGTCGTCGCCGTGCTGTTCCCGGTCTACTGGTGGTCGATGCCCGCACTGACCAAAGGCTGGATCGACCGGGTCTTCAGCCGCGGCTGGGCCTACGAGAACACCTCCCCCAACGGACCGAGCGCGATCGATGAGCTGCACTACATCGCGCTGGCCGGCGTCAACCAGGACAGTTTCGAGCGCCGCGGCTACAAGGACGCGATCACACTCCAACTCCGCGAGGGCATCGCCAGCTACTCCGAGATCGCCCATTCCTCCATCGAGATCCTCTACGGCACCGAAACCAGTGACCCGCAAGCACATCAGGACCTAGCCGCCCAGGGCTACAAACTCGGCGCCGACCTGGCCCAGCGTGCGCAAGCGGCGTTCGACCGGTCAGCTCGCCCAGACGAGTGACACGACCTGCGTAGGCGCGGCCGCCCGCGCCTACGCGGCCGAGACCAATCCAAGTACCGACTCGGGTCCGAATAGCGGGATGTTCTACGCCGGAATCACCCCTAGAAACGAGGCCCGCCCGTGCCATGCCGCCCTGCCCACCTCGCCGCAATTGGCGTCACCGCCGTCGCTTCCCTGCTGATGCTCGCCCCCACCGCGCACGCCGAGACCTCCCCGAGCTATCGCTGCGAAACCCTCAAACCGGGCAAGCCGGTCCCCGGAGCAGGCAAGCCCGCCCCCGTAATCGGCACCAAGTGCTCCGCAGCCAACGACGCTCCCGCAGCAGGAGACATCAACGGCTTCTTCTTCGTCCTCGACAAAGCCACCTTCTATGTCTGCGGCATAGCCCCCGACGGCAAACTCGCCCCCGCCACTGAAAAGTCCGGCACCGCCGACCTCCCCGGCAAGCTCGCGGCGACACGTTGCTGGGCCTTCAAAACCGATGGCAAGTTCACCCCCGAACAATTCGAGCAGGAACTGGCCAAACAAACCAAGGAGAAAGCTCCGAAGTAACGCTAGGGCGCGGGCGGGACTCACACCCCGACGCACGGACCAGGCCGTTATCGTGTGTTGCTGTGCGTGGCGAGACGAAGGCGACCGGGCGGGACGGGGGTAGTGGCGAAGACTCTGCGCCGCGGGCGCTGTTCGTGGCCAGGTTTGCCGAACTCTGGGAGGCTGCAGGTAATCCCACGCTGCAGCGGGTCGCCGCGGCGACCGAGGAACGGTTGAAGGGCGCTCGCACACCGGCACAGAGCCAGCGCTCGTCGATGCAGCGCATCAGCGATTGGCGGACCGGGCGCAACGTGCCCTCGCGGTTCGAATCGCTGGATCCGGTACTGGTGACACTGATTTCGCTGGCACAGCAAACATCTGGTCCCGTTCCGTCGGTCCTGTCGAACCGGTCGGCCTGGCGACGTTTATGGAAGGCGGCTATCGCCCAGCCCGTGCGCCCGACGGTGCTGACCTCCCTGCGACGCGATATCCCCACATTCGTCGGCCGCGACTTCGAGGTGCGGCGGATCCTGGATGCTGCGGGACCAGGTCGGGTGGTGTCGATACACACCATCGACGGCATGCCCGGTGTCGGGAAGACCGCGCTGGTCACGCGGGCCGCACATTTGCTGTCGGACGGGTTCCCCGATGGCAGGTTCTTCGTCGAGTTGAACTCGCACACTCCAGGACAGGTGCCCGCGGATCCCACCGGAGTGCTCGCCACCCTGCTCACCGGGCTCGGCATCGCGCCGAAGCACATTCCGGACTCCCTCGACGCACGGCGGGACCTGTGGCGCGACCGCGTCGCCGCCAAGCGGGTGCTGCTGATTCTCGATGACGCCCGCGACCACGACCAGATCGAACCGTTGTTGCCCACCGGGCCGGAATGCCTCACGTTGATCACCAGCCGCCGCAGACTCGTCGCGCTCGACGACGCTCTCCCACTGCCACTGGACACCCTCGATTCCGACAGTGCCGTCGACCTGTTCTATCGGTTGGCCCGACGCAACCCGCACGGCGATGACATCGCGGCCGTCGCCGAAATCGTCGGATTGTGCGGTTATTTGCCGCTGGCGATCGTGCTACTAGCTGGTCGGCTCGCCCACCATCCGGCCTGGACACTCACCGGCCTCGCCGAGGAATTCCGCACCGCCCAAGACCGACTCGGGGAACTCGACGCCGGACAACGCGCAGTGCGCGCCGCATTCACCGCCTCCTACAAAAGCCTGCCTTCCGAACGTCAGCAATTGTTCCGCAAGCTGGGTCTACATCCCGGCCCCGATATCGATGCCTATGCCGTCGCCGCGTTGAACAGCATCCCGCTCAGCGAGGCCCGATCCGAACTCGACGCTCTCTATACCGACCATCTCATCGAGGAGACCGCACCCGGCCGGTACCGCCTCCACGACCTGGTACGCGAATACGCACGTGCCCTCGCCGCCACGTCGGGGAGCGACGATACCGAGGCGGTGCGGCGATTGCTCGACCACTATCTGCACACCGCCGCAGCGGCCGACCAATGGCTGACACGCAAGCCGCGCCCCACCGGCGACCACCGCACCTTCGTCGTAACAGCTGCCGCGGTGCGGGAATTCGACGACGAGATGCACGCGCTGGCGTGGATGCGGACCGAGCGAACCAATCTGCTCGCCTGCCTCGAATACACCGCCGAACACGATCCGGCGCGGATGGTCGAGCTGACCGCAGTGCTGGCGGAACTGCTGGCACGCGAAGGACCGTGGCCATCGGCCCTGCACCTGCACCAGCGCGCCACTGAGGCCGCGGGCCGTCTCGGCGACCGCCTCGGCCAAGCCAACGCCCTCGTCAATCTCGCGACTTTGCGGTGGCAGACCGGTCGCTACGGCCGAGACGCCGATCTGCTCCGGCAAGCGCTGACCCTGTACCGAGAGCTCAGCGACCCACTCGGCGAAGCCAACGCGCTCCGCAACCTCGGCATGGTGCAGTGGCGGATCGGGAACTTCGATCAGGCTACCGACCTGCTTCAGCAGGCCCTTACCTTGTATCGCGACACCGGTTATCGCCTCGGTGAAGCCAAAACCCTCGCCAGCCTAGGCGGCGTGCGCCGAGACAACGGTGATTACGAACCAGCCGCGCACCTGTTCCAACAAGTTCTGACCCTGTACCGGGAGATCGGTCATCGCCTCGGTGAGGCCAGCGCCTTCGGTTTTCTCGGCACAGTGCGCAGGCACACCGGGGACTACGACCAGGCTGCCGACTTGTTGCGACGCTCCGCGACGCGGTTTCAGGAGATCGGCCATCGCCTCGGCGAAGCCAACGCCCTCGGCACCCTCGGCAGCTTGCGCCGGGACACCGGGGACTACGAGCAGGCCACCGAACTCTCCCAGCAAGCCGTGACCCTGTTCCGCGACATCGGCGACCGTTTAGGTGAAGCCATCAGCCTCAACACCCTCGCCACCGTATGCCGGGAAACCAAGCACCACGAGCAGGCCACCGCGCTGTCCCGGCAAGCCCTGACCGTGTTCCGGGAGATCGGCTACCGCACCGGCGAGGCCGAAGCACTCGCCAACCTCGGCTCTGCGTGCCTGGATACCGGGGATTACGAGCAAGCCGCCGACCTCTCCCGGCAAGCCCTGACCCTGTTCCGCGACATCGGTTACCGCATGGGCGAAGCCGGGGCGCTTATCAACACTGGGAGGGTGCTGTTGGCCACCGGCGAATCGAGTGACGCGTTGACGACGTTCGCCCACGCGCTGACCGTAGCCCGCGACATCGGCAGCCGAATCCAACAGGCCCGGGCCATGGAGGGCATCGCCCGTTGCCGAGCCGCCCTCGGCGACACTGCCACCGCCACCGCTGATCTGCGCCACGCCATTGATATCTACCGCCGCCTGGACGCATCCGAAACCGATGCCGCGACAACCTATCTCGCCACGCTCGAACCCCCACCGCCCGAGCTCCCGAGCTAGACTCCCGCGCACCGGCCCGGATTACTGGACGCCGCTGATCCCCTCCACCTGCGGCACCTCGACCATCACTCCCGGATGGCGCCGCAATCATCACTGGAAACAGTGAAGTACCGCCAAGCCAGATCCGCTGTTCCACGCGGAATCAGCAGGTCAAAGCCCATGGATCGAAATTCCGGTCCGGAGAACACCGGAGCACCTGATCGTCGGAAGCAACCTGTCGAACAAGCGGGCCTAGGCCATTATCGTGTGTTGCTGTGCGTTGCGAGACGAAGGCGACCGAGCCGGACGGAGGTGGTGGCGACATCTTGTCGCCACGGGCGCTGTTCGCGACCAGGTTTGCCGAACTCTGGGAGGCTGCAGGTAATCCGACCCTTCAGCGGGTGGCGGCGGCGACCGAGGAACGGACGAAAGCAGCGCACCCACCGGCACAGAACCAGCGCTCATCAATGCAACGCATCAGCGATTGGCGGGCCGGACGCAACGTACCCTCCCGATTCGAATCACTGGATCCGGTACTGGTGACACTGATCGCGTTGGCCAAGCAAACACCCGGCCCCGTTCCACCGGTCCTGTCGAACCGGTCGGGCTGGCGACGGTTATGGAAAGCGGCAAGCACCCAACCCGTACGCCCGACGGTACTGACCTCACTACGACGCGACATCCCCACCCTCGTCGGCCGCGACCGCGAACTACAGCGGATCCTCGACGCCGCAGGACCAGGCCGGGTGGTGTCCATCCACACCATCGACGGCATGCCCGGCGTCGGGAAAACCGCCCTCGTCACCCGCGCGGCACACCTACTCTCCGACCGGTTTCCCGACGGCAGATTCTTCATCGAACTGAACTCACACACCCCAGGACAGACACCCGCAGATCCCACCACCGTGCTCGCCACCCTGCTCACCGGCCTCGGCATCACACCCAGCCACATCCCCGACACCCTCGACGCACGACGCGACCTCTGGCGCGACCGCATCGCCACCAAACGAGTCCTACTGATCCTCGACGACGCCCGCGACCACAACCAGATCGAACCACTACTACCCACCGGACCCGACTGCCTCACCCTGATCACCAGCCGCCGCCGACTCATCGCCCTCGACAGCGCCCTCCCACTAGCACTGAACACCCTCGACCCCACCAACGCCACCAACCTGTTCTACCAACTCGCACAACGCAACCCACACCACGACGACAACGCCGCCGTCACCGAAATCGTCCGACAATGCGGATACCTACCACTAGCGATCGTGCTCCTAGCCGGCCGACTCGCCCACCACCCCGCCTGGACACTCACCGGCCTCGCCACGGAATTCCGCACCACCCAAGACCGACTCAGCGAACTCGACACCGGACAACGCGCAGTACGCGCCGCATTCACCGCCTCCTATGACAACCTCCCACCCCACAGACAACAACTGTTCCGCACCCTAGGCCTACACCCCGGCACCGACTTCGACACCTACGCCGTCGCCGCACTGAACAGCATCCCGCTCAGCGAGGCCCGCACCGAACTCGACGCCCTCTACACCGACAACCTCATCCAAGAAACCACACCCAGTCGGTTCCGCTTGCACGACCTGGTACGCGAATACACACGCGCCCTCACCTCAACATCGTCATCGGGCAACACCGAGGCGATACAGCGGCTGCTGGACTACTACCAACGCACCGCCGCAGCGGCAGACCGATGGCTGACGCGCCGGCCACGCCCCGACGAAGACTGCTCGGCCGCGGCAGGTGCCGTAGTCCAGAAATTCAACGACGAAATGCACGCGCTGGCGTGGATGCGTAACGAGCGAGCCAATCTGCTCGCCTGCATCGAGTACACCGCCCAACACGATCCGGCGCGAATGGTCGAGCTGACCGAGGTCCTGGCGGCATCGCTGGAGCGCGAAGGGCCGTGGTCATCGGCCATGGATCTGCATCAGCGTGCCGCCGAAGCCGCGGACCGCCTCGGTGACCGCGTCGGCCAGGCCAACGCGCTCATCAATCTCGGCATCGTGCAGTGCCATACCGGGAAGCAACCCGTCGACCTCTTCCGGCAAGCCCTCGTCCTGTATCGGGCGACCGGCCACCGCATGGGCGAAGCCGACACCCTGGCCAATCTCGGCGGCTTATACCGATACATCGGTGACTATGGGCAGGCCGTCGAGCTGCTCCGGCAGGCCTTGACCTTGTATCGGGCGACCGGCAACCACATGGGCGAAGCCGACACCCTGGCCAGACTCGGCCGCGTACTCCGCGACACCGGCGACTATCGGCAGGCCGCAGCCACGATCCAGCAAGCCTTGATCTTGTTCCGCGAGAACGGCTTTCGCCTCGGCGAAGCCAGCGCGCTCAGCATCCTGGGCGCGGTGCGCGGTGCGACCGGAGACTATGCACAGGCCAACGACTTGCTGCTGCGTGGTGCGGCGCTGTTCCGAGAACTCGGCAATCGCGACGGCGAAGCCTTCGCCTTCGGCAACCTCGGCCTCGTGCACCGCCACCTCGGAGATCACGAGCAGGCCGCCGCCCACATCCACTACGCATTGACCACGTTCCGGGAAATCGGCCATCGCCGCGGCCAAGCCACCAACCTCAACAACCTCGCGACGGTGTACCGGGAAACGGGCAACCACGAGCAGGCCGCGAGCCTGTCCCGACAGGCCCTGACCTTGTTCCGGGAGACCGGCTTCCGCCTCGGCGAAGCCGAAGCACTCGCCAACCTCGGCGCGGCCTGCCTTGCGACCGGCGATCACGAGCGCGCCGCTGACCTCTCCCAACAGGCGCAGGACCTGTTTCGAGAGATCGGCCACCGTGCGAAGATCCACCCATACTGCGAAGGCGCTGCTGGCGGCACTTCCTGACCGATCGCTTGGTGGCGTGCATCGTTCGAACGAGCGCGCCACCAGGCGTCGGTCAGCGTTGGTCGTCTATTTGATGGCAAGTTCCAGCAACGCCCACCCGGTGGTCAGGGTTCCGGTCAGGACCGCCGCGGTCAAGGGGTAGAACTCGGCGTGAACCATGCCGATAACGGTTCCGAACGAGACCGCGATGGTAAGCAAGCAAGCCCCGCGCCAGTTGAGCAGATCCCGCCACGGCAGTTAGCGACTATTTTCCTTTGCGCCAGTCGGAGAATATCCAGAATGCGACCGACAGGGTGATTGCGGCCGCCACCCAAGTGAGGTTGCGTGAAGCCGGGTCGACCAGGTTCGCCACAAGCCCAATACCTATTCCAAAGAAGGCTGAGCTGATCCAAAAGCCAAGTGAGTCCCGCTCCTTCACTACCTGGCGTTGCTTTCTCACACTGATGTCGACATTACCTTCATCGTTGCGACCGTGAATAGTTGGCGGTTTTGCGGTTGGACCATCGACCAAGAACCCGAATCGAGCCTTTTGCTTCTTCTCCAGCTGGCCGATCCTCCAACGCTTATCACCAGATCTGGGCAGGTCGAGTTGAGCCTCGACGATACCGAGTTCCGGGATAGGATTGCCGATCGTGTACGAGTCGAGGATGTCGTAGCCGTCCGGGAAACTGAACCGGACGTACTGGTCCTTCACCATCAGACGGCCGGTGTTCTCAACGGTGCAGGTGACCTCGAAGAGTTGTCCGACCACCTGCCGTGTCCCGTACTGAACTGCTATCTTGGCGGCCAGGCTTTCCGGAACGTTGGTCATCGAGGAGCCGATGTCCAAGTCATAGCTCAACCGTTTCTCTTTCTTGCGATCGCGGGCACGATCGAAGACCTCCTTGATGCCTATCCCGAGCAGGCCGCCAACTAGGGCGGTTCCCACCGGGATAGCGAACCTCAACCAGTTTTCGGTCATCCTGAAGGCTTCGCCCGCGAGCAGCATGACCCCTCCGTAGTGATCTTGGCAGCCCTTATGCACTGACCTTTCGATCGCACAGCCTGTCAGCCTCTATAACTTGCGCGCAGCAAAACCGAAAAGTCGGCAGCATTGAAACCGGTTGGTACGCAGAGATGTTTGTCGATCCTCAATCGTGGCGGAACCACGACGACGGGATTCCTGCGGCGCCGCCATGGCCAGCCCACCGAACCGACCCGGGCGCCGCCGGGCCTGCCAACCGAGCGTGTAGGCCACGATGCGCTGGAATCGACATCCGGGCGTTTGAGATTTGCGGTGATAGCTAGGGGCAGCCTTGAAACGGGACAGGGACCGCTTCGACGCGTTCGCGCTGCCAGATGAATTTAGACAGTAAATAGAGACCTGCCCCCCTTCCGGGGCCAGGTTCGACACCCGTCCAAGCTGCTCAGCAGCGGGTTTGTGGGGCGGGTGGGGCTCGAACCCACGACCAATGGATTATGAGGTCAATCAACCTTGCCGCTGTACCGACCTGGGGAAACCCTGCTAGAAGCCGACCAAAACGACAAAATTCGTTGGTCTTCGGGTCTTCCGCCCCCAGCCTGACTCATCGAGGGTGGTCGCGGCGCAGGTCTCGCTCTGGTCCTGGGTCTCGCTCGGGACCAGTGACCGGAGGATGTTCCAGTACGTAGCGGCGGAGCTCGAGCTCCTTGAATGCCGTCCAGCCGATTCGGGTCAGTCGCTCGCGTCGCTCGGGAGACATCTCGGTGCGGAGCACTCGGTAGTCGACGAGCTTGATTTGTTGCCGGATCAGGAAAGTATCTACCCGCTACTCGTTCTCCGATCCAGCGTGACACAACGAACCGACATAGCAACGCGCAGAAGCGAATACAAGATCTTGTCCGCTCGAACGATCAACCCCCGCCCGATCCCACGGCGGAGTCACGTCGGAATGGCGACGCATCACCAACCCACTCGAAACCGCCGAGACGCTGCATGACGTACCCGAGCCTGCCCCACCCATGCGCCTGGGACTACCTGTTCAGCAGTGCGCCGCCCCACGCTCGGAGATCACCTTCCTCGACGCGGGTGCGCAGCCCGCCGGGGCCGATCCGCACATCCGGCGTGTCATGCGGCAATACGTCGAATTGACTCTCGCCTCCTCGCGTTCCGCGCCCGACTGGCACGAGAAGCTCCGCCTCGCCATCCCGCGGCCCCGCGCCTCGGGGACCTGGACCTCGACGGCGTGGCCCGCCGCCTGGCCATCAGCCCCCGCACCCTGCAACGCCGCCTACAAGAGCTCGACACCACGTGGCGCATGGAAGTCGAATCCGTCCGCTACGAGCAGGCCCTGGACCTGTTGCGCGACACCGACCTTCCCGTCCGATCGGTAGCAGCCCGCCTCGGCGACGCCGACACCCGCGCCCTCCGCCGCGCCTTCCGCCGCTGGACCAGCCAAACCCCGGACGCCTTCCGCGCGAAATCGCGACCTTGCCAGCGGCCCGGCACCCGAAACCCTGACCGTGGCCGTCGATCCGGCTGAGCAACTCGGCAGCACGTACCTGTACGCCGGGATTTGACCAATAATCCATTGTATGAGTGCGGATCTGATGGGTATGGGAGTCGCGGTTGTCGGCGTGCTGGGCACCGTGAGTGCCGCTGCCCTAACTCAGCTGGCCGCCCTTCGCGGCAAGCGCCTGGACGCGGAGATTCAACGCCTGCAACGCAAAGATGAGCGCCAAGAAGCCGTCAGCTCGGCGACGCAGGAGAGGAAGCAGGCGCTGTACGCCGAACTCAATACAGCAGCGCGTCACTACCGGACTATCGTTCGCGATCATCTCGCCGACTTGCAACGTGACAGCACGATCCCTATACCCGAGCAGCTCGAACAGACGCGGTCGACGTATCGGGACTTGTTCTCGAAGGCCCAGATGGTTCTGCCCGAATCCGCGTTGGCCGTGGCCGTCGTGCTGAATGACTGCCTCGGCCAGGGCTACAGCGCCCTACGAGCCCTCCACGGTCCAGACAGCCCGGCCACCGTCGACAAACTCTTTCAGTGGTTCGACGGACCGGTGTCGGACGGCGTGTGGCTGCAGCGCCGAGCGTTGCGCACGGATCTCGGTGTGGTGCCCCATGATCCAGAGATCGAACGTCGGCTCCAACATCTCGAGCAAGAGCGCGTAGCTCAATTCGGCAACTCAGTGCCGGTGGCGGATTGATCGATCGATCGCCAATGCCAGATCGTGACGCTCAACGTTTCCACTGTTCAGACATCCGGAGTGGGGCGGGTGGGGCTCGAACCCACGACCAATGGATTATGAGTCCACGGCTCTAACCGACTGAGCTACCGCCCCTCTTCTGCGGGTGTACCGCAGGCGTGGGGGATGCTACCGGCTGGGGTGGGGCTTGCACCAGTTGGCCCTGGGGTGGCGGTTAGGGTTGGGCGTCCGGCAACCGATCTGGAGGGTCGACCATGTCGAGTGTGTTCGCGAATGTGCTGAAGGTGCATCAGTGGGTTTACGAGAACAGCGGCGGGTTGGTGGGGCATCGGGTGCTGTTCGGCAATCCGACGTTGCTGCTGCGGACGGTGGGGCGCAAGACGGGGCAGGCGCGCACGTCGGCGCTGACGTATGGCAAGGATGGGGCGGACTACTTGGTGACGGCGTCCAATGGTGGGTCGCCGCGGCCGCCGGGGTGGCTGGCGAATGTGAAAGCCAAGCCGGAGTGTGAGATTCAGATCGGGCGGCGCACGGTGGCGGTGGTCGCGCGGCCCACTTATCCGGAGGATCCGGACTATGCCCGCCGGTTCGCGATCGTCGATAAGATCAACAAGGGGCGTTACAGCGCCTACCAGAAGATGACCAAGCGGCCCATCCCCGTGGTGGTGCTGACGCCGGTCGGCTGAGCCGGGTCAGTCCCGCTCGTCGTAATCGTCGCGGTCATCCCAGTGGCCGTCGTAGTCGTCAGGATCGTCTCTGTCCCAACGTCTCTCGTCGGCCGGGGGTCTGCTGGCGATTTGCACGACAACGATGACGACGGCGAGCACTACAAGGACCACACCCACAACGATCAGAGTCTCCATCCAGGGCACCCTAGCGCCGAGCCAGGGTGCCCGCTAGGTGCTCGTCCGAACGGTCTCAGACGGTAGAACCCACGGTCAGCAGGGTACGGCCGACCGCGGTCCTGGATTCGATGGCGGCGTGCGCACTTTCGGCGTCGTCGAGCGGAAAGGTTTGGCCGATCACCACTTCCAGCCGCCCGGCCGCGGCCTCGGCGAGGGAGCGCTCGGCCAGCGCGGACCAGTCGGTGCCGGCGTCGGTGATGTCGAACAGCGCGTAGACGGTGATGCCGCGTGCCGATGCCGCCTCGCTGTCCAGCACGGCGAATTCGCCTGCGGAGGCACCGTATCCGAAGAACCGGCTGTTATCAGCCGCAGCGTCGAGCGCGGCCGCACCCAGCGTGCCGCCTGCGCCGTCCAGCACTACCTGCACGCCCGCGCCACCGGTCGCCGCACGGGCCTGGTCCGACCAGCCCGGTTCGGAGTAGTCCACGACGGCGTCGGCACCGAGCCGCTCGGCGAGCTCCAGCTTGATGCGTCCCCGCGCCGCGGCGACAACATGCGCGCCGGCCGCGCGGGCGAGCTGAATCAGCAAGGTTCCCAAGCCGCCACCGGCCGCGGTGATCAGCACCCACTCCCCCGGTTGGATCGCGGCACGATCGAACACCGCGAGCGCCATCCGCCCGTCATGCGCCAGTGCCACGGCCTGCGACAGACTCAACCCCTCGGGTACGGCGGTGAGCGATTCGACCTTGGCCAAGGCCTTTTCGGCGTAACCACCGATCGGCTGGCCACCACCGATCTTGCTGGCCGCGGTCGACGTGGTGACGCGCCTACCGACCCACGACGAATCGACCCCGTCGCCCACTGCGCTGATCACTCCGGCGACGGCACCACCCGGCACGTACGGCGTCGCCAACTTGAAATACTCACCGCCCCAGCCGCTGCGCAGGCGGGTGTCCAGGAACATCACATCCGCGGCGGCCACATCCACCACGACCTCGCCCGCCCCGGCGACCGGCTCCGGCACTTCCCGCACCGAAAGCACTTCGGGTCCACCGAATTCCACTGCCTGCACAGCCCGCATGACCATCCTCCATCGCTTCCCTGTTCCGCTGACAGGGTCAAGCATGGAACCTGAACTGTTATTGAGGTCAAGCCGCGTGCGCGCGATTACGCTGTGCGCGTAAACCGACCGTCAGGAACTGCCGCCGCCGCAGCTGCTGCTACTCCCGCCGCCACAGCTGGAACTGCTGCCGCCGCCGCAACTGCTGCTGCTCCCACCACCGCAGCTACTGCTACTGCCGCCGCCACAGCTACTACCACCGCTGTCGTGATGCCCACCGTGGTGATGACCTCCCCCGCTCCCCGAATCCCATCCCCCACTACAGCTACTCGACGAACCACCGTCCGAACCGGCGTACCCGGCGGCACCCGCCGCCCAGTACGGGTCCGAACTGTCATAACCCCCGCTCGAACCACGGCCGCGCCGAGCCCGGTAAGGCGGCGGCCGCCTGCTGCTGCGAACAGCCCCGACGATCAAGCCGATGATGACGAACGGCGTCGCGATCACGAGCAGCACTATCAGCAGCACGAGCACGAGAATGACCACCTCACCCATTCCTGAACCGTATCGGCCCGCCACCTCTGCGTACAGTGAACTGTGCCGTCTTTCAGCTTCCGCAGATCCCGGCCGCGCGCCATCGACCTCGCGACGGTCAACGCCACCGTCGCCGCCCTGGAGCTGCCCGAGGCCGTCTACAAGACCTCCCCGTGGCAACCGCGCGAACTCGTGGAAATCGGCCTGCGTCAATGGTTGCGCTGCTGCGGCGCGGCCATGCGCGACGGGCAGGTCATCGGCATGCCCGCACACGCCGTGGACGAGGCGTGGCACGGGTTCATTCTCTGCACCGAGCGCTACGCCGAGTTCTGCGCCACCGCCTATGGCCGCTTCCTCCATCATTTCCCGGAAGGTGCTGGGCCACCGAAGGTTTCGCACGGCTCGATGGGCGAGCAACTCGGCCGCACCGTGGTGGCCTGGGCACTGGTCGCCGAGCCCGGCGAGTCCTGCCTGCTGTGGGACCTGGACCGCAGGGTCGGCGTCGAACACCCGTGGGGGGTCGACGCCGAGCGCGTCGCGGCCATCGAGGCCGACCTGCGCACTCTGTCGGATTAAGTGAGCTTCACCCGCGCCGCGACGAACCGCCCGACCGCGGGGGCGAGCCTGCTGAAGTGGTACTGCAACCGCGCCTCCGGTGTCACCGGCACGATGCTGCGGTCCTTCTCCACGGCCCGCACGATCTGCTCGGCCACCTTCTCCGGGCCGTAGCTGCGCTTGCGATAGAGGTTGTCGTAGCGCTGCTGCTTGGCCTTCTCCTCCTCCGCACTGACACCCGAGAACCGGGTGGTGGCAACGATATTGGTGTGCACGATGCCGGGGCAGATGGTGTGCACCGAGATCCCGCGACCGGCCAGTTCCGCACGCAGGCAGTCGGAGAACATGAACACCGCCGACTTGCTGGTGGAGTACGCGCTGAAGCCCTGCTGCGGACTGTAGGCGGCCATGCTGGACAGGTTGACGATGTGCCCGCCCAGACCGCGCTCGGCCATCGCGGATCCGAAGGCCCGGCAGCCGTTCAGCACGCCGCCCAGGTTGATCCGCATGACCCGGTCGAATTCCGCCGCCGAGGTGTCGAAGAACCCACCGGCCTGGCCGATTCCGGCGTTGTTGATCAGAATGTCCGGCACGCCATGGGTTTCCAGCACGATCTCGGCGTGCGCCGTCACCGCGTCCGCATCGGACACATCGAGCTGATACGGATGCGCCACACCATGTTCGGCGGCGATCAACTCGGCAGTCTCTTTGGCCGAGTCGAGATTGATGTCCGACAGCACGATTTCGGCGCCGCGCCGCGCGAGGGCCAGCGCCGTCTCGCGACCGATACCGCTGCCGCCGCCGGTGATCACCACCAGCTGGTCCTCGAACCGCCTTGCGCTGCGGCCGACTTCGGCCCGCCGCAGTCCACGCGGTGCGGTCCCGCCATTGACCGTGTCGATCAGTTCCGTGGTCGCGGTGGCCAGCAATTCGGGATGGGAGAACGGCATCCAGTGCCCGGCGGGCACATCGCGGCGCCACAGCCGCTGCACCCACTTGCGCTCGTCGTCGTATCCGGCGGGCCGGACCGCGACATCGCGACCCGCGACGATCAGCTGCACCGGCACCTCGGTGTGCCGATCCCGCGGCGACAGCAGGCGCTGCACGATATTCGCCCGGTAGATCAGCAGGCCGTCGACCATGTCCTGCCGGAAGGTCGGGCCGAGCGTCACATTCGCGGGCGGCGTCTCGTTCATGATGGAGACCACCCGCTGCCACCGCCGCTCGGTGCCGAGCAGACCGAAGACCGCGCGCGGCAGCCCCGGTGTCATGAAGAAGAAGGTGTAGGCCGAGGACAACGTCTGCGTCAACGGCTGCCAGATGTTGCGCGGCGTCGGCCGAGACAGTCTGTTGCGCATCCAGTTCGCGATGTGGTCCAGGTTCGGCCCGGACACCGAGGTGAACGACGCGACCTGCGCGGCCGCCCTCGGCTCGCACACCGCCTCCCACACCTGCACCGAACCCCAGTCGTGCGCGAGCACATGCACCGGCCGATCCGGGCTGACCGCGTCGACGACGGCGAAGAAGTCGCCGGCCAGCGCGTCGAGCCGGAAGTCCTCGGTGCGCCGGGTCCTGGTCGATCGCCCGTGCCCGCGGGTGTCGTAGCTGACAACGTGGAAGCGCTGCGCGAGCAGCGGCACCACCTTGTCCCACAGGTGATTGGTGTCCGGCCAACCGTGCACCAGCACCACGGTTTCCGCGGTCGGATCGCCGTATTCGTAGACGGCGAGCTCGAATTCGCCGCTGCGCACCGTCCGCTCGGCGGCCACCAACTCGGGCGGTTCGATGGTCGTCATCGGTTTCTCCTTGCTGACCAGAGGTCGTGGTTACAGATCGAGCACCAGTCGCCCACCGGGCGAACGGGATACGCAGACGAGCATCTCGCCCGCCTCGTGTTCGGCTGCGGTGAGCACGGTTTCGCGATGCTCGGGTTCGCCGGACAGGACTCGCACCTTGCAGGTGCGGCAGAAGCCCTGACGGCACGAATAGGGACGGTCCGGTCGCGACGCCAGGATTGTGTCGAGCGCGGAACGATCCGCCGCCACCTCGACCACCGCACCGGTGGAGGCGAATTGGATCTCGAACGGCACGCCGTTCACGATCGGCGGCGGCGAGAACCGCTCGGAATGCAGTTCCACCCCGGGCATTTCGCGCACCGCGGCGGCGACGGCCGTGGTCATCGGCACCGGACCGCAGCAGTAGACCGCGGTGTCGGCGGTAACGCCGGGCAGCAGTGCGGCAGCATCGGGCAGACCGTGCTCGTCATCGGTGCGCACGGTGACCCGGTCACCGAACGCGGCGATCTCGTCGAGGAACGGAATGGTGTCGCGGTTGCGGCCGGTGTACACCATCGACCACTCGATACCGAGGCGCCGTGCCAGCCTGGCCATCGGCAGGATCGGCGTGATCCCGATGCCGCCCGCGATGAAATGCAAACGGGCAGCCGGTGATCCGTGGCCCGGTACAGCGAACGGGAAGGCATTGCGCGGTCCGCGCACGGTGATCGGCGCACCGACCGGCAGCGCGTCGTGCACCTCCACCGACCCGCCGAGACCGTCCGGAATGCGCCGCACCGCAACCCGATAGGCGCGGGTGTCGGCCGGATCGCCGCACAGCGAGTACTGCCGCAGCCGCCCCGACGGCAGCTCGAGATCGAGATGCGCGCCCGGCCGCCACGGCGGCAGTTCCCGCCGATCCGGCGCTTCCAGTCGCAGGCTCACCACGTCCTGGTCGTGCGCCTCGATCCGCCGCTCGGTCACCACCAGCGCCAGCCGATGGTCGTCCACCTTCGGCGCGAGGTCACGTCGGTTGATCATGGTGGTCCACTTCAGCCGCGCCGAGGCGACCGCGTCGAGCACCCGCACCGCCCGATCCTGGTCACGCTTGCCGAACAGATCCGCGGGCAGATTCTCTGGGACAGGGCGCAGATTCACGACGCAATCGCTTGCGCGGCAGGCGACTTCGCGAGGTATGCCACCGCCTGCGCGGTGGACCCGACCGAGCCGGGGTTGTAGCCGGGCTTGAACGTCGACACCGCGCTACGCAGCAGCGACGGCACGCCGGGCAGCGCGCCGCGCCACATCGCGCCGAACACGCGTGTGATCAGCCGCGGGTAACCGAGGTCGGGCAACTCGGGATCCTGGTGCACCATGTATTTCGTGCCGCGCACCACCAGCGTGATGAAGATAGGGAACACGAACGTCATGACCGCCGCGCGCCGCAGGTAGCCCGCGCCGAAATAGACCGCGACATCGTGCGCCACATGCCGGTGCTCGACTTCCTCGGCGCCGTGCCAGCGGAACAGGTCCGCAATGCGCGGTTCCGCATCGAACTTCTCCAGGTCGGCGTTGAGCACCCAGTCGCCGAGATAAGCGAAGAAGTGCTCCAGACAGGCGATCACCGCCAGCCGCTCGACCAGCGTCTGACGCTCCTCGATGCCCTCGTTCCCCCTGGGCCCCAAGGTCTTTCGGAACAGGTACTCGGCCTGCCGCACATAGGGTTCCGGGTCGATGCCGTGCGCGGCGAGCACCTCGGTGAGCACCTTGTCGTGCGTCTCGGCGTGCATGGACTCCTGGCCGATGAAGCCGAGCATCGCCTCGCGCAGCTTGTCGTCCTTCACGAACGGCAGCGCCTCGGTGTAGGTGGCACAGAACATGCGCTCGCCCTCGGGCAGCAGCAGGTTCAGCGAGTTGATCAGGTGCGAGGCGATCGGCTCGTTCGGCATCCAGTGCAGCGGCGTATCGGCCCACTGGAACTGCACGTTGCGGGCGTGCAACGCCACTTCGCCCGGATCGATGTCCGGTCGTCGCTCACCTCTACGAAGTAGCTTCATCGGTACTCCTCTCACGACTGCATCGTCGTGCGCCTTCCTGCATGGCCGTAGCAATCATCATACACATACATGCAACTCTGGGTTACATAAAGATCCGCAGTGGCTCAACCAGGCATTTCCTCCCCTTTTCGGACGCAAGCCAACATCACACCGGCCATTCCGAATGCCGTTAGCCCACTTGACAATAGGGCGCACCACTGTGATCCACTTCGCTCTCGTTCGCTCAATAACTAGAACGCGTTCTAGTAGGCTTTCGCTATGGAGCGACTAACCGGATTGGATGCCAGCTTTCTCTACTTGGAAACCGGGACCCAGCACCTGCACGTGTGTGCGCTGCTGATCCTCGACCCCAGTTCAGCGGACTATTCCTTCGATAAATTCAAGGCCGAACTAGGCAGGCGGCTACCCCTGATCCCCCAGATGCGCCGCCGCGTCTACGAGGTGCCGTTCAATCTCGACCACCCCGTCTGGGTCGAGGATCAGAACTTCGACCTGGACTATCACATTCGCCGCATCGGTATCGCGGCTCCAGCGGGCCGCCGCGAGCTGGCCGAGCTGGTCGGCGATATCGCCAGCCGCCCGATGGACCGCCACCGACCGCTCTGGGAGATGTCGGTGGTGGAGGGGCTCGACGACGGCAAGGTCGCGGTGATCTGCAAATACCATCACGCCGCGGTGGACGGCATCACCGGCACGAACATGATGATGCACCTGTGCGACCTGGAACCGCATGCGGCCAAGACCCCACCCGCCGAGGAATGGCGGCCGGAAGCGCGCCCGAACGATTGGGCATTGCTGGCCAAGGCGGTGGTCAAGTTCCCGACCAAGGCCGGCATCGTCGGCATGGTGCCGAAAACCCTCGGCATGGTGGCCGGTTTCGCGAACCGGCGGCGTAATGACAAGGCGGGCATGGCATTGCCGTTCTCCGCACCGCGCACCCCGTTCAACCTGGCCATCACGCCGCATCGCGTGGTCGCGTTCACCGAGACCGAACTCGGCGCCATCAAGGAGATCAAGTCCGCGTTCGGGGTGAAGATCAACGACGTGGTACTGACCGTCGTCGCCGGCGTGCTGCGGGCCTACCTGGAGAAACACGACGAACTGCCGGACCGCTCGCTGGTCGCCTCGGTGCCCGTCTCCGTGCACGAATCGTCGCGGCACACCGCGGGCATCAACAAGGTGTCCACACTGTTCGCCCGGCTCGGCACCGATATCGAGGACCCGGTGCAGCGCCTGCTGCAGGTGGCCGAGGACAACCGCGGCGCCAAGGCGGAACACGACCTCATCGGCGCCGACTTCCTCCAGGATTGGTCGAAGTACGCCCCGCCGAACACCTTTCAGCTCGCGGCCCGGGTGTACTCGTCGCTGAAACTGGCCGAGCGGCATCCGGTGGTGCACAACCTGGTGGTGTCGAATGTGCCAGGCCCGCCGATGCCGCTGTACTTCCTCGGCGTGCGGGTGGACGGGATGTATCCGTTCGGTCCGGTCTTCCACGGTGCGGGACTCACGGTGACCGTGATTTCGAACAATGCCGACTTGGACTTCGGCTTCATCGCCTGCAAGGAACTGGTGCCCGACATCTCCGCACTCGCCGACGCGGTCCCCGGCGTAGTTGCCGAATTGCTCACCGCCGCACGAAACTTGGGTTGATCCACCGATAGGCCCTGTTCGCCATCGCCGCCGAACAGGTCTCACAATCTCACTGCGACCGCCGCACAGGCCGCGAGCAACGCGGGCACGAAGAGATCGGCCGCCAGCACGCAGGCCGCATGCCCGCCCTTGATCAGATGAATGCTCGCCCCGGGGATCATGGTCGCCATCTCCAACTGCCGATAGACCGGAATGGCTCGATCCTGCGTCGTAATGACCACGGCGGTCGGCATTTTCAGGCTCGACAACCAGTCCGTCGCATCGAACCGGCCGACCTCGCCGATCACCTGGGTGATCGCCCACCCGCTGGTACTGCGCAGCTCGGTGAGCGCCCACCGATCCAATCGGCCCGGCGCCCAGGCGATTTCCGGAAGCTCCGGCAGCCGTCCGCCGAATTCCTCGATACGCCGGAAGGAATACGGCCCGACCGCCTCGGCGAACGCACCGAATGCCCGGTGGAACGCGCGCTCGCGCCACTTCTCCTGAAACCGATACGGCGTGGAGCACAGCACAAGTCCGCCTATTCGATCCGGATGCCGGTGCGCCGCAGCCAGACTCACCACCCCGCCCAGCGAGTATCCCGCGCAGACAGCCTGTTCCACGCCGAGCGCATCGAGCACGGCAACGACGTCGTCCGCGCAGTCGTCCACGAAGAAGCGCTCGGAGCGGATCCCCCGTCCGTGCCAGCGCTGGTCGAACAGGATCACCCGGTACCGCTCGGCCAGCGGTGCCAGCGCCGGAAACCAGTTCAGGTAGGCGGTGCATCCGGTGCCGTGCAACAGGACCAGCGCGGGCGCGCCCGCCGGTCCGGCGATGTCGACCACGTAGGTGCGCCCCCGCCCGGGCAGCTCGACCAGTCGCCCGCCCGGCACCTCGGCGATATCCGGCACCCGCCCGGCGACGCGGCGTAGCGCCGCCGAGGATCGTGAGTTCGTCATCGTGCGCCTCCCGCGAATCGCGGACAGAATTAGAACGTGTTCTACACGATGATGCCATAGCGCGCCACCCCACGAAGGCAGGACGGCCGAGCGACCGCCTACGCCAGCGCGCGGACGATCGATTCGGCGATGCAGGCGGGCTTGTCGGAACCCTCCCCCTCGATGACCGTCGCGATCACGACCTGCAGGCCCCCGGGCACCTCGTCGACGCTGACGATCGTGGCCCGACCGCGAATGCGGGAACCCGCGGGCACCGGTGCCGGAAACCGAACCTTGTTGAGGCCGTAGTTGATCCGCGCGCTCGCGTCGGCGATGTCGAATACCTCCCGCATGATCGCCGGGAGCAGCGACAGCGTCAGGTACCCGTGCGCGATGGTCGTGCCGTACGGCCCATCGGCCGCGCGTTGCGGATCGATGTGGATCCACTGCCGATCCTCGGTGGCCTCGGCGAACGCGGCGATGCGGTCCTGACCGATCTCGATCCAGCCGCTCACGCCGAGGTCGGTACCCGCGGCCTTCCGCAGCGATTCCATGGTGAAAATGGTGGGTTCACTCATGCGAGAAACCCTAAATCGCGCGACCCACCGGGGCGAGAGCATTCGCCCGATGCTTGATCAGCGAAAGCCTGCACCTACTGTCTGAGACAATATAAACTGAGACCGCTCGCGGCGCGGAATCAGAAACCGCCTCCCGCGCCGCGGGCGTGCATTTGCCGAAGCTGCTGGCCTGCAACGACTTTCCCCGACGGCCGCCCCGATGTGGCACCATCGGACGCGAAGCCAACGCCCGATTCGACACATTTCTGTAACGTGTTCCAGTACGTTGGCGTGGACGAACGAAAGACGGAGGTGCCTCGATGGGGCGGTTGACCGGCAAGGTGGCGTTGATCAGCGGCGGGGCCCGCGGCATGGGCGCGGCACACGCCAAGGCCATGGTGGCCGAGGACGCCCGCGTGGTGCTCGGTGACGTGCTCGACGAGGAAGGCGCCGCGGTCGCCAAGGAATTGGGCGACGCCGCCGCCTACGTGCATCTCGACGTGCGCGAGCCCGCCGAATGGCAGGGCGCGGTCGCCGAGGCGGTGCAGCGGTTCGGCTCGCTCAACGTGCTGGTGAACAACGCGGGCATCGCCAACGGCAACCTGCTGGTCGACTTCGAACTGGCCGAATGGCAACGGATCATCGACATCAACCTCACCGGCACGTTTCTCGGCATGCAGGCCGCCACGCCGGCGATGATCGAGGCGGGCGGCGGCTCGATCATCAACATCTCCTCCGTCGAAGGCCTGCGCGGCAGCCCCGGCCTGCACGGCTACGTCGCGAGCAAATTCGCGGTCCGCGGCCTGACCAAGTCGACGGCACTCGAGTTGGCGCAGCACAAGATTCGGGTCAACTCGGTCCATCCCGGCCTGATCAGCACGCCGATGACCGAGGGCATTCCGGCGGACTTCCTGCAGATCCCGCTGGGCCGGGCCGCCGAGTCGGCCGAGGTCGCCGCGCTGATCACCTTCCTGGCCAGCGACGAATCCTCGTATTCGACCGGCGCCGAATTCGTCATCGACGGCGGTCTCACCGTCGGCATTCCGCACAAGACCTTCGAATAGCCGTACGCGAGACGCGCCGACCTCAGTAGTGATGCGGCAGGTCGCGGGTCAGCACCAGCGCCAGTACCGGCAATGCCATCAACGCGAGACAGGCGATCACGTTGATCCATTTGTAGGCCACGACGACCGCGGCGAACTCGCGCAGAATCGCCGAGGGCAGGTAGTAGAAGGCGGTCCGCGCACCGGTCACCTCGGCGTCCAGGTCGAGGCGCCGGGCCAGGATCGCCGTGCGCAGGATATGGAAGTTGCTCGTCACCAACACCATCCGAGTAGTTTCGCCGCGCTCGCCCAGTAACCGCTTGGTGTAGAGCAGGTTTTCCCGCGTGGTCGTCGAACGGTCCTCCAGCACAACGCGGTCCGCGGGCACCCCCTGATCGACGAGGTAACCCGCCATCGCCGCGGCCTCCGACACGGCCTCGTCGGAACCCTTACCGCCGCTGGTGATCAGCAGCGGCCTGCGCCCCGCCGCGAGCTCGGCGCGATACACCTCGATAGCCCGGTCCAAACGACTGGCCAGCAGCGGTGGCACCCGCGCGCCGACCAGGCCCGAGCCGTGCACGACGATCGCGTCCATACCCGGCCGATAAGGCAGCGATCCGTAGAACAACGAATACAGCAGGAAGCTGGCGAACAAGAATCCGACGTAGCTCACCGCCATGGTCACCGACGCCAAAATCACGACGAACCAGATATCGCCCGTGAAAATGGCCACCGCGAGCAACACATAGGGCACCAGCAGCACGACCCCGAGTCCGAGCGGAAGCAGATTCGCGATCCGCAGTCCTTCCCGGCGAACCATCTGCACACCGTTGACCATCAGCAACCCGGCGAGCACCAGCACGAGCAGTGGCGAAAGCAGTACGAGCAGCCCCGCCAGCACCACCGGCAGATCCCCCTTCGCGCCCGAACCGATCACCCATACGCCGGTGAAAGCCAGTCCGAGCAGCAGAAACACCCCGTTGCTCAGCCGCCGCCGATCCTGCCGGAACCTCAGCAGGAACACACCGAGCAGAACAAGGCCGACCACGAGCAGCATCACCGAACCACCGTAACCGGCGCGACGGCAACCACGCGGCGATGCCGCGCCGCCCCGCTGCGGATCGGCGGGCCCGCACGGCGCGGCTCCCTCTGGCCATTCCCTTTTTCCCATATCGTGTCGCTCGTCCGAACACCGGCCGGGCGATTATTCGCGGCCAATTTTCGGATTATTCGATTTTCCACATGCCGAACAATCCCCGTGAATGTCGTGATGAATGGGAGTCGCTCATCGCCATGCTTCGACACATCCGCCCCGCGCTCGCCGTTGTCGCCCTGCTGATATCGGTCGCACACGTGGCCGTCGTGCCGGGTACCGCTGCGGCACAACCGATCTATCCCAAGCCGGACCCCGACCCCTTCTACGCGGCACCCCCCGACCTCGATCGGGCGAACCCCGGTGACGTGCTCGCCGTTCGGCCGATGCCCGCGCTGCTCGGCTTTCCCGGAACCACGGTCACGATGATCAAGTTCCGGTCCACCAATTCGGCGGGCAATCCGATCGCGGCCACCACCACCGTGCTGACCCCGCACGACCATGCCCCCGGCGGCCCGCTGCTGTCCTATCAGCACATCATCAACGGCCTCGGCACCCAGTGCGCCGTCTCGCGGGTGCTGTACACCGGCGATCCGAATCTCGCTGTCCGCGAAGCACCCGCGCTCAACACGGTGCTGCTGCGCGGCTGGTCGGTGGCACTGCCCGATCATCTCGGACCGACCAGCGCCTACGGGGCGGCCAAGCTGGGCGGCATGATCACCCTCGACGGCATCCGCGCGGCCCGCCAGGTCGCGCAGCTCGGTGTCGCGAAGAGCCCGGTCGCGATGTTCGGATACTCCGGCGGCGGCATGGCGACGGGGTGGGCGGCCGCGCTGGCACCCACCTACGCACCGGAACTCGACATCGTCGGCGCGGCCGAGGGCGGTGTCCCGATGAACCTGGTGAAGATGACCGAGGGACTCGGCTACGCCCGGCATCCGGCGTTCGGGCTCGCGCTGGCGGCGGCCATCGGGCTCGAGCGGGAGTATCCGACGCGGCTGCCGATCAGCGACAACCTCAACGATTTCGGCCGGGCGACCCGCGATCAGATCGCCAACGGCTGCACCAACGAGATCCTGGCGGCCGGTGCCGGGCACAACGTGCTGGACGTGGCCAGCTCCACGTCGCTGGCCGACGATCCGAGCGCGCGCTCGGTGCTGGAGGAGAACAGCCTGGAGCTCTTCGACGGCGTGCCGAAAATGCCGATCTACCAATGGCGTTCGCAAGAGGACGCGCTGATTCCGGTGGCCTCGATCGACAACACCGTGCGCCGGTACTGCGCAGCCGGGGTGCGCGTGCAGTCCGAGCTGTTCCCGAGCCCGGACCACCTGACCACCGCGGTACTCGGCGCACCTGCCGCGATGTCCTGGATCGACGAACGGTTCCGCGGCGTGCCGGCACCGACCGACTGCTGATCGCCGGCAGTGCGCCCACCATCGGGTTGCGGGACACCACCGCGCCCCGATGGTGGGACCTAAGGTGGGGGCATGGTCACGATCATCGGCGGTGGAATCGCGGGTACCTTGCTTGCCGGTGCGCTCGCGCGGGACGAGCGGCCGGTCACGGTCTATGAGAGTCAACCGGTCATCGGCGCGGGACACTTTCTGGCACTGGACGATCGGGCGCATGCCGCGCTGGCCGGGCTCGGCGTCGGGATCGATCGGCTGCACGAGGCGTCGCATCCGCTGACCGAGCTGCGCGCGGCCGACCGATCCGGGGTGATACGCAGCGATTCCCGCACCGAGCGCAGGCTGTACCTGCGCGCCGAGCTCCTCCGGGCACTGAACGAATTCGCCACCGGCACAACGGCCGAGCTGCACTATGCCACCCCGATCACCGAGCTGAACAGTACCGAGGGGAAGCTCTTCAGCGGCGAAAACCCGGTTCCGGCCGACGACGTGATCATCGCCGCCGACGGCATCGACTCCCCGGCCCGGCGCCACCTCGAACCCGAGCGCACCGCCGAATACTCCGGCCAGATCATCATTTACGGCATCACCGATCGACCGATCCAGCCGGACACCGATCCGTCCGTGCTGCACTTCCATCGCCAACTCGACGACAACGGCCGACCTGCCAGTACCTTCGGGCACTTCTGGAACACAACGATCTCCGTCTGGTTCACCCGACTGACCCGCGGCCCACTTGCCGTGCAGGACATCGGATCTCAGTCTCTTGACGGTTGGGCGGAGCCAATTCGAGCCGGCGCCACCGCGATCCCCGAACTCGTCGAGACCCTGCTGGCCGCCACTACCGCCGTGCACGTCTCCAACGCGCGCACCGTGCCGCTGGCCGACGCGCGTCCGCCGCAGACTCCGGTAATCCTTTGCGGTGACGCCGATCACGCCATCACCCCGGCCGCGGGTGTCGGCGCCCGCGACGCCATCGAGGACGCGGCAGCCCTCGCGGCAGCCATCACCTCCGGCGGCTCACCGGCCGCCGCGATGGCCGAGCGGCGGCGCCAGATCCTCGCCGAGCGGCAGCAGGCGGCCCAAATGTTCCGCAGCGCAACATAAATCGGCGGCGCGGGGACGAAAGATCGTCTCCGCGCCGCCGAAAACTCTGGCGACTAGGATTCCTTGCCGCTCTCGTAAGCACTCTGGCGAGCCTCGTCCAGGGTGGCCTCGGCGCGGGCCTTCTCCGCCTCGGCCTCCTTCTTGGCTGCCTCACGCTCGGATTCGGCCTTGTCCTGCTGGGCGCGGCCCTCGCTCTTCAGGCCTTCGTTCCCGGTGACAATGCCGACGGCTTCCTTGGCCTTGCCCTTGACGTCCTCAACGACGCCCTCGACGGCCTCGCGCGGTCCGCTGTTGTCCTTGGTCATGGCAACTCCTCCAGGTCGGTGTTGGCGGTCATTCGCCGCATACCCGGGCCTTCTGACCCCAATCAGCACTGCACGCGATACCCGCTGTGTCTCCCGTCACGCCGTCGGCGCAGCCAACCCCGTTCGCACCGAACAACACTCGATACCGCACCGTGGCAACATTCGAGTTTTCCGCTGTCCAAGCGCGGATTTCACTTGTCCACGGGTCTGGAACAGTGAAAACCAACGGGTTTCGACGTCACATCGAGGGGCCCGCGAGCAACAAGCCCAGACCCAACAGCGTCATCACCACGGCGATAGCGGAATCCAGCACACGCCAGGCGGCGGGTCGGGCGAACAGCGGGCCGAGCCGCCGGGCACCGTAACCGAGCGCGGTGAACCAGACGAGGCTGCCGAGCATGGCGCCCGCGCCGAGGAACCAGCGGTCGGGGGTGGCGTAGGTGCTGGCGAGGGAGCCGAGCAGGACCAGGGTGTCCAGGTAGACATGCGGGTTCAGCCAGGTCAGGGCCAAGGTGGTGGCCACGGTGGCCCCGAGCGCGACCGTCGTGCCCGCTGATCCGACGATCAACGCCGTGGACGCGAAAGCCCGGCGGGCCGCCAGCACGGCGTAGCCGAGCAGGAACGCGGCGCCCGCATACCGCACCACCGTGACCACGACGGGCACCGATTGGACGACGACTCCGAACCCCCCGACGCCCGCGGCGATCAGCACGATGTCCGACAGCGCACACACCGCCACCACGGCGAAGACGTGCTGTCCGCGCACCCCCTGGCGCAGCACGAACGCGTTCTGCGCGCCGATGGCCACAATCAGCGAGAGACCGAAACCGAGACCGGACAGCGCCGCCAGGGCGGCCGAGGACACTTCCATGTCCATCGACGCTAGGCACGGCATTATCTCAAGGCAAACTAAAGATTCTGCACTACCATTACGATCCCTTAACATGGATCTCCAGCTGGATCAGCTCCGCGCATTGAATGCGGCGATCACCGAGGGCACCTTCGACGCCGCCGCGAAGAGCCTGCGGATCACCCCGTCCGCGATCAGCCAACGCATCAAAGCGCTGGAGGACGCGGCAGGCCGCGTCCTGGTGCAGCGCACAAAGCCGGTGTGCGCCACCGAATCCGGGCTCGCGGTGCTGCGGCTCGCCAGGCAGATCGAGCTGCTGGCCGGCGACACCGCCACCGAACTCGGTGAGGCACACCGCCCGACCCGACTGCCCATCGCGGTCAATGCCGATTCACTGGAAACCTGGGTGCTGCCCGCGCTGGCCGCGGCGCCGCCGGGCGTCTGCTTCGATATTCACCGCGAGGACGAGGAACACACCACCCGGCTGCTGCGCGACGGCACGGTTATGGCGGCGATCACCGCCACGTCCACCCCGGTGCAGGGCTGCAGAGTAGAACGACTCGGCTCGATGCGCTACCGGCCGATGGCCGAACCGCGCTTCGCGCGCACCTGGTTCGGCGATGGCGCCACCGCCAAGTCCTATGCCGCGGCACCGGTGGTGCTTTTCGACCGCAAAGACGATCTGCAAGACCGTCACCTGCGTCGCCGCAGTAGGCAACCGCTCGATCCGCCGCGGCATTATGTCCCTTCTTCGGCCGGTTTCCTCGCGGCGGTTCGGCTCGGATTGGGCTGGGGCATGCTGCCGGACCTGCAAACACGCAATTTCCGCAGTACCGAGCTGGTGACCATCGACGGCGAAGCATTCATCGATGTCCCGCTGTACTGGCAGCAATGGCGGCTCGACTCACCCGCATTGAGCGCGGTCGCCTCGGCGATAGCCGCGACGGCCGCAGAATCGCTCCGCTGAGTCGGACGTACACGCATTCGCTCCAGGCACTTCTGCGGCACAGTCCTTTTCTCCTCGCCGAGTTCGATAAGCTACGGTATTAGTATTTCGAGCAATTACTCGTGACTACGCGAAGGACGCATCCCATGGCCAAGAAAGTCACCGTCACCCTGGTCGACGACTACGACGGCAAGTCGAAAGCGAATGAAACAGTTCAATTTTCGATCGATGGCGTGGCCTACGAGATCGATCTGTCCACCAAGAACGCGGGCAAGCTGCGGGTGACGCTCGAGCCGTGGGCGGAAAAGGCGCGCAAGACGGGTCGGGCGAAGCGGAAAGGCACCGGCAAAGCGACTTCCGCGACCGATCGCGAGCAAACAGCCGCGATCCGCGAATGGGCCAGGAAGCACGGGCACAACGTATCGACCCGTGGCCGGATCCCCGCCGACATTGTCGCGGCATATAACAACGCGAACTAGCCATACCACGCGATTCGGGCCTCGGCCGGACACATCGCCAGTGCACGGCGGTCGCCGCGGACTTCGGGCGGGCGATGTCGCGCGGCGGGGGGTGGCGAGCCCGTCGGTAGAATTTCGGGTTCGACCGCCGGAGTTCGGTAGGCGGTGACTCGGATAGGACGGGGATGTGTGGCGATGCGCGTGCGGAAGCTGACCGCTCGGTCGGCAATTCTGAGTGCGTTGCTCGGCGCGCATCCGGCGGAGGCGCCGGTCAGCTGGATCGTTTCGGTGGCCGAGGAACTCGGCCTGCAGCAATCGGCCGTGCGGGTCGCGCTCACCCGCATGGTGGCCATGGGTGATCTGGAACGCGCGAATGGCGTGTATCGGCTCTCGGATCGGTTGATCGAGCGACAGCGCAGGCAGGACGCCGCGGTGACTCCCGTGGTGAAAACCTGGGACGGCGCATGGTTTTTGGCGGTGGTGACGACCGTCGGCGACGATGCGCCCGCTCGGACCGCTTTCCGCGACACGATGCGCGCCCGCAAACTCGGCGAATTGCGTGAGGGTGTGTGGACCCGGCCCGCGAACATCGAGATCGTTCTCGGGCCGGAGGCCAGTCGGCGAGTTTCGGTGTTCACCGCGGTACCACAGGATGCTCCGGTCGCGATGGCGGAAACCCTTTTCGCACCACAACTTTGGGCTCGCGACGCGCAACGGCTGCTGCACGAGTTCGCGAGTTCGGCCTCGCTGCGGACGCGGTTCGAGGTGGCGGCAGCGGCGGTGCGGCATATTCTCGATGACCCGCTGCTGCCCGATCCACTGCTGCCCGCCGACTGGCCCGGGTCAGCGCTGCGCGCCGAATACGCGGCGTTCCGAACCGAATTCATGGCATTCGCGGAGCAGCTGCTCGTCACATCGGATGTGTAGTGCCATCCGAAGAAGTGCGCCGGTCGGTTTCAGTTCCCCGTCTTGGGTGTGGCGCGTTGAATGATCGCGGCCGTATCGATACCTGTCGGTAGGGTGCCGAAAACGTCGCCGTGTTCACCGCCGAGCCTGCTGACGGTGAACGCATCCGCCACCGCGGGATGACCGTAGCGAACAAGCAGCGATGCCTGAAGTACCTGCGCCATATCGCCGACGATGCGGCGGGCGCGATGCTGGATGGTGTCGAAATCGCCGAATTGCTGTTCGAGCCGGACGATCGCGGCGTCGAGGTGTGTGTCGGCACCGGCGGCGCGTTTGACTTCGTCGAAAAAGGCGCCGAGGGTTTCCGGTTGTTTGGCCATCGCGCGCAGCGTATCGAGTGCGGCGACATTGCCCGACCCCTCCCAGACCGACATCAACGGCGCCTCCCGATAGAGCCGCGGCATCCGCGATTCTTCGACATAACCGTTGCCGCCCAAGCATTCCAGCGCCTCGGCGGCGTGGATCGGGCCGCGCTTACACACATAATATTTGCTCACCGCCAACGTGATTCGGCGCAACTGGTCTGCGCCATCCGCCCCGGCGGTCGCCCGATCGGTGAGGTCCGCAAGCCACATTGCGACTGTCGTCGCCGCCTCCGCCTCGATCGCGAGATCGGCGAGCACATTGCGCATCAATGGCTGATCCGCCAGCGTCGCACCGAAAGCCGTGCGGTGCGCGGCATGATGTGCGGCCGCGGCGACACCGGTGCGCATCGCGGTGGCGGTGCCGATGGTGCAGTCCAGCCGGGTCAGATTCACCATTTCGATAATCGTCGGCACGCCGCGGCCTTCGTCGCCGACCAGCCAGCCGACGGTGTTGTCGTATTCGACCTCGCTGCTGGCATTGGAGTGATTGCCGAGTTTGTCCTTGAGCCGTTGCAGCGCAAAGGTATTGCGGGTGCCGTCCGGCAGCACGCGCGGGACGAAGAAGCAGGAAAGCCCGCCGGGCGCCTGTGCGAGCACCAGGAACACATCCGACATCGGCGCGGAGGTGAACCACTTGTGCCCGGTGATCCGGTAGGTTCCGTCGGGCATCGGGGTGGCGGCGGTGGTATTGGCCCGGACATCCGAGCCGCCTTGCTTTTCGGTCATCGACATCCCGGCGATCAACCCGCGCTTGGTCAGCGGCGCACGCAGACCAGGATCGTATTCCTTGGCGCACAACAGGGGTTCGTACTGCGCGGCGAGTTCGGGTGCGGCGCGCAGGGCGGGGACAACGGCGTAGGTCATCGAGATCGGACAGCCGTGGCCGGCGTCGACCGGGCCCCACACGCTCAATTTCGCGGCGCGCGTCAGATGCGGATTCGGCCGGGTGTCCGCCCATACCGCGCCGTGCAGACCGAAGCCGACCGCGTGAGTCATCAGCCGGTGGTAACTGGGGTCGTACCCGACCTCGTCGATTCGGTTGCCGTAGCGATCGTGCGTCTGCAGCGTCGGCGGATGCGCCTCGGCGAGATCACCGAGCTCGATGGCTTCGGCACTGCCCGCCAGCCGTCCGATCTCGTGCAGCTCGTCGAGGGTGTGCTCGGCGCCCGCGCGGTGCAGCGCCTCGAGCAGCACCGGCTGCTCGGCGGCGTCGTAGTCGACGAGCGGGGGAACCTGGTTTGTTACCGCGTGGGTGGCCATGAATCAGTATTACAGTGCGCCGCCAATTGAAACAAGTATGTAATATCGGTGGGAAGTTCGCCGTCCCCCGACGTAGTCAGGAAACCCTCTTGTCAGAGTTCGAGAATCATTCCGGCACCCGCCCGGCCGCTTGGTACGAGGGACTTACCGAAGCGCCCGATTCGCCGTGGGCCGACCGCGCGCTGCCGCCGACGGAACTCAGCTATCGCACGCTGACCTACGAGGTCACCGGCCGGATCGCCCGGATCACCTTCAACCGCCCCGAGCGCGGCAACGCGATCACCGCCGACACCCCCGTCGAGCTCGCGCACGCGGTCGAGCGGGCCGACCTCGATCCGCGCGTGCACGTGATGGTGGTTTCCGGGCGCGGTAAGGGCTTCTGCGGCGGCTACGACCTGTCGATCTTCGCCGAAAACGGCCAGGAACCGGTCGACGGCGCGGAGTCGCGCACCGGCACCGTGCTGGATCCCGTGGCCCAGGCCCGCAATCACAATCCCTGGGGTACCTGGGATCCGATGGTCGACTACGCGATGATGAGCCGATTCAACCGCGGCTTCGCCAGCCTGTTGCACGCGAACAAGCCGACGGTCGCCAAGCTGCACGGGTTCGCCGTCGCGGGCGGCACCGATATCGCGCTCTACGCCGACCAGATCATCTGCGCCGATGACACCAAGATCGGCTACCCGCCTACCCGGGTCTGGGGCATTCCGGCGGCGGGTATGTGGGCGCACCGCCTCGGCGACCAACGTGCCAAGCGGCTGCTGTTCACCGGCGACTGCCTGTCCGGCAAGCAGGCCGAGGAATGGGGACTCGCGGTCGAATCCGCGCCCGCCGACGAACTCGACGAGCGCACCGAGGCGTTGCTCGAACGTATCGCCCGGATGCCGATCAACCAGTTGGTCATGGCGAAACTGGCGCTCAACAGCGCGTTGCTCGCGCAGGGTGTGGCGAACTCCGGCATGATCAGCACCGTTTTCGACGGTATCTCCCGGCACACCCGCGAGGGCTACGCATTCCAATTACGTTCGGCTACTACCGGTTTCCGGGAGGCTGTCCGGGAACGCGATGAGCCGTACGGGGATTGGAAGCGGACGCAGTTCGAGAAGTAACCGCGTTCAGGCGGCGATCTTTTCGATCATCGGGGTGAGCACGCGGCGGGCGCCGGTTTCGATGAAACGGGTCTCGCCGCGGTGCAACAACAGTCGGATGCTGTCGGCCCAGCGGACGGGCGCGGAGATCTGCGCGGCGAGCGAGGCCCGCAGCCCGGCGTCGGTGTGGAGTTCGCCGGACAGGTTGGCGACCACGGGGATTCGGAGGTCGCGCAGCGCTGCGGCGGCCAGGACCTCCGCGAAACGGGCCTGGGCGGCCGCCATCAGTGGGGAATGGAAAGCACCACTGACCGGTAGCACGACGTAGCGGGTCGCGCCCGCGGCGAGGAAATCGTCACGCGCCGAATGTATTTGCTCGGTGCCGCCGGAGATCACCACCTGGTGTGGTGTGTTCAAGTTCGCGACCCAGACGCCGTCGCCGGGCGTGGCCGCTTCGACCTGTTCGGCGGTGAGGCCGACCACTGCGGCCATCGCGCCACTGTCGGCCTCGGCCATCAGTTCGCCACGTCGGGCGACGAGCTCCAGCCCGGTGGCGAAGTCGAATGCACCTGCCGCGTACAGCGCGCAGTACTCCCCCAGGCTGTGGCCGAGCAGATACGACGGTCGTAGGGGCGATTTGCGTTGAAAACGTAAGTACGTCAGGACATTCACGGTGTAGATGGCCGGCTGGGCGTATCGGGTCCGGGCGATGCGCGCGCCGCCCGGTTCCATGCATATGTCGCGCACCGAGTAGCCGAGGACCGCGTCCGCCTCGCGCATGAGGTCGGGGAACTCGTCGAACAGTTCCTTTCCCATACCGGGGAACTGTGACCCCTGGCCCGGGAAAACGAAGACGGGCATCGTTCAGTGCTCCGTATTGGTGAAGACGAACTTGTCGTTCGCTCCCGCCGCCAGCTCACGATAGGTCTGCACCGCCTGGTCCAGCGGCCGGGCGACGATGCCGGTCGGCACCGGCAGGGCACCCGAGTCGAACAGCTCGCCGAGGCTGTTGAGCGAGGCGGCGCTGGCGATCGTGTCATGCCTGGCCGAGTTGACGCCGACGAGCGTGCCGCCGCGGCGGTAGAGGTCGAGCACCGGGACGCGCTCGTGGCCGTCCGCGGGTGCGGCGATCACCGCGATGTGGCCGCCCGTGCCGAGCGCGGTGATCGCCGCGGGCAGCCAGAAGCCGGTGGTGTCGAACACCGCCTGGGCGCCGTCGGCGAAACGGTCGCGGACCTGTGCGGCGAACTTCTCGGTGTCGTCCAGCACGATCGCCTCGACGCCGCGGGCGCGCAGTTCGTCGGCACGTTCCGAACGGCGCACGCCGACAACGACATCGGCGCCGCGGGCGGTGGCGAGCAGATGGGCGGCCGTGCCGACCGCGCCCATGCCGATCAGGACCAGGCGGGTGCCCGCGCCGATGCCGATGCGCTCGACGGCCTCCCACGCGGTCAGGTAGGGCACACCGGAGGCGGCGGCCTCGGCGAAGGACAGGGTGGCGGGTTTGCGTGCGACACCGGCCGCCGGGAGCGCGAGGTACTCGGCGTGCGAGCCGTCGCGGACGAACCCGAGTTCGCGCCCGCTCCCCCACACTTCCTGGCCGAGCAATCCGGCGGGACCGTCCACGACGACACCGGCGAAGTCGCGGCCAGGAGTGCGCGGCACGGTGGTGTACGGGAACTTGCCGAGCACGTTCTTGAAGTCGCTCGGGTTGACGCCGGCGGCGTGGATGCGCACGACGACCTCGCCCGAGAGCGCCGGTGGCCGAGGCACTTCCGCCAGGGCGAGGGCGTCGAGGGAGCCGATCTGGTCGAAACGCAGTGCCTTCATTGTCCGTCCTCGGTGTGCGATGTCAGTAGGTCCCAATAGGTTTCGAGTGTGCGATGGTCGCCGTGCCGGAATATCGCGGCCACGTAGCCGTCCGGGCGGATCAGCACGCCGGTGTGCGGCGGCACCTGCTGCTGGGCACGCCAGCGGCCGGAAACATCGAACAGCACGTTGCTGCCCTCCGGTCGCCGGTACTTCTGTCGCGGTGACGGCCGGTCGTAGACGACGTAACTGACGGTTCCGTGCCCGACCTGCGCCGTAAACGCTTCCGACGCAACGGTGTCCTCACCGGCGAAGATGAGCAGCACGTGCCGGTACGCGCCCAGTTCGTCCAGCAGCCGGAGCTGGTGACCGTCGGTGGTCTCGAAGGCGCAGTGCGGCATGCGTTGTCCGACGCGCATGCGCGGCCCACCCGGTGTGCTGTCCGGTTCAGGCCGTGCGAAGAGGCCGCCTGCCGGATAGCCGACCCGGAATTGGCTGACCTTCGCCAGCTCCTCGGCATGGAACTTGGGCAGGCGAAGCAAATAGTTCTGGTAGCGCAGCAACTGCCGTTTCAGGCGATTGCGGCCGAAGATGCGTTCGCTGAGCATGTTGTTGTATGCGAAGAGGTGCCTGGCAACCGGGTGTCGTTCGTCGTGATAGCTGCGCAGCACCGCGGTGCCGCCGTGGCGCAGGCTGCTGCCGAGCTTCCAGGCCAGATTCATCGAATCCTGGATGCCGGTGTTCAATCCCTGTGCGCCGATGGGACTTTGGATGTGTCCGGCGTCGCCGACGAGGAAGATGCCGCCCACCTGCAGTCGTTCGGCGAGATATTGGCGTGGATTGAAGCGGGTGAGCCAGAACGGATCTCCGAGTTTCACGTGCGCGAGGCCGACGGTGCGCACTAGCGCGTCGAATCGGCGCAGGATGAATTCCTCGTCGACGTCCGCGGACGCGGTGCGCGAGGTGGAGATCAGACGGAAGTAGCGGCCATCGATCGGCAGGATGGTGAAGAAGGTGCCTTCGTCCAGATAGAACGCGTGCCGATCCTCGGGATGGTAAGGGAAGCCGGCCATTTCGATATCGGCCATAATGAATGTCTCCGACTGTTCCTCGCCGTCGAAGGCCGTGCCGATCACCTCCCGGACCCGGCTTCGGCTGCCGTCCGCACCGACCACGTAGCGTGCTTCGATCGTGGTGACAGCACCGTCGGCCGCAGTGACGGTGCAGACGTGAACCGTCCCTGTCTGTTCGATATCGGCGAGTGCGAGGCCGCGTTCAACGAGGATGCCGCGCTCGGCCAGTGCGGCGGTGAGGATTTCGATCGTCCTGCGCTGGCTCAGGTGCAGTACGCCGAGGAATTCGCCGTCGAGCTCGGCCAGATCGGTGACCGCGATGGGGTTTCGTCGCTCGGTGTAGTGGTGGATGCGGCGGGAGAGGATGCCCTCCTCGAGGAAGCGGTCGGCAACGCCGAGCATCCGGAAGCATTCCAGGGTCCTCGGGGTCAGCGTCATCGCCTTGCTCAGCTCCGACCACCGGTCGAGCTTGTCGACGATGCGGAAGCGCACGCCATTGTTGGCCAGGGCCAAGGCCATGGTGAGGCCGACCGGGCCCGCGCCGACAATGAGTACGTCCACCTGCCCTGCGCCGCTTCGACTTTCGATCACCGGACACCTCTACCGGACATTTGCCACGCCGACAGGCACTCGGCGATCCGCGGAGCCATGGCGTCGCGGTACGCGGCGAAGACGAATCGATCCGGCCGCAGGACAACGAAATCGGCATCGCCGATGGCGCGCACCAGGTCGCCGGTGGCGTCGTCGAGCACGAGCACTCCGGGTTTGCTCGGCTCCCCGTGTGCGCGCACCTGGGCGACCACCGTGTCGGCGCCCAGCAGCGCGCGCCATCCGATGGCGGAGATGCGGCTGTGTGTTCGCGCCAGCACCGCGAAGCCGTGACCGAGGAGGTCGTCCAGTGGTCGGGTGACGCCTTCGTGCAAGACCACCGGTTGCGGGAACATCTTTCCGCCACCGGCCTTTTCGTCGAAGAAGCCGACTTCGTATTCGGGTGCCGGTTTGGCGCGGCGCTGATCCTCCACCGACAATTCGACGGTGCCCGGGGCCTCGCCGCTGTCGCCCTCGATCCGCCGGGCCAGGTGCCGCACGAATGCCACGGTGCGCGTGAGGTGTCCGCCGCGCTCGGTGTCGTAGCTGTCCAGGATGTCGGCGGGTAGGCGGCCCTGGAGCACGAAGGCGATCTTCCAGGCCAGGTTCATCGCGTCGCGGACGCCCGAGCACAGCCCTTGACCGCCGTACGGCGGAACCAGATGGGCGGCGTCGCCGAGCAGGAAAACGTTTCCGTCGCGCAGCTGTTCGGCATGCCGGAAGTAGCGTTCGTACACCGCGGCTCGCACGACGTCGACCGGGTGGTCGGCGACCAAAGGGCGCAGTGTGTCCTGAATGAGTTCCGGGCCAACGGTTTCGGCTCGCGCGGTCGCCGTCGCCAGTCGGCATTCGATGCGGCGCAAGCCCTCCGGCAGGGAGATCGACACCATGGGCTGATCGGCGGTGTCCTGGTGGCGGTCGCGCATGGCCGCGGCGAGCACGTCGTCGTCGCGTACATCGACCACCAGCCACTTCTCCTCCTGGGTGGCGCCGAGGAGTTCCACCCCGAGCTGCTGGCGCACGCGGCTGCGGCCACCGTCGCAGGCCAGCAGGTATCGGGCGGAAGCGCGTAGTTCCTGGCCTTCGGTGTCGCGCATCAGGGTGACGATGCCGCCTGCCTCGTCGAAGTCGATGAATTCGGTGCCCTCGCGCAGCTCGACGGACGGTAGCTCGGTCAATCGAGCGCGCAGGCCTGCTTCCAGGCGCGGCTGGAGGAAGGTGGCGAGGAACGGATGGCCGAAGGGGCCGGGTGTGGCGGGCGGCTGGAAGCGCGAATAGCCGACCGGGGACAGGTATTCGATGATCGGCGCGTACCGGAGTAGTGGAAGTTGGGTGTCGGCGATGCCGGTCGCCTGCATGGCACGCATGGTTTCGTCGTCGATGCCGATGGCGCGTGGATAGGTGTACATCTGCTGTCTGCGTTCCACCACCAGCGTGCGTACGCCGTATTGGCCGAGTAGCACGGCGGTGAACAGGCCGACCGGGCCTGCACCGATGATGACTGCGTCGTATTGCGTTGGTGTGGTGGCAAATCCAGTCATCGAGCACCCCTTGCGAGAATGTCCAGCACGTCTTTGCGGCGTTGTTCGGGGTGCAGGAAGAAGTGGTCACCGTCCAGGACGTGCAGGTCGAACTCGGCGGAGGTCCAGGCGGACCAACCACGCATGTTCGCCTCCGTGACGCGGTCGTCGTTGCGGCCGTGCAGGGCGGTGATCGGCACGTCCAGGACCTTCGCGTCGGTCTGGCGGAAGCTGCCGACCATGCGGATGTCGTTGGCCAGGATGGGCAATGCCATCCGCAGGAATGCCGCATCGGCGTCGGCGGCGGGGAAACGCAGTAGCGCGGCGAGGTCTTCGAGCTGCGGGTCAGTGAGGTCGCGGATCTCCTTGTCGCTCGGCAGATCTGGGTAGCCCGCCTGCCGAAGCTCTGCTCGGCACGCCAGGTAGAAGGGGTTGCCGGTGTGATCGGGACTGCTGAATGCGCCGATGTACAGGTGGCGTGGTCCTGGGTGGCCACGCTCGCGCAGGTTGAGAGTCAGTAGGTAGCTGATCAATCCACCAGCGCTGTGGCCGTAGAGGGCGAATGGTTCGTCGCCGGAGCACAGTACTTCGTCGGTCAGTTCGGCCACGATGCGGTAGACGTCGGGCACCAAGGGTTCGGCAAGTCTGGTGCCGCGGCCCGGTAATGCGACCGGGCAGACCTCGATGTCGTTGGGTAGCAGGGATTGCCAGCCGCGGAACAGGAGGGTGCTGCCGCCGCCGTACGGGACGCAGAGGAGCCGTAGTGGCGCGGTGGAATGGCGCAGTGGGAGATACGGTTTCCGGAGTTGCTCGGCTGCCGAGGAACCCGGGTCGGCGCGTAACCGGGTCGCCAGCTCGGCAATGGCGATGCCTTGCACTAGATCGCCCAACTCGGCGCGCTCGCGCGGGTTGACCGGTTCGAGCGCTCGATACAGCCGGGTCGCCTGGATCGAGTCGATGCCCAGTGCGGCGGTCGTATCGGCGGGGCTGAGGTCGGTGGTCGGGATGCCGGTCAATTCGGCGATCAACCGACCTATCGCGGCCTCGAGCAGATTCTGGGCCGAGGAGCCTTGTGCCGCATTGATTTCGGTGATCTCATCCGGAGACAGGCGCAGCGTGTCCGCCGATGCGTCCGAGGCCGCGATCACCGAGTCGATGCCGCTGTCGATCCACCGGACGGTGCAGGCCTGGCATTCGACGATCGTGGCCGCGTCGGCGTCCAGTAGGGCGAATCGGCCGATCACGCTCTTGCCGTCGGGGGCAAGTTGGACGCCGTCGACTCGGATCGTGTGTGGCGCAACCGGTTCGCCGGGTCGCACGATCACACCGGCCATCCGTTCGACCATGAACGCTGCGTCGGCGGGAACGACGTCCGGCATGAGGACGTGGAACACCTGGGCGCACGCGTCGAGAATGCCGGGCGCGACGCGAGTCGCCGCGCCTTCCGTCCGGATGACATGCGCGGGGTCGATATCCGCGATGGCGACGGTCCCGGAGCGACGCACCGCGCCGACGGCACGGACGCTCGGCCCGAGCCGCAGGCCACGATCGTGCATGGCGGCGTAGAACTCGGGGCCGGAGTATGCGGTGTCGAATCCGACTGATGCGCCGGTGATTTCGGCGAAGACCGATGGTGGGTCGGCGCGTTTCGCGAGCACTCCGGAGACATGCGTCCGCCAGTGGTTCGTCTCCGCATCGACCAATGAGTGGAAGCCGAACCGTGGCGCCGCGGCGTCGAGGTCGTCGAAGGTCAGCCGCACCGATACCGCCTTGTCCGTGACGATGAGCGCGGTGCTGAAGGTTATCTCGGCGATGTCGAAGCGGGCATCCGGGACGAGCCTGGCGGTCGCGCGGAGCAGCATCTCGACGAAATAGCCGATGTGCACGATGTTGTGGGTGTCGGCCAGTGGGAGCACGGTGCTCGCGAGCACGAAGTCGAGCTCGGAGCTGCCGCGCGGCGAGGGATGCGGGCGGGGCTCCAGCGGGTCACCGAGGGGTACGGCGATCGGGTCCTCCTGAAGCGATTCCAGGACGTAGGTCGACTCCTCGTAGGCCGAGGTGGGCACCTGGACGCGACGAGCGCCGGTGCCCTCGTACCAGGCGGCCCAATCCACCTCCGCGCCCAGCTCGTACAGGCGGACCAGGGCGGCCAGCAGGGCGTCCGCGTCCGACGCGAGCTCGACCACGGTCAGTGCGTCGGCCGACGTCCTCGTCGGCGCCGACTCGAGGCCGAGCACGACGACCACCCGCGCCGCATGGCCGACGCAGAGCCGAGCGGTGCGGCCGAGGTCGGGTGTCGCCTGTGCTGCTTGCCTCCAGTAGTCCGGCTCCAGTGCCTTGCGTGGGCTGAGGAATTCGCCGGTGGCCGGGCAGATCACGGCGGCTTCGAAACGGAAGGCCTGCGCAGGCTCTCGGGTCGCCGGGCCAGTTCCCACTGGAATCCGCAGTGCGGCAACGCCGGTCGACGTCAGGAAGCTCGGCTCGTTCGGCGCTCCGGCGAATAGGTCGAGCAACTCGCCGACGACGCAATCGGCAGTGCGCGCGCCGGTTTCGATGGCCGTCGCGTACACGCCGATGCCGTCGGGGCACCAGATCTCCGGTTCGATGCCGAAGCTGTGCCACATTCGGATCAGGCCGGACAGTACGGCGAGCTGGTGGCACGCCGCTTCGACCGGACTGCCCGAGCGGCTTCCCCTGGGCAGTGGCGTGCCGCAATGTGCCGTCCATGCGGTAGCGACGGCGTCGAAGCCGCTGCGGAATCCGGTGAACGAGCGGTACCAGGCGTCTGCTCGCGTATCTGGTTGCTGCGGAATCAGTCCTGACAGGATGAAGACCGGCTTCAGCGGGCCGGTTCGGGTCAGCTGGGATCGGGTGGTGAAATGTGGCGTGACGGACAGGGTTTCGAGTGCGTCGAGCAGTTCGTCGCGATTCGTGCCCGTCACGTAGGTGCGGAAGGGGCCGTGCGCGCGGCCGGTCGCGTAGGTGAAACACACGTTCTGAGCGTTGGCTTTCGGGGCTGCTTGCAGGTATTGCACCGCGTCATCGATGGTGGTTGCCAAGGTGTTCGCGGAGCGGGCACCGAGAAGCAGTGCGTGCGTGCGGTGCTCGATGCCCGCGGTACGTGTCCGATGCTCGGGGCTTTCGATCACCGCGTGCGCGTTGGTGCCGCTGAATCCGAATGAGCTCACCGCGGCGACCAATTCACGTCCGGGGACGTCGAGGTGAGCGTCGGGGACTCGTAGTCCCAGTTTCTCGAAGTCGATCGTCTGGCTGAGCGCGCCGTACCCGGGTTGGGCCGGGATGCGGCGATGTTGCAGGACCAGAACTACTTTGAGCAGCGACGCCAGTCCGGACGCGGCCTCCAGATGACCGATCTGGGCTTTGTTGGAGCCGACGATCAAGGGCCGATCGACCGGACGGTCCTGGCAGTAGGCCGCGCTGGCCGCCGTCAGCTCGATCGGGTCACCCAATGATGTTCCGGTTCCGTGGGTTTCGAGGTAGTCCAGCTCGGATCCGCGCAGGCCCGCCTTGCGCAAGGCCTCGGTCAGCAAGTGCCGCTGTGCTCGTCCGTTCGGCACCGTCAGGCCGCTGCACCGGCCGTCGTGATTGATCGCGGTGGCGCGCACGACGGCGAGTACGTCGTCGCGGTCTTTTTCGGCGTCGGTCAACCGTTTCAGGACGACGACGGCGCCGCCTTCACCGCGCCCGTAGCCCTGCCCGTCGCCGGTGAACGGGTGGCAGCGGCCGTCCATCGACAGCGCGCCGAATCCGGCCAGCGCACCCACCACCGACGGGTCCAGCAGCAGGTTCACTCCGCCGACCACCGCGATGTCACAGTCTCCATTGCGGATGCCCGCGCAGGCCAGATGCAGGGCGACCAGCGACGACGAGCACGCGGTATCGATGGAGAGCGCGGGCCCGGCGAAGTCGAAGGTGTGGCTGATGCGCCCGGACACCACGCTGTCGAGCGTGCCGGTCGCCACGTAATGACCTGGCTCCCCGGACTTCCGGGCCAACGCACCGTATTCGCCGCCGATCACACCGAAGTAGACGCCGACCTTGCCCGTCATTCGCCACGGGTTGTACCCCGCCCGCTCCAGCGCCTGCGCGGTGAGTTTCAACGCCAGCCGCTGAGTCGGGTCCATCTCGCGCGCTTCGTTCGGCGAGATATTGAAAGGCCTTGGATCGAACCGCATTACGTCACGATCGAGATAGTTCGCCGACGCGTAGGCCGCCGCCGCAGGATGCTGCGCGAAATACCGACTGTGCACGTCCCGCAGCCACTCGCTCGCGGGAGCATCACGCTCACAGGACTTTCCGGAGTTCAGCAACTCCCAGAAGGCTTCCGGTGAATCGGCGCCGCCGGGAAGCTCGCATGCCGTGCCGATAATGGCAACCGATGCTGCGGGGCGGGCGCTTTTCTCCTGGTTCAGTTCCCGGATCGTCGCGAGCGACTTTCGCAGCAGTGCTCTGAGCTGGCCATTCTCTTCTTCGGGTGTCATCAGCGTTCCTCGATCGAATAGCCGGGCATCAGAGGATCGCCGTCAACACGCGCTCGAGCTCCACCGGCGACAACTCATCGATCGCAGCGGAATCCAATGCGGTCAGGATGTTCTCGCCCTCGGATCGATCCACGACACGCGCCGGCGGCACCTCGGGAACCGAAACCGGTTGAGCCACCGCACTATCGAGCGACCGCTCGAGATACTCGGCGAACTCGGCGATCGTCGGATAGTCGAACGCCGTCGTCTCGTCGGGCTGAAACCCCAGTACGGCAGAGATCCGAGTACGAACCTCCTCCAGATGAATCGAGGTCATACCGATGTCGAAGAACCCCATGTCAACAGCGGGCAACTCGCCATCCGGATAGGCGAGAGCATCGCCGATCCATCCCTGCAGGCGCCCACGCAGGAGTTGACGCCGCAACGTCGACGGCAGCTCGGCCAGCTCAGCACGCAGGTCCCCGTCGCTGGTCGCTGACACGGCCAACGCGGCGAACGCAACAGACGCGTCGGCCACGGCCGTCGGAGTTGTCGGCACAGTCGCAAACAGGGCGGGCTCACCGGTTACTGCCGACATGGCGACGGCAGGCTCAGCGACATATGTGTCGGGTGCACCGGGCACGGCGCTGGCAGTGGACGCTCCAGTCGCACCCATCACGGCAGGCGTGCCAGTGGCGCTGGTCTCGGGCGCGCCCGATGCAGCATTCGTCGCAGACGCCACAGACCCGCCGGTCGCGCCGGTCGCGGCTGCCCCGTCGGTGGGCGAGGTTGGCGGAGTCTGCCGTCCGGGCTCCTGTGGCGATTTGCTGGCCGCACGTCCGATCGTGGCAGGTTTCGGCCAGAACCGTTGGCGCGACAGCTGGGTGGGCGGTAGGTATGCGGGTAGCTCGACTTCCAATTCTGGGTGGACGATGACCCAGTCGATCGGAAAACCCACAGACCATAGGGCGGCCAGCCGGTCGTAGGACCCGTTTGCGGCCAGTTGGCGCACGTACTCTTGGTCTGCGGCCAATCTGTCGCCGAACGAGTCCATCTCGACTCGGTTCGCGTAGATTCCCTTGCCCCGCAGCTGGTTTGCACTGTCCTGATGTTCGACGAAGAAGCGCAGGGACTCGACCGCGTCGGACAGCCTGGTCGCTACGAAGGCGAAGCGATGCGGCAATCCTGCTCGGTGCCGAAGCAGGGTCTTGGCTACGGTCGCAAGGGTCACGGTGCCGCCGAAGGCTGCTCGCCGGGGATCTTGCTCGGTCGCAGCCAAGTAGGTGGCGAGGGTGTCGGCCTGGACGACAAGGGTTTCGGCGGTGCGGCCGGATACGACTAGGACGTATCGGGGTACGGGTGCATTCATCGCTGATACTCCTCGATCAGGACATGAACATTGGTGCCGCCCGCGCCGATCGATGACAGTCCCGCGCGCCGCGGGGTGGCACCCGCCCCCATCTGGGCGGGGTCCCAGTCCTCGAGGGTGCGTTGGACGTAGACCGGTGAGTTGGTGAAATCGATGGCCGGATTGGTGCGCTCGGCGTGCAGCAGCGAGGGGACCAGCGTGCGGTTCTGCAGTTGCAGTAGCACTTTGGCCAACTGGGCGACGCCGGCGGCTGCCTCGGCATGACCGATATTCGATTTGACCGAACCGATCGCGCACTGCCGCCGTCGCGGCGTCGCCGTCTCGAAAGCGGAACGGATGGCGGCGATTTCGACTGGATCGCCCAGTCGGGTGCCGGTGCCGTGTGCCTCGAAACAGGTGATCGTGTCGGGCGTCCAGCGGGCCTGCCGGAGCGCGCGTTCGATGGCCGTGGCGTGCGCTGCCGGGCTCGGCACGGTGAAACCGTTGGTCCGGCCGCCGTGCGTGAGGGCACTCCCCTGGATCACCCCGTAGACCCGGTCACCGTCACATACCGCGTCCGCCAACGGCTTCAGCAGGAACGCCCCGACCGCCTCGGCAGGCACATAGCCGTCGCCGCCTGCACCGAAGGCGCGGCAGCGGCCATCCGAGGACAGGAACTGGTACTGCGCCAGCATCTGATACTTCGATGGATGCAGCGTGAGGTTCACCCCACCGGCGACCGCGAGGGAGCATTCGCCGCGCCGCAGACTTTCACACGCCAGGTGCAGCGCGTAGAGCGACGACGAGCACGCGGTATCCAAAGTCAGGCTGGGACCGCGGAAGTCGTTGAGATACGAGACCCGGTTGGCCACCGCGTAGGTCTGCGAGTTGATCGGCACATAGGAATCCGCGCCGGCGGCTTCATGTTGCACGAGCTGGTAGTTGTTGAAACTCGCGCCGACATAGACGCCGACCTCGTTGTCGTGCTCCGCCGCGATCCGCTCCCGCGAGTAACCCGCGACCTCCAGGCAGCCGCGCGTTGCCTCGAGAAACAGCCGCTCCTGCGGATCCATGAACGCCGCCTCGACCGGCGCGATACCAAAGGCCGCGGCATCGAAAAGGTCGACGTCGGAAAGGAATCCACCCCACTTCGAATAGACCTTGCCCGGCACATTGCGCTGCGGATCGAAGTACTCGGCATGATCCCACCGGTCGAGCGGAATCTCGGCAACGGAATCCACTCCGTCACAAAGGTTCCGCCAAAACTCCGGCACCGAGTCGGCCCCGGGAAACCTGCCGTCGAACCCGATCACGGCAATGCCGTCCTCGGCGGTCGCACGCCGAACCCGTTGCCGTACAACGAGCTGTTCAGCCGGAGGTGCGACATCCCCGGCTGCCACTTCATCCGCGACCCCGGCGGCAGGCGCCGATACCAGCGCATCCGGCGGTGCGAACGCGGGCGGCGCCGTAGATCCACGGGCCGGTGTCACTGCGGGCGCACGCAACGGTGTGTGCGCCGCTTCGGCCGTGGGTGACTGTGTCCCTGCGAGCCCCGGTGCCGATGGCATGGCGAGCGCGGGCGCCGCCGCAGATAGGGACTCCGCTGTCGGCGGGAGTGAGGGCGCGGATGCGAGTGCCCCTCCGGATGCGCGTGCTACTCCGGATGCGGGTGCCGACGGCTCGGCGAGCGCAGGCGGCGCTGCAGATGGGGATGAAGATGGAGATGCCGCTGCGGGCGGGAGTGAGGGTGCCACTCCGGGTGCTGGTGCTGACGACACCGCCACTGCGGGCGGCGTTTCAGTGAGTGACTGTGCCCCTGCTGGCGCGGGCACCAGTGTGGGCGCGGGTGCCGGTATGGGCGCGGGAGTGAGTGCCGAGACGAAATGTTTGTGGACGCCGTCGGCGTAGTCGCGCTGGATTCGACCGGCTACCTCGCCGATGGTGCGGCATTCGAAGAACAGGGTCGCGGCGATGTCGCCGAACCGTTCGGAGAGTTGCAGGTTGAGGGTGTGGATGATCAGCGAATCGATACCAATGTCCGCGAATTCCGTTGCTGTGTGCAGGCTCTCGCGGGGTGAACGGGTTGCCTCGGCGACCAGAGTGATCAGGAGCTGTTCCAGCTGCGCCTTGACCGCAGTCGCGTCGGCAACCGCTGGAACCGACTCCGCCACGGTCTTCCCGGCGTGCGTCGGGACCGAGTCGAGACTTTCGGCCGAAATGTCACCATCCGATTCCCGCGTTCGCCGGTATGACGGGACGGCAATTTGCCGGGCCGACGGGTCAGTTGCTTGTCTCGCCGATGGGGCAGTCGCTAGCTCGGCCGACGGGCCGAGTGTGTGCCGGGCCGACGGAGTTGCGTCCCGGATCGGCGAAGTGGATACCTTCCCGGCTGATGCCGCAATCACCGACGAGCCGTCGACCGCCGGAGCGCCGACCGCTTCGACTTGCCGCTCGATATCGTCTATAAACGGCTGCACCGACGGCACCTGGCCGTCGATGCGGAGGTCGGTGTCCTCGTGCCAGAACGAGTGCTGATCGAACACGTAACCGGGCAATCCCGGCAGCCGTGGCGTTTCATCGAGCTGCGGTCCGGCCCAGTCGACATCGCAACCGCGCAACCACAATTCGAGCAGCGCGGCGGTCATGGTGCGCGGTTCGCCGTCCGCGATCTGCACGACGTCGAGCGCCGACTCGCCGTCCAGCGGACCGAGCATGACCACGGCAGCGCAACGTCCGGTGAGCGCGGCAGTGGCGGCCGCGAGATCGGCACCAGGGGCAGGGAGCTCGAGCCGACGTCCGGCATACGTTTTCTCGGTCCGCTTCGTCAGCGCACCGAACCGGGTGAGCCGCGCCGATCGCACCACCGCCCGGCTGCGCGCAGTGTCCGCGAGAGCCGTCAGCTCGGCCACACCGAAAAGTGCTGACACGGCATCACTTCGGTCCACAATGCCGTCGCAGATCAGTACGGCCAGCTCCGCCGTCGCAGGCGGCAACCACCCCGGCGGCGTCAGTCCCCACGCGCGATCGATCTCGCCCGCTGCCACATTCACCGCGAGGGCGAGCACCGCAAGCTGTTCCGGTGTGAGTTCCGGCGCCACCTCGGCGAATCGGCGGATCGCGTCGACCACCGAAAAGCTTCGGGCGGCCAGCAACTGCTCCCACCGGCCGAGCGCCCTGGCGAAGGTGTGCTGGTGGTCCAGCAGCAGCGCTGCCTGCGTGATGTACGGCGTGACCTCGGTGAGCGTGCTGGCACAACCGGTCACCAGGTCGCGCAGGTAGTCGGCGTCGATCTCGTTGGGCAGCAGGCATTCCCCGCCGACCAGCACGGTGTACCGCGGCGGTGCCTGCAACACCAGCGGATCGTCGACGAGCAGCGCACCGACGGCTTCCTCCATCGGGATCGCCTGCGCGTGCACGAGTGCCGCGGCCGCGCCGACGGCGTCGAGGGCGACCACCTCGGCGATCGCCACCCGGCGCCGGGTCAGCTCGGCAAGCCCGTCGAGGTGTGCCACGAACCGCGTGAGGCGCCCGTCCGCAGCGAACTCGCCGTCCCGATCGGCGATCAGTGCGCGCAGCTCTCGACCGGCGGCGGAGTCGGACACGGTCGCGAGACACACTGTGGCACTGGATGAATCGTGCGGCGCAAGCAAGACCATCGGCTCGGGCTGCGCAGTGACATGCCGGACAGAGCTCAGCTCACCCCGCCGCACCGCGGCAAGCAGATCCGGGATGTCGGCAGCGGGGACCCCGAGCCGATACGGCTGGCTCAGTAGCCGCTGATTGGCCGCGTGGCACAGCTGCGGGACGAATTCCGGTTCGGCCCAACGCGGTTCGACCGCCCACGCGGCGAGCGTATTGCGGAGTGCCTCAGGTGTTTTCGCCGCCAGCGTGAAGACCGCCGGTGTGCGCGGCGATGCGACAGCGCGACGACCGACCGGCGCCTCGTATTCCTGAACCACCGCATGACAATTCACACCACCGAAGCCGAACGAGCTGATCCCCGCAGTCCGCGGACCGTGCTCGGCGGGCCAGTCGACGAGGGCATTCGGGAAGCGAATGGTGGCACCGACGGCATGCAGCAGCGGGTTGTGGATCTCCATGTTCAACGTCGGTGCGATGCGACCGTGCCGCAGCATCAGCAGCACCTTGATCAGCCCGGCCATCCCCGCGCCCGCCTCGACATGACCGATGTTCGTCTTCACCGAGCCAACGGCGAGCGGCGTCCCACGATCCCGGCCGTACACGCTGTTCAGCGCCTCGATCTCGATGGGATCGCCGAGGCTGGTACCGGTGCCGTGCGCCTCCACATAGCTCACCGCCGACGGTTCGACCCCCGCGGCGGCCAGCGCCCGGTTGATGACGTCCGCCTGGGCCGCCACACTCGGCGCGGTGAGGCTCCGGTTGTGCCCGTTGTGATTGGTGGCGATGCCGCGCAGCACACCGTAGATGTGACAGCCGAGGCGTTCGGCCTTGGCGCGGGTGGTCAGCAGCACGACACCGACGCCCTCGCCGGGGACGTACCCGTTGGCCCGCCGATCGAAGGTGAAGCACCGCCCGTCGGGGCTGAGCATCCTCGACTGGGAGAACGCCAGATACCGCCACGGCGAGCAGACCACGTTCACCCCGCCGACCAGCGCGAAATCGCAGTCTTCGGTGAGCAGGTCGGCGCGGCCCTGCGCCAGCGCGACCAGCGAGGCGGAGCAGGCGGTGTCGACGGTCCTACTCGGCCCGTTCAGGTTGAGCAGGAACGAGATTCGGTTGGCCGCGATGCAGGCGTAGTTGCCGGTGGGATCGAAGGCGTCGACCTGTTTGTTGTTGGAGATGCCCTTGATCAGGTAGTCCTGCGCCATCAGCGCGACGTTCACCGAGGTGCGGCCCGACTGCAGCAGGTCGATCGGCAGCCCGGAGTCTTCGATGCAGTGCCACGTCTCCTCCAGCAGTAGTCGATGCTGCGGATCGATGGCGACGGCTTCGCGCGGCGACAGGTTGAAGAACGCGTTGTCGAAGTAGCGTGCCCCCGCCAGCTTGCCCAGCCACTTCGTGTTGATCTTCCCGGGATTGCGGTCGCCCGGCGCGAAGAAGCGGTCCCGATCCCATTGGTCGGGGCCGACTTCCGCGATGTCGGAGTGTCCGGTCGCTAACGTTCGCCAGAACTCTCCGGAATCGCGCGCGTTCGCGTATCGGCAGGCGAGGCCCACCACGACGACATCTTGTTCCATCGCCTTCGACTCCCTGGAATTCTCGAAGCACCGTCGACCCGAATCTCCGGACGGCACAGCACCGTTCGGACGACGACGGCGAGCGTGCACAAAGTGATGGCGACAACGCCCATGGGGACCGCGCTGACCCCGCCGAGCCCGACCAGCGGCGCCACCACGGCGCCGAACAGGAACTGCGTGCACCCGAGCACGGCGGAGGCACTGCCGGCCGTCGCGCCGTGCGGTTCGAGCGCGAGTGCGGTGGCGTTCGGCATGATGAATCCGATCGAGGCCACCATGACGAACAGCGCGGGCACCAGAAACCACAGGCCGAGGCTGCCCACCGCGACCACGACGAGGACCGCCAGGCCGCCGAGCGCCAATCCGATCAAACCGATATCCAGTAGCGCGCGGGGCGTACTCCGATTCAACAGCCGGGCGTTGGCCGCATTGGCGACCAGGATTCCGGCGCCGTTGATCGCGAAAAACACGCTGAACAACTGCGGCGAGGCCCGGTACACCTCCTGGAATACGAACGACGACGCGGAGATATAGGCGACCATCGCCCCGAACGACAAACCGACAACGAGGGCATAACCGACAAAGGACCGGTCCCGCACCACCTGTCGCATATCGTGGCCCATCATCACGATGCCGCCACCGCGGCGGTGATCGACCGGCAAGGTCTCGGGCACCCAGCGATAGGCGAGCGCCAGAAACACCACGCCCAGTCCGGCGAGGACTAGAAATACCCCGCGCCAGTCGACGAATCGCAACAACTGACCACCGATGACAGGCGCGACGATGGGCGCGACACCGTTTACGGCGAGCAGGATCGAGAAGGCCTTTCCGGCCGCGGCACCCTGATATACGTCCCGGACAACGGCGAACGAGATGACGATGCCCGCCGCCCCCGCGAGCCCCTGCAGCAGCCGAAACAGATCGAATACCAGCACATTCGGCGCGACCGCACACAGCAGTGAGGTGGCACAGAACAGCACCATGCCCGCGATCAACGGCCCACGCCGCCCCCGTGCGTCGCTGATCGGACCGACGACCAGCTGACCGAACGCAAGTCCGATGAGGCACGCGGTGAGCGACGACTGCACCCCCGACTGGGACGTGTGCAGTGCCGCAGCGGTCTGCGGCAGGCTGGGCAGGTAGAGGTCCGTGGTGACCGGACCGAACGCGGACAGCGCGCCGAGCACGGCAATCAGCCGAATACTGCGCATCCCGCTACCGGCACTCTGCTCGAGAGTGCGGGCGCCCGCGTCACCCACATCGATATCCACGACGAACCTCCACCGGCCCTCCAGCGAGGCTCGATCCAACGTATGAATTCCCCCGTAACCCCCTTGGTGGAAAAGTTTACTGAGATCGGTTTTAACACTCGGTGAACTGTCCGTGGATAAGGCGACCGATCTCTATGACGGGCGTCACGAAAGGCAAGCGATCCGCATTCTTTACATTTCGCATGAATAGGTCATAGCCGACAATCGGCTACCGCTATTTCAGGTCGCGGTTCGCGCGGAACGCGCCGGGGGTATGACCGAGCGCGCGATGGTAGACCTCGATGAACGCACTCGCCGACGACCAGCCGCACCGATGCGCGACGACGGTGACCGGTACCTGTTCGGCGAGCAGGTGCATGGCGTTGTGCAGGCGCAATTGGGTGCGCCATTGCGGGTAGGTCATGCCGAGTTCGGTGCGGAACAACCGAGTCAGCGTGCGTTCGCCGGCACCGACTCGGCGGCCGAGTCCGGCCAGCGTCCACACCTCGGTGAGGTCGAATTCGACCAGCGCACAGGCCTTTCGGAGTCGCTCGTCGTGGGCGGCGGGCAGCCGGAGCGGCTGTTCGGGGCTGCGGCGCAATTGATCGAGCAGCACCTGGCGCAGCAGCACGAGCTCGGTGTCGGGCAGGTCCCGCGCCGTCGAGCAGGTGATGATGAGCTCGCGGACCAGCGGCAGCGCGGCGAGCACCGACGGCGTGGTCCAGTCGGGTGCCAGCTCGAGCGGGAAGCCCACCGTGTGGAACCGGGTCGGGCCGTAGAAGTGATGTTCGTGCCAGCTGCCGGCGGGGATCCAGATCGCCCGGTCCGCCGGGGCGATCCAGCTGCCCGCATCGGTCCTGACCTCGGCCACCCCGGAACTCGGATAGACCACTTGATGGTCGGTGTGCCGATGCCGGTGAATGCGCGCTCCCCCGGCGAGCGTCTTCACCACTGTCGAGTCCTGGCTGAATATCGACATAATCAGGCAGTTTATCGGAAGTCTGCTACCGCCTGCCGTCCATAGGCTGCTGGAGGAGCTTAGGAGGAGTGACGGTGAGTACAGGTGTCGCACCCGCGGTGGTGGCAGGTGCAGCGTGGAAACGCATGCGGTACTGGGTGATTGCACATGCGGTCGATGACTTCTATCAGGGCTTGGTGCCCGCGAGCATTCCGTTCTTCGTGCTGGAACGGCACTACAGCTATACCGCCGCTTCGGGTCTCGCCCTCGCGGCGGCGCTGGGGAGTTCGCTCCCCCAGCCGGCACTCGGCCTGCTCGCCGATCGGTGGCGGCTGCTGTGGCTCGCGCCTGCCGGAGTGGCGATGGCCGGAGTCGGCGCGGGACTGGCCGGGCTGGCACCGACGTATCCCGTGGTGTGGATTTTGTTGCTGCTGTCCGGGATCGGCGTCGCCGCGTTCCACCCGTCAGCAGGGCGGGACGCGCGCCGAGACGCGGGGAACAGCGCGTCGGCGATGAGCCTGTTCGCCGCAGGCGGCAGCGTCGGGTTCTTCCTCGCCCCCGCACTCGCGACTCCGGCACTGGTTTCCTACGGCGTCGGAGCCACCGCGTTCTTCATTCCACCGGCAGTGTTGATGGGCTTCGTGCTGTGGCGCTACCAGTTGCGGCAGAGCGCCGCCGCACACGTCACGACTTCGACTGTCGGCCATGACAGGTGGGTTCCATTCCTCGTGCTCACCGCCATCGCCGTTGTGCGCGCGATCATCTCGTTCGGCCTGAGCACCTTCATCGCGCTGTATTGGATCAACGCACTCGGTGGTTCACGCGCGCTCGGCGGGACCGCGTTGACCGCCTTCATGGCCGGTGGTGTGGCAGGTACCTTGCTCGGTGGCCGCATCGCCGACCGCATCGGGATGCTCCGTACCGTCCAAATCGGCAGTGTCGCAGTGATTCCCGCGTTGGCCGCGCTGCGCATCGTGCCGAATCCACAGCTCGGCCTGGCGCTGGCCGCGCTCACCGGCGTGACCGTGAACATCCCGTTCGCGGTGCTGGTCAAGCTGGGTCAGGACTATCTGCCGAATCGGCCTGGTACCGCAGCGGGCGTCACCCTCGGCCTCGCGGTGAGTGCGGGTGGGCTGTTCGTGCCGGTGCTGGGCATGATCGCCGATCATCAAGGGCCGCAGGCTGTTCTGACTACGCTGTGCTTCGTCCCCATTGCCGCAGTGGGACTCACACTGATCCTCCCCCAGCCCGCCGGCCGCGACTGAAGATTCAGAAATCGACCACGCCGCCTTCGCCCCATCGGGGCAGCCCGGGACACGATCCACCGCCACCCGTGGAGTGTCGTATTCGCCACGGCCACAGGCGGATCCGACCGCCGACTCAGCAGGTGGCGAGGTAGGGCACGGACGGGAGGAGCTCGCGCCACGTCCGCTCATCGATCTGCGCAGCCGAGGAGGCGCACAACTTTTCCGCGACCGCGTCCGGGTCGGTGTACCAGAGGGCCGACAATTCGTCGCCGACGCCGAGCACACGTGACTCGTCGCTCGGGTCGAAATGCAGGAACCACGTCCAGCCGACCGCCGCCGCGATCGGGTCACCGAGCGGTTGGATATCGGACGGGTCTGCGATGTCCCACAGCCGCGCGGTCTGGTCGTCGCCGCCGGAGGCCAGGCGGTGGCCGGATCGATCGATCGCCAGGGTCCGGATCGCGGCGGTGTGTGCGCGTACCGAGCCGAGGTCACGGACCCGAGCAAGATCGGTGACGTTCCAGGCTCGAATCATGCCGGTGTCGTCCGCACCGAAAAGGGTGCCGCCGGGGGCGAAGACGAGGCTGCGCACGTTCGCCCCGCCCGCGTCGAGCGAGGTCTCGACCGGCTTGCCGGGATCGGCTATGTCCCACAGGTGGATTCGTGAATTGTCGTCGGCGGCCGCGATCAGCGGCCGGTCCGGCGCGAACACCGCGCGTTCGAGCACCCGGTCGTGGCCGGTCGGCAATTCGCCGAGCAGGCGGACGGCGGCCGGATCGGAGACCTCCCACAGCCGCAGCGACCGGCGGTCGACGCCGGTGACCAGACGATGCCCGCTCGGGTCGAAGGCGATCGGTCCACCGAGCCCGGTACCGGGTAGCGCGCCGATCGGCACCGGCCGGGTGGGATCGGCGAGATTCCACCACCGCACCTCGCCGCCACCCGCCGTCACCAGCAATGTTCCGTCCGGCCGCAGCGCGACCTGGGTACCGTGCCGGTCGGGCGGGCCGGCCATCACCGCGCTCACCGAGCGACTGTAGAACGGCCTGCTGACATCCCATACGTCGACCTGGCCGTCGCGAAGTCCGCTGGCCAGCAGCTTGCCCGCCTGATCGAAGGCGACCGAACTGAGTGCGCCGGCGAACACGATGGGCACGTTCACCCCCGCGTGGCTCCAGGTCCGGATCCGTCCGTCCGAGCCCGCGGTCACCGCCTGGGTATCGGAGGCGATCACGAAAGACTGGGCCGAACCGCTGTTGCCGTGGATCTCCCGCCCGATCGGCGAAACTCGGTCGCGGCGGGTGGTGTTGAGTGCGCGCATGGTGCCGCCGGCGTCCGCGACGGAGAGCATCTTTCCGTCCAGCCAGAACTGCAGCTGAGTGATCGGCACCGGGCGCGATTGCTGCCTGCCGACGAGCTGTGCGCGGCCCTGATCATCGATGTTCCAGACCTGCACCACGCCATCCGCGGTCCCCGCCCCGAGCCTGCCGTCCGGACCGAGCGCTATGGCCTGTACCGCGCTTTCGCCGTCGACCGGTGCGCCCAATGGCGTCGGGTGTTCGGCGTCGTCCACGGCCCACAGTCGCACGCTGCGGTCGCCGCCCGCGCTGGCGAGCATCGGCCGGTCCGGCGCCATCGTCAGCGCCTTGACCGCGCCCGCCTGCGCCGCCACCGGCGTCCCGCGGCGCTGAATAGATTGCGGCACTTCGACATCGAGGAAGCTGAGCATTCCGTCGGCGCCGCCCGCCACTACCGTTCGGCCATCGGGCAGGTAGGCGATGGCGGTGGCGGCCGTGCCAGTGGCGAACGCACCGACCTCGCGAGCCTGGTGCGGATCGCGGACATCCCAGAGCCGCACGGTGCCGTCATCGCCCGCACTGGTGAGCACACCGCCATCCGGGCTGAACGCTACCGATTCGACATTGCCGTGGTGACCGCTGAGTTCCGGACCGGCCGGGGTGATCACCCGCGGATCCGAGACATCCCACAGCCGGATGAAACCGTCGCTGCCCGCGCTCGCCAGCAACTTCCGGGGCAGGCTCAGCGCAAGATCACGAACCAGTCCTTGGTGCCCTACCGCCGAGGCGATGTCCAGCGGCAACACCTGGGTCGCCAGCAGTCGGGCCCGCGCGATCGGGTCGTCCGGGCTCAACCGATACGCCGCCAGCGCGAGTTGCGCGGACAGCGCCGGGTCGACGTTCTGCACCCGCTGCGACTGCTCGACGAGTTGACCGAGCACCACCCCCTTGTGTTCCTGCGAGACGGACACGCGTTGCACGACAACCACTCCCGACAGCACCAGCGCCAGCACAGCCAGCACCGCGACAACCGACCAGCGCACCTGGCGGCGTACCGTGTGGGCGCGCTGCCGAGCCAGCGAGGCCCCGACGAATTCGCGGGTCAGCAGATTCGGCGAGTCCGTGCGGCGCATCCACGCCGCCGCGTCCTCGAGCCGGGTCCGGGAGTAGAGCAGCGACGTCGGCCGGTCCTGGCGCGCCCATTCCCGTGCATCCGCCTCGATACGCTGGCGGGCCGGCGCGAATTCCTTCTCCTCGGCCAACCAGTTCGCCATCCTCGGCCATCCGGTCAACAGCAGATCATGCACCAATTCGACGTCGCCACTGCGCTGCACGACTATGCGCGCTCGGGTCAGCCGTGCGATGACGGCTCGGGTGGCGTCCGGATCCGTCGACTCTTCGATCAACTGCTCGACCGGCATCCGGTTGCGCACGATCGTGGTCGGCCCGATGATCGTCAACGCGACGAGCACGTGCTGTGCGGCGTCGCGTTGCCGGTCGGTGAGCCGGGACCAGAACGATTCGGCACCGACCGCGCAGGCCCGGGCCATCCCACCCGCGGCACGGTAGGCCTCGAGGCTCAGCGTCCGGCCGTGCCGGTTGGCCCATGTCGCGGCGAGCGCGAAGGACAGCAGTGGGAGCCGGACCGAGCTGTGCGCGTCGATGGCGTTCAGATCCTGCAGCAGCGTGTCGACCAGGTTGTCCTCGATCCGCAGACCGGTGGCGGCGGCAGGCCGGACGATCGCCTCCCGAAGTTCCTGCGGCGTCATGGGATTGAGCAGCATCGCGTGGTCGCGCAGCACCATCGTCAGTAGCGGGTAGCGCAGCAGCTCCGGCAGGTGCGCGGTATCGAACGCGATGACGACGGTGGTGGGTGGGTCGGCGTCCTGGGCGGCAAGCGCCGCCAGCACAGTCAGGAACTGTTGCCGCAGTGCCTCGTTCGCGCACCGTGTGAACAGTTCCTCGCCGCGATCCACCAGCAGCAGGCAGTGACCGGGTGGCCGCGCGTCCAGGGCGGCTTCCAGCGCGACCATCGGGTCGTCGCCGGGGGTCATGGCGATCGGTGTCCTTGCTCCCGGCGCGGCTTGGAGCCCGGCGGCGAGCAAGGAGGATTTGCCGACACCCGACGGGCCGAGCAGCACCGCCATGGCCGGTGCTTCGCTCGTTTCGGCATTCGAAATCAGTTCGAGCAGTTGCTGTTTCGCGTCATCGCGGCCGAAGAACAGGTCACGGTCCTCGACTCGGTACTCCCACAGGCCGCGGTAGGGCTCGCGACCGATGTCGATGCTCGGCGGTTCGACCTTGGCAGCCTTCCAATCCTCGTGCCAGCGCACCAGATCGAGCAGAGTGGGGTCTATCCGCGGGTTGTCGGCGGCCTGGCGGCGCGCCTCGGCAATCAGAACTTCCAGCACCGGACGCACCGCGATGAAAGTGGCGGGCGTGCGATTACCGCGCCGCCAGTCGCTGATCCGTTGCGGGGTGACCTTGCCTGCACCGTCGGGGATGCGGGCGTTGGCGGCGCGCACCACCGACTTGGCCGGTGGCGTTCCGGCGGCGGCGAACAGTTCGCCGAACCGGACGGCAAAATTGCGACGACCGTCGTCCATCAGCGGTCTATCGCCGCGGGGATGTTGTCGCGGATGCTGCACAGACCAGCGAGTGGGGCAATCGCATGTTCTCCGAGGTGTCGGGTGTCCAGGACAGTGCCATGCCGAGCTGACGATGCTTCATGGTTGCTCACTAGCTCAATAATTCGAATAGTCATGCAGTTCCACAACGGTGACGATGACAGCACACCAGTTCAGATAGTGAAACTAGAGTATCAGCCGATATCTTCAGTTCGGTTTGCAACTAGATTGCTACAGCTGCGTGACGCGCACCGCGGCAGGGCACGGTGCGCGTCACGTAGTGCTGTGCGACCTACGTCAGCCCCATCAGAATGGCGTTCTGCACCGCGGGCAGGAAGCCCAAGGACGTCACCAGCGTCATGCCGACGCCGATGCCGAGCCGCCGATGCCGGTTCCACCAGCCGACCGGGCCGACGCGAGTCTGGTCGTGGCACCGCGCGATGGTTTCGGCGTCGCTGGCGTTCTGTTCGTAGTAGCCGAAGCACACCGGTGCGGAGCTGAGGTCGAGCAACCCACCGAGCGGATCGGCGGTACTACCGGAGAACCTGGTATCGAACATGATCGAGCCTCCTCGAGCTGGTCGCGGGCGATGGGTCAGCGAATGGCGTCGGTCCAGGGCCGCATCAGCGCGTCGTAGACCTCCCTGGTGAACCGGCCGCGACCGACCAGGTCGCCGAGGGCCGCCGCGGTGACCGCGCGATTGACCGTAACGAGCGCGCCGATCGAGGTGAGCGACTTCAGCAGCCCGCTCATATCATCGGCGCCGGGCCCGGACGTAGGCGATACCGCCTGTCCGGCAATGGTTCCCGCGATCTGGATATGGCGGGCGCGGCCGAACTCCTTGGCCGTCTCGGCCGCGATCTGTGTCGGTTGCGAGTCGCCCGAAGCGCCACCGAGACCGGCGAACAGACCGGCCAGGCCCGCGCTGCCGGGCACCCCGGACAACCCCTCCTGCAGCCCGTTGCCTGCCGCGGCGTTGAGCTGTTCACGCTCGTCCGGGGTGAGTTGTGTTGCGCGTTCGATGATCTGGGCGACGTCGCGCCACTGCGGGCCGTACAGGTACTCCAGGTGCAGGGTCGGGTCGTCGGGGTTGAATTCGGTGCCGAGGTCGGTCGATTCCGGCTTCATGATGGGCTCCTATGTTTGTATTGCGTTGCGGGACAGTGATTTCTGGTTGTTTCAGAGCGACAGCGCGACCAGGCGCCTGGCGTCGGTGTTCGAGATGCGGCCATCCGCCGCCTCGTTCCCGACGAACGGGATCTCGGGCTGCGGCGCGGACGCGGCGTGCGCCTGCGCGGGGGCGAGCGCCTTCTGCAGCGACGCGATGAGCTCCTCGAGGCTCGCGGTGTCCTGGATGTCGTCCAGGAACTGCGTTCCGGTGGGCGTCATCCCGCTGGTGGAGTCACCGCGCGGGGTGTTCTGGTCGCGCCAGGCCCGAATCGCGGAAACGATGTAGGACTTGACATCCGGGCTGGACAGTCCGACCAGCGGCACCACGACGATGACCGCGAGTACCAGCAGCGGCAGCACGACCACCACCGGTAGTACACCGGCCAGCAGCAGCGTCGCCGCCGCGGCGAGCAGCAGCGGAGCGCCGACCAGAGCCGCGCCACCGGCGGCCACCCCCAGACCGGCAAGAGCTGCCGCGCCCAGTGCCCCGGCCACCCCGACCGGCACCGCCACCGCCAGCAGCGACGCGAGCAGCGCCACGGTCAGCAGCGCGGCCAATGCCGCAGGCACCCCGAAGGCGATGAGCGGCAACCCGATCACCGCGGTGACCACCGCCGCAGCCACCGCCACCGAAGCCGCCACCGCGACAGCTGCGGCCAGCGCCAGCAGCGGCAACGCCGCCAGCGCCAGGGCGATCAGGCCGGCCGCCACACCCGCGCCGAGCAACGCGACAACCGCGCCGACGGCAATGGCGCCGACCACCAGCGGTGCGATGGCCAGCGTCGCCAGCGTGACCACGCCGACGGTCAGCAGCGCCGCCGTCGCGATCACCGCACCGAGCGCGAGCGCCCCCACCAGAGTTGCGACCGTCGCGATCGCGGCCAAGGCGAGCCCACCGAACACGATCAAACCGGGCAGCGCCACGGCCAGCGCGAGCGCACCGAAGGCGAGCAGCCCCGGCAGCGCCAGTGCGGTCGCCACCGCGAGCGCACCGAAGGCCAAGGCGCCCAACGCAATCGCCACCGGCAGGCCCAGCGTGACCAACACACCGAACGCCAGCGCACCGAACGCCGCGAGCACAGGCAACCCGAGCACAGCCGCAGCGACAACCGCACCCAGGACCAGTGCACCGACCACCACCGCGACCGGCAACCCCACCACCGCGAGCGCAACGACCGCACCGATAGCCAAGGCAGTCAACACAATCGGTGCCGCAATACCCAACACCGCGAGAGCAACAGCACCTGCGGCCAGCAGCGCACCGACCGTCGCGACCGCACCCAACGCAAGCGCGCCGAACACGACCAACGCGGGCAAGGCAATTGCGGCAAGCCCGATCAACGCCGGAATTGCCAGCACCGCCAGTCCGATCGCCCCCACCGCGAGCAGCGCACCCAGCGCGAGCACACCACCCACGGCCAGAACCGCCAGCACCACCGGTGCCACAACCAGAGCCAGCGCCGTAAGCGCGACAGCACCTGCCGCCAGCAGCGCACCCAGTGTGAGCACGGCTCCGACTGCGAGAACGGCCAGCACCACCGGCGCCGCAACAAGAGCGAGCACCGTAAGCGCGACAGCACCTGCGGTAAGGAGCGCACCGACCGTGGCGACCGCACCAAGGGCCAACGCGCCCAACGTGATCAGTACAGGCAGTGCCAGTGCGATTGCACCGAGTACGAACGGTGCGGCGAGCGCGGCCAGCGCCAGCGCGCCGAGTACGAACGGTGCCGCGAGCACAGCGAGCGCCACCGCGGCGGCGACGGCGAGCGCACCGAGCACGATCGGCGCAGCAGCCAGTGCCAGCGCACCGAGTGCCAACGCGCCGAGCACTGCGAGGACGGGCAGCGCCAGCGCCGCGAGAGCGAGAGCACCGAGGACGAAAGGTGCCGCGAGCACAGCGATTGCCACCGCGGCGATTGCCACCGCGGCGGCCAGACCGGCCAGCGCGGCAAGCACGGGCGAGCCGAGCACCGCGGTGACCACCAAGGCGGCGAAGGCCAGGCCGGCCAGCACGGTCAGCGTGCCGACCGCGAGTCCGGCGACCACCACGGCGGCAGCGGTCAGAGCCGCGGCCACCACGAGCACCGCGACGACCGCGATGGCGCCGAGCGCGAGTAGCGCGGGCAATCCGGTCCAGCCCGCGAGCACCACCACCGCCACCGCGGCGAAGGCCAGCACACCAAGGGCGACAACCGTGCCCAACGCGAGCGCGCCGAGCGTGGCCAGCCCCGCCAGGGTCGCCGCGAGGACCGTAACCACGGCCGCCAGTGCCAGTGCGGCCAGTCCGATGGCACTCGCGACGCCGAACACTGTCAGTGCGATAACTGCGGCAAGGGCGAGCGCACCGAGCACGATCGCGCCGACGACACCGATCGCGGCCAGCGCGATCAGCGCGGGTATGCCGGTCCAGCCGAGCAGCACGACCACCGCCAGCGCGGCGAACGCGAGCACCAGCGTGGTCACCACCCCGGCCAGGGCAAGTGCACCAAGAGTCACCGTCCCGGCCAGCCCCAACCCGAGCGCACCGAGCACGACCGCCGCGGTCACGGCGAGCACCGCCAGTGCGGCGGCGCCGAGTCCGAGCAGGATGGGTGCCGCCGCGATCGCCAGCACAGCCGCCCCGATGACCAACGCGGTCAGAATGGCCGCACCCGCGGCAAGCAGCGCACCGGTCCCGATCACCGCACCAAGAGCCAACGCACCCAACACAATCAGCGCAGGCACCGCCAGCACGGCAAGCGCGACGACCGCCGCAATCGCCAACCCACCAAGCACAAACGGGGCCGCGATCACAGCAAGCACTACTGCGCCCACGACACCGGCGACAACCAACGCCAGCACGGGCAATGCGAGCACAGCGAGCGCAACCACAGCCGCAATCGCCAACGCACCGAGGACGAACGGAGCAGCAATCACAGCCAACACCCCAAGCCCAATCACCGCCGCAATCGCCAACGCGCCCAACACAATCAGCGCAGGCACCGCCAGCACAACAAGTGCGACGACCGCCGCAATCGCCAACCCACCAAGCACAAACGGCGCAGCGAGAACAGCGAGCGCGATCAGGCCCGCTACCGCAGCCGCGGTGACCACTGCGGCAAAGGCGCCGAACGCGAGGAGTGCGGGCCCGCCGAACACAGCGATCACGACCAGTGCGGCGAACGCCAGTGCCGCGAGAGTGACCGCGCCACCGACGGCGAGGCTGGCGAGCGTGGCCAGCAGGGCGGTCGCGAACGCGGCGATCACCACTACCGAGGCCAGCGCACCCGCGGCGACCACGATCGCCGCAACGGCGGCGAGCACGCCGATGACGATCAGCGCGGGCAGTCCCGTCCACCCCAGTACCAGGAAGACGATCGCCGCGGCGAGGGCGAGCACGCCGACCACGACCGCGACACCGAAAGCGATGGCGGCGAGCGCGATTACCGTCGGCAACCCCAGCGCGAAGAGCGCGGCCAGCGCCGCGAAGGTCACTGCGGCGATCACGATCAACGCGGCGACGGCCAGCGCGGCCAGCGCGATCGTCTCCACCACGGCGAACACCGTCAGCGCGGTGACCGCGGCAAAGACCAACGCACCGAGCGTGATCACGCCGACCAGGCCGATCGCGGCAAGCGCGATCAACGCGATCGGTCCGGTCCACCACAGCAGCAGCACGACCGCCAACGCGGCGAAGCCGAGCACAGCGATCGTCGCCACCCCGGCAAGTCCCAACGCGGCCAGGGTCACCGTCCCGGCGAGGCCCAAACCGACAAGACCGAGCACGGCCAGCGCGGGCAACGCCACGGCGGCCAGCGCGATACCGCCGAGCACCACCAGGACCGGCAGCGCTACGACCGCAAGCACGATGCCGATGACAATGAGCGCGGGCACGGCGATCGCGGCCAGCACAATGGCACCGACCACCAGGGCCGCGAGGATCAGCGGGGCGGCCAGCAACACGATGGCGCCGATGGCCAGCGCACCGACGATGCCCGCGATCACCACGACGGCGATGACGGGTAGCGCCAGCAGCGGCAGCGCCGCATGCCGGGTGCTGAACAACCCGTCGTTGTTCAGCATGCTGCGGATCTCGGTCAGCACCGGAGCGAGGGCGGCGTGCAGCGACGCCGCCGGGTCCGCGATGAGCTGCCGGATGCCTTCGGCCAAGACCTGCAACGGATCTCCGTCACCTACGGTCTGGCCGAGCATCGGGGTCAGCGCAGCGCGCAGCGCTTGGATGGGGTCGGCGCCGTCCTTGGGGAAGTCGAAGAGGGTGCGCGCCTGGCTGATCAGGTCCTCGATCGGCGAGGCGATCGGGTCGCGGCGGGCGCCGGCCTGCTCGATCGCTTGATTGACGAACGACAGCAGATCCTCGACGGGCTGGCGCAGCGGGCCACTCGGGAAGGTCTTGTCGGCCCACCCGGCCAGTTGCTCCAGATCGACGCCGGTGCTGATGACTTGCTGTGCGACGGAGGCCAACTCGGTGACCGAGGACGGCACGAAGCCGAGCGGACCCGAGGCCGCAGTGGTGCCGGGCGCCGTGGCCGCGGTGGTGCCGGGCGCCGTTGCGGCGAGAGGCGTGCCCGCGGGTCGCGACTGGTCCGCCGGCGTGGCCGGTGGCGTCGTGAAGCCACGGATCAGCTGGCCGGCGCCTTCGGCGGGAGTGCCTGCGGTCACGGTGTCCAGCGCGCTCAGGGCCTGGTCGATCGCGTTCTGTCCGGCCGGTCCGAGGTTCGTCGCGACATCGCCGAGTTCGGGGACCTTCGCGGCGATATCCGGTACCGATCCGCCGAATTCGGTGACGGCGCCGTTGACCGCGTCGCCGAGACCGGGCACGGTCGAGTTCAAGCCGGGAATCAGTTCACCGGGGATCGACGGAAACGCCGGCGCGTCGGCCGATGCCTCGCCGGTCGACACCATGGTGGTGGCCAGCGATGCGAACGCGGCTGCCGCGTAGAGACCTCGGCGATTACGTTTGGCTACCTTGCGATGCCGCCCGGCGCTCTTCGTTGTTCGAGAACGTTCGTTATTTGCAGACATGAGGAACCTTTCGACCGATCAGGTGATGCAGCGAATACACAGCCGGATTCGACTGGGCATGCTGAGCTCGCACAGAGCTCTCCGAGCGACGACGATTCGGGTGGGGTCAGACCGGTCCGCTTTCACCGGTCGCGCAGATGGCTCGTGACCACCCGCCGTTGGCTCCTACGGTGGTCCCGATTCGGGTATGCAAGACACCGCCGATGTCGCGGCAACGGATGTACGCGTGCTGGCCGACGCCGGCCCCCGGCTCGCACGTGATCGTGAGCTGATCGGGCACCGCGTTGTCGGCGGTACAGCCGGCCGGAACTGGGTCGGCGGTGGCCGAGCCCGCGACGAAAGCCGAACACAGAATGATCGATACGTAGACCACAGCTAATGCTGCGCAGCTGACGTTTCTGTTCATGCATCCAGGCTTGGGACACGGCATGGGCGAGTCAACAAACAAGTTCGTCTCTACGCATATCCTCGCAGCTAGATGCCCTATGGCGACTAATCCTCCGCGGATTATCCTTACGGGATACTGACGCGGAATGCCCTTGACATCCCCATTCAGTGACACAGTTCACTATTGCCGGAATTCGATGTAGCTAACTTTCAGCTAAGCCCCTTGTGATCCCTCACAGCACTTACCAAGCGACGATTGTGAGGCTGTGATTCGACGTATGGCCACCCAAGACACCCAGAGCCTGCCCGAGGGACCTAGCCGATATGCCCGTTGCTCAACCCGAGCCGCTCACCGATGTCGGCGATGCTCATGCCGTGGTCGTGGGCGTCTTCGATCGCGGTCTGGCGAATGCCGGAGAGTTCGGCGATGCGGAGTTGATAGTGGGTGATGAGGTTGGCGGCGAGTTGCGCGCGTCGGATGGGGTGCGCGACGGAGCGGATCTCGTCGACGTCGTCGTCCAGCTGGACGGGGTCGGGCCGGCGGGCCTGCTTTTGACCGACGACGAAGGTGCCGCGTCGCGGGATGGTCCGCACAAGTTGCTGATTGGCCAGCAGTTGGATTGCCTGCCGGATCACCGAACGCGATACGCCGTGCCGCTCGGCCAGCTCAGCGTGGCTGGGTAGCTGCGCATCGCCGGGGAGGGTCCCGTTGCGTATCCGTCGTGCGTAGTCTTCCGCGATGGTGAGGTAAGCCGCTTCGGCCATCGCGTCGATCCCTTCGTCTGCAGTAACTGCGTTCGAGGGTACGGCGACGAATGCGATCGCGTCGGGGTCAACGATGGGAGCTGTTGCGTTTCAACGGTTCCTAGAGGTCCAGATGCCTACGCAAGCGTGCATCGTTGCGAATATCACCCTGGACCGCCGCTCAACGCGGTGGGACAACCACGCAGCGCCACGGAAGCTCGGGCAGTTCGGCCAGCCGCTCCTCCCGGAATCCGAGCGGCGCCCCATCCACACAGGCAGTGTCCAGGTACAGGCGGTTGAGCTGGTAGATCCAGCCGAGCGATGCGTCCGGGTGCCCGTCGGCGAGCAGCTGCCAGCCCAATGGATCGCGACGGAGACGACGGGTCAGTTCGGCCGTTCGCGCATCGGTGAGCAGCAGGGCCCATAGCTCGTCATCGGTCATCGGCGCGATGTCGGCGGCTCGTTCGGGGGCCTCGTCGAGTAGGACGCCGACCAGCCCGCGCAGTGCTCCGTTCGGCAGCGCGTTGTCCCAACCGCACAGGTACAGCGCTTCGCCGAACGCCAAGTCCGCCAGATAGCGGGCGGTGGCCCGATCGGTGTGCACCGCGCCGTCTACCAGTCGCAGCTTCGCCAACGTGTCCGGTGGTGATTCGGACAGTCGAGCATGCGTGCGGCCGCTGCGCACGAATGACTCCAGGTGATCGAGCTTGAGCCCTCCTGGCAGTCCGCGCAGGACCGACACGCTGCCCGGCTCTTCCACCCGGAGCACGGCTTCCGCGTCCATGCCGTGCTCGGCCAGCAGCGGTGCCAGCCCGCGGACACGCTGCCGACCCAGCTCGTGATGGTTCAAGCCGGCCACACCTTCGAAGGTGTGGCTGAACGGCAGATGCCCGATGTCGTGCAGCAGCGCCGCAACCCGCGCCACCTCGTCATCCGGCGCGAAATGCGCTACCAGAGCAAGCAATCCGAGACTGTGCTCGAGTCGGGTGTAGGTCTGGCTCGTCGTCAGAGCGGCGGCACCGGCGTGCGCGATGAACTGCAGCCGCCGCAGCTCCCAAGTCCGCAGTAATTGTTGTTCCACCGGGGTAAGCCGAAAAGCTACCGCCCACACCGGATCTCGATACCAACCGTCACGCCCGAGGATTCCGGACACCGAGTAAGCGGCGCTGTCCAAGCCGATTCCGTTGCTACGCAAGTCTCTACCCCCCGGTCCGCGAACATTGGCACCGCTCGACACTCTGCCAGACATTGCACCAGCTCGCGAAACACTCAGCGACGCGACAATCACACCGGGTCGCGTCCGCGACTCTCGATCGAGTACGGCCCCCGACTGAAACAGTCAGGGGCCGTTCTCCGCCACCAGGATCAGCTCAGCCAGCGGCGACCAACTCCTCGTCCGACACCCGATCGGCGGTCTTTCGACGAGTGCTGAGCGTGAGCAGCAATGAAGCAGCGGTCAGCGCCACACCGAACCAGAACACACTCCGAACACCCAGATGATCCGCGAACACCCCACCGAAGAGCGCGCCGAGGGCGATAGATGTGTTGTAGCCCAAGGTATTCAGCGACATGGCGGCCTCGAAGGTGTCAGGCGCGGCGGCGAGCGTCATGTTGATCTGGCACAGGTTCATCGCGCCGAAGGACACTCCCCAGAGGGCCAGCGAGACGACCAGCCCGACCGGCCCGTGACCGATGGTGAGCAGCAACAGCAACGAAGCCACGAGTCCCGTGCAGGCGACGATGAAGCTGCCCCGCAGATTCTTGGTCACCGTGTAACCGGCGATGAAGTTTCCGGCCGCGCCGCCTGCACCGTAAATGATCAACAATCCGGTGATGTAGGCGGGCGTGACGGACGAATTATCCTCCAGGAAGGGACGTATGAAGGTATACGCCCCGAAATGGCCGAGCACATACAATATTACGGTAACCATCACCAAACGCAGCTGCCCGTTTTTGCGCGGCAGCCCGAATACCTCCCGGACCGAAACCGCGTTGTCCGACGGTAGCGATGGAACCAGCGCCGCGACCGCGAGGAAGATCAACGCGCTGAGACCACTCCAGATGAGAAACGTGGTCCGCCAACTGGTGAGGCTTTCCAGGAATGTGCCCAGCGGCATGCCGACCACCGTGGCGATCGAGATACCGGACAGCGCGACCGCGGCCGCCCTGCTCGCGTGCCGTGCCGGAACGAGGCGCATCGCCATACCCACACCGATCGCCCAGAACACTCCGTTGGCGAAACCCATGACGAGTCGCGCCGTCAGAACCAGCGGATAGTTCGGCGAGATTGCGGTGATCAAATTGCCGAGCGCCAATATCGCCAGTAGCGCGGAGAGCAGCATGCGTCGGTTGACGCGCCTGGTCCATGCCACGATGAACGGCACGCCGAGCCCGGCCGAGATGCCGTACAAAGTAACCATCAGCCCGGCGACACCCACCGATATGCTCAAACTTGTACTTACCGGAGTAAGTAGGCCGACGGGCATCAGCTCGGTCGTGACGAACACGAACAAACTGGCGGTAATTGCAGCAACGCCCAGCCACGCTCGCAGGGCAGAATTCGGGTGTTCTTCGTGTGTAGCCAACTGCTTCTTTCTGATTGTTCAGGCTTACCGGAAGCCCTCGAAGATGGCCGATCACTATCTGGACCGTTCTCGATGTCGGCGCAGTGATCGGTCAGACGAAAACGACTCGGCCGTCGCCGAATAGGCGACTCCCCCGCTCACCACCGAGGCGAGCAGCCGAGCCGGAAGGAACAGGGTCGCGTCAGTTAGTTTCCATGGAAAATAGATTATCTTCCATGGAAGGTATAGTCAAGACATGGCCGCAGAGCACACCCCACCCGAACCCGACGCCGTCGACCACATCGTCAGCCAATGGCGCACCGAACGCCCCGACCTCGACCCGAGTCCGGTGCAGGTGATCGGCCGAATCACCCGCCTGCACTGGGCATTCGACGAGCAGCTCGACCGCGTCTTCAGCGACTACGACCTGGGTCGAGGCGAATTCGACGTACTCGCCACCCTGCGCCGCTCCGGCCCCCCGTTCGAGCTGACCGCAGGCGAACTGCGCGACTCGATGATGGTGACCTCCGGCGCGGTCACCAAGCGCGTCGACCGCCTGCAACACACCGGACTGGTCAACCGGCGCGCGGCCGCGGACGACGCCCGCGGCCGCCTGGTCCAGCTGACCGACCGCGGCCGCGACGTCATCGACAAGGCATTCGAGCACCACTTGCGCAACGAGACGCGGCTACTCTCCGGCCTGACCGCAGACGAGCAACAAACCCTGATCCCCTTGCTGCGCAAACTAATCCAGACGCTGCCGCAGAAGGGACAGTGAGCTATCTACTTTCGGCTCGCCCGCGCCAGTAGTCGGCCTCGTCGAGCTCGCCGCGGTCGACAAGCAGCCTGCTCAGGCAGCCCATCGCACGAGGGTGGTTGCCGCAGGCTGCCCAGCGGAACCAGGATTCGGCCTCGGCAGTCTCGCCGCGTTCGGCGTGCATGGTGGCCACGGTGGTCATTGCCTCGAGGTGGCCGGCATAGGCGATCTGGCGGTACCAGAATTCGGCGTCGCGTTCCTCGAACCGCCCGGCCCGCATGATGTTCAGGTTGGCCATCGCGTCAGGGTGGCCGGTCGCGGCGGCTTGGCGGAACCAGTATTCGGCACTCCGCGTGGCGCCGCGCTCGGCGAGGAAGAGGGCGAGGATATTCATCGCCCAGGAGTCGTCGGCGTTCGCGGCCCGGCGGAACCAGTTCTCCGCCTCCGGCATCTCACCGCGCTCGGCGTGCAGGATGCCGAGGGTGCACATGGCGCGAGGTTGCTCGGCGGCGACCCGGCGACGCCAGTATTCGGGCTCCGATGTTTCACGACGCAATGCGAGCAGAATTCCTAGATCCGTCATCGTCGTCGTCTCCCGCGCAGTGCGTCCGCCGCTCGACTGGCGTTCGGCCGCAACGCAACATCACGAATACTGTTCTTCATCAATCAAGGCTTCTGTCGCAGACGATCGATTTTGTTCAGTTCGCGCTCCATTGCCCGGGCGGCGGAACGACATCCATTCGCTCGCAGTGCCGCGATGCGTGCCACCACCGCATCGGGACCATAGGCGGCAATGATGTCGAGCAGACTGATCCGATCGCCTAGCGTCACATTCATGGTTGCCGGAAATGCGCTGATAGTCATGTTCTCCCCCAAAACGGAAACAACAGCCGAATCGTTGTGATGCCTGGTGCCGGACACCTGCTGGTCGGCGACCAGACCGCCCTGATCCTTGGCTCGATCCCCTCGGTCGAGCCAAGGATCAGGCGTAGCCCGTACATCCCGGAAATCTCTGGTGCACCTCATTCATCGATATCCGAAGCACTCGTCCAACCGGTCAGGCACGCCGTCGATCTACCGGCCCAGCTGTGGGTTTCGAGGGCGAGCGCCGCAGCCAGCACTTGGGCGAGGCCAAGCGCGCCTGCTGGGCCGAGTTCGCCGTCGCTGCCGATTCCGGTATCGACGACGTAGCTCATCGGTTCGCGCTCGATGCCGGCCCGGCTGAGGCACTCGGTAGCGAGCACCATGAAGCTGCCGTGATCGGTGCCGGGAATGGGGAAGGTGTGTCGGTGAACCCTCATCAGTTCACCGAATGCCGCGCCGTCTTCCCAACCATGGCCGTCCGGACGCTCGCACCAGTACGGGCAACGTTCCAGCGATGTCAGCGCCCCACGCACAGTTGTCTCCCCGGACAATGCCGCGTGTCGTAGATGATGCTGCACTCCCATTGCTAATGAGGCCCTCCCATCGGACGCAACCGAAAGCTATCCCCAACGTGAGAGGATGTCTGCTTCCGGGCGTGGGAGTCGCTCACCAGCCGGTGCGCCCAATACTCTAGCATCACCGGCTATCGGCAGCGACTGCCATAAGCTGACGATTTGTGCTGGACTCCGCAGTACCTGTTCTTAGTTCGGCTCGAAATGACTACGCTGCGTCGGTATGCAGCTGCCTAGACGTTGGTTCAGTGTCGACGTCATCGCCACCCTCCTGCACGAACAGATCGTCATCCATTCCTCGGACGGGCATCGAGTAGCCCGGCCGTTACGCCGCGTCGCCTCCCAGCTGGGGTTCGACCGTCAGGGTGAAGCACTGTTCACGGGTGTCGTCAAAGACATCATGGCCGGTCCGCAGGTGGATCACATGCGAGCGGACGGCGGCATCGAGTGCCATACGCACTGGATCGAGGCTCCCGACGGCCAGGCAGTCGGGCTGGTTGTCTGGATAGCGGCCCCGCCCACGACGCCTCGTCCGGTCTACAACTCGTGGATCCTCGATTTGCAGAAGGTGGCCACGCGCAGCGGTGGTGACAACCTCAGCATCATCGGCGACGGCCGTAAGGCCGGGGAGGAACGGGCGATCCGGCACCTGCTACGGCATATGATCCCCGACGACGCCGGCGAGTTCTTGGCGTTGTACTACGGCGCCCAGGAGGGGAAAGAGGGCAGGCTCACCGAGGCTTCCTGGTCGGTACGTCGCCCCGACGATCCCGGGCGGTGGGTGCATTTCTGGTCCAGCACAACGGCTTTAGGCGCTTCTGGCGACCGTGATCGCACCGTGTACGGGCTCACCGCACAGCTGCGCCATCGTGAGATGGACACCCGCATGAGCACCCTTGTTCGGTACACCAACTCCACGCTATTGATGGTGGACGCTCGCTCCGGGTTCGTCGTGAGCACCACGGGCGAACTGGCCCCGGCTTTCGACAGCGACGAACAGCTGCTTCGGCGGGTACTCGACCAGATCGACATGAAACGGATCTCCCCGGCGACGTCGCACGAAACCGTTGTGGAACAGACGATTTCGATCGAGGGATCCCGGTTCAATGTCGCCACGTTCGCGGTGCCGGGCACTCGACAAGCCGCCGAGGTTCCGCTGGCGATTCTTCTCGTGCCCGCGGCCAGCAAGGCGGGCTAGCGGTCAGTACTGGGCACGGAGGTGCCCGGCTGTTCCGTGCGGCGGGGCCGGCGGGCAGTCCACAGCGCAAACGAGCCGATGGTGTTCACCTCGACCGCGGCGAACGCCCGCTCCAATGCGCCGACCAGGCCGGTGAGATCGTCATCTTGGTTATGGAACCCGTTGCGGCGTTGGAAGTTTCTGGAGGTGGCACGACTGAGTGCCGTATTCGGGACACCGTGCGACAAAGCAGTCACGCCGAAGAAAACCCCGTCATCGGTGGTCACATCGGCGATGTGCCGGAAAGCGATGCCTTTGCTGTCCCAGTTGCCCGGCACACAGTGCATGACCAAACTCGCTGCGACGGAGGCGTATCGGCGATCGACCGGCAACGGTTGCAGCACACTGCCGACGTAGCTGGCGGATTCGATGCCGCGCTCGCGAAGCCGACGGGCGGTCATCTCCATCGGATGCCGATTCAGGTCGACCAGGGCGACCTTCGGGTCGGCAACGGGATACTTGGCATGGCTCAACTGCCAACCGGTTCCGGGGCCGATGTCGAGGTGATCGCCGGAGATGTTGCCGTCGTACAGCCGCCTTAGATGCTTTGTGGGACAACGCCACACGAACCGGTTGTTGAAACCCAGCACGTAAAGATCGTATACGCGAAGGAGCATCGGCGAGTACGGGCGCGCGCCGTCCAACTCCGCCTGACTGATTTCCATAACCGGACTCCCGTTCGAACCGAAAGGTACCCGAGCAGCTACCCCCGACAGCACTCTTGCTCCAGGCACGGGAGTCGCTCACCGACCGCAGCGCCGTAATCATAACGGGATTTGCCAAGTGTGGCAACGGATCTGCAAACGATCCGGAGCCGAGCAGGCAGCGATCAGCAGGTCCGCCAATACGCCCATTCCGGACATCTCGTGATCGTATCGACACGGCCGTCGATCAGCCCGGCCAGCTCCTGCGCATGCTCGTGTTCGATGCATCCGATCGCGCTGACTCCGACCACATCGACGGCCCACATGCCCGCCGCGGGCGCCCGCCCGTCACGCAACCAACCAGGGTTCCACAGCCCGAGGTGGACGCAGACGGCCGGCCGCAGCCCCGCAGCCTCCAGCCGCTCCCACATGATGCGCAGCTGCTCCGTTGTCGGCGAGGGATGCAACAGGCTCGCCACGGCCACCTCCTCGATGGCCTCGTGCCACCGGATCGGTGCATGCACTTCGCAGAGCGCCTCGCCCGCCGGTGGCACATCGATACCGTACGCCTCGGGCACCCACCGACGCGGCAACTGCGACCACGGCTCGATCACGCGCCACAGCGACTCCGGCATCTCCGCCCGCACCCGCCGGATAAACGTCCCCAGATGGTCTGGGGAGGGGGTCGGGCGATTCTCTACCGACATATCCCACCCACCGCCGGATGCATAGACAGTCACCCGGCAAGGGTATATTTCCGCACCCGAAATTCGGCTGTACAACGCCGAGCCTTGATCAGCCGCAGCTCCCCCACCTGCGGCTCCCGAAGCAATCCGCGTGCCACGGACGTGGCCTGACACCTGTGCGCGCTAGCGGACGTTGTCCTGGGCCGCGACAGCCGCAGCGAAGTTCGGGTGCGCGCGGATCAACACCGTCGTTCTGTCCACGATCGGCCGAATACGTACGTACCGGGTCGCTCGACCGAATGCACTGGCGGCCACGACAAGACCGCACGGAAGCCAACCGGGAAAGAATAGTAGTACCACCAGCATCGATATTTCGTGGATGACTCCCGCCTGGGCAGCCATCCACAACACGACTATGGCCACTATGCCGGACAACGCAAAAACGTAGCCGATCAGGCGAAGTACTCGAGACTGCCAGATACAGTATTTGCAGACCGGCCAATCACCGTGGAGTTCGGTGTTGCCTTCCGGTGTGCGCCGATAATGCAGGAGGCCCCAGAAAAAGTTTGTCGCCAAGGTACTTTGCACTCGACCGCGTGTTCCCTCGTGAAAACGAACCACTCCTGGCCGTCGCTCGATCGCGGGCCGCCCGTGTCGACCGCAGACATCGGGCAGCGGCCGACTCAGTTCCAGCGCCAGGTAGCCCGGCACGGCTGTTCGACCGGCCCTCGCCTGAAACTCCAGCGCGGTCATCGAGCCGGTGCTGGTTCGAACCGGCACGGGTACGTCTTGCTTCACACCATCCATCCACGCTGTCGGCGTTCCCGGAAATACAGATCGTCTTCGTCCGGATCGTCGGGCGCAACGACCCGGTCGCGGTCAGGCTTACGCGTGCCTGCGATGACATGTCCCGACCCAGCACTCGGCTCCTGCTGAAATGTCGGTTGGCCATCGATCGACGGCGGCGCGGGCGCCGGTGCCACCGCCTGTTGGCGATATCGTTCCAGTTCCGCCCGGCCCTGTTCGGCCAGGCGAGCCCGCTCCTCGTCCGACATGGCAGCGAAACGTTGCAATGCGGTTGGCATTACTCGGTCAAGTGTCTGACTGAACGCTTCGGTACGCGCGAAGTCACGTACGCCGAGCTTCCCGGCGAGGACGCCGCGGATTTGTTCCTTCATGGCCGGATCGGAGGTGTTCGCGGCGAGGGTGCGCAGCGCGTCGGATAACCGGCGCGACACGGCGACATCGCCGCGGGCAACGTCGAAAATCGGCTCGGGTGTGTTCATCTCATGCTCCAGGGTGGTCGTAACCGGCACCGGGCAACTGCGGGATCTCCTTCGATCGCACTGTCGCCACACCGTCCAGGATCGCGGCGACAGCGGTCTCACCGGCCGTAGCAAAGGTCGCGTACTTGGTCAGCGCCTGGTTCCACAGGCCGACCATCTTCACCATGTCGTAGACGACCGCTGCTTCCAATCCAGCCGACGCGATGGCACCGACCCCGGTGGTCGCGGCTGCGGCGGCAGCTGCCTCCTCGATGACCGCGATGACCGCGGTGTCGATGATCGACTGGATCAGAAACGAAATTCCTTGGGCCGCATAGTATGCGGAGAGGGCGAAGGTATCTATATCCTGCGCGATGTTCTTCAGCGGGGCGACCTGATTGTCGATCGCATCCCGGAAATCATCGAAATACGACCGGGCCGAATCGGCGGCATTTCCATGCCACGAGTCCACTTCCTTGACTGCGGAATGGACTGTACGAGCATAACTATCGTTGTATTTCGAGAGGTTCCTTATTGCCGCGCCGGCTTTCTGGATCTGCGCCCAGTCCCCCGCAAACTCGGTTGTCGCCCAGGCCAGCGGATCTTTGCCGATCACCTGAACGATGAACTGATCGACCCAATACGTCAGCGAATACACGTTGTTGTTGAGAAACAGCTCGACCGGATCAGACACGGGATCCTTGACTTCCGGCTCCGTCAGCTGATCCACGGGCGCGTCGCTCATCGCCGACCGCCGGGATACGTCCGGTCCAACGCGGCCGCGGTGGCGTGATCGGTGGTGCGATACATCTGCGCGGCTTTCGCCACCTCGTCACCCGACTGGGTCGTGAGCCGCCCCAACTTCTCGTAGTTCGACGCCAAGTCCGCACGCAGCTGCTGGATCGTGTCGGCGACCCGGCCGAAAATCACCCCGGCTTGATCCCGCGACAGATCGACATGCTCCTTCAGGTACGCCTCCGACTGCGCATTGTCGGTTCCCAGCTGCGTCAACTTCGTGGACAGCCCATCGAGCGTGGCTGGTTCCACCGTAAGGTCGTCTGCCATCAGTGCCCCTTCGATAGTCCGTCAAAGCTATGACGCACCGTGTGCCGCTTCGGTTCCGTCGGCTTGAAACAAACCCCTCGGGCCGCTATCCAGCGGCGGCGGCAAGCGCGTCGACTGCGCGGTGTTCGGCCGCGGGCAGTTTCGCGGCACACAATGCTATCTCGCCGTGATCGGGTGTTTCGGTAGTGGCGAGCGCGGCCAGGCGGCTCCATGTCTGTGCGCAGGTGTCGTAGGCGTCCGCAGCGGCCCGGAATGCTAGATCGCCGGTGAGCTCGGCGACCTCGTGACAGAACCCGGCCTGTAGCCGGCGGAACAGACCGCCGCCGGTGCCCGCCTTCTCCACGAATACCCGGATGGAATGCAGTGCGATCATGAGGTCGTTCGGGTCGAGTTCGACTGGCCAGCGCGCGATATCGCCGCAGAACCGCTCGACGCCTGCCAGACCGAAGATGCCGCTTCCGCCCGGCAAGTGCAGTTCCGACCCGCCTGCCGATACCTGATCCGTGCCGTGCAGATTCGCCACAGCAGCGGCGGCAGCGTCGCGTGCCACCGGCAGCAGGTCGGGCAGGCGGTCAGGGAACCGCATGGGGTAGGTAGCGTGCCGGTTGCGGTCGGGAAAACCGCTGGAGTTGCGGGCCTTTGCCAGTACGGGCAGCGGCACCGCCTGGAAGCCGTCGCGGTCGTTGTCGACGACATAGGCGATGTCGGCGTCGGTGTCGTAGCCGATGACCACGATGTCATGTCGGGTATTGGACAGCCGGACGCGCAGATACGGCAGTTCCAGGATGTCGGCCCACACCATGACCGGACGACCGGCATCGAGTTCATCGGCGACCCATGACCAGCCGAGTTCGGCGTCGTCGGTCTGCTTACGCTCGGTTTCGATACCGAGGCGGGCACACAGATCCAGTTCCATATCCGCGGTGCGGCCGACGAAGTAGATCGGTGGCATCAGGCCCGGGATCTGGAAGTACTGGAATCCCAGCCCGCCACCCATCCCGAACACCAGCGCTTCGCTCGGCGGACCGTCCCACCCCGATCCGGCCCAGTCGATCAGGTCACGCAGAGCGCCGGATCCACAGTGCCCGGCCCGCCTATGCGGGTAGTCCTCGATCAGCACGCGCGTCACGACACCTCCATTGTTCAACACACTTATATGACTTGTCATGGCAAAGCTTGGGTTACTACGTGTGGTTCAGGCGGTGTGGTGGGTGGTGAGGTGTTCGGCGTGGACGGTGTCGCGGTCGGCGTGCATACGGTTCATTAGTCGGCGCAGCAGTGCGGCTTGTCCTTGGGCGATGCGGGTGTCGGTACCGAGAAGTCCTGCGCGGCGGGCTGTTTCGCGGATCCAGATGGCGGGGCGCAGGAGTGGCACGAGCGGGGTGAGCAGGTTGGGGGCGACGTAGGGGCAGGGGCCGCCGTCATACCAGTACATCCAGCGTGCGGCGATACCGGTCCAGATGTAGCGGGTGATCGGGAGCAGGCGCGGGCGCAGGCGCTCGGCCCACGCGGCGGGAAGCAGGCGACTGGAGCCGAAGGGGTCGGCGACCAGGGCCTCGATGAGTTGGCGAGTGTTATCGGTGGGTGTGGCGAGAGTATCGAAAGAGACGTGGGCGAAGGCCTCGAGTTCGGCTGCCGTGGTGGGCAGGAGGTGTTCGGGGGCTCCGGAGAGGTAGCCGATCCAGCGCCACTGGTCGATCAATGCCTGTAGTTCGTCGTCGGTGAAGCGCACGCCGAGATCGCGCATGGCATGCAGCGGGATGTGAAGGAAGATCAGGGTGGCGGTCATGGCCATATGGAGGGCGTTGATGGGCTGGCCGAGAGTATCGGTGTCCCAATCGGTTCCGGTGAGGATGTGGCGGCGGATGGTGGCGTGCACGAGCCGCACCTTGACCGCGGCGGCGAAGCCTTCGGTGCCGGGGCGGGCGCCGCCGGGCACGGTGACCTTCAGCAGCCAGTCGGCGGTTTCATCGACGCGGCGCACGGCCATTTTCTCGAGTCGTCCGGTGCGGGTGAGAGTCAGTGCCACCGCCGGTGGCTGATAGGAACTGGCCAGGGTCGAGATGCCGGACAACCCCACCAGGGCGCCCAATCGCCAGTAGCAGGCCGCGCCCTGGTCGACGCGGTCGAGGTCGACCCAGGCTGGCGGAGTCAGCAACGGCTGCAGGAAGTTCCGCAGTTCGGCGGGGGCGTCGGGGACGGCGTCGAGTCCTTCGGTCAGAGCGGTGTCGAGCAGCTGCCAGCCGGTGCGCCCCGGCAAGGCCGCGAACGCCTCGAGCAGGGCGTCGGCGGCGGTATCGGTTTCGTACATGCCGTCGATGACCCGGTCGACGATGTCGTTGCCGTACTGCAGCCGAGCGCGTTCGACACCGGCCGGACTCACGATGGAGGTCGGAACACGCGTCGAGGTCGGTGTGCTGGACGTATCAGTGGAGATCATGAGATGTCCTTTCGGGCAGGTGAATTCGGAGTCGGGTAGGTGCCGAGATGTGGGGTTCAGCTTGGGGTGATGGCGTCGAAATCGACGGGCAGTACGGCCGGCCCGCGCAGGGTGACGTGGTCGCGGTAGGGCGGCGGGTCGATCGCCAGGCGCGGGGATTGCACGCGTTGGGCGAAGCGGGTCAACGCGATACGGGTTTCCAGGCGTGCCAGTGGGGCACCGAGACAGAAGTGCGCGCCGAGCCCGAAGGCGAGGTGGCGGGTGTCGCGGGTCGGGTCGAACAGGTCAGGGTCTGGGAAGGCGGCCGGGTCACGGTGGGCGGCGGCGAAGAACATCATGACGACGTCACCTTGGTGGATGTCGGTGTCGCCGATGCGCAGCTCGGTGGCCGCGATCCGGGGCACCATCTGCACCGGGGTGTCGAATCGCAGCGTCTCCTCGATGATCCCGGCGGCGAGTTCGGGGTCGGCGCGCAGGGCGGTGAGATGTTCGGGGTGGCGTAGCAGGGCAAGTATCGCGTTGGAGATCAGGTTGACGGTGGTCTCGTGCCCGGCGACGAGCAGCAGCACGCAGGTGGAGATCACTTCGTCGCGGGTAAGTTGATCCCCGCCGTCCTCGGCGGCGATCAGCTGCGAGAGCAGGTCGGGCCCGGGATCGGCACGGCGACGTTCGGCCAGACTCTCGAAGTATGCGTAGAGGTCTCGCCCGGCATGGTCGATCTCGGCGCGCTCGGCGGCGGACATGGTCTGCAGAGTGGGGTCCAGGCCGCGGGTGGACAGGCTCGACCATCGCCCGAGCTGGGCTTCGTCGGAGAGCGGGACCCCGAGTAGTTCGCAGATCACCGTGACCGGCAGCGGGTAGGCCAGTTCGGAGACGATATCGATCCATCCCGCCGCGGCGGCGCGGTCGAGCAGGTCATCGACCAGGGTGGTGATCGTGGGCGCCAGTGCGGCAACAACTTTCGGGGTGAATGCCTTGGCGACCAAGCGGCGTAGCCGGGTGTGATCGGGCGGATCCAGGAACAGGAACGACGGTCTGCGGGCTTGTCCCCATTCGGGTTTCGGGAACTGCGACACGTGCAGCGGGGTGCGAGTCCGGTCCACGCTGGCGGCGGGATGGCGCATCAATGCCTGGCAGTCCGCGTATGTGGCCAGCACGAGCAACGGTGAGGACCCGATCCGCAATGGTCCGAGCTCGCGTAGCCGCTGATAGACCGGATACGGGTCGGGGCGGACAGCTGGATCGAGCAGGCTCAGGAACACATCCGTCCCGCTGCCGGTGGCGCCAGTGAGTGTGACGTGATGACTGTCGACCGAATCGGTGTCGTGCATGAAAGGCTCTCCCTGCAGAGCGGCCCGCCCCGGGGCGGTCGGCTGTATGCGGCGCGACGACTCCAGCGACCCGCCGGTTTACACTTCATGTCGAAGCGTTAACACTGCCGAGTGTTAACGATAATAGCTACAGTGTCAATAGATGAGTTAACGAAAGGGTCTGATGTGTCAACACCAATGGGGCCGTGGGGACCGCTGACCCTCGCCACCCCCCAAACCCCCGACCGCACCAACGACCGTCGGGAGCAGATCCTCGACGCCGCGCGGGAACTATTTGTCCGTCAGGGGCTCTCGGCTACATCCATGGCCCAGCTCGCCGCCGCGGCCGGGATCTCACGGGTGTGGCTGTACCGGCACTTCGACAACCGCGACACGGTCATGAACGCCCTCATCACACGCGAAGCGCACCGCATCCTCGCCGGCCTCGAGCGGATCCCCTGGCCTGAAGACCCCATCCAGGGCTGCGTCGACTACATCGCCTACGGCATGGACTTCCTGCGGCACAACGAACTGCTACAACCCTTGCTGCGCAGCGAACCCGCTCTGGTCCTGCCCTTCCTCACCACCGAAGCCGGATCCCTGTTTCGCACCGTCACCGACTGGGTGACCAATCAACTCGCCCACTGGAGCGGGCTGCCCACCGACAAACGCACCCAGGTCGCTGAAATCCTCACCCGGATAACCTTTTCGGCCACGCTCACCCCGTCCGTCATCATCGACTTCGACGACCCCGCCATCCGCACCACCGTCATCAGAGCCCTCGTCGCCGGACTCATCAACGAAATCTGACGGACCATACACACTCGCCCTGGAACTGACGATCCCGAATCGGCAGATCAGGATGTTCCATCGGCAGCGACCCGGCCGGAATCCTCACAGGTCGTCTTCGTCCGGAACGTCGGGCGCGACGCCCCGGACGCGGTCAGGCTTACGCGTGCCTGCGATGACATGCCCCGACCCAGGACTCGGCGCGTGCCGAATCGCCGGCATACGATCCGCGAGCGCATGAATCGCAGTCGCCCTGAAGACGATTCACGGACGGATACGGTAGGTCATCGCGTCATGCGTTCGCGCATCGGTGACCGCAGGGAGCTCAAGCGTTGTCTCAGAGGCCATCTCGAAGTACGCGACGCTGTGCCGACCGGGTAGGCGCGATGTGGCGCGATGGCGGCCCAGCATGAACCCGAGTACGAATGCCACGACTCCGGCGATGCTGAAGGCGGTCACAACCATAATGACTCGCAAGGCAAGTGCGGCATATCGTCACGGACTTCATCATCTATGAGCACGGGAACCCCGAGCCACTCGCCTACATCGTGCGCGTACAGAATCGCCGCTTGCCGCGCCGCGCAGTAGTCGAATACGAGAGACCCGAACACGATGCGCACGTGGCACTGATTGTCTTGCACGCCAGAACCTTTCGGCGAACGATTGGTTCCGAGCCGGGTGAACGGCAACGACAGCTCACCCGGCCCGCTGCAGTCGAACCTAAGAACCCGAGCGCGCAAACCTGAATAGTTTTGCTCCACTTTGCTTCTGAGCCCTCGAGGTGTTGACTAGTCACCGATCGGATCTGACGATCTATGTATGTGCTCGCAAAATGGAGCACAACCATAGAGGGAGAGAAAATCATGAAGATACGTTTCCTCGGCAAGAACACCAACGGTGGCAACTCCCCGACGCTGTACCTGACCGACCGTGGTACGTACATCGTGCAGGGCTGGCGGGTACCGGGGCACGATGACCAGGTAGAGATCTCACATCCGCTGCTTGCGTTCCTGGAACCTGGTACATGCCTGGGCGTTCTGCTCCAGGACACCGGACACGGAACGTTCTTGCTGTCCGGTGAGCAGGTCAGCGCCCCGGAAGCGTTGTCGCAGATCGACATACCGGCCCACGAGATGTGTATCGAGGTGCCGGTAGGACAGGAGATCAGGGGCGATGCAACTCTTGCAGCATGAGGCGTTCTACGACCTCTTCCATTCGTTCAAGCACACGGCCTGCCATCTCGAAGTGCAGGATTCGTACTCCACACCCGAAGAGTCCGAGCCGTTCCGCCTGTTCCTCGGCGGGAAACCGGACGACTTCGAGTGGTTCCGCGAGTGGGAGGAATTGGTCCGCGACATAACGGCCGCTGGTCGACAGATGAAGCGCGCCCGCGTAGTCAGCCAGCCACACACTGATTACGTCCGGTGGTCCCTGGCGGTCGCCCATCGCAACGTCGAGGACGGCGAAGACATCCGCTACCTGCCTAGGCATCGGATCGACCCGTCCGAGCTGTCTGCGGACGATTTCTGGCTGTTCGATGACAACCTCGTGGCGTTCAACACCTTTACGCCCGATGGAACGGCCGGCGGTCTGGCTGTCACAACAGATCCCGTGATAGTCGATTACATCCGGGCCGTGTGGAATCGAGTGTGGGACAGGGCTGTTCCTCACGCGGAGTACATCCGCGCGTGACTGGCGTTGATGAGGCGCGGCAAGCACTCGGCCATCGATTACGGGATATCCGCAAGGACGCTGGGCTCACTGGTACGAGGCTTGCCGCTCTCGCAGGTTGGCACAGTTCCAAGGTCTCGAAGATCGAGTACGGGAAGCAGACGCCGACCGATGACGACATCCGGGTGTGGTGCATCCATACCGGCACTGCGGATCAGGTACCTGACCTGCTCGCAACGCTGCGCAACGTCGAAGCCGCATACCTGGAATTCCGGCGTCTGTTGGGCTCAGGCACACGCCGACGACAGCAGCAATCCATCACTCTCGAAGACAGAGCCCGACTTCTGCGCTGGTACGAGTCGAACGTGCTGCCCGGCCTTCTCCACACCCCGCCGTATGCCGAGGCGATCCTTCGTCAGGTGATCGACTTCTACGACATTCCCGACGATCTGGACGAGGGCGTTGCCTCTCGAATCGAGCGGCAACGGGTGCTGTACCACGGTGACCACAAGTTCCACTTCATCATCGCCGAGCAGGCTCTCTATACCGTCATGGGCGACGCCGACGTAATGATCGGCCAGCTCGATCGCCTGCTCACTGTGATGCAGCTGCCGCGTGTCGTACTCGGCGTCATTCCTCTGGACGTGGCCCACAACGTGGTGACAACCAATTTCGTCATCTACGACGCACGCATGGTCATGGTCGAGACGATCGCCGCTGAGCTGACCATCACCCAGCCGCGCGAAATCACCTTGTACGAGAAGGCATTCGACCTGCTCCGAGGGCAGGCCGAGTACGGTAAGGACGCGCGGGCCTACATCACAGCCGCGCTGGATCGCCTGCGAACTAATGGCTGACGCACGCATACCCGCACACAGGTGCTCGCTGATCAACAGCGTCGTGAATGGGCAGGCCCAGGAGGGCAATCGGGAACGACTACCGACTCCAGCGCGACCGGTTCCAACCCGAACACCGATCCTTCGGACAAGCCACATTCCGGACCCCGTCAGCCAGGCTAACCCCAGAGCATGCCCCGACCGGGTCGGGCCGCACCTGTATGGACGTGCAATGTAGCTCGTCGGCTTCCACCTAACAATCGACAGGGGAATTCCCTTGCGTCGCAACGCAATAGCCCTATCTGTCTTCGCGGCCGCGGCGCAGGGCGTGCCGTTCGGCCTCCCCCAGCTGTTCGTGTCCGGTGAGGTGGCGGCCGATCATGCCGGGGGATCTCGATCCGTATCGGTGGGCGCGACGTCAACGACATCGTCGAGCTGGACGTCGTGCGCACCGAGCCCACCGGCTAACCCCGAGCGACCTCAGCGGTGTGCGCGGGGGTGTAACGCTCGCCCATCACTTGGTCGCGCAGCGGGTCCAGCGCGGCCAGCGCCTCGGCGTCCAGGGTGAGCTCCAGCGCTGCCGCGTTCTGCTCCAGCCGGGCCGGGCTGCGGGTGCCCGGAATGGCCGCCATCGCCACCCCGAGCCGCTCGGCCTGGGCGTACACCCAGGCCAGCGCCACCTGGGCCGGGGTGGCACCCAGCCGGTCGGCCACCGCGCGCACGGTCTGCGCGATCTTCTCGTTGGCCTCGCCCGCCTCGCCGGCGAAGCGGGGGTTGGTACGCCGGAAGTCCTTCTCGCCCAGCGTGGAACGGTCCAGGGTGCCGGTCAGGAACCCCCGCCCCAGCGGCGAGTACGGCACCAGCCCGACCCCCAGCTCGGCCATCACCGGGGTGACCGCCTCGACGTCGCGGGTCCACAGCGAGTACTCGCTCTGCACCGCAGTGATCGGGTGCACCGCGTGCGCCCGGCGCAGCAGCTCGCCGTCGACCTCGGACAAGCCCAGATGGCGGACCTTGCCCGCCTCGACCAGCTCGGCCATCGCCCCGACGGTCTCCTCGATCTCCACGTCCTGGGGCGGGCGGTGGGCGTAGTACAGGTCGATCACCTCGACACCCAGCCGCAGCAGCGAGGCGTCGCAGGCGCGCAGCACGTAGTCCCGGGCACCGCGGATGCGGCGTGCCCGGTCTCCGGCGCTGCGGTCGATGCCGAACTTGGTGGCCAGCTGCACCTGGTCCCGGCGGCCGTGGATGGCCCGGCCCACCAGCACCTCGTTGTGCCCGGTGCCGTAGGCGTCGGCGGTGTCCAGGAACGTGATGCCCAGCTCCAGGGCTCGGTCGATGGTGGCCAGGCCGCCGTCCCAGTCGGCGGCGCCGTAGCTTTCGCTCATCCCCATGCACCCCAGTCCCATCGCGCTGACAGTGAGACCGGGCGAGCCGAGCGTGGTTCGGGTGATCATGCGCGGATACTCCTCCTACCCGGCGGACCGGGCGGTACCTCGAAGGCTGACGAACGCCTCCGACATTAGGACTTGGAGTGCACTCCAAGTCAAGCTGGAGCACCGGCCCGCTGGCGGGTCAGGCGCGGCGGGGCGGGTGAGTCATCTCCAGCAGTACCCGCACCGCCCGCGCCGGCTTCTCGGCGTGCTGAGAGGGTCGAATTCCGATAGGCGCACATGCACAGGAAGATGACGCGATCAGATGCGGGGCAGACCACTTCTCGCGGTAGGGCCAAACACCCCCCGAGACCGCAAGCACAGCCAGCACCTCGAACCTGTCGACCTCGACGAAATCTGAAGTCCCCCATGGGCGTGCCCGCTCGATCCACCCAGTGACATCACCACCCAGCAAGAGCTCCTTCGCAGGCAGCGAGCAGCAGATCAACCGGATCGTCACCGCTCCATCCGCGAACACGACAACGGCCCCTGACCAGAAATACCTGGTCAGGGGCCGTTCAGGCTCCCCCATCTGGACTCGAACCAGAAACCTGCCGATTAACAGTCGGCTGCTCTGCCAATTGAGCTATAGGGGACTATCCTCGGCTCGTCTGTGCTAGGCGGGCCGAGGAGAAACTTTAGCGTATGGGCGGGCGCCCGCCCAAATCGCGTCGCTACCTGCTGACTTGTGGGGTGGGGTCGAGGGTGGCGGTGGCGGCGCGGTGGTCGCTGCCGGTGGTTCGGCGGACGGTTGCGTCAAGGGGGGTGAAGCCTCGGGTGAGGATGTGGTCGGGGCGGGTGAGGGGGAAGTCGGCGGGCCAAGTGAAGGCGAGGCCGGTGCGGACGTCTTGGCAGGTTTGGGTGAGAGGGGTGAGTTCGGGGTCGGTGGAGGCGGTGTTGAGGTCGCCGAGGATTAATAGGCGATCTGACCGGTCACGGTCTACCAAACCGGTGAGGGTGCGAAGTGTTCGGTTGCGGGAGTCGGTTTCGCCGAATCGAACGGAGCCGAGGTGGACGGCGTAGACGGTGATGTCGCCGGTGGGAGTTTCGATTCGGGCGCGTAGGGCACGGGCCCAGCCTTGGCCTAGGTCGAGGCGTTCGACGTCGTCGAGGGGGTAGCGGCTCCACAGGCCGATGGTGCCGACGGTGGCGACGTACGGGTGGTCTCGGTCCAAGGCCGCCGCGACGGAGGGGCGGTTGCGATCGGTGAGTTCCTGGACCGAAATTATTGCGGCGTCGGTTAATTCGGCGGCGGTGCCGTGTGCGCCGAGGTTTTGGGTGGCGACACGTAACACGCCGGTGGATGACCCGCCGTAGGGCTGTTCGACGATTTGCGGCACGAAAAGCACGGACCACGCCAGGATCGGCGCCGCGGCGGCGACGAGACCGATCTTGGAGCCGGCGGCCAGTGCGACAGTGGCGAGGAGCAGCGTCGGGACGATCAACCAAGGCAGAAAACTGCCGACTACCTGGCGAATTCCGCCGATTTCCGGCAGCACTCGATGGGCGACGAGCAGCCCACCCAGGAGCGCGGCGGCCGCGGCGAGGGTTACGTCTCGGAAGGTCCCGTGCAGCATGACGGCAACGATGGCTGCGCTAGATGAGAGGTTCATGAAACGGGGCGTGTTCGACCGTTCTCACATGGAAGTAACGGTACGGCCACCATCGGGGACGAGTATGAATACATAGACGCTGAGCGCGTGGCGAAGTGGGCACTCCTCAGCAACCCGCTGAGCAAAGGAACGAGGAGGCCGACATGAGCGAGTTCACATGCGGCGATTGCTGGCGCAACGAGAATCTGACATTCGCACAACGATTGGATCCGGCGCTCATCCGCCGGAGCACGCGACAGCTGTGCGAGGAGCATCGGGCCAAGCGAGAAGAACTCGCCGCCTGAGCAACGTCCGGTCTCGACTCCTGGTCGGGGTAATCCCGGCCAGGCCGACACCGTCTACTTTCGGCGGATCCACCCCTGTGCGATATCGCCGAGGTTCCACCACGAAACATGGTGCGGGTCTTGCTTTTCCAGTGCCCAGTCGGTGGTGAGCTGATCGAAGAACGCGTCGTCGCCCGTCTTGCCGCCCTTCGGCTCGCCGATGAAGATCAACCGTTCGCCGCCTGCCGCCGCGAAGTCGCGCAGCGCACGAGAGGCCATCGGGTCGCCCCAGCCGGGCGGCCAGCACAGGAAAAGTACGCACTCCGACTTCGGCGCGTCGGCGTACTCGGCCGCATCACCGACGCGATGCCACACGTCCAGCTGGCCCGGTGCTCCGGGAAACGACGGGTTCTCGGACTTGTCCGGCGGTTCCGAATCGAACGCCGCGACATCGACGCCGAGCCGCGCGAGCTGCCGCGCCCAGTACCCGCGTCCGGCACCGAGCTCCAGCACTCGTCTCCCCTCCCTGAATCGTTGCACCCAGCTCAGCGTTTCCGGCGACGGCACCGCGTAGGCGTACACCGACTGCAAGATCGTCTGCGCGTATCCCAGACGCGCGCTCCCGTTGGACCGCCCGCCGTTCACCACTCGACGATCACCGTCCATCCCCACGGACGGCCCGACGATGTCCCAGTACGGATCAGCGGACTCCCCACCTGTCATGAAGTGCACAAACCGCAGATCGAACGCAGCGTCCGCGCCGGCATCGCCGGTGCCACCCAGCATCGGCGCGGTAGCGAGATAGTCCGCCACCCGCGGATACTCGGTGCGAAGTCGTTGATCGTCGTCCAGCAGCGCCGCCAGCTCGTTCCGGCGCTCGGTCGTCAGCGAGAGGCCAGTCATCTGCTCGATTCTCGCTGGCCCCTACCGCTTTCCGTGATCGGTTGCCGAATTCGCCCACACAGGGCGCGCGGGAGGGTTGCCCTAAGCGCCCCTCCGGATCGACACGGCCACCGCGCGTCGGGCAGGATAGAGCCGCGAACAGGCAACTGGGAGGAGCACATCGAGATGCTGCGGTTGATCATCGGCGTGGCGGCCGGGTATGTACTCGGCAGCAAGGCCGGGCGGGCTCGCTACGAGCAGATCAGCGCCGCGACCCGTGCGCTGTCGGAAAGCCCGGTGACCCGCAAGTTGGTGCTGGTCGGCAGGCAGAAGTTGTCGGACAAGCTCAGCACCAAGCCGCGGCTGGAACCGATGGAGCCACTGGACGAGCGCACCACCATCCTGGTGCCCCAGGATCAGCTGCGCCGCTGAGCACGGTGCGCAACGCTGACCAAGTAGCCGCACCCGACTCGCCTGAACGTTCTGTCCGCTGGGTGGCTTCGCCGGGTGGAGCACTCATAGTCATCCCGGTTTCCGTGGTGAACCTATGGACCGGCAGCACTCCGACAGGACGGCTGGGCGGCACCGGCGAGACCATCGATGACTACGACCGCGCCTGCGCGATACTCGATTACGCCGCACTGATCACGGTCGGCGAGAGCGGCGCGCAGGCCCTCGTGCTCGGCGACGAACCGTCTACCACCTGCTACCTATCCGAGCACCGTTGTTTCCTCCGCCTGTACTACGCCGACGATGAGGATGAACTCATCGCCGACGCCAAGGCGACGCTCGCGCACGAGGCCATCGAGTGGCAGGAATGTGGCATCTGGGAGACCGACGGACCGGGTGTGTTGATGGACTCGGTCTATCCTGGCCTTGACCTGTCCGCGGCAAACCCAGACGGCGTGCTGCCGGACCAAGCGCCTGTTCCGCTCGGGGCCGGTCGCTGGCTGGTCCGCGCTGCGCGGATCGAACACGACCGCAACGGGATGGATCTGATCCAGCTGCTTCCCGTCGACCCACCGAACGCGAGTTACTAAGCCCCGGTGGCGAAGTCGTTGTGATTGCCCATCGCCTGCGTCAGCAGGCTCTTGCGGTACTGCTCCAACGCCACCAGATCCCCGAACAACGCCATGTAGTCATCGGGCTGTTCAGTGGACGACACCCGCTGCAGCTTCGACTTCAGCTCGGCGATCTGGCGGCCCACCCACGCCTCCTGCGTTCGTGCCAGCACCCCGGCGACGAACCGGGGAATACCGGACGCGTTCTTCACCGGCAACGGCTCGTTCGCCAGCTCGGACAGCAACGCACGCATGGTCAGGTCGTCGGTGCGATCCGCAACGGCGTTGACCCATTCGGCACCGCCGAGCCCGGCCCCGGTACCGCCCACCTCGGAGATCAGCAACCGGACCGCCGCGTAAGCGGGATGTGTGAAGGCGTCCGCCTCCAGCGAGTCGAACACCGACCCGGCCATCGCCGGATACTGCAGCGCCGCCGCGAGCACCTGCCGCTGCGGCATGAGCGTCGGATCGTTCGGATTGGGTCGTGCCGCAGGATGTTCGGCGATCACCTCGGCCTGCCGTGCGGGCGGCGCCGGCCGCCCACCGGCGCTGCTACCGCCGCCCATTCGGTTGCGCTTGGCCTCGTCGCCGACCCGGCGGACCACGGTCTGAATATCGTCCCAGCCGACCCACCCGGCCAGCTTCGTCGCGTACGCCTTGCGCAACGCGTTGTCCTTGATCTGCGCGACCACCGGAATCGCCCGGCGCAGCGACTCGACCTGGCCCTCGGCGGTGTCCAGGTTGTGATCGGCGAGCAGTCCGCGAATCACGAACTCGTACAACGGAGTACGCCGCGCCACCAGGTCGCGAACGGCGCCGTCGCCGGAGTGCTGGCGTAGCTCGCACGGGTCCTGCCCGTCGGGTGCCACCGCGATGTAGGTCTGCCCGGCCAGCTTCTGGTCGCCCGCAAAGGCTTTCAGCGCCGCCGCCTGGCCCGCCGCGTCACCGTCGAAGGTGTAGATGATCTCGCCGCGCCAGAAGTTGTCGTCGAGCAGCAGCCTGCGCAGCAACGCGAGGTGCTCGTCGCCGAAGGCGGTGCCACAGGAGGCGACGGCGGTCTTCACGCCGGCCAGGTGCATGGCCATCACGTCGGTATAGCCCTCGACCACGACGGCCTGATGCCCCTTGGCGATGTCCCGCTTGGCCAGGTCGAGGCCGAACAACACCTGAGACTTCTTGTACAGGATCGTTTCCGGGGTATTGATGTACTTGCCCGGCATGGTGTCGTCGTCGAAGAGCTTGCGCGCACCGAACCCGATGACATCGCCGCCGAGGTTGCGGATCGGCCAGAGCAGCCGGCGGTGGAACCGGTCGATCGGACCACGCTGGCCCTGCCGGGACAGCCCAGCGCCCTCCAGCTCCTTGAACTCGAAACCCTTGCGCAGCAGATGTTTGGTCAGCGTGTCCCAACCCGCGGGCGCGTAACCGCAGCCGAACTGCTCGGCCGCGGCGGCATCGAAATTGCGGTCGGTGAGGAACTTGCGGGCCGTCTCGGCGCCGGGCTCGCGCAGCTGAGCCATGTAGAACTCGTGCGCGGCGGCGTTGGCGGCGACCAACCGGGAACGGGTGCCACGATCGCGCTGCACCGAGGTGCCGCCGCCCTCGTAGTTGATCTGGTAGCCGATCCGGTCGGCCATCTGCTCGACCGCTTCGACGAAGCCGACGTGGTCGATCTTCTGCAGGAACGCGAAGACGTCGCCGCCTTCACCGCAGCCGAAGCAGTGGAAGAGGCCGTGATTCGGCCGCACGTGGAACGACGGCGACTTCTCGTCGTGGAACGGGCACAGCCCCTTCATGGAGTCGGCGCCCGCGCGCTTCAGCGCGACGTACTCCCCCACAATGTCTTCGATGCGGACGCGGTCACGTATCGCCGCGATATCGCGATCAGGGAGTCGTCCGGGCACGGCAGTGAGCGTACCCGCCGGGACCGACGTCTTTCACCTATGGCTGCTCGCCCGAGCCGGATCGATGACTTCACTGTTGCCGAACAGCGCGGCGGCGGGCCGACGACCCGCAGCGCACATCCCGCCGACCGCCGCGTCATCCTCGTCACACTCGACGACGCGGGCGTGGCGGCGGTACACATGCGCAAGCCGCGCGACGCCGATCAGTGACCGAACGACGCCGCGACCCGCTCCAGCCTGCTCTCGGTATAAGAGGCGATCTGGTCCACGATCACCCGCACCCGCGCGGTGTCGTCGTCGGCGGCGTCCCACCACGGCAGCAACAGCGGATCGAGACTCTGCGGCGCGGCGGCGAGCAACCCCTCGGCGACGGCGTGGATGCGGTCGCGTTGGGCGGCTTGACGGAGTTTGTGGTCCGGATCGGACATGACGTAGCGGAGGGCGACGGTCTTGAGCACGGCCACTTCGGCGGCGACCACGTGCGGAACCTCGAGGTCGGCGCGGTAGCGGGAGAGAGCGGCGCTGCCCGCCGTCGCACGGGTGGCGAGGATGGCGGCGGTGGCGAAGCGGCCGACCAATTCGCTCGTAAGTCGTTTGAGCGCAACAGAACTGGTGAGAGTGCCGTCATAAACGGTCACCGCGGCAACGACGGGTAGCTCCGAAAGTCGTTGGGCCGCAGCCACCAACTCGTCCGCCGACAGGGAGTAGTGCTTGTGCCTGCCGAGGCTGGCCAACGCATCCTGTTCGACGGGATCGGCCAGTGCGCGCAAATCGATGCGGCCCGCGATCACACCGTCCTCGACATCGTGCACGGAGTACGCGACATCGTCGGACCAATCCATGATCTGACATTCCAGGCTGCGGCGGCGCTCGGGAGCGCCCTTGCGGATCCAGTCCAGGCGATCGGTGTCGATGTCGTAGGCGCCGAATTTGGTGGCGGGACCCGTTCTGCCCCAAGGGTATTTGAGGGCGGCGTCGAGCGAGGCGCGGGTCAGGTTGAGGCCCGCGCTGACACCGTCGGCGTCGAGCACCTTCGGTTCGAGGCGGGTGAGGATGCGCAGGTTCTGCGCGTTGCCCTCGAAACCGCCGTGCGCGTCGGCGAAGACGTCGAGGGCCTTTTCGCCGTTGTGGCCGTAGGGCGGGTGGCCGATGTCGTGGGCTAGCCCGGCCAGGTCGACCAGGTCCGCGTCGCAGCCGAGGCCGTCGGCGATGCTGCGGCCGATCTGGGCGACCTCGATCGAATGGGTGAGCCTGGTACGCGGGGTGTCGCCGTCGCGCGGACCCATCACCTGGGTCTTGTCCGCGAGGCGGCGCAGCGCCGCGGAGTGCAGCACCCTGGCCCGGTCGCGGGCGAATTCGGTGCGGTGGCCGGACTCGAATTCGCTGCGCGGCGGGCCGAGTCCGGCGGTCTTGGCGCGCTCGACGACGAGCCGCTCGTAATCGTGTTCGGTATAGCCGTCCACTACTGTCCTGCCGTATATCGGAAGTCCGCTGCGAAATGGGTGAGCTGATACCAGAGCAAAGCGCCTGTCTCCCTGGCGATTCCGTGCGCCTGCGACTCGCGGGTGTACACCGCGGGCCCGGTCCTGGTCGGCGCGGTCCACGCGTCGAGACCCTCGTCGCGGGCCATGATTCGGGTGCGCAGCGAATGCCACGGATCGCTCACCAGCACCGCGGAACTCAGGTCGCGGGCTTGCATGGCCGTGGCGACCGCCTCGATGCTGCGCAAGGTGTCCGAGCCGGTCTCTACGGCCAGGATCTTGTCGCTCGGCACCCCGCGCGACTGCAGATAGTTCTTGCCCGACGCCGCCTCGGTGTACAGATCACCTTCCTGTTTGCCGCCGACGGTGATCACCCGCGGCGCCACGCCCAGCCGGAACAGCCGGTAAGCCTGGTCGAGTCGCGCCTCGAACACCGACGACGGTGTGCCGGAATATTGCGCGGCGCCGAGCACCACGATGGCGTCGGCCGTCGTGTAATCGTCGATGCGCGCCACCTGCCACACCCGCAGCGCCGTCCCGCCGACCAGCACCAAACCCATCAACACCGACCCGACAACGAGTCGGCGAATCCACCGCAGCACCCCGGCGCCGTAGCCGCGCGGCGGGACGGGACCGGGCGCCGCATCGGCTCGAGCGCGCATCGTTGGCGAATCCACTCCCCAAGTCTGCCAGTACGGGTGCTTCGCCCGGGTTGTTCGGGGATCTACCCGAGTCGGGCAGGTCCGGATCCCGGCTACCAGCCGCGTTCCCGCCACTCGGACAGGTGCGGGCGTTCGGTGCCGAGGGTGGTGTCGTCGCCGTGGCCGGGGTAGACGACAGTGTCGTCGGGGTAGCGGGCGAAGAGTTTGCCGGTGACGTCGCGGTAGAGCGAGTCGAAGTCCGCCGGGCTGGTGGTGCGGCCGAGGCCGCCGGGGAACAGCGAGTCGCCGGTGAACAGGTGGACGCGTTCGTCGCCGTCGGTGAGGGCCAGGGCGACCGAGCCCGGAGTGTGGCCGCGCAGGTGGATGACCTCGAAGGTCAGTTCGCCGATGTGGATGTGGTCGCCGTCGTCGAGCAGGCGATCCGGCCGGACCGGGAGCGGGTCGGCGTCGAGTTCGTGTGCGGCGGTGGGCGCTCCGGTGGCAGCGGTCGTCTGCTTCAGCGCCTGCCAGTGGTCGGGATGCTGATGCGTCGTGACGATGACGCCGAGCTGACCCGGCGCCACGGCGTCGATGAGTTCCGCGACACGCTCGGCCTCGTTGGCGGCGTCGATGAGTAGCGCCGCGCCGGTGGCCGTGCATTGCACGAGGTAACAGTTGTTGTCCATGCCGCCGACGGACATCTTGACGATGCGGGCACCCGGAACGTCATGCTGCTGCGGATCGGAACCCGGCGAGACATGACCGGTATACGGGCGATCGATGTTGATCACACCGTCGATGCTATCGACCGGCGCGATCGGCTGCCATTCCGCGAGTTCCCCACCTGGTCGGCAGCGTTCCGGTCCGCCGAGCACGGCTTCGTCCGAGGCATGCGGCGGCTGGTGATCCAACGGAATGCGGGTGGCGGCGCGCGTCCGGCCCGGAACTTCCGGTTGCGGCGTCGACCAGCAGCCCGAGGACGGGGTTGCGCGATAGATTCGTGCCATGTCGCTGCCGAATCGTGTTGCCCGCTGGACTTCCTGGGTGGTGCTCAGCGTGCTGTTCGCCGGGGCCGCGCTGGTCGGTGCGCCGACGGGGACGGCGGAGGCGCCGCTGCGGATGGACACCTACGTCGTCGATTCCGCGCAGGCGCTGAACGGCGGGCAGCTCGATCAGGTGCGGTCGGCGGTGGATCAGCTGTACGCCGATCAGCAGGTGCGGCTGTGGGTGGTTTACGTGCGCGACTTCGGCGGGCTCGGGCCGGAGGTGTGGGCGCAGCGCACGGCGTCGCAGTCCGGGTTCGGTAGCCGCGACCTGTTGCTCGCGGTCGCCACGCGGGATCGCTCCTACTGGTTCTATGGGGAATTGCCCAGCGGTGTCAGCGATTCCACGTTGAACAGCCTGCTGACGCGCGAGGTGGAGCCCGCGCTGCGGGATGGCCGGTGGGCGGATGCGGGTGTCGCGACGGCGGATGGCCTGAAGTCTGCGATGCAGGGCGGCGGCGTGAACGTCGGCTTCCTGCTCGTCATCGGTGTGCTGGTCGTGCTGGTGGTGGGCGGGTTCGTGCTGTTCGCGCGCAAGCGGCGGCGCGACCGTGCGAAGGCCGAGCTCGCGGCGGCACGTGAGGTGGACCCGGACAACACCACCGCGCTGGCTGCGCTTGCGCTGGAGGCGTTGCACGCGCGCTCGCGGGAGGCCCTCGTCGAGATCGACAATGCGATCCGCACCAGTGCCGAGGAATTGGAGCTGGCGACCGGCGAGTTCGGCACGACCGCCGCACTGCCCTTCGATACCGCGCTCCAGCATGCGAAAACGGCTGCCTCCAAAGCCTTCTCGATCAGGCAGCGACTCGACGACGACATCCCGGAGACGCCGGACGAACAGCGCACGCTCCTGGTCGACCTGATCGGCACGGTCGGCCGCGCCGATCGCGAACTCGACGCCCAGGTCGCCGAATTCGACGCCATGCGCAATCTGCTGATCAACGCCGCCGACCGATTGGACGGGCTGACAAGGGATCTCGTCGAGCTGAAGAGCCGCCTGCCCGCGTCCGAGGCGGAACTGACCCGGCTCACCGCCGCGCACCCGGCCAGCGTGCTCGCCCCGATTCACGACAACGCGACCATGGCGCGCGAACGAATCACCTTCGCGGAGCAGAACATCGACGCGGGACGCGCGGCCCTCACCCAGCCGGTGGGCAAGCAGGGCGGCGCGGTCGCCGCGATCCGCGCGGCGGAGGCGGCGGTCGGTCAAGCCCGATCGCTGCTCGACGGAATCGACAACGCGTCCGCCAACATTCAGCAGGCGCGCGACGGCCTGGCCGCGGTGCTGGATGAACTGCGCCGCGATATCGCCTCCGCCACCGAGCTTTCCAGTTACGGCGGCCCGGAGCTGGCCGCCGCGACAGCGACCGCGCAGACCACCCTCGACAAAGCCGCGGCCGCCGCGACAGCCGACCCGCTCGACGCCTTCCACGACGCGGTAGCCGCCGACGGCGATCTGGATCGCGCCATCGCCGCGGCCACCGATCGCAAATTCGCCGCCGAGGATCTGCGGCGCAGACTCGATCAGGCATTGACCGACGCCCGCTCCCGCGTGAGCGCCGCATCGGACTACATCGCCACCCGGCGCGGCGGCATCGACGCCGAGGCGCGCACCCGGCTGTCCGAGGCACAACGCAATCTCGATGCGGCGCAACAACTCAGCGCCACCGATCCCGCGCGGGCACTGACCAGTGCCCAGGCCGCCGCCGACCTCGGCGGACGGGCGCTGCAGGCCGCGCAGGCCAGCGTGCGGGCCTGGGAGACGGCCCAGCCGGTGTCGGGAACGTCGCAGGCCGGGGCGGTGCTCGGCGGCATCCTGATCGACGGACTGCTGCGCGGAGCGGCAAGCGGCGGCCGTCGCTCCGGGTCGGGCAGCTGGAGCGCGGGCTCCTACGGCGGTTCGACGGGTTCGCGGCGGATCAGCCGCGGCGGCCGGTTCTGATGCTTGACCCTGACACCGTGTGAGGACATAGACCAGGAGTCGTTATGTTCACCATCGGAGACTTCGCCAGACACGGCCGGGTGTCGGTACGCATGCTGCGCCACTACGACGCGCTCGGGCTGCTACGCCCCGATCGGGTCGACGAGCACAGCGGCTACCGCTTCTACTCCGGCGGGCAGCTGGCCCGGCTCAATCGCCTTGTCGCACTGAAGGATCTCGGCTTCACGCTGGAGCAGGTCGGCCAGATTCTGGACGACCAGGTGAGCGGCGCGGAACTGCGCGGCATGCTCACCCTGCGCCGCGCCGAGCTCGAACAGCGCATCGCGAGCGACCGCGCCCGGCTCGTCCAGGTCGAAACGCGGCTCCGTATCATCGAGAAAGAGGGCGCCATGCCTGTCCACGACGTGATCATCAAGTCCATTCCGGCGGTCCGAGTAGCCGAATTATCTGCTGTGGCCGGCGATTTCGAGCCTGAATCGATCGGCCCGGTCATCGGCCCGCTCTTCGAGGACATCTGCAAGCGACTGGAGAAGGTCGGCGTGCCGATCATCGGCTGCGCCATCGCGTACTACGACCAGCGCGAAGACGGCACGGTACTCGCGCACGCCGCCGTGCCGGTCGACCTCGCCCCGAGCGACGCGCACGATTTCACCATCGTCGACCTGCCCGCCGTCCCCCAGGCCGCCACGATCGTCCACCGCGGCAGCATGGACGAGGTGCTCGAACCCTGGCAGGCGCTCGGCCGCTGGGTCGACGAAAACGGCTACCACCTCAGCGGTCCCAGCCGCGAGGTCACGCTGGTCTACACCGAAGACACGAGCGGCTGGGTCACCGAACTACAGGAGCCGATCGTCCCGAAGTAGCCCAAGTCCCGACCTTCAAGATCAAGGGCCGGTCAGACCTGGATGGTGATCGTGTGGAAGCCGGACGGGCCGGTGGGGAAGGGGGCGCGGTGTCGGCCTTCCTGGACTTCGCCGGAGCGGCTGGTGGCTCTGGCCTGGATCCGGTGGTCTCCCGGTGGCAGTTGCACTGCGATGCGCCAGCGGCGCCAGGCGGCGGGAGCCAGTTCGGTGGCGAGATCGGCTGGGCGCCAGTCGCCTTCGTCGATGCGGACTTCCACGTCGGCGATGCCGTGCGGCGGGGCCCAGGCGACTCCGGCGATCGTGGTGGTGCCCGCGGCGGCGCGACCGGGTGCGGTGACGTCGATGCGGGCCTGTGGTGTCACCGCGAGGGGGCCTGCGGGCCAGCCGCGGCGCCACCAGTAGTCGGCGTGGGTGTCGTCGGTGAGTTCCAGTTCGCCAAGCCATTTCGCGCCGGTGTATTGACCGTAGAGGCCGGGCACGAAGACGCGGGCGGGGAAGCCGTGGGCGGGGGTGAGTGGTTCGCCGTTCATGCCGATCACCACGTAGGCGGGCCATTCGCCGGAGCGCAGCGGGTCGAGCGGCAGTGAGATCGTGTAGCCGTCGACGGCCCTGGTGACCAGTCGGGTGGCGTCGGATTCCGGGATGGCATGTTTCAGCAGATCGGCCAGCGGCACGCCGAACCAGCGGCCGTTGCCCGCCCTGCCTTCGCCGGGATGATTGTGCAGGCACACCATGACGGCATCGAATTCCACTGCGTCATCGGCTAATTCGTCCAGCGACAAACGCAGCGGGTGCGCGACCTTGCCGGTGACGGACAGCCGCCAGTGGGCCGGATCGATCCGGGGCGGGCGCAGGTTGACATCGGCGACATACATGCGGTGCGCCGCGGTGACCAGCGGGGACAGCCCCGGCTCGTCCTCGAGCCCGTCCTGCGGCACCACGCCCAACGCGCCCATCGGGCCGATCCGGCGAATGTCGTTGTCCTGCTTGCGGTCCAGGTCGTGCTGCAAGGTGTGCGCGGCCGCGAACATCCCGGCGCCCGTCGCCAGCCAGGCCAGCGCGCCGAGTCCGTGCGGCCGCCTGCGCAGGCCGGCGGCGAGCACTCCGGAGGCCGCGACCGCACCGGCGACGGTGGACGTCGAGCGGGTCGGCAGCCGCGTCGCCAACGCGGCCGCACCGGCACCGGCCGCCACCGCGACGGGTGTGCGCAGCCGTTCCGGCAACGCGCCGAGCCCGAGCGCGCCGGCGACCACACCCGCGGCGACACCCAACCGGGTGACGGTCTTGTCGTGCCGACCGGACACCGCGACGGCGGCCTCGACCACCGGCACCGGCGCGACATCGATGAGCGCGCGCCCCAGGGTGTCGATCAGTGAGCCACCCCGGGTCGCGGCGATCGCCTCACCGACCCCGAGCGCCGCCACCCCGACCGCTGCCGCTGCGACCCCGCTCCGGTCTCCGTTCGTCACCACCGCTGGCACACCCGCTTCCAACCCGATCGTCCGCTGTCACCAAGCATTCTGCCCGAACGGCAGCACCGGCCTGCCGCTTTCCCCGCCGCAGACCGCACACAACAACGTTCGAAGACCTGCTCACCCGTCCGCGCTACGGACACTCGACGACCCTCACCCCAAGCGGCGATCCACAGGTAGCGATCAGCCTCAACGATCCGGACCAGCCGGACCGCTCCTCGAGGTCCGCCGCGCAGTGGAGACACCCGAGCCCGACCCCACCGGCGACTTCTTCGACGTCCTCGCCGCTACGGACTGACCTACCGGTCGCCGACCATCCCCGCCGCGTCGTGCTGGTCATGCGACCCACCCGAGTCAGCTACCAGTAGCGGCCAACTCGATTGTTTCCTCGGACAGCGCGGTCAGCTCTTTGCCTACCGCGGCGAGCAGTCGGTCCGCGCCGGCACCGCCGCCGAGCAGCCCGACGGTCAGTTGGCCGTGGAACGTGTAGAGAAGGAAGGTGACCGCGGCAGCAGCGCCTGCCGAGGGCCTGGGGTGGGCGGACAGGTAGACGATTTCGTAGTCGGTGAGCGCGAGTCCGATGGGTGTCCGAAACGGTGGCACTGCGCCGGTATTGGTGACCGCGACATGCTCGGCCAAGGCGTGCGTTCGGCTGGTCCCATAGAAGTCGGGGAAGTGCAGTACCGACTGTTGCACGATGCCGTCGGTCAGGTCGTCGCGTAGTCGTTCCGAAATCTGTTGGGCCAGTGCGAGAACACTGTCCGAGAGATCGATCCCGGCGGCGAATGACGCGAGTCCGGCCATGTTGGTGCCCGCGGCGGGCGCCACCCTCGGGTTCAGCCGCGACCGCATATCCACCGGATACAGACAGCTCAACGGCACTGGACCGATTGCGGCATCCGATGTTTCGGATGCGTAAGCGCGCAGCAGCGCGGCCGTGACCAACCCGTTGACGCTGACGCCTCGATGATGGCCGAGTCCGACGATGCGCGCCGTCGCCGCCTGATCCAGTCGTGCGCGCTTGGGCCGGACCAGCACACTGGATGCCGGATCACCAACGGGGACAGGCGCTACCGTCGGTGGCAGCGGCCGCGTCACGCCCTCGAAGCCGGACACGCGCCCCTCGGTAATGCCGCGCTGCGCCACATGCCATTCCAGAGATTGCGGATAGTCCTGCGGCACAACACTTATCGGCACGGACTCGATGATGTCGGTGTAAAAGCCCCAGAACCGCGACAGCAGCTCCACGCAGTGCCCGGCGTCCGCGATGCTGTGGTGCGCGAACAGCGTGACCCGCCACCGACCGGCGCCGGACATCACCGCGTCCAGATACGCCAGCTGTGTCGCGGGGTCCACCGGGGTGGCCGGCAAACTCACAGTCGCCACGTCGCCCGCGGTGACCGAAGCCCCTACTCGCGAATCTCCCGGGGGCAGTAGATAACCCGACCCCGTCGCGTCTTCCTCGATCCGGCAGAGCACCACCGGAAACGCCAGCTGCAATGCGGCGAAAGCCTCTTTCAACGCTGCCGGATCGAGCTCGCCCGATACCGACACCGACCGGCCCGTGTAGGTGCCGTGCCGTACAAATCGCTGTTCCGACGGTGCCAATGCGCGCACCACGTCGTCCTCATCCCGCCACACATCGCAAGCGTGCGGCAACACCGGCTCGAGGCGCAAATGAACGAATGAGGAACACTGGTCGACATGAGTCTCGCCGCGCATCTGGAAGAACTCGGCCGTCCCTTGGTCGAGCATCAGCTCGAGCATCCGACCGTGGCGGGCATCGCCAAGGGTGACCTGCCCGAGCCGATCTTCCGTTCCTGGCTGGAGCAGGACTATCTGTTCCTGCTCGATTACGTCCGGGTGTTCAGCCGTCTGGCCTGGCAGGCACCGGCGGACCACCTCGGCGACCTGGTGGATCTGGCGCACGCCACGTATCACGACGAGCTCGCGCTGCACCGCTCCCTGGCCGCGGAATTCGGCGCCGACCTCGGCGGCGTCACCAAAGGTGTTGCCTGCAAGGGATATACGAAATTCCTGCTCGACTCGGCGGCCGATTACGCCGAGGGTCTGGTCGCGATGTATCCGTGCATGTGGGGCTACTCCACGCTCGGTGCGCGGCTCGCCGAGAACCCGCCCGCCGAACCGCGTTACCGCCGCTGGGTCGACACCTACGCCGACCCCGACTTCGCCGCCCTCACCCGCCGCTGCGCCCAGATGATCGACGAGGCGGGCGCCGACCCGGACCGCGCGGAACAGCTCTTCCGCGAAGGCATGCGCCACGAACTCGCCTTCTGGGACGTCCCCCGTTGAAGACGCACGCTTCTTGATTTCCCGCGCCTGGAATCGCAATAGAGCCCGAAACTGGCATGCGATTTCAGGTGCGGGAAATCATGAGGCGCATCAGAAATCAGGGATGCAGCACGATCTTGCCGCGAGTGTGGCGCTGCTCCAGCTCGCGGTAGGCCTCTTGCACCTTGTCGAGCGGATACACACCGGCAATCGGCACCTCGAGGGTGCCCGCCGCAGCCAGATCGGCAAGCTCGGTGAGCACATCGATGGTGCCCGCGGCAGCGTTGCCGTCACCCTTCACGCCGTACTTCTCCACGGCGGCAAAGTTGATGATGGTGTCGATGCGATCGACCGGAACACCCAGTTCAACAGCGATATCCACATAATCGGCACCGAACGTATCGACGAACGCCTCCACGCCATCCGGTGCGGCGGCCCGGAGCCGGTCGATCAGCCCGTCCCCGTACGCAACAGGCGTCACCCCGACCTTCCGCAACCAGTCGTGATTGCCCGCACTCGCGATACCGATCACCTCGGCCCCGCGCGCACGCAACAATTGCACCGCGATCGAGCCGACACCACCGGCTGCACCGGACACGACGACCGTATCGCCTTCGTTGGCTTCCACCGCCCGTATCGCCGCGAAAGCCGTTGTGCCCGCAACATATAACGCGCCGGCGACATCCCAGTCCAGCTCGGCAGGCTTGGGCGTCACCTGCGCAAAGGGCACCACAACGTGCGTCGCATGACTAGCCCGATCCTCGGTGAACCCGAGCACTTCGTCCCCGACCTCGATACCACCGACACCCGCACCGATCTCCACGATCCGCCCCGCGAAATCGGTCCCCTCCCCCGACGGAAACGTCGCGGGCCACCGATCGTGCAACGCCCCGCTGCGGATGTACGCCTCACCCGGATTGATGCCCGCCGCGACCACCGCGACGACCACCTGCCCAGGCCCGGCGGTCGGCGTCGCAACCTCGACCACCTGCAACTCGTCGATCCCGCCATATCGATCGAACTTCACCGCTCTTGCCATGCTGAGCTCCTCGCTTCGGTGACTAAGGCACATCGAGCGTCAACGGCCCACCCGGCCCGGTTAATTCCCGCGCCACAAGTCCGAAAACGCAGCTCACGTCAACCCGGCTGAACACATCCATGCCCTACCGACCGATGTATTCGCCCCGAACATCCGGTCTACACACACGGATCACTGTGCCCGAATCAAGGGAGAACCTCATGAACCGTCCGGCCGTAACAACCCGCGACGAATGGCTTGCGGCCCGCAAGAGCCTGCTGGCCGAGGAGAAGGCGCTCACCCGCCGACAGGACGAGCTCGCGGCCGCGCGCCGCGCCCTGCCGATGGTCGCGATCGATAAGGAGTACGTATTCGAAGGCGCGACAGGCAAACTCACGCTGAGCGAGCTGTTCGAGCACCGCCGCCAGCTCATCGTCTATCACATGATGTGGCGCTGGGATCTGAACGCGGGCTGCCCCAGTTGCGCGTTCCTACTGGACAACGTCGGCCACTTCGCGCACCTGCACCACCAGAACACCTCGTTCGCGGTGGTGTCCCGCGGACCGTGGGACGTGCTGCAGGGCTATCAGGAGCGCATGGGTTGGACCTTCCCCATGTACTCCTCGCATGGCAGCGATTTCAACTACGACTACCACGCCACCCAGGACGAGTCCGTCACCCCGATCGAATACAACTTCCGCACCAAGGCCGAGATCGAGGCCAGCGGCCAGACCTGGCAGCTCGACGGTGAACAGCCCGGCACCAGCGTCTTCTGGCGCGACGACGACGGTGCCGTCTTCCATACCTACTCGTCCTACGCCCGCGGCGGCGATATCCACATCGGCACCCACAACTACCTGGACCTCACCCCGCTCGGCAGGCAAAAGCACGTCGGCGAGGCCGTGCACCACGACAGCTACGACGCGGACGTACCGCACTGCCATTGAAAGTCTGGGCGGCATTGAAGCGCGGATCGCCCGCCACCGCCCTACGCTGGCAATCGTGGGTGCGGAGAATGTGCGGGCGTCTGATGCGGACCGCGAGAAGGTCGTCGATCAACTGCGGCACGCGATGAACGAGGGCAGGCTGACGCTGCACGAGTACGACGACCGGCTGCAGCAGGTGTACAGGGCCAAGACCTACGGGGAACTGACGCCGGTGCTGGCCGACCTTCCGGCCCAACGTGCTTCGCGCGCGCCGGTGTCGAAGCGGGTGCCGCAGTGGGTCGTCATCATGTGGACCCCCTGGGTCTTCGTGAACATGCTGTGCCTGTTGATCTGGGTGGCCACCGGCGCGCACTACTTCTGGCCGTTCTGGGTGGCGGTGCCGTGGGGCATGGCGTTGCTCATTCCGACGGCGATCGGAATCACCGTGCAGGGCAACGGCTCCGGCGAGCACGGTCCGCAATTGCCTCCGACGCCACCGACTCCGCCGCTGCCGCCGAGGCACTGAAACGACGAACGACCCGCGCCGATCACCAGGCGCGGGTCGTCTCGTTTCGCGAAAGTCTTACGACCCCAACAGGTGCTGAGCCAGATAGCCCTCGACCTTGTCCAGCGCGATCCGCTCCTGCGTCATCGTGTCGCGCTCGCGGATGGTCACCGCCTGATCGTCGAGGGTGTCGAAGTCGACCGTGATGCAGAACGGGGTGCCGATCTCGTCCTGACGACGGTAGCGGCGGCCGATCGCGCCCGCGTCGTCGAACTCCACGTTCCAGTTCCGGCGCAGTTGCGCCGCAAGGTCTTTCGCCTTCGGCGTCAGATCCGCGTTGCGCGACAACGGCAGCACGGCCGCCTTGACCGGCGCGAGCCTGCGGTCCAGCCGCAGCACGGTGCGAGTGTCCACGCCGCCCTTGGCATTCGGCGCCTCGTCCTCGGCGTAGGCATCGACCAGGAACGCCATCAGCGAGCGGGTCAGGCCGGCCGCGGGCTCGATGACGTAGGGCACGTAGCGCTCGTTGGTGGTCTGGTCGAAGAAGCTGAGCTCGGTGCCCGAGTGCTCGGAGTGCGTCTTGAGGTCGAAGTCGGTGCGGTTGGCCACGCCCTCGAGCTCACCCCACTCGTTGCCCTGGAAGCCGAAGCGGTACTCGATGTCGGTGGTGCCCGCCGAGTAGTGCGACAGCTTTTCCTTCGGGTGCTCGTAGAGCCGCAGGTTGTCCGGGTTGATGCCGAGGTCGGTGTACCAGGCGAAGCGGGTCTCGATCCAGTACTTGTGCCACTGCGCGTCCTCGCCGGGCTTGACGAAGAACTCCATCTCCATCTGCTCGAACTCGCGGGTGCGGAAGATGAAGTTGCCGGGGGTGATCTCGTTGCGGAAGCTCTTGCCGATCTGGGCGATGCCGAACGGTGGCTTCTTACGCGCGGTGGTCATCACGTTGGCGAAGTTGACGAAGATGCCCTGCGCGGTTTCGGGCCGCAGGTAGTGCATGCCCTCCTCGGACTCGATCGGGCCGAGGTAGGTCTTGAGCATCATGTTGAAGTCGCGCGGCTCGGTCCACTTGCCGACGGTGCCGCAGCTGGTGCAGGCGATCAGCTCCATCGAGACCGTGTCTGGGTCGTCGATCTTGTGCTTGAGCGCGTACGCCTCCTGCAGGTGGTCCTGCCGGAAGCGGTGGTGGCAGTTCAGGCACTCCACCAGCGGGTCGTTGAACACCCCGACGTGACCCGAGGCCACCCACACCTGGCGCGGCAGGATCACCGACGAGTCGAGGCCGACGATGTCCTCGCGGCTGGTGACCATGGACCGCCACCACTGCCGCTTGATGTTCTCCTTGAGCTCGACGCCCAGCGGACCGTAGTCCCAGGCCGACTTGGTGCCTCCGTAGATCTCACCGCTCGGGTACACCAGACCCCGGCGCTTGGCGAGGTTGGCAACGGTGTCCACCTTCGACTTGGGTGCCACTCGAGAATTCTCCATCCACTACGAGTCGGATTATGCGTTCAGGCCATTGTTTTGCGAGTACGCAACGATACGAAGACAGACTATCGGCCCTGCCCAACCCAGTTTCCACCGCACGGGCAACCGTCGGCGCTTCGGGGAAAACGCGCACGCCCCGGCGCGCCCGTTTGACATGCGCAACTGTGCATATCAAAATGGGATCGCTTTCCAATAAGGAGTTGGTGCCATGACCGCCGAGACCGCCACCGCCCATCCGCATAACCCGTACCGCGCGCCCGCGCCCGCGCCGGTACCGGCGCGAACCGTCCTGGAGGACGCCGGCGAGCTGCTGCGCGCACTGGCTGCACCGGTCCGCATCGCCATTGTGCTGCAGCTGCGCGAGTCGCCGCGCTGCGTGCACGAGCTGGTCGATGCGCTCGGGGTCACCCAACCGCTGGTGAGTCAGCATCTGCGCATCCTCAAGTCCGCAGGCGTCGTCCACGGCGAGCGGTCCGGCCGCGAGGTGCTCTACGAACTCGTCGACGACCATCTCGCGCATATCGTGGTCGACGCCGTCGCGCACGCCGAGGAAGGGTAATTCGTGCCTGAGAACAGTGTCGTTCCGCAGAAGGCAGTCGGCATCCGTAGCACCAGACAGCGCAGCGCCATCGCCGCACTGCTCGGCGACATCGAGGAGTTCCGCTCCGCACAGGAGTTGCACGACGAGTTGCGCAAGCGCGGCGAGGGTATCGGCCTGACGACGGTCTATCGCACGCTGCAGTCGCTGGCCGACGCGGGCATGGTCGACGTGCTGCGCACCGACTCCGGCGAGTCCGTCTACCGGCAGTGCTCCACCGGCCACCATCACCATCTGGTGTGCCGCAACTGCGGCCGCACGGTCGAGGTGGAGGGCCCGACCGTGGAGGCCTGGGCGGGCGCGATCGCGCGCGAGCACGGGTTCACCGAGGTCAGCCACACCATGGAGGTGTTCGGCACCTGCGCGTCCTGTGCGTCGGCCGGCGACGGCGACGGCCGCACCACGTTGTAGTCCACGCTTCGGTTCACTCAGCGGACCGAGCTCTGGTTAACACCGCACCTCCCCGTGCAGATTTCAACGCGAACCCACGAACGCCCGGCCGACCCGGGTGTCGCGCTCTGGGGTTTGCACATTTCCGGGAGGCTCAGCGTGCGCACGACCCTGATTTCATCTGTAGTTCCGGCGCGTAGCCGCCGAATCCGTACCGCCGCAGGCGCTGTCGCGCTGTTCAGCGCGGCAGCGATGGTCCTGACCGCCTGCAACGACAAGGACGGCGCGGCCACACCGGTCTCGGCGACACCGGCCACCAGCGTGGCCGCCAACGGCGCACCCGGCAGCAACAACGTGAGTCAGTCCACGGTGCGGACCGTCGGCAAGACCGGCTGGTACGAAGGCTTCGACATCACCGTCAACAAGGCCACCGTGGTGCCCGACGAATTCGGCGGCGCGAAGGTGCTGATCGACATCACCTACAAGAACACCACCCTCGAGAACAAGACGATCAGCAACAACACCTCGCTGCTGGTCGGCGGCCAGGTCGACGGCGGCGCGAGCTGGGACAACCCGACGGTGCCCGGCGGCGGTTCGGCCGCGGGCAAGGTGACCACGTCGGTCAAGTCCGCCAAGGATGCCGACCACCTGATCGACACGATGACCGTGGTGTACGGCGAGGCCGCGGACAACCAGACCAAGATTCCGCTCAGCGCCGCGGGCAAGGTGGACAGCGTGCAGCCGAAGACGCTGCCCGTCACCGGCACGCTGATCCAGGACCAGACCACCATCGAGGTGACCGCAGGCAAGCTCAGCCCGAGCTACACCAAACACGAGCACGGCAAGGACGAGCTCGCCCTGCACATCAAAATCATTGGTGGGTCCGGGGTTTCGGCTGGCGGCGCCAACATCTTCACCGAGTACTTCTCGCTGAAGACGCCCGACGGACAGAGCCTGGTCGCCGACGATCGCAGCCCCATCAACGAACTGCTCGACGCGAACCAGACCATCGACAACGCGAAGGACTACGTCGTCTTCGTCGTCCCGACCCCCGCCACCGGCAACTACGTCCTGACCTACAACAGCCAGAAGACCGACGGCGCGGCCACCGCACCCACCCTGGCGTTCACCGTCAGCTGATACCCGAATGCGGCTCAGCCGCTGAGCACGGCCCCGGAGCACATCTCCGGGGCCGTTTCTGTCTGTCCGGGATCTTTTTCCATCCACGACCTGTTCGGTAACGAAGACTGATCGACACCTGTTGCCCGTACCGACGAACCTTAAGACCCGCGCATCGATCGAGCGGGCCGATCGGACGTACGCTGACACCGAAGGGGAACACCCGAACATGCTCGCGATAAGAAGCAGCCTATTGGCCGTGCTCACGATGATCGCAGCCGTGCTGCTCGGCGCTACCGCAAGCCACGCTACCGCCCATTCCGACGAGGACGAGTTGACGATTGCGAAGTTCCTCCTCGGATTCGTCTGCGAAGGCGACGGCGTAGCCGAGCGCAGCCGTGCCTGGTACACCGAATACATGAATATCCAGGACGATTCGCCATATGACACAGGTGGGTTGCGATTCTATTCGACCGCAGTTCGAATGATCGACGACGACCGTCTTGACATGAAGGTATATTTCGGCGTCTACCAGGACGGAAGTACGATACTCAACCCTCGGTCTCGGCAGAAGATCTGCCAGAACCAGCAAGACTTCGCAAAGGCTATATATCGGGTTGTCACCGACGAAGGCAATAAGGGAGTCATCAAGGCTTGCTGTGCAACCGAGGACGGCATGACCGAGTTCTTCGAGCGGAAGTTCCAGAACAACGTCGACCTCATGTTGCGGGAGGCTCCGCAAGATATCGAGCAAGCAATTGCCGATGGCGCCAAAGCTAGAGTGGAAGAAAAGATGGGAAAAAAATACGAGGATATGGATCAGTACGATAAAGAAGATGCCGATGATTACATCAAGGACTACAAGGAAAGACTGACGGATTTGCTCCGCATAACTCCCGAAAAGATAGCGGAAGCAAAGAAGTCCCAACCGGACAAGTACAAGGCAAAGTGGCACTGCAACCCAGACGCCTCAGGTAATTGCCAGGTGTAGTCGAATATTCGGCAGGCATCGGACGGGACATGGTGGCGCGTCTACTCGACGTTCGGCGTCACCATGCCCCGTTCAGCGAATCTCTTCGCGTGGCTCAGCCTGTGGTGACGGGAATCGGTGCCGGAGTGGGTATTTCGTCGGGTCGGCGGCTACGCAGGGCGCCGGTGCCGAGTAGCACCAGTGCGGCGGCGACCCAAATCAATAGCACCACAAGTGGTTTCCCGGCGCCGGCGCCGTCGAAGAAGGCGACCGAACGGAGTAGCGAGGCGGCGGCGCCCGGTGGGAGGAGTTGACCGATGGCGCCCCACGGTTGTGGGAGTAGTTCGGGGGCCGAGGTTGCGGCGGAGAACGGGTTGCCGATGAGCAGCATAGTCAGGGCGGCTATAGCGATGCCTGCTCTGCCGATTGCGGCGGAGAGGCCGACTACCGCGCCGGAGACGGCGAACGAGACGAGGCCGGCGACGGCGGCCAGTTCGAGGTAGGCACCCGGTACGATCGACATCCAGCCCTGGATGATCTCCATGCTCAAGAGACCGCCGACGGCACCAAAGGTGACCAGCCCCAATGCTTTTCCACGAACTGTCGGGATCAGCAGGCTGAGCAGAACGCCCGCCGCAATGCCCGACAACGCCAGCGGAAGCACCATGGCGCCGAACGCGTTGCCGTGTGGATCGTCGGAGTCGGTGGCGACCACGTCGTCGACCCGTGCCGCCGGAGCACCGGACAGCTGCTGGCCGAGCTGCGTGAGTTGTTGTGCGACAGCCACACTCGCGGCGGAGGCGATCAAGACGCGCGGCGGGCCGTCGCCGGTGACGATGGCGCCGTACACCTCTCGGTCCTCGATGGCGGCGCGGGCTGCGGCCTCGTCGGCGGGGCGGGAGATGTCGAAGGCGTCGGGACTGTGCGCGGCCAGCTGACTGACGACCAGGTCGGCCTGCGGGCCGGTGACCGCGATGGGTAGATCGCGGGGGGCGATGTTGGCGGCTGGCCAGGCGAAGGCGATCAGCATCAGGGCCTGGAGCAGAGCGGCGCCGACGGCGACGGCGAGCGCACGCTGCGTGGTATTCATGACGTTCTCCCGTAAATCGAATGATCGTTCTCTTTCGATGCGAATATCGTCGCCCGCACCTATGAGCTTGTCAAGAACGGATGTTCGTTTTACTTTGGAGACATGCCCAGAGTCAGCGAAGAGCACCTGGAACGCCGCAGGCAGCAGATCCTCGACGCCGCCCGCCGGTGCTTCGCCCGCAAGGGTTTCCACGAGACGTCCATGCAGGATGTCTTCGCCGAATCAGGACTGTCCGCCGGGGCCGTCTACCGCTACTTCAACAGCAAAGACGACCTCATCGGGGCACTGGCCAGCCAGACGACGGTCACCCTGCGCGCGTTGATGACCGAGCTGATCCGCAGCGAACCGCTGCCGACACCGGACGTTCTGGTCGCCGCGCTGGCCGAGCACGTCACCGCGCGCAGCGGACCCGACGACCCGGTGCGACTGGTCCCGCAGGCGTGGGCGCTGGCGCTGGTGCATCCCGACGCCGCCGAGTACGTCAAAGAAGCCATCCTCGCCATCCGCAACTGCTGGTACGAATACACCGAGCGCATGCGCGACGCGGGCTGGCTGCCCGCCGACGCCGACATTCACGCCGTAGCCACCGCCATCATGGGCGTCATCCCCGGATTCATGTTGCAACACTTGATAATCGGCGACATCGACCCGCAAACCCTGGCCCGCGGCCTCCGCACGCTACTCCCCTACGGCCCCGCCACCTGACCCGCCGCGCGCGGCATAATCCGCACCCACCCTCGGGATCAGCACCGAAAATCGGACCCTATAGCGAGTGCAGATCCCGAGAGAAGGTGCGGCAGTTGTCGGCCCGGCTCGCGTCGGGTCGCGGGCGTCCGACGTGGCCGTTAGAGGCTGAAGGCGATTCCGCGTAGGACCAGGGCGACGATGAATACCACGGTGAAGGCTAGGTCGATCGAGAGACCGCCGGCGCGGATCGGTGGCAGGACGCGGCGGACCGGCGCGATGACCGGCTCGGTCGCGGCATGCGCCAGTTCGCGGGGGCGGTTGGCCCAGCTGGGGCTGTTGCCGAGCGCCAACATCCAGTCGAACACCATCCGCGCGAGCAGCAGCACGATGAATATCGTCAGTGCGTAACCGATGACGGTCCCGATAAGGCTCATTCCGAACTCCTTCGTGGTGGCCGGGTTGGCCTTCTCACCGGTCTCAACGCACCGGACCACCCGAAAAGTGTCCCGTTTGCCGGATTCTTAGATGACTATCAGCGAACCGACGACGACTGCTCACCACACGCCGGGGACGAGCCGTTTGGTACCGGCTCGGTATGTCTGGTACGGGCGGCCGAGGGTCTCGACCAATGCCCGTTCTTCGACGTCGATCCGCCTACTCAAGGCATAGACCGGAAGCGCGACGGCGATGAGCAGCGAGAGCCAGTTCCCCGCGGCCAGGCCCAAGCCGGTCGTGATCAGCAGGACACCGGTGTAGGACGGATGGCGCACCCATCGGTACGGGCCCCGGTCGACCACCGTCTGGTCACTGTCGACTTCGACGGTCGTCCGGAACGAACTGCCGAGCACCGCGATCGCCCAGACTCGCACGACCAACCCCAGCCACATGATCGCAAGCCCGGCGATCTCCCACGGCAGGTGCGATCGGCCGGGCAGTTGGAACACGCTGGTCGCGGGCAGGAAGGCGGCGACCGCGACGGCACCGTTGACGGCGACCGCGACGAGCAGCACGATGGTCAGCCGAGTGCCACGGTCGTGCTCGGTGGAACCCTTGCTACGCAAGCGATCCCGCACCCGCAGGGCGACCTCGAGCGCCAACCACACCCAGGTGCTGACTATCGCAGCGTTCACGGCACTCGCTCCTTCGACTGATTCGTACGGCCGGTACAGCGAGCAAACCACCGAAACCTGTGGCAGCACATCAGGGACCTCCCTGATTCGACGACAGTGCACCACCAGTTGCCCGGGGTCAGCGGCAACTCGCTGGCGGACCCCAAGGAACTACCGGCCCATCGATCCGCACCGGGCCATTGATCGCGGACACCGCCTGTGCAAGTGTCGGGGCGGCCCCCCGTGGGGAAATCGGTTTTGTCGGAAGGGAAATCTGCTGTGACCGTTTCAAAGAAGACTGCTGCCACGCTGACCACACTCGGCGCACTGACCGCCGCGATCGCGCTAACCGCACCGACCGCTGGGGCCGCGGTCACCCGCGTCGACGTCGCACCCGGACTGAGTTTCGGTAGCTCGGGCGGTGGCTACGGCACCGGCTGCTCCTACACGGTCACCGCGACCGCGCGACCCGGCGCGACCGTGACGTACCTCGACGACGTCGAGGGCGGCCGGACCATCGATACGTTCAAGCCGGTCACCCAGGTCGCGGACGCATCCGGCAAGGCGAGCACCACCTGGACCCCCGTCAAGAAGGGCAAGCACGACATCTGGGCCGCCGAGTACGTCCAAGGCGAGTCATACATCATGACGACGGTGACCGTCGGGACCGGCATCAACCTCGGCCCCGCCTGCGCCGTGCTGCCGTAATCGCTCAGCTGCATATCTCGGGTACGGCTGACACCGCGAAAACGCTTGCGGCAGAACGCCAGAGCAAGCGTGTCCGGCCCACCACGCCGGGCAGGCGGTCGGCTAGCCCGCGGCCGGGCGGCGAATGTGCCGCCCGACCATCTCATCACCGCAAGAGGCACGGCCAGCCGCGATCCGATCAGCGGCCGACCGTGCCGGCGATCAGCGCGGCGCCGGTGCTGGACTCAGCGTGACGGACGGCTGGGCCGGTGCTCCGGGAGTGTTGTTGCCCGGCGCGCCGGGCAGGTCCCGTGGCCCGGGCCGATCGCCGCGCTCGAACCGATGCATCCTCGGGCCGTCATCCCGCCCGAAACGATGGGCGGCGGCCATCTGGTGCCCGCCGTGATGATGGCCATCGCCACCGCCGACGGCTAGCCCGGCGCCGAATCCGACGCCGCCGATCACCACGGCCACCAGCACCGCACTCGCGATCCGTAATGGGCGTGATCCGCGCCAGCGGGTCGCCAGCCGCGATGGCGGTTTGGGGGCCGCCGCTGTTGGGTTCGTATTCGGCACCGAGGAAGGTTCCCCGGTGCTCTCTGCTTCTGCCATTACTGCGCCTTATGTATGGATTGTCCCGACCTGAAACTCCGACCGTACGAGCGAAGGGTGGGACATCCCTGCGGATCTGTTGTGTAAGTCCTGTGTGCGCCCGCAGTTCACGGCTCGGCAGCAGGTCAGAGCCAGCCGAGGCGTTCGGCGGCGCGAACGGCTTCGGCACGGGTGGAGGTGCCTGTCTTGCCGATCGCGGCGGAAAGATGGTTACGGACGGTGCCTTCGGAGAGGTGCAGTTGTTTGGCGATGGCACCTGCGGTTGCGCCGTCGGCGGCGGCGGACAGGACCTCGCGTTCGCGCTCGGTCAGCGGAGAGGTGCCCGCGGTCAGGGTTTCGGCGGCCAGCGCGGGATCGACCACGCGCAGCCCCATCTGGACCCGGCGGACGGCATCGGCCAATTCCCTTGCAGGGGTGTCTTTTACGACAAAACCACTGGCGCCCGCGTCGATGGCGCGGCGAAGGTAACCGGGTCGGCCGAATGTGGTCACCATCAGAACACGGACGGCGGGATGCGCGGCGTGCAGCTGTCCGGCGACCGAGATGCCGTCCAGGCCGGGCATTTCCACATCGAGCAGCACCACGTCGGGGTTCGTGCGGGCGACGGCGTCGACCACCTCGTCACCGCGACCCACCTCACCGACCACCTCGAGGTCGGATTCCAGTCCGAGCAACGCCGCGAGCGCGCCGCGCACCAACGCCTGGTCGTCGGCGAGCAACAGCCGGATCATTTGGCCCACTTCCTGTTTCGAAGAGCACTTCTGGTCGACAATGTCCTACTCGGGGACCGAGGCGCGAACACGCACTCCCCCTTCCGCCGGAGCGGACAACGTCAAGGTCCCGCCTGCGGCTTTGACGCGGGCGCGAAGACCGGCGAGCCCGGAGCCGGACGCCGCGGCCGCGCCGACCCCGCGCCCGTCATCGACGACCTCGATACTCGACGGCGTCACCGTGACCGTGCAGTGCCGGGCGGCGCTGTGCCGGATCACGTTGGTGATCGCCTCGCGCAACACCCAGCCGAACAACTCGCTGTGCGGTGTGTCCTCGACCTCCGGCAGCTCGGCGGCGATATCCGCAGCGGCCAAAGCCGTTCGGGCATTGGCGAGCTCACCCCGCAGCGAAACCTCACGCAACCCACCGACGGTATCGCGCACTCCCGCCAGCGCCTCCCGCGCGAGCCGCTCGATATCGGCCAGCTCGGTCCGCGCCCGCGTCAGGTCGACATCGATGAGCCGTTGCGCGAGTTCGGTTTTCACCGTGATCACGGTGAGCGAGTGGCCGAGGATATCGTGCACGTCGCGCGCCACCCGGTTGCGTTCCTCGACGATGTCGAGCTCCGCCCGCTGCCGCCGAGCCAGCTCCGCGAGCCGCTCGCCACGCAGGCCCAACTGCCTGGCCACCCAGATGATCATCGGGACGAAGGCGAGGTAGAACGGCATGTCGGACATGCTCGGAATCGCTAGAGGGACGAACAAGAGCACGAGCGCGACGGACAGCGTCACATAGCCGGACTCCCGGGCCGGCAGATGGAAGATCGCGGCCACCGCCACGACGATCGCGGTCGGCAAGGCAATGGAACCGAGCAACGGGATCAGTGCCGTCGTGCACGCGGCCATGCCGGCGAGGAACGGCCACAGCCGCGGATCGGCCGGCCGATCCTCCACCGACTCGGCCGGGGTGCGGCGACGGAAGATGATAAACGTACTCAGGATCAACGTCGCGTACCCGAGCAACGTTGCCGCTGCGAGTATCACCCGCAGCCGCTCACCGTCCGACCAATCCTGCACCACCGGCGCGATCATGTAGGACATCCACGCCGAGGACATCAGCGCGCCGAACCATCCACGCCGTCGGCTGTTCACCGCGCCGTCGTCGCTGACCACCCGGTCGATGAATCCCATCGCTCCGCCATCGCGCAGCGGCTTGAACCGCGACGTCACGCCCATGCCACACCTCTGGCACGCGACGGGTCGCGAGGGAGCTGTCGCGCGCGGTCGATCACGAGGAGAGACGGTACCGAACCATGCTCGGCATCCCGGCGAGCACCGGGATCGAGTCGAGACTTCGCGTCGAGCAGCACCACCCGATCCCGGGGCAAACTCCGGATACCGAGGAACGCCGCGACGCGACCGTCCACCTCTCGGGGACGGCCGCGCCGCGGCGCACCGAATAGCTCAGCGAGACGTGTCACGACGGAACAGCATGGTCGAGCCCCCGACGAATACCGCGGCCCACACCACAACATTGAGCACCGCAAGCGCGATCGACGCCGCGCTGGTGTCGCCGAACGGTATCCGCGCCAGCGTCGCCACCCCGTTGGTCGGGAACACCTTCGACACCGTCCCGAACCAACCGTGCAGCGGGATGAACAGCCCACCCGCGAACGACAACACCGCGAGCACCGGCCCGAGCAGCTGCATGACGTTCTCCGACGGCAGCAGGTAGCCGACGAACAAGCCGAAGGCGGCGAAGACCACCGAGGTGATCCAGGCGAGCAGGAAGCAGCTCACCCAGGCGACGGGCGTCAGCTGGGCACCGAGCACGGCGCCGACCACGAAGACCGCGCTGACCGAGATCAGCCCGAGCACCATCGCGACGGTGACCTTGGTGGCGATGTAAGCGACCGGATGCAGTGGGGTGAGCCGCAATTGACGACTCCAGCCCTGCGCGCGTTCGATCGCCACCATGGCGCCGCCGCTGGTATTGGCCAGCATCGCGCCGTAGACGGCCATCGATACCATGATGTAGCCGGTGACATTGCCGGTGCCGGAAGACTGTGTCCGGTAGTCGGATTGCAGCCCGAAGATGACGAAGAACAGCGGCGGAATCACCAGCGTGAAGATCATCGTCCGGCGATTGCGCAGCATCCGGCGCAGTTCCAAACGCAGGAATCCGGCGCTGAAACCGCCGAGCGGGGTCGGCCGATGCTGGGTAACGGCCTGTGCGGCAAGGGTTGTCATGTCAGGTCTCCGGTGGTGAGCGCCAAGAACGCGGATTCGAGGTTGTGCGAGGTGATTTCGAGGTCGGTCGCGGTGGTCTCGGTGAGCAGGTAGCGCGCTACCGCGTCGGAGTCCTTGGTGTGCACGACGATTCGGTCGCCACGCACCTCGACGTCATCGACGCCGGGCATCGCGATCAGCCCGGTCGGCACGGCACCGGCCAGGGTGGCGCTGACCGAACGACCCGAAGCCAGGTTCTTGATCTCGGCGGCACTACCGTCCGCGACCACCCGCCCGGCCCGGACCAGCACGATCCGATCGGCGTAGGCGTCGGCCTCGTCCAGGTAGTGGGTGGCGAACAGGACTGTGCGGCCGCGCTCGGAGTCCTGGCGCATCGCGTTCCAGAAGTCCCGTCGCCCTTCGACATCCATGCCGGTGGTCGGCTCGTCGAGCACGATCAGGTCGGGATTGGGCAGCAGCGCGAGCGCGAACCGCAGCCGCTGACGTTGTCCGCCGGAGCATTTACCGACCATCCGACCGGCGATATCGGCGATGCCTGCCCGGGCCAGCACCTCGTCGACCGGACGCACGTCGGCGTACAGCGTGCCGACGAGCCGCACGGTCTCGCCGACGGTGAGGTCGGGCAGCAGGCCACCGGATTGCAGCACGGCCGAAATCCGTCCTACCGCAAGCGCTTCGGCCGGCGTGCCGCCGAACACCTCGACGGTGCCTGCGTCCGGCTTGGCCAAGCCGAGCACCATGTCGAGGGTGGTGGTCTTGCCCGCGCCGTTGGGCCCGAGGAACGCGACGATCTCGCCCGGTTCGATGACCAGGTCCAGTCCGTCGACAGCCTGCACGGCGCCGCCCCCGGGCACCGCGAAGCTCTTACGCAGATCGTGCAGTTCGATCGCCGGTGTCGTCCCGTGGGCCCCTGGGCCCCGCTTCCCCGAACCGCCAGCCGCGGCGAAGTCGGCCGCGGTCGTCAGTGCTGATGTCATGCAGTAAACGTTCGCGCATCAGCGCCCCGAATACCTCGCACGCATGTCACGTGTCTGCCATGACAGTTGTCATGGCCGTGCCATCTCAGGGCAGCAGCAGGCCTTGACGGGCGCGGCCGGCCCCGGACAGCACCAGCACCAGCATGGTGGCCAGCGCCTGATCGTCGAGCCCGGCGGCCGGGAAGGTGTAGCGCAGGATGATGTCGGCGAGCTTCTCGCGCACGATCACGGTGAGCGAGCCGAACTGCAGCTCGTTGTTCCGTTCGGCGACCCGCTTGTGCAGCTGCGCCTTGACCGGACGATCCCAGGCCAGCACGCAGGTCAGCGTCAGCACGTCGAGCCCGGGCGCGAGCCGCACCGCGCGCAACGAGCACAGCGAGCCCTCGTATTCGAAGCCGATCGAGCCCTCGGGGTCGACCCGCACGTCGATGTCGTAGATCGACAGGCAGGCACCGGCTCGCGCCTGCAGTTCGTGTTCCGGACTCACCGTTGATTCCATGTCCGTGCCGCCGTTCATTTGGTGCCGCCGAACCGGCGGTCACGCGAAGCGTACTCGAGGCAGGCCTGCCAGAGGTTGCGCCGGTCGAAATCGGGAAACAGGGTGTCCTGGTAGACGAATTCGGCGTAGGCGGACTGCCAGATGAGGAAGTTCGAGCTGCGGAACTCGCCGGAGGGCCGCAGGAACAGATCGACGTCCGGCATGTCCGGCTCGTCCAGGTATTTCGCCACCATCGCCTCGGTGACCTTCTCCGGGTCGATCTCGCCCGCCGCCACTCGGCGCGCGATTTCCCTTGCCGCATCGGCGATTTCGGCTCGACCGCCGTAGTTGACACACATGGTGAGAGTCATCACCGTGTTGTCCTTGGTCAGCTCCTCGGCGACCTCCAGCTCGTTGATCACGCTGCGCCACAAGCGCGGTCGCCGCCCGGCCCAGCGCACCCGGACGCCCATCTCGTGCATCTCGTCGCGACGACGCCGGATCACGTCGCGGTTGAAGCCCATCAGGAAGCGCACCTCCTCGGGGCTGCGCCGCCAGTTCTCGGTGGAGAAGGCGTAGGCCGAGAGCCACTTCACGCCGATCTCGATGCAGCCCTCGACGGTGTCCATCAGCACGGCCTCGCCGCGTTCGTGACCGGCGGTGCGCGGCAGTCCACGTTCCTGGGCCCACCGGCCGTTGCCGTCCATCACCAGCGCGACGTGGTTGGGCACCAGCACGGCCGGGATTTCCGGCGGACGAGCGCCCGAGGGGTGCTGCGAGGGCGGACGAACGGTGCGGGTAGCGCCCGACTTGGTCGCGGTGGAGGAGTCTCGGCGGAGGATCACGGCCCCTATCCTGCCTGATGATTGTGGAGGCCTTGTGAAGGTCTCCATGGTCGCCGCGGATCAGGCGGGGGCGCGTACCGGGCTCGACCGCTCGATCAGCGGCAACGTGCGCAGCTGTCGTTCCAGATGCCACTGCAGATGCGCGGCGACCAGACCGCTGGCCTGCCTGCGCACCCCCTCCGGCACCGTCTCGACGTACTCCCACTCGCCGCGCAGCAGCGCGACCAGCAGATCGAGCACCCCGGGTGCCGGGGTCGCCGCCCCGGGCGGGCGGCAGTGCACGCACACCGCACCGCCTGCCGCGACATGGAACGCCCGGTGCGGGCCCGGCGTCGCGCACTTGGCGCATTCGTCCAGCGCGGGCGCCCAACCCGCAAAACCCATGGCGCGCAACAGGAATGCGTCCAGAATCAGTTCGTGCGGCCGCTGCTTGGCGGCGATGGCGCGCAACGCGCTCGCGGTGAGCGCGTGCAGTCGCGGCGCGGGCGCCCGCTCCTCACCGGCCAGCCGTTCGGCGGTTTCCAGCACCGCGCAGGCGGTGGTGTAGCGGCCGTAGTCGTCGATGATGTCGGAGGCGAACGCCTCCACCGTGTGCACCTGGGTCACCACGTCCAGCGTGCGACCGGGATGCAACTGCACGTCGATGTAGGCGAACGGCTCCAACCTGGCCCCGAACCGCGACTTGGTCCGGCGCACCCCCTTGGCCACCGCGCGCACCAAACCGTGCTGGCGCGTCAGCAACGTGACGATGCGGTCCGCCTCGCCCAGCTTGTGCTGGCGTACCACCACCGCAACATCCCGATACAAACGCACGCCTCATCCTCCCACGAAGACCCGACAGCCCCCGGCAGGCGCGGCACCCGCACTGCCACTTCCGGCGACGAATCCGCCATGCCGGTCGGCGCGCTGACCTATCCTTTTCTCTACCGTACTGCTGGGGAGGGGCTTTCGGATTTGGACGACCTACTTGGTACCGGAACCGCCGCAGGCTTCCGGGCCACCCGCGAACTACTCGGATTACCGGTGCCCTGGTGCGCCCGGCTCTTCGCCGTGGCCGAGCGCACCGTAGAACGCTGGGAACGGGGAGCGTTCCAGATTCCGGACACCGCGGCCCGCGAGCTGGCCGAGATCGCCGACGAGACCGAGCAGGTGGTCGAGGCGATGGTCGACGCCATCGGCGCCGGTGAGATCTCGCCGCGCCTGCACACCTACCGCACCAACGACGACTACTGCAGGCACGAGCCGGACACCCGGTACCCGGCCACCTGGCATCGAGCCGTGTGCGCCCGGGTGATGGTCGAACTACCCCAAGTAGAGCTGCAATTCGTCGAGTAGCTCAGCGGTACAGCGTCGGTTCGATGACGAGCTGGAACAGCGGGGTGTCGACCCGCACGGGGGTCAATGCGGTCGCGCCGAGCTGGGTGGGCTGGGCGCCGGGCCCGTCGAACAGGCAGTGCCCGTTCGGATTGATGACCAGCGCACGGCCGTCGGCCGCGCCGGGCACGGTGACGCGAGCCGCACCCCGCACCTCGACGGCCGTATTCGGCGCGATCGGGACCAGGTTGTGCACCCACGGCGCGAGGTAGGGGTGCGCGACGATGGTGGTCGCGTCGGGACCGCGCCGCACCTCCGTCGTCGGCACCTGGATCGGCGAGATCGTAGGCGTGAGTGCCGGATCAGTGACACCGATGCCGTTCGGGGCCTGTGCGTAATCGGGCGTGAGCGGCTGCGCCTGTGCTGTTCCGGCCAGACCGAAGCCGACCGCGAGGCCGACACCTATCGCTACGAGCTTCATCTCGCCGATTCTGGGTGCCCGCACGGCCGGGCACGACTATTGCGCTCGAGCTGATTCAGGTCCGCACGATGCCGGAGACCAGCTGCAATACCGCCTGCTGAGCTTCGGCGCGGGCGCGGTCCGGGTCCTCGGCGTGCGCGACGATCAGGGCCGCCTCGTTGAGCGCGCTGATTATCAGTTGGGCAAGCACCTGGATGGGGCCGTCGGCGATCAGGCCCGCGGCGCGCGCGCGTTCCAGTTGAGCGATGGTCATGCCGAGGGCGTGGCGGGTTTCGAATTCGCGCCAGGCCTGCCAGCCCATCACGGCGGGCGCGTCGGTGAGGGCGATGCGCAGCATCGCGGGACGCTGGCAGATCTCCAGAAAGACACCGAGACCGACCGCCATGCCGGCCATCACATCGTCGGGATCGACGGTGGCGATGGCATTTTCGATCTCTTCGGTGGTCTCCACCTCGATCTGTTCCAACACCGCGAGGAACAGCCCGCGCTTGTCGCCGTAGTGATGATGCAGGGCGCCCCGGGTGACTCCGGCCTCGGTCACAAGTTCCTCGGCCGAGGTCGCCGCGAAGCCGCGCTCGGTGAACAGCCGACGTCCGGCCTGTTCGAGCGCGGCCCTGGTGGTGCGGGAGCGATCCTCCTGGCTACGGCGTGGCATGCAGCCGAGTGAACTCCAGGATCGACTCGGTGAGCAACTCGGGCTGGTCTTCCGGGATGAATGTGTAGGAGTCGTCGATGATCTTCAGCGTCGCGTGCGGCAGATCCCTGCTCAGGCGTTCGGCGTAGGACATCGGGAAGATCTTGTCCTCGCGTGCCCACACCACGAGCACCGGGATCTCGACCGACCCGAAATGCGACGCGGCTTCCAGCGTGTAGCGGCTCTTCGCGTTCTTCAGGAACAACCGCAGATTCTTGCGGATGGCGCCGGACTCGCGGCTGGCCACCAGGTAGGAGTCGGCGATCTCCGGCGGCAGCGGGCGCTTGGCGATCGAGCCGAACACCAGTGGCGTCGAATGCAGCGCACGGATGCGCGCCACCTCGGTCACCGGGCGCATCGAGCCCGGGATCTTGGCCAGCCAGGTGAACACGTTGAACGGCGGCGGCATGAATGCCTCGTAGCTATCGACCGCGGCGAGCACCACGCGGCCGATCCTGGCCGGATGACGGGTCATCAGGACCTGGGTGAGTGCGCCGCCGGTGTCGTTGGCGACCACGGTGACGTCGGTCAGGTCCAGCCGTTCGAGGAACGACGCGATGAGGTCGACGACGCCGGGCACGGTCATGTTCGCATCCGGCACCGGGATCTGGTGCGAGCCGAGCGGCCAGTCCGGGGTCAGGCAGCGGTAGCCCGCGGCGGCGATGCCGGGCACGACCTTGCGCCACAGGTCCGCGTTGACGAGGAGTCCGTGCACGAAAAGGACCGGCGAGCCCTCGCCTGTGTCGTGGTATCGGATGCGGCCGCCGGGCAGGTCGATCTCGTGTGTACGGCCGAGTTCGGTGCTGATTCCCATCGTTCCTCCAGTGCGTTGCGGTGTCGTCACTGTTACATACATACCGTATGTATGTCTACAGCTTTCGACGATTGACCGGCGGAATCAGTCGCGCGGAGATATGCACCCACGAGGCGAACTAGTCGCTTGACCAGTTGCGCGCTACCGTCTTCCGAAAGCACGACGAGACGGAGCTCACATGACGGACACCACTCGGCAAACCTCCGAGACACAGACCGGCGACCTCGGGCTGGCCGACCATGCCGCCGCCATCGCGCAGGGCACGATCAGCTCCGTCGCCGCCGTCGGTGCAGCTCTCGATCGCATCGAGGGGTCTCAGTCGACACTGAACGCGTTCCGAATCGTGCGTCGCGAGAAGGCGCTTGCCGAGGCGGCAGACGCCGACCGTCGCCTCGCCGCGGGCGAACGGCTGCCACTGCTCGGTGTGCCAATCGCGGTGAAGGACGACACCGACATCGCCGGTGAGCCAACAGCATTCGGCTGCGGCGGCGACTTCCCGCCGAAAACCGAAGACGCCGAATCGGTTCGGCGGTTGCGGGCGGCGGGCGCGGTGATCGTCGGCAAGACCAATACCTGCGAGCTCGGGCAGTTGCCGTTCACGAGCGCGGCCTCCTTCGGATACACCCGCAACCCGTGGGGCGCCGACCACACGCCGGGTGGTTCCTCCGGCGGCTCGGCGGCGGCTGTCGCGGCCGGATTGGTGCCCGCCGCACTGGGTTCCGACGGCGCGGGCTCGGTCCGGATTCCGGCGTCGTGGACGAATCTCGTCGGCATCAAACCGCAGCGCGGCCGGATCTCCACCTGGCCGCATGCCGAAGCGTTCTACGGACTCACCGTCAATGGGCCCCTTGCCCGCACTGTCGCCGACGCCGCCCTACTCCTAGACGTCGCCGCCGGACCGCATCAGGGCGATCTACACACTCCCCCAACGATTTCCGCCACCGAGGCCGTCGGCCGCGATCCCGGCCGACTGCGCATCGCCCTCTCCCTGCGCATTCCCTTCACTGCGACCAGAACGGCGCTCGACCCCGAAATCGCCGCAGCGGTGCGACGCATCGGAGACACCCTGCGCAAGCTGGGCCACACCGTAACCGTCGCCGATCTGCACTACGGCCTCATGATCGGCGCATCATTCCTACCGCGATCGATGGCAGGCATCCGCGCAGCCCACCAGAAACTCCCTGGCGCCCAAGTGGATCCACGCACAATCGCCAACACTCGCTTCGGCCGACTCCTCGACGGTCCCGCCCTCTTCGCCGCCCGCCGAGCAGAACCCTTACTACACAAGCGCATCGGCAACTTCTTCCACGACTACGACCTGGTCCTCGCCCCCACCACCGCAACCCCTCCCCCACGCGCCGAAGACATCGACAACATCGGCATCAACGCCACCAACAACCTCATCACCGCCGCCTGCCCATACACCTGGCCATGGAACGTACTCGGCTGGCCGAGCATCAACGTCCCAGCCGGATTCACCAACGCAGGCCTACCAGTCGGCGCCCAACTAATGGGCACAGCCTCCACCGAACCCCTCCTGATTTCGGTTGCCGCACAACTGGAGTCAGAACTGCACTGGGAACGCGAACGGCCTGCCCCCTGGTGGCTAGCTCGCTGAACCGCTGCTGATCTCGGCTAGCACGGAACCGCGCTGGGACCACGACCGTCTACCTCCGGCGGCGATCCCACTGAGCCCCACCATCCACGGACGCTTGCCTTCGTCGAACCATCACCGACACGAGGCAACCCAGCGGACTGCAACAGGGCAAACCCACTTGTGGGTGCACCTTGACGAAGTTGTCGGCATGTTCGGCGCACCGTGCCCGCCGGTTCGCGAAGATCCGCACTCGAAATAGGGCCCTAGAGTCGGTGCGGATCCCGAGTTAGGGTGCGGATCTTGGGGTTAGGCGGTCGAACCGGGGCGGTCAGCGATCTATTCTCGACAGTCGGCGCGAGGTGTACGGGGGGTGGTGGCATCATCGAGGGCCACGGGGTGCGATCGGATAGTGCCGGCCTGGGATAGGGGGAACGTGAGCGCAGAACTCGTTGCGGTCAGGCTCGGTACTGCGTTGGTCGGTCGTGCGGTGCATCTTCTGTTGGCGAAACAGCAGGGGGAGCAAGACAGGCGCTCCGAGATGGACGAGCTGATCAGGCGTTATGTCCCCGGTATCCGACCACAGCGCAGCGTCAAACGGCAGTTCGAACAGATCGCCGACGCGGTGGCCGGACGGCTCGAACCCATGCTCGCGCACGAGTTTCGAGGCCTGGACGACGGTGAGCACACCGCCGTCATCGACGCGGTGGTGGACACCTTCGAACAGGCCGACCTGTCCGATGCCGAGATCTTCGCGTCGAACGCCGACCCCGCCCAGCTGGCCCGGCGGATCCGCGAAACCGTACGACAGCCGACCTGGTTGAGTGCCGCGGGATCGGCGCTGTACGACCAGCTCGTCGCGGAATGTTGCGACTGCTACGTCCAGATAGTCCGCCATCTGCCGGTGTTCGTCGAGCGGGCGGTGCCCGAGCTGCTCAGGCGCATCGACAGATTGGGCACCGATGTCGAACAGGTCCTGGAGCAACTGCCCAAGCGTTCGCTGTATGCACCCGACGGCAGTGACCACGACGTCGAATTTCGCCGCGAGTACCTCGAGCTGATCAGCCGGACCCTCGACGAGGTCGAGCTGTTCAGTTTCGCGGTCGAACAGCCGTTGCGGACAAGGCTTTCCGTCGCCTACGTGAGTTTGCGAGTGGTCGGCAAGAACTACCTGTGGTTCGGCGACCGGCGCCAGGCCGACGAACAAGGGCTCGGCGGCGGGCGAGTCGAAGCGGCCCTGAGCCGAAAGTCTCGAATCCTGCTTCGCGGCGAAGCCGGATCGGGCAAGACGACGCTGCTGCGCTGGTTGGCGGTCACCGCGGCGCGCGCGACGTTCACCGGCGACCTCGCGGCATGGAATGGGCTTGTCCCCGTGCTGCTCAGGCTGCGCAGCTACGCCACTCGCCGGCTACCCAAGCTGCACGAGCTGCTCGACGACGCGGCGGGCCCGTTGACAAGCCATCTGCCTAGTGCCTGGATCGATCGTCAGCTGGCGGACGGACAGGTCCTGTTGCTGATCGATGGTGTGGACGAACTCCTTCCCGCGGATCGGGACAAGGTCCGCGAGTGGATCAATCTCCTACTCAACGCCTACCCCCGGACCACAATCGTCGTCACCTCCAGACCAGCAGCCGCACAACATGATTGGCTCGACACCGCCGATTTCGCGCCGATCGAGCTCGAACGCATGACGCGGTCGGACCTGAATGCCTTCATCCGGCAATGGCATCAAGCCGTCGGCGCGAGCGGACAGCGGCTGCCGTGCGAACCGACGGAACTACCCGACTACGAACACGCCCTCATCGCCAGCGTCCGGGACCGCCCGCATCTGCAGGCGCTGGCCGCCAACCCGCTGCTCGCGGCGATGCTGTGTTCGTTGCATCTGCGGCGCAAGCGCCAGCTCCCGCGCAATCGGATGGAGCTGTATCAGATCGCGGTCGATCTGCTCGTGCAGCGGCGCGATGCGGAGCGGCATATCCCGAGCGCGCACCACGCGTCGCTCAGCTTGACCGACAAGGTCACCGTGCTCCGCGATCTGGCCTGGCGTTTGTCGGACAACAATCTCAACGAAGTCGACCTCGACAAGGCCGAGGGATATGTGACCGCGAAGATCGCCTCCATGCGTCACCTCGAGGTCGATCCGCGCGATGTGCTGGACTATCTGCTCAATCGCTCAGGCATCCTGCGATCCCCCGCCGATGGCCGAATCGACTTCGTACACCGCACCTTTCAGGAATACCTCGCGGCAGCGGAGGCCGCGGCGCAAGACCGCATCGGCAACCTTGTCGGACGCGCTCATCTGGACGTGTGGCACGACACGGTCATCATGGCGGCGGGCCACGCCAACAGCAGCCAGCGCGGTGAGCTGATCGCCGGAATCCTCGACCGCGCGGACGACGACGACCGCGACGGGCGACACCTGCGCCTACTGGCCGCGTCGTGCTGGGAGACGATCGAGTCGCTCTCGGGCGACCTGGCTCATCGGCTCGACGAGACGATCGCCGGGCTCGTCCCGCCGCACGACCTCGACGAGGCGGCCTCACTCGTCGCCGTCGGCGAGCCGCTGCTGCGATACCTGCCGAAGAATCTCGACGGCATACCCGAGATGAGCGCGCTGACAACGGTCCGAACGGCGGCGCTCATCGGTGGACCGGCCTCGTTGCGACTGCTGGGCAGTTATGCCACGGACCACCGAAAGGAGATAAAGCAGGAGTTGATCAGCACCTGGGACTACTACGATCCGACCGAATACGCCGAGGAAGTACTCGCCAACTTTCCGGCACAGCCCGGTCTCGATCTCTGGCTGTGGCGCCCGCGCCAGTGGGCACCCATCGTTCGGCTCGGCAACCTTCGATCCCTGATCGTCGAATTCCCTTCCAGCATCGGCACGCTGGCCGCCGACGGAGTACCGGCGGTCCCCATGCTCTCGCTGTTCCGGCTGACCGGAATCAACGATGTGGCGGCGCTTGCCGTTTCGCGCGAACCCGGCCACCTACGCGAACTGGTTCTCTCTACGAGTGACCATCAGGCGGTGCTCAGCGGCCTGGACGCGCTGGGCGCGTGCACCGGCCTGCGCGTCCTTCAGCTAGTCGGCTGGCAGTCGCTGCCACAGGTGTCCGCCGCGACACTGCCGACGCAACTGGATTCCCTTGCCCTCGAGCCTGTTCCCCTGGGATACAACCTGACCGGCCTGGTGGATCACGAGCTGAGCCACCTCGGTCTCAGCGGCTCGGCCGCGCCCGCCGCGCTCACCACAGCCGGCCGAGCATTACGACTCGAACGGCTGACGCTGGCCGATTGCGATCTCACCGACGAACTGCCCGCCCTGACCGCGCTGCTGCCCCGGCTCCGATCGCTGGAGCTGTCCGCGGTCAGCCTGCCGGACGACCTCACGCCGCTCGGCGATCTCCCACTGCTGGAAACGATCTCGCTGAACGACTGCGCCAGGGTGGACGGCAGCCCGGTTCGGCTGGCATCCATCCCACAGCCGGGTGCGGACCGGGAATTGACCGTGACGATCGACCGTGCCACGGCGACAACCGGGACGATGGTGTCGCAGGGCCGCATCCGGTTCTACCGGCCATAAATCGGCGGAGTTGCCGCGCGCCCCTTAGAAACCCAACTTGCCCAACTGTTTCGGATCCCGCTGCCAATCCTTGGCGACCTTCACGTGCAGGTTCAGGTAGATGCGGGTGCCGAGGATGTGCTCGATCTGGTGGCGGGCGTTGGTGCCGACCTCTTTGAGGCGCGCCCCACCCTTGCCGATGATGATCGACTTCTGGCTGGGCCGTTCGACGTACAGGATGGCGTGCACGTCGAGCATTTCCTCGTTCTGCTCGTACGGCAGGATCTCCTCGATCACCACGGCCAGCGAGTGCGGGAGTTCGTCGCGGACACCTTCGAGTGCCGCCTCCCGAATGAGCTCGGCCATGAGGGTTTCCTCTGGCTCGTCGGTCAGCTCGCCATCGGGGTAAAACGCCGGTCCCTCAGGCATTTTCGATGCGATGACATCGATGAGCACCTCGATCTGCTCCCCCTTGACCGCGGACACCGGCACCACGTCGCAGTCGGGTCCGAGCAGCTTCGACAGCGCGAGCAGTTGCTCGCCGATCTGGTCCCGGCTCACCTTGTCGATCTTGGTGACCACACCGAGCAAGGTGGTCTTCGGCGCCATCTGCCTGATCTGCTGGACGATCCACTTGTCGCCCGGCCCGATCTTCTCGTCGGCGGGGATGCACAGCGTGATCACGTCGACTTCCGAATACGTGTCGCGCACAAGGTCGTTCAGTCGCTGACCGAGCAGGGTGCGTGGACGGTGCAGACCCGGAGTGTCGACCAGGATGAGCTGGGTGTGGTCGCGATGCACGATGCCGCGGATGGTGTGCCTGGTGGTCTGCGGACGCGAGGACGTGATCGCGATCTTCTGGCCGACCAGGGCATTGGTCAGCGTCGACTTGCCGGTGTTCGGCCGGCCGACGAAACAGACGAAACCGGAACGGAATTCGCCGTCAGCCACCGCGCACCTCGCTGGCCTGCGCCGCGTCGACGGCAAGCTGGGAGTCGTCGACGATCTCGAATACCGCGCCGTCCCGATCGGTGAAGATGATCTTGGCGGCGGGCGACACCTCGCGCACCGCCGCGACCCCGAAGTCCGACAACCGGCCGCCGACCACCACGGCCGCCTCGAATCCCTCTGCGCCACTGGAGATCGCGGCCGCGACGGCCGACTGCAGCGCGGTCAGCCGCAGCGCCGCCAGCGTCACCTCGCCTGCCGCGTAGGTGCGGCCGTCGGTGTCGCGTACCGCCGCGCCGCTGGCGCCGCCCACCCGGCCCATCGCCCCGCGGGCCAGCACCAGCAGTTTGTTGTCCTCGGGATCCAATTCGGTCATTCGGTGTCTCCGTCCTCGTGTCGACCGGCCGGGGTCTCCCGATCCGCGCCATTGCCTTTGCGTTTGCCGTTCGACTTCTCGCCGTCGGCATCCTTCACCTTGCGCACCACCACCGTGTGCACCCGCACCCGCCCTCGAGTGTCCGCACCGCCCTCGCCGCGCAGCATCAGCCCGTGCACCGCGACCTTCGACCCGGGCAGCGGCACGCGGCCGAGCTCGTGCGCCATCAGGCCGCCCACCGTGTCGACGTCCTCCTCCTCGATGTCGAGCCCGTACAGCTCGCCGAGGTCTTCCACCGGAAGTCGCGCGGACACGCGGTAGCGGCCGTCACCGAGGTCTTCGATGGGCGGCGTCTCGTCGGTGTCGTATTCGTCGGCGATCTCGCCGACGATCTCCTCGAGCACGTCCTCGATGGTGACCAGCCCGGCGATGCCGCCGTATTCGTCGACGAGCAGCGCCATGTGGTTGCGCCTGCGCTGCATCTCGTCGAGCAGGCTGTCGAGCGGTTTGGAGTCGGGCATGAACACGGCGGGACGCATCACCTCGCGCACCAGCACCTTGCGGCCCCGTTCCGCGTACGGCACAAGGTCTTTCAGGTACACCACGCCGAGGATGTCGTCGACGTTCTCGCCGACCACCGGGATACGCGAGTGCCCCGACCGCACGGCAAGCGACATCGCCTGTGCCGCAGTCTTATCCGCTTCGATCCAGACCATCTCGGTGCGCGGCACCATCACCGCGCGGGCGGCGGTGTCGCCGAGTTCGAAGACGGACTGGATCATTCGGCGTTCCTCGTCGGCCACCACGCCGCGCTCGCTGGCCATCTCGACCACTTCGCGCAGCTCGATCTCGGAGGCGAACGGGCCGTTGCGGAAACCCTTACCGGGCGTGATCGCGTTACCGAGCAGGATGAGCAGCCGGGACAACGGGCCGAGCAGCGCCCCGATGAACTGCAACGGCAGCGCCGCGGCCAGCGCGATCGAATAGGCGTGCTGACGGCCCAACGTACGCGGGCCGACGCCGATCACCACGTAGGACACCAGCACCATGACAACGGCGGTGACCAGCAGCGCCCAGTCGTCCTCCCAGACCGAGATCAGTGCCGCGGCGAGCAGCACGGTGGCGCCGATTTCGCACAGAATGCGCAGCAGCACCATGAGATTCACGTACCGGGCGCGGTCGCCGACGATCCTGCTCAGCCGCACCGCGCCGGGCCGGTCGGCCCGCACCAGATCGTCGACGCGGGCCTGCGAGATGGTGTTCAACGCCGAATCGATGCCCGCGAACAGTCCCCCCACGGGGACGAGCAGGACGGCAAGCAGTATCAGGGTCAGCGAATTCACGCGGGCCCTAATGCGTCACCCGGTGTGGTGAAGCCCGCCTTCCCCAGCAACCTGGCGTCTCGGGCGGCGAGCTCGGCCCGCCGCTGTGCTTCGCGCAGGCTCTCGTACCACTCTTCGAGCAGCCGGGCCTGCAGCGCGAACATTTCCTTCTCCTCCTCCGGCTCGGCATGGTCGTAGCCGAGCAGGTGGAGCACGCCGTGCACGGTGAGCAGCGCGAGCTCGTGGTCGAGCGAGTGGCCTGCCTTGCGCGCCTGGCCCGCGGCGAATTCGGGGCACAGCACGATGTCGCCGAGCATGGACGGGCCGGGTTCGGGGCTGTCGGGGCGCCCGCCCGGCTCGAGTTCGTCCATCGGGAAGGACATGACGTCGGTCGGGCCGGGTAGGTCCATCCAGCGCATGTGCAGGTCGGCCATGGTGTCGAGATCGACAAGCACCATCGACAGTTCCGCGGCGGGGTGCACATCCATCCGGGTGATCACGAAGCGCGCGACACTGACCAGATCTTCTTCGGGCACGTCGATACCCGACTCGTTGGCGATCTCGATACTCACCCGGTCAGCCTAATGCCGCAGGTCGACACCCAACGCCGTTGGGTGTCGACCGAATGACCGACATTGTGCGCAACTCAGTGTCGATCGCCTCGACTTGCGGCCCGACGCTGCGCCCGGTTGCCCGGATAGTGCGCGCCGACCTGCGGCGTACGCTCCGATTCGGCCCGCTCGTAGGCGTCGACGATATCGGCGACCAACCGGTGCCGGACGACGTCGCTGCTGGTCAGGTATGAGAAGTGGATGTCGTCGATGTCGGTGAGGATCTCGCTGGCCGCCCGCAGCCCGGACCGTGCTCCGGTCGGCAGGTCGACCTGGCTGACGTCACCGGTCACCACGATCTTCGAACCGAACCCGAGCCGGGTGAGGAACATCTTCATCTGCTCGGCCGTGGTGTTCTGCGCCTCGTCGAGCACGATGAACGAATCGTTCAACGTGCGACCACGCATATATGCCAGCGGCGCGACCTCGATGACTCCGGCCGCCATCAGCTTCGGGATGGCTTCGGGATCCATCATGTCGTGCAGTGCGTCGTAGAGCGGGCGCAGGTACGGGTCGATCTTCTCGTTGAGTGTGCCGGGCAGGAAGCCGAGCCGCTCGCCCGCCTCCACCGCGGGGCGGGTGAGGATGATCCGGGTGACCTGCTTGGTCTGCAACGCCTGCACGGCCTTGGCCATCGCCAGATACGTCTTGCCGGTGCCCGCGGGGCCGATGCCGAACACGATGGTGTTGGCGTCGATCGCGTCGACGTAGCGCTTCTGGTTGAGCGTCTTGGGCCGGACGGTCTTGCCGCGCCGGGACAGGATGTCCAGGCTGAGCACCTCGGCCGGGGACTCGGAGGAGCCCTCCGTGAGCATCGAAACGGTGTGCCGCACCGCTTCCGGGGTCACCACTCGGTTCCGGCCGGTGAGCGCGACGAGCTGTTCGATCACTCGCTCGGCGAGGGCGACGTCGGCCGCCTTGCCGGTGAGGGTGACGGAATTGCCGCGGACGTGAATGTCCGCGTCGAGCAACTCTTCGAGCTCACGCAGGTTCTGGTCGGCCGAACCGAGAAACGGGAACACGGATTCGGGAGCGAGTTCGATACTGGAACGCACGGTGCGTGCTGCGGGACCCGAGGTGTTGTCGTCAGCTGTGATGCCTGCTGCGGGGGTTGTCGGGTCGCCGATCTCGCCTTGTGTTCTCAAAAGTGGCTATAGCCTGCTTTCCGGTCTCGACGTGCTGCTGTGTTGATGAAAGTTTAACGCGCCCCACCGACACCGCCCAGTGAATAAGCCGCTAACGGGAGGACCGGATGATCAGGGGATTCCCCGGCGTCGCTGCGCCCAATCCTCGGTGAAATCACGAAAGCGTCGCGCGGCCCCGGGCGCCGACGTCTGGGCCGACCACACCAGCCCGACCTCACGGGTGGCGCCCGCGTCCGCGAGCGGGATCAGTACCGGCCCCGGCAGCCGCACATCCGCTTTCACACCGGCCACGCGCGGCGAACTCGCCGGGCCGATGTCCTCCTCCGGCAGCACTCCGACGCCAAGACCTGCGGCGACCAGGCCCGCGACGGTGATCAGGTCGCTGGCCTCGAAGGCGATGCGCGGGCGCAGGTCGGCGGCGGCGCACAGTTCGTCGACGATGCGGCGCATGCCGAAGCCGGGATGCATGGCGATGAAGTCCTCGTCGGCGACCTCGTCGAGGCGCACCTGCCTGCGCCCGGCCAGCCGGTGATCGGCGGGCACGGCCAGCGCGAGGCGCTGCCGGAGCAGGCCGCGCCAGCCGATGCCGGCCATGGTCGGGCGCGGCGAGACGATCCCCAGATCCGATGTCCCGTCGAGCACATCGGTGGCCACCATTTCCGCGGGTCCCTGGCGCAGCGCGAAAGTGATTCTGGCCGAACCGCGGCGGAATTCGCCGACCAGTTGCGGGACCAGCCAGCCGCCGAACGAATGCAGAAAGGACAGGCGCACAACGCCGTTCGCGGGGTTGTTCAGATCGTCGATGGACTTGGCGGCGGTGTCGAGTTCGGCTTGGGCGCGGCGGGCGTGTTCGTAATAGATGCGGCCGAACTCGTTGAGGGTGATGCGTTTGCCGTGGCGGTCGAACAGTTCGACGCCGAGCCTGCGTTCGAGCCTGCCGAGCATGCGGGACAGGGTCGGCTGGGCGATGTGCAGGCGTTCGGCGGCGGCGCCGACGCGTTCCAGTTGGGCGAGCGTGGTGAACCATTCGAGGTCTTCACTCAGCACGGGCGCCCACCCTCCTTGAATCCTAGTGACGAGCCTCACAGTGCAGGCCGGAGCGGCCTCAACTGGTCTGCCTATATGCGTTCAGCGCATGAACTCCTCCATTATTATTCATTTCCCTGTGGAAGGGGCAGCGGGCGATTCTGAAAGCCATGACCTCGACGAAGACCCGGCCCGTCGCCGGGGGCCGAACCACGCACGAGCGCCGGATCACCACCGCGCTGTTCGCGGCGGGCTTGGCCACCTTCGCGACCATGTACAGCGCGCAAGCCCTGCTACCGAGCCTGTCCGCGGCGTTCGGTGCGACGCCTGCCCATGCGGCACTTGCGGTTTCGCTGACCACCGGGGTTGTCGCGCTGGCGATCCTGCCGGTCAGCGCGCTGTCCTCGCGGTTCGGTCGCACGCGAGTGATGACGGTGTCGGCGGTGAGTTCGGCTGTTATCGGCTTGCTGCTGCCGTTCAGCCCCACGCTGGACGTGCTGTTGACCGGACGGGCGCTGCAAGGGCTCACCCTGGCCGGAGTGCCTGCCGTGGCGATGGCCTATCTGGCCGAGGAGATCGGCCCCGATGGGCTCGGCGCGGCGATGGGGGTCTACATCGCGGGCACCACCTTCGGTGGCTTGGCCGGACGCGTCATTCCGGCATTCACGCTGAGTGTGGCCTCTTGGCGGTGGGCCGAGGCAACCATCTCGGTCGCGGCCGCGGTGTGCACCGTGTGGTTCGTCCGCGGCCTGCCTCCCTCGCGCAGTTTCGTCGCCAGACCCGCCGGAATCCGCACAGTACTCAGCGATCTCGCCGCGCAGCTGCGCCACCGCGGTCTGCTCACCCTGTTCGCGCTGATCTTCGTATTGATCGGCGGCTTCGTCTCGCTCTACAACTTCCTCGGCTACCGCCTCACCCGGCCACCGTTCGAATTGCCCGAAGCCGTAGCCGGTTTGGTGTTCGTCCTCTACCTCGCCGGATCGGCGGCCGCGGCGATTACCGGTCGCCTCGCCGACCGCGTCGGGCGACTCCGAGTCCTCGCCGCCGCCGTGGCGATCATGGCCGTCGGGCTGGCCATGACCCTCCCCGACAACCTCGTCACCCTCGTCATCGGCATGTCCTTGTGCACCGCGGGCTTTTTCGGCGCCCACACGGTCGCGGGTGCCTGGGTCGGCGCCATGGCGAACGGAAACCGAGGCGCCGCATCCTCGCTGTACCTGTTCGCGTTCTACTTGGGCAGCTCCATAATCGGCGCAGCCGGCGGCATCGCCTACGTCCACCACGGCTGGCTCGGCTTGGTCCTCTGCGTAGCGGCACTGCTCATCGTCGCCGCGATCCTCGTCTGCACCTTGACGATTCACGCGAATTCCCGTTCGGGCGCGAAGCAGCCGACAGTAGGGATCTAGTAGTTCGACCTTCAGCCTTGGTCTGCGCGAGATCTCTACCAGCGCGGCGTCAGGGCGCCGAGAGCACCCAGGGCGACCGCGGCGGCAGTCGAGGTGCGGAGCACGGTGGGGCCGAGCAGGACTGCTTCGGCGCCGGCTTCGGTGAGGGCAGCCAGTTCGGCGTTGTCGAGGCCGCCTTCCGGGCCGACTATCAGCACGACTTCGGCAGCGTCGGCGAACGGGAGTTCGGTGAAGCGGCCGGTGCCGGATTCGTGCAGGGCGGCGACGACTGCGCCGTCCGCCTTGGACTTTCGGATCAGCTCGACGAGGTCGCGGGTGCGATGCAGGTCCGCTACCTCGGGAATGTAGGGGCGGCGGGATTGGCGGGCGGCCGAGCGGGCGGCGGCGCGCCACTTGTCGACGGCCTTGCCCGCCTTGCCTTCCCAGTTGGCGATGCAGCGGGCGGCCTGCCACGGGACGATGGCGTCGGCGCCCGCCTCGGTCATCAGCTCGACGGCCAATTCCGAGCGGTCCGACTTCGGCAGCGCCTGAACAACCGTCACGCGAGGTGGAACGGGTTGCGCCACAGCACGATTCAGTACCCGTAGCTCCAGCCGGTCACGTTGCGCCGCAACGACTTCCGATTCGGCGAGCACACCGCGCCCGTCCGACAACGTGATCGGCTCGCCGACCCGGATGCGGCGCACCGTGGCGGCGTGCCTGCCCTCCGGGCCGTCGAGCACGGCGATGGCGCCCGGTTCGGGCACCTCGTCGAGGTAGAAGACCGTGGCGGCCAATCAGCGCCCGCTGAACGAGGCCCGCAGCCTGGCGAACAGGCCACTGTTGTGCTCGGACTGGGTGGACATGACCTCGGCGCGCTCGCTCGGGCGCATGCCCTTGTACTTGCGCAGCAGTTCGGTCTGCTTGCCGTCCAACTTGGCGGGGATCACGATGTCCAGGTGCGCGAGCAGATCACCGCGCGCACCGGAGCGCAGCCGCGGCATGCCGTGCCCGCGCAGCACCGACACCTCGCCCGGCTGGGTGCCCGGCGCGATGGTCAGTTCGGTGGGGCCGTCCAGAATGGTATCGATCACCACGGTGGTGCCCAGGGTGGCGTCGACCATCGGGACGCGGATGGTGCAGTGCAGGTCGTCGCCGTCGCGGACGAACACATCGTGCGGCTGCTCGACGATCTCCACGTACAGGTCGCCGGCGTGCCCGCCGCCGGGGCCGACCTCGCCCTGCGCGGCGAGCCGCACCCGCATGCCGTTCGCGACACCGGCCGGGATCGGCGCGGCGATCTCGCGACGCGCGCGCACCCGGCCGTCGCCACCACACTTGTGGCACGGATCGGGAATGGTCTCACCGGCGCCGCGGCAGGTCGGGCAGGGGCGCGAGGTGAGCACCTGGCCGAGGAACGAACGCTGCACGGATTGCACTTCGCCTGCGCCGCCACAGGTTTCGCAGCGCACCGGCTTGGACTTGCCGTTGGTGCCCGCGCCGGTACACACATCGCACAGGATCGCGGTGTCCACCGTCAGATGCTTGGTCACGCCGACCGCGCATTCGGCCAGGCTGAGCCGGGTCCGCAGCAGCGAGTCCGCGCCGGGCTGCACCCGGCCACGCGGCTTGCGCGCGCCACCCGAGGAGTTCATGCCGCCGAAGAAGGCCTCGAACACGTCGCCGAGGCCGCCGAAGCCCGCGCCCGAGAAGCCGCCGCCACCGCCACCGGACTCCAGCGGGTCACCGCCGAGGTCGACGATGCGCCGCTTCTCCGGGTCCGACAACACCTCGTAGGCGGCCGACACTTCCTTGAACTTGGCCTGCGCCGTCTCATCCGGGTTGATGTCGGGATGGAGTTCCCGCGCCAACTTGCGATAGGCGCGCTTGATCTCCTGGTCGGTCGCGTTCTTCGCGACGCCGAGCAGTCCGTAGTAGTCCCGTGCCACTTGAGTTCTCTAGTCCTTGGTCGTTCTCGACAGTGCCGACGGTGCTTCACCGTTCCAACCGCATGCTGATGGCCAGCATTAGTCGGATGCACTCAACTTTATCCGGCCGGAAGTACGAGGGTATCAGCGGCATCGGAGCCGTCAGCGTTCGGCGAGGACCTCGCCGATGTACCGGGCAACGGCCGCCACCGAGGCGATGGTTCCCGGATAGTCCATCCGAGTGGGGCCGAGCACACCCATTCCGCCGAGGATCGCGCCGGAGGTGCCGTAGCCGGTCGACACCACCGAGGTGCCGCGCATCTGCTCGACCTGGGTCTCCTCGCCGATGCGCACGGTCACCGTGCCCGGCTGTTGCGCGGCGGCCAGCAGCTTGAGCACTATCACCTGCTCCTCCAGCGCCTCGAGCACGTCACGCAGCGAACCGGGGAAGCCGAAATCGGCCGCGTTGCGGGTCAGGTTGGCGGTGCCGCCGAGCACCAGGCGCTCCTCCGGATGCTCGACCAGCGTCTCGACCAACACCGTCGACACCCGGATCAGCACATCGCGCAGGCGCAGCGGCGCCCGCTCGGGTAGCTCCGCGACCGCCGCCGATGCGTGCGCCAGCCGCTTGCCGTCCATCGCGCCGCCGAGCATGCCGCGCAGCGCGGCCAGATCCTCGTCATCGATGAGCGCGCCGAGTTCCACCAGGCGCTGGTCGACCCGGCCGGTGTCGGTGATCACCACGAGCAGCAGCCGCGCGGGATTCAACGCGACCACCTCGATGTGGCGCACCGTCGACGCGGACACCGACGGATACTGCACCACCGCGACCTGCCTGGTCAGCTGCGCCAGCAGCCGGACGCCGCGGCGCAGCACGTCATCGAGATCGACGCCCGACTCCAGGAACTCCATGATCGCGCGCCGCTCCGCCCCCGACAGCGGCTTCACCTCGGCGATCCGGTCCACGAACTGCCGGTAGCCCTTGTCGGTGGGAATGCGCCCGGAACTGGTGTGCGGTTGCGTGATGTAGCCCTCCGCCTCCAGCACCGCCATGTCGTTGCGCACAGTCGCGCTGGAAACGCCCAGATTGTGCCGCTCGACCAGGCTCTTCGACCCGATCGGCTCCTTGGTCGCGACGTAGTCCGCGACGATCGCGCGCAGGACCTCGAAGCGCCTGTCCTCGGTGCTCGACATCGGCCCCACCTCCTCGCTTCGTCTCGGGTACGCCGCCGCTCATCGCACAGCACCATGCGAATCCCGGCCCGTCTGCTCAACCAGTCTAATTGCCTATACCCGAATCGCCCCTTTGCCAGCGCTGGGGACGGACGGGCGGTCGGTTGGGTGGCCAGTGCGAACCGGGTCCGAACGAGGGCACTGCCGGCTTCAGGGGATCGCGTGCAGGACCGACGGGGTGATCTGGGCGGCTTGCGCGCAGGCGTCGAAGGGGAACGGCGGGCTGACGGGAGCGAGTTTCACCGAAACCGTGAGCAGGTGCGCGTTGTTGGCGGTGGGCGGGTCGGCCCGGCGGTAGTTCAGTGTTATTGCGCAGCTGGAGTTTTGGCGGGTGGGATCGGTGGACTGGACCGTGCGCAGCTCTATGCCGGTGACTCCCTCCACGTTCGTGTGCCGCGCGTATTGGATCGACTGGCCGCCGTCGAGGCCCGACGGTAGGCGCAGGACCTCGCCCGTTTTGACCATCTGCTCGCTGGTTTGGTTGAAGGAGACCTCGACGGTGGTGCGGTTCGCGCCGCCGGGCTGGACCAGGGTGATCGCACACTTGTAGGCCTCGGGCCAGCCGACCGATGTCATCTGCCAGCCGGCGAACTGTGCGGTGATCTGCGCGGTGGCCGCACAGGGGTTGCGCTGCATCAGCGACCGTCCGGCCTGATCGTCGATCACGTGTGGCGGCAATGCCAACAGACCGTCGATGGTTGCGGCCAGGTACTCCCTGGTGAAGCTGCAGGGCTGCGACCACGGGACAGGCGTCTTCGCCGAGCCTGCCAACTTGGCGACGCTGAGGAAGTGCGCGAATCCGGTGTCCCCGGCCGGGATTCGATAGTCGCAGCTGTACGCGTCGGGTCTGTCGTCGCTGCTCGCGCTGCGATACACGGTGTGGCCGTTGATCTGTTCGGTCTTGTCCGCCGCGCGTTTGTCCGAGGTGTAGAGCTTGTCGAGTTCCAGGTCGAACGAGTAGTAAGCGTCATCGGGGGCACTGAGTATCAATCCGCAGCCGGTCCAGCCGCTGCCGCGGTCCATGCCCGGGCTGCGGTCGAAGCGCTGGAAAACGCCGAGGCGCTCGGCGTATTCGCGGTTCAACAGGGCGCACGGGTCGGTAGCGCGGATCCGCGACATCAGGTCGGGCGTGCCGGGCGCGATGGCGGCCAGTTCCGCCGAACCCGGCGTCCCTACCTGTGCTTTCGCCGCCCGCGGCGCGGTGGACTCGGCGGTGGATCGCGCGGTCGACTCTTTGGTGATGGTGCCGCACCCGCCCAGCGCGATAACGGCCGTGGCTATCGCTACCACGGCCGCCCAGCGCCGACTGCCGCCCACTATCAACGGCAACTCCCTCGGCTTATCGAACGATCCACGGCAGGTTAACCCAATAATGGGCGCTCTCTTGTTAATTCTCGAATACCCGGCGAATCGTGACCCAATCAATGCCGGAATCCGGGCCAGGCGAACAAAACTCATGATCAACCGGGGGGCTGGGCAGCGGCGACCGGAGGTTTCGGTCCGGTTCGTCGGAGCCTCGGGCCGCAACGGCTCGTCGGCGGTCCCGGCTACGACAGGCTTGCAGCACTTGGCTTCTCGTCGGCAACAAGCCGCAGCTGATCGCGCGGGCCGCACATCCGTTGTGGCGGTCGAGTGCTCGCCGCGCGGGGTGGCCGGCTGCTGAGCAGGGTGAGCGGCCGGCGGGTGGCTGATAGGGCTGCGACAGTTGGCTTCGCTTGGTCCACCCGATCCGAGTGGACCTGAACCCGCTGTCGCAGATAAGGTTTCAGTACTTCGATGACACGGACCGGGGCACGCCTTCAGTAGAGCACCGGAAATGATCGGCGGGAAGGTTCCCAGTGGTGGAACCAGCGCACATTCGCAAGGTTTCAAGGATTCCCGTCATGCGGTTCCAGTTGCATATCTGGCCAATAGCTAGGCTACGAAAGGGAATTGCCGTGACCCCCACTGGATCGACCCTCCCGCGACGCATGCTGGCACGTCAGCTACGCGAGCTCCGGGAGCATTCAGGCGTCAGCGCGGAATTCGCCCGGCAGGCGATAGGCGTTGGCAAGCAGACACTCTGGCGGATGGAAACCGGGCAATCCGTCCGATTGAATCCGTTGTTCATCGAGCGGCTGTGCGCGGTATACGGCGCGCGCGACGACGTGACGCGGCGGCTGCTCGGATTGGCGGAAGAGTCGCATCGCACCGGATGGTGGCAGGCGTACGGGGATGCCATTCCGAAGCACTTCGATGTGTTTGTCGGGTTGGCCGAGGCAGCGAAGAGGATTGTTTCGTATCAGACGGTGTTACTGCCGGGGTTGTTGCAGACCGATGCATATCGGCGCGCGATGACCCGCGTGCACTCCCCCACAATGCCGACCACCGAAGTCGAACGGCGCATCGAACTGTTCGCTCGCCGAAAGGCTCGGCTCACCGACACCGACAACCCGTTGACCGTCGCGGCCATCCTGGACGAATACGTCCTACGTCGCGCAATCGGCGGCCCGGCCGTAATGGCGGATCAGCTCGAGCATCTCGCCCGAGTCGGTGAGCTACCCAATGTCTCGGTGCGGGTGGTCCCGCTCGCAGCAGAGGCATACGCCGGTCTGGCCGTGGGCCCGTTCGTGCTACTCGAATTCCCCAGGCACCCAACGGCACATCTCACCGAGCCGCCGGTTGTCTACCTGCAGAGCCACACCGGCGCGCGGTACCTCGACAAGCCGGACGAGGTGAGCCAGTACCAGCAAGCCCACGTCGACCTGCAACGTTCCGCATTGACCGAGTCCCGCAGCCGCGCCCTCATCCGCGAAATCGCACAGGAGTACGCACTGAACACAGCCTTCTCGACGGCCGTCTGATCCACCAGCGCTCACCAGCCGCAGTCAAGACCGACCAGCGGTGGTAAGCCACGACTCGACGTAGGAAACGCGCTCTTGACGCATGCTGCGGCCTGCGTCAAGAGCATGCGTCGAGTGGCGCCGGTCAGCTGGCGGCGCTTTGTTGCTCTCGACCGTTTGCCGAGTCGTTGGTCCAGGCACCGATCCACGATTGGCTGGCTGCCAGTTCCTCTTCGCGTGGGGTGCGCGACTGCTCGCCGTCGTCGGATCGGTACATCCGCAGTACCGGGGGTGCGGGCTCGGCGGTGGCGAGCGCGGCGAACTCGGGTTCTCGTCGGGCGAGGGGAATCGGCGCCGGCTCATCGTCTTCGGGTTCGGCCTCGGCGGGGGCGGCGCGGCCGTCGAGCAGGTTGAGTGCCAGCGCACACAACACGATCACTGCCCCGCCCAGGATTCCGCTCCAGGTGGGCACCTGACCGAAGAAGACCAGCCCGAACAGCAAACCCCACACACATTCGACGGTCAGCATATTGCCGCTGAGCACCGCGTCGACGCGGTCGAACGAATAGTTGATGAGAAAGACATTCAGCACGCTGAGCACGCCGGCGAGACCGACTGCGGCCCATAGCATTACCGCTGACGTGTGCGCCGGAATATGGGGAATGCCGTCTCCCTGCACAACGGAAGTCAGCACCACACCTACCGCGCCGACGCCTAGGGTCAATGCGGTGAGCTCGTGATTGTTCAAAGTGCCGTCGTGCCAACCTCGTCCGAGATAACCCAGCGACATTGCCACCATGGCGAGCAACGCAAGCAAGTTGCCATAGTTCAGTGAACTCGCGGCACTACCACCGAATCCCGACAGGATCGCGACACCGACGGCAGAACCGCCGACGAAGACAATCCGGACGGCGGAGATGCGCACGCTACGCAACAGCATCCCGAGCGCGGAGACCAGCGGGAGGGCGGCGATGAACGAAATGTCGCTCACCGCCGTCATTCCCGCGGCCTTGGAAAATAATGTGGTCCCAACCACGTACAGCAGGACGGTGCGTCCGATGATGACGCACCATTCCCGCATGCGGATCCGAAGTATGGTGCGCCAACGGATCCACCGACTGAATACGACTATCGAGAGGAAGAACGCCAGGCCCGTGCGAAGATAGACCTGCTGGGCGGGAGTGAAACCGCTACCGAGATAACGGGACAGCACCGTGAGCATGGCGAAAGACGCGGTTAACAGGACCAGCGCTCCGATACCGCGCAGGTCAGTTGACTGTCTGCTTTGTACGATCGCGGACCCGTTGATGTCGCTCACATTACCGATATGATCGACACCCGGAACCGTACTCCCGGGTATTTTTTACGTGATCGCCGCAGCTACAACGGTATGGGGCTGAACGAGTCCCGCTGCGGCATCACGCGCCCGTGTGTGCCTCAGTTACTGTGGCATTTCGACTAGGCGGAACCCCCTGCGACACGCGACATCCGGAGGTGCCGCCGGTCTGTGCGAGTGGTGCAGCGCCGCCGCCCACGGGCCAGCCAACCGGCCAGTACCCAGGCGGCGGCCAATACCATCACAGCCGCGGTGTTTATTGCCGAGGCGCAGGTCACGAAGGTGGCCAGCGCGGTCATCGCAGTCGCGATAGGCGTCATCACATGCACCAACTTGTGGGCGAATGACACTGGGTCATCCTCGTCGGCGGTGCATTCGGGGTACGCCAGGACCCTACCGACGATGACGATTCTTTTCATGCCCCCAGGGTGCCGCCGATCGCTACGACCGGCCAGGGATTGCCCCGTCCTTGCGCGCCAGGCGTGCAGAACGCACTGTTTATGGACGAAAGACCAGTACACGGATACGGTCGGAAGCACGGACGACGCAAATCCGTGCGCTCGTCCGGATAGTTGAACAGCAGTGATCTGGAGATGTTGTGAGCGAGCGCAAGCGAGCGAACCGACAACACAGTGCGCCCTCGCGCTCGACAGAACTCAGGACTCAGCAGGGTGAGCCGTGAGTCTGCAGCGTGAGCAAGCCAACCGACAACACAGTGCACCTTCGCGCACGAAGGAGCTCAGGGCTAGCAGGGTGAGCCGTGAGCGAGCGAATGGAGAACATAGTGCGCCCTCGCGCATGGCCGAGTTCGACGCCAGCAGGGTGAGCCGAGAACGATCACGCGCGAGCGAAACAACACGATGCGCCTTCGCGCACGACGAACACAGGGCTAGCAGGGTGAGCCATGGGTCCGCGTGAGCGAGCGAAACAGCAGTACAACGCGCCTTGGCGCAGCGCACCTACCGACAACACAGCGTGCGTCCGCGTAATGCTGAGGTGAGGGCAGCAAGGGGGAATTGGAATGAACGGGCCGCACAGCATCGCGTGCGGAAGACGGGTGGTCCGCGAGTACGAGGCCGCCGGTGGATCGACCTGGGACCAGGTACACGCGGTCCGGTCACACTGCGGCGTCTCGTTGCTGCGGGCCCATCGCATCGCGTACGGGTTCACCCTCGTCGATGTCGCGCACCGATTGCAGGAGATCGTCACGGCTGACGGGTCGTCGTGCCGAGGACTGTCGCATCAGAGCGTGTCCCGCTGGGAAACCGGCTTGGATATGCCGTCGTATCAGTTCCTCGACGCGTTGTGCCGGTTGTATCGCACCCGGCCGGACCGGCTCGGCTTCGGTCACGACTACACCGACGACGACCCTCCGCCTGCGCCGCCTCCGAGTCGCTTGATCGTTACTCCCGCTTCGCAAGTCGGCTCCACCGCGCGAGATACCGTGCGCGCGTTGGAGGAAGGTCTAGAACTCAGCGGCTACCTCGTCTACGTCCAGCCGCCTTCGGAATACATCCCGGCGCGGATGCGCGATCTGGCCCAGGTCCAGCAGGTGAAGCTGACCGACCACTCCGCGGATCTGCGTCGCCGGCTGTACCGCATCGAGGCAATTATCGCGGGGCTCATCGCTTTTCGGCTCAACGACGTCGCGGATCTGCACGACACCTTCATGTGGTTCGCCAAGGCGCGCCGCGCCGCCAGGCAAGCAGGCGACCCGACGCTCGAGGCCTGGCTGGCCGGGCACATGGCGCACACCCACGAGTGTTATCGGCATGCGCTCGATCAGGGTTTGGCCGCGGCGCGTTCGGCGCAGGCGGCCAGCGGCCGTGGCCCGACGGCGGCGGGCGTGTTCGGCCTGCTGGCCGAGGCGGGCATCCAGGCCAGGATCGGGCGACGCCGGGATGCCCTGGATGCGGTCAACGCGGCGGATCGGATGTTCGCCGCGCTGCCCGACACGGCGACGACCGACGACAACCTCGGCACCTCCGAATACATTCTGCGCTGGCATCAATCGCATGCGCTGAGTTCGATCGGCGACTGGCGGGCGGCCGAGTCGATCCGTGATCGGATGCTCGAATTGCCGATGGCCGAGAAGGATCAGGTCGGTCGGGCGCTGCTCGATCTCGACATGGCCACCCTGTGGACCAGGCAGGGTGAGCTGGACCATGCGCGCGAACAGATCCGGCAGGTCTGGCAGTCGTTGCCGCCGGAGCTGCGGGTGGGTCAGGTTCGCCGGAACGTCTCGCAACTCGTGGTCAGTCTCCCACAGGCCATGCGGGACAACATCATCGAGCGTTGAGCTAGGGCCAATGTGTTCAGGTCTGCGGCAGGTGGGTGCGCTGGTCGTAGGCCAGCAGGTGGTAGCCGTCGGCGGTGCGTTGCCAGTTGGTGATCGAGCCGTTGCCCGCCAAGCCGGCTTCGGCGAGAGTGAGAACTGCTGTGTCGGTGAGGTTTTCGAGGAGTTGACGCAGGAACAGGACTATCGCGTCGTGTGCCACGATCAGCACGCGGCGGTGGCGATGGTCGGCTGCGAGATCGGCGACGACTCCACGTAGCCGGTCGGCGACGTCTCGGAACGACTCGCCGCCGGGCGGCCGGTAGCCGAGCGGGTCGCGGGCTTGCTTCGCGGGTTCCTCGGGGAAGCGCTCGCACACGACGGTGGGCGAGAGGTGATTGAATTTGCCGCGGTGCCGGTCGTAGAGGCGCTGGTCGATGTGGTGACACGGCAGATCGCGGTTCGCGGCGCGTAATTCCTGCTCGGCGAGCTGCCAGGTCTGCACGGCTCGCAGGTACGGCGAACACAGCACCAGGTCTGGCAGCTGGTGCGAGTCGAGGTCGGCGAACCACCGGCCGACGGCGGTCGCCTGCCGCTTACCCAGATCGGTGAGGGCGATGGCCATGTCGTCGGACTCGAAGGGTGTATTCGTGGCGAAAGCTACATTCGCGGTACTTTGCCCGTGCCGAACCGCATACAGCAGATCGACGGATCCGGAATTCTTCGGGTGCGAGCACGATCTCTCGAATTCACCCTGTTCCCGAGTACTTTCAGCATCGAATCGCACGACTCCCCTTCGTGATCACCTTTGAATTATGCGCCCTCCCCCACCACCAGCGGACCGAACCTTTCGAGCGGAGTCGTGAGGCGGGGCGGTGCGGATCTTCGCTGCGCCGCAGGGAGCACGGGTGCGGCGTGGCGAAGGTCCGGTCTATGCCTTGGTCAGCGTGGGACGGCTGCCTCTACTACCGCGGCGACTTCGGCGGGATGGGAGACCAGTGAGGCGTGCGAGGAGTCCACTTCGCTCGTGTAGGCGCCCATGCGGTTGGCCATAAACCGTTGGGAGGCAGGGGGAATCACTCGATCGGCGGCGGAGACGAGGTACCAGCTCGGCGTACCGGACCAGGCGGGTGCGCCGGACGGTTCGAGGTTGGCCGCGATCGCGATGGAGTGCTGGTGCGCGATCATGTCCGCGGCGGTGGCCGGGCTGACGTCCTGGGCGAAGACGGCATTGAAGCTGTCGGGCGCGACGAAGCCGTCGAGGTTCTTGCCCGCGATGCCGGTGGGGTCGTCGACGATGCCGAGTTGCAGGACCGGCGGGAGCAATTGGCTGCCGGGGAAGCGGATCGGGTCGAGCAGCAGCTGCGCGGGCTCACCCTGCACCGGAGCGAAAGCCGCTATGTAGACCAGGGATTCGACCTTCGGGTCGTGCACGTTGCTGATCACGGCACCGCCATACGAATGGCCTACCAGCACAACGGGACCGGAGATGGCGTCCAGGGTGCGTTGAATGACGGCCGCGTCGTAGGTCGGACCGCGCAGCGGATTGTCCGGCGTCACAACGCGATAGCCCTGCTCACGCAGAGCGGCGGCGACGCCGTTCCAGCTGGTGGCGTCGGCGAAGGCGCCGTGCACGAGCACGATGGTCGGGAGCGGTGCGGCATCGGCGGGAATGGCCGCCAAGGTCGTCGCGGCGGTGATCGCCACCGCCGCCACGGCTGCCCGCAGAGTGCGAGTGAGGTGCATGGTTGTCCTGTCGGGTCGGGTTTCGCGGCCGGTCAGTGCGCGCGCAGGTCCAGCAGGTCGGCATTGAACGTCTGCTCGAACTCGCCGTGCAGGCCGTGCGATGCGTCAGCGTAGACCTTCGGCTGGGATCTCGGCAGGTCTGCGCACTCTGGGGGTCCCCGATGCGTCGCAGCCACCGACACCGGTGTGCACGCCGCCGATCGCAGCGGACGGCACGAGCCGGCCCACACCCGGGATCTCGATGAATTAGGCGGGGAGGCTTTGCTTTGTCAGGAAATCCAGTGCGGTATCGGCGATTTCGCGCCAGCCGTGATCGGCGGGCATGGAGTGGCCGCGATCGGCGAAGACGACCAATTCGGTGACGCCGGGATTCTTGCGCTGAATGTTGTATTCGGAGCGCACTGTTGCTTCCGGCACGAGGCGGTCGCGGCCGCCGGCCAGTATCAGCAGGGGGCCGCGCTCGCGTTCGGTATCGACGCCGGCTTCGCTGTTCGGCACGAAATTGGCCAGGCCCGCTTGGAACAGGGGGCGGGCCGGGGCGGGAATGCCGTGGGTGGCGAACAGCTTGTCCGATTCCTCGCGGGGGATCGCGTTGGCGAAGGCGCGATGGTAGCTCTCCGGCGTGTGTGACCACGTCTTGCCGCGCAGCCAGGGCTTACTCAGCACCGGGAGCACGCTCTTGACCTGGGCCAACGGCAAGGTCAGCACACCGCGGAACTGGGCGGGGTTGATCGCGACGCAGCCGGCGACCGAACCCGAGCCGAGCAGTTTCTGCGCGATCAGGCCGCCGAAGGAATGGCCGATGACCACGGGTGGCGTCGCCAGGTCGGCGATGAATTTCGCATAATGCTCGGTGACTTCGCCGATGCCGCGATTGTTCAGCGCGTCGGGGTTCTTGCGGGTGGCGTCGGCGGTTTCGGCGTCACCCGGCCAGCCCGGCGCGAAGGTCTGATAGCCCGCGCGGTCGAACGCGTCGAGCCAAGCGCCCCAACTGCTGCTGTGCATCCATAATCCATGGATGAACACGACCGGACGTGCGGTGGGATTCGACACGAAAACCTCCTAGGACGGCGCTGTACACGATCTGCGCGACTGTGGCGGGCAGTGTCAGCGGTTGGAGCGGTCCGGACCAGCTGACGCGTCCGGACAGCAGACACCGCACGATCTCGATGATCGCGCGGCGCTGGGGTTTTCGTGACCCGTTCGGCCCGGCGCTCGCGCACCGCGGACGGGCGGTCTCCCCGCGAATGGCAGGTGCCGACGGGGAGGTTTTCGACTAGTCGCAGACCCTGGCTTGCTTGCCGGCGAGTGCGTCCAAGCCGAGCATCGCCAATAGGGACTGGCAATCATCGGCATTTTGTGAATAGCTGGCAACGGTGCGTGCGGCCACCGCGCTCTGTCGCGCAGTTTCGGCCTTTTCATTTGCCCGCGCCTCGGCGAATTCGCCCGGTTCGTGGATGAGGGTGATGTGTCGTGCCGGGGACATGAATCTCCTTGGGGTTGATCGAAGCCTACAAGGCGGGCCCGCTCCGCGACAGCCGAACCGACCCAGCAGTTCGCTGAACAGGGTCGGCCGGGCGGCGCGGAGCCGGCAACCGAGCGGCCGGTCCGGCGGGTCGACCGGGGATAGCTGGGACACTCGCCCCGGTGGTGGGGCGGTTGCGGACGCCCCGGAGGAGCCGAGCCCACTTGACGCCGACGGCGGTTGCGGTGATCGACTCGCGTCCGGCTACGGCAACGCGGCGGCCCAGTCGATGCGTGATGAGCGTTGCGTCACATGCGCGCGGGAACGAGTCGCCCGGCACCCCCGCCCGACCGATCTCGCCGCCGTAATTCTTCCGATCAGGGGACGAGGAGTTGACGGACGACACCGTCGGCCAGGAGTCGACCGCGGTCGGTGAGGACGAGGTGGTCCCCTGTGCGGGCTGCCAGGCCATCGGCGATGACTCGCTCGGCGGCGGCCAGGCCGACAGGGTCGAGGTCGGCGAGGGGTAGGCCGGTGCGGAGGCGGACGGCGAGCATGACGCGTTCGGTGTAGCGCTCGTCCGAGGTGAGGGTTTCCCAGCCTGCGGCGGGGAGGCCGCCGTCGGTCACGCGGTCGGCGTAGCGGGCGGGGTGCTTGATGTTCCACCAGCGGACGCCGCCGACGTGGCTGTGCGCGCCGGGCCCGGCGCCGAGCCAGTCGCCGCCGTCCCAGTAGCCGAGGTTGTGCCGGCAGGCCGCGGCTTCGCTTGCGGCCCAATTGGATACCTCGTACCAGGTCAAGCCCGCGGCGGTGAGGCGGGCGTCGATGCGTTCGTAGCGGGCGGCGAGCACATCGTCGTCCGGGGCGGGGAGTTCGCCGCGGCGCACGCGGCGGGCCAGGGCGGTGCCGTCTTCGACAATCAGCGAGTAGGCCGAGACGTGGTCGACGCCCGCGTCGAGCACCGCATCGAGGCTGGCGTCGAGGTCGCCGTCGCGTTCGCCCGGAGTGCCGTAGATCAGGTCGAGGTTCACGTGATCGAACCCGGCGGCGCGGGCCTCCTTCGCGGCGGCGACGGCGCGACCGGGAGTGTGCGTGCGGTCGAGCACTTTCAGCACGTGGGCGGCGGCGGATTGCATGCCGAGCGAGATTCGGGTGAAGCCGGCCGCGCAGAGGCGTTCGAAGAATTCCGGCGAGGTGGATTCCGGGTTGGACTCGGTGGTCACCTCGGCGTCGGCGGCGAGGGCGAAGTTCGCGCGCACGGCGTCGAGCACCGCGGCCAGCCCGTCGCCGCCGAGCAGCGAGGGGGTGCCGCCGCCGACGAAGATCGTCGCGACCTCGGGCGTTGCCGACGGCAACGCCGCGAACTGCTGTGCCGCCGTGGCCAACTCGCCCCGCAGGGCTTCGAGCCAGGACTGCGGTGACGCGGAGGTGCCGAGCTCGCCCGCCGTGTAGGTGTTGAAATCGCAGTATCCGCATCGCGTCGCGCAGAACGGCACGTGCACGTAGATCCCGAACGGACCGCCCCCGAAGTCACGCAACACCGGCCCCGACGTCTCGGTGCCGACAGGGATAGCCGCAGGTGAACTCACCCCCCTAGTGTGCAGGTCCCCCACTACCCGCCCATCTCCGGCGTCAAGATCTGGACGACCGATCACCGGGAACTGGTGCAGGCGTATCGCGAGAGGCGACCTGCACCAGTTCCCGCTCACCGATGGCGTCAGTCCGTGGCGACCACGGTGTTCTGGTTTGCGGTGAGGAGCCAGCGGCCGTTTTCCTTGGACATCACGTACATCGGCGAGCCTTCGCCGGTGAGTTCGCCGTCGTTCGTGAGGTAGCGCTGGCGGACCTTGACGGCCGCGACGTCGGGGCGGATGAACAGGACGTGCACTACCTCGTAGGTGACGGTGCCGTCGCGCATCCCGCCGGGCAGCACCTTCGTGGTGAACTCGGCGATGACCGAACGGCCCAGCAGTGGTTTGCCGCCGCCGGTGGTCCAGATGGCGTCCTCGCGGAACAGCCCGATGAACTCGTCGACCAACTCGTTTTGCTGGGAGTGCTGAATGGTGGCGACTACTTCATGGATGGCGTCGAGGTCGGCGTCGACGGATACGGTATTCATGACGTTTACGTTGAACCCTGAAGTGGACTTCAGGTCAAGCCCAGGCGACGCGCGTGGCGCGGTTCACTTCCGGTGCCGTTCGCGCATCACCGGCCGCCATAGACGGATGATCTATGACTGGCGTCACATATCAGGTCAACGGTCCAGGGGATTTCCCGCAAAACTGCGGAAAATACGGACACCCCGTCGGAAGGCCGCCGCTGAGGTGGCACAATAGGCTTCATGCGCGCATCGGGAGTACGACTTGTGGCACGTCGCCACGTCGACTACAAGCGCGTCTGTAGTGCCTGCTGTCTGACCGAATCCCCTCGGTAGCTCAGCGACGCCCATCCCCGGGTCTTTCCCGGCGATCCCGATATTCGACTTCATCGGTCCGCTGACACCGCAGGTGCGAGTCAGCCCCTCGCGCCTCCAGCACGGATATCAATAACCCCCGCAGGAGCGACCCCTATGACGTCGAGTACCGACGCCGGTGCGACCGACCAGTCCGGCCCCGAGTCCCGACCCGGCCACCACACGCGCCCCGATCGGCCCGCCTCCGAGCGCCGCGTTCGCCCCGACCGCCCGCGCGCCGAGGCCGTCGCGACCGCGCCGCGCGCCCGCAGCGGCAAGCCGGTGCGTCGCAAGGCGGAGGGCCAGTGGGCACTCGGCTATCGCGAACCGCTGAACCCGAACGAGCAGTCCAAGAAGGACGACAACCCGCTCAACGTCCGCGCCCGGATCGAGAACATCTACTCGAAGCAGGGTTTCGACAGCATCGACAAGGGCGATCTGCGCGGCCGGTTCCGCTGGTGGGGTCTCTACACCCAGCGCGAACAGGGCTACGACGGCAGCTGGACCGGCGACGAGAACCTGGACCTGCTCGAGGCCAAGTACTTCATGATGCGCATCCGCTGCGACGCGGGCGCGTTGACCGTCGAGCAGCTGCGCACCCTCGGCCAGATCTCCACCGAGTTCGGCCGCGACACCGCGGACCTGTCCGACCGGGAGAACGTGCAGTACCACTGGATCGAGGTGGAGAACGTCCCGGAGATCTGGAAGCGGATCGAAGCGGTCGGGCTCAAGACCACCGAGGCGTGTGGCGACTGCCCGCGCGTGGTGCTCGGTTCGCCGCTGGCCGGTGAATCGTTGCACGAGATCATCGATCCGACGCCCGCGATCGACGAGATCGTGCGCCGCTACATCGGCAAGAAGGAGTACTCCAACCTGCCGCGCAAGTTCAAGACCGCGATCTCGGGCCAGCAGGACGTGGTGCACGAGATCAACGACATCGCGTTCGTCGGGGTGAACCATCCCGAGCACGGGCCCGGCCTGGACCTGTGGGTCGGCGGCGGGCTTTCGACGAATCCGATGCTGGCGCAACGGGTCGGCGCGTGGGTGCCGCTCGACGAGGTGCCGGATGTGTGGGAAGCCGTGGTGTCGCTCTACCGCGACTACGGCTACCGTCGCCTGCGCACCAAGGCGCGACTGAAGTTCCTGGTCAAGGACTGGGGCATCGAGAAGTTCCGCGAGGTGCTCGAGGAGAAGTACCTCAAGCGCAAGCTGATCGACGGCCCGGCGCCGGAGCAGCCGACCAAGCCGATCGATCACGTCGGCGTGCAGCGGCTGAAGAACGGGCTCAACGCGGTGGGGTTCTCCCCCATCGCGGGCCGGGTGTCGGGCACCATCCTGACCAAGGTCGCCGACGCGGTCGAGCGGATCGGGTCGGATCGGATCCGGTTCACGCCGTACCAGAAGCTGATCGTGCTCGACGTCGCCGACGACCAGGTCGACGCGCTGATCGACGAGCTGGCACCCCTTGGGCTGCAAGCCCGTCCGTCGCTGTGGCGGCGAAACCTGATGGCCTGCTCGGGCATCGAGTTCTGCAAGCTGTCCTTCGCCGAGACGCGCAAGCGGTCGCAGGTGCTGGTGCCCGAACTCGAGGAGCGGCTCGCGGATCTCAACGCGCAGCTGGACGTTCCGGTCACCATCAACATCAACGGCTGCCCGAACTCGTGCGCGCGGTCGCAGATCGCCGACATCGGGTTCAAGGGCCAGCTGGTCGACGACGGCAGCGGGAATCATGTGGAGGGCTTCCAGGTTCACCTGGGTGGCAGCCTCGGCTTCGACAGCGCCTTCGGGCGCAAGCTGCGTCAGCACAAGGTGACCAGCGACGAGCTCGGTGACTACATCGAGCGGGTGGTGCGCAACTTCATCAAGCACCGCGAGGATGGCGAACGGTTCGCACAGTGGGCCGTTCGTGCCGACGAGGCCGATCTGAAATGAGCCTCGCTTGCGACGGGCACGTGATGGGAGATCAACTGTGACAACCGAACTGGTGGCGAAGCTGGCCGAGGACGAGCTCCGGGCCATCGCGGAAAAGGGCGCCGCCGATCTCGGGACGGACGCGTCCGCGCTCCAACTGCTGCAGTGGACCGAGGAGCATTTCGGGTCCGCCGTCTCGCTCGACCTGCAATCAGTCGCCAGCGGTGGCTACATCGTCGCCTCGAATATGCAGGACGGCGTGCTGGTTCATCTGGCCGCGCAGGTTCATGCGGGTGTGGACGTGCTGTTCCTGGACACCGGCTATCACTTCGCCGAGACCATGGGCACTCGGGACGCCGTCGAGGCGGTGTACGGGGTGAACGTGATCAACGTTCGGCCGGAACACACTGTCGCCGAACAGGATCAGTTGCTCGGCAAGGACTTGTTCGGGCGCGATCCGGGTGAGTGCTGCAGGCTGCGCAAGGTCGTTCCGCTGAAAAAGTCGCTGGCCGGGTACAACGCGTGGGTCACGGGAATCCGCCGGGTCGAGTCGCCGACGCGGGCCAACGCGCCGCTCATCTCGTTCGACGAGGCGTTCGGGCTGGTGAAGATCAATCCGATCGCCGCCTGGTCCGACGACGAGATGCAGGACTACATCGAACAGCACGGCATCCTCGTCAATCCCCTGGTGGAGGAGGGGTATCCGTCGATCGGCTGCGCGCCGTGCACGCGGAAGCCTGCGCCGGGAGCCGATCCACGAAGCGGGCGTTGGGCCGGCCTCGCCAAGACCGAATGCGGGTTGCACCAGTCATGACGGAGACCATTGTGAGTGAACTGCTAGGCGAGTCCTCTAACACCACCGAGCGTGCTTTCGGCATAACCGATTTCGACACTCTGGCAGCGCTGGAGTCTGAGTCGATCCACATCTTCCGTGAGGTGGCAGGGGAATTCGAGCGGCCGGTGATTCTGTTCTCGGGTGGCAAGGACTCGACCGTGCTGCTGCACTTGGCGCTCAAGGCATTCTGGCCCGCGCCGCTGCCGTTCTCGCTGCTGCACGTCGATACCGGGCACAATCTGCCCGAGGTGCTGGAGTTCCGGGACAAGATCGTCGAGCGGTACGGGCTGCGGTTGCATGTCGCCAAGGTGGAGGATTACCTGGCCGATGGCAGGCTCACCGAGCGGCCGGACGGTATCCGTAACCCGCTGCAGACCGTGCCGCTGCTGGACGCGATCAGCGAGCATCGCTTCGACGCGGTGTTCGGTGGCGGTCGCCGCGACGAGGAGCGATCCCGGGCGAAGGAGCGAATCTTCTCGCTGCGCAACGCGTTCGGGCAGTGGGATCCGAAGCGGCAGCGGCCCGAGCTGTGGAACCTGTACAACGGTCGGCACGCGCCGGGTGAGCATGTTCGGGTGTTCCCGCTGAGCAACTGGACCGAGCTCGACATCTGGCGCTACATCGCCCGTGAGGACATCGATCTGGCGAGCATCTACTACGCGCACCAGCGTCCGGTGTACCAGCGTGACGGCATGTGGATGACGCCGGGCGTGTGGGGTGGACCGCGCGAAGACGAAGCGCTGGAAACACTTTCGGTGCGGTACCGCACCGTTGGCGACGGATCGTCCACCGGTGCCGTGCTTTCCGATGCGGCCGACAACGCGGCGATTCTCGCCGAGGTGGCCGCGTCCCGACTGACCGAACGTGGCGCTACCCGTGGTGACGACCGGGTGTCGGAAGCCGCGATGGAAGACCGTAAGCGAGAGGGATATTTCTGATATGTCTGCCGAGTGGAGCTTGCGTAGCGAGCCATCAGCGCAGCTATTGAGGCTGGCTACCGCCGGTTCTGTCGACGACGGTAAGTCCACTCTGGTCGGGCGTCTGCTGTACGACACGAAATCCGTGCTGGCCGACCAGATCGACGCCGTCACGCGCGCGTCGGTGGACAAAGGTCTTGCCACGCCGGATCTTTCGTTGCTCGTGGACGGGCTGCGTGCGGAGCGTGAGCAGGGCATCACCATCGATGTCGCCTACCGTTATTTCGCTACGCCGCAGCGCTCTTTCGTGCTCGCGGATACGCCGGGGCACGTGCAGTACACGCGGAACACGGTGTCGGGTGCGTCGACCGCGCAGCTGGTGATTCTGCTCGTCGACGCGCGCAAGGGCGTTATCGAGCAGACCCGCAGGCACGCAGCGGTGCTCGCGCTGCTCGGGGTACCGAAGCTGGTGCTCGCGGTGAACAAGATCGACCTCGTCGACGACGCGGCGACCGTATTCGCGGAGATCTCCGCCGAATTCAACGGGCTCACCCGGACACTCGGCTGGTCCGACGACGACGTACTGGAGATTCCCGTCTCCGCGCTACACGGCGACAACATCGCCACCCGCTCGGACAGCACCCCGTACTACAGCGGTCCCTCGCTGATCGAGCACCTGGAGTCGGTGCCGGTCGACGCCGACAGCACCGGCAATCACACACTGGGACTTCGCTTTCCGGTGCAGTACGTGATCCGGCCGCGCACCGCCGAATACCCCGATTACCGCGGTTACGCCGGGCAGATCGCGGCCGGTGCGGTCGCGCCGGGCGACGAGGTGGTGGTGCTGCCCTCCGGGATTCGCACCACCGTCGAGCGGATCGACACTCCGGACGGTGAACTCGCGGTCGCGCAGACCGGCCGCAGCGTCACGCTGATCCTGGCCGACGACGTCGATATCTCCCGCGGCGACACCATCGCCTCGGTCGCCGACGCCCCCGAGCCCATCGACACCTTCGACGCCACCGTCTGCTGGCTCGGCGACAAGCCGCTACACCCCGGCGCCCGCCTGCTCCTCAAGCACGGCACCCGCACCACCCAGGCCATCGTCGGCGCCCTCCTCGAACGCTTCGACGAGCAGCGCCTGATCGCCGCCCCCAACCCGGACTCCTTGGCCCTCAACGACATCGGCCGCATCTCCCTGCGCGTAGCCGAGCCCCTCGCGGTCGACGACTACCGAGTGAACCGCCACACCGGCAGCTTCCTGCTCATCGATCCCGCCGGCGGCAACACCCTCGCCGCCGGCCTCGTCGGCGACGTCCTGTCGGCCGTCGAGGTCGGCACCGGAGTCTGAGATGACGGACCCGCTCAGCATCGCGACGCGGCAGGCCTTCCAGACGGAAGTCACGCCGCCCGCAGTGCTGAACATCGTGGGGGCGCCGATGCACCGCCGGTCTGCGCTGATCGCGGTGGCGCACGGTAGTCGGGATCCGCGGTCGGCAGCGACTGTGGCGGCGGTGGTGGCTGAGCTCGCGGCGGTGCGGCCGGGGTTCGAGGTGCGGTTGGCGTTCCTCGATCTCAATGCGCCTTCGGTCGAGCAAGTTGTGGATGCTGTTGCGGCGCAGGGCCATACACATGCTGTAGTCGTTCCGCTGCTGCTGGGGAACGCCTTCCATGCTCGGGTGGATCTGCCAGGGCTGCTGGCTGCGGCTCATGCTCGGCATCCGCAGCTGCGGTTGATTCAGGCCGATGTGCTCGGTCCTGATGCTCGGCTGATCGCCGCGCTGCGGGATCGGGTGTCGGAGGCGTCGGCCTCGCTCGGCCCGATGGGGTCTCGCCGTCTAGGTATCGCTGTTGCCGCGGTAGGCTCCTCCTCCCCCGTCGCGAACGCCCGGACGGCGCAGGTGGCTCGCCAGCTCACCGGGCTCACCAGGCAGCTCACCGAGATCTGCTTCGCCACCACCGAACCGTCACTGCCCCAGGCTATTTCGCGGCTGCGCAGCCGCGGTGCGGACAACATCCTTGTCGCACCATGGTTCCTGGCCCCGGGCCTACTGACCGATCGCCTCGTTACCGCGGCCCCAGATGTGGTCCACGCCAACGTCATCGGCCCACACCCGGCTCTCACCGATATTGTCTGGGACCGCTACGACGCCGCGATCTCGAGCGCCCTCACACTGTCGGCCTGACTGCACATACCTGCGCTCTCACCGCGCGCCGGGGGCCGTTCCGCACTCAGCTCACCAGGTTGTCGACGATGGCGCGGGCCGTCGCCACACCCCACTCGTCACCCATCTGGTGGGCGGTATGGGCGGCGCCGATCACGGCGGCCAGTTCGAACGCGATCACGTCGGCATTGCGTTCGCCGAGGTGGCCTTGCTCCTGGGCGCGCCGGATTTCGTTGGCCACGAAGGTGAGGAAGTCGCGGTTGTCCGCCGAGATGGCGTCCCGGACCGGCCCGGGACGACTGTCGAACTCGGCGATGGTGGCCACCCGGAAGCAGCCGCCGGGAAAGGCGGGCTCGACAACCTGACCGAACCAGCGATCGATGAGGACGCGCAAACGAGGCATCCCACTGTCCTCGTCCAGGCTCGGTGTGACGACCTGATCCAGAAACACATCACGCGCCGCCTTGACCGCTGCCAGCTGCAGGCTTTCCTTGCTACCGAACAAGGTCGCGATGCCACTCTTACTGAGCCCGAGATCGGCGGCCAGCCTGCCGATACTCACCCCGGTCAGCCCCTCGACGGACGCCACATCGGCGGCATGGCGGGCAATCGAAGCCCGCGATCGCGCCCCTTTGGCCAAACGCTGATCAGTGCCTTGCTGCCGGTCAGCAGCGGTGGTGGACTCGGACATCTCCCCATTCTTCCACGAAATCCCGCGAATACGAACGCACGGTCGTACTTCAACATGACTCGACGCCCACATCACCGGATATCTCGCAGCTAAGGGCGCAGGCGCACCGGCAAAGCGGTCAGCCCTCGGATCGCGAAGCTCGTGCGCCACCCGGATTCGGAATGCGGCGACAGTTCCAGATCGGGGTACTGCGTCAGCAGCCGAGCCAGTCCGATGCGGCCCTCCATCCGGGCCAACGGCGCTCCGACGCAGTAGTGGATGCCGTGGCCGAAGGCGAGGTGAGCGTTGTCGGGTCGATCGATGTCGACGCTTTCCGGATCGGCGAATCGGCGAGGGTCCCGGCCGGTGGCCGCCACCGACAAAACGATCAGCTCCCCGGCAGCGATGTCGATGCCCCCTACGGTGATCGGGGTCGTCGTGTAGCGGAAGGTCGTCTCACTGGTCGGTGACCGATGCCGGAGCACCTCCTCGATGAATGCTGGGATGTGCGCGGGGTCGCCGCGTAGGCGTTGACGAGAGTTGTTGTCGGACAACAGCGTGACCACCGCGTTGCCGATGAGGTTCGCCGCCGTCTCGAAACCGGCGACCAGCAGGACGAGAACCATGCTGCGCAGTTCGCGGGCACTGAGCCGGTCGCCGTCCGCCTCCGCCGCGATGAGCTCGGAAAGCAGGTCAGCGCCCGGTTCGGCGGTCCGCTCGGCGATGAGATGATCGATGTACACGACGAACTCGGCGGCGGCCGTCATCCGCTCGCGCGGCGCGTGCTCGCCGGACACGATGACCGTCGACCAATGCTGGAACTTCCCACGGTCCCGGTCAGGCACTCCGAGCAGCTCGCAGATCACCGACATCGACAACGGCACCGCATAGCGGTCCAGCAGATCCACGACATCATCCGCGGCCAGCTCGGCGAGCAGCGCGTCGGCGAGCTCGGTGACGCGCGGTGCCAGCCCGCGCACCGCTCGCGTGCCGAACGCACCGCTGAGCAAGGTCCGCAGCCGGGTGTGCTCGGGCGGGTCGTAGAAGACCAGCATGTGTTCGAAGGGGCCACCTTGCCGCTGGTGGCCGGCATTGTTGGCCGCGAGGGCCGCCCGCGCGCCGTCGGAGCCCAGGCGCTTACTGATGCCGGGATGCGTGAACGCCGCTTTCGCTTCGGCGTAGCCGGTGATCAGCCATCCGGTGCTGCGATCGGGAAACACCACCCGGTTGACCGGTCCCCGGTTGCGCAGCGCGCGGTAGGCGACCTGCGGGTCACGGTAGAAATCGGGGGTCAATACGAACGGCTCGTTCACTGATCCGTCGGCGGCAGAAGCGGTTTCGATCTCCATCTGGTGACGCTATCAGCGTGGCGGCGACCGCTGTCCGGTGCACGACATGTTCGTCTCCCCGCGGGCCTGGCGGCGTCGGATCGGGATTCTTTTGCCTGCAACGGTATTCATCCGTGCCGAGGAACATGGTGACAGCGTTTGTCGAGACGCCTTGGTGTACCAGTCGATGGTCGCCGGTGCAGCCCAAAAGATCTTTCGGGGCTCAAAGACGGTAGCGGTCGACGAGTTCGGTGCCTATTCGGGCCAGTTCGGTGCGGACTTCCGGTGGGTCCAGGACTTCGATGGAGGCGCCCCAGCCTGCTAGTTGCTGGGCGAGCATCCAGGCCGTGGGGGCGGTGACTCGGACTCGGATACGGCCGTCGGCGATCGGGCCGTCGACGACGCAGTGGCGGCCCTGTTGGTTGCGCAGGATCGGGAGTAGGCGGTCGGAGATGAGAACGGTGGCGGCGATGGCGGCCCGGCGTTGCTCCAGTTCGTCCACTACCTCGTTCCAGGTGGCGGAGAGATCGAAATCGGTTGGGCGGTGGGCGGGTTCGGCGGTGACGGTGGCTTCGGCGATGCGGTCGATGCGGAAGGTGCGTTGGCCGTGGTCGGTGCCGGCGATGAGGTACCAGATGGCGTCCTTGTCGATGAGGCCCCAAGGATCGACTAGTCGTTCGGTGTGTTCGCCCTTCTTACTGCCGTAGCGCAGCCGAACCTTGTTGCGCTGCACCACTGCTCGTTGTAGAAGCGCGACCACCGGTGGCAGTTCCCGGTCCGTCTGGCCCCATCGGGCCGGGTCGATCACCACCGCGTCGGCGGCCGCGGCGGCGTCGGTGCGGAAGGGCTGGGGCAGCGCCCGGACCAGTTTGCGCAGGGCCGATTTCACCTCCGGTACCGCGTTGGCCGACGGACCGGCCAGTAGGAACAACGCCCGTGCCTCCCCCGCGGTCAAGCCGGAGAGGTCGGTGCGCGCGCCGCCGACCAGCGACCACCCACCGCCGCGACCGGGCTGCGGGTACACCGGGACACCCGCCGTCGACAACGCCTCCAGATCACGGCGCGCGGTGGCGACCGACGTTTCCAGTTCCTCGGCGACTTCGGCGGCGGTCACCCGTCCGCGCGTCTGCATCATCAGCAGGATCGCCACCAATCTGTCCGCTCGCATGCGCACAATTCTGCCGGAGAAAGTGCTCATTCCGTGAGCACTTTTGAGCGGAGGATGGTTTCTACAAGCAAGGCAGAAACCGAAAAGGAGATCGAAATGCTGCGAGGAATGGCGACGAGCACGTTCTACGCCGACGACCTGGAGGCCGCAAAGGATTGGTACCGCGAGTTCCTCGGCGTCGAGCCGTACTTCACCGTCCCCGGCGGCTACTACGAGTTCCGGATCGGCGACTACCTGGCCGAATTCGGCATCGTCAACCGCGCCTACGCACCGGAGGGCGCCCGCAACACGCCGGGCGGCTCGATCGTCAACTGGCACGTCGACGACCTGCGGACCACCTTCGACCGGCTGCTCGTCCTCGGCGCCGAGGAGTACGACCCGATCACCGAACGCGGCGAAGGCACCGGCTTCGTGACCGCCGCCGTCATCGATCCCTTCGGCAACATCCTCGGTCTCATGTCGAACCCGCACTACCTCGAGGTGCTCGCCAAGACCGGTCCGGCCTAGCCTCGCAGACGAAGACACGGTGCCGGACGGGACTCGTTCGTCCGGCACCATGCCCCGCGGCGTGTCCCGGCCGGTCGCCTCGGCCGGGACACCGCGCGAGCCGCCGCTGGCAGGCAGGCTCTGTCAGTAGTCGAAGCCCGAGGGCGCGCGGATTGGTCTGGATTTCCGCGGCGCGCGGGGTAGCGAAGGCGTTGCGACGATCGGGTCGTCATATGATCTGGCCCACATCCCGCCGTTGCCCCGCGCACGGCTTCCGGCTTGGTCAGGCTTGGAAGGACATCTATGGTCAGCCGCGCCCGAGCACTACCCGGCGCCCGCACCCCCGACGACGTGACCGATCCAGCGAACACTCCGGAACTACTGCTGCGCCGCGTCGGCCGCGGCGACGAGCAGGCCTTCGCCGCGCTCTACGACATCGTGGCCGGGCCGGTGCTCGGCATCGTCACCGGCGTGCTGCGCGACCACGCGCAGTCCGAAGAGGTCGCGCAGGAGGTGCTGCTCGAGATTTGGCTCAAGGCAGCACAATTCGATGAGCACGGGCGCAGCGCCTTGGCGTGGGTGCTGACCATCGCGCACCGTCGCGCCGTCGACCGGGTGCGCTACCAGCACGCCAACGTCGAACGGGAAAACCGCGCAGGACAATTGGAGCCACGCCACGGATTCGACGAGGTGGTGGAGGCGACGCTGGACAAGATGGAGCACGAGGCGGTCCGGCAGGCCCTGGCCGATCTCACCGACCTGCAACGCCGATCGATCGTCCTTGCCTACTACGGCGGCCGTACCTACCGCGAGGTCTCCGAGGCACTCGACAAGCCGGTCGGCACGATCAAGACCCGGATGCGCGACGGTCTGATCCGTCTGCGGGAGAGTTTGGGAGACCGCGCATGACAACCGACCTGCACAACCTCACCGGCGCTTATGTTTTGGACGCGCTGTCCACCGCGGAGCGCGTCGCGTTCGAACAGCACCTGACCGACTGCCCGGCCTGCCGCACCGAGGTCGACGAGCTGAGCGAGGTCGCCGTACGCCTGGCCATCGCGATGCCGCCGCTGCCCGCGGCGGACATGAAGGAGCGAGTACTCGCCGACATCCGTGCGCGGCCACAGCGGCGGCTCGATGACGCGCTCGGACAGACGCAGTTGCTGCCTGCGCTGGACGCACTCGGCCGCACCGACATCATGCCTGCGCTGAATGGCTTGTCGGACAATCACTTTCCGTCGCCACGCCGCGAGTGGATCATCCGGGTCGCGGTCGGCGTCGCGGCCGCGATCGCGGTGGTTGCCGTGCTGATCACCGGACTCACGATGGTCGGCGGTGAGCACGGCGGCGATGTGGTCGCGGCGGATCAGGTACGCGATGCGCGCGACGCGGTCACCAGGAACGGCGTGCTGACAGCGGCGGATGGTGTTGCGACGGCGGTGTTTTCGGCCAGCGTCGGCAAGGTGGTCGTTACTGCTACCGGACTGCCGACGCCGGACAACGAACACGGCTACCAACTGTGGACCATCCCGGCCGACGGCACGCCGCGGTCGGCCGGGATGATGCACGTCTCCGGTGGCCGCGCCGAGTTGACCGCGGACCTCGCCCACGACACCGCGCTGCTGGCGATCACGGCTGAACCGAGCAATGGGTCGGTTCAGCCGACGACACCCATCGTGGCGCGAATTCCGTTGAACTGAGCTACTTCACACAGGTGAACTGCATGACGTCGAGGTGGCCCGCCCGGAAGTGCTGGGCGCATCCCGTCAGATATCGCATGTACGTCTGATAGGTGTCCGCGCCGCACAGGGCTTCCGCCTCGTCGCGCCGTTCCGCCAGCGCGGCCGCCCACAGATCGAGGGTTTTCGCGTAGTGCAGTTGCAGCGGGTGGATCCGTTCGATGGAGAAGCCCGCGTTCTGTGCGTACTGGCGGATGCCCGGCGGAAAGTTGCTGCTATGGAAGGGTAATTGGCCGCCGGGGAAGATGACGTCGCGGATGAAGCGGAAGAAGTCGATATCGGTGCGGTCGAACGTGATGTCGTGTTCGCGCAGGTACGTCAGGCCGTAGATGACGATGCTGTGCAACAACATTCGGCCGTTCTCGGGCAGCGTGCGGTAGGCGAAGTCGAAGAACTCGGCGTACCGCTCGTGCCGAAAGTGTTCGAACGCACCGATACTGACGATGCGGTCGACCTTGCCGTCGAACTCCTCCCAGCCCTGCAGGCGGACTTCGGCGCGGGCGCCGTAGCCGCCCTCGTCCAGCATGCCCTGCACGTAGCTGTGCTGGTTCTTGCTGAGCGTCAACCCGATGACGTCGACGTCGTAGCATTCCAGCGCGCGCATCATCGTCGAACCCCAGCCGCAGCCGATATCGAGCAGGGTCGATCCGGGCTGTAGGTCGCACTTGCCCAGTGCGAGATCGATTTTCGCGCGCTGCGCCTGTTCCAGGGTGTAGTCGTCCTGCTCGAAGTACGCGCAGCTGTAGGTGCGGGTCGGGTCGAGGAACAGGGCGAAGAATTCGTCGGACAGGTCGTAATGGGTTTGCACCTCCGCATAGAACGGCGTGCGGGTCATGTCGATAACCTCCGTCGAGTCCATCGATGGTCGACCGATCGCGGATGGCGACCGGGCGATGAACAGGCGATCGAGCGACGGCGACGAGCGCCGTGACGTCACGCAGCGACGATGCTTGGCCAGGCGACGGTCCTGGCATCAGCTACGAACATCAGTGTTCACAATAGCGCAGGGACATCAGTCGCCGACAGGGGCCGTCGAGATCGGGGGCAAAGCGCCAGCGCGATGACAACGGGGCATCAGCGAGTGTCGGAATCAGTACTCCACAACGGTGGCGGCGGGCCTCTCGGGCAGCGCCGAAACCAGTGCTACAGCACGGTGACGACCAAGCTCCGATCAACGGCGGAATCAACGCCCCGGCATGATGGCGACCGGGCTCAGCTCAGGGGCAAAACCCGCTCCACGCCGGTGACGACCGCGCCCGGTCAGCGGCGAAACCGGCATCCCCGGCACGGAGACGACCGGCCTCCGATCAGGGGCGGAACCAGCGCTCCAGGATGGTGGCAACGCCGTCTTCCTGGACGTCGCCGGTGACCTCGTCAGCCAGGTTTCTGACCTCGGTCGGCGCGTTGGCCATGGCGACGGAATGTGCTGCCCAGCGGAACATTTCGCGGTCGTTGTAGCCGTCGCCGATGGCCAGGGTGGCGGCGCGGGGAACGCCGAGGGACCGGCGGAGGCGTTCGAGGGCCCAGCCCTTGGAGACGCCCTGGCGGGAGACGGTGAGCCAAGGACCGAATTCGCCGTGCACCCAGCTGGCGCCGGGGACGTGGAGCTTGTGCAGCAGGCGAAGCATTTCCTCCAGCGAACCCTGCGGCCACCAGCCGTTGAGCCGTGGGGTCGGCTCGCTACTCAGCGCACTGTGGTCGACGAGCAGATATTCACCGAGCGAGTACCCACCGGGGCTGACACCGGTGGCCCAGTAGCCGACACCGACCTTCTCGACCGCGAACACCATCTCGGGGATCAGCGCCCGCAACGCGACGACCGCAGGCGCCGGGTCGAACTCCTGCACGGTCAGCGGCTGCCCCTTTGCCACGTCGACATGCACCGCCCCGTTGGAGCACAGCGCATGCCCTTCGATCAGACCGAGCTCGGCCAGCACCGGACGAGTAACCAGCACGGTTCGCCCGGTCGTCACCACCACATGCGCCCCCGCCGCAACTGCCGCCCGCACAGCCGCGGCCACACGCTCGCTGACCGGACTACCGGTCTCGAGCAACGTCCCGTCTACATCCAGCGCGATCAGCTGGGGTCCCCCGGTTACCACCAGCCCATTGTCCCCCGCTGGCCCAGTGCCCGTCCGCCGATCAACCGCACCGAGACGATCACTCACGTCCGACAATCAGCCTGGTCGGCGAATTCGGTGTGCTGACCGTGGGCGCTCTCGTCGGAGCACTATTCTGGCCAGTTCGGCGGGAGAGCCAGTGGTGGTGTCGACGATCGTGTCGTAGGTGGCGCCGTGGTCATGGACGGAGTGGAAGTGGCCGCGAGCCAAGCCGATCTCGTTGCCGCGAGCCAGTTCTCGCTGCTCTGCCACGGTCAGCGGACAGGTGACGGCCACCAGCTGAACGTCCAGCCCTGCGAGGGCGGTCTGCCATATCGGGAGCAGATCCGGGGCCAGCAGCATCTCATCGATGACCAGGTGATCACCACCGTGCGCGAACGCGGCGGCAGCCGTGCAGGCAGATCGCAGCATCCGACGGCCCACCGCGCCGTAGCGGACAACCAGCAGCGGGTGCCCATCGTCGTCGCGGCCACTGCGGTCGTACCAGAACCCCGCACGACTCAGCGGACCGTCGCGACCGCCACCCCAGTTCGGCGGCACCAGGTCGAAGAGGGTGTCGATTCCCCAGTAGACGAACGGCACATCGCTCTCGTCCTGGATGCTCCGCGCCAAGGTCGTCTTGCCCGCGCTCGATGTCCCGTTGAGGAAGATGACTCGGCCTGAGCGGCCGCCACTCCGCATCCGACCACACTATCGAGTCGGACTGGGACAACGCGGTTCTGGTGCTACGTGGGGCAGGCTGAGCTAGTGGGCGCCTGCGCCGCCGCCGGTGGAACCGCCGGACGAACCACCTGAGGAGGCACCGCCGGAAGTGGATCCGCCCGAGGTCGATCCGCCCGAGGTGGAACCGCCCGAGGTGGAACCGCCCGAGGTCGAGCCGCCTGAAGTGGCGCCGCTGGAAGAGGAACCGCCGGTGGATGCTCCGGAGGTGCTGCCGCCGGCGGAGGCGCCGCTCGAGGTGCCGCCGGATGTGCTTCCGCCCGAAGAGGTTCCGCCGGAGGTCGAGCCGCCGGAGGAGGTGGATCCCGACGACGAGCTGTTGGCGGAGCCGCCGGTCGTGCCGCTGGTGGTGGCGCCGCTGGATGTAGAGCCGCCGGTAGAGGTTTCACCGGCTGACGTTCCGCCGGTGGAGGTGCCCGCTGTTCCGCCCGACGACGTGCTGGCTGATGTCGATCCGCCGGTGGCTTCGGAAGCTGTTGTGCCGGTTGAGGTGCCGGTGCTGGAGGTCGGGGTGTCCACCGCGCCGCCGGTTGCCGGGGTGCTTGCGGCGGGTGCGGTGGCTACCGGGTCTGGCACTGTGGGAGCCGAATTGGCCGGGGGCGCAGCAGGTATGGAGCCAGGTGCCGGTACTGCGGGAATACCGGCGATAGGGGCCGCGGGTTGGGCGGGGGTGCCCGGGGCCGGGGGCTGGCCCAGTTGCGGGATGAGTTGACCGAAGGGCAGGGGGTTGATGAAGTAGGCCGGGTCGGCGTAGGTGCCGCCGTGTGATGTGGTGGCGCCGGGGAGCTGGGGTTCGTTGTGCGAGCCGAGACGGGATTCGGCGACGCTCGGGCCGAGCTTGGTCGCGTGGGACGCCGGGGTGATGAACAGGCCATAGGCCGAGGGTCTCGGCATACTCGCGGCGGCCGCGAGGGTTCGCGAGGTCGTCCATCCGGCCGGTGTCGCCACCCAGGCGTCACGGTGACTGGCGAGGTCGGCGCTGGAGTCGTACAGCAGCGTGTCCGTGGTGGGTGCGTCGAGGCCGGGGAAATGTTCGAGCACCGGGGACGCGCTGGGGACCGACGGGCTGCCGAATACCGTCACCGCCGACATGGCCACCGCGGAAACGACGGCCGCACTGGAGAATACGGCCACGCGCGGTGCGTGCTGGTTGCCGCCGGACGCGGCGAGCGCCATGGTGCGCGCGGCCATGAGGGCGGCGCCCGCGGCGACGGTTTGGCCGGGGTCGGCCGAAACCACCAGGGGGCGGCCGAGTTCGGCGAGGGTGCGGGCGACCTCGGCGGGCCGGGAGGCACCGCCGATCACCAGAATGCTGCTGATGTCGGACAGGGTGAGGTCGGCCGATCGGACGGCGGCGCGCACCACATCGAGCGTGTCGTGCACGTGCGAGGTGCGCAGGCTGTCGATGTCGACCATCGACAGTGTCGACGTCGGCGCGGTCGCGCCGGGCTTGGCGTCGTGGGCGTATCGCGCGATCATCGCGCCGAGCGGCCTGCCGCCGAAGTCGTAGGAGCGCACCGGCTTTCCGACCATCGGGTGGTTTTCCCAGTCCGGGCCGACGCGCACGACGGTGACGTCGAGGCTGGTCCCGCCGAGGTCGTAGACGAGGACGAAGCCGGGCTCCAGCGGGCCGTGCTCGTTCTCCAGCCATTCCGCCGCAGCGACCGGTTCCGGTACCAGCGCAACATCACTCGCGCCGGACAGGTCGAGCGCCTGCCGCAGTAACGACACCTCTTTGTCGGAATACGTTGCGGGATAGGTGGCTACGGCACCCGACTCGGACGCGGCGCGCTCGGCGTCGCGCAGGCCGTTCACCACGGCGGCGACCAGGTTCGCGGGCGACCAGATGCGCCCGCCGACGATCATCGGCTCCGGGTCGCAGCTCAGGTCGGCGAAATCCGTTACGGCCATGCTGAATTGCGGGATGCCACCGATGCGTAGTCCGCCCGCGCTGTCGAAGGTCACCGCGGTGCGCCGACTGCGCACGACGGGCCGGGTTCGTACACCGGTCGCCGAAGCAGTCATAGAGTTCACTGCGCCGATGCTGAAACCCAGACCTGTGGTCATATGCTATCCCGTCAACGTACCGAGACCACGTCCATCACACAGAGAACCATGTGGCCGCGGTCGTCTTCCAAACAGCCAGCACAGATTAGCTGTTCGGCTCGCTGGAAGGATGTGGAATAGACATGAACGGCTGGAGAATGGCGTGAAACGTTTAGCTCGTAATGGCAATGATCCGCGTCACCTGCAATTATGCTCCGGCAGCGGATCGTTCAGCCCTCTCGACAGCTGTCGATTCAATACTGCACTATCCAATCCGGTTACCACGCAGCGATCCGGACAATGCTCCGATAAATGATCAACACCGCGAACTTCGCCGAGAATTACCCGTCACATAAAGACACTGACCGGTCGGTAACCAAACTATAGCCAGCTCCGGCGATTTCAGCACAGCTAAATCCCGGCCCGCCGGATACATGATGTATCAACTCAAGGACCGTTTCCCGCCAGCACCGCCTACCCGCTCCCGCTTGACTTGGTTCTGCGACCACACCACCCCGGTGAGATCGCAAGAACGAGAAGGGAAATGGAGACCATGGCGACACGATTCGCGGAAAAGGTCGTGCTGATCACGGGTGCCAGCTCGGGTGTCGGCAAGGCGGTGGCGCTGCGGGTGGCGAGTGAAGGTGCCGCTGTAGTACTCGGCGCGCGCGGCAAGGACGCGGGCGAGCAGGTGGCGGCCGATATCCGGGCGACAGGCGGGCGGGCGCTGTTCGTGCCGACCGACGTGACGGTAGAAGAAGACGTGGCCCGGCTCACTCAGGCGGCACTCACCGAATACGGGCGACTCGACGCGGCCTTCAACAACGCGGGCGCGGTCAACGCCTTCGGTCCGATCGGCGAGATCGACGAGGCAGGCTGGCGAGCCGACCTGGAACTCAACCTGACGAGTGTGTTCTACGGTCTGCGCCATCAGGTGCCCGCGCTGATCGCCAACGGCGGCGGCACGATCCTCAACAACGCCTCGAACCTCGGGGTGGTCGGCATGGGCTCGGTCGCGCCGTACGTGGCGGCCAAGCACGGCGTTGTCGGCCTGACCAGAGCGGTCGCGCTGGAGTCGGCGAAGCAGGGCGTCCGGGTGAACGCGATCGTGTCCGGCGCGATCGACACTCCCGCGTTCCGCAGCTCGATGGGCGCGACCCCCGAGGGTGCAGCCGCGATCGCCGCGCTACACCCGCTGGGCCGAATCAGCCGGCCGGAGGAGACCGCGTCGTTCTGCGCATACCTGCTCAGCGACGAAGCCAGCTTCGTCACCGGTGCCGCACTCGCGATCGACGGCGGCTTCACCGCCCAGTAAGGCCCAATAGAAAGCTCGGACGGGCCGCCGCGCGCAGCCCGTCCGAACACTAGCCAGCCGCGCACGAACCAGTACGCCACGCACGAACCAGTTAGCAATTGCTCGCGCGGCGGCATGAAACGTGCGCAGCTCATCCAGCGCGTAACGGCGGGGAGGTCAGCCCCGCACTGTCACACCAGCCAGCCGCGTACGAATCGCCGCGCCGCGCCCGAATCGGTCAGCGATTGCGGGCGCGGCGGCGTGAAACGTGCGCGGCGGGGAGGTCGGGGCGGGTGGTCGCGCCCTCATCGCGCGGCCTGGGCACCATCGACGGCGACGTTGGCGTCGATGGTGGCGACCTCGCGGGACTGCGTAGTCCCGCGAGGGGTTCTGTCAGGAGCGGGTCAGGAGGCGGCGGACCGGGTTGCGGCGCTTGGTGGCGCCGGAGGTGCGGACCTCGGGCTGGCGTTGGTGGATCAGCCGGTCGAATTCCGCTGCGGTGCCGGCGGGTTCAGGAAGGCGGCCGGCGTTGTAGTCGTCGGCCAGCTGCTGCACGGTCTGCTGAGCGCAGGATTTGTTGGTGCCGATGAAACCGGTCGGGCCGCGCTTGATCCAGCCGGTGACGTAGGTGCCTGGCAGGACGGCGCCGTTGACGCGCTCGAGGACGCGGCCGTCCTGGTTCGGGATCACGCTCGCCGCGGCGTCGAATGGCAGGCCGGGGATCGCGACGCCACGGTAGCCAACCGAGGTGAGCACGAGGCCTGCGTCGAGACGTTCCGTGACGCCGGTCGCGACCGCGCGAGTGCGGCCGTCCGGGTCGGTGACGAGCTCGTTGCGGCTCACCTCGATGCCGGCCACCCGATCGGTGCCGAGGATCTCGGTGGGAGAAGCCAAGTAGCGGAACACAATTCGCTTACGTTCGCCGAACGGCCGGCTACGCACCGTGTGCAGCAACCGCAGCTTCTGCTCGACCTGATACGGCAGACCGTCGGTGATCTCGGGCAGCTCGCCGTCGATCGCGATGTCCACGTCGGCACCGAGCAAGCCGACGAATTCCGGCACGGTGAAAGCGGATTCGAGCGGACCGCGGCGGCCGAGGATGACTACCTCCTCGATCTTGCTCTCCCGCAACGCCCGCAGCGCGTACGGCGCAATGTCGGTGGCCGCCAACGCATCCGGGTCACTGGTCAGAATGCGTGCGACATCGAGGGCGACGTTGCCGTTGCCGACGATCACTGCCCGCTGCTGCGACAGATCGAAGATACGGTCCACGTGATCGGGATGCCCGTTGTACCAGGCGACGAAGTCGGTGGCAGAGATATTGCCGGACAACCCTTCACCGGGGATGTCGAGCTTCCGGTCGGCCGACGCACCGACGGCGTAGATCACCGCATGGAAGTGATCGAGCAGCTCCTCGTGCGAAACATGGCCGCCCACTTCGACATTCAGGTACGAGCCGAAGCCGTGCTGGGCCGAGATGATGTCGAACAGCTCGCTGACCTTGCGGGTCTTGTCGTGATCCGGTGCGACACCGTGCCGGGCCAGCCCGTACGAAACCGGCAGCCGGTCGAACACGGTGACCGATACGTCGGGCTGGGTCAGCAGCTCGTCGGCCGCGTACATCGCCGACGGACCCGATCCGACGATCGCCACCCGCATCGGCCGACGCTCGGTCCGAATCTCGGCCGCGGGCACCGGCTTTGCCAGCAGCGGCCGCGGCCGGGTCTGCCGGTAGAAGTCGGCGTTGATCTCGATGAACGGCTTCTGCTCGTCGGTCAGCTTCTTCGCCGAGACGATCGCGTCGACCGGGCACGCGGTGGCGCAGGCGCCGCAGTCGACGCACGCCTGCGGGTCCACGTACAACATGTCCGCGGTCAGGAAGTCGGGCTCATCCGGCGTCGGATGGATGCAGTTGACCGGGCAGGCGTACACGCAAGACGCGTCGCTGCAACAGGACTGCGTGACGATATAGGGCACGTCAGCCGGCCTTGGCCGCGCGCAACGGCTCCGAACGGTAGCGGGTGGTGTGCCCGTCGATCTTGAGCAGCTTCCAGACCGCCTTGGCGACCGGGTTCATCAGGCCGATGTCCTTGGCCAAAGTGCGCACGTCGCCGAAGAAGTCGCTGAATTCCTGCTTGGATTCCTTCGACCCGTAGAACAGTTCCTTGCGCACGTAGTCCGGGATGTCGAATTCGCGCCAGAACGACCGGGGCGGGGTGAAGATCGAGCGGCCGAGGATGTACATGACGATCGGCATCGCGATCGACAGCACGAACTTGCTGCCCGGCTTCGCCTCCGGCACATGGATTTTCAGGAATTCGTGGGCGAAGGAGATGTGTCGCGCCTCTTCGGCCACGTGAATGGCCATGACGCCGCGCATGATCGGGTGCACGTCCTCGCCGGAGCGCAGGATCGCCTTCTGGATGTGGTCGATCGGCTCCTCGCCGGCCAGCACCGCCATGAAGAACAGGTTCGGGAAGAGCGCGGCGACGGGAGCGCCGAGGTATTTGAACTTCCGGACGAGCGGGCCCATGCCCGGCACGTCCTCGCCGATCCGGTTCACCATCTCCTGGAACATCAGGGTGTGGTTGTGCTCCTCGATCATCTCGTGGGAGCAGTAGCGGAATTCGGGGGAACCGTTGGGCAGGCCGAAGTTGTGCGTCACCATGCCGCTGATCAGGATCGTCTCGAACTGCAGACCCACCTTGGCGACGTTGGCCTGGCGGTACTTGCCGATCGCGATCTTGCGCTCGTCGGTCTGCGCGAGGTACCACGGGTGGCGACCGAGCGGATCGGCCGAGACCGGGAGGATCCACCGCTCCGGGCCCGCTTCCGGTGCGAAGTCGGGGTTGTCCCAGTCGATGTCCTCGAATGGGTCGAAGTGCTTGTTGACCGAACCTTCGGAGAGCAGCAGCAGCTTCGAGGCGTACTCCTGCGCCTTCTCCAGATCGGCATCGATCGGGGGCGTCACGGCTGTAGACATCGTCGTCGCTGCCTCTCCTTGTAGGACGTTTATCTGTATCCCATAGTTACACCTATGGGGAGTCACGTCAAGGCACGAAGACGACACCTGGACGGTTGATCACGAGGAACTGGCGCTGGTGAAAACGCGAGAGGCCGCTGCCCCCGGTCCCCCTAGTCGGAGAAACGGCGGCTGCGGCCTCACTCGACGCAACCAGCTGATCAGGGAGATCCGGCGGCGGCCGCCCTCGTCACCACCGCCACCGGATCTCCCTAATGCAGCCCCAGCTGCGCCAATCCCACGACCACGCCGTCGGCGGGCAGCGCGAGCGCCATGCCGACACCGGCGACGGACAACCCCGCGGCCAGCGCGACTCTGCTCAGTCGCTGCTTGGTCCGCTGCGACAGCCCCATCGCCCTGGTGGCTGCCCGGCGGTGCGCGCCGGGGCGGCGCTTGCCGTGGTGCTTGCCCGCCGCTTCCTCGGCGGCGACGGCGGCCCGGCGGCCGATGATCGCCGCACCGTCCGCGATGGTGCGCTCCGGATCGGGCGCGGTGATCACCGGCCGGGCCAGCTCGCCCGCCAGCACCTGGGCCACCTCGACCGGCCGGGCCGCCCCGCCGACCACTACGACACAGTCGACATCGGCCATGGTGACGTCCGCGGCACGCAGGCATCGGTAGACGAGCGCCAAGGAGGCTCGCACATGTTCGGTGCGTAACTCGTCGGCCGTGGTGCCGGTGACCGACCCGGAGATAGAGGCCGAGGGCAATCCGTGCCCGGCACGCGAGGCGACCAGCGCGCCGAAGGCTCGGCCGCCGTACTCGGCGGAGTGCATCGGCTCGCCGACGATCGGATTGCTCGGACAGCCGGCACCGACCCGGACCAGCGTGATGTCGAGGCTTGCCCCGCCTAGGTCATAGACCAGGGCGAGCCCGGGCATGAGCGGGCCGCGGTCGGCTTCCAGCCACGTCGCCGCCGCGATGGGTTCGGCGACCAGCTGAACGGTGTCGAGTCCGATCGCGTCCAGCGATGCGCGCAGATCGCCGATGTGCGCCTCGGTGTAGCGCGCCGGATAGGTGAGCGCGATGCCGACATCGCTGCTACGCGCGTCGCAGTGCGGATGATCCAGCAGCGTCTCGGTGATCAGGCTCTCGGCGACCACCGCCACCAGGTCCGCGGGTGAGAGAGCACGGTGGCCGACCCGCGCCGACATGATCGAACGTTGGGTGAGATCGGCGAATTCGATGATCGCGCGCCCGTGCCGCGGGATCATGCCGACCCGGGCCAAACCCGTGCTGTCGAAGGTGAGTGTCGTTCGGCGGGTGATGGATTGGGAGCGCTGGGCCCATCGGCGGCCCGGTGGAGCTTTCGCTGAACCCTCCTCCGCGAGCGCGGAAACCGTGTTCACCGTGCCGATGCTCAAACCGAGACCAACCGCCATCGCAATCCTCTGATCGCCGAGCCGATTTGCTTCGAACAAGGTCCACGCAACCACTCCGCGACCGGCCTGCCAACCACCGGACACCCTGTTGTCCGCAGCCCGCCTGTTTTGAAACAGGTTGCATAGCATAAGCAGCCATCCTGGTCACCCGCCCTGGACGGCGGCGAAGGCGACGGCGGCCGGATCGCACTGCGACACGCCGATATTCGGAGGTGTCCCGTCCGTGTTTGCGGAGGCGCCGAACAACCGTACAGACGTGGGGCAGCATGCGCGGATACACGTTCTCACATGCTGTGATAGCCCCTAACAATCCCCCGAACGCCTGACATGCGACCGCCGACGGCGGATACTGTCCCGACCGCAGGGGCGAGACGACGCCGCACCGCACCGCCCGCGCCTTGGACAACCGACCTGATGGGGTGACAGCGCAACTCTGTACCCGATATCGTGGCGCCTCCCGATCGCCGGAACCAACGGATTTCGTTGCGCCAGCACAAGATCAGCAACGTCTCAGCAGCCGGTTGATCTACCGGACCGACGCCGCCCGAATCCGCACCATCGGACCGGTGGTCTTCCGCCGGATCCACAGCATCAGGCTCCCGCCACTGCACACAGCGCGCCGGAGGGGCCGCTGGGCATCCGGCATCGATCGCCGACGGCCCGACCCAGCTAGTGCGATGCACGAAAGAGCAAGGCGTCCAGGCATTTCAGGTTCGTGCACCACGGATCAGTCATCCGTTCCGGCACAACCGCTTTCGAATTCAGACACTCGGCCTGAGCCGAAACCATTGGCTTCGACTGCGGCAGTGCAGAATTGACGGCCCTGATCAGTGCGCGGGCAACTCCGGGATTCGGGTGGCCCGCGCGTACACCGTCTCACCGCCGGACAACCGCAGCGCCTCCGCGTCACCGCGAGTCACCTGGGCCGCGAACAGATCACCGGTCGCGGCGTTGCGCAGTTCGACCCGCACCTCGAACCCGAGGTGCACGACCCGCTCCACCGTCGCCCTGGTGACACCCGCCGAATCGGCGGTCCCCTCGTGCTCGGCCAGCGACATGCTCGGCTCGCGACCGACCCGAATGTCGTGCGGGCGCACCAGATGTCCGTTCAGCCGCGCCACCGCACCGAGGAACGACATGACGAACTCGTTGGCCGGCCGGTCGTACACGTCCTCCGGCGTACCGATCTGCTCGATGCGCCCCTTGTTCATCACCGCGATCCGGTCGGCCACGTCCAGGGCCTCCTCCTGATCGTGGGTGACCAGCACGGTGGTCACATGGACCTCCTCGTGCAACCTGCGCAGCCAGGTGCGCAGATCGGCGCGCACCTTCGCATCCAGCGCACCGAACGGCTCGTCGAGCAGTAGCACCTGCGGGTCGACGGCGAGCGCGCGGGCCAGTGCCATCCGCTGCCGCTGACCGCCGGACAGCTGAGCCGGATAACGGTGCTGAAAACCGTCGAGCCCGACGATGCCGAGCAGTTCGTCGACCCGCTTGGCGATCTCGTTCTTGGGACGCTTGCGGATCTTCAGGCCGAACGCCACGTTGTCGCGCACGGTCATGTGCTTGAACGCGGCGTAATGCTGGAACACGAACCCGATGTCGCGCTTCTGCGGCGGCACCCTGGTCACGTCGTTCCCGGCGATCACCACGATGCCGGAGTCGAGCGATTCGAGTCCGGCGATCGAGCGCAGCAGCGTCGACTTGCCCGAACCCGAGGGCCCGAGCAGCGCGGTCAGCTCGCCGGACGGGATATCGATGGTGACATCGTCAAGCGCGGCGAACGAACCGTAGTTCTTCTTCGCATTGGTCACGGTGATCATTTAGTGCCCCGTTTGCGTTCGAGGAGGGTCATCAACAGGAGGGTCACGAGGGCCAGGGCCATCAGCAGGGTCGCGGCGGAGTAGGCGCCGAAGGTGTTGTGGTCATTGATGTATCGGCCGTGCACCAGCAGCGTCAAGGTCTGCGACTTGCCTGGCTGCGCGGACGACACCATGATCACCGCACCGAATTCGCCGAGCGCGCGGGCCACCGTGAGCACCACGCCGTAGGTGAGGCCCCAGCGGATGGCGGGCAGGGTGATGCGCCAGAACGTCTGCCAGCGGGTGGCGCCGAGGGTGGCGGCGGCCTGCTCCTGGTCGTCGCCGATCTCGTGCAGCACCGGCTCGACCTCGCGCACCACGAACGGCAACGTGACGAAGATGGTGGCGAGCACCATGCCGGGCAGGCCGAAGATCACCTTGAAACCGGCGCTCTCCAGGCCGCCGAACCAGCCGTGCACACCCCACAGCAGGATCAGCGCGACGCCGACCACCACCGGTGAGACCGCGAACGGCAGATCGACGATGCCCTGAACGAGCGTGCGGCCCGGGAACTTTCCGCGCACCAGCGCGAGCGCGGTGAAGATGCCGAAGATGACGTTCAACGGGACAACGATCGCCACGATGATCATCGACAACTGGAACGCCGAGATCGCCGCGGGCGTGGTGATCGAATCGATGAACGCGCCGATACCCTTTTCGAAGGTCCGCAGCAAAATGATGATCAGCGGTAGCACCAGTAGCACGAGCAAATACCCCAGCGCGACAACCCGCAACGAAATACGGGTAGGCCAAGTCAGGTTCACCCCACCCCACCCCTCACGCGCCAACCGAAGGCCGCCTTCAGCACGCACAACCGACCGAAGGAGCCCTTCGGTCGACCAGCGGCGAACGACCGAAGGGAACCTTCGGCACGGTGGACCGGGTGAATGTCGCCTTCGGTCATCGGGATTCCTGTTCTTTTCGTACACTTCGCTCGGCTAGCAGGCGCAAGATGAGCAGCGATGCGAACGAAATGACCAGCAGGGCAACCGAAACCGCCGCCGCGTTGATCGGCCGATCGATCTCGATCTGCTTCTGGATGTACTGCGAGGCCATTTCGGTCTTGCGCGGAATCGCGCCGCCGATCAGCACCACCGAACCGTATTCGCCGATGGCACGCGCGAAGGCGAGCCCACCACCGGAGATGATCGCGGGGCCGAGCGTGGGTAACACGATGCGGCGGAACGTGGTCCAGTTGTCCGCGCCGAGCGAGAGCGCCGCCTGCTCGACCTCGCGATCGGCCTCGATCAGCACCGGCTGCACGGAGCGCACCACGAACGGTAGCGTGACGAACGCCAGCGCGACGATCAGGCCGGGCTGGGTGGCGTTGAGGTGGATATCAATGGGGCTCTGCGGCCCGTAAAGGGACAGCAGCACAATGCTGGCCACGATCGTCGGCAGCGCGAACGGCAGATCGATCAGCGCGTTGACGATGCCCTTGCCGGGAAAATCGTCGCGCACCAGCACCCAGGCGATGAGCGTGCCCATCACCACGTTGACCACCGCGACCACGATCGAGACGAACACGGTGATCCGCAGCGAGTCCACCGCCGCGGGTGCGGTGATCGCCGACCAGAAGCCGGACCAGCCTTCGTCGAAGGAGGTGACGGTGAGCGCGGCCAGCGGCAACAGCACGATGATGCTGAGCCACAGCACCGCCGTGGCGATGCCGAGCGGGCCCACCGAGCCCGTCACCCGCAGCCACGACCAATTGAACCGGCCTGCACCCGGGGAACCGCCGGGAGCGGGCGCGGCCCCGGCCCCGGCGGTGCTGCTGTCAGTCACAGTCGTCCAGTCTCCCGTGTGCCCGAGCCGGCTACTTGGTCGCCTTGTCGTAGATCACCGCGACGGAGCCGGTGTTCGGGGTGAACAGGTCCTTGTCCACCGCCTTCCAGCCACCGAGGTCGGCGATGGTCCACAGCTTCTGCGGTGTCGGGAAGTCCTTGGCGAAGTCGGCCGCCACCTTCGGATCAACCGGACGGAAACCCGCTGTCGCCCAAGCCTTCTGCCCCTCGGGGGTGTAGAGGAAGTCGCGGAAGGCGACCGCCTTCTCCTGGCGCTTGCTGTTCTTGAGCACCGCGACCGGGTTCTCGATCTTGAAGGTGACCGGCGGGACGAAGTGCTCGATCGGGTCGCCGTTGCGCTCGGAGAAGATCGCCTCGTTCTCGTAGCTGAGCAGCACGTCACCGGTGCCCTGCAAGAACGTCTCCGTGGCTTCGCGGCCCGACTTCGGCTGCACCTTCACATGGTCCTTGGACACCAGCTGGCTCAAGTAATCCAGGCCCCCCTGCGGGTTCTTGCCGCCGTCGGACTTGGCCGCATACGGAGCGAGCAGGTTCCACTTGGCCGAGCCGGAGCTGAACGGGTTCGGGGTCACCACCTCGATACCAGGCTTGAGCAGGTCGTCCCAGTCCTTGATGCCCTTCGGGTTGCCCTTGCGGACCACGATCGCGACGACCGAACCGAACGGAATTCCCTTGGTAGCGTCGGCATTCCAGGTCGCGTCGACCAGGCCGGCGTCGACCAGGCGGGTGACGTCGGGCTCGACCGAGAAGTTCACGATGTCGGCCTCGGCGCCGTCCTTGACCTTGCGGGACTGATCGCCCGACGCGCCGTAGGAGCCGTTGACGACGACGTTCTTGCCCTTGTCGGTCTTGTTGAACTCCGGGACCACCTTGTCGAAGCCCGGCTTCGGGACCGCATAGGCGTAGAGGTTCAGCGTGCCACCGCTGCCGTCGGCGCCACCACCCCCGGCGGTGTCACTGGCTCCACCGCCGCACGCGGTGAGGGCGACCGCCGCGACCGCGGTAAGTGCGGCGACGGTGGCGCGTCGGCGCGGGGAGAGCCAAGAATTGCGAGACATCGGGGTGGACCTTTCCTACGGGACCGCCGATTCGGGACCTCGAACGGCGGAGACAACTACTGTTGGATCGGTAGACCTTGCCGCCGCGTCGATGCGACCGGTGGCGTGGCTATCGGCCGGGTAGGCCGTCGAGGGTTCGGGGACGTCTGCGAAAAAGTTGCACGCCAGTCTACGAGGGAGGGACGCGCAAACGTGCCCGGTCAGCCGATCAGCGACAGAGAATGTCGGCGACCGCGAGATTGCCGACCGCGATCAACGCCAGTTCATGGCGGACCCGCGGGACGCAACTCGAAGACACGGGCAGACTGTAGCAGAGGCCACGGCCCGAGTTCGAATCACAGAGTTCCAGGAAGACGGGGGTTTCATCCCATGACTAACAGCCCGGATCGCGTACGTACGAGGTTTCCCGGCATCAGCACTCGCGCGTGGGAACACCCCGCCGACCGCACCGCGTTGGTGGCGCTGCGAACGCTGTCCGGATTCGACGCGATACTGCGCACTTTGTCCGGTTTGCTGCAAGAACGCCAGCATCGACTTCTGTACCTCGCGACAGCCGTTCGAGTCGATGAACGACAGTTCCGTTCGCTGCATCACTTGCGCGAAGACTGCGTCGCGGTGCTCGACGCGCGCACCACGCCGGAGATTTTCGTGCTGCAGAGCCCGCGCGTGAATGCCCTCACCATCGGCATGGACCAGCCGTTCATCGTGCTGACCACCGGCTTGATCGACCTGATGGACACCGAGGAGTTGCGTTTCGTCGTCGGTCACGAGCTCGGCCACGCGCTGTCCGGGCACGCGGTGTACCGCACCATGCTCATGCATTTGCTGCGGATCTCCGCCAGCATCGGCTGGATGCCGGTGGGCGGCTGGGCTTTACGCGCGATCGTCGCCGCGCTGATGGAATGGAGCCGCAAATCCGAACTGTCCGGCGACCGGGCCGGGCTGCTGTGCTCACAGGACGTCGACGTCTCGGTGCGGGTGCACATGAAGACCGCGGGCGGCACCTGGATCAAGGAAATGAACCACGGCGCGTTCCTGGCCCAGGCCGACGACTACGAACGCTCCGGCGATCTGCGCGACGGTGTGCTGAAACTGCTCAACCTGGAATTGCAGAGCCACCCGTTCTCCGTGCTGCGCGCCGCCGAGCTGCGCCGCTGGATCCAGAGCGGTGAGTACGACCGCGTCCTGGCCGGTGACTACCCGCGGCGCGACCAGGACAAGAACGCCAGCATCACCGAGGAGATCAAGGAAGCCGCCCGCACCTACCGCAACAACTTCGACCAGTCCGAGGACCCGCTCATCCGCACCGTCCGCAACCTCGGCCGCGACGTCGGCTCCGCGGTCAACACGGTCGGCCAGGAGGTCGGCGAGACCGTCTCCAAGATCGGCAAGCGGTTCAACGACTGGCGGGCCGGGGAGAACTAGCGAGTGATGAGCCAGGCGACGACGACCAGGACGAGCAGGGCGATCAAAGCCAGCTGAACGCGCGAACGGGGCATCAGTGGGCGCCGCTCTGCACGGTCGGGCGGGTTTCGCCGGTGGTGAGGTCGGCGGGCACGGTGTCGGGCACGGTGGGTAGCGCCTCCTCGACGCCGTGTCTGCGGTCGAGTACCCGCAGCAGGGCGCGCAGCGTCCGGTCGAGTAGGTAGGCGATGGCGAAGCTGACCGGGACCATGCCTACCAGCACGACGAGGAACTGCGGGATGAACGGGAGTCCCGCGACCCACAGCTCGAAGCTGTCCCACCAACCTGCGATCTGATGCACCAGCCCAGCCTAGTGCGTCCACCTGAGAGGTCGGCAAGGTGAATATCCGGTCACGGACGCGCCGGGCCGCGGGCGCGACAACAGACACAGTGGACTTAGGGCTCCGCTGGGCCCGAAGATGTGAGGATGGCGTCTTCTGAGTCCTCCGACGATCTCACCGTCGACGAGCCGTACGACCTGCCGGTGCTCAGCCACCTGACCGAAGCCAAGCGGCACGGCGCCTTCCCGCCGATCGACGACTACGCCTTCCTGTCCGACTGCGAGACCAGCTGCCTGATCGCCAGCAACGGATCGGTCGAATGGATGTGCGTGCCCCGCCCGGACTCCGCGAGCGTTTTCGGCGCGATGCTGGACCGTAGCGCGGGCCACTTCCGGCTCGGCCCGTACGGCGTCAACGTGCCGAGCGCGCGCCGCTACCTGCCGGGCGGGATGATCCTGGAGACCACCTGGCAGACCGAGACCGGCTGGCTGATCGTCCGCGACGCGCTGGTGCTCGGTCCATGGCACAACAACGATCAGCGTTCCAAGACGCACCGTCGCACCCCGATGGATTGGGATGCCGAGCACATGCTGCTGCGCACGGTGAAGTGTGTGAACGGCACCGTCGAGCTGGAGATGAGCTGCGAGCCCTCCTTCGATTATCACCGCGCGGTGAGCCGCTGGGAGTACACCGGCAAGGTCTACGAGGAAGCGACCGCGGTCCGCACCGACGACCCGAGCGCGGGGCCGAGCTTGGTGCTGACCACCGACCTGCGGCTCGGGCTGGAGGGCCGAGAGGCCCGCGCGCGCACCAGAATGCAGGAGGGCGACGAGAAGTTCATCGCGCTGACCTGGTCGGAATTGCCCGCACCCAAGACCTACGCCGATGCGGCGCAGAAGATGTGGCAGACCACCGAGAGCTGGCGCCAGTGGATCACCCAGGGCAACTTCCCGGATCACCCGTGGCGCAACTACTTACAGCGCAGCGCGCTGACACTCAAGGGCCTCACCTACGCCCCGACCGGCGCACTACTCGCCGCTGCCACCACTTCGCTCCCGGAAACTCCTGGCGGTCAACGCAATTGGGACTATCGCTACACCTGGGTGCGCGATTCCAGCTTCGCGCTGTGGGGCCTGTACACGCTCGGACTCAACCGCGAGGCCGACGACTTCTTCGCCTTCCTGCGCGACGCCACCACCGGAGAAAACGGCGATGCCGTTCCGCTGCAAGTACTTTACGGCATCGGCGGCGAACGCCAGATCACCGAACAGGATCTCGACCACCTCAGCGGCTACGAACGATCCAAGCCCGTGCGCATCGGCAACGCCGCCTACAACCAGGACCAGCACGACATCTGGGGCACCATGCTCGATGCGGTGTACCTGCACGTGAAGTCGCGCCAGCAGGTGCCGGAAACGTTGTGGCCGTTGCTGGAACGTCAGGTGCACGCGGCCATCGCGCACTGGCACGAGCCCGACCGCGGCATCTGGGAGGTACGCGGTGAGCCACAGCACTTCACGTCGTCCAAGGTGATGTGCTGGGTCGCGCTCGACCGCGGCGCGAAGCTGGCCGAGATGCACGGCCAACTGGAGCACGCCACCGAGTGGTACACCATCGCCGACGAGATCAAGGCCGACATCCTCGAACACGGGGTGAACGCCAACGGCGTCCTCACCCAGACCTACGGCGGCGACACCCTCGACGCCTCACTGCTTTTGGCGGTACTGACCCGCTTCCTGCCGCCGGAGGACCACCGGATCCGGGCCACCGTGCTGTCCATCGCGGACCGGCTCACCGAGAACGGCCTGGTGCTGCGCTACCGCACCGAGACCACCGACGACGGATTGACCGGCGCCGAAGGCGCTTTCACCATCTGCTCGTTCTGGTTGGTGTCCGCGCTGGTCGAGATCGGCGAGCTGCAGCGGGCCAGGCACCTGTGCGAGCGACTGCTCGGCTTCGCCAGCCCGCTGCGCCTCTACGCCGAGGAGATCGACCCGCGCAGCGGCCGCCACCTCGGCAACTTCCCGCAGGCCTTCACCCACCTGGCGCTGATCAACGCGGTCACCCACGTGATCAGGGCCGAGGACTACCGGAACGCGGGCGGCTTCCAACCCGCCCACTCCCCCGCGAACAACCCTGGGTAGCAGGGTTGTTCGTCAGACGGTCAGACTGTCGGCCTGTTCGCGCAGGCCGCGCAGTTTGCCGAGCTGCGCGTCGACGTCGGTGATCCGGTCGCCGCTGCGGTCGCCGTACTTCTCGTAGGCCGCCTCGGCCAGGCGCAGCGCCTCGTCGGCCTGCTTGGCGACGTCGGTGGCGATCTCGGTGAAGTGATCGCGCAACACCCGCTGCATGGCGCGCAACCGATTTCGCGATTCCTTGCTCACCTGGAAGATGACGTCGTCCATCAGCCGCGCCACCGCGACCTTCGCCTCGGCGCGACGGCGGGCCTTGCGGTTCTTGCGGTCATCCCACAGCGCGTTCACACCGAGCAGCACACCCGCACCGGCCGAATACCAGTTGACCAGCGACATGCCGAGCAGGCTGGTGGCAAGACCGACCATCAGGACGCCGCCGTAGGAACCGCGCAGACCGGACAGGAACTGTTGGGTCACACCGGCTTTCGCGCTCTCCAACGGTTCGAGCGGCTGCACCGGTTCGAGAACCTCGCCGGGGTTGTCCAGGCGCAGATCCGGCAGCGGCGCGGCGCGGTTGTCCGCCAAGAACTTCGAGGCCACCTGCTCGGACAGTTCGACCGAGCGATAGTGCGCCATCACGAAGTTCTCCTCGACCGCCTCGCAGATCCTGGCGTCGAGGTCGGTGCCGAATTCCTTCCAGCGGCGCGCCGGATCGGTCTTGACGATCTCGGCCTCGGCGTCGCGCACGAGGTTGCGCAGCCGATGCCGCAGGTCGTGTTCGATATCGGCCATCAGCTCTGTGCTGCCGTCGACCAGGGTGACCTGCCAGTTCGCCGTGCGCTGACGCAGCTGATCGGCCCCGTCCCGCGCCCGGACCAGCTGATCGGTGATCTCGTCGCGGCGTCGCGGATCGCGCAGCGACTCCACCTCATTGCGCAACGTCAACGCGAGATGATCGCCGACCAGGCGAATATCCTGCACCGCCGCTTCCAACGCGACACTGTCCGCGCGGGCGACCACATAGTCGCGCAGGTGGTCGATCAGTTGCGGCACACCGGATTCGATGTCGCGCTGATAGTTGCCGGACAGCCCGGCCTGCCGGTGCAGTTCCGCGGACACGGGCGCCACCGCGAAGCCGAGCCCGGCCGCGTCGAGCAGTTCCCGGTTGCGCTGCTGGGTGTGCGACCAGTGGGAGAACTGGTCGATCTTGTTCAGCACGCAGATGACGGTCGGGCAGATCTGCTGGATGCGCTGCAGGTAGGCGATCTGATCGACGGTGAGCTCGGTGGCCGCGTTGGTGACGTAGAGGACGGCGTCGGCAGCGGCGACCATCGACCAGGTGGTGTTGTCGGCTCCCCGCGCACCCGGCGCGTCCATCACCACGACCCCGTCGGCCAGCAACGAACTCGGCTGGGTGAACTCGGCCCGGATCACGCCGAAGCCGGAGATGGCAGGCCCGGGATCGAGCGGGTCCACGGACTGCCGCTCGGTGCGGCCGTCGACCGAACGGACCAGTGTCGCAGTCGGTTCCGGTCCGTACTCGACGATGACGGGCACGCTCAGGTCGCTGTCGGTGGCGCTGACCGACGCGCCGACCAGACTGTTGACCAGCGTGCTCATGCCGTTCTTCGGCTCACCGACGACAACGAGGCGAACCCGGGGATCGCTGACCCTGGCCCGGACCATGCTCAGGCGACTGCCCAGATCGTCGCGGCCCGCGAATCGGGTCATCTCCCGCAGTTCGTCCAGAATCCGGATCAGCGGCGCCATCGCGTCCGGATGTTTCACCGTCGCGGCCTTCAGCCCGGCTGCGGCAGACAACCTGCCTCCTTACATGTGTTTGCTATCGATCGACATGGACGCCCCCTGCACCCCTTGACCACACAACAGGCTCCGATTACATCAACGCTATGTCCAAGCCGCCCGGCACCATGTGGTGGGTCTCGGCCATCGTCGATTCCGGCATCAACGCACCGGAAAGGCCGCCGCCCGAGGCGAGCGCGAGGGTCGAGTGGTCGGCGTAGAAAGCGTGGTCCTGGATCGGGACCATCGTCGAATCGACCATGTGTGCGCTGCTGATCGGATCCGCGATCGCGTGCGGCTTGGGGTCGATCGTCGTCGGTGGCTTGTAGGTCGGCACCGGCGCCTGGGTCGGGGCGGGAGGCTGGTAGGTCGGCACGTCGTGGGTCGGCACCGGGACGTCGTGCGTCGGGATCGGGACATCGTGGGTCGGCACATCCGCGGTCGGGATGTCACGGGTGGGCACGGTCGGATCCGGCTGGGTCCCGGTCGGCACGTCCTTGGTCGGCACGGTCGGCTGAGTGGTCACGCCACCGGACGTGCCGTTGCCGGTGCTCGGGCCGGTACCAGTACCGGTGCCCGGCGTGGTGACGCCGTCATCGTCCGGGGAGGTGGTCGGCGCGTGCGTCGGCTGGCTGCCGGTGGTCGGCGGAACCTTGGTGGTCGGCACGTCCGGTCCGGTGCTGATGCCGCCGTGGCCCGTCGACGGGGTGCTCACGCCGGGCACCTTCGTCGTGATGTCCGGCGTCTTCGGGACGCTCGGGGTGGCGACGTCGGTCGGCACCACCGGGACCGGGACGGTCTTGGTGATGGTGGTCGGCGTGTTCGGGGTGGTGATCGAGCCGTCCGAGTGCTTGGTCGTGTCGGTCACCGGAGTCGTCGGCTTCAGTACCGGCGTCGGGCGGGCGTGATCGAAGATCACGGGCGTGGCGGCCGCGGGCACAGTGAGCACCGACGGCCCCTCCGGCGCGGTGAACACATTCGCGATCGGCGTGCTCGCGGCGTCCGGCTGGATCGTTGTCTGCAGCGGGGTGGCCGCGACCGGCTGCGCGGCACTCGCCACGGGCGCGACGGCGACAACAGGCGCCGCGGCGGCCACGGGTGCGACCGCGGCGGACATGACCGGCGCGGGCGCGGCGAGCGGCTGTACCACCGGCTGCGCGGTGGGCGCCGGTGCCGTCGACGAGTTGGAGCCGGGAGTGGTGAGACCGCCGACAACGCCGGGGTGGCTGTGATGACTGTGCCCGTTCATGGCCGGATCGGTCACCGAGCGTCCGGTGCCGTCGGGCACGTGACCGAGGCCGCTGCCGAGGAAATCGGTGAACTGGTCGAGCTGGTCGCCCACATGGCCGACGCCGACGTCCACCTTCATCTCGGAGTTGAAGTAGACGCCCTGCGGGCCGATGCCGAAGTCCACCGACCACTGCGTGCCGACGAAGACGCCGAGTGGATCACCGCCGCCGTCGCCGACACCGTCGAACGGACCGCCGGCGGTCGAGGCCGCGTGCGAGCCGGGCAGGTCGAAGGCGCCGGAACCGGGCGCGACGAAGCCGTTCGTGCCCGGCAGGCCGAAACCGTGTCCGGCCTGACCGAGTCCGTGGCCGGGCAGGCCGAAGCCGTGGCCGCCGGGCAGGTCGAGATCATTCGAGACGCCGCCGTCGGTGCCCGGCAGTTGCAGACCGTTGGACGCACCGGCGTCCGTGCCGGGCAGGCCGATGCCGTTGGGTGTTCCCGGCAGGCCCATGCCGGGCTGGCCGGTCGCGTCGGAGGTGCCCGGCAGTCCGAAGCCCGGCTGGTTCGATGTCCCTGGCAGTTCCATGCCGTGTTGGCCGGACCCACCGCCGGGAACGCTGGGCAGTCCCATGCCGGACTGGCCGCCGTCGGTGCCCGGCAGCGCGAAGCCCGCATCGGTGCCGCTGTAGTCGCCGTTGAGCGTCGGCAACGGCAGATTCGCACCGCCGTGGTCGCCGCCGGGCAGTCCGAAGCCTGGGTTGGGGTGCGCAACCGTCGAGTTGCTCGCGTGCGGCGGAGTCAGCGGTGCCGGTTCCACGACCAGGTCCGGGAAGGTGATCACCGGCGAGGGGATGTCGGAGTCGGGGTCGGTGTTGTGTGCCCAACCCGCGTTCCTGCTGTCCGCGTGCGACGAGTTGGGGTGAGCCGGGACGCCGCCGCCGTTCGCGGCCACCAGTGCGCCGCCGGTGACGTAGGCGCCGGCCCGAGCGACCCGCGCGACACCCGTGGCCACTCGATAGGCGGTGTCACCCGTGCGCTCAGCTGCCTCGGTGGTCTCGTCATCGAAGGGCAGGTCACGCGTCATGAAAGCTCCATCTCGGGTTTCCAGCAACCATCCTCACAGACCGGCCAGGCCGAGTGAAGATCACCTAACACTATTTCGGGAAAACCCGACTGTCACATTCTCCAGGACTGTAGAGACTCCACAGGTGGCGAGCAACACAACCTTGCCATCCCGAAAACCAGAACGAAAGCCCTATTTCTAGTGGGTTACCCAACCGGACACGGCCCCCCAATATGCACCATGACCAGGTCAGATTCTGTCGGTGCTCCGCGACGTCGCGTGCAGGCCGACGAGACCCTAAGAGTTCTCTAACGATTGCTCAACAAGTGGTGAAGATCGTTTGCCTACCGTCGATTTCATCGGGCCAGTCGGGCCGACAGCATCGATCTGAAGGAGTCACCCCTCATGACTGCACTCAGCGGACGCCGCATCGCGGCCGTGCTCAGCGGGACCGCGCTCACCGCCGCCCTGGTCGCGAGCATGGCGGGCGCCGCCGCGGCCCAGCCGGGGCCGCCGCCCGCGCCGACGCAGCCTCGTCTGGACGCGCCGACGCAGCCCGGTCTGCCCGCGCCGACGCAGCCGGGTCCGCGCATCGCGATCGATCCGGTCCCCGGCGAACCCATCGTCTGCCCGCAGATCGGTCCGGACGGGTCGGTGGTGATCACGCATGGTGCGGGCGAAGACGGGCCGTGGGCGACCATCCAGCGTGACCTGCCGCCGGGTGCCGTGCCCGCAACCCCGCTCGACACCGTGCCCGGCGTCCCGGCCGACGCGGTACCCGCCTACCCGGCCGAGCCGGGGTGCGTCGTCGCCAGCGTTCGCTGACCGGCCGGGACTAATGTTGATCCATGACCGGACACCGGATCTTGGTCGTGGACGACGAGGTTCGTGTGCTCGCGTCGCTACGACGCGGGTTGGAACTCTCCGATTTCGAGGTGGTCACCGCGGCCGACGGCGCCGAGGCGCTGGCGATGGTGCGTAGCGCGACACCCGACGCCATGGTGTTGGACGTGAATATGCCGACGCTGGACGGTGAAGGCGTGGTCACGGCGTTGCGTGCGATGGGGAACGACATCCCGATCTGTGTGCTGAGCGCGCGCAGCGCCGTGACCGACCGCATCGCCTGCCTCGAACGTGGGGCCGACGACTACCTCACCAAGCCCTTCGACCTCGGCGAGCTGGTCGCCCGGTTGCGCGCACTGCTACGCCGCCGGGTCACCACCGAACGACCGGACACGCAGGTGCGGATCGGTCAGGTGCAGATCGACCTGGCCGGGCACCGGGTGCTGGCCGCGGGCACCTCGGTGGATTTGACCAAACGAGAATTCGAGGTACTCGCCATGCTCGCCGACAACCCGGGCATCGTGCTCGGCCGGGAGCAAATCCTTTCCACCGTATGGGGTTACGACTTCGCCACCGACACCAATGTGGTGGATGTGTTCGTCTCGTATCTGCGGCGCAAGCTGGAGGCGCCCGGCGCGCCGCGGGTGGTGCACACGGTGCGCGGTGTCGGCTTCGTCTTACGGGAGCAGCCGTGAAACGCTCACCCTCGCTGCGTACTCGGGTGGCGGTGGTCTCCGGTGTGGTCGCGGCGCTGGTCGCGCTCACCCTGACCATCACCTTCGCCGCGTTGCTGAACGCGACCAGTGAGCGGCAGTTGGACGATACGGTCTCATCGATGGCGGTTCGGGTGGCACCGCCGCTGAAAAATATTCCGGCGGACCGGATTCCGGCCCTGCCGCAGGATGCCGTGCCCGCGTCGCCCGGGCCACCGATGGCCGCGGCGCCACCGCCGCCTGCGGCCCCCGGTTATGCGACCGAAGCGCCTTACGCGGCGACCGGCACCCCGGAGAAAGGCACCGCTCCCGCTCCCCAGCGGGCCGACCTGCCACCCGACGTGGCGATCACCCGCGTCGACGGTCTACCCGGCGTGCTCGTTTCGCTGGACCCCAACCGTGATGTCGTCGCCTCGGCGATCCACCGCAGCCAGCTGATCGGCCTCGGCATCGGCGTCGCCGGTGCGCTGACCGCCGCGTTGCTCGGCTGGTTCCTGGCCGGTTACGCCGCCCGCCCGCTGCGCAGGCTGGCCACCGCAACCCACGGCATCGACACCCTCGAGGAACTCCCACCACTGTCCGGCCAGGGCGCCAGGGAGGCGGAAGAACTTTCCGACGCCATCACCCGCATGCTCGCCCGCCTCGAAGCCGCCCACCGCGCCACCAACCATGCACTCACCAGCGCCCGCGATTTCGCCGCCGTCTGCGCCCACGAACTGCGCACTCCCCTCACCGCGCTGCGCACCGACCTACAAGTGTTGGCCACCAAGGAGATTCCCGCCGAACAGCGCGGCAACATCCTCACCGAAGTCCTCTTCGCCGAACAACAAATCGAGAACACCCTCACCGACCTCGAACGACTCGCCGTCGGCGAACTCACCAAGCCCGACCTCTTCGAACCCTTCGACCTCTGCGAAACCCTCGACCGCGCAGCCCAAGACGCCCAACGCCGCCACCCCGACGTCCACATCACCCTCACCGAATGCGAGCCGGTCACGATCACCGGCACCCCCGGCGGCCTGATGCTGATAGTCACCAACGCGGTAGCGAACGCCGTCCAACACGGTCACGCCGAAACCGTCACCATCACCGCCCACCCCACCGCGAACAACACCGTGGAGATCCTCATCGACGACGACGGCACCGGAATCCCGGACACCTTGTGCCCCAAAGCCTTCGACCGCTTCGTCAAAGGCCCCGGCTCCCCCGGCTCCGGCCTAGGCCTCGCCTTGGTCCGCCAACAAGCCGAACTCCACTCCGGCACAGCCGAACTCGCCCCCAGCCCGCTCGGCGGAGTCCGCCTCCAGGTCCGAATCGCGATGGTTCCGCAGTCAGCGGCAGAGGTCAGCGGCCCAATCCGGTGAGCTCTATGTCCATATCGAACGGGACCGACGTACGCAACCACCCGTTATGCATCGGTGTCGGGGTGGACGGCTCGTAGAGTTTTGTGGCCTCGTCCAACTGGAAGGCGTACACGACCGGCTCGAAGTTCTCGGACTCTATCCGCCAGTAGTTCGGTATTCCGGCCGCTGCGTAGTCCATCGGTCGGATCCAGCGATCTTTACGGCGAGTTCCCGGCGAGACGATCTCCACGGCGAGGCGGACAGCTTCCTTCGGAAGCACGTTCTCGGCGGGATTCGCTGCTGCTGACTCGATGACCAGAATGTCAGGGATCGGGGCGAAGTCGTCTGCGAGCTCGATCGACTGCTCCATCTCGACCGAGAGATCTACCGGGCAGAGCGCCTCCATCGCAACGGTGAGCCGTCGCAGCACACGGTTGTGCCACATCGACGCCGACGCCATCATCACGGCCACCCCATCCTCGAGCTCGTATCGGAACCCCGGGTCATAACCCGCCCTGACATCAGCCACGGTCAAACCGTCGGGAGCGTACCCGCCGTGGTGCGGCAGCCCACCATAATGCGGCAGCATAGCCATTTCCGCCTCCTCGGTTGCACTCCCCATGACAGGGAATCCTGCCTCATGCGTGGTGCCCTATGAAAGCATTATCGCGCCGGCTTCCCGCGTATGGTCGACCAGCGCCGTTACTACTTACCCTTCGGCTTGTCCGACGCGGCGTCCGAGGACAGCGCGGCCACGAAGGCTTCCTGCGGGACCTCGACGCGGCCGATCGTCTTCATCCGCTTCTTGCCTTCCTTCTGCTTTTCCAGCAGCTTGCGCTTGCGGCTGATGTCGCCGCCGTAGCACTTGGCGAGCACGTCCTTGCGGATGGCGCGGATGTTCTCGCGGGCAATGATTTTCGAGCCGATGGCGGCCTGGATGGGCACCTCGAACTGCTGGCGCGGGATGAGTTCGCGCAGCTTGGTGGTCATCTTGTTGCCGTAGGCCTGGGCGGCGTCCTTGTGCACGATCGCGCTGAACGCGTCCACCGCTTCACCCTGCAGCAGGATGTCGACCTTGACCAGCGCCGCGTCCTGCACGCCCGTCTCCTCGTAGTCGAGGCTGGCGTAGCCGCGGGTGCGTGACTTCAGCGAGTCGAAGAAGTCGAAGATGATCTCCGCCATCGGCATGGTGTAGCGCAGCTCGACGCGGGTCTCGGACAGGTAGTCCATGCCGCCGAGTTCGCCGCGGCGACTCTGGCACAGCTCCATGATCGAGCCGATGAACTCGCTCGGCGAGATGACGGTGCACTTCACCATCGGTTCGTAGACGTGCCGGACCTTGCCCTCCGGCCAGTACGACGGGTTGGTGACGACGTGCTTGCTGCCGTCTTCCATCTCTACGGTGTAGACCACGTTGGGTGCGGTGGAGATCAGGTCCAGATCGAACTCGCGCTGCAGCCGCTCGCGGGTGATCTCCATGTGCAGCAGGCCGAGGAAGCCGCAACGGAACCCGAAGCCAAGTGCCACGGAGGTTTCCGGCTCGTAGGTGAGCGCAGCGTCGTTGAGCTGGAGCTTCTCCAGCGCGTCGCGCAGGTCCGGATAGTCGGAACCGTCGACCGGATACAGACCCGAGTAGACCATCGGGCGCGGCTCGCGGTAGCCGACGAGCGGTTCGGTGGCACCGTTGCGCGCGGCGGTCACCGTGTCACCGACCTTCGACTGGCGCACGTCCTTCACGCCGGTGATCAGGTACCCCACCTCGCCGACGCCGAGCCCCTGGGTCGGCTTGGGCTCCGGCGAGACGATGCCGATCTCCAGCATCTCGTGCGTGGCGCCGGTGGACATCATCTTGATCTTCTCGCGCGGCGTGAGCTTGCCGTCCACCACGCGGACATAGGTGACCACGCCGCGATAGGTGTCGTAGACCGAGTCGAAGATCATCGCGCGGGCGGGCGCGTCGGAATCACCGACGGGCGCGGGCACCGTCTTGATGACCTCGTCGAGCAGTTCGGTCACACCGACACCGGTCTTGCCCGACACCCGCAGCACGTCGTCGGGTTCGCAGCCGATGATGTGCGCGATCTCGGCCGCGTAGCGGTCCGGATCGGCGGCGGGCAGGTCGATCTTGTTGAGCACCGGGATGATCGTCAGATCCTTGTCCAGCGCCAGGTACAGGTTGGCCAGCGTCTGCGCCTCGATGCCCTGCGCCGCGTCGACCAGCAGCACCGCGCCCTCGCAGGCTTCCAGTGCGCGCGACACCTCGTAGGTGAAGTCGACGTGGCCCGGCGTATCGATCAGGTGCAGCACGTAGTCCGTGCCGTCGACCTGCCACGGCAGCCGCACGTTCTGCGCCTTGATGGTGATGCCGCGCTCGCGCTCGATGTCCATCCGGTCCAGGTATTGGGCGCGCATCGCCCGCTCCTCGACCACACCGGTCAGTTGCAGCATCCGATCGGCCAGCGTCGACTTCCCGTGATCGATGTGCGCGATGATGCAAAAGTTCCGGATCCGAGACGGATCGGTGAACGTCGTGTCGGCGAAGCTGGCGGGCACTCCACTCCTCATGGGTATTGGCAAACTGCCGTCTATCGTCCCATGAGCAGTGCGAAGCTTCCGCCAGCGGTGTGCTCGAGCGCGCGAGGCGGGTGTCGCGGGCGACGTTTCCCGGCCGGGAACAGTGGGCGCCCACACACTTGATGCCACGCTGCTATGACTCGGACTTCATACATTGGTCGGCTTCATCCCTGCTAGCGAGGGCCTTAGCCGGATCTGGCCCGCTGATGGTCCGTAGCAAGCCCAGATCAGCAAATTTGTAGTTGGCGCGGGGTGGTCGCGGCGCGGATGAGAAGACGGCGGTGCGCCGTTATATTGCGAATATGGCCCGAAGTTGGAACTCCCTCGGCAAGCAGCTCGGACTGATCGCGAAGGAGCAGGGTCCCAAGATCGTCAGACAGCAGGGACCGAAGCTGGTGGAGCGGCTGGTCGGATCGCTGGCCGCGCGACGGACGCCCGCGGTGAAGGTGCGGCCGACCGCGTCCACCCCGGTGCCGACGGCCGAGCGCGCCCGCCAGATCGTGTACTCGCCGCAGCTGGACGGGCGGGCCGATCCCGGCGAGATCGTGTGGACCTGGGTGCCGTTCGAAGAGGATCCGAGCAATGGCAAGGACCGGCCGGTGCTGGTCGTCGGCCGGGATCGCCGGACGCTGCTCGGTTTGATGCTGTCGTCGAAAGCGGATCGGGCGCACGACCCGAACTGGGTCGGCATCGGCAGCGGCAGTTGGGATCCCGAGGGCAGACCGAGCTGGGTCCGCCTCGACCGGGTGCTGGACGTGCCGGAGGACGGCATCCGCCGCGAGGGAGCCATCTTGGCGCGCAAGACATTCGACCTCGTCGCCCACCGACTGTGCGCCGAATATGCTTGGCACTGAGTCGAATACGGCCTGCGGTTGCACACACGGCGAAATAGCAACGGGCCCACCGACAGTCGGCGGGCCCATTGGCTAAACTCACGAGAGCAGGTTGCGCGAACGGCCGAACAGCAGGCCGTACACCAGTGCGCCGAGCGCACCGCCGATCAGCGGGAACACCACGAAGGCCCAGACCTGCCCCATCGCACCGTCCTGATAGGGCGCGACGGCGAGGCTGCGGGCCGGGTTGACCGAGGTGTTGTCCACCGGGATCGAGATCAGGTGGATGACCGCCAGCGTGACACCGATCGACAGACCGGCCAGCGGCACATCGGACAGCTGATCGGTCGAGGCGAGCACCACGAAGACCAGCAGCGCGGTCAGCATGACCTCGATGATGATCATTGCGGCCATCCCGTATCCGTTCTGCAGCACGACCTCGCCCAGCGGACCCTTTTGCGCCGACGGACTGTGATGTCCCCAGCCATTCGCGCCCAGCCCGTTGACCTCGCGGTCATAGGACGGCAGATTCTTCGCGAGCGCGAACAAAACGAGCCCGGCCAGAAACCCGCCGATCAATTGCGCGATCCAATACCCGACCGCAGTAACCACACTGATCCGGCCGAGCAGCAAATGTCCCACCGTCACCGCAGGATTCACGTGACATCCGGAAATCGGCCCGATCGCGTAGACCAGGAAAAGCAGCGTGAGCCCGAAGGCCAACGCCACCCCCAACGCCCCGACCCGCTCCCCCGCCAGCACCGCGGTACCGACGCCACCCATCACCAGCACAAATGTACCGAGCGCCTCAGCACCCCACTTTTTGGTGTCGGGAATAGGGCCGTACTCGGCAACCTCTTCGACGAATTCTTGAGCCGTTGACATCTGTCCACCTTCCGCGTTCGGAGACAAAGAAGCATTGCCAGCCGTGGTACCGCTGAGAAAACAGTGCCGTTCAAGATCAACGGGTCGTCTTACGGACGCTACGCGAGTCGGGTGATCTCTACAACGACCTCGAGATCCGTGGAGCCACCTCCGGAGAATATGCCTTTCAACGGCGGCACATCCGCGTAATCCCGGCCGACACCGACCGAAATGTGTTGCTCGTTGATGGCGATGTTGTTGGTCGGGTCGTAGCCCCACCACATGCCGGTCCACGCCTCCACCCAGGCATGCGACTGGCCGGCTACCGTCACGCCGATCTCGGCGGCCGGATTCGGATGCAGGTAGCCCGAGACGTATCGGCTGGGAATGCCCATGCTGCGCAACAGCACCAGCGTCAGGTGCGCGTAATCCTGGCAGACACCCTGCCGCTCGGCGAACGCCTGCACCGCCGAGGTATGCACCGAGGTGGTGCCCGCGAGATAGGTCATCTCCCGGTGCACCCATTCGGCCGCGCGGACAACGGCTTTCGCCGGCGGCAGCCCCTTGGACAGTTGCTTGGCGATGCCGGCCAACTTGCGATCGCTCGGCACATACGCAGTGGGCGCGAGCATTTCGTCGAAGCGGTCGGCAATCCGATCCGTGCGCAACTGATCCCAGTCCAGCTCCTCGGCCGGACCGGCGAACGGCTCGGTCTCCACCACCGACGAGCCGGTGACCTCCAATTCGGTATGCGGAGCGTGCAAGTCGAACGCGGTGACCGCGGTGCCCCAGTAGTCGGTGTAGCGGTAGGAGCGGGTGGACGGCTCGGTCTCGACGCGATTGAGGATCACGTTCTGCCTGCTGTCCGCGCGCGGCGTGAGCCGAGCCTCATTGAACGACCGCGTCACCGGCGCGTCGTAGACATAACCGGTGGTGTGCACCACCCGGATTCGCCAACTCATACTTCCCCCTCCACCTGCACGTGACCGTCCCGTTTGCTGTGCAGATCGGTCCACGCCACCCAGGGCGCGGCGTGGAAGTACTGCAGCGCGATCGCCTCGCTCACCTCGCGGCACGTCTTCTGCAACGACATCAGCCGGTTCTGCAGGTCCTCCAACAGCACACCGGGCGGAAGGAATTCGAGCTCGCTGCGCGCACGGCCCAGCAGGCGTTGCGCCTCGTGCCTGGCCCCGACCCGGCTGCTCGGCCGCTGATCCAGTTCGGCCAAGCAGGTTTCGGCCACCCGCACCGAGTGGAACACCGAACGCGGGAAAAGCCGGTCGAGCAGGATGAATTCGGCAACCAGGTTGGCGTCGAGGGCGCCACGGTGAGTGCGCAGGTAGGTGTCGTGCGCACCGGCCGACCGAAGCACGGTCACCCAGGCGGGCGAGGAGGTGCGGTCACCGGCGCGCGAAAGTAGTAGGCGCACAGTCATATCCACGCGTTCAATGGAGCGGCCGAGCAATAGGAACCGGTAGCCGTCGTCGCGACTGAGCGTGGAGTCGGACAGTCCGGCGAACATCGCCGCGCGATCCTGCACGTAGTGGAAGAACTCGTGCGGCCCGAGACTGCGCGCCGCTTTCTCCGCGACCGCCAGTCCGATGTAGGTGGCGTTCAAGCATTCCCACATCTCGCTGGAGGTTACTTCCCTTGCGCCCCTGGCATTTTCACGGGCATTGGCGATCGAATCGATGATCGAGCCACCGTCGTGGCTGAAGGCGACGAGGTCGGTGACCGACCAGACATCCAGCGTGCCCTCCGGAGGTTCGATGCCGAGCACCCGCAACAGGACTCGCGAAGTACGGTCGGGATCGACGGTCGCGTCCTCGAGCAGTTGATGCACCGCGACATCGAGAATGCGCGCGGTGTCGTCGGCACGCTCGACGTAACGTCCGATCCAGTACAGGGATTCCGCGTTGCGGGCCAGCATCAGCGCGTCACCCCCCTTGCCGCTGCTGTTGGGTTTGCCCGCCTTGCGATTGGCGCTGTCGGCCCGATAGTCGCCCACTCTGCGACTGCCGTTGCTCCTCGCCCGGCGAGTGCCGTTGCTCCGATAGCCGGCTGCTTTGCGACTGCCGTTGCTCCTGCTGCTGTTGCTGCTGTTGCTGATTCGCCTGCGACGCCGTCAAATCCCGGCCTACTTCACGCGAATCCGATTGCGGCGGTTCACCGACCAACTCCGCGCCCGCCAATTCCCGATCGGCCAGTGAATCCCGCCCGGACAACACCCAGGTGTCCTTACTCCCGCCACCCTGGCTGGAATTGACCACCAGCGAACCCTCCGGCAACGCGACCCGGGTCAGCCCACCGGGCAACACCCAGACCTCGTCACCGTCATTGACCGCGAACGGCCGCAGATCGACATGCCGCGGCACCAACTCGTTTCCGACCTTCGTCGGCACCGTCGACAACTGCACCACCGGCTGCGCGACCCATCCGCGCGGATCCGCCTTGATCCGCCGTCGCGACGCCTCCAACTCCCGCGGCGACGCATCCGGCCCGATGACAATGCCGTATCCGCCGGAACCCTCCACCGGCTTCACCACCAACTCGGCGATCCGATCGAGCACCTCGTCGCGCTCGTCGTCCAGCCAGCAGCGGTAGGTGTCGACGTTCGGCAGCACCGGCTTCTCGTTGAGGTAGTACTCGATGATCGTCGGCACGTAGGCGTAGATCAGCTTGTCGTCGCCGACGCCGTTGCCGACCGCGCTGGAGATGACGACATTGCCCGCCCGCGCCGCATTCAGCAGCCCCGCGACGCCGAGCACCGAATCCGGCCGGAAATGCATGGGATCGAGGAAGGTGTCGTCGATCCGGCGATAGATCACGTCGACTTGACGCTCACCCGCCGTAGTCCGCATGTAAACAACGTTGTCCCGGCAGAACAGATCACGCCCCTCGACCAGTTCCACGCCCATCTGCCTGGCCAACAGCGAATGCTCGAAGTATGCCGAGTTGTACACACCGGGCGTCAGCACCACCACCGTTGGATCGGCCTCGTTCGGCGCAGCCGACGCGCGCAGCGCCGCGAGCAGGTGACTCGGGTAGTCGCCGACGGCCCGAACCCGGTGCGAGGAGAACAGATCGGGAAAGACCCGCGCCATCGTGCGCCGGTTCTCCATCACATACGACACACCTGACGGCGAACGCAGGTTGTCCTCGAGCACCCGGAAGTCACCGCGCTCGTCACGAATGAGGTCGATGCCCGCCACATGAATCCGCACCCCGTTCGGCGGCACCAGTCCCGCGGCCTCGCGATGGAAGTGCTGACACGAGGTGACCAGGCGTTTCGGGATCACCTCGTCGCGCAGAATGTTCTGCTCGCCGTACACATCGGCGAGGAAAAGCTCCAGCGCGACCACCCGCTGCTTGATGCCGCGCTCGAGCTTGGCCCACTCCGCGGCCGCGATCACCCGGGGCACCAGGTCCAGCGGGAACGGCCGTTCCTGTCCGGACAGCGAGAAGGTGATGCCTTGATCGATGAAAGCGCGGTCCAGCGCGGCCGCGCGGGCCGCGAGGTCGGACACGTCGATCGGCGCGAGCGCGGCGAACAGCCCCTTGTACGGCTGCCGCACCCGGCCCGTGCCGTCGAACATCTCGTCGAAGGCGTCGGCGTAGCGGCCCGGTCGATAACCCTCGAATAGCCCTGGGGGCGCGACCTTGCCATTGCTGGCGGCCCGCCCGTTCATACCGACCGGTCTGGACGCGGCGGATCGCGCCGAGCGTGGCGGCGAGGCGGGAGTCATGCAAAAATCGTGCTACACGCAGCGGCAATGCTGTGTGTGACACAGGTAAATTTCTCGCATCACTAGTCCGCTACTGGCGAATTGCCCGGTCGTGACACCGACCGGTCGGTGTTGTCCGCCAAGGCGGCCCAGTGCTGATTTCGTGCGCCGAGCGGCGGCTGGTATCCTCGACCTTCGGCGTTGCGTTACCCGTTTACCGAGGGTGCGACGCACGCGTAAGAACTTTTCCAGCACAAACCACTCAGCGACAGGAACACGAGGAAACAGGCGTGGCCAACATCAAGTCCCAGTTGAAGCGGATCCGTACCAACGAGGAAGCGCGCAAGCGTAACCAGTCGGTCAAGTCCTCGCTGCGCACCGCGATCCGCAGCTTCCGGGAAGCCGCCGCGGCCGGCGACAAAGAAAAGGCCGCCGCGCAGCTCCAGACCGCGAGCCGCAAGCTCGACAAGGCTGCCTCGAAGGGCGTCATCCACGCCAACCAGGCTGCCAACAAGAAGTCGGCCCTCGCGCTGGCTCTGAACAAGATCTGATTTTCCGGTACCATCCGGTACCACATGCATTGACGCAGCCGCCGTGGCCTCGACGACCACGGCGGCTTTTGTCGTGCCCATGCCTGGTCAGCCCAGTGTTCATCGCCGAGGATTCGGGATCGGGCCACAGCCTGTCGGTGGTTCCAGCTACCATTCGGCGCATGGTTACCGTTTACGCCAATCAGACCGTGGTCCGTGGCGAGGATCTGCCCGACGTGATCCGGGCCGCCGAGGTCCTCGGCCTCGGGGTGAAGATCGAGAACGTGATGGTTCCCATCGACGATGAGGGCAATTACTCGTTGGAGTGGGTTGTCACGCGTGACGACGAAGTGCCCGTTTACGACGACTGGGAGGGCCGCTATGAGGAGTCGGAGGAAGACGAAGAGGAGCTAGTACTCAGCTCTGTGGAGTGAGTCCTGGCGATGTCCGATCGACCAACGGCGCCGGATCGGCCACCAGCCGATCCAGCGCCGTCTGAGAATCCGCATCGGCCGCTCGATAGATGATGATGCGCTGGTCAGGGTCCTGTACCGGCATCAGCACCTCATAATTGACCACCAGCTGCCCGACGATCGGGTGGCGCAGCGGCTTGGCGCCGCGCCCGTGCACCTTCACGTCGTGCTGGGCCCACGCCTGCTCGAACTCAGCGCTGCGGGTGAACTCGGCGATCAGATCGCTGAGCGCCTGGTCCTCGGGATGAGCCGCCCAGGCCGCGCGCAAGTCGGCGATGCCCTCGCGGATGATGCGCTCACGCTCCACATAGAACTCACGCATGCTCGGCTCCATCAGGCACAGCCACATGGTGTTGCGGTGCCGCGGCGGCAGCGTGTCGAAGTCGACGATCAGTCGCGACATCTCCCGGTTCCAGGCCAGGATGTCGTAGCGATGGTTGACCAGCATCGCCGGTAGCGGCGACAGATCATGCACCAGCATGGCCAGCGCCGGTGCGGGCACCGTGCTCGGCTTTCCGGCATTCGGCGGCCGCTGCTGGGCCAGATCGAACAGGTAGGCGCGTTCGTCGGTGTCCAGCCGCAGCGCCCGCGACAGGGCCTCCAGCACGTCCGCCGACGGTCGCAGGCCGCGTCCCTGCTCCAACCGGACGATGTAGTCGGTGCTGACCCCCGCCAACTCCGCGACCTCTTCACGCCGCAGCCCCGGCGTGCGCCGCGCCTGCTTGCGCACCGGCAGCCCGAGGTCACCGGGCATCAGGCGTTCGCGCCGGTCTCGCAGGAAGGCCGCCAATTCCTGTGTCAGATTGGCGGTACCTACCGGCCCGCCGTGGCCATTCAGCCCGCCGAGCCGCGCGCTCGCGCCGCCTGTCGCATTCACCGTTCCAGTCATCACTTTCGATATTACGGCTGCATAGGACTGGCTTTCCCAGGAAGAAGCTTCCCTTACCCATCTGCTTGCCCCGCTCCAGACTGGGTTTCACCACCAAAGATGCACCAACGACAAGGAGCTGGACATGTCCGGAGCACTCACCCTCGATACCTACCGGCTGCTCGGCCGCTCGGGTCTTCGGGTGTCTCCGCTGTCTCTCGGCACGATGACCTTCGGCGCCGACTGGGGTTGGGGTGCCGATAAAGACGAGGCACGCAAGATCTTGGACACCTACCTCGATCGCGGCGGAAACTTCATCGACACCGCGAGTCAGTACACCAACGGCAGCTCCGAGCAACTGCTCGGCGAATTCACCGCGGACAATCGCGAAAGCCTGGTGCTGGCAACGAAATACACGATGCTGCGGCGTCAGGGTGACCCCAATTCCGGTGGGAACCACCGCAAGAGCATGTTCGCCTCGGTCGAGGCGAGCCTGCGCAGGCTCAACACCGACTACATCGATCTGCTGTACCTGCACGCCTGGGATTTCATGACTCCCGTCGACGAAATCCTGCGTGGCATGGACGATCTCGTGCGTTCGGGCAAGGTGCTCTACGTCGGCATCTCCGATGCGCCGGCCTGGCAGGTCTCCCGAATGCAGGCGATCGCCGACCTGCGTGGCTGGTCGCCGCTGATCGCGCTGCAGATCGAATACAGCCTGATCGAGCGGACCGTCGAACGTGACCTCATTCCGATGGCGCGGGAACTCGGCCTCGGGGTGATCCCGTGGTCGCCGCTGGGCGGTGGCGTGCTCACCGGCAAGTACACCCGCGACGATCTCGAACACGCGGCGGCCGGCTCGCCCGAGGGCACTCGCAAAGACGTGGTGGCGGCGCAGGGCGCGCTCACCGAGCGGTCGCTGGACATCGCCGACGTGGTCAAGGAAGTCGCCGCCGAGCTCGGCAAGTCACCCGCACAGGTCGCGCTGGCCTGGACGTTGCGCAATCCCGGGGTGACCTCGCCCATCATCGGCGCCCGCACCGCCGCCCAGTTGGCGGACAATCTCGGCGCCCTCGATGTCGAATTCGATGCCGCACAACTGGATCGGCTGCAGCAGGCGAGCGCCATCGAACTCGGGTTCCCGCACGACATGCTGGCACTGCCGATGACCCGCAATGTCATCGCCGGTGATCTGAAGGTTCAGGGACGCGCCTGAGTGGCAGACTTACGCGGCGGTGCTGGCCTTGCTCGCACCGCCGCGTAATGCGCGTCTTCCCGTTTTGCGGTGAGATTCGGTGCCGCGCACCGTCAGTACCGGTGACACCGCCGAACCGGAGGACACCGTGGACCGAGATCAGACCCTGGCGTGGGTGCGAGCCGAACGGCTCGCCCTCGCCGACTTCTTCGCCGAACTGGGCGAGCACGAGTGGCAAGTGCAGTCACTATGTGCCGGCTGGACCGTGCACGAGGTGCTCGCGCACGTCACGCTGTCCAGCACGGACACCCTGTGGGGCACGCTCGTCGGCATTGTCCGGGCCCGCGGCGACTGGAACCGGATGAATGCTGACCAGGCCCGCGACCACGCCGCGCAGTTCAGACCCGCTGAGCTGATCGCGCAACTGCGTGAATCGGCCGGCTCGGCGCGCCGGGCACCCGGCGCGAGCCCACTGGATCCGTTGGTGGACATGATGATTCACGGGCAGGATGTCGCGCGGCCGCTCGGCAGGGTCCGGGAGATGCCCGCTGAGCCGGCGTGCGCGGCGCTCGACCATGTACTGCGGAGTCCGTTCTACGGTGCACGCAAGCGGTTGCGTGGGATTCGGCTGACGGCCACGGATGCGGAGTGGGCGGGCGGGAACGGTCCCGAGGCGATCCGTGGGCCGCTCAGTAACCTGCTGCTTGTCGCTACAGGACGTACGGCGGGACTCGCCGCGCTGACCGGACCGGGAGTGGAGCGAGTCACTGCCGCGCTGTGAAAATTGGCCAGTCGTAAAGTCGTTCGACCCGGTGAAAGCAGATCGCTAGCCTTGCGGGTTATGGATCTGGTGGCGCGGGCCTACGACAGTCCGGATGCGCAGAAGTTGATCGCAGCGGTACAGCAGGAGTACGTGACGCGCTACGGCGAACCAGACGCGACTCCGACCGATCCGGCCGAGTTCGAACCGCCGCGCGGCACGTTCCTGGTCGGTTATCTCGACGGCGTTCCGGTGGCCTGTGCCGGGTGGCGCGCCCATGACAGTGACGAGCCCGGCTTCCGTGACGGGGATGCCGAACTCAAACGTATGTATGTGGTCGTCGAGGCTCGCCGACGCGGTCTGGCCAGGTCGCTGTTGACGGCCATCGAGCAGAGTGCGGTGGCGGCCGGGCGCCGACGGATGATCCTGGAAACCGCTGCCCTGCAGCCGGAGTCCATCGCCCTGTACATCTCTGCGGGCTATCTGACGATCCCCGGGTTCGGTGTGTACCAGGACGCGCCGGTGAGCCGTTACTTCGGCCGAGATTTGCCTTGAGCGGTTCGTTCCAGGACTGGGTCGGCGCAACGATGTCGACCAGCGGACGTTACCGAGCGCTCATCGCTACGAGATTGCTTCCAGCGCAATACTTTCGCGGATGTCCGGCCGATCAATTGACGCAAGGAATGGTGTCGCCGGTAATGGTGGCGTCCACCGGCTTGCCGACATCCGGCGTCGGCATTGCGGATCCGGCCTGCGGGTCGGCGGTCGACAACGTTTGCGGCCGAGGCGGGTTGTATAGCGCGACAGTCGGATCCGGGTCGCCGAATGCAGTGCGGACCTCGCGGCGGATTGCCGCCGGGTCGATGATGTTGACGTCCTGGCCGTTGATGTTGTCGTAGCGAAGCACCGGGAGGGTGCGGAATTCGACCGCCGGGCTCTCGGACGTGCCGAGGGTGCGCAGGAAGTCGGTGATGTTCCACCCGTCGGACAGCACGACATTGCGATGCGCGACGTCAATCAGCGCGGACAGCTTGCTGATATCGGTGAACGTGCCCGCCTTGCGCAGATCGAGCGCCACCGACGTGAGGAAGGCCTGCTGGCGGTGGGTCCGGTCGAGATCGCCGTTTTCCAGACCGTGGCGCTGCCGGACGAAGGCGAGCGACTGGGCCGGGTCGAGCCGCTGCCTGCCCGCAGGGAAATCGGCACCCGAGTAGTAGCTGTCGTTCACCGGCTTGTTGAGACAAACCTCGACCCCACCAAGCGCTTTGGCCAAGTCGTAGAAACCCGCCAACGTGACCTCGCCGAACCGATCGATCGGTACCCCGGTCAGATCGCGCACCGCCTGCACGATCGAAGCCCGGCCCGCCTCGCGTCCCGAACGCTCCAACGCCTTGCTATCGGTCACGCCTTGATTGATCAATTGATCCTGAACGGCCGCCTTCTTCAGCCCGTACGCTTCCTTGATCTTCACATTGGTGTAGCCAGGAATACCGGAAACCTTGACATAGTCGTCTCGCGGAATCGACACTGCAACAATCTTTTTCATATCCGCCGGAATATGCACCAGGATCAACGTATTCGCGTTGTACCCACCCTCTTCGCCATCGCCCGCATGTAACTGATCGAGGATCTCCTTCGGCAGATCATTCCCGTCTTGATCCTTACGAGTATCCAGCCCGATCAACAACACATTCACATCACCGGCCAGCGACCGAGGCGCATCCACCCCCAACGCCGCCGACCTGGTGAACCCCTTATCGAACCGCCCCTCGGTCGCCCACCCGACCGCCGTCCCCGCCAACACCGCCACCGATAACCCACTGGCCACGACTTTCAGCACCGCCAGCCCCACCCGCCGCGCCGGCCGCCGATGCACACCACCCCGCCGCCGACGTCCGCGCCAAGCACCGGCCCGCCGGTAATCATCAACCGGAAAGCCCGGTGCAGTTCGCTCGTCCATAACCAGATCCAGTTTGACACGATTCAGGTAGCTATCAATTCGCTGAATTTGTCACAAAAGCGCTGGCCGGACCGCAACCAGCAAACATAGAGGTGGCAATCGAACCGCTGCAAGGACCTCACCGAGACCGGACAAACCTCACCTGACGTTGCGATCTGACGAAACGATCTATCGAACACCGAAACCGACCGCATCAGCAGGATCTATACACATCCGGGTCATTGAGTTCTGCCCCACATGTGTCTCAGCACACACCCAACACCGCCAGTTGAGTCCAACAGTCTGCCGATTGCGACCCACCCGTTCGATCGAGACCAGCCAGGCAAGGGCCTCTCATTGCCGAAAGCCGCGCCCGTTCCGTCCGGCCGCGCACGAAATTGCTGGCAAATCCATTCGCAGCGGGCTATTCCGTGCGCGGCCTCAGCCACGACGCACAGACGCGGACGTCATCGCATATGGAGTATGCCGACGTGTGGCTGCGGTAAGCACATTCCTGCCTGTCGATTTCAGTGTGGTTAGCCAAATTCCAGTACACAACGACCAACTCCGGAACCTGCCAACTCCGGTGCGGCTTGGCCGAACCCAGCGCAGGCCAGCAAACTCCGGTACACGGTCACCGACCCTGGCCGAACTCGCCAGCGGGGTCAGCTCCGGCGCGGATCAGCCAACTCGCGGACACGCCAGTCGATTTCGTGCGCGCCGATCGTCCGTATAGAGCCATCACCCAGCTCAGCTCCCGCACAGGGTCAGCCCGGTGGACCACCGGATATCTAAGCGCATTGCAGGCGCGCATCGTCGGCGGTTCCGGCACAGCGCGGTCCTGCCTGCCAATTGCCGCGCAAGTGATCAATCCCTAGGCGGGCCGGACGTTTTCGTGCGGAGCGGTGGTCCGTTGGTGGCGTCAGCCTGCGGAGTGCAGGTCCAGGATTTGGGTGAGGGCGTGTTCCAGGGCGTAGTTCGCGTCGGCGGCGCCGCCCTTGACGTCGGCGTTCAGGGCGGCGACTACCTGGAGGGCGGAGCCGATGGTGGTGGGGGTCCAGTTGCGTGCCTGGGCTTGGGCCTTCTTGACCTTCCACGGGGGCATGCCGAGCTGCTGGGCGAGTTTGAAGGGGTCGCCGCGGCCCGCTGAGCCGACTCGGGCGATGGTGTGCACGGAATCGGCGAGGGCGTCGGCGAGCAGCACGTGCGGGACGCCGCGGTCGTTGGCCCAGCGCAGGGCTTCCATTGCGCCGGGGCGGTCGCCGGCGACGGCGAGCTCGGCCACGTCGAAGCCGGAGACCTCGGCTTTGCCGGAGTAGTAGCGGTGGACGGCGGCGACGTCGATCTTGCCGCCGGTGTCGGAGGCCAGCTGTGAACAGGCGGCGGCGAGCTCGCGCAGGTCGGAGCCGACGGACTCCAACATCGCCTGCACGACGTCGCCCGCGACGCGCACCCCGGCGTTCCGGAATTCGCCGCGCACGAACTCCACTCGCTCGGCCGACTTCGTTATCTTGGCGCAGTCGTGCACCACCGCACCGGCCTTCTGCAGCGCGGGCACCAGCGCCTTGGCTCGTCCGCCACCGGAATGCAGCACCACCAGCACCACACCTTCGGGCGGATCGCCCGCGGCGGCGGTGATCACCGCGACCGCGTCCTTGCCCGCTTCGGCCGCCGACTCCAGGATGATCACCCGGTCCTCGGCGAACAGCGACGGACTCAACAACTCGGCCAGCTCCGCAGTGCTCGCGTCGCCTGCCCGCATCCGATCAACCGGTACCGCTTCGGCATCCGGCGCGAGCGCACGCACCTGTGCGGTGACCTCCGCCACCGCACGCTCGACCAGCAGTTCCTCATCCCCCAGCACCAGGTGCAACGCGGGCCGCTCGGTCATGCCGCCACCTCGCTGACGCTCAGTTCCGACCCGACCGAGGTCACTGTGCCGTTGATTCGCTCGCTGCGCTCCCCCGTGTGCACCCAGCCGACGCTCGCCTCCGCCACCGACGAAGGCACGTCGTGTCGAAGTTTCACTCGCTGACGCTCGCTGGGCTCGGTCACGGCAGCGATCCTACGGTCCCCCACCGACAGACCCGCGCCGCAGGTTCCGCGTGTTCACCGCGCACCACGCAGAACCCGGCGACTCGCGTCGACGACGCGCCAGGTCAGCTCGGCGTCGAGTCGGTCGAAGCGTTCTCCCACCTGCGTTCGTGGCAGCCACAGCAGCCGATCGGCGAGCGCTACACCGAATGGCGTTTCTACTGCGGTACCGAAAGACGTTGCTCGGTAGCGGGTTCCGGTTTCTATCTCGACCACCACGACTGTCGGGCCAGCTGCCTCGTTGTATTCGTCACTCGAGATGACCAGGTACAGGGCCCGTTCACCGGTCGGCGGGGACAGGTCGGAGCGGTAAACGTCGCCCTGTCGCATGACGGCCCACCGGGACGTCGATCTGCCTTCCACGCAGCGAGGCCGTCACGAACCGCACGGGGCTTCCGCAGGAGAGGCTCAGGGTCCGCCGCTTCGGCCTCGTGCACCATCCGAGCGTGCTCATCGAACTCCCGACGCAGCAGCTTCTCCTCGATCGCCTTGGCGGCGAACGCGGTGGGGGTGATGCCGTCCGTCTCGGCGGCCAGCTTGGCCGCGTCTACGAAATCCGCACATAGCCGCATGTTCACAGGCTTTGTCACACCTTCCACTCTGCTTTGGGCTTCACACGTTGTATGACGATCTGCTTTACAGAACGCAAATACCTCATCGAGCGGTCACTACCCGCAGTGATCCGCTATCGCCTAGTACCAGCACGTCGCCACGCTGATCGGTGCGTGCCACGGTGCTGCCGAGATCGGATAGCTCCGTGAGGACTCCGGCATTCGGATGGCCGAAGGTGTTCTCGGCGCCGACACTGACCACGGTCAGCCGCGGATGCACCGCGGCGAGGAATTCCGTTGTGGTGGTGCGCGCCCCATGGTGCGGAAGCTTCAGCACGTCTGCCTGCAACGAGACTCCGCTCTGCAGTAATGCTCGTTGCGCAGCCGCCTCGATGTCTCCGGTAAGCAGGATGCGCCCGGCGGCAGTGGTCGCGGCCAGGACGATCGAACGATCGTTGGCTTCCTCGGCCTCAGCTCCTGGCGTTGGCCGCGGCCCACCCACGTCAGGTGCGAGCACCTCCAATTCGACTGTGCCGAAGCGGAACACCTGTCCAGCCGACAGCTCGATCATCGGAATCCCGGCCTCCCCCGCCGCCAACACCACCTTCGCCAGCCCCTCCACTCGTGCACCATGCTGCGAAGGCGCCCCATGTCGGTCGCTCGATGCGGGCCGATCAACTAGCTGCGCGCATCGCTTGCCCGGCGACTCACACGAATCACCGGTCTGCTGACACTGCACGTCCACCACTCCAGCCACCGAGCCAGATCTGCCATTCGCAGCACTGTCCGCACGCCGTGCCGAATCATGCTGACCCTCCGGCAATCCACAACCACCGCTTACTGATCCACTCCCGAACTCACGACCACCGTCCGAGACGGAACCTGCTTGCGCAGTTCGAGCCAACTGCGCATCCTCGGCAACCGCCGTATCGCTGGCGTTCGGCGCCACACCCTCGAGCTCATGCAATCCGACGGCCACTGCGGCTACGGCTCGTCCGTCCAGCGCGCCACTGATACCGCCGATGTGGTCGGCGTGGGGATGTGTCAGCACCAGTAGTGCGACGCGTGAGATATGTAAGCGGTCCAAGCAATTTCGGATCGGGCGGGGCTCAGGGCCGACGTCGATAAGTACGGCAGTGTCCGTTCCGACGGACAAGGCGAGTCCGTCACCTTGGCCGACATCGCAGGCGGCGAGTACCCAGCCCGCAGGTGGCCAGCCTGGATGCCAGATCCGCACTGGGATCACCACCACCGCCACACCGAATGCCACGGTCAGGATCACCCTCCGTATCGCGGCGAATCGCAGCACGAGGATGCCTACCGTGACAACCACGAGGGCGACCAGCCCGCCGAGCATTCCGCTGGGCACTTCGAGGGACGAGCCGGGCACGTCGGCGGCATGTTCGGCGACGAACAGCAACCACCACATCGGCGGTGCGACACAGTGCACTACGAGCTCGGCCAGCGGCAACCAGACACAGGCCAGCACCGCACCCACTGCGCCGATCACCGTGATCGGCGCGATGACCGGCTCCACCAGAATATTCGCGAAAATCGCGATCAGACTGAGCTTTCCATCCAAGGCGACCACCAGTGGCGTCGTGACGACGAACGCGCCTGTCGCCACCGCGACGATCTCGGCGGGCACCCGCCGCCACCCCCGCGCCCGCAGCCAGTCCGCCCAACTCGGTGCCAGCAGGATCAATCCGGCGGTCGCACACGCCGACAACGCGAAGCCTGCGGAAACCGCGAGCGCGGGCCACACGGCGAGCAGGCCGATGATCGCCGCGCAGAGTGCGGGTAGCGCCTGTTTCCGACGTCCAGTTACCAAGGCCAGCAAGGTGATCGCGCCCATCGCCCCGGCCCGCAGCACGCTCGGATCGGGCCGCGCGATAATCACGAACAGCACCAGCGCCGCTCCCGCGACCAATGCTCCGGCGCGCGGACCAAGGGTCAGCACCCGCACCGCCAACAGCACGGCTCCTAACAGAATAGTGAAATTGGCTCCGCTGACCACGCAAAGGTGGGACAAGCCCGCGATTTCGAACTCCTCGCGCAGATCGTCGGGCAGCCCGGAGGTGTCACCGTCCACGAGAGCAGGCAACAATCCGGCCGGCTCCTCGGGCAGCGCTCGGGATGTCGCCGTCGCGAAATCCCTACGCACCGAACGGGCTACGCGCTGCCACCACGGCAAGCCGCCGACGACCCGCGGTGATCCCTGTGCCAGCAGCATCGCCACCGTGAGATCACGCCGCCCCGGTACCTCCACCCGCGCCTGGAACTCGACCGCCTGCCCAGGCGCCAACTCGCCCCATCCGTCACCGGACGCCAGAATCACCACTGCGCCGCCGGCTCGCACCGTCGTCTCGCCGAGCCGATACTCGTCCAAACCGCCCCGCACAACCCACCGGCTCCCACCGAATGAGCTGCCGCGCACCGGCTTCGGATCACCACTCGGCGTCACCACCACCCGCAGCGAGTACCCCGACGCCGCCCGCAACGGATGCGTCGCCACCCGATGCTCCCGCCACGCCGCGGCCACCGCGAACCCCGCCGCCAACAACACCGCCGCCAGCGCAACCACCGCCACAGCCCGCCGCCGCTCCCCTCGATGCGCCATCGCCCACAACAGCAAAACCCACAACCCGATCGCCAAAACCACCAACGCCACGGCAAGCAACAACCCCGCCACCCACCCAGCCGCCACCGCCACAATCGTTGCCCCCCAACAACACACCGCCGCAGGCAACAACCGAGCATCGAGCACCTGCGGCTCATCATCGGAGTCATCGCCCTCCGCACCACGGCCCAGCAACCCATCGCGCATGCTGTGCCCGTCGCGAGGCCTGGCATCTCGATCACGCGCGATCATGTCCGCCACCGCTTCGCCAAGATCCCGCGGCCGGGGCCAGGTCCGTGGCCGGTGTTCTGTCGGGTTCATACCTTCACCAGCTCGCGGAGGCGAGACAGGCGGGCGGGGCCGATGCCGTCTACTTGGCCGAGTTGGGTTACGTCGGTGAAGCGGCCGTGGGTGGTGCGCCAGGCGATGATCGCCTTCGCCATGACGGGGCCGATGCCGGGGAGGGCTTCGAGTTCGGATTCCGTCGCCGTGTTGAGGTCGACGCGGCCCGAAGGGGTTGTCGGGTGGGCGGATCCGGACGGCGTGGCGGAGGTGCGGCCGCCCGCGTTGATTGTCATGCTGCCGAGTTGTGGTGGGCCCGGGTTCGGTCCGGGCGGGCCGACGAGCACCTGGTCGCCGTCGACCAGCCGCTGTGCCAGGTTGAGTCCGGCGAGGTCCGCGCCGTCCTGCGCGCCGCCTGCCGCTACCAGCGCGTCGGCGACGCGCGCACCAGCGGGCAGGCGCACCAATCCGGTTCGGTGCACCAAACCGACCACGCTGACCACCAATTCAGTACCTGACTCAGCAAGTGCGTCGCCACGTGATGCGGCTGCGCCACCCGGCTGGGTGGGTGCCGGTGCGGCACCGGACGATGCGGCCGCGCTCGGCGGTACCGCACCCGACATCTGTGCAACGGCGGTAGTCGTGGTCGTCCGCACCGCAGGCAACGGCGGCACCGGTCGGGCAACCGGCCGCTCACGGAATATGACGACAGCGGCCACCACCATCGCCACCAACCCGATAGCTAGCAGCGTGCACAATCCCCGGCGTCCCGGATCGAGCCGAATCCCCCGAAAACGCTCCGGCACAACCCGATCCCGCCATCCACGCCCCTCGGCGGGTTCATCCAGCCACCCCGGCGAACGCACCTCACCGAATTCCTCGTCACCGTCCTCGACGTCCGACTCGGACGGCAACTCCACAAGATCCCACCGACCCGCGCGCCGCGAAGGTGTCCCACTCGCCCCCGATCCCAACCGCCGATTCACCGGCAGCTCAACATCAACCTCCGATGACGCGACCGTCCCTTGCGCTATCGCACCCACCGAAAACGTCGTGTCGCCGGCCGAACCGGCCGAACCCGACCACCCACCTGCACGGAACGCAGCGCCTCCCGATGGCTCCGCCGCTGTCCATGACGCCCCGTTCTTTTCGATCACCTGGCTCACACGCGAGCCCAGTCCACCCGGTGCGTGATCGACACTCGACGCATCGGCCATCAGGGACTCATTCCGCAGCGACCCCGTGCTTTCCGGGGCCACTAGGCTCTCGCCGGGGCTCGGCTCGATCGACCGCCGATCTGCACCTTGCAACAGACCTATCGACGACCGGGCAGGCAACAACGACGCCTCGGCTGCACGGGTCAGCAGTGCATCGCGGAGTCCGCCTGACACCCGGGTAGCCGCGGGCCGCGGACTCACCAGGTGCGCTCGGCGGCCGCCGAGGGGACGCGAGGCTTCGGCCGCGCCTGCGATTCCCGTCCGGCTGGCGCTGACGCGGCTGGTCAGTGCGCCGAGTCGTCGCTGCATCCGCTCGCGTTCGTCCTGTCGTGGCATGGGGGCGACGGTAGTTCTGGCGGGCGACGAAAGGCCGTGGCCGAGCAGGGAATTCGGCCGCCCTGTTGATAACCGCGGGGGTGTGGACAACTCGCCGACGCGGCGCAGGTCGGTCGGCGGGCGTGGCGGACCGGGAGGTGCAAAACTTGGTCCGTGATCCGATTCCGTTTCGGCTTGACGCCGCTGGACCGAGTCGGCCCGGGCGGAGATCAGTACCGGGCCCTGCACTGGTTCGCGCTCACCGAGGGCTGGTACTACATCGGTGTCGGCGACCATGACCTACTGCGCGTTTCCGACCGCACGGCCGAGCTACTGCGAACCCAAGCCGGACATCACCAGACTCCGCACGACTGCTACGTCGAGTATTACGTCGCCCGCTTGTGGGAGGACATCCTGACGTTGCTACCGAGCGCACTGGAGCCGGTGCCCGGCGACCTGATCGACTTCGTCGGCACCGAATCCACAGGTTGGTCGTGGGCGGACACACCCGAGGCCGACGCGGCGTCGACCTGGTACGGCGACCGCACCCTCGACACCGGATACCTGTGGTTCGGCCCGCATCTGCGATGGTGGCGCACCGTCAAGGGCGGCTGCGATTCCGTCACCGTCGCTTGGCGCTACCCGGTGGATCCGGAGAGCGAGATCGAATTCACCGGTCCCTCGTCCGGCCAGGTAAGCGTGCCGACCGACGAATTCCGCACAGCCGTCATCGAATTCGATCGCGCGCTGTTCGCCTCGATGAACGAACGCCTTCGCGAATTCGAATCATCCGGTCCGCCGGAGGGCATCGAGATCGACCTCGGCCTGTTGCGGCACGAGCAACGGGAGCGAACGCGCTGGCTGACACAGGCGCTGGACCGCCGACCCGACACCGACTGGGATGCCGTCCGTATCGGCGCCCGCACCCTGCGTCAATCGTCGTCCGCGGTCCACTGATCGGCTTCTCGGCGAACAGTTAGGCGGTCGATGTCCGGTTCGACGCGATGGCCACGGGTTAGGCGCCGCCCGGGAGGACTAGGACACCTACCGCACCGACGCCGAGATGGACGCCCAAGGCAGGGCCGAATTCGGCGACGATCAGCTCGTGGATGCCGGGGATCAGGTCGCGGAGCTGTGCGGCGACAGTGTGGGCGGCCTCTTCGGCACCGAGGTGTTGGACCGCGACGGCGGCGCCATCCTCACCCGCCGCATCGACAGCTGCCGCAACGAGTTTCGCGAAAGCCTTGGAGCGCGTGCGAACCTTCTCACGGAGTTCGAGGCGACCCTCGACGATCTGCAGCAGGGGCTTGGTGACCAGCTCACTGCCGAAAAACGCGGCGGCGGAACTCAATCGGCCGCCGCGACGCAACTGTTCGGTGCGATTCACCAGGATGAACGTGCGCGCCCGGCTCGACGCGGCAACCGCGGTGTCGTAGACGATATCGAGCGGCGCTCCAGCGCGTGCGCGACGCGCGGCAGCCAAAACCGGCAACCCGGTGGCCAGCCCCGCGCCGAGCGAATCTACGAGACGCACTCGATCAGCGGCATCCATATCCCGGACGGCCTGCCTACCCGCCTCCCAAGTACCGGAGAGTTGACGCGAAATATGCACCGCGACAACACCATCGCTGTCACTGAGCTCCCAGGCCTGTTCGTAGACGGCGCGCAACTCGCCCGGCGATGCCGCCGAGGTGGTCACCGTGTCCGAGGCATAATCGATGTCGACAGGGTCGACGCCCTCGCGGATCGCGCGGTCACCGATCAGGACATGCAGTGGTACGACGGCGATATCGAGCTCGGCGGCGAGTTCGGCAGGGAGGCTGGCGGACGAATCTGTCACGACCACGACGGCCACGGACTACCGAACCTCCTGCAGGGTCTTCACCATCGCGTTGGCCACCGCGGTATGCCCGGCCCAGCCCCAGTGGATACCGTCCGGGTTCGCATCGCCGGAAAAGATGTTGTCGCGCACGGCTTCACCGAGATCGACCAGCGGCACCGAGGTGCGAGCCGACCACGCGCGCAGCGCCTGCACCGCACGCTCACGTCCGGAATGCACGCGCCCGTAGGCATCGCAGTTGTGCACGGACGGCAGCACCGCGACGAACGGCAGCTCAGGCCGCAAGTGCGCCAACGCTTCCCGCGACTGCTCCAGGTAGTCCACGCTCACCTTCGGCGGAAGCGCAACGGGCCGACCGAGTTTCGACAGCTTGGGCTGCAGCCAGGTGTAGGTGGCACGCACGCCACGGCGCAGAACCGGCGGGCGGATGTAGCGGATCAGCTCACGCAACGCGGTCGGCAGCGGCGAGGGCAGGGAATCCATGCCGCCGACGGCGAACACCACCGCGCCGGCGCGCGGCACAGCCGCCCACACCCGCGGATCACCGATCAACGCCCAGTACGCGTCCCGGCAGGTCCAGCCGATCCGGCCGACCACCTCGACATCCCAATCCAGCTCGGCCCCAACAAGGTTCGGCCAGATCTGCGGATGATCGGCGGGCAACCCGCCCTTGGGCCCGAAGTAGGACAACGAATCGGCGATCACCAGCAGCACCGGCCGCCTCGACGCACCATCAGAAACGACGGCGCCAGATTCGTCCGCCGCGGCGGAAACGGCCGCGGGTTCAGTCGCCGAGTCCGACCCGACAGCTGGTCCAACAGACGCGGAAACCGATGCGTCAGCGCCGACGGCAGCTACTTCGACGGAATCGGCTGCGGCATCGCCTGATTCATTTTGTGCGACAACCGGCACGGAAGCATCCGCAGCCGCGTTCGATACGGAACCGACTGCAGCACTGACCGATTCGCGAGCCGGCACCGCGAGCGAGGTCGCAGCGTCGACCGACGCACCCCGACTTGCGGATTCGGCAGAATCGCCCCGGCCATCAGCACCCTGCGCCACAGACTCATCGGACGTTCCGCCGACCGCTGCCGTCCGATCAGGAGGTGGGTCAACAGAACTGGCGGGAACGGAACCCTCGGGTTCGGACGGCCCCTCGCCCTCGTCCGTGCCCGACTCAGCAGGTTCGGGCTCGACCACCGGAGATACCGGGGGCGGGCCGAACAGCGCGTCCGGGACAGAACGTTCCGGTTTGGCCGAAGCCTTCCGGAACAGTTCATCCGGCACCTGCCGAATCGGATCTTCAGAGGACATCCGGGGCCACCTTCGCCGATGCATTCCACACGTCAAGGCGCCAGCCGGGCTGGTCGATGCTCGGACCGTGACTGCTGAGCTGCACCCAGCTGGTGTTGGCCAGTCCGCCGAGGACGGGCCAGTTCGCTGGAGGCAGGTCGAGCAGCGCGGCCGTGAGGCCGGCGATCAGCCCGCCGTGCGCCACCAGGATGATAGTCCGGCCGGGCCAGTCCTGCCGCTCGACGAGAAGTTCCCGCACCACCGGCAACGACCGCGCGCCGACCTCGAGTTTGCTCTCCCCGTTGGGCGGCCGGTAGGTGGCGTCGAGCCGCCAGGCCTGGCGCGCGCCGGGATAGTCGGCGTCGACCTCGAGGTGGGTCAACCCCTCCCAGTCGCCGAGATCGGTTTCGCGTAGTCGCGGATCGGGCACCACATCGAGTGACGTGTGATCGGCCAGGGCGGAAGCGGTCTCGAAGGCGCGGCGCAGATCCGAGGAGATGATGGCGATCGCGTTATGCGAAACCAGTTCGCGCGCAGCTTCTTTCGCCTGACGGCGGCCGAGTTCGGTGAGATCGGTGTCGATCTGGCCCTGCATCCGGTCGGCGGCGTTCCATTCGGTCTGTCCGTGCCGCAACAGGATCAGGTTGCGCACGTGGGCATACTTACTCACGACTGCACCTCGCTGACGCTCGGCTCCGTCATGCGCAAAGGCGCGCTGTGCCCTCGGCTCGCTCGCTGACGCTCGCTCACGGTCGCGCCTTTCTGACGCTCGACGCTGCCCTACCGATGACTCGCTCGTTCACTCGGCGTCGCTCTCCGCGTCGCCGTTCACCGCCGCGGCCCGCGCGTCCGGTCCGCCGATGCCGTCCACCGGCACCACCGGGCAGTCCTTCCACAACCGTTCCAGCGCATAGAAATTGCGCTCGTCGTTGTGTTGGACGTGCACCACGACATCGACGTAGTCGAGCAGCGCCCAGCGACCCTCGCGGGTGCCCTCGCGCCGAACCGGCTTGTGCCCGGCCTCGCGCAGCTTGTCTTCGATGTTGTCGACGATGGCGTTCACCTGACGCTCGTTCGGCGCGGAGGCGATGACGAAGCAGTCGGTGATCACCAACTGCTCGGACACGTCGAGCACCACCACGTCGAGCGCCAACTTCTCGTCCGCCGCCCGCGCCGCAACCTGCGCGATCTCGACCGACTCCACAGAGGCACTCATAACTGCCCCCCGCTACGCTCGCTCACTCAGCTACCTTCCGCTCCTGCGGGCACATAGAGGTGCCGCTTAGATATGTACTGCACCACGCCATCGGGGACGAGGTACCACACCGGCCGGTTCTCGGCGGCGCGGCGACGGCATTCGCTCGACGAGATCGCCAGCGCCGGGATTTCGACCATCGTCACCGCATCGGCCGGAAGATCGCGCAGATGTTCCTCGAGATGATCGGTATTCAGCTCGTACCCCGGACGGCTCACCCCGACAAACCTCGCCAGTTCGAACAGTTCGGCCCAATCCTGCCATGTCAGGATGTTGGCCAGCGCATCCGCTCCGGTGATGAAGTACAGCTCGGCGTCCGGATGCCGGTCGCGCATCTCCCGCAGCGTGTCTACGGTGTAGGTGACCTTTTCCCGGTCGATGTCCGCGCGACTGACCGAGAAACTGGGGTTGGAGGCGGTCGCGATCACGGTCATGAGGTAGCGATCCTCCGCCGGACTGACCTGTTTATCGGCCTTCTGCCAGGGCTGACCGGTGGGGACGAAGATCACTTCATCGAGCGCGAACCGATTCGCGACCTCGCTGGCGGCGACCAGGTGACCGTGGTGGATGGGGTCGAAGGTGCCGCCCATCACGCCCAGTTTGCGGCCGCGCCGACCTGTCTCTTGCATGAGTGCCGAGCTTAACTGGTCGGCTCCAGGCGGCCAGGAGCGGCGCGGGCCGATTGTCGGCGCCGACAACCGCTGGATCCGCCGATGGCGCGCACGAGTTTGCCTGGCGCGAGTGATTTGGCTGGCAGATTCGTGCGCGGCCGGAGAATTTGTGCGCTTCGGCAAGCTATTCGCCCGCCAGACCGTACCCGTCCTCCGCGTCGAGCATCTCGCTCAGTTCCCGGCGGGTTTGGGCGAGCTCCTCGGCTGTCGCTCTCGAGCGGTCGTCCGTCAACTCGGCGATCAGGTTCTGCATCGCGCTGAACCATGGTCGGCCCGGTCGCTCGTCGGAGCCCCACAGTTGCAGCCAGGCCGCCGAGCGCACGCAGCGGGCTCGTGACACCACATTGCCGAGGTCGCCGAACAGTTCGGCTGCTCGCTGGTATGCGGCTACCGCTGCCGCGTCCTGATCGCAGTAGTCGAGGGCGGTGGCGGCGGACAGGGCGAGGTCGGCGTGTAGTTCGCGACGGTCGGGATCGTGCTCGACCAGTTGGGCAGCTTGGGCGAATTGCCTTGCGGCGTCCTGATATCGGCGCAATGCGTTCAAAGAGTCGCCGAATTGAGCACGGACAGTGGCAAGTTCGGCGGGCGGATAGGGAATTCCGTCCGCCGCCATCACCTGCTCGAAGAGAGCGGCCGCCTCACCGTGCCGCCGCGCGCGATGGAACGCCCGCGCGGCAATCACGGTGTGGTGCAGCAGATCCGGCTCGGACAACCCCTCCCACCTCGCGGCGGCACGCACCGCTACGTCCGCCAGATCGAGCTCACGATCCGGTTGTCCGGCGATCGCGATGACCAACTGCGAACTGAGCCGCGCGAGGTGCTCCGCAGGCAATATCCCCGCACCCACCGCCAACGCTTCCCGCAGCCGCGCTTCGGCATGCTCCGGAGCATCAGCCAACCGTGCAGCGCCGACCTCGGCCAACCGCTGCACCTCGGCCAAACGGTCAGCCTCGGAAGCGACACCCTCCGGCCACTCCTCCGGAAAGGCAGTCACCGTTCGCCCAACACCTGTGGTCAGTACAGCACCTCCCACAAACGCAGTACGACCCGTAAGGGGCGCTCCAGCGACTCGAGCCGGACCGCTCCCCCGCACTGCGCCACCTGCGCTTGCAGACGGGCTCCCGCCCGAAGGAAAGGCGCCACTCTCCGAGGTAGGGCCACCTGTTGGCGCGGTACCTGGTGCCGAACCGGCCCTGATCGCAGCGGACCCACCGCCTGCAAGCGAGGCACCGCCACCTGACGCGGTGTTCGTGCCAATGGCACCACGTGTGGAGGCCGTATCGCCCGCTGGCCGGTCATTACCCGCAGTATCTGCGCCACCCGTAGAAGCCACGCCAGCGCTACCTGCTGTTGCTGCGCCACCTGCGGAAACCACACCATCACTCATGGCAGCGGTACCACCAGCAGGTAGTCCACGGTTGGTTGCCACACCCTCCGCAGATGACGTACTGATTGCCGGAGAGGCACCGCCACCAAATTCGAGGGTAGCCGCGGAAGCGTCACCGTTCGCAGGGGAACCGGCCGCAGGGGCTGCACCGTCTGCGGCGGTACTGGCGGCGGATGACGTGCCTTCCGCATTCTCCACCGCAGGAAGGCGATCAGCCCCCGTCGCGATCCCGTTGGCCTGCGGCAGTCTGCTGCGCAATCCGAGTGGAAGTCGTTCCAGCAGTGGCTGTCTCGCCAATCGGGTGGCGACGTGAGTGCTTACCGCCGCGTTCTCGTTGCGTAGGTCGTATCGCGCGCACAGGCCTGCGATCTCTGTATCGAGTTCTGCCAGTAGGGAATCCACTGTTTCGCCGGCGACCTGTACGTAGCCGAGGCCGAGGGTGACGAGTCTGCGCAGCAGTACGCAGACGCCGGTGATGAAGGCGAGGCGGGAACCGGCGTCGGCGCCGGGGTCGGTGAGCCAGCGAGCGTGTTCGGACAAAATCTCCAGGCCGCGTCCTTCGTTGCCGGTCAGCGCACAGAACTCGATGTGCAGTGCGACCGATGGGCGCAGGCTGTCGCTGTGCCGGACCAGGGGGTAGCCGGTCAGGTGTGCGCCGCGCGCATCGGCGAAGCGGCCGGTGCGCATCAATGGGAGCAGGGCTCGAGCCAGCACGCGATGCGGTTCTTCGGCGCAGGTACGTTCGCCGTCGATGACCGGTTGCCAATGGGCGAGCGCACCCGCGTCGTCTCCCAAAGCCGCTCTGCCGGTGCCCCATTCGTCGCGCTCGCACGCATCGCAATCCGACATGCCGTCGCGCGGCGCCGCCATCGCCTCGTCCTGCAGCCGCACGCTCTCCTCGACCTGCCCCAGCTTCCGCGCCAGCTGGGCGCGCAGCGCCAACACCGGACGCAGGCTGTAACCGCGCTGGCGATAACGGGTTTCGAGCTCGTCGAACCAGCGGTACACGGTCGGCAGGGGTATCGCGGGATTGTCGATCAGCCCCCAGGTCATCCACTTGAGATACCAGTGCACCGAATGGGTCAGCGGGCCGAGCTCGGCGGGGAACTCGTCGTAGATCCGCAGCAGCCTGCCGTAGGCGACCGGCGCCAGGTCGCGTTCGCCCGCATAGGTGTAGGACTCGGCGAGCTCCAGCAGGACTCGCCCTTCCAGGTTGCGGTCCGGAGCCGACTTCGCCGCCGCCGCAAGCATTTCCAGCCGCTCGACGCGCAGTCGACCGTGCGGCAACGAGTAAACGTGCGCGAGCGCCTCATTGATCTCGGCGGTGTCCACGTTTCACTCCGTCTCTTCGCCGGTGCCCGCGGCACGTTGCGTTGCCCAGCTGAGGAATTCGCCGAAGGCGCGGTTGAGCAGCGCCGTGTCGGCCGCCCGCAGCGGGCGGTGGGTCATCAGCAGGGCCTGCCCGTACAGCGATTCCACCGCGGTCCTCAAGAAGGCGGGATCACCGATGCGGGTCAGCCTGCGTACGACCGGGCTGTGATGGTTGAGCACGAGTTGGGCGCGCGGTGCGACGGCGTCCAGCGCGCCGAGGATCTCGCTCCACAGCTCGTTCGCGCCGAGCGCGGTCTCCGCCCTGGCACGTTCGTGGCGCGCACCGCGCCCTTCGAGGTACAGCGCCGGCACCGAAACCGGATGGAAGGCACGCACAATCACGTCGCAGGACAGCGGATCGAGCACGGCGCGGGCAATGGACAGCACCGGTGTCAGCGCCAGTTCCTCGGCCGGGTCGATCGGATCCAGCGCGGCCGTGATGGCGTCGGTGTCGAGGTCGATCACCTCGACACCGGGTATCAGCTGCGGCAGCAACGCGACCAGCTCGCGGTCATAGGCGTAGCCGCCGTTGACGATCCCAATCCCCTGCGCCGCCGCGGTCGACGCCACCTGACGGAACTCCTCCACCGTCGACGTCACCCGCATCACTGGGTGTTTTCGCGCGAACTCGGTCAGCGGTAGTCGCCCGTCGGTGGTCTCGAAGGTCAAGTGCGGCAGCATGATCCGGAACAGCTCCGCCGAATGCCGGGCCATCGCCTTGACACCGAGGGCATGCACCGCGAGGAACGCGGCCAGCCGCTGCGGCTGCTCGGCCGCGATCTCGGTGAGCCAGTCGCGCACTCGATCGCCGAGCACCTCGCGGATGATGGCGAGCCGTTCATCCTCGTAAAGCCCCTCGCGAGACGCGGTCGGCCGCAACGAATCGGTGTCGATCACGCACCGCACGAAAAACGCCCAGTCCGGCAGCAGTCCACGCACCGCGTCGCCCAGCAGCATGCCCTTCAGATACACCCGGTGCGCGCTGCTCTCGGCCGGATTGCCCGGCTGCGCAAGCACATACGCGACGCCGCTGACGCCGGCCAGTTCCGCGTCCAGGTCGATCACGTCGAGTGGTTCGAATCCGAGTGTGCGCTCGCCGAATTCGAGCAGCGCCTCGCGTCGCGCCATGGCGGACGGATAGTGGCGATGCCACACGGCCGGACCATCGGTGACCGGGACGATGATGCCGTCGGACTCGACCGTCACCGCATACGGCAGCAATGAACCGTATTCGCGGGCGAGTTCGATCACCCGGCGCGGCACGAACCACGACTCGGCGCCGGCCCGCGGCGTCAGATGCACCATGGTTCCGGGCTCGGGATACTCCGCGGGCTCCAGCAGACGCACCGAGTAGGTGCCGTCGGCCGCGGCCAGCCATTCGACCGGCGCGGCCGCCCGATCCTCGGCGGACCGGGTGACCACCCGGATCCGCTCGGCCACGGTGAAGCAGGCGAGCAGCCCGATGCCGAACTGCCCGAGGAACTCTCGCCGCGCGCCCGCGATGTCGTCCCGCTTCGACGATCGGCCGATGGTCGCCAGGAAGCGGTGCACGTCCGCCTCGGTCAGGCCGACCCCGGGATCGGTGATCCGCAAGCCGGTCGCATCGATGCTGATCCGAATCGCGGTAGGCGCCAATCGGTCTCGCTGCGCACGCGCGGTGACGGCGTCTACCGCGTTCTGCAATAACTCACGCAGATACACCCGAGGGCTGGAGTACAGGTGGTGAGAGAGTAAGTCGACGATCCCCCGCAGATCCACCTGAAACGTATAGCTGTCCCGCACCGCCGCCACACCATTGGGCGTTCTCTCCACCATGGTGGGCAATCCTTGCGCCAGGCCCCAATGGTTCGCTTAACAATCGCTGATGACGCCGACTAAGCGCTGATCAAGCCTTCGGCCGCTTGGACTTCGGCAGCTTGCGCACGATCGCGTCATAGGACTGATCGACCAGTTCCCGCAGCTCATCGTCGGGTATCGCACCATCGAGCTTGATCCCGTTCCAGCCGAACCGCCCGATGTACGACGACGCCGTCACGTCGTTCGGATACACCCGAATCAGCTCGTCGGCCTCCTCGCGGGTGCGGCCGCACTTGAGCCCCACCGAGGTCTCCCCGAGGAACGCGAAGATCTTGTCGCCGACCTTCGCGACCACGTCGCCTTCCCACGGTTCGTCTTGCCGAGCACCGGGTTTCGCGAGGCAGTACTTCAGCAGCTGCTTGCCGTTCATGTCCACTCCTCACACGGGCAGCAGCATCGACACCACTGCCGTCAGTTGGCTGGCCGAGCGACATTCGTGCATCTCGATCACCTGCCGGTATTTATCGGCAGCGGAATCGCCCGAACCCCAGTTGGTTTGCATCTCCGGATTGAGCCAGTGCGCGTGCTTGGCGGTCCGTACCAGCGACCGGAGCGTTTCGAGTTCGGGATCCCGATAGTTGGTGCGCGCGTCGCCGAGGATCAGCAGTGAGCTGCGGGCGGTGACGGCATCGGGGAAGTCCCTGGCGAATCCGGCCAGCGCGTTGCCGTAGTCGGAGTGCCCGTCCATCCCGACCACGCGCGCCTCGGTGAAGATCCGGTTCATCGCCTTGTCCAGCTGGGTGCGCGGATCGAAGAACTGGGTCACCTCGTCGGTCTGGTCGACGAACGCGAAAATCCTTACCCGCGAGAATTGTTCGCGCAACGCGCTGACCAACAGCAGGGTGAAGTTGCTGAACCCCGCCACCGACCCGGACACGTCGCACAGCAGCACCAGCTCCGGCCGACCGGGCCGCGGCTTGCGGTTCACCAGATCGATGGGCACGCCACCGGTCGACATCGACTTACGCAACGTCTTCCGGAGATCGATCTCGCCGCGGCGAGAATGCCTGCGCCGCACCGCAAGTCGCGAGGCAAGAATGCGCGCGAGTCGCTGGGTGCTGCGCCGCATCTCGACCAGCTCGGATTCCGAGGCCCGCAGGAAGTCGACGTCCTCGGATTGCCGCGGCACACCATAGCTGGCGACCCGCTCCCGACCGATCCGCTCGGCCACCCGTCGCCGCGTCTCCGCCTCCACCGACGCCCGGAACGCATCGATGCGACCGCGCGCGGCCCGCCGGGCGATCTCGGTATCGAACGCGCTGGTGTCCGGCCCGGCCGCCAGCCCGGCCAGGATCTTGGCCAGCAACGTCTGCGGCTGAACATCTTTCAACGCCTGGTAGGCCGAGAACGACGACCCACTCGCCGACTGATACTGACCGAGCTGATCGACCACCTGGGCCGCCAACGCGTCCAGCCGGGCATCGTTCGCTTCCTGCATCAACAGCTCGGTGAGCAGTTCCCGCAGCGCGGCGATATCCACTTCACCCGTCGGCGTCCTGGGAATCTCGACCTCGTCGTGAGCGCCGCTCCGTTCCCCGATCGCGATCGGAAACCACAGATCGAAGAGCCGATCGAACGTCGCGCGATGCGTGGTCCGGCGCAGTAGCGAACACGCCAAACCCTCGCGCAGCACGTCACGGTCGAGCAGATCGAGCACGGTCACCACCCGGCCCGCATCCACCGTTTCCGACGGCCCCACCGGAATACCGCGCTCACGCAGCGCTTCGACGAACCCGACGAGATGACCCGGCAACCCGTGCGGCGCGGTCAGTTCCGCATCCGGCGCGGGCTGCGATCGCGCGGCCATCGACTCAGGCCAGCTTCAGCTCGGTCAGCGCACGCTGGTGATCGCTCTGATGCTTGAGCACGACACCGAGCGTGGCCCGCACTGCGGAATCGTCCAGGTCGTGCATGCCGAGCGCGAGCAGCGTGCGCCCCCAGTCGATCGACTCGGCAACCGAGGGCAGCTTCTTCAGCTGCATACCGCGCAACACGTGCACGATCCGCACCAACTGCGCGGCGACGGCGGCGGACAGCTCCGGCACCCGGCTGGCCAGGATGCGACGCTCGAGCTCCTCGTCCGGGAAGTCCAGGTGCAGGTAGAGGCAGCGACGCTTGAGCGCCTCGGACAGCTCGCGGGTGGCGTTGGAGGTCAGCACCACGAACGGCTTGCGAGTGGCGACGATGGTGCCCAGCTCGGGAACGGTCACCGCGAAATCGCTCAGCACCTCGAGCAGCAGGCCCTCGATCTCGACGTCGGCCTTGTCGGTCTCATCGATCAGCAGCACCGTCGGATCGCTGCGCCGGATCGCGGTGAGCAGCGGCCGCGACAGCAGGAATTCCTCGGTGAAGACGTCGGCTTTCGTTTCTTCCCAGTCGTTTTCGCTGGACGCCTGGATCCGCAGGATCTGCTTGGCGTGGTTCCACTCGTACAACGCGCGGGCCTCATCGACGCCCTCGTAGCACTGCAGCCGGACCAGTTCGGCGCCGGAGGTCTGCGCGACCGCCCTGGCCAGCTCGGTCTTGCCGACACCGGCCGGACCCTCGATGAGCAGCGGCTTGCCGAGCCGGTCGGCCAGGAACACCGAGGTGGCGGTGGCCTTGTCGGCGAGGTAGCCGGTGCTGGCCAGCTGATCGATCACATCGTCGACCGAGGTGAAGATCGGCTCCTGGGTCGTCTCGGAGGTGGGGGCCACGTGCAGTCCTTCCTTGGCAACGAGCGAGGCTCGCTCCCTGATACCTATACCGGCCGGATCTGGCCGTCGCCCCACACGATCCACTTGGTGGAGGTCAGCTCCGGTAGCGCCATGGGTCCGCGGGCGTGCAGCTTCTGAGTGGAGATGCCGATCTCGGCGCCGAAGCCGAATTGCTCACCGTCGGTGAACGCGGTTGAAGCATTCACCATGACGGCCGCGGCGTCGACTCGGCTGGTGAATTCGCGGGCCGCGGCCAGGTCACCGGTGACGATGGCCTCGGTGTGCCCGGTGCCCCAGGTGTTGATGTGCTCGATGGCCGCGTCGAGGCCGTCGACCACCTTGAGCGCGATGTCGAGGGTGAGGTACTCCTCGCCCCAGTCCTTGCTGTTCGCGGGCACCAGCCCGGGCAGGTCGCCGTGCACGGTGACGCCGTGCCGTTCCAGCGCCTCGATCAGCTTGGGCACCGCGACGGTGGCGACCGCGTCGTCGATGAGCACCGTCTCGGCGGCATTGCAGACGCTGGGGCGGCGGGTCTTGGCATTGATCAGGATCTGCTCGGCCATCTCCAGGTCGGCGGCCGCGTGCACGTAGACGTGGCAGTTGCCGGTGCCGGTCTCGATGGTGGGCACGGTGGCGTCGCGGACGACGGCACTGATCAGGCCGGCGCCGCCGCGCGGGATGACCACGTCGACCAGGCCGCGGGCCTGGATCAGGTGAGTCACGCTGGACCGGTCCGCGCTGGGCAGCAGCTGCACGGCGTCGGCCGGAAGACCCTGTGCGACAAGGGATTCCCGCAGCACCGCGACCAGCGCGGCATTGGAGTGCGCGGCCGAGGAGGAGCCGCGCAGCAGCACCGCGTTGCCTGACTTCAGCGTGAGGCCGAACGCGTCGACGGTGACGTTCGGTCTGGCCTCGTAGACCATGCCGATCACGCCGAGTGGCACCCGGACCTGACGGGTTTCCAGGCCGTTCGGCAGCACCGAACCGCGCACGATCTCGCCGATCGGATCGGGCAGACCGGCCACTTGGCGCAGGCCGGAGGCGATGCCATCGATCCGGGATTTGGTGAGCCGCAGCCGGTCGATCAGCGATTCTTCGACGTTGGCGGCCTGCGCTGCGAGCACGTCCTCGGTATTGGCGTCGAGTACCGCGTCGGCCGCGCCGAGCAGGGCGTCGGCGGCGGCGTGCAGTGCCTCGTTCTTCTGCGCCGTGGTCAGCTGCGCCAAAACACGCGACGCGACCCGAGCCTTGCGTGCGGCATCGTGCACCACCTCGCGGACGTCCGGCTCGGTCGTCGTTCCTACCGTCATGGGTACAGCCTACTGACCCGGTCCAAGGCAGAATCCACCGCTGCGCATCGCCCGCCGTTCGGTCCGTGGTCACATGTTCAGGTGATGGAACTGGGTCTGCTGCTGGTCGTGACCATCGTTCTGATCATTGTGATCGCCAGTGTCATTGTGGTCGCCGGGAAGTCCCGACCCCGGCCTGCGGTACCGCCGATCTCCGGTCCGGGCTGGTACCCCGACCCGGCGGATCCGCGCATCGTCCGCTGGTTCGACGGGTACCGGTGGACGGATCAGACGCAGCAGCGCCTCTACTAGCCTTTGACGGCATGGCCGAAAAGACGGACGTTCCCTCGATCGCGGTGCTCGGCAGTATCAACATGGACCTGGTCACCACCACCGATCGGCGGCCGGTGCCCGGCGAGACGGTGCTCGGGACCGGCTTCGCGATGGTGCCGGGCGGGAAGGGCTCGAATCAGGCGATCGCCGCGCAGCGGGCCGGTGGCGCGGTGCGGTTTCTCGGGGCGGTCGGGGACGACGTGTTCGCGGCCGAATTGCGGGGCGTGCTGACGGATTCCGGGGTGGACGTCGACCGGCTGCGCATGGTGGACGGGCCGAGTGGTGTCGCCGCGATCGTGGTGGACGGTGGCGGCGAGAACAGCATCATCGTGGTCGGCGGCGCGAATGCCAGGATGACCGAGCTGACCGAGGCAGACCTCGACGCGATCGCCGCCGCCGATATTCTGCTGTGCCAGTTGGAGATTCCGATCGATACGGTGGTGGCCGGGGCGCGGCATGCCCGCGCGAACGGCACCACGGTGCTGCTCAATCCCTCCCCCACCCAAGACCTCCCCGCCGAACTATGGGCGAACGTCGATGTGGCGGTGGTGAATTCGGGTGAGGCCGAACAGCTCGGCGCCGCCCTCGACCCCGTCGCCCATGTGGTCGTGACGTGCGGCGCGGACGGCGCGACCTATCGCGGCCCAGGCGGCAAACAGCTGTCCCAGCCGAGTCCCGAGGTCGACGTCATCGACACCACCGGTGCGGGCGACACCTTCACCGGAGCGCTGGCCGCCGCCTGGCACCATGGCCCCGAATATGCCCTGACCTGGGCAGGCGCCGCCGGTGCTCTCGCCACTACCAAGCTCGGCGCCAGCTCCTCCATTCCCACCGAGGCCGAGATCCGCGCCGCTTTGCCCGCGAACTAGCGACCGCCACAGCATCTGCACCCGCTCTCGGAATCCGCCGCGGGCATTCGGCGTGCGGACAGCAGCACGTCGAGAGACCACCGGATTTCTGCGCGAATCCGGTGGCACACATCGTGATCGGCTTGCACATCGGTCCTGCGGCCCGACGGGCCGATTCACCAAGTCGCTCTCGGGTGATCCGAGCGCCACGGGAGGAAACGCGCCGCCGGAGGACATCTCGCGGACTATCGTTGACGTTCATGCCCACCATGCCGGAGCGCATTCCGTCCGAAGGCGACAACGAAGCGGTGATCGGCAGGTTGGATGCCGACATCGTGGCGCTGACCTTTGTCGACAATGCCGGGATCACCAGGGTCAAGACGGTGCCGATGCGGCGGCTGGCGCAGGCCGTGCGGAACGGGGTCGGGGTGTCGCCCTGCTTCGAGACGTTCGCCTTCGATGATCTGATGACGGCCGGTAAGTACCTCGGCGGGCCGGACGGGGATCTGCGGCTGGTCCCGGATCTGTCCGTGTTGACCGAGCTTGCCTGCCAACCTGGTTGGGCGTGGGCGCCGACCAACAAATACACCCAGGACGGGACGCCCTTCGCCGCCTGTCAGCGCGGATTCGCCACCCGGCAGGCCGAGGCGGCGCGGCAGGCCGGAATTCAGCTGTCCATGGCGTTCGAGACCGAATGGGCTGTTGGCCAGGGCGACACACAGGACTTCACCCCGGCCGCCTACGGACCCGCTTACGGCCTGGTGCGGCTCGGGCAGGTGGCCGACTACGCGCGGGAACTGGTCGCGATTCTGGACCGGCAAGGCATCCTCGTCGACCAGTTCCATCCGGAATACTCACCGGGCCAATTGGAACTGTCCATTCAACCGTCCGATCCGGTCGGCGCCGCCGACGACGCGGTGCTGGTGCGGCACACCATCCGGCAGGTGAGCCTGCAGTACGGCTGGCGCGCGTTGCTCGCCCCGTGCCTCGAGCCCGGCGGCACCGGTTCTGGTGCGCACCTGCACTTTTCGGCACAGGACGACCAGGGCCCGCTGTTCGCCACCGGCGACGGTCCGTACGGCATGCGCCGGACCGGTGAGGCGTTCCTCGCCGGAATACTGCGTGAGTTGCCCGCGCTCGTCGCGGTGGGCGCGGGTAATCCGGCGAGCTTCCTGAGGCTGGTGCCGTCGCGGTGGGCGGGCGTCTGGCAATGTTGGGGCCGGGAAGCCCGCGAGGCGGCACTGCGTTTCATCACCGGAGTACGCGGTACCGAAGAGTGGGCGGCCAACGCCGAGGTCAAATGCTTTGATGCGACCGGGAATCCGTATCTGATCGTGGGTTCGGTGATCGCCGCCGGACTGGCCGGTGTCGCCGAGCAACTGCGGCTTCCCGCCGAAATCAGCGGCGACCCGGTCACCTTCGATGCCGAACAGCTGCTGATCTCCGGCGTGCGCAGGCTGCCGACCCGCCCCGCCGAGGCGGCCGACCGACTGGCGGACTCCGCGGTGCTGGCCGAGGCGATGGGCCCCGAATTGCACGACGCGCTGCTCACCGTGCGCCGCGCCGAGGCGGACCGCTATCAGAGCACCAGCCCCGAAGAGCTTGTCGCGCTGACCCGTTGGCGGTTCTGACGTGCTGACCGACGGCCTGACGCTCACCGATCACCACTGTCACGGCGTCGTCCCGCACGATCTGGACCGGGCCGGATTCGAGCGACTTCTCGGCGAGGGCGCCACCGGCAGCTTCGATTCCGCGATCGGCCTCGCGGTCCGCCGCTGGTGCGCACCGGCACTCGACCTACCGCCGCACGTCGGCCCGGACGCCTATCTGACCCATCGGGCCGAACTCGGCTGGCGCGAGGTCGCCGTGCGACTACTGGGCGCCACCGGCACCACCAGCTGGTTCATCGATACCGGATTCGGCGGCGGCACAGCGGAATTCAGCCAGCTGACCGATGGCGAGGTGCGCGAGGTGGTGCGCATCGAACACGTCGCCGAGCAGGTCATCGCCGAGGTGGGCGCGGGCAAGACTGTGTTCGATCACATCGAGGCCAGGCTGCGCGAACGTGCCCGAAATGCCGTCGGACTCAAAACCATCGTCGCCTACCGGTGCGGACTGGACTTTCCGCTACGCGAACGACCGCCGAAAACTGTTATCCCCCAACACCGTCTCACCGATCCGGACCTCCTCGGCTGGCTGATCGGTCTCGGCGCCCGCATCGGCGCCGAATTCGGCCTGCCGCTGCAATTCCACACCGGCTTCGGCGATACCGACCTGCGGCTGCATCGCGCGGATCCACTGCTGCTCACCGACTTTCTCCGCAAGACCGCGAATACCGGCCTCATCGTGATGCTGCTGCACTGCTGGCCATTTCATCGCAATGCCGCCTATCTTGCACACGCCTTCGGACATGTCCGGATGGATATCGGACTCACCGTCCCCTACGTCGGACATCGCACCCAGGCCGTGCTGGCCGAAGCGCTCGAACTCGCCCCGTTCCGTTCGCTGTGCTACTCGTCGGACGGCTACGGCCTGCCCGAACTGCACTTTCTCGGCGCCTTCTGGTGGCGTCGCGGCCTCGGCAGGCTGCTCGACGAATGGCTCGCCGAGGACCTGATCACCACCGCCGATGCCGAACGCCTGGCCGCGGGCATCGCCCACATCAACGCCGAGGACTCTTATCCGAGCACCCCGCCCAGTAACACCGAGTAGAAATACTCGCCCACCACCCGTATTTAATCGAGTGCGATAAGCCGCGTCGATCTTTACCGTTGATCAGGAAAACCAACGAAAGGATCGACAAATGTTTCCCGTCGAGCTGCGCGGCACCCGCGCGCAGACGCTTATGTGGGCCGAAGAGCACGCGGTCGAGCAGGCCGCGCTGCAGCAGCTGCGGAATATCGCCGCGCTGAAATGGGTCCACGGCGTCCGCGTGATGCCGGACGTGCACCTCGGCAAGGGGGCAACGGTCGGCTCGGTGATCGCGATGAAGGACGCGGTGTCCCCGGCCGCGGTCGGCGTGGACATCGGCTGTGGCATGGAGAGCGTCAAGACCGACCTCACCGCCGCGGATCTGCCGGACGACCTGCGTTCGCTGCGGTCCCGGATCGAGGCCGCGGTCCCGGTCGGTTTCAACGCGCACGACAGCTCGGTCAACGTGACCAAGCTCGGTGGCGAGGTTTCCGCACTGGGCGCGAGCACCGCGACGCTGCGTGCGGGCTGGGACAACTTCTGGGGCTCGTTCGCCTCGCTCGATGACGGCGTGCAGAACCGAGAGGCCAAGGCGCACAAGCAGATGGGCACGCTCGGCGGCGGCAACCACTTCATCGAGGTCTGCCTCGACCAGGACGACGCGGTGTGGATTCTGCTGCACTCGGGCAGCCGCAATATCGGCAAGGAACTCGCCGAGCGGCACATGGCCGTGGCACGGACGCTGTCGCACAACGTCGACCTGCCCGATCGCGACCTGGCCGTATTCCTCTCGGGGACAACGGAAATGGACGCCTACCGCCGCGACCTCACCTGGGCGCAGGAGTACGCCGCACGCAACCGCGCGGTGATGCTGGCCCTGGTATGCCGTGCGGTGCGCGACGAATTCGCCGGGCGCCCGGTGCGTTTCGATCAGCCGATCAGTTGCCACCACAACTATGTGGCCGAGGAGCTCATCGACGGCATCCCGATGCTGGTGACCCGTAAGGGCGCGGTCCGGGCGGGCGCGGGTGATCTCGCGCTGATTCCGGGTTCGATGGGCACCCGCTCATATGTGGTGCGCGGCAAGGGAAATCCGGCCTCGTTCCAGTCGGCTTCGCACGGCGCGGGTCGGCGGATGAGCCGTAACGCGGCGAAGAAGCAGTTCACCGTCGCCGATCTGGTCGCCCAGACCGAGGGCGTCGAGTCGCGCAAGGACGCGGGCGTGGTCGATGAGATCCCGGCCGCATACAAGGACATCGACGAGGTCATCGCCGCACAGCGCGACCTGGTCGACGTCGTCGCGACGCTGCGGCAGGTGCTCTGCGTCAAGGGCTGAATTCGGGCCGCGCCCACCGGATGTGGGCGCGGCCTCGATTCACTTGCGCCGCAGGGTGGCCGCGAAGGCCGCGCCGAGCAGGAACATGCCGGTGAGCAGCGCGAAGCCGTTCAATATCCAATTGTGCAGTGCGAGATGGAAATCGTCGGACAGCTCGGGCAGGTTCTCGATCTGGCGGTAGGTGTCGTCCGGGAAGACGATGTGCAGAATCCCGGGGATCAAACCCCACACCAGGCCCGCGATCGCCGTGCCCACCGGGGAGAACGCGGCCAGCGCCGCCACCAGGAACAACAGCACCGCGCCGCCGATGATCTGGAAGTTCGAACCCCACCGGTCCGCCGAGCTGCCCAGGATGACCCACTGCCTGGTGTCCAGCGCGCCGTGCGCGGATAGCCCGACCCCGATCGGGGTGATCACCAGCGAGATCAGCGTGCCGGTGAGCGTCCGGCCGAAGCCGCTGCGACTCTGGAACTGGCTGCCTGGCGGCGACCAGCCCGCCGGCGGCTGGTATTGGCTCGACATGGTTGGCCTCCTGCGCGGACCCCGCTTTCGGGATCGTCTCGGCCCTATTGTCCGCTGTTCATGGTCATTTCGCGTCGAATGCCGCGCCGATTCAGCTCTGGGCCGCGACCGGGGAGACGCGCACGTCATGACTGGTTACCATCGGGTATGCGCCAGCAACAACGAGGTTCGGGCTCGACCATCCACCCCGGGGCGGCCGCGGAGCCCCCGGCTATTGCGGGTGTTCGCCGATACTTCGTCAGCGCACGCGGCGTCGACTTCCACGTGACCGAGGCCGGGCCCGCCGACGGTCGGCCGGTGGTCGCGCTGCACGGGTGGCCGCAGCATCACTACGCCTATCGCCATCTGCTGGCCGACCCACCGGAAGGTCTGCGGATCATCGTCCCGGATCTGCCGGGTTATGGCTGGTCCGGTCCGGCGCCGCATCGATGGGCCAAAGACGATGTGGCCTCCGATGTGCTGGCGTTGCTCGATGAGCTCGGGCTCGATCACGTGTTGCTCATCGGCCACGATTGGGGCGGTTACATCGGACACCTCATGGTGTTGCGGGAGCCGGAGCGGTTCGACGGATACCTGGTGCTGAACATGGCCCATCCTTGGCAGACACCACGCAGCTTCCTGCCGCATCTGTGGCGGTTCCTGGTCTATCAACCGCTCGTCGCCACGTTCGGGCAGTATCTGCAGCAGCGCACCCGAGTACTCGAGGTGATGCTGGCCAAGGGTGTCAAGAATCGTGCCGAGTTCGGGCCGGAAGTTGTTCGCGCGTATGCCGATCGGTTCCGCGATCCGGATGTCGCGCGCGCCGGAGTCGACACCTATCGCACCTTTTTGCTCCGCGAACTGCCGCGCGGTGCACGGCACGGGGAAACGCGCCGCGCGACTATTCCGATCCGCGCCCTGTTCGGTGTCGACGACAGTGCCGTTCACCACTCGCTGGCCGCAGCCGAAACCGCGAAAGCCGATGACTACACACTGGAGCGGGTAGCGAACTGTGGTCACTTCATCGCCGAGGAACGGCCCGATCTGATCCGCGCCCGCCTGATCACGCTCGCCGAGGAAACCGCCGCAACCTAAGCCGACCGCGTCACATCATGGTGGTCGATGCCCTGCAGCGCCGTGATGTGCTCGACCACAACGGTATTGCCGCCCCGCTGTTTCGCCTGATACATCGCACTGTCGGCGCATCGGATCAGATCCTGCACCAGTTGACGGCTTTGCCGGTAGCCGTCGGCACCCGCGTCGGCGACGGCGATGCCGATGCTGGCGGTGACCGAAATCGACCCTACGGGTTCGGCGACGGCATTGCGTAACCGCTCGGCGGCGTCGACCGCGGTCGGGACGGGCAAGCGCGCGACGATCGCGAATTCCTCACCGCCGAGCCGGGAAACGATGCTGTGGGTAGGCGCCGTGTGCTGCAACCGATCGGCCGTGCGCACCAGCACCTTGTCGCCCGCGGAGTGCCCGAAGGTGTCGTTGACAGCTTTGAACCGATCCAGGTCGACCATCATCACGCAGACCGGCACCGGCCCGGACCCGCCGACCAGCATTGCGGAGTGGTACTCGAAGCCGCGTCGGCTCAACAGCGTCGTCAACGGATCGGAGAGCATGTCGCTGCGCAGCACCCAGTAGCAGAACTGCAGTCCCGGCGGCACCACCGTGGCCGCGACCATGCCGAGGATCATGATCACCGCCGACGCGGCATCGCCGACGCCGAACAGCGGAATCGACAACACCGCGGCCGATGCCAGCGACCATGCCGTGTGCCCGGCGAGCACCTGCGGACTATGGAAGGCACTGACGTAGATGCCGACGATCAACAACAGCATCATCCCGACCGACCGGACGACATAGCCGGGGCTCAGCACGCAGACCAACGTGATGCACAGGTCGCCGACCGCGAGCAGCGTCAGCGATTCCACTCGGCTCGGCCACGGCAACCACCACCAGCGCACCACCCACACGATCGCCGCCACCACAATGCACCAGAGCACTGTGCGACCGAACACGTTCTGCGGTCCCGCCGACGACGTCACCGTCAGCACGCTGATCAGCGGCGTCGCCAGCCCGCACAGGCCGATCGCGAATTTCACCACGCCGAGCGCCGAGCGGTCTGCGAGGGCGTTCACCACCCAGCGATAGTCGACGCCGTCGTGCCACCAATCCCGCAGCAATCGCAGATAGTCGTTCATGACCGCGCACCGCCCACGCTCGGCTCGGTCACGCGCGGTGCGCGCTGTGATATGACTCGCTCGCTACGCTCGGTCATTCGACTCGTCCTCGGCGTCGACGGGGAAGCCTCGTATCGTTTCGAACCGCACTCACTTGTGGTGAACGCCGCCGCGGAAGCCGGTGATCGCGGTGTCATCGCGGCGATTCACGCAGTGTAGGACAGATCGCCGCACATACCGAGAGTCCGACCGGTATCGATGTCGACAGGCCCGGTCGGGGCGGGCGCGCGCGACGAGCGCGGTTGCTGTCGGTACCGTCGGGCACGATGGAGCGCATGACCACGGCGACCGGTGTCCCGGCGATCGACCTCACCGCACCCGACCTTCGCGAGCGCGCGGAACACCTGCTGCGCGAGCTGGCCGGACCCGACGCTCGGCTACGGGAGGATCAGTGGACGGCGATCGAGGCGCTGGTGGTGCAGCGGCGCCGCGCGCTGGTGGTGCAGCGCACCGGCTGGGGTAAGTCTGCGGTCTACTTCATCGCCGCCAAGCTGCTGCGCGGGGCCGGGCGCGGGCCGACGGTGATCGTGTCGCCGTTGCTCGCGCTGATGCGTAACCAGGTCGCCGCCGCGCAACGGGCGGGTGTGGTTGCCGCGACGATCAATTCGGGCAATGTCACCGAATGGGATGAAATACACACGCAGGTCGCGTCCGGCGAGGTGGACGTGCTGCTGGTCAGCCCGGAGCGGCTGAACAATCCGGACTTCCGCGATCAGGTATTGCCGAAGCTGGCCGCCGACGCCGGTCTCGTGGTGATCGACGAGGCGCACTGTGTCTCGGACTGGGGTCACGACTTCCGGCCCGACTATCGGCGGATCCGCACGCTGATCGCCGACCTCGGCTCGGACGTGCCGGTGCTGGCCACCACCGCGACCGCGAACGACCGGGTGGTCACCGATGTCGCCACGCAGATCGGCACCGACACCCTGGTGTTGCGCGGCACGCTGGACCGCGAGTCGCTGCACCTGTCGGTGGTGCGGTTCGCCGACGCGGTGGAACGGACCGCCTGGCTCAGTGGACATCTGCGCACGCTGACCGGCTCGGGAATCGTCTACACGCTCACCGTCGCGGCCGCGCACGACCTGGCCGACGTGCTGAACTCGCACGGACACACCGTCGCCGCCTACACCGGCCAGACCGATCCCGCCGAACGCGAAGCGCTGGAGCAGGCGCTGTTGAACAACGAGGTGAAGGCGCTCATCGCCACCTCGGCGCTCGGGATGGGTTTCGACAAGCCCGATCTCGGCTTCGTCGTGCATGTCGGCGCGCCGTCCTCACCCATCGCCTACTACCAGCAGGTCGGTCGCGCGGGCCGTGGCACCGAGCGTGCCGAGGTGGTGCTGCTGCCCGGGCCGGAGGACGCGCGGATCTGGAGTTACTTTGCCTCCGTTGCCTTTCCGCGCGAACACATCGTCCGCTCGGTCCTCGACGCACTCGATACCGACCGCGCTATGTCGACAGTCGCGCTGGAACCGCTGGTCGAGCTGAACCGCTCCCGGCTGGAGATGGTGCTCAAGGTGCTCGACGTGGACGGTGCGGTGCGCCGGGTGCGCGGCGGCTGGCTCGCCACCGGCCAGCCGTGGATCTACGACACCGAACGCTACGAGCGACTGTCCGAGGCGCGCGAGGTCGAACAGCAGGCGATGGTCGACTATCAGTCGACGGCCGCCTGCCGGATGGAGTTCCTGCGCGGTCAGCTCGATGACCCGGGATTGGCTGCGGAACAGTCGGACTCGTCCGGCTGCGGTCGCTGCGACAACTGCACCGGCACCAAGCCCGACGTCTCGGTGGACGCCGAGGCGGTCGCCGCCACCCGGGCCCGCCTCGACCGCCCCGGACTGGACCTGAGCCCGCGCAAGCAGTGGCCGACCGGCATGGCGAAGCTCGGTGTTCCGTTGTCCGGCAAGATCACCGGCGGCGCCGAGACCGGCCGGGTGCTCGGCAGGCTCACCGACCTCGGCTGGGGTCAGCGCCTGCGCACCCTGCTCGACGGACCCGATGATCCCATCCCCGAGAAGGTCTTCGAAGCCTGCGTCGCCGTGCTGCGCGACTGGAAATGGACCACCCGCCCGACCTCGGTACTGGCCCTCGAATCCCCCCGCTACCCGGTACTGACCGCCACCCTCGCGGCAGGCCTCGCCGAGATCGGCCGCCTGAACGACCTCGGCACCCTACCCAACCGCCCGGACCGCCCACCGGTATCCGCCGCCAACTCGGCCCACCGCGTAGCGGGCCTGTTCGACTCCTGGGACGTCCCCGACCTCACCAACGTCGAAGGCCCAATCCTGCTGGTAGACACCCTCTCCGACACCGGCTGGACCCTCACCCTCGCCGCCCACGCCCTCCGCACCGCAGGCGCGGACGCCGTATTGCCGTTCGCCCTCGCGTCGGTCACCTAGACGAACCAAACCATCGAGTCGAGTCGTTTGGTCGCTAAACGATCTTCAACAACGACCATATGACTCGTCTCGATGGCATCAACAACCATATGACTCGCCTCGATTTCCCCAGCATCTCTGAACCGGACCACAGCCAGTCTTCACGCTGGAACTCACACGCTGCCCATCACAGGCTGCGGAAGAGAAGGCCGGGTACCCCACCTGACGCGCCCAGCACTACTCCGGTCATCCGATGAGCTGTCGAAAACCTCTGGGGCAGCAGACTATCGGAGGTCTCTCTGTACACGGACCCGAATCAGTACAGTTAAGAGACCCCGGAAAGGTTCACCTATCCGGGCAAGTGCTGCTTAGGGCTCCATGCGATGGTCGACGCGGATCGGATCAGCCCCGAGCTCGCCGCGGCGTTCCCGGAAATCGGTCGGACACTGAGCAGTTGGCCGCAACTGGCGTCCGATGTCGCGCTCGGCGGCGCACTCGTTGCGGAGGCTGCACGGCGCATTCTGCTCGGAGTGCCGTGCGAATCCGGGCGGTTCTATATCGATCTCGAGGCTTTGATCGCGCCGGAGCACAACACCGTCGCGCCGCTCGAGAGCGCGTTCGCATGAACACGGTGCTGGACGAGCCGGTACTGCGGATCGCACCGGTCCGTCCGGCGATCCCGATTGCGTTGGCGGGCACCGGAATACACCTGCCAGATCGGGTCATCACCAACGAGCAACTCACCCGAACGCTGGACACGACCGACGAGTGGATCGTGGACCGCACCGGCATCCGGGAACGTCGCCGGCTGGCCGCGGATCTGGCGGTCTCGGACATGGCCGCCGCGGCGGCGCGCTCCGCACTGACCGACTCGGCCCTTGCGGGCGGCCGACCTCGACGCGGTCATCGTGGCCAGCTACACCTCGGATCAACCGCTGCCGTCCACGGCGCTGATCGTCAAAGAACAGATCGGGGCACACCACGCGCTGCCGCTCGACATCACCCAGGCCGCCTGCGCCAACGGACTGCAGGCAATCCTGGTGGCGGCGCACCTCTTACAGGTGTCGGCACGGGCGGTCCTGGTCGTGGCGGCCGACTGCGCCTCGCGGGTCACCGACCCGCGCGACCAAACCACCGGGGTGTTCTTCGGCGATGCCGCGGGCGCCGTCGTGCTCACCCGCACCGAGTCCGCCGGCGCCGGTTTGCTCGCCTGGGACTTCGGCTCGCAGCTGTCCTATGACGTGGAGATCCGGGCGGGTGGCTCGCGGCTGCCGACCACCGAACACACCGTCGCAGACCGGGAACATTATCTCCGGATGGACGGACGGGCGGTGTGGGCGACCGCGACAAGTCAACTGCCGCACAGCATTCGCACCGCCGTGGCGGGAGCTGGTCTGCCGGTCACCGAGATCGACCATTTCTTCCTGCACCAGGCCAACCTGAATATCCTCACGGCGGCCATGAACGAACTCGAGGTGCCGATGGAGCGGGCGCCGATCACCCTCGACCTGCTCGGCAATACCGGCTCCGCCGGTGTTTTCACCGCACTGCATCATGCCAGCATCCGTGGCCGTATTCGCCCAGGCGATACTTACCTGATGTCTGCCATCGGTGCCGGATTCCAGTGGGGCACACTGTGTTTTCGGCATCCGACGGCCGATTCGGGCGAATTGGGCTGAGCGGCGCGGTTATTGGCGGGAGTCCGGGAAGGTGATCGTCTTCGGGTCTGGTTCGATCCGTCGGGTCGCGCTCAGGTGGTCGTCCGGAGGCAACGGGCGTCGGGGTTCGCGGACGCCCGCGGTGCCGCCGCCACCTTCCCGACCTGGTCGGCCGCCGCCGGTGGTCACCTTGCCGCCCAACAATCTTCGAATGGCTCGCAATAGTTTTCTCATGAGGTCCAGTGTGCTCGCCGGACGGGCGGGCACAACGGTGTTCGCGGGCAGCGAAGCTGCTGGTTACAGGCTGAGGGTGGCGCGCAACCTGGCGTCGAGTGATTCGGATTCGGTGGTCGTCAGTTCGCCGAGTTGCTCGGTGAGCCAGGGACGGTAGGCGCGGTGTAGTTCGAGGGTGTCGGCCCAGCCGTGTTCGGTGTGCGTCGCCAGGACATGGCCGGGGTCGGCGTCGCGCAGTGGGACGACGTGCAGCCAGCGGTAAGGCGAGGTGATCACCGCCGAGTCGGAGACCAACACGACCGACATGCGTCGTGGCAGCGGGGTGCCGTCGCGCAGTGCCGGGGAATAGCGCCAGACCTCGCCCCGTCTCATGCGGCGCCGCGGGCGTCGGTTTCGGCGGCCTCGGTGACGTTCAAGTCGTCGTAGGCCGCGGCCTGTTCGGCGGCGTCGTCGACCGCCAGCTTGGCCAGGCTGTCGTGCACGAGCGCGGTGCGCAGCGAGGCGTTGATCACCGAGGACAGGCTGCGATTCTGCTGGTCGGCCGCCTGTTTTGCCCATTCGGCCACCTGCGGATCCAGCGTCACGGTCACACGCGTCGCCTTACTCATACCGTCATGCATACCAGAGTGCTGCACATTGCGAAGCGCGTTTTCGGACGGCGAGCGGGTTGCCTGGTCGGCTATCGTCGGACGCGTGGCCAGCAAGGCTGCGGCGTCGGCCATCGAACTGGATGTCGGCGACCGCACGATCCGCATTTCCAACCCGGACCGGGTGTATTTCCCGGAGACCGGCGCGACGAAGCTCGACCTGGTGCAGTACTACCTGAGCGTCGGCGACGGCATCGTCCGCGCGCTGCGCGATCGGCCGTGCATGCTGCACCGCTTCCCGAAGGGTCTGGCCGGGGACAAGGTCCATCAGAAGCGACTGCCCGCGGGCGCGCCGGACTGGATCAACACCGTGCGCGTCTACTTCCCCCGCTACAGCAGGCACGCCGACGAGCTCTGCGTGAACGAGCTGGCCGACGTCATCTGGGCCGTGCAGATGTCGACGGTCGAGTTCCATCCATGGAACTCCCGCGCGGCCGACACCGAGAGCCCCGACGAGTGGCGCATCGACCTGGATCCGATGCCGGACTGCCCGTGGTCGCGGGTGCAGCGAGTGGCCGGGGTCGCGCACGAGGTGCTCGATGAGCTCGGCGCGGTCGGCTGGCCGAAGACGTCCGGCGGCAAGGGTTTACACATCTATGTCCGCATCGCACCGAACTGGGGTTTCAAGGAGGTGCGCCGCGCCGCACTCGCCTTCGCCCGCGAGGTCGAACGCCGCGCCCCCGACGACGTGACCACCACCTGGTGGCGCAAGGACCGCGACCCGAAGCTGCTGTTCGTCGACTACAACCAGAACGCCCGCGACCACACCATCGCCGCCGCCTACTCCGTGCGCGGCGTACCGACCGCCACCGTCTCCACCCCGATCCGCTGGGACGAGATCCCCGACGTCGACCCCCGCGACTTCACCATCAAAACCGTCCCCACCCGCTTCGCCGAACTCGGCGACCTGCACGAGGGCATCGACGACGCCGTCTTCGAAATAGATCAACTCCTCGAATGGGCCGACCGCGACAAGGTCGACACCGACCTCGACCAGGAAACCGACCTCGACGAGCACTGACCCATCCGCTGGGCCGAGCACCCCACCGCGCACAAATTGTCCCGCCGCGCACAACTCGGCCAGCAATTCCATGCGCGCCAGGCAAACTCACGCGCGCCAGGCAAACTCACGCGCGCCGTCGGCCATGCGGCGCGCTCCCGGTGCGCCGTTGGTGTTGGGAACACCGCGCACTGATTCTCCTGCCGCGCATGGAATTGCTGGCGAATTTGGGCGCGCGGAGCGGGACGGTGCGCGGCATGGCCCCGAGAGAAGGCGCAGGCCGGGGCGGTACTGCGCCGGGTGGCGGATCGGCTTCGGTGATAACGTCGCTGCGGCGCTGTCACCGGCGTCGCGCGCATCCGCTGTACTGCTCCGAAGGAGGTCTATCCATGAGCCGACCGGCAGTAGCGATAGCGATCGGGCCGGCCGACCCGCCGCCCGCGTTGTTGGCGAAGGCAGTTGCGGACGGCGGCGCGACGGTGACCGAGCTCGATGCGGCGCGAGGCCTGATCTGGGTGGGGACGCCCGGGCAGTTCCCGAATGAGTTACCGGACACGATCGAGTGGGTGCAGCTGTCCGCGGCGGGCGTGGAGGAATGGTTCGACGCGGGCGTCATCGCGGCCCATCCTAAGGTGCAATTCACTTCCGCCGCAGGAGCTTTCGCGGCCAGCGTGGCCGAGCACGCGCTGATGCTGCTGCTTGCCGGGGTGCGTTATCTGCCCGAGCAGCTGCGCGCGGCCAGCTGGCGGAAGCAGGATTTCATCCCGCATATCGGTTCGTTGCGCGGCAAGACGGTCACCATCGTCGGCGCGGGCGGCATCGGGCGGGCGCTGATCCCCATGCTCACTCCACTCGGCGCGCATGTGATCGCGGTCAACCGGTCCGGCCGTCCCGTCACCGGGCCCGGTATCCCCGACACTGTCGAGACGATCTCCACCGACCACCTCTCCCGAGTGTGGCCGCGCACCGACCACGTGGTCGTCGCCGCCCCGGCTACCGCCGCGACCAACCATCTCATCGACGCGGACGTGCTCGCCCGGCTGAAGCCGCACTCGTGGGTCATCAATATCGCCCGCGGCAGTCTGATCGACACCGACGCTTTGGTCACCGCGCTCGCTTCCGGCGCAATCGCGGGCGCCGGGCTGGACGTCACCGAGCCAGAGCCCTTGCCGGACGGTCACCCACTGTGGGTTCTCCCGAATGCCATTGTGACGCCGCATGATTCGAATCCGCCACAGCTGCGCCTGGCCGCCTTCGCCGACCATGCGGGCGCGAACGTCGAGCGATTCGTCAACGGGAAAGAACTACTGGCCCCGATAGATCCGGACCGCGGCTACTGAAAACCGCGACGGGACATAGCGGCGTGTAAGACGCCGCCGTGTCCCGCCCGGCGACATACGTATACGACGGCGAAAAGTACTTATAGATGACTGATTCGGGGCACCCCCCTGCGGCCATAACGTAGTTCCTGTCAGCAAGAACGACAGCGAAACCGCAGATCACAGCCCCGAAGGAGCTCATCGTGAACACCATCGTCGCCCAGTACCTGGAAGCCTGGAACACCACCGACGCCGCCGATCGCAAGGCCGCGATCGCCCGGGTCTTCACCGAGTCCGCCGGCTACACCGACCCGCTGATGGCGGTCGCCGGGCACGACGCCATCGACGCCGGAATCGCCGCCGCGCAAGCACAATTCCCCGGCTGGACGTTCCGCCTGGCCGGCCCGGTGGACGCGCACCACGACCAGGTCCGGTTCACCTGGGAGCTCGGGCCCGCCGACGAGCCCGCCGTGGTTGTCGGCTTCGACGTGGCCATCGTCGAGGACGGCCGGTTCGCCAACGTATACGGCTTCCTCGACAAGGTCCCCGCCGCAGCCTGACCAAACCTGCTCCACCACAAGCTTATTCACCGAAGGAAACCTCTGCCATGACCACCACCGCCCCGTCCTACCTGTCCACTGTCATGACTCCCGGCCCGCAGCTGCTTCGCCTCTCGCTCCGCTTGGACGCCGTGGTCACCGGCGTCAACGGCCTGGCCTACCTCGCACTGGCCAAGCCGCTGGAGTCACTGCTCGGCCTGGACACCGAGATCGGCATTCCGATCGGGATCTTCCTGACGCTGTACGGCGTGGCGGTGGCGATCATCGGCACCAGGCGGTCGATCAGCACCGGCGCCACCCGCGTGGTGATCGCGGGCAACGCCGCCTGGGTGGTGGTCAGCCTCGCCGCGCTCGTCGAAGGCGCGTTGGAGCTGAATCTGGTCGGCTCGGTCTGGGCGGTCATGCAGGCGGTCACCGTCGGCGGATTCGCCGCCCTGCAGTACCTGGGCCTGCGCAAAGCTCAGTAACCGACAAACCTGACAACGGCCGCGGTACCAGCAGGTCTGCTGGTACCGCGGCCGTTTTCGCAGGTCAGACCGTATCACAATAAGCCTGCAACAAATGTGCCATTGACAACTGGCACATTCATCGATGATTCTGAACGCATGACAAGGTCAACGAGGACCTCGATCCCCGGGGGTCGACAGCAGACGGGGCGGGTTAGCCCAGGCGTGCCAACCACGGCCTCGACGCGGGCCACCGTGGCCGCGGCGGTCACCCGGCTGGGGTTGCGTCCGCTGAACAACGCGGTGCCGATGAACGCCCCGGGAGTCTGGTTCGCCCGCAAGCTCGTCGCCACCTTCATGGCCGTCGGCGGCCCGGTGCCACGCGGCACCGCCGTCACCCCGGTTCGGTCCGGACCGGTGCGCGGCGAATGGGTCCGTGCCGCCGGCGTCGCCTTCGGCAAGCGCGCCATCTACTACATCCACGGCAGTGCGTACGTCATCTGCTCGGCGCGCACCCATCGCGGGCTGGCCGCGCAGTTGTCGCGCAAGACCGGACTCCCGGTCTTCGTCGTCGACTACCGGCTCGCCCCGGAACACCGGTTCCCAGCGGCTGCCGACGACATCGAGGCCGGTTACCGCTGGCTGCTCGACCGCGGCTATGCGGCGAACGACCTGGTGATCGCCGGTGATTCGGCGGGCGGGCACCTCGCGCTCGACCTGCTCATCGAGAACGACCGCCATCACATTCCGCAGCCGGCGGCCGTGGCGATGTTCTCGCCGCTGTTCGACCTCACGTTGAAGCTGGCCGCCGAACAGGAACGGCGCCACCGTGATCCGCTCATCTCGGCCGAGGCCGCGAGCCGGATGCCGCGCGAGTACACGCTGGGTCTGCCCGACGACCTGCCGCGGCTGCGGCTGACGGTGCCGAAGGGAATGCCCTTGCCGCCCATGCTCGTTCAGGTCGGCGGAACCGAAATGCTCAAGGCCGACGCGCGGGCGCTCTGCGAGACGGTGCGCGCCGCGGGCGGTAACTGCGAACTAGAAATATGGCCCGGTCAGGTGCACGTCTTCCAGGCGCTGCCGACGCTGGTGCCCGAAGCCGATCGGGCCCTGACCCGCGCGGCCGAGTTCTTGCGCGCGACCCTGGCCGACCGCACTGTCTCCGAGAAGGTGAGCTGATCATGTTCGGACTGGAAAAGCTGCTGCCGCTTGGCAATCGGCCGCGGCGCACGTACGGCGCGCGGGCGGTGGTGACCGGCGCGGGCAGCGGCATCGGCCGGGCCTTCGCGCTGGAGATCGCCGATCGCGGCGGCCAGGTGATCTGCGCCGACATCGATGAGACACGGGCCGATCAGACCGTCGCGCTGATCGAGCGCAAGCATCCCGGCACCGCGCACGCGTTCCGCTGCGATGTGGCGCACCGTGCGGACGTGGAAAACCTTGCGCGCTTTGCCGAATCGCTGTTCGAACGCCCGGTCAGCCTGGTAATCAACAACGCCGGTGTCGGCATCGGCGGAAAGCGCGTCGGCCAGGTCGGTTTCGAGGACTGGGAGTGGGCCCTCGGCATCAACCTGTGGGGCGTGGTGCACGGGTGTGAGGTGTTCACGCCGCAGCTGCGCGCCGCGCGCCGGGGCGGAATCATCAATGTCGCCTCCGCGGCCGGGTTCGCAGCTGCCCCATCGATGGCCGTCTACAACGTGTCCAAGGCAGGCGTGATGTCGCTGTCGGAGACGATGGCGGCCGAGCTGAGCGGCACCGGCGTCGCGGTCACCGTGCTGTGCCCCACCTTCGTGAAAACCAATGTGGCCAAGGATGGTCGGATCACCCAGCAGTCGGCGAGCCTGGCCGACACCCTCATGCGCTGGACCGGCTTCTCCCCGGAATCGGTCGCCCGCAGCACCCTCGACGCGCACGACCGTGGGCAGCTGTATGTGCTGCCGCAGCTGGACGCCCATGTCGTCTGGCGGCTCAAGCGCTACTTCCCCGCCCAGTACACCTATGTCCTCGGCCTCCTGGATCGGGTGCTGCCCCAGGACAACTCCCTCGCCACCGACCACACCTCGGTCACCGACAAGACAGGAGTCTGACATGGCCATCACGATGGACTTCGACGACATGCTCGCCAAGATCAAGGACCGGCAGTGGGCGCTGGCCGATATCGATTGGGACGCACCGGGCGCCGAGACGATCTCGCCCGAGCTGCACGCCAAGCTCAAGCCGTTCATGGCCGATCTGATGTGGATCGAGAACGTCGGCGCGCGTGGCTTCGCCGCGATGGCGAAGAAGGCTCCCACCGAGACGCTGCGCGAGATCTACCGCTATTTCCACGCCGAGGAGCAGCGGCATGCGAATGCCGAACTGGCGCTGATGCGGCGCTGGGGCATGCTCGACGGCGACGAGATCCCGCAGCCGAACGTGAACGTCAAGCTGGTGATCGACTTCCTGGACAAGTACGCCGACGGCATGTCGCTGTCGTTCCTTGGCACCGTCATTCCGATGCTCGAGGTCGCGCTGGATGGCGCACTGGTCAAGTTCATCATGGACGAGATCCACGACCCGGTCTGTCAGGAGGTCTTCAAGAAGATCAACAACGACGAATCCCGGCATCTGGCCGTCGATTTCGCGGTGATGGACGTGCTCGGGCACGCCCAGATCCGCAAGCTGGCCACCGATCTCGTCGGCGGCTGGCTGAAGCCGTCGCTGATCATCGGCGTGCTGAGCTATGTGCCGCTGCTGAACAAGATGCGCGACAACATCGTCGAGATGGGCGTCGACGAGGAGAAGCTGTACTCGGCGCTCAAGCGCTACGCCAATGTCGGTGAGCGCAGCGAATTCGCGCGCAGGCTGCCGATGTATCAGCTGGTGAAGATGCAGGGCGGCTGGGTGATCGACCGCGGCCACCCGTATCACCTGTTCGCCGACGCGCTGGTGAAGATCACCGCCAGGGTGCCGAAGGCACTGCTGCGCAGGGACCCGACCTGGGTCAAGGAAGTCACCTACGAGCCGGCGGCATGAGGCGGATGAACAACAACACACTCGACGTCGCCATCATCGGCGGCGGCTTCGCCGGTATCGGCGCCGCGATTCGCCTGAAGCAGAAGGGAATCGACGGGTTCGCCATCTTCGAGCGCGGCGACGCGATCGGCGGCACCTGGCGCGACAACACCTATCCCGGTGCGGCGTGCGACATTCCGTCGCGGTTGTACTCCTACAGCTTCGCGCCGAACCCGGACTGGTCGCACACCTACTCGGGCAGCAACGAAATCCTCGGCTATATCGAGTCGATGGCCGCCGAGTTCGGGCTCGGACCATATTTCCGGTTCGGCAGCAACGTATCCGGCATCGTCTTCGACGAGGAGGCCGGACAGTGGGAGATCACCATCGACGGCCAGGGCACCGTACGCGCCCGCGCGGTCGTGCTCGCCTCGGGACCGTTGGCCAATGCCAGCTTTCCGAATATCCGCGGGATAGACGAGTACGCCGGGCACAAGATCCACAGTGCCCGTTGGGATCACGACTACGACTTCACCGGCAAGAAGGTCGCGGTTGTCGGTACCGGGGCCAGTGCGGTGCAGATCATTCCCGAGTTGGTCGATAAAGCCGCCTCGGTCAAGGTCTTTCAGCGCACGCCGGGCTGGGTGCTACCGCGGGTCAACCGGCGCACCAACGCGATGACCAAGGAGATCTACCGCCGAGTGCCCGCCGCCGAACAGCTGGCTCGACAGGCCTGGTTCTACGGACACGAGTCGGTCGCGCTCGGCGTCGTCTGGAACACGCCGCTGACCAGGGTCGTCGAACTGGTCGGCAAGGCCCAATTGCACAGGCAGGTCAAGGATCCCTGGCTGCGGCGCCAGCTGACACCGGACTTCCGGGCGGGCTGCAAGCGGCTGCTGATGACCGACGACTACTACCCGGCCCTGCAGCGGGACAACTGCAAGCTGATCACCTGGCCCATCGCCAAGCTCTCCGAGCGTGGCATCCGCACCGCCGAAGGTGTTGAGCACCAAGCCGATTGCATCGTCTTCGCGACCGGCTTCGACGTGTCCAAGACCGGTACGCCGATCCCGGTCGTCGGTCGAGACGGCCGGGTGCTCGCCGATGAGTGGTCGGGCGGTGCGTACGCCTACAAGAGTGTCGCGGTGTCCGGGTACCCGAACCTGTTCCTCACGTTCGGACCGAATTCGGGGCCCGGCCACAACTCGGCGCTGGTGTACATGGAGGCGCAGATCGACTACGTGGTCAGTGCCGTCGGCACCATCCTGGAACAGGATCTGCGCGTCCTCGACGTCCGCAAGGACCGGCAGGACCGCTACAACGCGGGCATGCAGCGCAGGCTGACCAGCACCACCTGGAACTCGGGCTGCCGCAGCTGGTATCTCACCGAGGACGGTTTCAACGCGACCATGTACCCCGGGTTCGCCACGCAGTACGTCAATCAACTGCGGACCGTCGACCTCGCCGACTACACGGTGGTCGCGTCGGACCGGAATGTTCGCAAGCCCCGGATCGCGGCGGTTTCCTAGATGACGGGTGCCGGCGGCCTTGGCGATAGACTCGGTCGGTCACGCGGCGTGAGCGACAGGTCCGGAGGCGGTAGCTTGGGGCCTGTGAACGCCGCAATTGAGCATTGACCGCGTTATTCGGCCGCCGGCAACCCGGCGCTGTGGTGGGCGAGGAGGTGGAATCGATGGAGTACCGCATCGATGACCTCGCGCGCGCCGCGGGCACCACCACCCGCAATGTGCGTGCCTACCAGGAACGCGGCCTGCTGCCCCCGCCCGTCGGCAAGGACGGGCGGGCCAGCATCTACGACAATTCGCACCTGGAGCGGCTGCGGCTGATCGACGCGCTGCTGCAGCGCGGTTTCACCACCGCGCACATCGGCGACTTCATCACCAGTTGGGAAACCGGCAAGGACCTCACCGAGGTGCTCGGCCTGCAGCACGCGGTGACGGCGTCCTGGGCCAAGGACGAGACCTTCGAGGTCCCCCGCGAGCTGATCGGCACCATTCTCGGCGCCGAGGCCGACGAACTCGTCGACCGCCTGCGCGAGATGAAACTGGTCCGGCTGGAAGGTGACACCGTGGTGTTCACCGAAACCCAACTGCTCACCTCGTTCGCCGAGCTGCACGAGTACGGCCTGGAACTGCGCACCCTCATCGAGATCTACGCCAAGGTCGCCGACCGCATCGACGACATCACCCACATCATGATCACCGCCGCCAAACAGCACATCATCGATGAACACGGCCCCGGCTGGCTCCCTGACACCAGCAGCGAAATCGCCGATACCACAACAATGTTGAGCAAGATGCGCGAATTGGCCGTAGCCTCGGTCCACTCCACCCTCGCCCGCTCCCTCGACGTGACCCTGCGCCACGAACTGGGCGACTACCTCGCCACTGCCGCCGAACGCGAACGCGCCAGGACGGATTCACACCCCGACTCCTGAGGTGCTGATGCTATCAACGCGCCAGGTAGATGGCACGGGCGTACCATCAACGGCAACACCGCGCGGTTTCAGATGCGGGAGCGATGCGCGAATAGTGCTGCGGCGCAGGTGTATCCGAGAACAGCCAGGCCGACGGACCAGACCACCGCGAGGACTGCACTGTTGCCTGAATCGGATCCGTTGAGCAGTGCGCGGAGGGTATCGATCACCGGGGTCGCGGGTTGACGTTCGGCGAAGCCGTGGAGCCAGGAGGGCATGGAGGCGGTCGGTACGAAGGCGCTGCTGATGTAGGGGATGAACATGATGGCGTAGGTGAATCCACCTGCCGCTTCAGGGTTTTGGGCCAGTAGACCCAGTGCGACCGCTATCCAGGTGATTGCGTGAACGAAGAGAAGGGTTATCACGAGTGCGCCCAGCCATGCGAAAGGGCTTGCGGTGGGTCGGAATCCCAGCAGCAGGCCGACCGTGACCACAATGGCGACGGCGAGCATGTTGCGTAGGACGCCTTCGCCCACGTGTCCAGTCAGCAGAGCTTGCCGGAAGATCGGCAAGGTGCGAAAGCGGTCGACGGCACCGGTCCGTAGGTCGGTCGCGACCGCGGTGGCGGTGATCGATGCGCCGAAACCAGTGCACAGCAGGATGATTCCGGGGATTACGTAGTCGATGTAGGGCCCGTGCACCTGAATCGCGCCGCCGAATACATAGACGAACAGCAGCATGATCAGCACCGGCAGCAGCACTGAGATGAGCAGGGTGTCTCGGCTGCGCAGCGTGTGCCGCACTGCCCGCCGGAACATGACGGCGGAATCGGTGCAGGCCGTTGCCAGCTGGCTCATCCGACCGCCAGCGAGCAGGCGCCTGCTCACCCGGCGGCTGCCTCGACGATATCGGCCGTTCGCGGCGTGGCGTCCGCGTGCGATTGCAGTTCTCCGGCAAGGGCTTTCGCGCGCTGCGCGGTACCCTGTTCGAGCAGGGTGCGCACTCCTGCTTGCAGCCTTTCGCGGTCGAGTTTGCGGAAGCTCAGATGTGCGCCGACGCCGAGACGTTCGACCTGGGCGCCCCACATCGGCTGGTCGAACGACACCGAGCAGACCAGCGTCGGCAAGCCCGCGCGCAGGCTCTCGAAGGTGGTGCCGATGCCGCCGTGATGGACGGCGGCGGCACAGACCGGGAAGACGATGTCGTGCGCGACCGGGCCGACAACCTTCACCCGCGCACCGGTTTCCGCGTCGGTGGCGGCCAGATCACTCCAGCCCGCACTCACCAAGCCGCGGATGCCGAGACTCTCGCACACCTCCTCGACGATGGCCAGCACGGCGTGGGTGTCCCGGATGGGCATGCTGCCGAAGCCGAAATACACCGGCGGCTCGCCCTCGCCGATCCAGGCGATCACCTCGCCGTGATCGGCGGCCAGCTCGCCGAGGGCTTCGCGCGCGGTCCGTTCCAGCGGGAGGAAGCCGACGAGCGGCCGCCGCTCGCCCCACTCCTCGGCCAGGCCGGGCACCAGGGCAGGGTCATAGATCTGCACCTCGGGCACGCCCTCGCGGGCGAGCACGGCGGCCGGGCTCGCGGTCGAGCGCGGCAGACCGAGTTCCTTGCGGAGCTGGTTGAGGTACTTCATGAAGACGATCCGGCGTAGGTTCTCGGCGAGTAACCAGGTGGCCTGATTGACCACGCCGGGCGGCTGCCAGTCCGACGGCAGCGCGCCGGGGAACGGATAGACGGCGTTCTTCCGGCACGGAAAGCCGTGCAGCGAGACCAGCGGCACCCGCATCGCCTCGGCGACCGACGCGGCCCGGTCCTCGGTGAGCATCGTCGACACGATGATGTCCGCGTTGGCGCAGACGTCGATCACCTCGCGATTCATCTGCTCGGCGTAATCGGCCATCTGCTTGCCGACCAGTTGCATCAGCCGGAAGCTACTGCCCGCGGCCAGCGCCTGCTGGCCTTCGTCGGAGGAGTAGAGCCGTTGCACGTCCGGCCCGCAGCTGACGGCGGCCAGGCCGGTGCGGGTGGCGAAATCGACCAGATTCGGCGGTGCGCCGAGTAAGACGTCGTGGCCGCGTCTGCGCAGCTCGAGCCCGAGTGCCACCGCGGGTTGCACGTCGCCGCGGGTGCCCGTCAGCGGAATCGCCACTCTCATGCAAGCTCCTGTCGCGCCGCGCCTCGGCGACTCGTCGTTCTTCCAGCGTGCGCGCGGTGCACATGTCCGTACCGTGGTCCCATGCACGTCGCGCTGTTCACGGACTTCCATCCCGCGACCCTCGGCGGGATCCAGACCTCGGTACATGCCCAGCGTCGCGGGCTCGAGCGGCTCGGCCACCGCGTCACCGTGATCACCGCGCCCACGCCGGAATCTACCGAAGTCGAGCAGGACATTGTGGTTCTTTCCGCACTCGGCGGGGTCATGGTGAACGGTTTCGCCATGGTGTTGCCGACTCCGGCGAACAACCGGTTGATCGATGCGACTTTCGCCGAGCGCGGTCCGATCGACGTCGTGCACACCCAGACCACCTACGGCGTGGCCATCGCCGGACTTCGCGCGGCGCGCCGCCACGGCATTCCCGTCGTGCACACCGTGCACAGCCGCGACGACGTCTTCATCGCCAACACCTCGCCCGTGCCATACCTGTCCGCGCTCACCATGCGCGCCCTGCACGGCCGATTCGTTTCCCACCGGGGACCGATGCCGCACAACAACGAATCCCGCGCGGCGCGGCACGCCTGGCGCACCATGGTCGCCCAGGCGCAGGCCGCCGATCGGGTGATCGTGCCGACCGAGCACTTCGCCGAACGCATCCTGGCGCACGGGCTGGACCGGCCGCTTCAGGTGATCTCCAACGGAATCGATGACGAACTACTCGACCGTGCGCCTGAACCGCGCACGACCCGAAGCGGTCCGCTGCGAATCCTCTGGTGCGCCAGGCTGTCCGGTGAGAAGCGGCTACTCGAAGCCATCGACGCGGTACGGCAGGTAGCGAACTGCACGTTCGACATCTACGGCACCGGAGACCTGCAAGAACGTGCGCGAGCGGCGATCGAAACGGGCGGACTGAGCGACCGCGTCCGGCTGCACGGCGCGGTCAGCCAGGCGGACTGTCTCGCCGCGATGGCGACACACGACGTATTGCTCTTTCCCTCTTCGGGTTTCGACACCCAGGGCATGGCGTTGCTGGAGGCGGTGGCGATGCGGCTGCCCGTCGTCTACTGCGATCCGGATCTGGCCGAGACGGTGCCGGCAGGCGGCGGTGTCTGTACCCGCGACCCGTCGGTGATAGCAATCGCCGATTCGTTGCGCGAACTCGCCGATCACCCAGAACAATTGGCGCCGATGCGCAAGATCCTCACCGACCGGGCCGATGCCGCACGGCAATCCCGTCTCACCGAATCGATCCTGTCGATCTACACCGACCTGGTCGGAGGTACGAAACCCGCTATGCCGCAGCCTGTTCCGAATGTACCCACCGCCCCGGGACGACTTCCCCTGCTCGGCCACAGCGTGCTGGCGCTACGCGACGGCCTGAAGTTCGTCACGTCGCTGGCCGAGGTCGGCCCGATCGTCCGGATCTATCTGGGGCCGCGACCGGCGTACGTGCTCACCACCCCGGACCTCATTCGCGAGCTGAGTTTCGGCGAGGCAGGCGAATTCCACCGCGAGGAACTGCGTGACGCGATCCAGGAGGTCATTCGCGGCGCGTCCAATGTGCTCAGCGGCAAGCCACACGAGCTGCGCCGCCGGATGATCGCGCCCGCGCTGCGGCAGCGCCGGTTGAACGAATATGCCGTGGTAGCAGCCGATCTCGCGAATACCTGGTTGAAGTCGCTACGGCCGGGCCAACAGTTGAACCTGGTCGACGAGGCGCACCGACTCGTCCTCGATACGATCTCCTCGACCCTGTTCACCGCCGACTTCGGCGCGGACGCGAAACGGGAAGTCCAGCAGAACATCCCGTGGCTGCTCGGCCAGGTGATCCAGCGTGCCGCGTTGCCGCCGCCGGTGCGCCGCCTGCGTTTCGTGGCCAATCGCCGGTTCACCACCAAGTCCCGTCGGCTGCGGGCCGAGATCGGCGCCGTGGTCGCCGAATACCGCCGCGCGGACCGCGATTTCCACGATGTGCTCTCCGCGCTGGTGCGCCACAGCGACCCGGAGACCGGCACCCGGCTGTCCGACGAGGAGATCATCGACGAGCTGCTGCTCATGTTGGCCGCCGGTGTCGGCTCGACCGCGTCCATCCTCGGCTGGGTGTGGCACGAGATCATGCGCAATCCGGTCATCGCCACCGAATTGCGCCGCGAGCTGGACGATTTCGTCGGCGACGCCCCGGTCACCCCCGACCACGTCGCGGAACTGCCCTACCTGCGACTAGTCGTGCTGGAAACTCTGCGGTTCTGGGGGCCGTGGGTCAGCACGCACACCGCGGACGGCCCCGTCACGCTGGGCGACACCACCCTGCCCGACGGCGCCATGGTCGTGTTCAGCCCGTACATGATCCACCACAACGCGCACTACTACCCGGAACCGGAAACCTTCGACCCCGATCGCTGGTTCCCCGGCCGGGTCGAGGAGATCGACAAGAAGGCGATCCTGCCGTTCGGTGTCGGCATCCGGCACTGCCCGGGCAACAACTTCGCGCTGCTGACCATCACCCTCGCCACCGCCGCCCTCTTCTCCCGCTGGGAGCCGGTCGCCGACCCGGGTTACCGGGTGAAACCGTCGAACCGCGATTTCGTCGCCGCTCCGTCTCGGCTGCCTGCGGTCCTGCGGGCTCGACATCAAGTGCGCGAATGAAAGTCCGGCGCCTTCGGCCGATGAATTCTCCGCCGCCAGGCCGTCAGCACAACTATGGACACCAAGAATCTCGCTGACCTCTATTCGTTGCCGGAGCTTGATTGGGCAAATGTCCAGAAGACTCTCGACGCGAACATCCCACAAGCCCCCGACACCGGCGGCCCGAACCGCCACACCTACTGGCTGACCACGATCAACCCGGACGGCAGCCCGCACATGACCGCGGTCGGCGCACTGTGGCTCGACGGCGCGTTCTGGTTCACCACCGGCGCGCGATCGCGCAAGGGCCGCAACCTCGCTCGCGATCCGCGCTGCGCGATCAGCCTCTCCGTGCACGACTTCGACCTCACCGTCAACGGCACCGCAGCACAGGTCATCGACCCGAAAGCGGTGGCCGAGATCGCCGCGCGCTACGCCGCGGACGGCTGGCCCGCCAAGGTCGACGACACCGGCCAGGCCCTCACCGCCGAGTACAGCGCTCCGTCCGCAGGCCCGCCGCCCTGGCACGTCTATCGCATCACCGCGACCACCGCGACGGCCCTCGGCACGGTAGAACCCGGCGGCGCGACTCGCTGGCGTTTCTGAGCAGTCAATGGGCGCAGGTTCGGCACGACCATCGCAGGCCCGTACCCTGCTGATTGGCGCAAAGCGCCGACCGTCTAGCGGATGGGAGTCGCCCTGTGGCATCCGACCAGCCGAGAATGCCGCCGCAAGGGCTGGTTCGCGCGGTCGAGTTGGTGCGCAACGGTTTGGCTGTCGCCTATCGCAAGTTGGGCCCTGGCCAGCTCGCTGTGATGGAGCTGCTGGCCGCCGGGTGGTTGACGCAGGCGATTCATGCCGCCGCCGAGCTCGGGATTGCCGACGCGCTGGCCGATGGGCCGCGTAGTGGGGCCGAGCTGGCACAGGCGGTCGGGGCCGATGAGGACGCGTTGCATCGGTTGCTGCGGCTGCTGATCGGGCACGGCATCTTCAAGAGGCGCCGAGACGGCAGGTACGCGCTTACTCCGATGGCGAAAGCGCTGCAGCGTGATACCGATGTGTCGCTGCGCGACGCCGCACTGTTCTTCGGCTCCCCGATCCACCGGGACAACTGGTCGCATCTGGTCGACGCGGTCCGCACCGGTAAGCCGGTCGGCGAAGCGCTGCACGGGATGTCGTTCTTCGAGCACGCGCGGACCGACCGGACGCTCGGCACGCTGTTCGACAATGCGATGACGAGCATCGGCAGCCTAGGCCTTGCCCCGCTGCTCGCGGCCTACGACTTCGGCCGCTTCGAGACCCTGGTCGATGTCGGCGGTGGCGAGGGCACGATGCTCGCCGAAATCCTCTGCCGCGCACCGCGATCCAAAGGTGTCCTGTTCGAATTGCCGGAGGTGGCCGAGTCGGCGGCCGGTCGGCTGGCCGAGCTCGGATTGGCCGAGCGCTGCACGGTCGAGCGCGGATCGTTCTTCGACGAGGTTCCGCAGGGCGGCGACGCCTACATCCTCAAGCACATCCTGCACGATTGGCCGGAGGACGACGCGGGCCGCATCCTCGCGACGGTCCGCGCGGCGATGAAACCCGGCGCCCGCCTGCTGGTTATCGAGCTCGTCGTGCCGGAGAACGCACGCCCGCATCCCGGCAAGATCATCGATCTGGAAATGCTGGTGAACACCGGCGGCCGTGAACGCACTACGGACGAGTACCGGAAGTTCTTGGCGCGCTTCGGGTTCAGGCTGACCCGGGTGGTTCCGACCGTCTCGCCGGACAACATTCTCGAGGCCGAACCCGCTTAAGGCGTCAACGCTCCCGCGATAACCGCGTTGACGACCCTGCTGACCGCGGCCGGCTCGGGCGGGGTGCCTTTCCGGTCGGCGAACAGCAGATGCCCGGCCCCGATCAGCGTGGGCGCCAGCACATCTACGTCGGCCGCCGCGACAATACGGCCCTGCTCTTGTTCGGCGCCGAGGTACGACGCGATCATCTGGGTGGCCTCCGCCAAGAGCGGAACGCCGGTCGGCCTGGTCCGACGCAGCCTGGCGCGCAACTCATCTCGGAAGGTGACCAGGCTGACGATCGCCACGGCGACCGACTCGAATACGTCGGTCAGCGCGGCGCTGAGATTGCCGACGACGGTGCCGGTGCCCGCGGACTCACGCAGGGCGGCGGACTGGTGGTCGATCCGGGCGATGCGGTCGAGCACGAGTTCGGCGAGGAAGTCGTCGAAGTCGGCGAAGTGCCGGTGCAGCACGCCCTTGGCGCAACCCGCCGCCGCGGTGACCGCGCGACTGGTCAGCGCACTGGGCCCGTCCTGGCGCAGGATGCGTTCGGCGGCGTCGAACAGCTGCTCGCGCACGTCGCGCATGGCCACTCCTGTTGGCACCGTGTACTTCTCCTTGCGTCGTCGAGCCCGAATCGGTTGAGGAGTGGGCATGTGCCCACTTATAGTGGGCACATGCCCACTCTACCGTCGGAGCAACCGTCAGTTCCCCAACAATCTCATCAAGCCCGCGCGATGGCGGAGTCGTTCGGCGTGGACGCCGAACGCTACGACCGCTCGCGACCTCGTTATCCCGAGGCGATGGTGCAGTCGATCGTCGCGGCGAGTCCGGGACGCGATGTGCTCGACGTCGGCATCGGTACCGGCATCGTCGCCCGGCAGTTCCAGGCGGCGGGCTGCCGAGTACTCGGCGTCGAACCGGACGAGCGGATGGCCGACTTCGCGCGACGCGATGGCACCGAGATCGAGGTGTCCACCTTCGAAACCTGGGACCCCGCGGGCCGGACCTTCGACATCGTCGTTGCCGGACAGGCCTGGCACTGGGTGGATCCCGTCGTCGGCGCGGCCAAAGCGGCCGAGGTGCTGCGGCCCGGCGGCCGGTTGGCCTTGTTCTGGAACGTCGGGCAGCCACCGCCCGACCTCGTGGACGCCTTCGCGGAGGTCTACCACCGACTGCTCCCCGACTCCCCCGTCACCCAGGGGCTCTCGGCATCGGCAGTGCAGATCTACCTGGCCGGGTGCGACAAGGCCGCCGACGGCATGCGCGAGTCAGGCGCCTTCGGCGATCCCGAGCAGCGGCAATTCCATTGGGAGCAGCGATACACCCGCGACGAATGGCTGGAATTCTCGGCCACCACCGGCGTCGCCACCCAACTCCCGCAGGCCGTGCTCGACGAGGTGCTGGCGGACCTCGGTGCCGCCATCGATGAGGTGGGCGGCAGCTTCACCGCGCAGTACACGGCGGTAATGGTTACGGCGGTACGAGCCGCCACCTGACAGGCCGAGCAGACGGCCGTTATCCACACCGAAATCAACCGCCTGACAATCCGTTCCGGTCACGCTCCGGCCGAAATTTCGGGCGGCCCCATCCGCTGCGAACGCGGCGCCGCCGGGTTCTCGGCTTTGCTGGTCGCCAGTGCGGCTCCGGCGCACGCTAGAGACGATTGGGACGGTGTCCTCGACACCTGGTGCAATCTCGGAAACGGTCCTGCCATCAACATGCAGAAGAATGCCGACGGTGCCCGAGCCCAGTTCAGCGATACCGGCGTCCTCGCCTACACGGGGCCTACGCCATGAGCCCGTTGGATTTCAAGGGCAACGATCCGACCCTCGGCGCCCTGCGGGTGGTGCTGAACCCCGACTCCAAGTTCGGGCCGAAGGGTGGCGCCAGCACCAAGGCCTCAAGATTACGGTCTTCGCGGATGAAGCGTCGGAAGACGATGATCTGTGATCACTTCCGGGCTGTGACTATCTCGATGACACGAACGCGCGGGTAGTGATGCCGAGCGCGGTGCTCGTCCAGCAGGACGCGCGCATCGGCTCACCGACCGCGGTCGGCGCGGAATCGGTGCCGGAGTATGGGCCGAAGATCGGGGCGTCGGGGGTCGGGGGGACGCTGATGCCGAGGCATTCGACCTCCAAGACAGCAGAGCCGTAGCCCTCGTGGCAGAGGGCTACGGCGTCGGTCAGCCCTCGATCGACGAAGCAGCCGCCGGGGTCGGCGGCTGCCGGATGGGCTCTGCCGATCGTGAGACCGCAGGCGAGCACTACCAGGCAGCCACCTCCGATGATTCGCCGCAGTTCGGTGCTCAACATGAATCCCTTCCTCAGCGCGATCGGGTAATTCATTGTCCGGTGCCGACCGGTCGCCGCATCGGCGTGAAGCGTCTCTCCCCAGCGCTATTCCACCAGACACGAGGCTTACTCGGGCGGGACACGCACGGTGACACCGGCAACGTTTCCGGCTAAGGCAAGGTCAGGGCCTGGGCGATGAGGGTCAGGTAGAGCGCGAGGATGAAGGCGACGGCGGGGAGGGCGGGGCAGTCCGTGCGGTTCCCTCGGAGGAAAGTCCAAGCAGCGGAGACAGGAATCGCCAGCAGCAGCGCCGGGAGCCAGGCGATGAGCGACCCGGGTGACGAGTACTCCCACGGCTGCACCAACGCGACATCGCACAGCACGGCCGCAACGGCACAGACCAGCGAAGCCCCGGCACTTCCCTTGGCACCCAACATATTCGAGTACAGCAGCTCGTCCGGTCGGCGTACGCGCGATGTCTTTCTGGCGAACTCGAACTGGAGGAACGCACCGGCGAAGATCCCGGCGACCGCTGCGGCCTGCCAGTGTGCGCGTACCTCGCCGGTGTCGATCGCCGAGACCACGATGTAGCCGGTGACGAGAAGTTGCACCGGATAGGTGACGACGAGATTGACCAGGATGTTGGTGCGGACGGTGGCGAACAACCGCTCCAGACCCCACAGGGCCAGCCCGTAAGCCATTGCCACCGCGATCATTACGGCGGAGCCCACGGATAGCGCAAGGCTGGCCGCGACGGCACCGATGGCGATCAGACCCATGGCGACGCGCAGTTCGACGGAGCTGACCGCACCGGTCACCAGCGGGCGGTCCGGGTTGTGTACGCGGTCGTATTCGAGATCCTTCTGCTCGTCGACCATCCGCAGATACAGCAGGACGAACGCGACGACGACGATCCGGACTGCGGTGGACCCGGTCGGTCGCCATGCCGAATCCGGCTGTGTCACAAGGGAAGCGGTGCCCTCCAGGGCGAGCACCCAGAGCACGCCGTACAGCAGGTAGTGCGGCTTGTACATCACCGCGGTGAACCGGGCGATGCGCGCGGCCGACACCAGCGGGTTGGTCACGCCCACCGATCCCACATGGTCACGTCGGCGGCCGGAGTACGCCGCCCCGGTCGGTCGCTGCCGGGCAGCAGGTGCGCGACCGGGATCATGGCCAGCTGGGTCACCTCGTCGAAGGGGATGCCCAGCAGGTCCGCGACCTCCCGCTCGTAGGCCAGGTGCGCGGTCGTCAGGCACGATCCGAGCCCGCGCTCGCGCAGGGCGAGCATGAAGTTCCACACTGCGGGATAGATCGACCCGTAGAAGCTCGCCAGCCGCAGCGACGACGGGCCCCCCGGCAGTCGGCCGAGCGAGCAGACGAGCACGAGGGCGGGTACCTCGGCCAGGTGGTCCGCGAGATACTGGCCGGAGGCGAGATCGCCGAGTTGATCGGGCCGCGGTGTACGTCCGGACAGGTTGGCGGCGAAGCCTTTTCGGTAATACTCGGCGATCTGCTGCTTGGTCTCGCAGTCTTGCACGATGAGAAATCGCCACGGCTGCCGATTGCTGCCGCTCGGTGCCTGCACCGCGATATCCAGGCACTCCAGCAGGTCTCGTCGCTCGACCGGTCGCGTCAGATCGAGGCGGCGGCGAAACGATCGAGTGGTGGTGAGCAGTTCGGTGCCCATCAGCGATCGGCCTCCGTTTCGTCGAAACCGAGTTCGTCGTCGGCGAATTCGAGGTCGACCTCGGCCGCGACGGCGTCGGACTGCCGGATCTCGCAGTGGATCACCGTCCGGTCGGCCTGCTGTCCGGTGATCTCCGCGACGCACTCCGCCGGACGATCCAACTCCACGAACCGCTCGAAAGTGCTTCCAACACATTCCAATTGGGGTGACCGGTGCAGCACCATGGCCAATGCGGTCTGTCTGCACGCCTCGATCAGCAGGCTGCCGGGAACGTGGTCGAGCTGGTGATCGAACAGAAACGGGTGGCCGAGGTCGGGGACCAGCGTGGCGCGCGCGGTGGTGCCGGACAGGTGCGGCGCGGCGATCACGACATTGCGCCAGTTCTCCCGACCGACCTCGGCCGAGACGGCGCGGTCATCGAGCGCGGAGGCACCCAGAAATGGCCCGAGGCCGAGGCTTTTCCGGAAGCCGGCGCGCAGCGCCGTCCATTGCTGCGGCGTCATCCAGGAGAACGAGCCGTCGACGGTCATCATCGACTCGGCGGCACAGTCGATTTCGAGCACCATGTCCACGCCGTGCACCGTCTCGCCACGCAGGTGCCGCCGCGGCACCCGCGCCCGCATCACGAGATCGGCCGGGGCGGTGCCGATTTCCCACGCCGCGGTGTCCGCGCCGGTGCCGTTGAAGGTGCGCACGACGAACGCCATATCGGCCGGGACACCGTAGAACTCGTGACTCAGCGCGATAGCAGCCTGCCTGGCGGCCTCCATCACCAGCAGCGGATCATGGCGCAGGGCAAGCGATCCGGTGTGGTCGCCGTAGTAGGCGTGCATCCGCGGTAACTGGGCGCCGACCACGAACTCGTCCTCGGCGACGGTGTCCAGCGAGGTGACGAACACCTCGGACACCGCGCACCGGTGCGCCAGCGCACGCGAGATGGTGCGGAGATGGGTCGCTGTCTTCACCGTTTCCACGTTCGCCGTCACGGTCGTTCCTCCAGCCAGTCTTTCGCGGTCACCGGTCGCAGCGTTTGCGACTGCGTGCCGACCCGCATCGGGAGTACATAGGACCCGAGCACGATCACCGACCACGGATCGAGTTCCCGCCCATCGGCCCACGCGGAATACAGCAGTCGCGCGCATTCCGCGTCCGCCTGCGGGTCGAAAGCGGGATCGGCCGGGGCACCGGCCGCCGCCAGATCGCGCAGGATCCGCTCGACCGCGGCGGCACGGTCGAAGCTGCGAGCGGGCGCCCGCGCGTACAGGTCGTTCGCGATCGCGCGGGCCTCGGCCGAGCGGTCGACGCCCGCGCCCGCCTCCGCGATCACCCGCACCCGATCGTGCTCGTCCAGGTAGATGGCGAGCTCCCGCAGCACGTCGGCGGGATCATCGGGCGAATGCACCAGATTCAGCAGATAGCTGTGGCGGCCGAGCAGATAGCGCAGCTCGCCGGGCTTGCGTTTGCGTGGGTCGGTGGCGCCCTTGGCTTCGGTAAGGCGCACGGGGACAGGGAGTTCCGCGTCCGCACCGCGGACGACGAGCACCAGCACGTCCGAAATGCCGACGAGCAGATCGGCCAAGCGCCTGCGTTCGGGTGAGGCGATGTTCCAGGCGAAGTACCACAGTGCGCGGGCGAAATGCCGGTCGACCGCGACCCGGAAGGCGGAGACCACTCGGAAGTCATTGTCCGCCAGCCATTTCAGCGTCGGCTCGACCGACCGTGCGACGATGGCGTCCGGCTTGAGCAGCAGCATCGAGTGCTCGCCGGCGAACTTCGCGGCGTCGACGCCGAGGCGGTCGAGTTGGTCGACGGTCTCCCGCAGGTAGGTATCGTCGACGTAGGCCGCCACCTTCTCCTGCTGCGGCGTCAGCGCGGCGAGCAGCTCGCGCAGCGGGGCGCTCACCGTTGCGTCCCGCCGAAGTCATTGCCTGCCAGCACTTCTTCGATCGACGGCAACGGCACGCCGAGATACCCGGATTCCAGGCAGTAGTCCAGCAGCACCCGCAGATACTCCTTGCCGGTCGACGGCGGTGGTTTACCGAGCAGCACTTCGGCATTCGCGGTGTCGAAGGTCAGCCGCCGCTCGAAGTAGCTGATGTAGAGCGAGCCGATACGCCGGTAGTACTCCCGCTCGATAGCACCGAGATCGTCCTCGCGGAACGTCGCTGCGGGCACGAAGGTCGCGACCTCGAACGAAGGGTATTCGGCGAGCACGTCGGACACCTCGCGCAGCGACAGCGTGTCTTGACCGAGTGCATGGAAGGTGCGGTGGGTGGCGGAGTCGAAATCCAGTACCACCGCCGCGATCACGTCGGCGACGTGATCGATCGGCGCCAGCGAGAGCGTCGCGTCGTATCGACCGGGCAGCGAGCGCAGCTTGCCCTCGACCATGAGCTTGACGACGGTGTAGAGGTTCTTGTACTCGCGGATCACGCCGGTGCCGCTCGCGCCGGTCACGATGCCCGGCCGGACGATGGCCCAGCGCATGCCCTGTTCCCCCGCCGCACGCACCAGCTGCTCGGCGCGGAATTTGCTCTCCTCGTAGCCGTTTCCGAAGGGCTGACCCGCGTCGAGCTCGTCCTCGCCGATGATGCCGCCACGCCGCCCGCAGACGTAGGCCGTGCTGACGTGCACGAGCGGGACATCCCAGGCCTGGGCCAGCGCGATCGCGTTGGCGGTGCCCTGCACATTGAGTTCGTGGTAGGCCGTGTCACCGGCATCGAAAGCGGTGGTGGCCGCGCAGTGCACGATCATGCCGACGCGTTCGGACAGGTCGGCGGAATCACGCTGGGACAGGCCGAATCCGGGGCTGCGGATGTCGCCCGCGACCGGGCTGCCCGCGCCGAGGACGGTGCCGTCGTTGCGGACGATCGACGAATTGCTGTGCAGCACTGCGGCGACCGGCCTACTGGCGGCGGCCAGGCGGGCAACGACCTCCGCGCCGACGAGTCCTGTCGCGCCGGTGACCAATACGGTGTCGCGTGCGCTCATGGCTGGTCTCCCGCAGCCAACGCTGCCGTGACCAAAGTGATGACCTCGCCGACTCGGCGCACGCCGACGAGCTGTTCCGGCTTGTAGCGCGGTAGGCCGAACGAACGCTCGAGTACGACGGTCAGCTCCATCAACCGCAGCGAGTCGAAACCCATGTCCTCGATGAGTCGTTGGGTATCGATGGTCGAGGCCTGGGGATCAGGCGCCATGGCGTGCACCAGCTCGCGCACCCGCTCCGCCACCTCGGCGGCGACGGCGGTCATGACCGCGCCTCGTCGCGTAGGTGTGGTTGCCGGCCGCCAGAGGTCAGCAGGTCACGGGCTTCGTCGAGCGGCAGGTCGGTGTCGAGATAGCCGGCGATGCGCAGCCAGTCATAGCCGATGGCCAGTGTGCGCCGCCACTGTTCGCGTGAGTCGAAGGAGGCGGGGAAGTTCGCGGCGTCGGGATCCGCGGCGACCGAGCGCACCAGCGTGACGAAGTCGTCGAGGACCGCGATGCCGGTGCCGGTGTCGTCGGTTGCCGAGAATCGCACCTGCCGAGCCGCTTCCAGCCGCGCGAGTAGTTCGTCGCGGCGCAATGCGTGCGAGGGCAGCAGCCGGTGCAGGGTGGCCGATGGTGCGACGTCCGCGGGAAGCGGGTGAATGCCGAAGGCGGACAACACGACCCGCACGCCCATCGCGATCATCCGGTGCGCGGCGATATCGGCAACGGCGCCCTGATCGTTCTTGACCGCACCCGCCAGGTCTTCGCGAGCGTTCTCCAGCACGATGTTCGACCACACCAGGCTCATCGCGCACTCGGTGAAACGGCGCGCGGGCAGCGGCGAGAGGGTCGCGATCGCGTCGTCGCGCGCGGCACCGGTGACGCCGAGGGCCGGGGCCAGCGCGGACGGCACCGGCGTGTACGGCCGCACCGGTTTGCACATGGCGAGTGCCGGTGTCAGGACTTCGCCACGGCGCCACTGCAATCCGACGAAACCCAGCCGGAGGAATTCGGTCAACTCGGCGGTGCTGTCGTGCTGTTGACGGGCCAGTACCGCGGCGAGCGAATGGCGGAACACCACCGAGCGCCAAGCGCGGGCCCCGCTGTCCGAGAGGACGAAAACGTCACTGTCACCGCGGATGACGTGCACGCGCTGACCGATGGCCCAGGTGGTGACGCCGGGCACCCGCGCGAACAGCAGTTGGTCCGGATCATCGATGACGCCCGCGACGCCGAGGTCGGTGGCGAGTTCGAAAACCTGTGCCCAGGTCGCCTGCTCGGACAGTGCCCGCGCCTGCGCATCGCCGAGCACACCCGGTAGCGCGTCGCCGTAGGCCCGTTTCGAGTCGTCGTCCGCCCAGGCCGCCGGATCGCTGAGATCGCGGTAGCGGTCGATGAGTTCGTCGCTGCCGATCCGATCCAGTTGCCGCGGCAGCCATTTGGTTTCGAGGTAGCTTTCGCCGCGCCGGGCGGCCCAGCCCTTGACGGCCTGCAGCAGACCGTCGCGTGCCCAGTCGATCGCCTCGTCGCGCGACTTCAGTGTGCGCAGCGCGATGGCATATCTCAGGGCCTGCTCGGCTCGGGCGGTCCACCAGTCCGCGATCAATGTCGTGAAGGTGGAATGCGGTAGCAGCGTGCGCAATTCGTCGACATCCGGGGCGCCTGGCCGGAGTACTGTCGCTCGCAGGAACCGTTGGCACCGGTTGAGCAGATCCTCGTCGAGCTCGGTCACGGTGGCGGCCTTCGCCACCTGTTCGAGTTGTCGCCGAAGTTGGCTCTCCGAGCGAGTGCGTACCTCGACTCGGCGGCCGTCGATGAACAGCACAGTCGGCAGCGTGGGCAGTTCCTCGTCGCCGGGCGCGAGTACCAGGAGGTCGACGTCGGAGCCCTCGTTCCCGAAGCCCTCGGCCAGTGATCCCTCGAACAGCACGGTCGAATTCGGTGGAATTGCCACGCTTTCCAGCGCGCGATCCAGCAGCTGGCCGACCCGCTCGGCAGCCAGCGTCGGCTCGGGCAGGTCGGTCACCGCTCGATTTCGGCTTTGGCCGGAATCGCGAGCGCCGGAAGGACTGTCCGCCTCGTGCACGACCGCATCCGCCAACGCCCCACTGCGGAACTGCTCCCACATGTACCGCCTTCGCGGCTTACCACTCGACGTGCGACGGATGATGCCGCGCGGACCGGTGACGATGGTGACAGTCTGGGCAGGCCCCAATTCTCCACGAATGATCTTGCGCGCCTCCGGAATCCAGTCACCCGGCGTGGACTCCGCGAACAGCGCGATACCTTGCTCGCCCGGCTCGGTGATCGCGACGGCCGCGAGTTTGCCCTTGGTGATCCCGGTTTCCTGCGCAACGCGGGACTCGATGTCCTCCATGAACACCGAACGCCCGCGTACCTTCAAACTCGACCCCATCCGGCCGAGCACGAATACCTCACCGCGATGCAGGAATCCGGCATCGCCGGAGTACAGCGCGCCGCCGACGATCCTGGTCGACGCGCCGTCCGAATCATCGGAGTAGCCGAGCGCGACAGAGTCCCCGACCACCACCATCTCGCCGAGCGTTCCGTCGGGCAGCTCGTGCCCGTCCTCATCGACCACCGTCACCGTGGATTCGGGTGTCGAGTAACCGAGACCGGTGATCCAGCCCGCGCCGTCGACGCGACGGCTGTCGTCGAGCAACTCCCGCTCGAGGATGGTGACGGGTTCGCCGAAACGCAGCGTCGGGGTGTCGATCCGCAGTGCGGTGATCGGGCAGTGCCGCGCCGAGGAGGTCACCATCAGCGTCGACTCCGCCAACCCGTAGGCCAGCGTGTAGGCGCTCATCGAAAACCCAAGGGGGCCGGTGAGGTTCGCGAACGACTGGAGATCGGCCACCTCGACCGGCTCGGAACCGACGGCGAGCGTGCGCCAACCGGACAGGTCGAGGTCGGCGATCTCCTCGGGCGAAACCCGATGCGCCACATAGCCGAGCGCGAACGACGGCGACGGCGAGTGCTGGGCGTGCGCCATCGCCCGCAGCCAGCGCGCGGGCTCGCGAACGAACTGGTCCGGGCGCATCAGATACAGATCGCCCTGATTGGTGACGGTGGTGAGGAACGCGCCGACCAGACCCATGTCGTGATACAGCGGCAGCCAGGACACCATCGCCTCGCCGTGGCGCCACTCGACCAGTGCGGAGATCATTGCGATGTTGTTGGCCAGGTTGGGCCAGCTCACCCGCACGCCACGCGGGGCGGCGGTGGAGCCGGAGGTGAATTGCAGCAGCGCGCACTCGTCGGTCTCGCCGAACACGCGCTCCTCGGGCGGGCACGGGCGCAGTGTGGACGCGTCGATCACCAGCGGTTCGTCGGTGCGGCCTGCCGCCTCGGCCGCCTGCCGCACGAACTGCTCGAATTCGATCGAGGTGACCACCAGTCGCGGCTTCGCCTGGACCAGGATCGCCGCGATGTGGGCGATGATCTGGTCGAGGTCACCGAACATCGGCGGCGCGACCGGCGTGAACACCCCGCCGCACGCCCAGACCGCGTAGAACGCCGCGACGCAGGGGAACCCGGTCGGCATGATCACGCAGGCGCCGTCGCCGCTGCCCATCCCGTGCTGCCGCATGAGGGCGGCGATCGACCAGGTCTGTTCGGCCAGTTCGGAATAGCTTCGATACGCCCAGCCGTCGGCCTCGTCGGCCAAGTAAATCCCAGCCTGCCCGGCCGGGTCGGCTAGCCAATCACGTACGGCCGCAACGTCTTTGTCATGTTCCATCGCGGACATCTCCTTCGGCCAGCACAGTAACGGTTCCGTTCGTGCCATCGACCCGAATCCGCATACTGGTCCGTACCTTTTTGGTTACGTCCTTGACCTGGACCACCGTCGGCACCCCGAGTTCCCGCGCCACGATCGCGACATGGGTGAGCGGGCTGCCACGCTCGATGACCAGCGCCGACGCCGAGGGCAGCGCGGCCACCCAGCCGGGATCGGTCCGATATGCCACCAGAATGCCACCCGCCACGTCGCGCGGCTCGTCGACGACGACGGCGGTCCCCTCGACGACCCCGGAGGCCGACGGCGTGCCGGTGAACACCGTCCCGGCTTCGGCCGCCGGAGTGTCGGTGATCGGCACCCACCCCTGCCCCGCCAGCTCGGCGCGGCCGAACGTCGATCCAGTGGTGACGAACCTGGCCGGCGCGACCAGTCCGGCGTCCTTGGCGCGCTGCGCTTTTCGCGCGCCGACGAGGTCGCGCAGGTCCGCGGTGTCGGCGCCGTCGTAGCAGCCGCGCAGCTCCTGCACGGTCAGGTAGAACACGTCGGAGAACTCGTCGATGACGCCGCGCTCGGCCAGGTCGCGGCCCATCACCCGGATCATCCGCTTGACCATGCCGAAAGCCCTGGTTCGGCAGAACCGGAGCCGCTCGCGGTGCGCGGCGCAGCGAGAAACCTTGCCGCGCAACCGTTCATAGATCCGGCGACGAAAGCCGTGCAGGTGGGTGTCGAGGTAGTCCTCGGCCTCGTCGTGGTGGCCGAGCGGCGCGTCGGGCAGTGCGCTGCGCAGCATGACGAACAGGCCGGCCGGATCTTCGCGCAGGTCCGGCGTTTCCAGTTTGAGTTCGTCCAGGCTTCGATAGCCGTAGCGATCGATGTAGTCGTCGACCTGGTCGCGGAAGTCCGGGTGGTCGGCGAGTGCCGGGTAGATCTGTTCCGGCGCGGTCGAATTCACCAGGGTGGTCAGTTCTGGGTCGGCGCGTGCCGCGTCGGCCAGCGACTTCATCGCGCGGGCAGGTTCGGCGGATTCGACATCGGCGCCGGGGCCGACCACCGCGTACAGGAACCACTCCGGCGCCTTCGGCAGGAACAGCTTGGTCAGCAGGAACATCAATCCGGTGCAGGTCAGCAGGATTGCGTCGAGCACCATCAGCGGGCCCCAGCGTTCGACCAGGTCGCGGTCGACCTTTCGATAGGCCGCGTATGCTTCGGCGCCGGACAGGGCGGTGTAGTCGATCGCGTCGTATTCGTCGTAGACGCGGTAGAAGTCGGTCATGAACTGTCCGACGATGTCGTCGATGCCGAACAGTCGCCGCAGATACGTGAAGGTGGTCAGCGTGCGCGACCGCAGTCGACTCAGCGGGTTACCGAAGGTGAACGGGCGCAACGTCTTCGCGACTTCATCGGGCAGCGGCTCGTCCACGCCGAGCGCGGCTTCGAGCACCTTGCGGTTCAGCGGGTAGCCCGGCGCTATGCCCACCATGCGATACCAGTGCAGCAGGTTGTAGTAGACGCGGCCGTGAAAGTAGCCGAGCAGCACCGGAGTCCATCGCTCGGTCTGCCGCAGTTGCGCGTCGGGCACCCGTAGGGATTTCGCGTAACCGTGATACACCCGGCCGTAGATGTCGGCGGCAGTCGTGTAGGTCAGCGGGGAGGTGAGGCCATTGAAACTCTCGATGATGTTGGAGTTGTCCCAGATTCGCTGTTCGCCGTCCGGAACCGCCTCGCCCGCGCCGCGGATGATCGCGCCGGGTCGAGCACCGAGCGCGGTGGTGATCGGGCGCGATTGCAGGAACCAGAGCCCGTCGTCGTCGATCGCCCATTCCACATCCTGCGGGGTGTCGAACTCGGCCTCCACCTTGCGGCCCAATTCAGCGACCTCGGCGATCTCGGCGTCGGTCAGCGCGGGCAGTTCGCGACGCACCGGTTCGATCTCGCTGATCGCGTAACCCTGCTCGCCCTCGACCACATACGACCGATCCTTGTCGCCCAGCACGGTTTCCAGCACCGCGCCGGAGGATTTGTCGACCACCACCGAGTCGGCGTCCACCGCACCCGAAACCAAGCCCTCACCGAGCCCGTAGACCGCGCTGATGACCAGTTCGTCGCGCGCGCCGCTGATCGGGTTGGCCGTGAACATCACGCCGCTGGCCCGCGCCGCGATCAAGCGTTGCAGCACAACGGCGACCGCACCCGCCCTCGACTGCTTGTCGGCGAACGCGTAGCGCAGTGATCGTTCCGAGAACGCCGACGCCCAGCAGTCGCGCACTCGGTCGAGCACGGCGTCGATGCCGTTGACGTTCAGAAACGAATCGAACTGGCCCGCGTACGAGTGCTCAGGGCCGTCCTCGGCGACCACCGACGAACGCACCGCGATCGGGCCGCCGAGTCGCGCATAGGCGTCGGCGATCAGCTCACGAACCTCGGCGGGCAGCGGCGTCGCGACGATCTCGGCTCGCAACGCGGCAGCTGCGACGAGCGTCGCATCTAGGTCATCCAGCCGTGTGACCTCGGTCACTTTTCGCAGGAGATCGGTCTCCGCGGTGAATCGCGCGAAGACATCGGTGCCGAGTACGGTCCAGTCCGGGACCCGAAACCCGCACTGCCGCAGGCGGTGCAGACCGCGCGCTTTACCGCCGCCGACGGCGGCGATCGTCGCGATATCGGTCCACGGTCCAAGCACCTGCACGGCATGCTCCCATCACCCCTGATCATCGTGTCGCAGCACAGCGCTCCGACACGTCGAGCCGAGCAAACGAGCAAACGTAGGGGGTTGTATGGATATATCCGAGAATTCACCGCAGTGTTAGCCCACAATCCTAGGTGCTCGGTGCGGCAACCGCCGCCGCGCGCGACGACCGTTAAGCTACAAAGCAGTTTCGGTGGTGTGTTGTGAGGATGTGATTCGGGCGGTGAGTTGGACCTTCACTCCGGACGAGTTCGCCCACCTCTGGCGCGAAACCGACCTGGACCGGCACCCGTATCCGCTGCGCATCCTGGAGACGCCGCGCACCGAGGACGAGGCCGAACGGCTGCGCGCGACGCTGAACGAACGGCTGCCGCTGCGCGCCGACCCCGATCTGAGCGCCTGCCTGCGCATCCTCGCCGCGCCGCACACCAGGATCGTCGCGATCGGTGGCACGCACACGCCGGGTAGCGAGATCCGGCTGTTGGCTGCCGCGATCTTCGATCGGGCTGTGCTCGCGGTGCAGGAGCCCGGTTCAACCCCGGATTTCGGCGGGCGCGTTCGTCTCTCCATCGGGCACAGCGGCAAGCTGGGCACTCGGATCGCCGGTCTGCTGCCGGACGCGCCGCCCGGTCGGGAACCGGCGCGGGTCGCGCCCACGGACGCCGTCCGCGACGAGGAGACAGTGGTCGCGCGGCAGCCGACGGCGCCGCGCATCCGCAAGCTGCTGCTGAAACCGCACAGCGCGGAAGGGCATATCCGGATCGAGGCCGCACTGGACCAGCCCACTGCGGCGCCACCGATCCACTACACCTGGTTCGACGTCAAAGGCGACGGGCGTTACCTGATCAGGGCGGGCAAGGAAGTCCACATCACGCCCGCCTCGGCCGAACAGATCGGCGCGCAACTGCAGAAGCGCATCCAGCCGTGATTTCCGATGCCGACCGATAACCACTGCTGCCCACGGCAGCGGCCACGGGCTAGTCTGAGGCTGACCGACCATCTCAGGGGTGTGCGATGACGATCGAGACCAGCCGAGCCGATATCGTCCGGTTCAAGCAAGCGGCCCAGGCAGGCAGCGTCCAATTCGATCCGGCCGCGGCGCGACGGTGCGCCGAGATGTACGACCAGCAGGCCGAACGACTGATCCAGCTGCAGCAACGGCTCGAAACCGCTGCGGAACTGGGCGGATTCGGCGGATTCGTGTCGGCGCAACAATTACAGGCCGGGTTCAATCACAAAGCACGGGATGCCGCTACGTTGCTGGATCACTACATCGAGGCCGCCTACCGGATGAAAGAAGCCTTCCTGATCAGCGGCGGATTACTAGAAGAAGCCGACGCCGCCAACGCCGCCGCCCTGCGCGCCGTCGCATCGAGGCTGCCGCGATGACCGGAAACGATCCCGACTACATCAGCTCGATGGAACATTTCGAGTCGATGCGCCACGAAGAGATCTACGCCAAGACCCAGCAGATCGACGCGGCACAGGTACTGCGCGCCTCGGTCGCGTGGCTGGAGGTGGCGGGCACGCTCAGCACCTCGTTCCCACTCACCCGCGGCAGCGTGGACCGGGTGATGAACTCGATGGAGTGGAAGGGTGCCGCGGCCGACGCCGCGTTCGCCAGCATCCGGAGCTTCGCGGCCTCGGCGGATGAACTCGCCGCGGTCATGGGACAGGTGGGTGCCAGGCTCGGCGGAGTGGCCGCAGCTGCCGAGGCGGTCAAGATCGCGGTGGCACCGCCCGGCTCGTCCGGGCCGATCGGTGCGGTGGCGCGACTACTCGAGGCCGCGCACGTCATCGACGCGAAGATGGCCGAGGAAGCGCTGCGGCAAGAGGCCGTGCTGGCGATGAACATGGTGTACAAACCGGCTTATGGGATGGCAGGCAAGGCCGTTCCGGCGCTGCCCGCGCCGCCGGAGGCGTCCGCCGAGGTCAAGCCCGCGCCCGCCGCGCCACAACAACGTCGCCCGGCGCCGCCGACCGTGCCGGAGTACACGCCGCCGCAGAGCCCGCCGTCCCAGCCGAACGGTCACCCACCGGCCCCCGCCCCCTCGGTACCGGAATCCCAAGCGCCGCCGAGCACTACGACGCCGCCACGCCCGGTCCCGGATCCGCAACCGACGCCACCGCCGACCACACAGCAGGCCCCGCCGACCCACCAGGCACCCCCGCCTGCGCCGCCGACCCACCAGGCGCCTCCGCCTGCACCGCCTACTCCTGACGCGCCGCCGACCCAGCAGGCTCCACCGCCGACGCAACCGGCACCGGCACCACAACAGGCGCCACCGCCACCACCAACTCAGCAGGCACCTCCACCACCGCCGTCAACCGAACAGGCGCCCCCACCGCCACCCCCGGCGCAACAAGCTCCGTCCCCCGGCTCGGTGCAACCGCCTGTCCCCCTCCCGGATCCAGGCGGCCAGCCAGGCGTCACAGGCCCGATCCCAGCCGAAGACCAACAGCAACCACCGTCGACCACAAACCAACCCGGAGTGGTGCCCTCCCAAAAGTAACCACCACACCAAATTCATTGGCGCGCAAATCAACTGGGAATATCGACCGCCGGGTTGGTCAAGCTACCTGCGTACACCTGCTGTGTCAGCCTCACACCCAGTGCGCCCGTAGCCAGGGGTGTCAGGCTGACACAGCAGGTCTACGGATGGGTCTCGCCGGATGACTTGCCACAGTGCAGTTCTAGAGCGCTATTTCAGGTGGACAAGGTGCCAGACGGCAGAACGCGGCGACCCACTGCGGGCCGCGAAACCGACTTGACGTACGTTGCGTGCTCTTGACGTAGGTTGCCACCTGCGTCAAGGGGATGCTTCGTACGTCAAGTCCGGCCGATTAGACGTTGACGAGGTCGTCGGCGTGGATTACTGGGCGTTGCATGGTGTCTGGGAGGTCGGCGGTGGTGTGGCCGAGCATGGTGGTTAGTTCGGTGCTGTCGTAGGCGACTACGCCGCGGGCTACCAGGCGGTTGTCGGTGGTGATGAGGTCTACTACGTCGCCGCCGTAGAAGCGGCCGCGTAGGGCGGTGATGCCTGCGGCTAGTAGGGAGCGGCGGTCGGCTACTGCGGTGGCGGCGCCATCGTCGATCAGGAGGGCGCCTCGGCTGTCGGCGGCGTGGCGGACCCAGAACTTGCGGGCGGACAGGCGGGTTGGGCGGGCGGCGAAGGCGGTGCCGACTTTTCCGGTGGTCAGGGCGTCGGCGGCGGAGGTGGCTGCGGCCAGCAGGACGGGGACGCCCGCGTCGGCGGCCAGGCGGGCGGCGGAGAGCTTGGATGCCATGCCGCCGGTGCCGAGAGCGCCACCGCTGCCTGCGATTACGCCGTCCAGGTCGGCGCTGCTGTGTACCTCGGGGATGAAAGTCGCTGCGCCCTTGCGTGGGTCGCCGTCGTAGAGGCCTTCGACGTCGGAGAGCAGGACCAGGGCATCGGCGCCGACGAGGTGGGCGACCAGGGCGGCGAGGCGGTCGTTGTCGCCGAAGCGGATCTCTTCCGTTGCGACAGTGTCGTTTTCGTTCACCACCGCGATCGCGCCGAGGGAACGGAGGCGGTCCAGTGTGCGCTGTGCGTTGCGGTGGTGCTCGCGGCGCGCGAAATCGTCGGCGCTCAACAGGACTTGGCCGACCGTACGGCCGTAACGGGCGAAGGAGGTGCCCCACGCGTGCGCCAGCGCCAGCTGACCGACGCTGGCGGCGGCCTGTTTGGTGGCCAGATCGCGAGGGCGGCTGCTCAGTCCGAGCGGAGCGATCCCCGCACCGATCGCGCCCGAAGACACCACCACCACATCGGATCCCGCACGCATCCGCGCCTCCACCGCATCGGCGAGCAGATCGAGACGTGCGGTCTCGAGCCCACCCTTCAGGCTGGTCAGCGCCGACGACCCGATCTTCACCACGACCCGGCGTGCCGACGCAATCGCCAGCCTCGCCTCACTCAAACCCGAATCCGACTCGGTAGCACCCGAACTCACTGTCATCGCAATCGAACTCCCTGCGCAGCAATAGAACTCGCCGACACCAAACCTACCGTCACCGGTTTCACCAGCACCGGCCGCACCCTCACCAGCACTGAGCCCACCGTCATCCCGTCGAACGCCGGAATCGAGTCGGCCTGTCGATCGGCCAACGCGCCACACGGGATGCGCGCACGGCTACTCCTCGTCGTCCTTCACCAACCCACGCCGCACCCGCGAGGCGTGCTTGCGCTCGGCGGCGCTGATTCGATCGTCTTGTTCCAGGCGGATATCGGTGCCGCGGCCGGTGGGCACCATGTCGATGCCTGCCGAGATCTGCGGCTCCCATTCGAAGGTCACGTTGCCGATGGTCACCGGGGCGCCAGGCTCGGCACCCTGCTTGACCAGCTCGTCCTCGACGCCGAGGCGGGCAAGCCGGTCGGCGAGATAGCCGACGGCCTCGTCGTTGTCGAACTGGGTCTGCACCACCCACCGCTCGGGCTGCGAGCCACGCACGATGAAGCCGCCCGGCTCCTGCGGGTCCGCGATCACGCTGAAACCGGTCTGGTTGACCGCGATCGGACGGATCACCGGACGCGCGGGTGCCGCCTTCGGATGCGCCTCACGGTATTTCAGCACCAGGTCGGCGAGCGCGAAGGTCAAGGGCCGCAAGCCTTCTCGGCTGACCGCCGAGATCTCGAAGACCGGCCAACCGCGTGCGGTGAATTCGGCGGTGACCATCTCGGCCAGCTCGGCCGCATCCGGCACGTCGATCTTGTTCAAGATGACCACGCGCGGCCGATCGGCCAGATCGCCGAGGTCGGCGTCGGCACTCAGCGCAGGCCGGTAGGCCGCGAGCTCGGCCTCCAGCGCGTCCACGTCGGAGACGGGGTCGCGGCCGGGTTCGAGGGTGGCACAGTCGACAACGTGCGCGAGTACCGCGCAACGCTCCAGATGCCGCAGGAAGTCGAGGCCGAGGCCGCGTCCTTCGCTGGCACCGGGGATCAGGCCGGGCACGTCGGCGACGGTGAAGGTGGTATCGCCGCTGAGCACCACGCCGAGGTTGGGCACCAGGGTGGTGAACGGGTAGTCGGCGATCTTCGGCTTGGCCGCCGACAGCACCGACACCAGCGAGGACTTGCCCGCGGACGGGAAGCCGACCAGGCCGACATCGGCGACGGACTTCAGTTCGAGGACCAGGTCGATCTCTTCGCCGTCCTCGCCGAGCAGCGCGAAGCCGGGGGCCTTGCGCGCCTTCGAGGCGAGCGCGGCATTGCCGAGTCCGCCGCGACCGCCACGGGCGGCGATGAACCGGTTGCCAGCGCCGACCAGGTCCATCAGGACCTTGCCGTCGTTGTCGAGCACCATGGTGCCGTCGGGCACCTTGAGCAGCAGGTCGATGCCCTGCTTGCCGTCGCGGTTGCTGCCCTCGCCCGGCTTGCCGTTGCCCGCCTTGGCGTGCGGGTGGAAGTGGAAGTCGAGCAGGGTGTGCACGTTGGGGTCGACCTCGAGGATCACGTCCCCGCCGTTGCCGCCGTTGCCGCCGTTGGGGCCACCGAGCGGCATGAACTTCTCGCGGAGTACCGAAGCACACCCGTGGCCGCCTTTGCCGGCACGCACGTGCAGTACGACACGGTCGATGAACTTGGACATTTCCGAATCATCCTCCTTCAGGACTGGGTCGATCGCAGTGGTGCGTCGGGAAACGCGAAAGCGGGCCAGGGTGGCGACCCTGACCCGCTCGGCTGTTGTCTGGAGAGGTTAGGCCTAGGCCTCGACCGGCTCCGGGACGACGATGTTGACGGTCTTGCGTCCGCGCTTGGTGCCGAACTCGACCGCGCCCGCCGCGAGGGCGAACAGGGTGTCGTCACCGCCACGACCGACGTTCACGCCGGGGTGGAAGTGGGTTCCGCGCTGACGCACCAGGATCTCGCCTGCGTTGACCTTCTGGCCGCCGAAACGCTTGACGCCGAGGCGCTGGGCGTTGGAATCGCGGCCGTTCCGGGAGCTGGACGCACCCTTCTTGTGTGCCATAGCTGAATCTCCTCGGGATGTCTTACTTGATGCCGGTGACCTTGATGACCGTCAGCGGCTGACGGTGACCCTGACGCTTGTGGTAGCCGGTCTTGTTCTTGAACTTGTGGATGCGGATCTTCGGGCCCTTGGTCTGCTCGACGACCTCTGCGGCCACGGAGACCTTGGCCAGCTTTGCGGCGTCGGTGGTCAGGTCGGCCCCGTCAACGACGAGAACCGGATCCAGGGCGACGGAAGTACCCGGCTTACCCTCGATCTTCTCGACCTTCACCAGGTCACCGACCGCGACCTTGTACTGCTTTCCGCCGGTCTTGACGATCGCGTACGTTGCCATCGGTCGGCTTCCTCCACTCGATTAAGTACAGTCATGTTTCTTCTCGCGACACAACTGCGCGACGCGAGATGTTCTTGGCTGGCTTGCTGCGCGGGGCGTGATATAACGCCCATCGCCAGGCAGCGACCGACCTAGGTTACCAGAGCACCCCTTCAGCGACACAATCCGCCCGTCGGCAGCCTGCGAGCAACCCTTTGCCGGTGCGATTCCGGTGCGTTTCCGCCGCTGCGGCGGGCACCTTCGACACCGCCGTAGACGGCCCTTGCACGGCCGCTACCCAACGACGCGGCCGATCGCACCCGAAGGTGTGACCGGCCGCGTCGAGGCTGTCAGATCAGCTGCTACTACTCCGCAGGCGGCGGGCCCGCGGGACGGCCGACGGCCCGACGCCGCGGCCTGCGGACCGGCACCTCGACCGGCACGTCGGCGGTGAAGTCGACAGCGGGCGCGGGAGCCTGCTCCGGGGTCGGCAGCACGAACACCGCACCACTGCTGTCCGCAGCGGGAGCGGCGGCCGAACGGGCGACCCTGCGCCGCCGGCTCGTGCGCGGTGCCGGTTCCGGCGCACCGTTGGTTACCACACGATCCGCGGCAGGCGGCGCCACCGATTCCGCAGGAGCCGTCGGTGTCTCGACAACCGGTGCGGTCTCGACAGTTTCGGTATCCGCGTCCTCGACGACTTCGGCCTCGGCCGTGACGACCTCGGTCTCGAGCGGCTCGACCGTCACCGACTCACTGGCCGCGGCGATCGACTCGTCCGGGCCTGCCACCGACTCGTCCGTGACCACACCCGACTCGTCCTCGTCCGCGTCACCGTGATGCGCGGCCATCGCCAACGCGACCGGATGCGCCCGCTTGACGGCGATGTCCTCCTCGGACTCCACCGGCGCGGTCCCGTTGGTCGCGACAACCGGCGCGGCAGGCGCCGCACCCTTGTCGCGGCCACGGCGGCGACGCGATCCGGTTTCCCGAGCCGCGCCCCGGGCGCCCCCGTCGTCGCCGGAGGACGGCTCGACCGGGTAGGCGTGCACCAGGATGCCGCGCCCATGGCAGTGCTCACAGGTGGTCGAGAACGCCTCGACCAGACCGGTGCCCAGCTTCTTACGGGTCATCTGCACCAGACCGAGCGAGGTCACCTCGGACACCTGATGGCGAGTGCGGTCCCGGCCGAGTGCCTCGGTGAGCCTGCGCAGCACCAGATCCCGGTTCGACTCGAGCACCATGTCGATGAAGTCGACGACGATCATGCCGCCGATATCGCGCAACCGCATCTGGCGCACGATCTCCTCGGCCGCCTCCAGGTTGTTGCGGGTGACCGTCTCTTCCAGGTTGCTGCCGCCGGCGCCGGTGAACTTGCCGGTGTTCACGTCGACCACCGTCATCGCCTCGGTGCGGTCGATCACCAGGGTGCCGCCCGAGGGCAACCACACCTTGCGATCGAGTGCCTTGGCGAGCTGTTCGTCGATCCGGTAGGCCTCGAACACGTCGACGCCGTTGTTCTCGTGCCGGGAGACCCGGGCGAGCATCTCGGGCGCGACGGTGCCGATGTACTTCTCGACCGTGCTCCAGGCCCGCTCCCCCTCGATGACGAGCTTGGAGAAGTCCTCGTTGAACAGGTCGCGGATGACCTTGACCAGCAGATCGGGCTCTTCGTACAGCGTCTTGGGCTGACCGTCGTTCTTGCCTTCGGCGGCCTTCTCGATGGTGCGCCAGGTCGCTTGCAGCCGTTCCACGTCGCGGGCCAGCTCGTCCTCGGCGACGCCCTCGGACGCGGTGCGGATGATCACACCGGCGTCGTTGGGGACGATGTCGCGCAGGATTTCCTTGAGCCGCTTGCGCTCGGTGTCGGGCAGCTTGCGGCTGATGCCGGTGGAGGTACCGCCCGGCACGTACACCAGGAAGCGGCCGGCCAGGCTGATCTGCGTGGTCAGCCGGGCGCCCTTGTGCCCGACCGGATCCTTGGAGACCTGGACCAGCACGAGCTCGCCGGGCTTGAGCGCCTGCTCGATCTTGCGCTCTTTACCGCCGAGACCGGCGGCCTCCCAGTTCACCTCGCCCGCATAGAGCACGCCGTTGCGGCCGCGGCCGATATCGACGAACGCCGCCTCCATGCTGGGCAGCACGTTCTGCACCTTGCCGAGGTAGACGTTGCCGACCATGGACGCGGAACCGGTGCTGGTGACGAAGTGCTCGACCAGGATGTTGTCCTCGAGCACCGCGACCTGGGTGGCGGTCGGGTGATCCGGGAACGCCTTCTCGCGCACCACCATCACCCGGTCCACCGCTTCGCGACGGGCCAGGAACTCGGACTCGGTCAGGATCGGCGGACGACGCCGGCCGGCCTCGCGACCGTCCCGCCTGCGCTGCCGCTTGGCCTCGAGCCGGGTGGAACCGGTGATGCCCTGCACCTCGTCGACGGCGGTGGCGCGGCTGCGGCTCTTGTTCCGCGGCTCGCGCTCGTGCACGACGGTGTTCGGCGGGTCGTCCTCGGTGGTGGTGGCGGCCTCGGCCTCGGCGGTGTCGCCCGCCACCTTGCGACGGCGCCGACGACGGCGGCGACGGCTCGCGCCCTCCGGCTCGTTCTCGTCGTCGTCGGAGTCGTTGTTGTCGTCGGACGAGTCGCTGGCGTCCGTGTTGTTGTTGCTGTTGGTGACGGCGGTGTCGCCGCTCTGCTCGTCTTCGCTGTCGTCCGAGTCGTTCTCGTCGTCGGCGTCGTTGTTCTGCTCGCCACGACCGCGGCCACGGCCACGGCGACCACGACGCCTGCGACGGGGCTGACCGTCGGCGTCGTTCTGCTGATCGTTCGAGTCCTGCTCGTCCTCGACGGTCTCGGGCTCTTCCTCGGGCTGCGGCTCCTCGACCACCGGCTCTTCGCGCTGGACGACACGCTCGGTGCGGCGCTTGCGGCGGGTCTGCTCGGCGGCGGCGGCATCCGGCGGCAGGAACAGCGGCGCCTGCACGACGGCGGCGGACTCGAAGACCACCGGCGCGGCGACGTGCGGCTCTTGCCGGACCGGGTGGGTGAACAGCTGCACCGAGGGCTGGTGCGCGACTTCGTTCGGGTTCTCGGCGCCGGAGTTGCCGATCAGCGGTTCGGGCGCGGAGAAGACCAGCCCGCCGTGACCACGGCTAGGCGCGGGTTCCGGTGCCGCCGGGGCCTCGACCGGCTCGGCCGCAGGCTCGACCGGCTGCTCGGCCGCGGCCTGCGGCGCTGGGGCGTCGCCCTCCGGCGGACCGAGCGCGTCGCGGACAGACTCCGCGATCGCCCGATCGACGTTCGATTGCGCGCTGCGCGCGTCGGACCCCAACTCGGTGAGCTTGGCCAGGATGCGTTTGCTCGTTACCCCCAGCAGCTTGGCGAGTGCGTGAACTCGGATTCGCTCCGGCAATTGTTCGGCATCCTGTGGTGTTGTTTCCAATGGCTCTTTTTCGGCCACGAAGTCTCCTCGGACCCCCGGGCGCGTCCCTCCCGGTAAGGAGTGAAGCGGCCGACGCGGGGGCACTATCCGTTCGCCTCACGCCGCTCAGCGCAAGGTCATGTGGTCTCGCCCCGCATGTCCGGTTATCACCATGTTGTACGTCGGTTTGGGCTAACTGGTCACGCGGCGCCTGGCTGTTGGCTGAACTCCACGATTGTGAGCGCTCATCCAGCGTGCCGACGCGAACAGCAGGCCCAGCGACCGGGCCTTTTGTCCGTGGCAGCGATGATCGGCATCGAACCGCGGTGTGTCATCCGGCTGCGATGGCCCCGATAGTCCACGTACCTGCGCGAACAGTCGGCATCAAAAGCAGCCGATGTCAGTATCCCATACTGAGCGCCGCGGGTTCGCCGCGGCGCACGACTAACCTCGCTGAAGCTCGGTCAGCCGCGCACCGCTGGGCGCTGTGTCTTTGGTTCACTCGCTGCGCTCGCGCACGACCGAGTCCAACTCGCAAACTATTTTCAGGCCGAAAACTCCGGGAACCACAGAGCTATCTCACGCTTGGCCGACTCGGGCGAATCGGACCCGTGCACCAGGTTCTCCTGGGTCTCCAGGGCGAAGTCCCCGCGAACGCTGCCCGGTACGGCCTTTTCGACCGGATCGGTGCCGCCGGCGATCTGCCGGAACGCCGCGATGGCGCGCGGCCCCTCCAAAATGGCCGCGACAACCGGGCCGGAAGTGATGAATTCGATCAGGGAGCCGAAAAACGGCTTCTCGGCGTGCTCGGCGTAGTGGCCCTTGGCCAGGTCCTCGGACACATGCTTCAGCTCGAGGGCCGCGATCTTCAGGCCCTTGCGCTCGATTCGCACCAGCACCTCGCCGACGAGGCCACGGGCCACACCGTCCGGCTTGATGAGTACCAACGTCTGCTCAGTCACGGCGCACACTCTAACCGGCACCCCCGGCGGGTACCGAACTCGCGGTTCGATCGGTGCCGAGGAGGAGCCGATTCAGGACGAGCGCTGGGCCCGCTGACTCGGCAGCAAGCCCTTCTCCATCCGGCCGCGCACGTCCGCGCGCAGCACCAGAATGAAGCCCCAGACCACCGCGAAGACAATGCCGATGACCCCGATGGACAGATGAATGAAGGTGCCCAGCAATACAAATACCTGTAGGCCGAGATTGAACGGCATCGCCCACGACCGGCCCTGCACGCCCGCACCGAGGAACATCACCACGGCGAGCACCACCAGGTAGGTGCCCGAGACCCAGGTCACCCCGCCGCCGACCGAGCCGACGACCGGCAGCGCGAGCAGCACCACGATCGCCTCGAGGATCAGCGTGCCCGCCATAACGCCGCGGAAGCCCTTCCACGGATCGGTCGTCGGCGCCGGCACCGAATCGGGTTGGGCCTCGGGCTCACTCATGCGGGGTCCTTTCCGAACAGCGCGCGCGTCGCGCCCGCCGTCACCACGGATCCGGTCACCACTACCCCGGCACCGGACACCATCTCCCCCGCCTCGCCGATTTCCTCGGCGATGGCAATGGCGGTCTCCAACGCGTCCGGCAGCGTCGGTGCGGTGATCACCCGCTCGTCGCCGAAGCGCTGCACCGCGAGATCGGCGAGCACGTCGACGTCCATCGCGCGCGGCGATCCGTTGCCGGTGACGACGATTTCGTCGAGCACCGGCTCCAGCGCGGTGAGGATGCCGTCCGCATCCTTGTCGGCGAGTACGGAGACCACACCGACCAGCTTGCGGAAGTCGAACTCCGCGGTCAACGTCGAGGCGAGCGCCTGCGCGCCCGCCGGGTTGTGCGCGGCGTCGATGAAGATGGTGGGTGCGCTGCGCATCCGCTCGAGCCGGCCGGGGCTGGTCACGCTCGCGAAACCCGCACGGATGGCTTCGATATCGAGCTGGCGGTCCGCGCCCGCGCCGAAGAACGCCTCGACCGCCGCGAGCGCGAGCACCGCGTTGCGGGCCTGGTGCTCGCCGTGCAGCGGCAGGAAGATCTCGTCGTATACCCCGCCGAGGCCCTGCAATTCGAGCTGCTGGCCACCGATCGCGATCTGCCGGGCCAGCACCCGGAATTCGCCGCCTTCGCGCGCTACGGCCGCATCTACCTCGACGGCTCGGCGCAGCAGCACGTCCATCGCCTCGGGGTCCTGCTCGGCGATGACCGCGACGGTGTCGCGCGGAATCAGGCTCTCCGGCGCGCGTTTGATGATCCCGGCCTTCTCACCCGCGATGGACGCGAGGTCGGGGCCGAGATAGTCGGTGTGGTCCAGGCCAATCGGGGTGATCACCGCGACCTGCCCGTCGATCACGTTGGTGGCATCCCAGGTGCCGCCCATGCCGGTTTCCACGATCGCGACATCGACCGGCGCCTCGGCGAAGGCCGCGAACGCCATGCCGGTGAGCACCTCGAACTTGCTCATCGCCGGGCCGCCCGCCGCAGCCGACTGCGCGTCGATCATCTCGATGAACGGCTGCAGCTCCTGGTAGGTCTCCACATACCTGGCCGGTGTGATGGGCGCGTTGTCGATGCTGATCCGCTCGGTGGCCAGCTGCAGGTGCGGGCTGGTGATCCGGCCGGTACGCCGGTGCAGCGCGGTGAGCAGCGCGTCGATCATCCTGGTCACCGAGGTCTTGCCGTTGGTGCCCGCGACGTGGATCGCCGGGTAGCTCTGCTGCGGCGAGCCGAGCAGGTCCATCAGGGTGGCGATCCGGGTGAGCGACGGCTCGATCTTGGTTTCCGGCCAGCGGGTGTCGAGTTCGGCCTCCACCAGCGCCATTTCGGCCAGCTCGACCGGCGACGGCCCAGAACTCAGCCGCGGTCCCGCAGCCGGGTGGCGAAGGTCGTCGCCGTACTGCGGTTCGGGTTCGTGATTCATTTACCGCTCAGTTCTGCGAGTCGGGCACCGATGCGCGCCACCTCGGCGGCGGCGACCTCTTGGCGGTCCTTGATCTTCGCGACCACCGGCTCCGGCGCCTTGGCGAGGAAGGCCTCGTTGCCGAGTTTGGCTGCGGTGCCTGCCAATTCCTTCTCCGCCGCGGCCAGGTCCTTCTCCAGGCGGCGGCGTTCGGCGTCCAGGTCGACGGCGCCGGAGGTGTCGAGCTCGACGGTGACGGTGGCACCGCTCAGCCGGACCTCCACGGTCGCGGTCGCCGCGAACTCGTCGCCGGGCTCGGTGAGCCGGGCCAGGTTCGCGACCGAGTCGTGCAGTTCGGTCAGACCGGCGGTGTCCAGGCCGATGAGCTTGGCCGCCACCTTCTGCTTGTCGGCCAGGCCCTGATCGCCGCGGAACCGGCGGATCTCGGTGATCAACCGCTGGGTATCCGAAATACGCTGAGCCGACACCTGATCCGCCGGCACACCGGAGGCCTGCGGCCACGCGGCGATCACCAGGGACTCACCGTCGGTCAGGGCCTGCCACAGCGATTCGGTGACGAACGGGATGACCGGATGCAGCAGCCGCAGCACCGCGTCGAGCACGGCGCCGAGCACCACCTGGGTGGCTTCCGCGCGGGCGCCTTCCTCGGCGAACTGCACCTTGGTCAATTCCAGGTACCAGTCACACAATTCGTCCCAGGCGAAGTGGTACAGCGCCTCGCACGCCTTGCCGAACTCGTAGCCGTCCAACGCCGAATCCACTTCGACGCGCACCTCTTCGAGCCGATCCAGGATCCAGCGGTCGGCATCGGTGAGCTGGGCGCGGTCCGGTAATTCCCCGGTCCGCGCGCCGTTCATCAGCGCGAACTTGGTGGCGTTGAACAGCTTCGTCACGAAGCTGCGCGAGGCCAGCGCGTGCTGTTCGCCGACCGAGAGGTCACCGCCGGGATGCGCGCCGCGGGCCAGGGTGAAGCGCAGTGCGTCGGCGCCGTATTCGTTGATCCAGGCCAGCGGGTCGATGCCGTTGCCGCGCGACTTCGACATCTTCTTGCCGTACTGGTCGCGAATCAGGCCGTGCAGGAACACATCCTTGAACGGAACCTGATGCCCTTCCTTACCCGCGGGCCCACCCGTCGCCCGACCGCCACCCCCCACGGAATCGCTTCGCGATGCTGTAAAAACCGGGTCGTCGCCGACGAAGGTGCCGAACATCATCATCCGGGCCACCCAGAAGAACAGGATGTCGTAGCCGGTGACGAGAACGCTTGTCGGATAGAACTTCTCGAGTTCCGCAGTGGCGTCGGGCCAGCCCATGGTGGAGAACGGCCACAGGCCCGAGGAGAACCAGGTGTCGAGCACGTCCGGGTCCTGCACGTAGCCCTCGGGCGCGGTCTCGTCGGGGCCGACGCAGATCACTTCGCCCTCGGGGCCGTACCAGATCGGAATGCGGTGGCCCCACCACAGCTGCCGGGAGATACACCAGTCGTGCATGTTGTCGACCCAGTCGAACCAGCGCGGCTCCGAGCTGGCCGGGTGAATCACGGTGTCGCCGTTGCGGACCGCGTCGCCTGCGGCCTTGGCCAGCGACTCGACCTTGACCCACCACTGCATGGAAAGCCGCGGTTCGATCGGCTCGCCGCTGCGCTCGGAATGCCCGACGCTGTGCAGGTAGGGCCGCTTCTCGGCGACCACGCGGCCCTCGGCAGCCAGCCGCTCGCGCACCGCGACGCGCGCCTCGAACCGGTCCATGCCGTCGAATTCGGTGCCGGTGCCGGTGATTCGACCGCGCTCGTCCATGATGTTGGGCATCGGCAGGTTGTGCCGCAGGCCCATCTCGAAGTCGTTCGGGTCGTGCGCGGGCGTGATCTTCACTGCGCCGGAACCGAATTCGGGATCGACGTAGTCGTCGGCGATGATCGGGATCTGCCGCCCGGTGATCGGGTGCTCCAGGGTGGTGCCGATCAGCGCCTGGTAGCGCGGGTCGTCCGGGTGCACGGCCACCGCGGTGTCGCCGAGCATCGTCTCCACCCGGGTGGTTGCCACGATCACGTGCGGTTCGTTGTCGTCGAGCGAGCCGTACCGCAGCGAGACGAGCTCGCCCTCGATCTCCTGGAAGTTGACCTCGATGTCCGAAATGGCGGTGCGCAGCGCGGGCGACCAGTTGACCAGTCGCTCGGCGCGGTAGATCAGGCCCGCGTCGTAGAGCCGCTTGAAGATCGTCTGCACGGCCCGGGACAGGCCGTCGTCCATGGTGAATCGGTCGCGGCTCCAGTCGACGCCGTCGCCGAGCGCGCGCATCTGCCACTGGATGGCGCCGCCGGATTCGCGCTTCCAGTCCCAGACCTTGTCGATGAACAGCTCGCGGCCGAAGTCTTCCTTGGTCTTGCCGTCGACGGCGAGCTGCTTCTCCACGATCGTCTGGGTGGCGATGCCCGCGTGGTCCATGCCGGGCAGCCACAACACCTCGTAGCCCTGCATGCGCTTGCGGCGGGTGAGGGCGTCCATGATGGTGTGGTCGAGGGCGTGGCCCATGTGCAGGTTGCCGGTGACGTTCGGCGGGGGCAGCACGATCGAGTAGGGCGGCTTGTCGCTGGTCGCGTCGGCCGCGAAATAGCCAGCGGCTACCCAGCGCTCGTACATCGAGGCCTCTACCTCGCCGGGGTTCCAGCTCTTGGGGAGGGCATCGGCACGATTACGCGTCTTGTCAGGGGCTGCGCTGGTCACCCGACGATTCTAGTGGTCCGGCTCAATCGATTTCCGCAGGGTGCACCGCCGACGGCGGACGGTCTCCGCGACGAGTGCCGATCAGTACTCGGGCTGGAGTTGGCGCGAGTGACGCGCGTCTCGGACGAGATGCTCGGCGGGATCGCGCGGGCGTTGTTGCCGACCGAGGCCGAACAGTCGTACCTGCGACTGCTCATGGTGCCGCACAACGGAATCGAACAGAAAGAAAGGCGGAGTCTTCGGTGGATGAGGGACACCGAAGACTCCGCCTACACCTGAAAGCTTACCGTCCCAACTGGAAGGGTTCGGGAATCCATAAGCAATTCTCAGAATCTGGCATTTTCTACCCCTGATCTCCGGATTATCCGGTCGAAACGGGCACCTGGGCGGCGGCTGGTGCGCGGTCGCTGCACGCATGGACGGTCCGCGCGCGAGCTCGCGGCAAGAAGTCCGATTCGTCACAATTAAGCAATGTCCGTATTGTCCGTTCTTGCCAGATCGGTCGCGGGTGCGGACTCTGGAAGATGTGAACGCGTCCGCTAGTCCGATTCAGGGAAATCTCAGTGAAAATGCAGGGTTTTCCCCGTTGCCGGAGCAGCAGCCGCTGGGGACTCTGGAGGAGGTGAACCCTCCGCTGGCCACGTTGCCGCCACCGACTCCCGAGGCACTGACGCCTTTCCTCGCGCCGGATGCCGTGCACGATCTGCGGGGCCGGGAGATCGATGAGTTGCAATATCCGCCGATGGCGGCACTGGTTGTCGCGGGGATACCGGGCGCGGGCAAGAGCACCGTCCTGCGCCGGTTCTTCGGGGCGACCGCCGAGGCCGAGGATCCGTCCGGTGGGCCGGAAGGGTCGGTGGTGCTCGACTCGCTGCAAGCGCGGAACAGGTTGCGGCACCGGCTCGGCTGGCTGCCCTATTCGCTGTGGCGACCGGTCGTGCACGTCGTGCATTTCGCCGGAATCCGCACGGCGCTGCGGGATACGGACGGGCCGGTGGTCATCCACGACTGCGCGACCACCGGTTGGGCGCGCCGGATCATCTCCCTCTGGGCCGCCGGGTACGGCAGGGAGCTGCACGTGATCCTGCTCGACGTACCGACCGCGGAGGCTCGCGCCGGTCAGCACGCCCGCGGGCGGCGATCCAATCGAATGACGTTCGTACTGCACTGCTTTCGCTGGCGACGGCTGATGGAACGACTACGCGCCGGCGGTGGCCTGCGGCCCGCGCCGGAGTCGCTGGTGATCGTCGACCGGATCACTATCAATCGCATGCGCCGAGTTACCTTCGCCGCGTAGGGGATTCCTCAGGGGACCAATACGGTCAACGCGCCGGGGACGGCACGGATGGTGATCGGCAGCATGCCCGCTGGTTCGCCGTCCGCGGTGGCGGGGGCGCCGGGTGCGGTCAGGGTGATTTCCGCGGCGCGATACTGCTTGACCTCGGGGTGATTCTGCCGTTTGCCCGCGGACAACGCCGGCAGCAGGCGCAGCATCTCCGAGCGGGACAGCTTGCCGACCACGGTGAGGTCGAGCAGGCCGTCGTCGAGCACCGCGTCCGGACAGATCAGCATGCCGCCGCCGTAGGTGCGGGTGTTGCCGACCGCGACCATCACCGCATTGGTCGCCACCGACGAGCCGCCGCCGGGGTTCATCAGTCCTTCGGTGACCGCTCCGGTCAACCCGACCCGGTAGGGCACGGTGAACCGGCCGGAGATCTCGGCCAGCGCGGCGACGGTGTACCGCAGCCGCCCCCTCGGCCAGCGCATCGCGTTGGCGCGCAGGGTGACTCGGGCATCGAACCCAGTGCCGGTGACGGTGGCGAACCACATCGGCGCCGATGCGGACGATTCGATCTGACCGAGATCGATGGTCCGGGTTCGTCCGTCGACCACGATGTCGGCCGCGGCGACCGGATCATCGGTGGGCACACCGAGTTCTCTGGCGAGGTCGTTGCCGGTGCCCGCCGGGATCAAGCCCAGCGGCACGCTCGTCTGCGCGACCGCGTCGAGGGTCACGTTCATCAGGCCGTCGCCGCCGATGCAGACCACTGCATCGGCGTTACCGCGCTCGATCGAATCCCGCACCAGCCGAACGGTTTCGGCGGCCGATGGTGCCCGCACCTCGTCGACCTCGACCCCGCGTTCCCGCAATCGCGCCAGCGCCGCGGCCGCGACGTCCTGACCGGCGCCCAGACCCGCGTGCCGATTGGTCACCACCGTGACCGCACGCACGGCGCGGGAGGAATTCTGCGTCACGGAACCAGCTTTCCAGGATTGAGGATGCCTGCGGGGTCCAATTCGGCTTTCACCGCGCGCAATACGCGCACCCCGAGGTCGCCGATCTCGGCGGACATCCACGGACGGTGATCGGTGCCGACCGCGTGATGGTGCGTGATGGTGCCGCCCGCCGTGACGATCGCGTCGCCGACGGCCTGTTTCGCCGTGTGCCACTGGGCGATCGGATCATCGAGCTGCTTGGCGACGATGGTGAAGTACAGCGAGGCACCGGTCGGGTAGGTGTGCGAGATATGGCACATGACCAGTGGCGGGGTGCCCTGTCCGGCGAGCGAATCGGTCAGTGCCGCAGTCACCTTCGCCTTGAGACTGGCGAGGTTAGCCCAGGTGGTCGCGGTCTCCAGCGTCTCGCACAGCACGCCGACGTCCAACAGGGCGTCGCGCATGTACGGCGCGCCGAACCGGCCGTGTTCCCATTCCCTGGCCGGAGTTTCGCCGAGTGCGGTGCCGCCGGCCGCGGCGAGCAGCGCGCTCGCTTCGGCGCTGCGGGCCGCAACGTGCGCCTCGGTGCCTTCGAAGGTGGTGATGGCCAGGCAGCCAGACACCGCGTTGCCGCCGATATCGCTGGCGCGCGCCAGATTGACCCCGGTCTCGGCCTCGTCGGACAGTCGGAGCACCGTCGGCGCCGCACCGGCCTGCACGACCGAACGCAGTGCGGCAGCGCCGGTTTCGAAGTCGGGGAACGACCATCCCTGGTAAGCAGTCGTTTCCGGCACCGGGTGCACCCGCACGGTGACCTCGGTGATCACCCCGAGCGCACCCTCCGACCCGACGAACAACTCGCGCAGGTCCGGCCCCGCCGCCGACGCGGGCGGACGGCCGAGTTCCACTGCGCCGGTGGGTGTTGCGATTCTAAGCCGCTGCACCATGTCATCGAAGCGCCCATAGCCTGCTGAGGCCTGTCCCGACGACCGAGTCGCGGCGAACCCGCCGATGCTGGCGAATTCGAAGCTCTGCGGGAAGTGCCCGAGCGAAAGTCCTTGCGCACGAAGCAGTTCCGCCGCGCGCGGCCCGGTGAGCCCGGCGCCCAGCGTGGCCATGCCGCTGACCGGGTCGACCTCCGACACCGTGTCGAGCCTGCGCAGGTCGAGCGCGATCACCGTGTCGAAACGCCCGCGCACCGGGTCGACGCCGCCGACCACGCTGGTGCCGCCGCCGAACGGCACGACCGCGATGGCGTGCTCGGCACAGTAGGCGAGCACGGCCAGTACTTGGTCGTGGTCAGCGGGGAAAACAATGGCGTCCGGCGCGTCCTGTGGCCCCTCGGCGCGGCGACGCAGCAGGTCGGGGGTGCTCTTGCCGCCCGCGCGCCGCAGCCGATCGTGGTGGCCGGTGGAGACGTTGTCCGGGCCGACCACCTCGACCAGCCCGTCTCGTTGGGCAGGCGTGAGCGCCGACTCTCGGAGTGACACTTCGCCCTCATCGCGGCGCGCCACCGGGTCGCCGGACACTCCGAACACCTGCATCAGGAGGCCCCGGATCTGTGCCGATAACGGCTTGTGTCCGGCCGGAATGCCCCAGGCATCCCAGACCATACTCACCGCGGCCTCGGTTACGCCCGAGTTTTTCGCCGGAGCCGATGCCTCGCCGGTGTACTTCTGCGTCTCGACCATGCGTTACAGTTTGACATAGAATGTCAAGCAGTAACGAACCCGACCTCCCGAAGGTGATGCCTTGACCGGTCCAGTCGACGACGCACAGTCCGCCATCGACCTGGCGATCCTCGACGCGGCCCGCCGCTGCGTGGAGGAGTTCGGCGTGCGCCGCACCACCCTCACCGAGGTGGCCCGGCGCGCGAGCGTCAGCAGGCCGACGGTCTACCGGCGCTGGCCGGACACCGGCGCGCTGGTGGCCGAGCTGCTGGTCCGCGAGCTGCGCGCGATCGTCGCCGCCACCATGCCCACCGCAGGCATCGGCCGCACCCGGTTGGTCACCGGCATCGTCGCGGGCGCGGTCAAGATTCGCTCGAATCCGTTGTTCGGCAAGATCTTCCGCACCGATACCGACCTGATGCTCACCTACGTTTTCGGCCGGCTCGGCCGCAACCAGCGCGCGCTGATCGAGTTGTTCGCCGCGGGCATCCGCGAGGGTCAGCAGGACGGGTCCATTCGCGACGGCAATCCGGAACAGCTGGCCACCATGCTGCTGCTGATCGCGCAATCCGCGGTCCAATCGGCGGGCACGGTCGCCCCGTTGCTCGCCGGAGCCGACCTCGACACCGAACTGGCCAACGCGCTCGACGGCTATCTCGTACCGGCCGATCGAAAGGTGCTGTGACGACGGTGTATTCAGCGATCTGTTACTTGCGCGTCGGCAGGACAACCGATCTCGGAAAGGCGATGTGATGACAGCGGATTCAGTGACGCGGGGAGATTCCGCGCTCAACGCGGACCGCCGCACCCGGGAGCTGCGGCAACTCGGCGACGAGGCCGAGATCGACGTCTTGATCATCGGCGGCGGTGTCACCGGCGTCGGCGCCGCACTCGACGCCGCGGCGCGCGGACTGCGGACCGTGCTGGTGGAGCGGCATGACCTGGCGTTCGGCACCAGCCGGTGGAGTTCCAAACTGGTGCACGGCGGGCTGCGGTATCTGGCCAGCGGTCAGGTCGGCATCGCCCACGAAAGTGCCGTAGAGCGAGGCATTCTCATTCGCACCACCGCACCGCACCTGGTGCGGCCACTTCCGCAGCTGGTGCCGTTGCTGCCCAGTATCGGTGCTGCGCAGAGCGCGCTGGTGCGCGCGGGCTTCCTGGCGGGTGACGTGCTGCGTCGTGGCGCGGGCACGCCGGCCTCGATCCTGCCCCGCTCCCGCCGAGTGGCGGCCGCGGAAGCCCTGCGGCTCGCGCCGACCGTGCGCCGCGACGGACTTCGCGGCGGACTCCAGTCCTGGGACGGACAACTCGTCGACGATGCCCGTCTGGTCGTCGCCTTGGCGCGCACCGCGGCCGCGCAGGGCGCGACAGTGCTGACCCGCGTGGCAGCCCTTGACGTGAACGGCAATTCGGCGAACCTGCGAGACACACTGACCGGCGAGACCATGACCGTGCGCGCCCGCGCGGTCGTCAACGCCACCGGCGTGTGGGCCGACGAGGTCGACCCGAGCATCGAGCTACGCCCGAGCCGCGGCGCCCACCTGGTGTTCGCCGCCGAGTCGTTCGGCGGCCTCAGCGCCTCGCTCACCGTCCCGGTCCCCGGCAGCACCAGCCGTTTCGTCTTCGCCTTCCCCGCCGCGCACGGCCGGGTGTACCTCGGCCTGACCGACGAGGACGCGCCGGGCCCCGTCCCGGACGAACCGAAGCCCACCGAAGCAGAAATCGACTTCCTGCTCGACACCATCAACACCGCCTTGCGTGAACCGTTGACCCGCAAGGACATTCGCGGCACCTACGCGGGCCTGCGCCCGCTGCTGAAGACCGCGGACGACAGCACCGCCGACATCTCCCGCAAACACGCGGTCCTGCACTCCCCCACCGGCGTCATCACTATCGTCGGCGGCAAGCTCACCACCTACCGGCAGATGGCCGAAGACGTCGTCGACGCCGCCGTCAGCCGGGCCGGCCGCACCGCGGGCCCGTGCCGCACCAAACGACTTCCCTTGGTAGGCGCGGTCTCCGGCGCCGCCCGCGACCGCATCGACGCCCCGCCGGTCCTGATCGACCGCTACGGCAGCGAAGCGGTCACCATACTCGCCACCGCACAACACAATCCAGCCCTCGCCCAACCGGTAGCGGCCGGAATCGACGTCACCGCAGCGGAATTCCAGTTCGCCGTCACACACGAGGCCGCCCTCGACGCCGACGATCTGCTCGACCGCCGCAGCCGCATCGGCCTGATCGCCGCGGACCGCGTGGCCGCCACCCCGGCCGCGATGGCCGCGCTGACACCCGCCACTTAGGTTTCCGAGACGGTCCCGTCGAACGACCACGAATCGAGATCGGCGCTCATGGAGGCGCGCGGCCAGTCGTCCAGGCCGTGCGCCGCCTCGGCCGCGCGGATCGCGTGCAGACCTGGTGTCTGCTCCTCGTCGCTCAGGTAGCGGAAGCCGAGGCGCTCGTAGTACGGGCCGTTCCAGGCGACATCGATGAAGGTGGTGAGGGTAATCGACTGCATGCCATGGTCTTTCGCCCAGAACACCGCGTGGTCGATCAAACGCTTGCCGATGCGTTGGCCCCGATATCCGGGCAGCACCGACACCTGGTCGATATGGGCGTCGCCGTCGACAACGCCGAGCACCAGGTAGCCGATCGGCTGGTCGCCGTCGTCGGCCCACACCCACGCCCGCCCGGCGCGCTGGAATTCACGTAGCGTTTCCAGCGAGGGCGGTTCATCCTCCGCCACCGCGGTCATGCCGATATCGGCGAACGGTTTACCCGCCGCGATCTCGATCTCCTGCAGGGCTGGCAAATCGACCTCGGTCGCCGGTCGGATCACGGACACCCCTGACATCTTAGAGTTCAGGTGACCGGCGTGGCGAGAATGCCCTCGATCAGTACCCGGAGCGCCCATTTTCCGCGGGCCGCGCCGTCGCCGGTCATGAGACTCTCGCGCATCCCCACGATCATCGGATAGCGATCGGCCGGTAGCTCGGCGAAACGCTGGGCGACCTCGGCGAGGTGCACCTCGGCGCGCATGCCTTTGGTGTTGTAGGCACTCTGTTCGGCGGCGGCCGCGGTGATATGCAGGAACAGCAGGTCGACGGCCCACGAGTTGGTCATCTCGTTCACGCCGCTCTCCGCGAGCACGGCCAGCATCCGGTCCATCAGCAAGAGGGTGTTCGGCGCGGTCGGGATCGAGCCGAGCGCGACGAGTGCCAACCCCTCGTGTCGGCTCATCGCCGCGACCGCGGCCTCTACCAGCGCGACCAGCCGCTCGCGCCAGGTGCCGCCGGTCGGTTCCGCGAGCGTGCCGAGCACGTGGTCGAGCATGGCGGCCATCAGGTCGTCACGGTTGGCGACGTAGACGTAGAGCGAGGCCGCGCCGGTGTCCAGTTCCTGTGCGACGCGGCGCATGGTCAGCGCGGCGAGGCCGTCTTCGTCGAGGATGCGCAGGCCGGTTTCGATGATCACGTCACGGCTCAGCGGCGCCTTCGCCGGACGGGCCCGGCGGCTGACGGGCGCGCTGTTCATGCCCGAGCCTCGTCAGCGCTCGAATTCGCCGTAACCGCACCGGTGGCTGTGCTCATTTGTCGCTCTCTCGCATGGTGTCGAGCATACGCCTTGAACGAACGCCGTTTGACACGAACGCCGTTCGTCTCGTATCGTTCCCGCAAACGAACAACGTTCGTAACGATCGCGTTCGATCGAACGCCACTCCACCTCGAAGGAGGTGCCCCATGACCACCGCCACGCACTTCACCCCCGCAACTCCCCAGGTCACCAGCCGGATGTGGGCCGTACTCGCCGTCATCATCGCGGTCGAGGTCCTCGACCTGCTCGACTCGACGATCACCAACATCGCCGCCCCGACCATCGCCGAGGACCTGCTCGGCGGGCAGTCACTGATCCAGTGGCTCGGTGCGAGCTACGCCCTCGCGCTCGGCGTGCTGCTGGTCGTCGGCGGCCGGCTCGGCGATCGGTTCGGCAAGCGCCGCCTGTTCCTGATCGGCCTGGCCGGGTTCACCGCCGCCTCGGTCGCCTGCGGCCTGGCGTTCGACTCGACCTCGATCATCGCCGCCCGGCTGGTTCAGGGCGCGTTCGGTGCGCTGCTGATTCCGCAGGGTTTCGGCATCCTGACCGCCGTCTTCCCGCGCGAACAGCTCGGCAAGGCGTTCAGCGTGTTCGGTCCCGCCCTCGGCCTTTCCGGGGTCGGTGGCCCGATCCTGGCCGGCTTCCTGATCGACGCCGATCTGTTCGGATTCGGTTGGCGCGCCATGTTTTTGATCAACATCGTGCTCGGTGGCGCCGCGTTCGCCGCCGCCTACCGCCTGCTGCCGGTCGATAGTGGCGACCGCACCGTGTCCATCGACGGACTCGGTGCCGGGCTGCTCGGTGCCGCGATGTTCGGTGCACTGTTCGGCCTGATCGACGGCTCCGATCACGGTTGGACCGCCGTGCCCCTCGGCTATCTCGCCGCCGGTCTGGTCTGCTTCGGCTTGTTCGTCCGACGCCAGCTGGCCGCCGCCGATCCGCTGATCAAGCCGACACTGTTCACGAACAGGGGCTTCACCTCGGGACTGCTGCTCGGCCTCGTGTTCTTCGCCGCGGTATCCGGGCTGCTCTATGTCTTGTCACTGTTCCTGCAGACCGGGCTCGGCTACACACCGACCGGTGCCGCGATCGGCCTTGCCCCGTTGGCCGTCGGCATCGTGGTCTCCTCGATCGCGGCACATCGGTTCATCGCCCGGCTCGGTCGCAGCCTGATCCTGATCGGCCTGCTGATCACGCTGGCGGGCACCGGCCTGCTGCTGGCGCTCGCCGTGACCGCCGGAACAACCGTCGCTCCGTGGGCGCTGGCCGTGCCGATCCTGATCCTCGGGCTCGGTCTCGGCACCTGCTTCGGGACCATCTACCGGGTCACCATCGGTGATATCGAGCCCGCCGAAACCGGCAGTGCCGGTGGGTCGCTCACCGCCGTGCAGCAGCTCGCCAACGCGATCGGCGCGGCTGCCATCACCACGGTGTACTTCCAGTCCGCCGACGCCGGCCAGGTGCACGCGCTGACCATCAGCCTGCTCCTCGTCGCCGCCGTCACCCTCGCGAGCTGCGGTCTGGTGCGCTTACTGCCACGCAATGCGCCTGCCGAGCACTGATGTTCCCGCGAATCGCCACGAACTCGCGCTGCCTTTCATGATCCACTGCTCGAATTCCCTACTGATCAAGGATTTCTCATGATTCTCCTCACCGGAGGCCGCGGCGCGGTCGCCATCCAGCTGCTCGCCCTACTGCACGCCGACGGACACGCCGTCCGGGTCGGCTCCGGCCGCCCCGCGGAACTCCCGCTGCCCGCCGGCGTCTCGGCCGTCGCCTGTGATCTCAAAGATCCGAACACCTTTCCCGCCGCGCTCGCCGGCGTCACCTCCGTGTTCCTCTACGCGGAGGCCGCTTCGATCAACGAATTCGTCGCTGCCGCAACCGAAGCCGGTGTCGAGCACATCGTGCTGCTGTCCTCGTCCTCGGTGCTCGGCCCCGCCGCCAATCCGATCGCGAAGGCCCACCTCGACGCCGAACTCGGGCTCGCCGACGCCCCGATGACGGTCAGCGTGCTGCGTCCGGGCGCCTTCGCGGGCAATGCCCGCAGCTGGGCCTGGGCGATCAAGGCCGACCGTCCGATCAACCTGCCCTATCCGAATGCCTACACCGATCCGATCCACGAAATCGACGTCGCCGCAGCCGCGTACGCGCTGCTCACCACGCCGGAACAGCGCGGGGAACAGCACACACTGACCGGACCCGAGACGCTCACCTTCACCGAGCAGATCGATCTCGTCGCCGAAATCACCGGTCGCACTATCGTTGTCGACAAAGTCACGCCCGAAGCGTGGAAGCAGCAGATGGCCGACTACATGCCCGCCGCCTACGCCGACGGACTGCTCGACTACTGGCGGCTCAGCGACGGCATCCCGACGGAGATCACCGACACCGTCGCCACCCTCACCGGCCGCCCGCCGCGCACCTTCGCCAGCTGGCTCGAGGAGAACGCCGCCGAATTCACCAGCTGAACGCTGGGCATCCACCCCGATGCTCGCGGACTGAGGCCGAGCACCGCTTCTGTCAGCCGTGCAACCCTGTACTGGGTGTCCGGTTGGCAGAAACGGTGCTCGGTCTTGCTGCGGAGAGTGAGTGTCCCGCACGAACAGTTGCAACGAGTGAATTCCAGGTGCGCTGTGCTGCCTATCCGATGTCGGCCTGGCAGACGAAGCGGTGCTGCCAGCCGACACACGGGGGTTGCGACGCGCGAACGCAGCGATGCACACCCGGTGTCGAACGAGATGGTCACCACATTTGCGTTTACGGGCGAAACGGGACGAACACCACGCCGCGGGGATCCACGATCGGTCGGCCTGTTGCCGGATGAACGACGAGAATCACGGCGGCACTGCTGAATTCAGCGGTCGGCCAATTCTTCAGCCTGAGTGCCACAACATCTCCGCGCGAGTCCCACCTACCGCCGCCACGCGCCGATCCGTCCGAGGCACACGCTCTATGCTGGGCTCGAATGTCGGTAGTGCGCCGGGAAGGAGGGCGCGGATGCGCAGCAAGCCAGCCACTGTTGGTATCGCGCAAGGTCATGGCCTTGTCGCGCGCTTCGGTGGCGTCGTTGTCTATCTGGCTGGTGAAACCGCCGCCACGGATCGGATCCTCGGCAGCATCGAGGCGGTCGCGGAGGCCGAACATCCCGGAGCGGCGCTGGCCCAACGGTTGGCCACCGTGGTTTTCGGCGGGACGTCCGAGACGCCACCGTTCGGCGTGGTCGCACCGACCAGCGACGGGACGCTGATCCTGCTACGCGGGCCCGTCTTCGCCGAGATCAACGGTGCGGAGGGAACTCGACGGCTCGACGGGGCACGCGCGTTCACCTGGGTCGATGAGATCGTGCGCGAACCGTTGCGCCGGATCACCGTCGGCACCGACACCGGAACGGCGCTGAAGGCATTGCCGCGCACCGATCTGCGCGCAGGTGTTGTGCCCGGCGGTGGCTTCGTTCTTAACGTCGCTGTTCGTCGTGCGACCAAAACGACCAAAGGTTCCGCGACACCCCGCCCGTCCGCGTCACCCCACCGGTCGGCGTCGAGTTCCGCCTCATCGCGCCCGTCTGCCGCCACATCGAGTTCCGGGGCACCCAACCCGCCCACGTCAAGCTCCTCATCACCCCGCTCGTCGGCATCCGAGCCCGCGCCGACCGTTGCCGCCGGATTCGCCGCCACTCCCGAACCCACCGGTGCCGACGAGGCCGTCGATGTCTCCACCTCCACGCCTTCCGGTACGCCTACCTCCGCAGGCTCGGCGACTTCGGATTCCTCCGCCTCCGCGGACTCTGCCACTTCGGATTCCGCTGCCGCTGCGGACTCGGATAGTCCGACCTCCGCAGCCTCGGCAACGTCCGATGCGCCGACCTCCGTGACTTCCGCGACGTCGAGCGCCCCGGCCTCGTCCGCGGCCAAGTCCGCCACCGGCCAGTCCGCATCGAAATCCGGCCCCTCGGCGACCCGATCCGCCGCAGCCGCCTCCGCCACCAAGCTCCACCCGAGCGAATCGGCGCGGCCACGGGCAAGGCCGCGCCCGCCGATCGGCGCCCGTCCTGCCGCGGACCGCCAGCTCGCCTGGTCCCAAACGCACCAGCCCGGAGCACGACCCGAACCCGTTGCACTGCACAAGACCTCGGCCGACCGCGCCACCCGCCTCATGCGCCCCGCCGCCGAGCACGACCAAGCCGCAGGCAGGCTCGTCCTCGAGAATGGCACCGCCTACCCCCTCGACCGCCCCTACGTCATCGGCCGCGGCCCGCAGACCGACGACTCCGTCCGCGCTGCCACCGCCGCCCCCATCGTCATCCAGCGCGACCGCCACGTCTCGCGCGTGCACGCCTACGTCTCGGTCGCCCGCGGCAAGGTCTTCGTCCGCGACGCCGCCGCCACGTCCGGCACCTTCATCGCCCCGCCCGGCACCGACCAGTGGACCCGAATCGGCACCGACCCCACTGAACTCCGCCCCGGCTGGAGTGTCCGCATCAGCGAACGAGTACTCACCTACCGCTGCCCCAACGAAGACCATCGCGACTCCTGACCCGCGCTGCAGTCGAACAGCCACGCCGCGCGCGCACCATCCACCTACTCGGGTACGGGCTTCGGTCCTTCGGCTGGAAATCGATCGATTTCGGCCTCATCGAGAGGCTCCGCGGCGTCGTCTAGATCGCCGTCCGGTTCCGGCGGCGGCGACGCGTAGCCGAGTAGAAACGCAACGGCCGCAGTAACTCCCGCGAAGGCCAACCACAGACCGGTGTCGGGCACCCACCACCGCGCCACCGACGCGATGAACGCGAACACCAGGCCGAGCCCGAGTCCCGGCGCGAGCACCCGCACTCCGCGCTGCCAGCGCTTGTCCGAAAGTCGTTGCCGCGCAATCGCCAATGCCGTGTCCGCGAAACCGAGCACGGTGAGCACGGCAAGCGCGAGCCCGAAGAATCCGTACACCGACCACAGCGATCCGCGCACATCGGTGATCACCGGTATCGCGGCCACCGGTGCGTCGCTCCCGCCGTAGACCGCGAGCTCACCGCCGATGAACCCGGTCGCCTGCGCCGCCAACCCGCGCAGCTCCAGCCGATACTGCAGCGACTCGGCTTTGCCTGGCGCAACAGTCAATTCGACGGCGGTGGAGTAGGAGAAGAAGCCGAGACCGAGCACGTGTCCCGCGAGATCGACGTGCCGGATCTCCAGCGGGTCACTCGTATTGTTCGTCAACTCGATCGCGATCCGAATGGTGCTGTCCGGCACGAGCCGCAACGGCCGATCCGCCGACGTCCCCGCGATATCGTGCCCATCGATGTTCGCGGCCATGTCGACCCCGTCGGGTCGCGCATCCGCCTGCGCCGCCGTCCAGCCCAGCACGATCAGCAACAGCACCGGCCAGACAATCCGCCGAATGCCCTGGGACCCAAGGCTCATTCGGCCCTCCGCGCAAGTAGATGCGCCGCGAGGCGGTGTCCGTAATACCACCCACCGAGCACGAGGAAGAACAGAATCACGGTCACCGTGAATGTGCCCGCCCCGATACTGCCGACCAGCACCACATCCAGCGGCGCGACCAGCGTGCGCCCACATTTCGCCGTCACCTGATACCTGCCGACATCCACCGTCCCGGTGACGAGCGGCACCTCGAACGCCCCATCCACTCCGGCAACCGTCTTCCCGACGGCCACGTCCCCGATCGTCACATCGACCGGTGCCTGCGGATCACATCCGTGACCACTGGCCGTGACTCCAGCACCGGGCCCGACCGATGACGGCGTGAGATCCATCTCAGGAGGCGGTAATCGAGGCGGCGGGGGTGGGAGCACCACGGGACCGGGCGGCGCTGATGCCGGTTTTCGCACCGGATTCCTAGGTGGCGCAACAGCATCCGGCGTTCTGACCAGTGGCGGCGGTGGCGGGATCGTCTCCGCCGGGGGCGGCGGGATCACTTCGGACGGCTGATCGGGCGGTGTCGTCGAGGTGTCGGGCGGCGGTGTCGTCGTCGTGATGGGCGGGCTCGTCATGGGCGGGCTCGTACTAGGCGGAGTGGTGACGGGCGTAGTGGTGACGGGCGAAGTCGTGACATCCGGCGTCTGGGTCTCGCTTGTTGGCGGAACACTAGTGCAGGTCGTCCCCGCCGACCCGCCGCAAGGCTGGTTCAGCCGACGCGGCAACGGTCCGTCGCGTGTCCCGCTGTCATCCGGCGGGGGCGGCTGCTGCGCCGGAGCGGGCGAAACCTGCCCATCGTGCGTCCCGCCGCCATCCCCCGGCGGTGGCGAAAACGTCGGCTGCCGTGCAAGCACAGGCCCAGCGCGAGTCCCGGGTTCCGTCAGCCCACGATCTGGCGACCACCACTGCGGCTCGACCACGACAGGCGCCGCCGCTACCGAACCCGCGTTACCCAAAGCCGAAAACCCAAGCAGCACAACCCCACACAGCAGCCCAGCAACTCGGCTCGCGCGTCTGTTCCCCACCTGCCGACGCCCTGCGCCGGCACGCGCAGCAACTGGTGCCAGCGTCCCCATCGGCCATGCTCTCGGTAGGCGTACCCGCCCCTCGCGCCGACCCTGCCCGGCTCGATGGCGGACTCCGTACGACCGCGCCTACGTGCGTGCGATCCCCCGCATCGTAATGCCGTGTGCGCCAATGCGGAGTCAACTCGGACGAGCCCAGTTGTCCGGCTATCGCCGAGTTAGCGCTGGTGCGGGATCTGGGGATGGCGCTACCCACTACGGTCAGCGTGTACCGCACCCGCATCGCCTCGAGTGCATACCATCGAAGTAGCTGGTGCCCTGCCCGACTCAGACAGCGCGAAGAGGACAATACGAACTATGCACCGTAATGGGCCGACCGAGGATATCGATGAGTCCGCGCTAAGCGTGACCGCGCCGAAAGAGCAGGCTGCGGGTGTCACCGCAGTCGCGGTGTCGATGAAACGCGCGGTCGAGGAGATGGGCGTGATCCGGACCGCCCGCACCCTCGCTCGGGTCAATCAGGTGCACGGCTTCGATTGTCCCGGTTGTGCCTGGCCGGAGCCGACCGGTCATCGCCGCCCGGCCGAGTTCTGTGAGAACGGCGCGAAGGCGGTCGCCGAGGAGGCGACACTGCGCACGGTCACGCCGGAGTTCTTCGCCGCGCATTCGATCGATGACCTGGCGGACAAGTCGGGCTATTGGCTCGGCCAGCAGGGCAGGCTGACGCACCCGATGGTGTTGCGGCCCGGCGACACCCATTACTCCCCCATCGCCTGGGACGACGCCTACCGGCTGGTCGCGGATCACCTGGGGGCCTTGGCATCTCCCGACGAGGCCGTCTTCTACACCTCCGGTCGCACCAGCAACGAGACCGCGTTCCTCTACCAACTGCTGGTCCGTAGTTTCGGTACGAACAATCTGCCGGACTGCTCGAACATGTGTCACGAGTCCTCGGGCGCCGCGCTGACCAGCTCGATCGGCATCGGCAAGGGTTCGGTCTCGATCGATGACTTCGCCGCCGCCGATCTCATCATCGTCGCAGGCCAGAACCCGGGCACCAACCATCCGCGGATGCTCAGCGCGCTGGCCGACGCCAAGACCAAGGGCGCGAAGATCATCGCGATCAATCCGCTGCCCGAGACCGGCCTGCTCGGCTTCCGCGATCCGCAGACCGTGAAGGGTTTCACCACCGGCGTGTCCATCGCCGACCACTTCCTGCAGATCCGCCTCGGCGGCGACATGGCGCTGTTCCAGGCGCTGGGCAGGCTGCTGTTCGAGGCCGACGATCGCGCGCCGGGCACGGTGGTGGACCAGGAGTTCGTCGACGCGCACTGCGCCGGTTTCGCCGAATACGAAAAGCAGGTCCGCGCGGTCGATTTCGACACGGTACTGGCGGCGACGGGCCTCACTCGGGCCGAACTCGACCGCACCGCAAAGCAATTGGCCGAATCGAAGAACGTCATCATCTGCTGGGCGATGGGCCTCACCCAGCAGGCGCATGGCGTCGCCACCATCGAGGAGGCGACGAATCTGCTGCTGTTGCGCGGCATGATCGGCAAGCCGGGCGCGGGCGTCTGCCCGGTCCGCGGGCATTCCAACGTGCAGGGCGACCGCACCATGGGCATCTGGGAGAAGATGCCCGACGCGTTCCTCGACGCGCTGGACCGGGAATTCGGCATCACCAGCCCGCGCGAGCACGGCTTCGACACGGTCGACGCCATCCGCGCCATGCGGGACGGGCGGGCGGAAGTCTTCTTCGGGATGGGCGGCAACTTCGTCTCGGCCACCCCGGACACCGCGGTGACCGAGGCCGCGCTGCGCAATTGCGCACTGACCGTGCAGGTTTCCACCAAGCTCAACCGCAGCCATGTGGTGCACGGCCGGACCGCGCTGATCCTGCCCACCCTCGGCCGCACCGATCAGGATCTGCGCGACGGCCTGAAACAGCAGGTGTCGGTGGAGGATTCGATGTCGATGGTGCACCTGTCCACCGGCAGACTGAAGCCGGTGAGCGAGCACCTGCGCAGCGAGGTCGCCATCGTCTGCGATCTCGCGCTCACCCTGTTCGGCGCGGACCACCCGGTCCCCTGGGCGCGCTTCCGGCGCGACTACGACACCATCCGCGACGCGATCTCCCGGGTGGTCCCCGGCTGTACCGACTACAACACCCGGGTGCGCGCCCGCAACGGCTTCGTCCTACCGCACCCGCCCCGGGACAGCCGCGAATTCCGTACCAGCACAGGCAAAGCCAACTTCGCGGTGAACGAACTCAGCTGGACCCCGGTCCCCGAGGGCAGGCTGATCCTGCAGACGCTGCGCAGCCACGACCAGTACAACACCACCATCTACGGCCTGGACGACCGCTACCGCGGCGTGCACGGCGGCCGCAAGGTGGTACTGGTGCACCCCGACGACATCACCGCCCTAGGCTTCGCCGAAGACGATCTCGTCGACGTGATCTCGGAATGGACCGACGGCACCGAACGCAGCGTCAAGGGTTTCCGGCTCATCGCCTACCCGACCCCGCGCGGCAACGCGGCGGCCTACTACCCGGAGACGAATCCCCTTGTCCCGCTGGACCATGTCGCGGCGCGGTCGAATACGCCGGTGTCCAAGTCGGTGACCGTCAGACTCGAGCGGGCCAGCCATGAGTAGAGTCACCGCCCGCCGCAGAATGCGCCGGATCTCGCCGACGGGTGAGATCCAACGCCCCGACACCCTGGCCGTCGAAGAGCCACTCGAGATCCGGATCGGCGGCGAATCGCTGACCGTCACCATGCGCACCCCGGGCAACGATGTCGACCTGGTGCACGGATTCCTGTTGAGCGAGGGCATGATCGGCGTCGCCGAGGAGATCATGGCGGCCCGCTACTGTGCGGGCACCGACGACGACGGTCGGCAAACCTACAACGTCCTCGACCTCACGCTGCGCAACCCGGCCCCGATGCGGCCACGGAACTTCCTGACCACCGGCGCCTGCGGCCTCTGCGGCAAGACCGCCCTCGACGAGGTCCGCACGCTCTCCAAATACCCGATCGCCGAGGGCGGGGCCGCGGTGGACACGCAGGTGCTGGCGGGCATGCCGGATACCTTGCGCAGCAAGCAGATCCTGTTCGAGGCAACCGGCGGCCTGCACGCGGCGGGCCTGTTCACCACCAAGGGCACGGCCCTCGCGGTGCGCGAGGACATCGGCCGACACAACGCCGTGGACAAGGTGATCGGCTGGGCGCTGCGGGAAAATCTCGTTCCCGCAAGCGATCTGGTGCTCATCGTCAGCGGCCGCGCCTCGTTCGAGCTGGTGCAGAAGGCGGCGATGGCGGGCATTCCGCTGCTCGGCGCCGTCTCCGCACCCAGTTCGCTCGCGGTCGATCTGGCGGCCGAGACGGGCCTCACCCTCGCGGCGTTCCTGCGCGGCGACACGATGAACGTCTACACCCATCCGGATCGAATCGTCGCCACGCCGAACGCCACGTCGATGCTGGCCTGATCACCCTTGCCTGGACCGGATGTCCGTTTTACCGTGGCAGCAACCTAATCGGAGCAGTCGGGCGGGAACGGAGAGACCGATGCGGTTTTCGGTGGAGGGCACGCAAGAGGGGTTACGCGTGCGGATGCGGTTCGAGCAGTACCGCCGCCGCCTGTTGAGCACCCGAATCGTCTTGGCGGTCTTGGCCGTTCAGGGCATCGTCATCGGGCTGTGGGCGACCATCGCGCCGCATTCCTGGTACACCAGCTTTCCCGGCTTCGGCATGCACTGGATCTCCGCCGACGGCCCGTACAACCACCACCTCGCGGGCGACGTGGGCGCGTTCTTCCTGGGGCTCGCCGCGGTGACCATCGCCGCCCTCGTCTTCAACAGCACCGCCGCGGCGCGCATCGCGGGCATCGGCTGGCTGGTCTTCAGCGTGCCGCATTTCGTCTATCACGCCTTCCATCCGCCCATGGATACGAGCGGGATCAGTTTCGCCATCAGTCTCATTGCGGCGGGCTTGCTGATCGTCCTCGGTCTCGCCTGCCTACTGCTGCCGCCACGCGGCGACATCCCGTTGTCGGACCCGGCACCGTTCAACGTCAAGTTCCCCCGTCGCCGACGCTGAGCACGCCTCGCCCCGACCCGCACCGACGACAACGCCCCACAGCCCGTATAGGCGCTGTGGGGCGTTTGAACTGTCTGTGCGGCTGGGGGCTGAGCTACGTGGTCAGGACCGCGAGCAGGCGGTCCTTCGCGAGGCAGAGCCGCGCCACCGACGTGAGGTTTCGTTCCCCGGTTGGATCAACCGCGAATCTAGCTGATCAGTCCTTCAGGGCGTCGAGCAACGCCGCACGCTGACGTGCGCCGAGCCCGCCGATCCGACGATCCTCCGGGATCTCCGCCTGATCCATCAACTTGGCGGCCTTCACCGGTCCGACACCGGGCAGAGCCTTGATCACCGCGGCGACCTTGGTCTTCTTGACCAGCTCATCTGAGTCGGCCTTCTTCAGCAGGTCGGCGACCGAAACCTTGCCCGCCTTCACCTTGCCGATCAGTTCGGAGCGCGCCTTGCGGACCGCTGCCGCTTTGGCCAACGCTTCAGTGCGCTGCTCCGCGGTCATGGTAGGCAGTGCCATGTCTCCTCCGCTTCCACTCGTCACTCGAACATCTGGTTGACCGGACCGAGTAAACAGCACTTCACCGGCAGTGCAAGGCCGACACACCGGGACCGGTTCGGCGGAGTTAGCGATGAGTTTCCTGGCTCGGGGCCGACGAAAGCAGTAATCAACGGGCAAAGTAGCCCGAAACGGCCCCTGTTCCGCTAGGCGGACCGGTGGTAACACGGCGCCCGGTCGGAGCGACAGAATGTACGAAAGCATCAGCGCGGGATAAAGGTTCAACGGCGAACCACGGGGGATCAATGACGATCCCCGGCAGCGGGCGCGATCGAGTTTTCGGGTCGTCACCGTGTCCCAGCACGCGGGTGCCGACAACAGCACAGCGACTGCGGGGGCATTCCAACTTTCGGGGGGAATCCCCACGGCCCGAGCCACCGTGTCCGGGTCGTGGACAGCGCAACGTCAGCGCGAACCGATCCTTGACCGCCCCCGCGGCTGTGCTGCTACTGTGCCGAATTAGAACACGTTCCAATTCGGCAGGAGTTCCGATGACCAAGCAGATCCGCGATGTGATCGAGCAGTACGTCAAGCTGGTCGGCGCAGGCCCGACCGAGGCCATCGTCGAGCTCTACGCACCCTACGCGACCGTCGAAGATCCGATCGGCACGCCGGCCCGCAACGGGCACGCCGCCATCCGCGAGTTCTACGACGTGCTCGCCGCGCTCGACCGGGACACCGAACTGCGGCCGGAGACCGTGCGCATCGGCGGCAACGAGGCGGCGTTCATGTTCACCATCGTCACGCGGGTCGCCGGACAGCGCTTCACCCTCTCGCCCATCGACGTGATGGAATTCGACGACGCGGGCAAGATCACGCGCATGCGCGCCTACTGGAGCCAGGAAGACATGGCCATCGAGCCCGAGTGACTCGCCGGGATTTTCGGCGCAGATCACGCTCGAGCGTGTCCTCGGCGCGCGGAATCGACTATGAAGAGTAGGTGTCGATGCCACCTGTCCGCTACCCTCGCAGCGAGCTACTACCCAGCTCCCGGTGATCGGGCAGCCCGGCATCTCCCGATTTGTCGAGTTCCGTTCAGCCCATCCACTTTTGGAGCAGCATGCCCGAGGAACACCCCTTCGACGAAGTCGCGCAGTTGGCAAGGCGGGTCGAGCGGGCCCGCGGTCGACTGGCCTACCAGTTCGATCCCGCGCTGACCGAGGCACTCGCCGAGGACGAGCTGGAAGCCGAACGTGAACTGGCCGAGCGCATCCGCACCCAGGACCGCGGGCAGCGCTGGAAGTACGCCGAGGCCGTCTCCAACGCCGCCGACCGCGCCAGGCAGACCAAAGAAGCCATCGAAAAGGCCGACATCCGCGACCTGCTGATGGCGCGCAAAGCCATTGCCGCGCAGCGCCGCGAGTCCAGCCCGCACGCTCAGCTCGCCTCGCTGTACCGGCATCGCGCCTGGTCGCTGCGCGCGCTGGCGGGCGTGGTGATCGCGGGCATGCTGTGGTCGGCGGTCAACGTGCAGCACAACATCGCGCCGGACGGCGTCACCGATCCGCTGTACTGGTTCAGCTATCTGGTCGAGGCGATGATCAGCGTCTGTCTGGTGATCATCATGATCGGCACCACCAAGCTGGCCGAGTGGGGTGTGCTGAACAGCCGCACCCAGGTCGTCGCGGCCGAAATCGTGTTGCTCGCGCTGACAATCGGACTGAACACCTACCCGCACGTTCGAGACGCGCGCTGGTTCGACGCCGGCGTGCACGCGGTCGCGCCGATGATGATCGGTGTCGCGCTGCTGACCCACAATGCGGCGAGTGCGCGGTACAGCCAGGCGATCACTCGGGCCACCGAGCACATTCAGGAGAACCCCGACCGGCCGCGGCCGATGTATGACGGCACGTTACTCGGGGCGCAGCGCGGGTAATCGGCGGCGCCGCTTTGCCAGGTGGGCAAACGGTTTGCTGAGCGCTGCCGCGTGAAGTTCGCGCTCCCGGCTCGCCGCGAGAACTGCCGATCGGCTGCCAAATGAGCACGTGTTGTTGCGGCTCGTGAGTGGTCGGCGGTACGGTTTGCCCAGGTAACAGGGGTGGGCACCGGGACGCATCCACCTCGGATGGACTTCACGCACCGGCGGTAAGGGGAACGGATGACCAGCAGGGGGAACAAGCTGCGTGGTATCGCCCTAGTAGTGGGAGTTGTGCTGGTGTTGGCGGGGTGCCAGAAGACGACGGATGGGTCGCCTACGACGAGTGGGGTGGCGAGTGCGACCGGGGCGACGAGTTCGAGTGTGAAGCCGTCGGGGGCGAAGGATCCGGATGCGGCGATTTGGGATCCGTGTACTCAGCTTCCGGACGATGCCCTGCGGGCCGGTGAACTCAGCCCGGACACGCGGACCAAAGACCTGGTAGGTATCGACCCGACAGGCTGGCAGGTGTGCAGTTGGAGGTCATCCGCCCGCTGGTACACCCTCGCAGTGCTCTCTGGTGAACCCACTCTGCAGCAGTTCCAGGACCGTAAAGACTTCGAGAACTTCACGCCCCTGACCGTCGGGGGGCGCCCATCATTGCGCTTCTCATTCGTCGGCGACGACAAGCAACTCGATTGCGGCGTAGCTGTCGAGGTCCCCCAAGGGAAAGTCAAAGGGACCGTGGGATTCCTGGTCACCACACGCTACTCAGTAGGCAGGCTCGGCGACCCGTGCGAACAGGCGACCCGGCACGCGAACGAGTTCGCAAAGTATTTGCCTGGCGGAGGGAACTGAACAATGGCCTCGGCTGCACAACCATCAGACTGGCGACAGCTACTCGATCGTGCCAACGCGGGCGAGTTGGTGCTGCGTCCAGAGGTCGGGAAGGACCTGGACGCCAAGTGTGAGGCATATCTGGATGGCCTCGATGACGTCCGCGACTCCACTCGATCCATTCAGTACCTTTCCGGCTTCGGTGGAATGCCGTCGGGCCCAATCTTGGAGCGAAAGTTCTCTCTCAAGGGCACGGGCGGTGACACGTCGCTCGAGGCTTCCCTCGAGACTCACGTCGAAGAAGTCAAACTCATGCGCCAAGTTTTCGCGCAGGCCATGGCGAACTATTCAGCAGTAGACGAAAGCAACCGTCAGGACATAGCGGCCATCAACATCCCGGGGGTGGGCAGCTCATGAGTCAGGACGACTACCAAGCGCGGATCATTGCGGCTCAGCAGCAGTGGAATGACGACCGTACCGCTATTTACTCGCACCGCAGCAAACTGGCGCAGGAGCTAGAGCAGGGCTATGATCCGCCGTCGATCGCCGACCCTGGCGCGGATCTGCTCGTGATCGAGACAGGCACGCTAAAGGATCTGATCAGCAAGGTCGAGGTGATGCAACCAGGTCGAGCGTGGGAAGCCTCGCAGATGTGGCAGAACATCAGTGCCGCGTTCCGGGAGAAGTCGCACGCGTTTGGTGACGCGATCAAGGCAACTGTCGCCAATGGGTGGGAAGGTCAGGCCGCAGATCAGGCGGTCCAATCGGTCGGCCGGTATGTAGATATGTCGCAGCAACTGACACTTTCCACCGAACTCATCTCTGTCAAGCTGTCCGAGCTGTACACCGGTCTGCATCAAACGCAGGCACTGATGCCCCGCACCGGCGACAGCAGCCCTGATCTGCGTGGCAAGACGCTGCCCAGCGAGGGTGTACTGAAGGTCGATGACCACAACCAAACCGAGGCAACGGCGGAAGCGCGGCGGGTGCTGCGGACGGTCTACTGGCAGGTTGCGAACCAGACCGACAACGGTGTTCCGGTGGTGCCGAATAGCCCGACGCTGGTGAACAATCCGAATCAGCCGGTCAGTCCTCCGTCACCGTCGTCGAACTCCCCGAGTCCTTCCGGCACTGGCGATCAGCCGAAGCAGGAGAACCCGACCACGTCCGACGACAAGTCGGGCGATAAATCCGGCGACAAGTCCGGGGATCCGTCGCAGGATCAGAACTCGCCCGGCACGCAAACGGCCAGCGATAAGTCGCAGACCAATCCCGCCGGCACAACACCTCAATCGACCACTCAGGCAAACAATCCCGCGTCGACGCCGAGCACCACTGCTGCCAGCACGACGAGCCCGAACGCTCCAGGCACTACACCCGGGGTGACTCCGATACCCAGCCGCAGCACCACGCCGGGCAGCCCGTCGACGACCCGCTCCCCCGGAAGTCCGGGCACCCCAAGCACTTCCGGCACACCGTCCCCGGGCCGCAGCATCCCCGGCACCCCACAGCCGGGAACTGTGGCACCGCTGGCCGCTCGCGCGGGTACCAGTACCGGCGCCGCAGGTCGCCCCGGCATGGGCGGCATGCCGATGGGTGGTGCTGCGGGCGGCAAGAAGGACGACGACGAAGGCACGCATCAGACCAAGGATTACTTGATCCGGGACTGGTCGGAGGAGCTCCTCGGTGAGCCGAAGAAAGCCGTGCCGCCGGTGATCGGGGAAAACTGAGCGTGCGCAGCTGGAGATTCACCGGCCAGGAGTTCGACATTCTCTGGTCGGCCTACGGTCGCGACCGCCTGCCGTATCCGCTGGCCTTCCGCCCGACCACCGCGGTCGATTGGGATGATCTGGTGCGGCAACGAGAGTCGGCGGTCCAGGCACTGCTCCCCCGGTATTCGGAGAATCTCGAACTCGCCTTGTCGACGTTGCTGGAGCCCGAAACCCGCGTCGAATCCAAGGGTTTCGGCGGTTCCGGTCTCGCCGCGGTGTTCCGATTCCACGGCGCGGTCCGAAATGGCTCCGGCGCCACCCTCATCCAGCTGCCCGGCACGGCCGAGGACACCGGCGGCGACGTGATCATGGGCTTGTGCGCGCCGAACGAGGTGGCCGCCGCGGCGGTGGCCGCGCTGCCGAAAGCACAGGCGGGCACACAACCCGCCGTCAGTTTCCGCAGAGACGAGATCGCCGCCGACCGCCAACGCTACAGTCGTCGCGCGAACGAAGTCAGCATCAACGATCAACTCAACCGCATGTTCAAGCGCGATCGCACCGCCGTCGGCGAAATCACCGTATTCCCAGGCCCTGCAATAGATTCCAGGCCGACCAACGACGGCCGCGGCTTCCTCTGGACCGACTATGCCGACGACGGCCGCTACTACATCAAGTCCGGCGACCCGATCGTCGCCACCCCCATGAGCCCCACATCGATGACCAACGAAATAGCTCGTCTCCTCGACCTCACCCGTCGCTACTACCGCATGGAAAACGAGCAGACCAAAGCAACGTGGTAAGAGGGCACTACGGCCCGCCGGGCAGGCGCCTGCGCCCAGCACACACCTCGGCAGCCAAATCGTCGTAGCCGACAGCTAATTCGGCCAGCTGTTCCCAAGCGTCGCCTAGTTCCCATGGCGATGCGCTGGCCAGAGCCGCGAACGCGCAAGCGGTGAATTGGGCGAGGCGGTCGATAACGACGCCGAGGGTTTCGGTATGAATGTGCGCGGCACCGTGCGAGGGTGGCAATTGCAGGGTGATCCAGCGGTCGATGTCGCGTACCAAACCTGCACGCCGCGAGTCGATGTCATCGATGTACCTGCGATCGTCGATCGTGTCTCTGGCCGCGCACAATCGTTGCTCATGCAGGTCGGTCAGCTCGCGTGCGCGGCGGAGCAGTGGATGATCCGCCGCCAGTTCGCCCCGACAGGCTTGCAGCAGTTGATGTTTCGGGGGCAGCGGGTCGGTCAGCACCGAGGGCCTCTCGTGGTGCAGGAGCGTAGTGCGGTGAGGAGGATCAGGCCGGAAGGGCGGAAGGTGTCGCGCGGAGCAACTATCCAGTGGCGGTGGCCGGTACGGGTGTCGATGGGTGCGGGCAAGGCGATCTCGGCGCCAGGCGGGACGAGGGTGACGTTGAGGCGCAGCAGTTCCGGGAACAGGCTCATGTCGTTCGGCAGGTCGGGGCGGCATAGGAAGGTCCACCGTCTGGACCGCAAGTGAGAAATGATGGGGCCGAGGGTGATTCGGTTGTGCAGCAGGTCGTCGCGGACGCGTTGACCGAGCGGGGCGGGCATGGTGATCGCACCGACCAGGCCTGCGCGCAGGATGATTCGACCGGCCTCGGGGTGGATGCCCGCAGGTAGACCACAGGTGCGCCGGTAGTAGGCGCAGCGCGAAGCTGGTGTGTCCGTGAACATCAGGTTGTTCATGAGAGGCCTCGACTCGCATCGCCGGTTCAAGGGTGCGCCCGGCGGATAGCGAAGCTGCTAGGTTTGCGGTGGACTCCCTGCCGCTTCACCGGGCGCACGTCAACAAAACACCTGTCACGGTGGTGATGTGTGCGGCTTCAGGCGGCCCGAATGAAGTCTCCCGAATCCCCAGCAAACCTCCCGCGGCAGTTGCCATGATCTACCCGATGCGGGTCGAGCGGCCCGCCCGAAGTGGGGAGGACTTCATGCCGGACACCGGATCTACTCTGCCACGAAGGCAACTCGGCCGGTATCTGACGGAATGGCGCAGTCGTGCGGGGATGAGTCAGCAGAAGGCTGCCGAGCTACTGGAGATGGGTTCGAGCAGTCTGCAACGCCTGGAGCGCGGTCAGAACAGCCGGATCAAGGCGCGCGATATCCAGGCCGCGTGCGATCTGTACGGCGTGCCGAGCGACCTGGTCGAGGCGTTCATTGGGCTGGCCCGGCAGGCGAGTGTGAAGACCTGGTGGCAACAATACGGCGACTTGATCCCGAAGCATTTCAATGTGTACGTCGGATTGGAGTCTGCAGCAGTCGAACTGAGGACTTGTCAGCCAGACCTCATACCTGGACTGCTCCAAACAACGGACTACGTTCGTGGACTCCTCCACGATGATCCCGACGGTGACGAAGCTGAGCACGACAGATGGATTCAGGTCAAGGTTCAGCGGCAGAACATTCTGACCCGCAAGATCAAGCCGGTGCGACTGTCCGCTGTGGTTTGCGAGGCCGCGCTACGCCGGGTATCCGGCAGTCCGCAAGTGATGACCGCACAACTTCGCCACATTGCCGATATGTCTACGCGCCCGAACGTCAATGTCCGAGTACTGCCGTTCAGCGCGGGATTCCCTCTCGGCATTGCTGGCGGGCCCTTCGTCATCCTGGACTTCGGAGTCACCGCAACCGGAGTCCCCACCGAGCCACCGGTGGTCTACCTGGAGGGCACGGTGGGCGCCATGTACCTCGAAAAACCCGATGACGTCAGGCGATACCATCAGATCTACGCCGCCTTTGAGCACGCTGCGCTGGACGACGTGGCGAGTCGACATCTGCTCAGGCAGATAGCGAGGGAGTACGAAGCATGAGTGTTCACCTATCTGGAGCCCATTGGTTCAAGAGCGGCCGCAGCTCGGGCAAAGATGAGTGTGTAGAGGTCGCCTTCCTCACCAATGGCCTCGTCGGAGTCCGCGACTCCAAGAACCCCAGCGGTTCCGCGCTCGTCTTCACCCCCGGTGAGTGGGACGTCTTCACCACCGGAGTGCTCAACGGAACATTCGACCACCCTCAGTTCTGAACGTAGCAAGTCCATTTCATGGTCAACGGCAGACGACCACTGCCATCTGCCGTTGACCATGAAGCCCCGCCGCGATCGGACTCGATTCCGGCAGACTCGGATTCATGTCACTCCACGCAGTCGTCGAAGACACCGTCGAGTTCTATCTGACCTCGGCCGATGCCGAGGCTCCCGGTCTGATCGAAGGCCTGTATCTGGAAGGATCGTTGGCGCTCAACGATTTCCGACCGCATACCAGTGACATCGACTTCGTCGCGGTCACCGCGAAACCGCCCAACCCCACCGACCTCGACGCGCTCGAACGAGTGCACGCAGCACTCCGCGAACGGAGCCGTCGCCCATTCTTCGACGGGATCTACCTCACCTGGAACGACCTTGCGGCAGGCCCGCAAGCCACGGGCGAGCGACCATCCAGCAACAGCGGACGACTGTCGAAACTCGATGGCGGCCAGCATAATCCGGTCACTTGGCACACCGTCGCCGAGCACGGTGTCACCCTGCGCGGACCAGCCGCTGCCGACGTCGACATCTGGACCGATCCCAATGCGCTGGCCGCTTGGCAGAACACCAACCTCGATGACTACTGGTCCGCCGGACTGACTCGAGCAGCTCAGCTGCTCAGCAAAGACGGCCTCTTCCTCCTCACCGATTACGCCACCGCCTGGACCGTCACCGGCATCGCCCGCCTGCACTACACCATCGCCACCGGCGACATCACCTCGAAAGAGGGCGCAGGCCGCCACGCCCTGCAATCCTTCCCCCGCCGCTGGCACCGCATCGTCGACGAGGCGCTGCGCGTGCGGCGCAACGACTCTCGCCGATCGCTCTACCGAGACCGACTCTCCCGTCGCCGCGACATCCTCGCCTTCGGCCACATGGCGATCGCCGACGCCCACCGCATCTTCCAAAGCCGACCCGAGACACCGCACGTCGAGTAACGAGACGAACGTCGAAACCTTCAGGTGCGCAGCGCCTTACCGAGCCACTTCCTCAGGACGCGCGACCGATCGGGGTCGATTTACTTCGGGACAGTGGCGACGCAGGTTGGCGGCGAGAATGTGGTCTAGCGGGCGGACAGCAACCGGGCCAGGCGGGCTAACCAGCGCGGCATCCCGGCCGATGGTGTAGCGGGGCAGGGCCTTCGGCGAGACCACGACACTGACGCCGATCGGCGATGAGAACGAAACCGGCACCGCAGCCAAGCCTTCCCACAGCGCTCGAGCTTTGGTCAGCACCGGTTCCGTCGACATCACCTCAGTATTGTTCGTGCAAAGACACTTACGCCGATGGGCTGGCGATCAAGCACCACAGGGCGATGAGGTCGTTGGAGTTGCACAGTCCCCCGGCGACGGATTCGGTCGGGGTCGGAGTGAACGATTCGAGCGGAATGGTGTCGGCCATCGCGGCCCCGCCGCCAACCATGGTCGCTGCCGCGATCAGGGCGCCGACGAAGATTCCACGCAGTGCGAACATCTGAAACTCCTCATATGTTGGGCGGTAGGGCCCCGAACATAGTCGGCGATGGCTCGCATCGCACGACCCGAGTTATGTTGCCCCCAAACCGAGTCCGCTCACTCAGCAGCCTCGGACGCGGCGTTGGCTAGCGCCTCGGCATGCACTCGGAGGATTCATTGCCAAGGTGCCGCAGCCCTGATTGGTCGCCCAGTCCGCAGCCAAAGGGACGCTGTCGAACCTCGACAAAGCGTTGGCGCGAAGGTCGCAGGCTGCGGGCAGCGATGAACTGGTCGAGATCCGGACACCTCTGATTAGACTGGCGCAAGGCCCATTTGGGTAGAGGGGGATTCCATGCGCCGAGTACGGCGACCTGTCATCGTGCTGCCGGTATTGGCGGTTGTCTTGTCACTCGCGGCCGGACATGCCTCGGCCGACACCTCGTACGACCTCGAATTCCAGCCGCCACCTGCACATTTCATCGATCTGCCCGACAGCGCACCGCAGATCCCCGCAGCGATCACGGCCCAGCGCCTGGACTGGAAGCCATGCACCGAGGCCAGTCTGGTCGCCGCCGCGAACGGCAATCCGGCGGCCGGTGTTCGTGCGCCCCTGCTCGACGGGTTGGATTGCGCGACGGTGCGCACTCCGCTGGATTGGACGCAGCCCGAAGCCGGGCCGGTCGCGACCTTCGAAATCTCGCGGCTCGCCGCCCGAAAGCCGACATCACGACAGCTGTTGACCAGCCCAGGCGGTCCCGGAGCGGGGTCCTTGCTCAATCCGATCGAGTGGGCGACCGCATTTCCCGAGCTGCGCGAGACCTACGATCTGCTGGGTTTCGATCCGCGCGGCACCCGCCTGTCCAGCACCGACCAGGACTGCGACGCAACCATTTCGGGCGATCCGCTGCTCCTGGGCACCGGTCGCAACGATCGCACCGATGTACTGGACTTCTCGGCCGAATCGGTGCGACTGCAATTGGGACAAGCCCGCGACTGGGTTCGGTCATGTGTCGACCGGACACCGGATGCGTCCACCGCCGGGACCATCACGTACTGGCAGACCGTCCGGGATCTGGACCTGGTGCGCACACTATTGGGTGCACCGACCTGGAGCTATCTCGGCGCCTCACAGGGCACACTGCTCGGCCTCGAACTGGCGCGTACCTTCCCCGACCGCGTCGATCGCATGGTGCTCGACTCGGTGGCCGACCCAGCGGTCTCCACCACAGCGGGATATGCCGAACGATTCTTGCGCCAGCAGAAGGTGATTGAGCAACAGTTCGCACCGTGGCTCGCCGCACGCGGCACGATATTCGGTGACAGCCCTGGCGCGGTCCTCGCGGCGCTGACCAGACTGCGCGCCGACCTCACCGCCCACCCGATCCCGCTACCGCTCGACCGCACCTTCAGCGGCAATGATCTCAACACCCTGTTCTTCGGCGTCGACAACAGCCCCTATGCAGTGCTGGAACGCAAACTACTGACCTTGCGCACCGCGATCGACTCCCCCTCGGCTACGACACAACTCAATGCCGCCACGACATTTCGGATGACGCCCCTGCTGGACGAGCTTGCCCAGGATGTCCTCCTCGCCAGTTCGCGCATCGGCTGGTGGACCGCCCGAAACTGCAATATCGGCCCCTGGAGCCACAACCTCGACGAAGTCGTCGACACCGCAAGACAACTCGCCGCTAGCGCGCCATTGACCTACTTGGGCATGGGTTTTGCCGCGGTATGCGCGTTCTGGCCCGAACCCCACACCGACACAGGCTCGGTGGGCTACGACCGGATCGGCTCCGCAGTTCTCCTCGCCAACGAGCGAGACCCGGTCACCCCGATCTCGGGCGCCCGCGCCGTCCGCTCGACCATCCCAAAGGCACGCCTGGTTACCGTGGTCGGCAAGCCCGGCCACCTCGTCCTGCCGCAGACCAAACCCAAGAGCCTCCCCGGTTCTGTCCCCGGCACCAGCTCATGTGCCCGAGCCGTCACGGTGGACTATCTCGTCTACGGACGAATCCCCGACCGCGACACACCGTGCCAGCCGGACTGAAAACCGATGCCCGAGGTGCTCGAGCCGACTCGATCCGGACGGTCGTGTCGCCCGGCGACGGCGCGCACGCGCACTAGATTGATCGTCATGTCACGAGATGCAGCAGCGCAGATCAGGGCACTTTTCGCGGATTCGGTTGGCCGCGGATTCGATCCGGGCACGGTGGTGGGCGCGGATGATGCCGAGATCGATGCGATGGCGCAAGCCCAGCGGGTGGCCGCGGTGCCAGAGTCGGTTCGTGAGGTGCTGCGCCTGATGGGTCGTGAGTTGGGCCGCTACGAATCCCTCGGGGGTTCGGGGCGCCGGAGACTGGGGGTTCGCGCGATCTACCCAGAGGACCGGAAGCGGGCGGAGAACTTCGCCGAGTACGACAGCTCGCTGACCGATCCGCGACATCTGCTCGTGTTGTCCGTGCTCGAGCTGGAAGAGGGCTGGTTCTACGAGGTGGTCGACGGTTCGCAAGTAGCGGAACCCGATCCCCCGGTGTGGTTCGGCAGCAGCGACGGCTTCCTCGCCGCACCCACCTACCCGTCGGTGACCGTGTGGTTCGCGGGAATGTGCGCGGAGGTCGAGGGGATGATCGCCGGGGACGTCGACCGCTAGACATGCGACTGCCCCAAGGCTGATGTTCGAGGTCAACCTTGGGGCAGTTGGGATTGCACGGGCCGCGGATGCCTGCAGGTGTTCACCCGCGAACCGGTCTATCTACCTACCGGAGGACCCGAGAGCGCCCGCCACTCCACCGACGAAGTCAGTGACCGCGATGTATGCAGCAGCGATGGCGACCAAAAGGAACTCCACGACAGATACATCGCGTGCCGTAGCGATTCGTTACCACTGATCCAACGACAATTTTTCGCCGCCTGTCGGAGCCGCTCCAACTCACACGAGACGTTCCACCAAGAGCAACGCGCCGATGATGATCATCGCTACGCCGGAGATGCGGGTGACCATGCGGGCGGCGGTGGGGCGGGCGCGCAGGACGGTGCGGGCCAAGACGCCGACACACAGGTAGATCGCAGCGCAGCTCATCGTGTGGATCAGGCCGAGGGTGCCGATCTGGGCGGCGAGCGGCCAGGAGCCGGTGCGGTCGGTGAACTGCGGGAGCAGGGCCAGGAAGAGCAGGATGGCCTTGGGGTTCAGTCCGCTGATGCCGATGCCGCGCAGCACGCTGGCGCCCCACGGGGCGGGGCTCGTCTCCTTGGGCATGGCGGCCGGGGTGCTCGACGAGGCCAGTGTGGTGCCGCCGAGCCACATCAGATACAGCCCGCCGAACACCGTAAGTGCGGTCAGTACAACGGGATTCCGGTCGACCACCGCCGCGACGCCGGCCGCGACCACTGCGGTCAACGCGACATATCCCAGGAGCAGGCCCCCGACGGCGGGCACCACCGATCGCTCACGCAGTCCCGCGGCAATCGCATACGCCCAGTCCGCGCCGGGGACGAGGATCAGCAGGACCGACACGGTCCAGAACGCCGCGATATACCCGACAGCCATGCCGACCTGCTCCCTTCGAACGAATACCCGAAGGAAGGATAGGCGAGTTGATCAAGGAGGTGATTCCAAGTTTTCGCAGCTTGTCGGCCATATATGGAAGGATCTTCCCCATGGATCGCGTTGACCGGAAGATTCTTGCCGAGCTACAGCAGAACGGACGTTTGACGATCACCGAGCTCGCCGCTCGAGTCCGGCTGAGCCTGTCTCCGTGCCACCGTCGGCTGCGGGAATTGGAGAAGTCCGGCGTGATCCGCGGCTACCGCGCGCTGGTCGACGCCGCGGCCGTCGGGCTGACGTTCGAGGCGCTGGTCTTCGTGACGATGCGGCAGGAAGATCGCACCACCGTGGCCGCGTTCGAGCAGGCCGTCGCGGAGATACCGCATGTGTTGCAGGCGCAGCGCCTGTTCGGTGATCCGGATTTCCTGCTGCGCGTCGTCGCGGCGGATCTGCCTGCGTTCCAACAGCTTTACGACGAGAAGCTGGCCACGTTACCCGGCGTGCAGCACTTGACCTCGACGCTGGTGATGAAGCACGTGGTGCTCGAACGTCCGGTGCCGCTGTGAGCGATCAGTACCGCTGGCGGCTTTCGACAGCATCCTTGGCATCTTTGAGACCGGCGCCGGTCAGCTCCCGATAGCGCTTGATCGCCTGAATCTTCTTGTCGTGCAGCAAGAGTGTGTCGATCTCGGCCCAGCTGAACCCGGGATGCGTGGTAGTCGGCACGGACCGGATCGGTTCGGCGGGGGCGGCAGGCAGGTTCTCGATCCCCAGATGCTGGAGGATCAGGTCGACTTTGTAGTTCAGCGCATCGACCTTGCGCTCGAGACGGTAGCGGGCAAACATCATCGAATCGTAGTGACCGCCACCGCCAGTGGAAAACTACGCGGCGTCGAGCACCGCGTCGGCGAGGTTCGCGGCGGTATCGAAGGCGGCGACCTCACCCGCGACCTCCAGCAGCCGGTCGACACAGCGCGGGCCGGTGACCAGGCGGATTCGGCGGTCGGTGTGCCCAGCCCAGGCGCGCGCCTCGATCAGCACGTGCAGACCGGCGACGCCGAAGAACGTCACCTGGGACAGGTCGATCACCACCAGCGGTCCGGCGGTGTTCAATGAGCCGATCAGCTGGGTCTTGAACTGCTCAGCGGTGTAGTAGTCCACCTCGCCCGCGAGGGCGCAGAGGGTGACCCGGTCGCTGGGAGCGGTGAGGGAGATGCTCAGTCGAGCTTCCGGCTCAGGTCGACTCGGCAAGGTCGCTCGACTCGGTGCCACACCTCGGCTCGACATCGGTCTAGACGTGGCACTCGCGGGGAACGCTGAGGAAGCAAGAGTGGTCGACATGAGGATCTCAGTCCTGTCGCGCACGGCAATTGACGTCCGTTGCCGGCAATGCGTTGCGCCCTGGGCTACACATGAGCTCCAGAACTAGGCTGTCTGCTCAACCCTGAATACCGGGTACCCAGAATGAGCGGTCTTCACACAACGAAAAAAGCCACCGCGGTTGTGCGGTGGCTTCTCTCAGGTCTATCGGGTTACGCCGACTTCTCCCGACGTTCGGTCCGCTGCGCCTTGCGCGGCACGATGGTCGGCAGCACGTTCTCGGTGACGGTGTCGGAATCGACGACCACCTTGGCGACGTCGTCGCGGCTGGGGATGTCGTACATCACCGGCAGCAGGACTTCCTCCATGATGGCGCGCAGGCCACGAGCACCGGTGCCGCGCAGGATCGCCTGATCGGCGATCGCTTCCAGCGCGTCGGTGGTGAACTCGAGGTCGACGCCGTCCATCTCGAACAGCCGAACGTACTGCTTGACCAGCGCGTTCTTCGGCTCGGAGAGGATCTTGACCAGCGATTCCTTGTCCAGGTTGGTCACCGAGGCGACGACCGGAAGGCGGCCGATGAACTCGGGGATCAGGCCGAACTTGATCAGATCCTCCGGCATCACCTCGGCGAAGTGATCGGCGGTGTCGATCTCCGACTTGGACCGCACCTCGGAGCCGAAGCCGATGCCGCGGTGGCCGGTCCGCTCGGAGACGATCCGCTCCAGACCGGCGAACGCGCCCGCGACGATGAACAGCACGTTGGTGGTGTCGATCTGGATGAACTCCTGGTGCGGGTGCTTGCGTCCGCCCTGCGGCGGCACACTCGCCTGGGTGCCCTCCAGGATCTTCAGCAGCGCCTGCTGCACGCCCTCGCCGGAGACGTCGCGGGTGATCGACGGGTTCTCGCTCTTGCGGGCGATCTTGTCGACCTCGTCGATGTAGATGATGCCGGTCTCGGCGCGCTTGACGTCGTAGTCGGCGGCCTGGATCAGCTTCAGCAGGATGTTCTCGACGTCCTCACCGACATACCCGGCCTCGGTCAGCGCGGTCGCGTCAGCGATGGCGAACGGGACGTTGAGCATCTTGGCCAGCGTCTGCGCCAGGTAGGTCTTGCCGCAGCCGGTGGGGCCGAGCATGAGGATGTTCGACTTGGTCAGCTCGACGACCTCGCCGCGGCTGTCGCGGCCCTTGTCGCCGGCCTGAATGCGCTTGTAATGGTTGTAAACGGCCACCGCGAGGGTGCGCTTGGCGGTGTCCTGCCCGATCACGTAGTTCTCCAGGAAGTCCCGGATCTCCGCGGGCTTGGGCAGCTCATCGAGCTTGACCTCGCTGGACTCGGCGAGCTCTTCCTCGATGATCTCGTTGCATAGATCGATGCACTCGTCGCAGATGTACACCCCTGGTCCCGCAATGAGCTTCTTGACCTGCTTCTGGCTCTTTCCGCAGAACGAGCACTTGAGCAGATCGCCGCCATCTCCGATGCGCGCCATCTCGTGGGTCCCTACTTCCTTGTCCGCGTGCAACCGTCCGTCCAGGTTGCCAGCTATCTGCCGCGTTACTTGTCAGCGCCACCGGCCGTGGTCGCAAACGCATCGACCGGTTCCGGTGGGTGAGGCAGTGCTGTCAACCGGGAGCAAAGGTCCCTAGGTTGACCGTACCTGGTGTGTGCGATGGAGGTCGACAACTCGAGCATGTTTCTCCGCCGGGTTGTGCGAGTTCTCACGGCACCGGAGCGCGTTGTATCCGTTCAGCAGCCTTTTCGTGCTCCGGCCGCTTGTTTCATCGTGGCTGGTGACCGCAGCGTTTCCGGGCCAGCCGTTGCACTGGAGCAGTCCGGCCGGGCAGCATGCCACTAGGCACACTTCCCGGCCGGAATTCCCTGGGGCAAAGCAACTTACGAGCAAATCTCCGCCGGGATCGGCGATTCGCCCCGTTCGATCACTTCTTCTGCGCGCTGAGCTTGCGGTAGTCGAACACCTGGTCGATGATCCCGTATTCCTTGGCCTCGGCGGCCGTCAGGATCTTGTCGCGGTCGGTGTCCTTGCGGATCTGATCCGCGTCCTTGCCGGTGTGGAAGGCCAGCGTGGTCTCCATCAGGCGACGCATCCGCTCGATCTCGGCGGCCTGGATCTCCAGGTCCGACACCTGCCCCTGGATGCCACCCTCCAGCGACGGCTGGTGGATCAGCACGCGGGCGTTGGGCAGGCAGGCGCGCTTGCCGGGAGTACCCGCGGCCAGCAGCACGGCCGCGGCCGAGGCGGCCTGGCCGAGGCAGACGGTCGCGACATCGGCGCGCACGTACTGCATGGTGTCGTAGATGGCCATCAGTGACGTGAACGAGCCACCCGGCGAGTTGATGTACATGGTGATGTCGCGGTCGGGATCGAGCGACTCGAGCACCAGCAGCTGCGCCATGACGTCGTTCGCCGAGGCGTCGTCCACCTGCACGCCGAGGAAGATGATGCGCTCCTCGAAGAGCTTGTTGTACGGGTTGGACTCCTTGACGCCGAAGCTCGAGTGCTCGATGAACGACGGCAGGATATAGCGCGACTCGGCGCCCTGCGGTGCCATACCGCCGAGCGCTGCGCGTGGGTCAAACTGGTTGGCCATCTTCGTCTCCAAAGTCTGTGTGTGTAAGCCGCGGATGCGCTGAACGGACAGAGAGTCCGGATGGCGCCTAGTTGCCTGCGCCGTTGGTCTGGTTCGCGTGGCTGATCACCCGATCGATGAAGCCGTATTCCAGCGCCTGCTTAGCGGTGAACCAGCGGTCGCGGTCCGCGTCGATGGTGACCTGCTCCACGGACTTACCGGTGTGCAGCGCCTGCAGCTCGTTGAGCTCACGCTTGGTGTGCGCGAACTGCTCAGCCATGATCGCGATGTCGGCGGCCGAACCACCGATGCCCGCCGACGGCTGGTGCATCATGATCCGCGCGTGCGGCAGGGCGAAGCGCTTGCCCTTGGTGCCCGCGGTGAGCAGGAACTGACCCATCGACGCGGCCAGGCCCATGCCGTAGGTGGCGATATCGCACTCGGCGAACTGCATGGTGTCGTAGATGGCCATACCGGCGGTCACCGAGCCACCAGGCGAGTTGATGTAGAGCGCGATGTCCTTGGTCGGATCCTCCGCCGTGAGAAGCAGGATCTGCGCGCAGAGCTTGTTCGCGATGTCGTCGTCGACCTGGGTGCCGAGGAAGATGATGCGATTACTAAGCAGTCGCTCGTAGACCGAATCGCTGAGGTTGAGACCAGCAGTCGCGGATGCCATAACGACCCCTGCCTGATTGACTGTCACGGATACCTGCCTTTTCTTACCGGCTCGTTGGCCGACGGCCATCTCTGGTTCGTTGTCACAAACATTAACGAAGCAGGGCGGCACCGAACTCCCGGTACCGCCCTTCTTCGCTCACAGCGCAACTTCGCTGGCGCTCAGCTGCGCTGTTCGCGAGGACGCGCTGTGTCTTTGGTTCACTCGCTTCGCTCGCTCACAGCGCAACTTCGCTGGCGCTCAGCTGCACTTCAAAAACCTATTCGGCCTTAGCCGCGGCGGTCTCGGTCGACTCGTCCGCCGCGGCGGCGTCGGTGATCACCTCGACCTCGTCGGCAGCGTCGACAGAATCATCTGGGGCACCGAACATTTCGGCGGTGTCCACCGCGTTGCCCTCGGAGTCTGTCACCTGCACCTTGCCGACAACGCCCGCGAGGGCCTTGCCGCGCCGGACGTCGGCGAAGATCGCGCCGAGCTGGCCCGCCTGCTGCACCTGCTGGATGAACTGCTCCGGCGCCAGGCCGTAGCGCTGCGACTGGAACAGGATCCGCTCGGTGAGCTCGTCCTGGCCGACCTGAGTGTTCTCCGCCTCGGCGATGGCGTCCAGCAGCAGCTGGGTGCGCACCGACTTCTCGGCGGACTCCTTGGCGTCCTTGTCGAACTCCTCGCGGCTGGAGCCCTGGGCCTCCAGCGCCTCGGCCAGCTTGGCCTCGTCGTGGTCGAAGCCGTGCACGGCGTCGTGGGTGACGGCGTCGATCTCGGCCTGCACGACCGCCTCCGGCAGCGGCACCTCGACCTGCTCGAGCAGGGTCTCCAGCACCTTGTCGCGGATCTGGCCGGCCTGCTCCACCTTCTTGCTGCGCTCGACCCGGCTGCGCAGGTCGGTCTTCAGCTCTTCGAGGGTGTCGAATTCGCTTGCCAGCTGGGCGAAGTCGTCGTCGGCCTCGGGCAGCTCGCGCTCCTTGACCGACTGCACGGTGACCTTGATGACGGCTTCCTTGCCCGCGTGCTCACCGGCGACCAGGGTCGAGGTGAACTCCTTGGACTCGCCGGCCGACAGGCCGATCAGCGCCTCGTCCAGGCCCTCGATGAGCTGGCCGGAGCCGACCTCGTGGGACAGGCCGGTGGTGGCCGCCTCGGGCACGTCCTCGCCGTCGACGGTGGCCGACAGGTCGATCGACACGAAGTCGCCGTCCTGCACCGCGCGCTCGACACCGGTGAGGGTGCCGAAACGCTGACGCAGCGACTGCAGCTGCTCGTCGATGTCCTCGTCGCCGATGGTGAAGGCGTCGACGGTGACCGCGAGGGCCTCGTAGTCCGGCAGCGTGAGCTCGGGGCGCACGTCGACCTCGGCGGTGAACGCGAGCTCTTCGCCGTCTTCGATCTTGGTGATCTCGATCTCGGGCTGGCCGATGACCTTCACGTCGGCCGCGGTGACGGCCTCGCTGTAGCGGCCGGGCAGCACGTCGTTGACGACCTGCTCCAGCACCGCGCCGCGGCCAAGGCGGGCCTCGAGCAGCTTGGCCGGCGCCTTGCCGGGACGGAAGCCGGGGATCTTGACCTGCTTGGCGAGTGCCTTGTACGCGCGATCGAAGTCCGGCTTCAGTTCCTCGAAGGGCACCTCGACATTGATCCGGACCCGGGTCGGGCTCAGCTGCTCGACGGTGCTCTTCACGGACATGCTCCTTGTTCGTCGTCTGTTCTGGTTGAGACGCGATCCCCCGTCGTCCCGGACTGCTACCGGGACCCCGGCACCCGCCGGGTCGGCGAGGGACGCGGCGTACGCATCCCGACCAGGTTAGTTGACCGGCCGGGGCGGGCTGCACTCGGCCGGTTTTCGAGCCCTACTTGCCGACCGACACCGCGTCGGTCACGAACACCAGCGTCTCGTTCGGCGCGATGCCGCTGCGGCCGCTGGCGCCGTAGCCGAGGTCCGGCGGCACGATCAGCAGCCGGCGCGCGCCCTGCTGCACGCCGATAAGTCCCTGGTCCCAGCCCGGAATGACCTGTCCGCCACCGAGGGTGAGCTGGAACGGGGTGCCGCGATCGAAGGAGCTGTCCTTCTTCTGTCCGTTGGACCAGGTGACCAGTGCGTAGTTCATGGTGAGCTGCTGACCCGATGCCGCGCCGGGGCCGGTGCCCTGGATGAGGTCCTTGGTGATGAGCTTCTTGGGCGGGTCGCAGTTGTCGGGGAGGGTGATCTTCGGGGCGGTGCCGAAGTCGCCGCTCACGCCGATGTCCTCCGCCGTGCATTCCCGGCCCTTGCTCACCGTCGGGCCGCCCTGCGCCGACGCGGCGACCTTCGTGGCGGCCGAAGAGGAAGGAGTGGACGACGCCTTGTCGTCGAAGCCACAGGCGACCAGAGTGAACGCTGCCGCGGCCATGGTGCCGATCCCGATGATCCTGCCGAGTGTCTGCATGCGGCGAACCTAGACCATCGCGGCGACGAACGTCCCAGTCGCCCTTCGCGCGTCGAACTGCCGTTACGCTTGCACTGGAATTCTCCCCCCAGCACGAGGAGAGTCGGCGCATGACCAACCCGAGTGCGGGTAGTGATACCTCGGCCGACAATGTCGGCGACGCGGGCGGCGACACCGTTGCCCCGCAGCCCTATCGACTCACCGATCTCGCGGGTCCGCTGGACCGCGACCAACTGACCTCGATCGACGCCTGGTGGCGGGCCGCGAACTACCTGGCCGTCGGGCAGATCTATCTGATGGCGAATCCGCTGCTGCGCGAGCCACTGCAGGCCGAACACATCAAGCCGCGGCTGCTCGGCCATTTCGGCACCGTGCCCGGGTTGAATCTGGTGTGGGTGCATGCCAATCGGGCGATTCGGCAGCGCGGGCTCAGCGCGGTCTTCGTGGCCGGGCCGGGGCACGGCGGGCCGGGTCCGAACGCGTGCGGCTGGCTGGAGGGCACGTATTCCGAGCTGTACAGCCACATTCCGCAGGACGCGGCGGGTATGGGCACGTTCTTCGCGCAGTTCTCCTTCCCCGGCGGCGTGCCGAGTCATTGCGCGCCGGAGACGCCCGGCTCGTTTCACGAGGGTGGCGAGCTCGGCTATTCCCTGATGCATGCCTTCGGCGCGGCGCTGGACCACCCGGATCTGACGGTGTTCTGCGTGATCGGCGACGGCGAGGCGGAGACGGGTCCACTGGCCACCAGCTGGCATGCCAACAAGTTCCTCAATCCGGCGCGCGACGGCGCGGTGCTGCCGATCCTCGCGTTGAACCAGTACAAGATCGCGAATCCGACCATCCTGGCGCGCATTCCGGAGGCGGAGCTGGTTTCGCTGCTGCGCGGGTACGGGTACGAGCCGATCATCGTGTCGGGCAGCGACCCGACCGCGGTGCATCAGGCGATGGCCGTCGCGGTGGATACCTGTATGGAGCGCATCGCGCAGATTCAGCGGGCCGCGCGTGGTGGCGGCGACGGGGTGCGGCCGATCTGGCCGATGATCGTTTTGCGCACGCCGAAGGGGTGGACCTGTCCGCCGATAGTGGACGGCGAACAGGTCGAGGGCACGTTCCGGGCGCATCAGGTGCCGTTGCCTGCGGCACGGACCGACGCCGGTCACCGGGCGGTGTTGGAACAGTGGCTGCGGTCGTATCGTCCGGAGGAATTGTTCGACGAGTCGGGCAGGCCGGTGTCGGAGCTGCTGGACCAGGTGCCCGACGGTGATCAGCGGATGAGCGCCAATCCGGTTGCCAACGGCGGCAAGCTCGTTCGTGATCTGAACCTGCCGGACTGGCGAGAGTTCGGGGTCGAGGTCGCCACACCTGGCGGGTCGCAGCACGAGGCGACGCGGGTGCTCGGCGGCTGGTTGCGCGAGGTCACCCGGAACAACCCGGACAACTTCATCACCTTCGCGCCCGACGAACTGGCCAGCAATCGCCTGCAGGACATCCTCGAGGTGACCGGCCGCAACTGGCAGGCCGAAATCGGTGAGTACGACGAACATCTCGACCGCACCGGGCGAGTGATCGAGGTGCTGTCCGAGCACCTGTGCCAAGGGTTGCTGGAGGGGTATCTGCTCACCGGCAGGCACGGGGTGTTCACCTGCTACGAGGCGTTCATCCACATCGTCGACGCGATGTTCAACCAGCATGCCAAGTGGCTCGACGCGAGTGCGGCGGTGCCGTGGCGGCAGCCCATCGCGAGCCTCAATTACCTGCTCTCGTCACATGTTTGGCGGCAGGACCACAACGGGTTCACCCATCAGGATCCCGGCTTTCTCGATGTGGTGCTCAACAAGAAGGCTTCGATCGTGCGGGTCTATCTGCCGCCGGATGCCAACACGCTGTTGTCCACCTACGACCACTGCCTGCGTTCGCGGCATTACGTCAACGTGGTGGTGGCGGGCAAACAGCCGCAGGCGGACTGGCTTTCGGTGACCGAGGCGGCGGAGCACTGTGCGCGCGGCATCGGTATCTGGGATTGGGCTGGTCACAACGACGAGCTCGGTACCGTTCCGGATGTGGTGCTGGCCTGTGCCGGGGACGTGCCGACGCTGGAAACCCTTGCGGCGGCGGCGATTCTGCGCGATCGACTGCCGACGTTGCGGGTTCGGGTGGTCAATGTGGTCGATCTGACCCGGCTGCAGCCGCAGGACGATCATCCACATGGGTTGCCCGACAGCGAGTTCGACACGTTGTTCACCCATGACCGGCCGGTGATCTTCGCCTTCCACGGTTACCCGTGGCTGGTGCACCGGCTCACCTATCGGCGGGCCAACCATGACGGGCTGCACGTGCGTGGCTACCAGGAGCGCGGCACCACGACCACACCGTTCGACATGGTGATGCTCAACGATCTGGATCGGTTCCACCTGGTGATGGATGTCATCGATCGGGTGCCGACTCTGGGTGAGCGGGCCGCCGGGCTGCGACAGGAAATGGTGGACGCGCGGTGGGAGGCGCGGGCCTGGACGCGCGAACACGGCGAGGACATCCCCGGGGTCGCCGACTGGACTTGGCCGTACCCGACCGCATGAGCGCCGATCCGGGTTGCCACAGCCTTGATGAAACTTCCTTGCGCAGGTTACGGCGGCTGAGCGACGATCGCTAGATGCTACTGACGATCACTTGCACACCACCGGACGGCGCCGCATGGCCGGCCACCGACCTGGGGTTCTTGCTGCACAAGAACCCCGACCGGGTGCAAGCGTTCGAGCAGTCCTACGGCACGGCGCATGTCGTGTATCCGGAGGCGACGGCCGCCCGGTGCACGGCAGCGCTGATGCTGGAGATCGATCCGATCCGGTTGGTGCGTGGACGTTCCCGCGGGACACCGGATTTCAGCCTCGGGCAGTACGTCAACGATCGACCGTACGCGGCGTCGTCGCTGCTGTCGGTGGCGATCGGCGCGGTGTTCCGTACCGCGCTGCACGGGCGCTGCACGCTGCGGCCGGAGCTCGTCGAGACGGCGCTGCCGTTGCGGATCGAGCTGCCCGCGGTGCCGTGTCGTGGCGGAGCGGAGGTCGCCGAGCGGATGTTCGCGCCGCTCGGATGGGTGGTGACGGCCACTCCCCTGCCGTTGGATCCGGCGTTTCCGGAGTGGGGTGATTCGCATTACCTGCGGGTCGAGTTGTCCGGGACCGTGCGGTTGGCCGACGCGCTCTCGCACCTCTATGTGCTGCTGCCGGTGCTGGACGGGGCCAAGCACTACTGGTTGGCGGCGGATGAGGTGGACAAGCTGATCCGGGCCGGTGGCGGGTGGCTGGCCGAGCACCCGGAGCGCGGGTGGATCACCCGGCGGTACTTGGCGCGGCGGCAGTCGCTGGTGCGTACCGCGTTGGCTCGGTTGGCCGAGTTGGAAGAGGTGGAGCCGGAGGCATTGGACGCGGTGGAGGAGGTGGGCGACGAGGGCGACTCGACTGCGGTCGATTCTGCCGTGTCCGCCGAAACACGTTCCGCGACAAACCAAGTGACTTACGCCGACAGCAATTCGGGCGCAGCAGATTCCGGGGACGCGGCGGTGGTGGGCATCGACACGCAGGTGAACAACTGGCGCGACGATGAGATCAGAGGCCCGGACGACTCGGCGAGCGACCGGGTCACCACGACGACGACCGACGGCGGCAGCGCGACGACGACCGACGGCTTCACCGCAACGGCGACTGACAGCGGCAGCGCGTCCGCGACTCGCGGTGGCAGCGACGGCACAATCACGACCGGCGGCGGCAGCACTACGGCGGCCGACGGCAGCACTGCAACGGCGACTGACAGGGGCAGGGCGTCCGTGACCCGCAGCGGCAGCGGCAGCGGCAGCGGCAGCGAGGCAGATGACCTCAGCGCGACGATGACCGATGGGCACGGTGAAGTCGAAACATCTCCGAGTACACCGTCTTTGGCGGTAACCCGGCGTGCCGCAGTGCGTGCGGCGCTGCATGAGGTCGGTGCGCGGCGGGTGCTCGATCTCGGTTGCGGGGAGGGTACGTTGTTGCGGGAGTTGCTGTCGGACAAGGCTTTCACCGAGATCGTCGGTGTGGATGTGTCGATGCGGGCGTTGCATATCGCCGAACGAAAGTTGCGGCTCGAGCGGCTGCCCGAACGGGTGGCGCAGCGGCTGACCCTGCGGCAAGGCGCGCTCACCTACACCGATGCCCGGTTGCGTGGTTATGACGCGGCGGTGCTGATGGAGGTCATCGAGCATGTGGATCTGCCGCGTCTCGGCGCGCTCGAGCACTCGGTGTTCGCGGGGGCGGCGCCGGGAGCGGTGCTCGTCACCACGCCTAACGCGGAGTTCAATGTGCGCTACGAGACGTTGGCGGCCGGTACGTTTCGGCATGTCGATCACCGATTCGAGTGGACCAGGGCGGAATTCGCGGCGTGGGCCGACGCAGTAGCGACACGGCACGGGTATGCGGTGCGGTTCGTGCCGATCGGCGAGCCGGACGCGGAGCTCGGGGCGCCGACGCAAATGGCGGTATTCACCAAGGACGAGTTCAACAACAATGCGGTCACGGCGACCTCGATCAGGGAAGGGGCGGCATGATGGCGGAACTCTCGGTGCCCGAGCTGTCCCTGGTGGTGTTGATCGGCAGCACCGGCTCGGGCAAGTCGACGTTCGCGCGCAAGCACTTTCGGTCGACCGCGGTGGTCTCCTCGGATGCCTGCCGTGGCGTCGTCAGCGACGACGAGAACGACCAGTCGGCCACCGCCGAGGCGTTCGCGCTGCTGCACCACATCGCGGGCGTTCGGCTGCGGCGTGGACTGCGCACGGTTGTCGACGCGACCAACGTGCAGGCCAAGTCGCGGCAGGAACTGATCGCGGTGGCGCGTGCGCACGATGTACTGCCGGTCGCAATCGTGCTGGACGTGCCGGATTCGGTGTGCCTGGAACGTAATTCGGCACGACCGGACCGGGCGACGCTCGGTGCGCACGTGGTGGTCCGGCAGCAGCGTGAGCTGCGGCGGAGCCTGCGCGGCCTGGAGCGCGAGGGCTTCCGCAAGGTGTATGTGCTGCGCGGAGTCGCGGAGGTCGAGGCGGCGACCATCGTCGACGAGAAGGCGTGGAACGACAAGCGCGAGCTCACCGGGCCGTTCGACGTGATCGGTGACGTGCACGGCTGCCGCGGCGAATTGGAAACGCTGCTCGGCGAACTCGGCTATGCCATCGACCGAGACGACGTGGGCCGCGCGATCGGCGCGAGCCATCCGGCAGGCCGCACCGCGGTGTTCGTCGGGGACCTGGTGGACCGCGGGCCGGACACTCCGGGTGTGCTGCGGCTGGTGATGGGCATGGTCGCGGCCGGAACTGCCTTGTGCGTCACCGGGAATCACGAGAACAAGCTCGTGCGCGCGCTCGACGGTAAGCAGGTTCGGGTGGCGCACGGCCTGGCCGAGTCGCTGGCGCAGCTCGACGGCGAGGACGAGGTCTTCCGCAAGGCGGCGCACGAGTTCTGTCGTGGGTTGGTCAGCCACTATGTGCTCGACGGCGGCAAGCTCGTCGTCGCGCACGCGGGGCTGAAGGAAGAGTTCCACGGGCGTGCGTCGGGCCGGGTGCGGTCGTTCGCCATGTACGGCGAAACCACCGGGGAGACAGACGAATACGGGCTGCCGGTGCGTTACCCGTGGGCCAACGACTATCGCGGCCGCGCGACCGTCCTGTACGGGCACACGCCGGTGCTCGACCTGCAGTGGGTCAACAACACGCTGTGTCTGGACACCGGCGTGGTGTTCGGCGGCAGGCTCTCGGCGCTGCGTTATCCCGAGCGTGAGCCGGTTTCGGTTGCGGCGGAGTCGGTTTGGTACGAGCCGGTGCGGCCGCTGGAAGCCACCACGATCAGCACGGCCGAGGGCGTGGTGCACCGGGATCCCGGCGTGCTCGACCTGGACGACGTGATCGGTCGGCGCGTGGTGGAGACCCGGTATCACGGACGGGTCGGCGTGCAGGAGGAAAACGCCTGTGCCGCACTCGAAGTGATGAGCCGGTTCGCGATCGACCCACGCTGGCTGGTGTACCTGCCGCCGACGATGTCGCCGTGCGCGACCTCGGAACTGCCGGGCTATCTGGAGCATCCGGCGGAGGCGTTCGCGTACTACCGCGCCGAGGGTGTCGACCAGCTGGTGTGCGAGGAGAAGCACATGGGTTCGCGGGCTGTGGTCCTCGTTGCCCGCTCCGCGCAGGCCGCGCGGGACCGGTTCGGCGTCGACGACGGCGGCACCGGCGTGATCTACACCCGCACCGGCCGCCCGTTCTTCGACGATCCCGAGCACACCGAGACCCTGCTCACCCGCGTGCGGGTGGCCGCGGAAGCCGCCGGGCTGTTCGATGAGCTGCGCAGTGAATGGCTCTTGCTCGATACCGAGCTGATGCCGTGGTCGGCGAAGGCGATCGGCCTGCTGCGCAACCAGTACGCGGCCGTCGGCGCCGCCGCGCGGGCCGCACTGGGTGCCACCACCGAGGTGCTGGCGGCGGTGGCGGAACGCGGACTCGATGTCGCCGACCTGGCGAGCCGCACCGGAGCGCGCAAGGACGACGCCGCGGCGTTCACCGACGCCTACGGCCGCTACTGCTGGCCGGTCGAGGGCATGGCCGGACTGCGGCTCGCGCCGTTCCAGATCCTTGCCGCCGAGGGAGCGAATCACGCGGTACGTGAGCATGATTGGCACCTCGCGCTGATCGACCGGCTGGTCGCGGCCGACACTGAACTGTTCACACCGACAGGCCGCATGTTCGTCGACCTGACCGATCCGGACAGCACAGCAGCCGCCACCACCTGGTGGACCGGACTCACCGCAGCGGGCGGCGAGGGCATGGTGGTCAAGCCGCGCCAGGCGCTGGTTCGTGGGCGGAAGAAGTCCGACGGTTCGACGGGAGACGGCAGGCTGGTACAACCCGGCGTCAAATGCCGCGGCCCCGAATACCTCCGAATCATCTACGGCCCGGAATACCTACGCGAAACCAACCTCGACCGCCTCCGCTCTCGCGCCCTCGGCCGCAAGCGCTCAATGGCCCTGCGCGAGTACGCCCTCGGCCTCGAAGCCCTGGACCGACTCGCCGCCGGCGAACCCCTGTGGCGGCTACACGAGGCCGTCTTCGCAGTACTGGCACTCGAGTCCGAACCAGTCGACCCACGGTTGTAACGAGGTACACCTCGCACGGCACGTCCCCCCCGAGACCGATGCTGGCAGAATCTGCACTCTGTCTCGGGATCGGCACTCGGAATAGGGCCCTAAAGCCAGTGCCGATCCCGAGACAGAGTGCAGATC